>CAVSCF010000009.1:0-90759 GCA_963726405.1 uncultured beta proteobacterium | reverse complement strand
AAAGCGCCAGTCGGGCTGTCAGTGCGAGATGTCATCTCTAGGCGGCCAACCGGACTCAGGGCCGCCCTGCTGCCCGCCGGTTGACATTAGTCGCCGTACGTCGAGCGGCGGGTTCGCCCCACGCTGCAGTGCATCTCCAATCGCGGGCAGCACGCGCACACATATCGCTCGCAACTGCTAACGCAGTCGGTGATCCTGCTGAGTCGAATGCCGCCGGTACGCGAACGCGATGGATACGTTCTTGAAGTGCTCCCGTCCTGCGTACCAGGCTCTTCGCTAGTTTTGGACGGTTCTACCGGTTGAATGAAACTCCAAGTCTTTCTGCCGCCGGGCGAATACGCCCGGCGGCACCCCATTGAGAGCCATGTGAGGTCGGCTCTCGCTGTAGTCGATGCGCCCAGCCTCGATGATCGCGCCGGCCTCGTCGAGCGCAACGATCGGCAACACACGACCCTTCCCGGTTGCCCGAAGATCAGGAGGAAGACCCAATAGCGGTACCGAGGGCTAACTGGCGCCAATGACGACCGCCAAGGCAACGGCTTTACTGGCCGGCAGAGGCCTTCTCTCCGAAGTCGCTTCACGACCATCCGGGCGTTCGTCGGCAAGACCGCCGCGGAGCAGCGCGATTCATCTTTGGTCCCGGTGACGGCCGCCCCCCACTTCTCCCTTCGATGCGCGCGTGGAATGTCTGAGCTTTCTCTTGCTTGCGGTCACTGGACGATGGGGAGGGTTACGTACCGCAAGGAAGCTATCGTCCCTCGAAACGGCGGAACCGGCGCGGCCATGCCTAGGTCGGAACCGATTCCTTCCCCCTTTCGAGCAACGGTGCTGGAAATTGGGTCAGAACCCTCTGCAGCCGTTTAAGGAGCGAGATGACATGAGTCGGCAAAGCGCGCCAGAGATCGCGGGATTGGAGGCGACGGAGATCAAGACCCTCGACGTGTCACTGCCGAAATTGGTCGGCGAAGTTTACGAAGCCGCCCCGGAAGCACTGCGCAGTCGTCTGATTGAGCACCTGCTGCGTCCTCTCGGCGTACTGTCGCTCGCGTTCGTGGCAAATGGCGTTTTCTCCAAGATCAGATTTCTCGGTGGCTGGCCGGAGCTGCACATTCGACCGGATCAATTGGAGTCCGTGCGCGCCCAAGACGTAATGGCCCTGGTCGAATACGTCCAACAGGCGAGCTGGGAAGTCATGGACGGATTGGTCCAGGTACTGTCCGACTCTCCAGTGACGTCGGCGACGGCAGGGGCCACGATGTTGATGGCGGTTCTCCTGAACCATGCAAGGAGACGCAAAGGGAGCCCAGCGACCTCTGATCTCTATCTCTGACAGCACCGCCAGAAGAATAGAGCGCACCGTACAGCGGCGCGCTCGTTAGCCAGTTCTCAGGCCTCGTCAGGATCGTCAGAAACGACCTGACCTGAGACCTGATCACGCTTTGCCGCGTTATAGCGGCCCTAAGCTCGTGAGCCGAGCCCCTCATCACTCCTCGACGCCCGTTGCAGTAATGGGCGTCGCACCCGTAAAGCCGCGCCTCGAACCCGTTTGAGTCCGGATTTTCGAAAGTGAAGAATGTTCGCAAGCGCACAGACGCGATAAAGCAGTGACGCTACAGAGCAATCCTGTGTGCTACGCCGCCAGGTCGCACGACACGTAGGCCCTGGCCGAAAACCGACTGCTGTGTGGCGCGGCTCCTTCTCGCTACGAGCTCGACGCCCGATCCTCGTTTGCTACCGGAACGAACATGAACCTCACCAACGCTTGGATCATTGCCTCTGCGGGCCTAAGTGCAGCCGGACTCGCCACCTGGTCCTGGCTCGCCGTCCCGCAGGTCGCGGACGAGTTGCGTTCCTTCGGCGGTGTCGTCAATCCCGGCTCATGAGTCGATGGGGACAGCTGGTGAAGCAACGGTCCTTGCCATCCGGTCACCGTAACGCACTTCCGAGCGACGTTGAAGACTGCATCCTCGTGCTGCAGGGTGGCGGCGCGCTGGGCGCATACCAGGCCGGCGTTTTCGAAGCCCTGGCCCACTCCTGGAGTGCCCCCGACTGGGTCGCCGGCATCTCGATCGGCGCCATCAATGCGGCCTTGATCGCCGGCAACCCCGCCCACCGACGCATCGAGCGCTTGCACGAATTCTGGGATCTGGTGAGTTCGGCCAATCCGATGCAGGGCTTCGCAGCGATTGCGCCATTGTTGAGCCCGCGCGAGGCGCTCAACGACGCCAGCGCTGCGCAGGTCATGCTGTTCGGCGTCCCGGGTTTCTTCACGCCCCGATTTCCGCCCTCGCCCTTCCAGCCGCGCGGCACGCTGGCGGCGATCAGCTACTACGACACTTCGCGGTTGCAGCAGACGCTGGAGCGCCTGGTCGATTTCGATCTCGTCAATTCGGGGACCATGCGCTTGTCCGTCGGGGCGGTGAGTGTTCGCAGCGGCAACTTCGCGTATTTCGACTCGGCCAAGCAGAGTATCGACGCAAGGCACATCATGGCCAGCGGCGCGCTGCCGCCGGGCTTCGCGCCGATCGAGATCGACGGTGAGTACTACTGGGACGGCGGTCTGGTCTCCAACACGCCACTGCAGTACGTGCTCGACCAGCGGGGGCGCAAACCGCGGGTGGTGTTCCAGGTCGACCTATACGCCGCCGCCGGTGAGTTGCCGACGACGATGGACGAAGTTGTGGAGCGCGAGAAGGACATCCGATTCTCCAGCCGCACGCGGCTGAACACCACCAACGAGCTGGACCGGCAGGTGATCGCGCAGGCGGCCCAGAGGCTGATCGCGAAGCTGCCGCCCGGGATGCGCGACGACCCCGATGTGCAAGCACTGGCGCGCCTGCGCGGCGACAGTGCCGTCGACGTCGTGCACCTGATCTACCGCAGCAAGCACTACGAAACGCAGTCGAAGGACTATGAATTCTCTCGCCGGTCGATGCAGGAGCATTGGGAGGCGGGGCGCGCCGACATGATGCGCACGTTGCACGACACGCGCTGGGTGAACCACGACCACAGCCTGGCGGGCGTTCACGTTTTCGACCTTACGTCCGACCCGCCATCGGCGTCGAAAGCCACTCCATGAAGATCGATGAAGTGCGGCGCACCGCCTTTGCGATGCCACTCACCAGCCCCGCCTTTCCGCCAGGTCCTTACCGGTTCGTCAACCGAGAATTCCTGATCGTGACCTACCGCACCGACATCGACGCGCTACGCGCGGTGGTGCCAGAACCATTGCAGGTGACGGACCCGCTCGTCAAGTACGAGTTCATCCGGATGCCCGATTCCACAGGCTTTGGTGACTACACGGAATCGGGCCAGGTCATCCCCGTGACGTTCGGCGGTCTGGCTGGAGGTTACGTGCACTCGATGTACCTCAACGACGAGGCTCCAATCGCCGGAGGACGCGAGTTGTGGGGCTTCCCCAAGAAGCTGGCCGCACCGGCACTGACGGTCGAGAAGGACACACTGCTGGGCACTTTGGACTACGGCTCGGTCCGGGTGGCCACGGCGACGATGGGCTACAAGCATCGCGCGCTGGATCCGGCGCCGGTGCGCGCGGCATTCCTCTCACCCAACTACCTGTTGAAGATCATTCCGCACGTCGACGGCACGGCGCGCATCTGCGAGTTAGTGCGCTACTTCCTCGAAGACGTGAGCGTCAAAGGCGCGTGGACCGGACCGGCCGCGCTCGAGCTGGCACACCACGCGCTGGCACCTGTGGCCCGCCTGCCTGTCCTGGAGGTGATCTCGGGAACGCACATCCTCACCGACATGACGCTGGGCCTGGGGTCGGTGGTCCACGACTATCTGGCCTGATGCCGAAATCCCCAAACATGAACAGGATCAACACCCCATGAAGCTCCAGAACAAGGTCTGCATCGTCACCGGCGCGGCCAGCGGAATCGGCCGTGAGATCGCCCACACCTATGCGAGGGAAGGCGGCCGGGTGGTCATCGCCGACCTTAACGCCGAAGCGGCACAAGCGGTCGTCGACGAGATCACGCGGGCCGGTGGCACTGCGATGGCCGTGACGATGGACGTGACTAGCGAGGCGCAGGTGAACACTGCAGTGGCCGCCGTGGTCGCCGCCTATGGTGGCGTGGACGTGCTGGTCAGCAATGCCGGAATTCAGATCGTGCACACCGTCGAGGAGTTTCCTTTTGCCGACTGGAAGAAGATGCTCGCCATCCACCTTGACGGCGCGTTCCTCACGACGAAAGCCTGCTTGCCGCACATGCAATCTTCCGGCCGCGGCGGCAGCATCATCTACATGGGCTCGGTGCACTCGAAGGAGGCATCAGTGCTGAAGTCGGCATACGTAACGGCCAAGCACGGGCTGATCGGCCTGTGCAAGACGGTCGCCAAGGAAGGCGGCAAGCACGGCATCCGCGCCAACGTGATCTGCCCCGGGTTCGTGCGCACGCCGCTGGTGGACAAACAGATTCCGGAGCAGGCAAAGGCACTGGGCATCACCGAAGCTGACGTGATCAAGAACGTGATGCTCAAGGAGACCGTCGACGGCGAGTTCACGACGGTCGAAGACGTGGCTCAGGTGGCGCTGATGTTCGCGGCCTTTCCCAGCAACGCCTTGACCGGGCAGTCGTTGGTCGTGAGCCATGGCTGGTACATGCAATGAGGGCTCGTACGCCACCGATGGCTGCACGGACCGGCGTACTGTGGCGCGCGTCCACAATCAGAGTTGGCTCGAAAAACGCGATCTGGAGGCGAGCCGGTGGGACGATTGATTGCAGGCATCGTGCTGCCGATTGCGGTCCGGTTCGACATTCAGCGACCGCGAAATCTCGACAGCTGCGTTGTTCTTGGAGCGCCTGAACAACTGCCTGCCTCCGTGCAACGTGCATGTCGGCATGCCCGAAGCTGACCGGCATCTTAAAGGGAGCGGCGACCTCCCGGCCCTGTCGAAGGGCGCCATAGAGCGGCGAGCCCTATGCGCCATAGCCTCGATCGAAGCGGTCAAAGGTGTCGTCGCAATCGCTGCTGGACTGGGACTGCTGAGTTTGGTTAACCGCGACCTCCACCACATGGCGGCGGCGCTGATCGGTCACGTTGGACTCGACCCAGGTGCCAGCTATCCGGCGATGATCCTGCACGACATCGACGTCCTGCACGATGCCAGGCCTAGGACGATATTGCTGGCTGCCGGCGGCTACGCGGCGGTGCGTTTCGCGGAAGCATACGGTCTGTGGAACGTTCGCCGTTGGGGCGAATGGCTGGGCGCCGTATCCGGCGCGGTCTATGTGCCCTTCGAACTACAGCATTGGATACATCGCCCCTCCGCCGTCGCCACCACGGTGATCGTCGTCAACATCGCAGTGGTGGTCTTTCTCTTCTGGCAACTCTGGAGAGCGCGTGTCGGTTCGGTCCCATGAGCGTCAGCGCTCGAGCGCAGCGCTCGGACCTGTTCTGCAATCGGGTAGACGCGTCTCTCCGACGGATTTGCACGCGCCACACGGGAATGGGCGCGTTTCCTGTTCGATATTGATTCGACCTCCTGTCGATCTATGACCCCCAAGCGGTCGAAGTTGAGCGCCCGCTTCTGGGAACTCCACTCGCGGCCCAGACCTGACATCGCGTTCGCCCGATAGCTGACGTGATTCAGAACCGGAAGGCCGCCGCGACAAGGACCGCTTGGGAGGACTCCCCTTTCGACGGGTCGCTACCCATAGCCGACCCACGTCGGGGCTGTTCCGCTGCGCCGTGACGTGTCGTGCCTCTTGCCCATGCGAACGACGACTCCGTTTAGATAGTCGCGAGAAGACGGCGGTCTCCGCGGGTCGAGCGTCATTTCTTCCCGTGATCAGGCGATGTTGTTCTGGTCCGGCGCGTGCCGGCGCTGCGCGCAGACGCAGGGCCCGGAAGCCTGCACGGGTGCATCAGCCTCGAACGTGTCGACCGAAGTCGCAGGCTCAAGGTTTCAACCCGACAACCCCGAACTGCCACAACAGGAACGACCACTCGTCCGCAAGCAGCGCCTGAATCTGATCTTCACCGCTGCCGATCCCGTGTCCAGCCCGCTGGTCGAGCCGCAGCAGTACCGGCGCACCGCTCTTCGTAGCTTGCTGGAAGCGTGCCACGGCCTTTGCGCTTTGCCAGACGTCAACGCGAGGATCGTTCATGCCGTGGGTGAAGAGGATCGCCGGATAGCGAGCGCCGTCCACGATCTGGTGATAGGTGCTCATCTCCAGCAAGGCGATGAATTCGCTCTTGACGTTCACGGTCCCGAACTCGCTCGTGTTCGTTGCGCCGTTGGCCGAGACTTCGCTGCGGACGGTATCCATCATCGGCACGTTCATGATGGCCGCGGCAAAGAGCTCCGGAGCGCTTGTCACCGCCCTGCCGACGAAGATGCCGCCGGCGCTGCCGCCCTTGACGCCGAGGGTCTTCGGGGAGGCGTACCCCGCATCGATGAGCCAGCGAGCGGCGGCAACGCCGTCCTTCCAGGTGTTGGGCTTCGTCGACTTGAATCCGGCGCGGTGCCAGGCGTCTCCATACGCCCCGGAACCCCGGGGATTGACAAGCGCAAACACGCCGCCCCGCTCGAGCCACGCAAGCGAGCGCGGGTCGTACCAGGCCTGGATCGTGAAGCCATAGGCGCCATAGCCGGCAAGCAGCGTCGGGTTGCGACCGTTCAAGGTCAAGCCCTTGCGATGCAGTACCACCAGCGGGATTCGCACACCGTCATGACTGGGCACCTCGACTTCGGTGACCTGAATGTCCACGGCGTCGACGGGCCGAGGATTGCTGCGCAGGCCGGTGTCGCGGAAGCCGCCTTCTTCGCTGACCGCAAGGATCCGCGACGGCTCTGTCCAGGCGCTGGTCGCGACCCACAGTTCTTCTGCCTTGGCGGTGCGATCGACGAGCGCGTACGTGCTGATGTCGCTTCGTGGCGTCACCACCCGCCTGCTGCCCGGCCCCTCCGGGTCATACCGGACCGCCCGGACGACGAAGCCCTCGCGCTCCTCCGTGTAGATCGCGCGGCGACCGGGCTGGAACGACTGGAGCACGCCGCGCTCCGGCTCGGGAATGACGGTGACCGCTCGATCCAGCCGCGGATCGGCACCGTCCAGGGCGATCACGCGGCCGCGCGGCGCGCCCTGGCGAGTGCGAAGGTAGATCGTCCCGCCACGCAGTTTGGCGTCGGTGATCTGGTCTGCCGCACTCGATACGGGCCGCCAGCCGATGACCTTCTGTCCAAGCGCCGAGACCGGTGCGATGAACAGGCGTCCTTCGGGCACGGTCGTGTCCGTGGTCCGCAACAGCATGTACGGACTGTCGTGAGAAAAGATCAGCTGGCCGACGTCAAGGCGGTCGATCTCGAGGCTGGGCAGCAACTGCCGGCCGAAGACCGCCTGCGGTTGTCCATCGGGCCGCCGCAGATCAAGTACATACACGGTGCTGTCGAAGTAGGTCTCCGACTCGGGTGCGCCAGGAGGCAGCGGGCGAAGCTGGTTGAATCCGAGCCAGCGATCGTCCGGACTCCAGGTCGCGCCCGGCTCGTGCACCCTCGGGATGGGCTCGCGCGTCTGGCGTCCACTGTCGACGTCCATCACGTGAAGCGACGCATCCTCCGAACCGCCGGCGGAAACACCATACGCAACAAGGTGCCCATCCCAGGACGGTGTGAAGTAGTTGATCGCCTGGGGAACCCCGTTGGCGGCCATCGCCTGCGGATCGACGAGTACCCGTTCGGCGCCGTCGAGGCCGATCCGCATGACCAGCCGGAACTGGCGGTCCCCCGCTTTGCGCTTGAGATAGAAGACGCGCTCGCCACGGCGGACCACGGTCCGGACGACATCGCCCGTGGTCGCACTGAGCGCTGCGATGCGCTGGTACAGCGCGTCGCGCCCCTCGATTCGACTCAGCAGGCTGGCGGCGTACTCGCCCTGCGCGAGCAGCCATTCGCGCGTCTGCGGATTCTTCAGATCCTCGAGATTGCGATAGGGATCTCTGACGGTGATGCCGTGATACACGTCGTCGGCCGGAATACCTGGCGCCGCGCGTGGTTGCGCGAACAACGAAGCGGGCAGACACAGATAAATGGTCAAGACCAGCCGTTCCCAACGTAGCATTCGTCTCTCCTACCCGGTGACTCGGCTTGAGCGGTCGTCATAGTGTGCCGCACCCTGCAAGCGACGCGGGGATTGTGCTGGCTCGGGCCAAATCGCAACAACGCACGAATGGGCCACGCCTGACCGTGTCGAGACCACCCAAATTTGGCGGTCCCTACTTTCCTGGCGCCGCAACGACCCCACGCAGTCCTGAAGTCTCGATCGCCTGCTTGACCCGGCCGTCGGCGTTCGCCTCGGCGACGAATCGTCACGGTTGGCTTCCGTCGAGAAAGCACGCGACGGCATCCTTCACCGTTTCGTCAACGGCAAGCGAGAAGTGGTCAGCTCCGGCAACTTCGAGGTACCGGGCGTTTCCAAGGGCACTGGCAAGACGCGCGCCCTGCCCCAGGACCCTGTCATTGTCGCCACTGACCACGAGAACCGGATTCCTTATGCCTTGCGCTTCGGCCGCCGACAGGGGCGGATAGTCGGCCTCGGCAAAGGCCTTCAGCGCCGCCCTGTCGCCTCCGGTGGCTTCGATGAAGCTCCAGTACGCCGCTACGTGCTTCGGCAGATCCTGCGGATATTCGGAGCGATCGGCAACGACGGCCAGTGCGGGCAGTACGCGACTGAACGTGTACGGCGGCACACCGACCAGTCCATCGCCGGTGGCCACCAGCGCAACCCGATCGAGCCGAGTCGGGAGGGTTTGCAGCAGGTGCAGCGCGATGGCCGTCCCGATGGAGTAAGCCACCAGGTCGACACGGTCCAGGCCCAGGTGATCAAGCAGGCCGGTGACATCGCCCGCGACCATTGCCGTGCCGTAGGAACGTGCGTCGTGGGGCTTGTCGCTTCTGCCGTGGCCCCGGAAGTCGAGCCCGATGACCTGAAACCCGCGGGCGATGAATTTCTCCGGCCAGCCGAAGGCGGCATAGTTGGCCTGGAAACTGACCGTCCCGCCGTGCAGGAAAACGAGGGGCCGTCCGGCTCCGAGAACCTCGAAGTGCAGACGAAGGTCGGCGTTCTGGAAGACTGGCAACGGGCGCCCTTGGGGAGAGGCCGGAGGCGGCATCTTTGCACCGTTCGCCCCAGCGGGAAAGCGGCCGCATCGGGCGATTTAGGCAGCCGCCTTTGACAAGAGGTCATGGCCGTCGAGACTGCCGATTGTCTGTATCGTGCCGGCCAGACATTCACACGGAAGCCGTCGACGGACGCGCGAACCACCATGAACCGAATCGCTGCCCTGTGCCTGCTGCTGCTTGCCATCGCCCCCGCACATGCCGAGGAGGCGGCGGGCTTGTCCTGGACCGCCCCCGCGGCGTGGAAGTCGCAGGGTGAACGACCAATGCGCGCAGCGACGTACGTCATCCCGGCCGCCAAGGGCGACCAGGAGCCGGGCGAGCTGGCGGTCTTCTTCTTCGGGCAGGGCCAGGGCGGGCCGGCGGATGCCAACGTGAAGCGCTGGATCGACCAGTTTCGCAAGGCGGACGGAAGTTCCGCCGAAAGCGCCGCCGCGGTGAAGAAGGAAACGCTGGCGAGCCTGCCGGCCACCACGCTCGACGTGAAGGGAACCTACATGGGCGGCGGGCCGCAGATGGGTGGCGGCGCACCGAAGCCGGGCTATCGACTGCTCGGCGCCATCGTCGAAGGCCCCGGCGGCAACCTCTACTTCAAGCTGACCGGACCGGAGAAGACGGTGGCCGAAGCCGCGGCGCCCTTCCGCAAGATGCTGGAAGGCATCAAGAAGAAGTAGCGGCGTCCCCGGCCAGCGGCGCGAGGTCGGCGAGCAGCTGCCTGATCTCCGCGCGGCCCGTTTCCGTCAGCGGCGCCTGCGGCGCGACGGGGTCGCCAACCTCGTAGCCCTGGAGCTGCAAGGCTCCCTTGATGCAGGCCGCGAGGTTGTATTTGGCGAAAGCGCGGTTGATGCTCCACAGGCGTCGCTGCAGCTGCATCGCCTCGTCCCACCGGCCCGCGCGACAGAGCTCGTACAGCCTCACGCTCTGCCGTGGCACGACGCACGCCGGGCCGGCCATCCAGCCGCGTCCGCCGATCAGCATCACGCAGGCCGGGATGTGCGCCGACGCGCTGAAGATGCGGATGCGTTCGCCCACCGCGTTCATGATGCTCAGCAGCCGTCCGGTGTCCGACGAGGCGTCCTTGAGGTAACGGATGGTGTCGACGCGTGCGAGCCGCTCGAGCGCGGGCAGGCTCAGGTCGCTGCGCTGGAACTGCGGATTGGTGTAGAGCACGACGGGCAGCGGCGTCGCCTGCGCCACTGCGCTGAAGTAGGCGACGACGCCGTCCTCGTTGATCGGGAAATACGCCTCGAGCACGGCGAGGATGCCGTCGACGCCGAGCCTGGCGTACGCCTGCGCCTGCTCGACCGCATCGACCGTGGCCGTCGAAGCGACGCCGGCGATCACCGGCACCCGCCCGCGCGCCGCCTGCACGACGACTTCGACGATGCGGCGCCGCTGATCGCGGCTCAGGTACGCGAACTCGCCGGTCGATCCCAGCGGCGTCAGTCCGTGCACCCCCGCGTCGATCAGGTCGTCCACGAGGCGCGTGAGCACGTCCTCCTTGACGCGGCCGCGCTCGTCGACCGGCGACACGAGGTACGGAAAGACGCCGTGCAGATCATCCATGGTCATGGTCATCTCCGGCCCAGCGGCCGGGCTCAACTCATCAGCACGTTCAGGATCGCGTTCCCGATCCCCATCAACGCGGCCCCCGAGATCAGGCCCGCGCAGATCGGCTCCAGCCCCTCGACCCAGAACGCGTGTCCGCTGGTGCCCGGCGTCCTGTGACGCCGGCCCATGATCCAGAAGATCAGCGCGCCGACCCACATGGCGAAGGTGGCCTCGGGCGGCAGCACGACGCCCAGGCCGATCGACACCGACGAGAGCGCGAAGCGGCCTTTCGTCACCATGCGCGCAATCTCGATCAGCACCGCGCTGACGGCGGCGACGATCATCGAAATCACCGCGGACGTCGGCAGCGCACTCACCCCCTTGGCGATGATCTCCGCCACGCCCTTCCACTGCAGCGCGGCCGGGAAGGCGAACTGGTCCGAGACCATGGCGTTGACCGAGCGCACGCCGCTGGCATCGGGTGGCAGGAACAGCAGGAAGAACAGCGGCACGCAGACGATCGCACCGGCGACGATGCCGATCACGTGGCCGACCGCCTGCTGCCGCGGCTTGCCGCCGAGCATGTAGCCGGGCTTGATGTCCGACAGCAGGTTCGCGGAATTGGCCGCGATCTCGGCCGTCATCGCCGCGGGGATCAGGTTGCTCGCCGGATTGGTGCGGTCGATCGCGCCCATCGTGAACTGCGTGATCTTCGACATGGAGCCCGTCGGCGTCCACGAGGTCAGCGCCATCGAGTTGGTGCAGATCACCGACAGCACGAAGATCAGCGGCAGCGAAATGAACGCGAGCAGCCATGGCACGCCGAAGAACGCGTGCGTGACCCATGCGCCCAGCACGCTCGCCAGCGGAATGCCGACCACGGAGATCCACAGCGGAAACTCGATGTCCTTCAGGACGTCTTTACCCCTGGACTTCTCGCTGCGCTTGAAGATCCCCTTGAAGATCTCGGGCCGCCCCAGCAAGCTGACGAGCGAACCGACCACCATCATCGTCACGCCCCACCACAGCGACCACTGGTTGACGATCTCGGAGCGCGAGATCGGGACGATGGCGCCGTCGGGCGCGACCCGGGCGACGATGTCGCCCGCCTGGATCATCAGCGGCGCGAGGACGACGAAGTTGATGAACGCGCCGAGCAGGCAACTCGTCGCGATCGCCATGCCCATCAGGCCGCCAACCCCGAGCATCGCCGCGTCGAGCGTCAGGCGCAGTCCGAGCTGCCGGATGTCGGTGCCGAGGATCGTGGGGATCCACCCGCTCGCCTTGGTGACCGTGGCGTAGTAGTAGGTGTCGAGCCGCTCGTGCAGCGCCCACGGCGCCTTGAGCCCCGCCCACTGGTCCATGCGCAGCAGCTTGAACTGCACGAGCTTCATCCAGCCATCGCTGATGATCGCCTGGTACAGGCCGGTGAGGAGCGCCGTGAAGCCGAGCAGCCGCGCCTTGAACATTCCCTCGCTGGCCGCCCCCGTGTAGAGCGCGTCGAGCACGACCCCGCTCGCCCGCCCCTCGGGAAACGGCAGCTGCTCCTCGTTGATGAAGCGCCGCTTCATCGGAAAGGCCAGCAGCACGCCGATCAGCGAGACCACGCACATCCAGACGACCATGTGCCACCACGGGATGATGGTGCCCGTGACGAGCATGTAGGCCGCAAGGCTGGAGATCATCGGGCTGATCATGTAGCCGGCCGCGGTCGCGATCGACTGCGTGCAGTTGTTCTCGAGGATCGTGAAGTCCTTCGCCAGCCCGGCGCTCGCCATGATCCGGTACAGCGCGAACGCGAGGATCACCGACGTCAGGCCGACGCCGATGCTGATGCCGGTCTTCGCGCCGATGTACATCGCGGTGGCCGCCAGCACGCCGCCCAGGAGGAAACCGGTCAGCGCGGAACGGACCGTCAGCTGCGGCATGTCGCCGCGATAGACGTTGGTGAACCACCATTCGTCCTTCTGCGCCCGCGTCCACGTGCGGATCTGTTCTTCGTCGAGTTGTAGCAGCGCCATGCCGGCGTTTCTCCCCTGGTCCCCTGCCCGCCTTCCGCGCGGCGGGGGAATCTTCGCAGGAAGCGGCCTCGCGTGGGCGACCGTTCGCCGACGGCCTCGATTGCGTCAAGTCCCGCCTTCGACGCCCGTGCGGCCGCGGGCTAAGCTCCACGCGCCGGTCCGCGCCCGGGACCCGGGCCTGATCCCTGCCTGACGAAAGCAATGCGCCCTTCCGGTTCCTCCGCCTTCACACGCCGCCTGCGCCAACTGGGACCCGGGCTGATCACCGGCGCGGCCGACGACGATCCAAGCGGCATCGCCACCTACTCTCAGGCGGGCGCGCAGTTCGGCTTCTCGGTGCTGTGGACCGTCGTATTCACGCTCCCGCTGATGGCGGCGATCCAGATCGTCAGCGCCCGCATCGGCTATGTCACCCGTCGCGGTCTCACGGCCAATATCAAGGCCACGTACCCGCGCTGGGTCGTGCTCGGTGTCGTCGGCATGCTGGTCGTCGCCAACACCCTGAACATCGCGGCCGACCTCGCGGCCATGGCCGAGGCGCTGCGCCTTCTGCTCGGCGGCTCAGCGCACGTCTACGCCGTGACGTTCGGCCTGCTGTGCCTCGCGCTGCAGGTCTTTCTGCCGTACCAGCGCTATGTGCGATGGCTCAAGTGGCTGACCCTGGCCCTGCTCGCCTACGTTGCGGTCGTGTTCACGCTGAAGCTCGACTGGCTCGAGGTCGTGCGCGGGATGGTGCAACCGACGCTGCCGAAGGACACCGGCATGCACGCATTCATCCTGCTGATCGTGGCGGTGTTCGGCACCACGATCAGCCCGTACCTCTTCTTCTGGCAGGCCGCGCAGGAAATGGAGGACGCGAGCAACGGCCCGGCGCACACCGCGAGCGAGGTCCGGCACCATCTTCGACGGATCAAGTTCGACACGATCACCGGCATGACCTTCTCGAACCTGATCGCCTTCTTCATCATCCTGAGCACCGGCGCCACGCTGCACGCAGCCGGCGTGACCGACATCCAGACGTCATCGCAGGCCGCGGAGGCGCTGCGCCCGCTCGCCGGCGACCTTACGTTCGTGCTGTTCGGGCTCGGCATCATCGGGACCGGCCTGCTGGCCGTGCCGGTGCTCGCCGGATCGGCAGCGTACGCAGTCGCGGAAGCCGCCGGCTGGCCGGGCAGCCTGAGCCTCGTCCTGAGCGACCCGCACGGCGGCGGCCGCGGCTTCTACGGCGTGATCGCGGCGGCCACCATCGGCGGCGTCGCGCTGTGTTTCACCCCGATGGACCCGGTGAAGGAACTGTTCTGGTCGGCGGTCCTCAACGGCATCATCGCCGTTCCGATCATGGTCGTGATGATGCTGCTGGCCACCAACGCCAGGACCATGTGCGGCCATCCCATCGGATCGCGGCTGCGCGCCCTGGGCTGGGCCGCGACGGCGATAATGGCCGCCACCGTGGTGACGCTGTTCCTGACGCTCTGATGCAGCGCCGAGTGCCGTTCAGCGCGCCCGCATCTTCGTCAGGATCTGCTGCGATCCGGCCGCCAGCAGGCGGGCATCGGACGCGACCGTGACGAACTGAAAACCCTTGGCGATGCGTCCGAGCGCCGCTTCCGGCGTGCCGTTGTGAATGCCGGCGACGACGCCGTGCGCCTTCGCTCGCGCCAGGATGTGCTCGACGGCCTGCGCGGCCTTCGGTTCGAGATCGTCGAACGCCGGCTTGCAGCCGAGCGAGATCGAGAGGTCCGACGGCCCGATGTATACGGCATCGAGCCCTTCCACCGCGAGGATGGCGTCGAGGTTGTCGAGCGCCTGCGCGGTCTCGATCATCGCGAAGGTGACGATGGCGTCGTTCGCGTGCTCGAAGTAGTCCGCGCCGCCGTAGAGCAGCGCCCGCACCGGCCCGAAGCTGCGCGTGCCGCGCGGCGCGTAATGCGTGTACGACACCAGCTTCTGCGCGTCCTCGCGCGTGTTGACCATCGGGCAGATGACCGCGTAGGCGCCGGCATCGAGGGTCTTCATCAGGATGCCGGGCTCGAGCCATGGCACCCGCACGACCGGCACGGTCGGCGTCGTGCTGATCGCCTGCAGCATCGGGATCATCGCCCCATAGTCGATGACGCCATGCTGCAGGTCGATGGTCAGGGTGTCCCAGCCCTGGTGCGCCATCGTCTCGGCGGCAAAGCTGTTCGGGATGGCCAGCCAGCCGTTGACGGCGGCGCCGCCGCTCTTCCAGATCGAACGCAGACGGTTCTCGCGCATGACTTCTCCAGGTCCTAGCGAACCAGGCAGGGACGCTTCGGATCGAAGGCCCAGCCGGGGATAAGGTACTGCATCGCCAGCGCGTCGTCGCGCGCCCCGAGCCCGTGCTTGAGGTAGAGCGCATGGGCCTTCTCGACTTCCGCCATGTCGAGTTCGACGCCGAGGCCCGGGGCCTGCGGCACCGCCACCTTGCCGCCGCGGATTTGCAGCGGTGACTTCGTGAGCCGCTGACCGTCCTGCCAGATCCAGTGCGTGTCGATCGCGGTGACGCGTCCCGGCGCGGCCGCGGCGACGTGCGTGAACATCGCGAGCGAGACGTCGAAATGATTGTTCGAATGCGACCCCCAGGTGAGGTCCCAGTCCCGGCAGGTCTGCGCGACGCGGACCGATCCGGCCATCGTCCAGAAGTGCGGATCCGCGAGCGGGATGTCGACCGATTGCAGCGACAGTGCGTGGACCAGTTGCCGCCAGTCGGTCGCCACCATGTTCGTGGCCGTCGGCAGCCCGGTCGCGCGGCGAAACTCCGCCATCACCTCGCGCCCGGAGAAACCGTCCTCGGCACCGCAGGGATCTTCCGCATAGGCGAGCACGCCGCGCAGGTCGCGCAGCAGCCTGACCGCATCGTCGAGCCGCCAGCCGCCGTTCGGGTCGAGGGTCACGCGAGCGGCGGGGAACCGCTCGTGCAGCGCGCGAACGGCTTCCACCTCTTCCTCTCCGCGCAGCACGCCGCCCTTGAGCTTGAAGTCGTTGAAGCCGTACTTCGCGTGCGCGGACTCGGCCTGCCGCACGATGGCGCCGGGACTGAGCGCCTGCGCGTGCCGCACGCGGAACCAGTCGCCGACACTGTCCGGCTCCTGCGCCGGGTCGACGTAGTCGAGACGCGTCTTCGACCGGTCGCCGACGAAGAAGAGATAGCCGAGCATCTCGACCTCGTCGCGTTGCTGGCCTTCGCCGAGCAGCGCGGCAAGTGGCAGGCCGAGGTGCCGGCCGAGCAGATCGAGCAATGCGCACTCGATGGCCGTGACGACGTGGATGGTCGTGCGCAGGTCGAAGGTCTGCTGCCCTCGCCCGCCCGCGTCACGGTTCGCGAAAGCGCGCCGCACCGCGGCGAGGATGGCGAGGTGCTCGCCAATTGGACGTCCTTCGACGAGCGGGCAGGCGTCCTCGATCGTCTGCCGGATCTTCTCTCCGCCCGGCACCTCGCCCACGCCGGTGTTGCCGGCGCTGTCGGTCAGGATCAGCAGGTTGCGCGTGAAGAACGGGGCATGGGCGCCGGACAGGTTCAGAAGCATGCCGTCGCGGCCGGCGACCGGCACCACGCGCATCGAGCGGACGACCGGCGTCCCGGCCTTCGCCGCGGTTGGAAGGGCGGCGTTCATCAGTCGATGGTGATCTTGCCGGTCTCGATCACGGCCTTCCATTTGGCCAGTTCCTGCTGCAGGAACTGGTTGAACTGCTCCGGCGTGTTGGCGACGATCTCGATGCCCTGCTCGCTCAGGTTCTTCGCGACTTCCGGGTCCTGCAGCGCTTTCACCATCGCGCCATGCAACTTGTCCTTCACGTCCTTTGGCAGTCCCTTCGGCGCGGCGACGCCTTGCCACGAGAACACGTCGGCACCCTTGACGCCCGCTTCGCTCAGCGTCGGCACGTCCGGCAGCGCGGCCGAGCGCTTGTCACCCGTGACCGCCAGCGCCTTCAGCTTGCCCGAGCGGATGTGGTTCAGCACCGCGTTGATGTTCTGGAAGGAGACCTGTGCATGCCCGGCGATCAGGTCGGAGATCGCCGGCGCCCCGCCCTTGTAGGGCACGTGGATGCCGGTCGTGCCCGTCTTCTGCCAGAAGAGCGCAGCGGTGAGGTGGTCCGATGAACCGGCGCCGCTCGACGCGAACGAGACCTTGTCCGGATTCTTCTTCAGGTAGTCGATCAGTTCGGACACGTTCTGCGCGGGAACCCCTGGATTGGCGACCAGCACGTTCGGTGCACGGACCGCGACCGTGAGCAGATCGAAGTCCTTCGCCGGGTCGTACGGCAGGTTCTTCTGCAGGAAGGGATTGGTCGCGTACACCCCGATCGACGCCACCATGATGGTGTAGCCGTCGGGCGCCGCCCGCTTGACGCGGGCCGCGCCGATGGCACCGGTGGCGCCGGCCTGGTTCTCGACCACGAACGACTGGCCGAGGCTCGCCGACATCTTGTTCGCCATCGTGCGGGCGATGGTGTCGGTCGATCCCCCCGGCGGGAATGGAACGACGACCGTGACGGGCTTCTCGGGATAGGCGGCCAGTGCGGGGGCAACCGCGGCAACGGTCGCCACGGCGCCGATGGCCAGGGCGCGCAGGATGGTCTTCATCGTGTCTCCAGTGCAGGTTTTCGGTGGGGACACTCGCGCGCCCGGCCGGAGCGCCTCGAGTGCCGGATGACCCGTGAGCCTAGGCTCGCATCTACTATCGGTCCAATATATATTTGATGCCGTATTGATTCATTCTATGTATCAATCATGGAACTGAGGACGCTGCGCTACTTCGTCACGCTGGCCGAGGAGCTCCACTTCGGCCGCGCCGCGCGGCGGCTCGCCATCACGCAGCCGCCGCTGTCGCTCGCGATCCTCAAGCTCGAGGAGGAAATCGGCGTTGCGCTGTTTGCACGCACCCGGCGCCGCGTCGCGCTCACCCATGCGGGCAGCGTGTTTCTCGAGCAGGCGCGGTCGGTCCTCTCCCGTGCCGGCGAGGCGGTGCAACTGGCGCAGGCCGCGCACCGCGGCGAGATCGGCCGCCTGGCGATCGGGTACATGTCCGCGAGCATCTTCACGCTGCTGCCCGCCGTGCTGCGCGACTTCGCGGCACGCCATCCGGGCGTCCGGCTCGACCTGCGCGAACTGACCTTGCCCCAGCAGCTCGCCGCGTTGCGGGCCGGCGACATCCACGCGGGTTTCGTGCGCCCGCCGGTCACGGATGCCGAACTTGCGTCGGAGTCGCTGCTCGAGGAGCCCTTGCGTGTCGCGTTGCCGGCGGGCCATCCACTGGCGGCCGCGCGTCGCATTCGTGCAATGCGGCTGGCGTCCGAGCCCTTCGTGATGTTCCAGCGCTCGCCGGGCCTGGTGCTGCATGACCTCGTGCTCGGCTTCTGCCTGCAGCGAGGCTTCGCGCCGCGCGTGGCCCAGGAAGCGAGCCAGACGCACGCGGTCGTCGGACTCGTGTCCGCCGGGATCGGGGTCGCGCTGGTGCCCGCCTCCGCCCAGGAGATCCGGTTGCGAGGGGTCGAGTTTCGCCCGCTCGAAGAGAAGTCGCCCCGCGTGGGCACCTGCCTGGCCTGGCGTCGCGACGACGCTTCGCCCGCGCTGCGTGCCTTTGCCGACACCGCGCGACGCGTGGCACGCCAGCGCAAGCGCAGTGGACCGGTGCGCTGACGCTACTTCTTGCGTCGAAGCAGCTCGCCCAGCCCCTCGATCACCTGGTTCACCGAAGGCGAGCCGGTCCGGCCCGTCGCGCGCCTGAGCAGCAATTCCGCGGCGATCGGGGTCCAGTCGACGGCATAGCCCGGGTGGTCGACCGGCCCCTTGATGTGCACGGGCACCGTGATGCCCGCCACCGAACGCAAGGGTCCGGCCTCCGCCGCGGGGCCCGGCAGGACGTGCGCGCGCAGGGAATAGTCGAGTTCGGTGCTCGCCACGTCCATGCGCCCGGCGCCCGTGAGGTCGAACTGCGGCGACTTCGCCTTCAGGTCGTCGTTGGTCGCCACACCGTCCTTGATGCGGACGCTCGCGGTCAACTGGGAGAACGGCGTTCGCTTGTTCTCGTCGAGCGTGCCCGTCTGCCGGCCCTTCGACTGCAGGAAGGCAGCGGCCGTGCCGATCAGGTCGGCGAGGTCGATGCCGACCAGCGCGCCGTCGCGCACGTCGAGCGCGATCGCACCGCCCAGCGCCCGCTTCATCTGGTTCATGGTCGCCCCGGTGGCCGCCACATCGAAGGTACCGCTGGCGCTTCCTTCCAGCGCAGCGCGGCCGCCGATGCTGCCCGCGAGCCGTCGCAACTGGATGCCGGCAAGCGAACCGGTCGCCGCGACCCGGTTGCTGCGCGCATCCAGGGCCAGCTTTCCGTTGACGCTGCCGCCATGGACACGCAGGCCGAACGGCGCAACGTCGACCCGTCCGTCGTCTGCCTTGACCGCGGCCCGGAAGTCCGCGACATCCGTGCCCTTCACACGAAGGCGTGCGATCCGCAACTCGCCGCTCGCGTTGAACGACCGCAGGGCGCTCAAGTCCACCTTCGCGTCCTCGGCGTTCGCGCCCGCAGGCCCGGTGGTGGGCGCGGTAGCTGCGGGCCCGCTGGCCGCGGGGCTCGGCGCCTTCCTGTCCGCACCGGCCGCGCGGCCTGTCGTCGGTGCCCGCAGGAAGTAGCGATCGGCATCGACCTGGTCGGCATCGATGTCGAACACGATGCGCGGCGCCGCAAAGCCGGTGGCGTTGACCTTCCCGCGCGCGCTCAGTCCTTCACCCCGGGTTTCGAACTGAAGCACGACCGCTTCGCGCGGGCCATCGACGGCGCCGCTGACGATCAGCGGCAGGCGAACCGGCTGGGGGCCGAACGCGGAATCCTCGATCACCACCTCGCCGGTGGAGCGGTCGATGCGCAGCGTCTTGTCGTTGATGCTGGCGATCAGCGATCCCGCCATTTCGAGCCGGGCCGTCCGCTGACTCGCACGGCTCGTACCGCTCCACTTGACGGAAGGCGCCTGCAGGCGCGCCGCGGTCCCGCCGATGCCTTCGGCGAGCATCCTGATTTCGAGCGGCTCGGGGCCACGGCGCGCGAACGTGAGTTCGATGCGCTCGCTGGTCGCCCGGGATGGGCTGGCGTCAAGTCGCGGCACGAGGACCTGAAATTCCCAGGGCGCCCCGCCCTCCCCCTGGCCGCCCGCTACAAGCTTGACCCCGCGAACCTCGAGCACGTCCGGCGCCGCGGCGATCCGCTCCGCCTTCATGTCGACGGTCATGGGCTGCTTGTTCAGCGTGCCCTCGCTCTTCAGCGACAGTCCGCGGGCCGCCCGCAGCCCGCCTTGATCCGCCCACTCGACCTCGGCCTGGAAGTCCACGCGCGCCACGATTGCCGGGTCGCTGGCAGTCACCACCGCACTGACCTCGAGGGGCACGCTCACGCCCGCGGCGTAGCGTCCGGCACGCAGATCGAACTCGGTCACCCGCACGGTGCGATTCGCGGCGAGATCGCGGTACGTGATGTCCGCGTTCTTCAGTTCGACGGCGGCGACCGTCGTGGCCGGCGGCGGCGACGGCGACGTTCCGCCTCTGGCCGCCGGGGCCTCGCTCTGCCGCTGCAGCAGGTCGTCGATGTTGGTCGAGCCATCCTTGCGCCGAATGACCGTCGCCTGCAGCCCCTCGATGTGCACGGCATCCACCTCGATCGTCCGGCGCAGCAAGGGCAGCAGGGCAACGGCGGCCCGCGCCGACTGCAGGCGGGCGAACACCGTGTCGCTGCCCGGCTCGGACAGCGTCGTGACGGGCACCTTCACGGCCACGCGCGGGAAGAGCGACAGGGCCAGGTCGCCGTCGAAGCGGAGCACGCGACCCGTACGCTCCTTGACCGCGGCGACGATCTGCGGCTTGTACCGATTGACGTCGAACGCGGCGATGAAGATGCCGCCGGCCACGATGAGGAGGACGGCAAGCACGGCCACGCCGATGGCGACGCGGCGGGCGAGGGTCCGGTTCATGACGCGGGATGCATCCTGCCAGGCGAGCCGGTCAGTTCGTCTGCAGCCGCAACTGCCCCGACTCGTCGCGCTCCACGGTATAGCGGGCGCCGTCGTGCGGCTGGAGCCCCGGGCCGGGCGGCCCGTCGGGCCACACCACCTTCAAGGAGCCGCTGAAACACCCCTGATGGGTGCGCGTGACGCGCGGTGGCAGCGTGTACGCCTGCTGGTCGACTTCGTAGCGAATGGCCGCATCCGACCTGTTGGCGATCGCGAATTGGGTCGCGGCGCTCTTCGGACGGCCGAACATCTGGACGGCGTAATACCGCTGGGTGCGGTCGCTGCGCGCGACACCCACCCCGATATCGACCGCGCCGGGCAGCAGCATGTTGCGACGGTGCTCCGGGGACTGTTCCCAGGCTTCGACCAGGCGCTCGGCGAGTTCCTCGCTGGCGAACCCCCGCGAGCTGAACTGGTAGGCAATGTTCTCCGCGACGATGCAGTACTCGTAGCCGTGCGCAAGCGCCCGGTCGGCGGGTTGCCGGCCATCGGCCTCGTGCCCGTACTGCTCGGTGCTCGCCATGTACTCGGCAAAGCGCTGCGCCGCGTCGGCCAGCGTGCCGTTGACCTGCAGCGCCGCGAGCTTGTTGGCAGCGCGGAAGTTGCTGGTCCGCTGGGCGACGAGTGCCACGACCCTGGCCGGGTCGGCGCGCGGCTCACCACGGGTGACAGGCGCCGCCTCGGCGCCGTGGACCTGCAGGGTTGCGAGCAGCAGTCCGCGAAGGGCGACGCGAACGACGGACGAAAAGAAGGCCCCGGCGCCGAACGGCGCCGTGGCCGTCTGCGGCATGCTCAGCGCGACGACTTCTTCATGTCGTTCTTGACGTCGCCCAGGGTGGCCTGCGTCTTGCCGCCGGCGTTCTCGGCCTTGCCCTTGATGGTCAGCGACGTGTCGTCCATGGCCTTGGCGGCTTCTTCCTTCACCTTGCCGGTCGCCTGGTTCACGCGACCTTTGACCCGATCCTTGTTCATCGGATACTCCGAAGCGGCGGGGTGGGACGGGACGTGCGGCAAGCGGCATACCCTGATTCTGACCCATGAACAGCGCGGGTCGTTCCGCGTCCGCCGCGTAAGCTTCGCTCTCGACCAGGACCACAGATGCCGTCGGGTTCCGCTTTGCCCCGCAGCACCGCGCTCGCGAGCACGCGCCGCATCGTGTTCGCACTGGCGCTCGCGAGCTTCGTGCTCTCGTTCTTCCACCGTACGGCCCCCGCCGCCATCGCCGGCGAACTGACGCAGGCGTTCGCGATCAGCGGCGCCGTCCTCGGCACGCTCGCGGCGACGTACTTCTATGTGTACACCGTGCTGCAGATCCCGGTCGGCGTGCTCGCGGACACGCTCGGCCCGCGCAAGCTGCTCGCAGGCGGCTCGGCCGTCGCCGCCGTCGGTTCGCTGCTCTTCGCTCTCGCGCCCGCCTGGGAGATCGCGGCCGTGGGTCGGACGCTCGTCGGCATCGGCGTGTCCGTCGCCTTCATCTCGATCCTGAAAGTGTCGGCGGTCTGGTTCCCCGCGAACCGTTTCGCGACGCTCGCGGGGATGACGATGTTCGCCGGCAACCTCGGCGCGGTCATCGCCGGGGCCCCACTCGCGTGGCTGGTGACCCAGGCGTCGTGGCGGTCGGTGTTCGTCGGCCTCGCCGCCCTGTCCGCGCTGCTCGCGCTTGCAAGCTGGTGGCGTGTGCGCGACCGTCCCGAGGACGCCGGCCTGCCCGCCGTGAACCCGGCCGCGCCCTCCACCGCCCGAGTGCCGTGGATGCATGCCGTGCTGCGCGTGCTCGCGAATCGCGCCACGTGGCCGGCGTTCGTCGTCAACATGGGCGTTGGAGGGAGTTACCTGACCTTCGCGGGGCTGTGGGCCGTGCCGTACCTGCAGCAGACGCGCGGAATGACCCGGGTGGACGCGGCGCAACACACGAGCATGCTGCTGCTCGGCGTGGCCATCGGATCGCTGCTCATCGGCGTGATCTCCGATCGACTGCAGAGCCGGCGCGGGGTGATGCGCGCATTCGTCCTGCTCTACGTGCTCTCGTGGTCGCCATGGGTGCTGCACGCCGACTGGCCCCTGGCGGCAACACTGGGCTGGTTTCTGCTGATGGGGCTGCTCATCCCGGGCTTCACCCTTTCCTGGACCATTGCCAAGGAGGCGAACCCGGTGGAGTTCGCGGGGATCGCCACCGCCGTCGTCAACGTCGGCATCTTCCTGGGCACCGGCATCCTGCAGCCGCTCGTCGGTTGGGTTCTGGACCGCGGGCGTGCCGCAGGCGACATCGCCACGGCCTGGAACCAGGCGATCCTCGTGATGGCCGGTGCGGCCGCGCTGGGGGCGCTTGCGAGCTTCCTCGTCGGCACCCGGACATCGGCAAAACCCTGAGTCGTTGCGGGCCGTTTCCTGTCGCGTTGCGAACATCGCGCTGTTACGCTCCCCGCGCGCATGATTGCGTGCGTGTGCCTGCAAGGCGACCGGCGCTCGCCGCGCCATTACATAACGAAAGAACCAAGAAGGAGACTGCCATGAAAAAGATCCTGCGCCTCGCGGCGGCACTGCTGTGCACGGCCGCCGCGTCCTCCGCATCGGCCCAGGCCTTTCCATCGAAGCCCGTCACGATCATCGTGCCGTTCACCGCCGGCGGGCCGACCGATACCGTTGCACGTTCCCTCGCGCAGGGCATGAGCAAGTCACTCGGACAATCGGTCGTCGTCGAAAACACCGCGGGCGCCGGAGGCACCATCGCGAGTACGCGCCTGAAGAACGCCGCTCCCGACGGCTACACCCTCCTGCTCCACCACATCGGGATGTCGACCGCGCCGGCGCTGTACCGCAAGCTCGCCTACAACCCGCAGACCGATTTCGAAATGGTCGGGATGGTGGTCGACACGCCGATGACCCTCATTGCCCGTTCCGACTTTCCCGCAAAGGACCTCAACGAGTTCGTCGCCTACGTAAAGGCGAACAAGGCCAAGCTGAACCTCGCGAACGCCGGCATCGGCTCGGCGTCGCACCTGTGCGGCTTGCTGCTGCAGAGCGCGATGCAGGCCGAGGTCACGACCGTTCCCTTCAAGGGCACGGCCGATGCACTCAATGCGGTCCTCGGCAAGCAGGTCGACTTCCTCTGCGACCAGACGACGAACACGACGCAGCACATCAACGCGGGGACCGTGAAGGCGTACGGCGTGACGAGCAAGGCCAGGGTGCCTACGCTGCCGAACCTGCGCACGCTCGACGAGAGCGGGCTCAAGGGATTCCAGGTGGGTGTGTGGCACGGCGTCTATGCGCCCAAGGGCACGCCCAAGGCGGTGATCGACAAACTGGCGGGGGCGCTGCAGCAGGCGCTCACCGAGCCCGATTTCCGCAAGCGCATGACCGAACTCGGGGCGACCGTCTACACGGCCGAGCAGGCCACGCCCGCCGCGCTCGCGGCGCACCTGAAGGCCGAGATCGAACGCTGGGGCCCGGTCATCAAGGCCGCCGGCGTCTACGCCGACTGACCGTCCGTCCAGGCGGGCCCGGGCCGCGTCCGCAGAACGCGGCCCTTCGCTTCCTCAGCGTCCGCACTGACCCTTGATCCGGCGAACTCTCTCAGAGAGTTCGTACCGATCGCGGCAGTAGCGATCGCAGAATCCCGCCGCACGGAGCACGCGTCCCTCGAGCGGTTCATCGCGGTCGCGGCAGGTTTCCAAGAGCCTCGGCGGTTCCCCCGCGCTCGCGCGCGCGACGCTTGAGTTCCGCTTCCATCTCCATCAACCCGGCGGCGAGGTCGACCTCGTCCATCTGCTCTCCTCGCACCCATCATTGCAACGGATCGCCATTGGGCGAGCGGCGTGCCCGACTTCTCGCCGGCTTCCCAGCGCGCGTTTGACGCCCATCGATCACTCCCGTACCTTCTCCTTCGCCTCCCTGCTTCCGCCGGGCGTCCCCCCCGATGACGCACTCCCCCCGATCGCGCTCGCTCGTCGCGCGCCTGTCCGCACTGCCGGTGGCCATCGTGCTGCCGACTCTCGCGTTCGCCGCGACGCTGCTGTACGCGCTGTGGTCCGCGCAGCAGTCGGAGCTTCAGCGCGAACTGCAGCACACCGCGCACACGCTCGCCGTCGCGCTCGACCGCGAGATCGCGGGGTCGACCCGTGAACTGGAGCGCATCGCGGAGTCCTCGCTGCTTCGCACCGGTCGCCTCGCGGACTTCCACGCCTATCTCGCCCGCGTCGTGGACGACCGCCGGCAGTTCACGAACCTCGTGCTGTTCGATCTCGCCGGCCAGCAGACGGTCAATGCGCTCGTGCCGTTCGGTCGTCCGCTCCCTGCTGCACGACGGCCGATCGAGGAACGCGTCGTCACTACCGGCCAACCGGCGATCTCGGACATCGTGCCCGACAGCGTCGATGGCGCACCTTCCATCGCGCTCGCCGTTCCGGTGAAGGTCGATGGCGTCCTGCGCGGCGTTCTCACGGCACGCCTCGATCACGAGGGCCTGTCGCGGCTGCTCACCGAGCAGCAGACCGGGGCCGGCGGCGTTGCCGCGATCCTCGATCGTTCCTCGCGACTGGTCGCACGCAGCCGCAACGCCGGAAGATCTTTCGGCCGCGAAGTCCCGGATTACTACATGGAGCTTCTGCGCAGCGCTCCGCGCGGTGCCGCGCCTTCGCGTTCGCTCGAAGGCGAGTCGATCCTCACCGCGTGGGAACAGCTCCCATTCGGATGGACGGTGGCGATCGGCATCCCGCGCAGCGGCTATGTCGCCACTTTCGCCAACTCGATCTACGCCCTCGCCGCGCTCGGGGTCGTGCTGCTTGCGCTGTCGATCCTCGGCGTGGTGACGTTCTCGCGGCGCGTGCGCGGGGAACTCGTCGAGATCTCGGAACAAGCGCACCGGCTGTCATCGGGCGAACAGATTCCCGCCCGGCGCTTCACGTTTCGCGAACTCGACGACGCCTACGCCGGCATGCGGGAAGCCTCGCAACGCGTCGCGGAACTCGTGGGCAGCCTGCGGCACAGCGAGGGGGTGGCGCGCGAGCGGCTGACCGCGCTCGAGCACGAGGACCGCCGCAAGGACGCCTTCCTCGCCATGCTTGCGCACGAATTGCGCAACCCGCTGGCGCCGATCCGCACCGCCGCCGAGACCCTGCGCGTGCAGCCGCCCGATCCGCGCAACATTGCGCGGGCGCGCGAAATCATCGCGCGCCAGGTGATGCACCTCAGCCGCCTGGTCGACGACCTGCTCGACGTTTCGCGCATCACGCAGGGAAGAATCGTTCTGCATCCGATCCTGCTCGACCTGCGCACCGTGGTCTCGGTCTGTGTGCACGCCGCGGAAGCGATTGCGGTGCACCGCAAGCAGTCGCTGGTGTGGGACGAGCCGCCCGAACCGGTCTGGGTCGACGGCGACCTCGTGCGGCTCACGCAGGTCGTTGACAACCTTCTCTCAAATGCCGTGAAGTTCAGTCCGACGGGCGGGCAGGTGAATGTCTGGCTGAAGGACGACGACGGCCAGGCCATCCTCACCGTGCACGACCAGGGGGCCGGCATCCCCACGGAACTGGTCGATCGCGTATTCGACATGTTCGTGCAGGGCGACGACTCGCTGGAGCGCACCAGCGGCGGCCTCGGCGTCGGTCTCACGCTCGTGCGCGAGTTGACGCGCCTGCACGGTGGCGAGGTGCACGCAACCAGCGAGGGTCGAGGGCGTGGGGCCACGTTCACCGTGCGGCTGCCTCTCAGCCCGCGCCAGCCGGATCGCATCGTGCCGCCGGTGGAAACCGCCCCGCCGCGCCTGCACGGTTCGCGCGGCAGGGTGCTCGTGGTCGACGACAACTACGACGCGGCCGAGGCACTGGCCTGGATACTCGAGCCATTTCACGAAGTCCAGATCGCGTACGACGGTCGCGCCGCGGTCGAACGCGCGCGGGCCTTCCAACCCGATGTCGTGCTGCTCGACATCGGGCTACCCGCACTCAATGGATACCAGGTGGCGGAAGAACTGCGGAAGTCGCCCGAAACGTCGCACTGCGTGATCATCGCGATCACCGGCTACGGCCAATCTTCCGATCGCGAGCGGGCGCTGCAATCAGGGTTCGACTTTCACCTCG
The DNA here is from genome assembly GCA_963726405.1 of uncultured beta proteobacterium. GTDB lineage: Bacteria > Pseudomonadota > Gammaproteobacteria > Burkholderiales > Burkholderiaceae_F > JAOUJD01. The sequence goes on along the minus strand of CAVSCF010000009.1, from coordinate 63,943 downwards.
TCAAGCCGGCCGAACCGACCCAGGTGCTGCGGATGATCGACGAGGCGCTGCAGCACCGCAACGAATCGCGGACGACCGACTGAGCCGCGCCGCGGTGTCCGCGGCGCGGGGAAAGACGGACGGTCAGCGGCAGGCGTTCAACGCCGGCCCGTGCGCTTGGCCACCGCCTTGCGGGCCTGGCGCTGCTTTGGCTCCTCGACCTCCTCGGCGTCTCTTCTTCGTCGTCCTCGTCGTCCTCGCCCTCCTGGTCGGACGCCTGGCCGCGGACGCCCTGCGTCAGCTGCTCCATCGCGCCCTGCCACTGCCGCATGCCGGCCTCGAACGCCGCCATCGGTCCGCCCGCCTGGCTACCCGCTGGCAATCCCATCGCGGATGACGGCGCGGCGAGCGCCTGGCTGACCCGTTCCATCATGGAATAACTGGCCTGGACCATTTCGGTGTTCATCTCGGTGACCGCGCCGATCAGCTCCTGCTGGTACCGCGTGAACTGCTCCGCCGCGGGCCCGGCGTGCGCTTCGCCGACGCGGGAAATGTCCGCGGCGTCGCGCGCACCGGAGATGGAGCGCGCGAGCGCCATCTGACCGCCTGCGCCTTCCCGCATGGCCCGCATCAGGATCTCCTGCACGCGCTGCACGCCGTGCATGGCCGCCTGCACGATCCCGGCCGTCCCCGCCATCTGCGCCTCGATGTAGCTGGCAACGGGGTTGTTGTTCGTCTCTTTCATGATGGTTCCTGTTCTCGGTGGTTCGACACGCGCGACACGCGCATCGGATCGCGCGCGGCCGCAAGTGGCCGGCCCGCATTCGCATGGACGGCGCTCGGTTCGCGGTGCGCGCAGCTCAGTATCGGCGGGGCTTGACCTATCGTAACTCGCGCCACTCGGTTACGTAGTTTCTCAAATGACGATGCGACGTGAATCGTACGATTCTTCCTGCGGCAGCCAAGTGCTGGATGCCGCGGAAAGCGCTCGACATGCATCCGGTTCCAATGCTGCCGAGGGGACCGCTTCAACGAACATGAATTGCGACACCGCAAACCGGCGTTGCGCAGCGGTTCTCAGCGTCACCTCGGCAAGCCGATCGACTTGCTCGTCGTCGTCGCGGCCTGCGCAGACCTGCTTGGCGACCGCGGGTTACCGCAGCGGGAGAGCGCGGCCGCGTGCGCAGGCGCCCCGCGCGGAGGGGATCACGCCCGCGGCGCCGCGCCCTGCGACTTCACGACCGTCAGCGCGGACGCGATGAGGCTCGACACGTCCGCGAGGTTGGCGGGGACGATCAGCGTGTTGTTCGTCTTCGCGAGGTTGCCGAACGCGTCGACGTAGCGATCGGCCACGCGCAGGTTGACGGCCTCGATGCCGCCCGGCTGGCGGATGGTTTCGGCCACCATCTGGATCGCGCGCGCCGTCGCTTCCGCGACGGCGAGCACGGCGCCCGCCTCGCCCTGGGCGATGTTGATCTGGGCCATCTTCTCGCCCTCCGAGCGGGCAATCTGCGCCTCGCGCTCGCCGGTGGCGATGTTGATCTGCTCCTGCTTGCGGCCTTCGGACGACGCGATCAGCGCGCGCTTCTCGCGCTCGGCGGTGATCTGCTGCTGCATCGCGTGCAGGATGGCGTTCGGCGGAGTGATGTCCTTGATCTCGTAGCGCAGGACCTTGACGCCCCAGTTCATCGCCGCCTCGTCGATGGCGGAAACGACGCTGTGGTTGATGAACTCGCGCTCCTCGAAGGTGCGGTCGAGTTCCAGCTTGCCGATCACCGAGCGCAATGTCGTCTGCGAGAGCTGGGTGATCGCCAGGATGTAGTTGCTGGCGCCGTACGAGGCGCGCTGCGGGTCGGTCACCTGGAAGTACAGCACGCCGTCGACCTGCAGCTGGGTGTTGTCCTTGGTGATGCAGACCTGGCTCGGCGTGTCGAGCGGGACCTCCTTCAAGCTGTGCTTGTACGCCACGCGGTCGATGAACGGGACCACGATGTTCAGGCCCGGCTGCAGCGCCGCGTGGAACTTGCCGAGCCGCTCGACGACCCAGGCATTCTGCTGCGGCACCACCTTGATCGCCTTGATCACGAACGTGATCGCGACGACGAGGATGACGATGGCGATGACCGAGACGCCGTCAACGATCGAGAACATGAGGGACTCCTACCGCGGCTTCGCGGCGACGATGAGACGGTTGGCCTGGATTTCGCGGATCACGAAGTCGCCCGCGATCGGCTGCTCGCCCGGCGCGAGCTCGACATCCCAGACCGAGCCGCGATACTGCGCGCGGGCCGTGCGGGCCGCGGTCCAGTGGTCGACACGCAACGATTGGCCGAGATCCATGTGCTGGACGCGATCGTCGCCGGCCTCATGCAGGCGCTTGCCCCACTTCGTGGCGCGCAGCCACATCGAGCCGCCGAGGCTGATCACCGCCGCGATCACGAGCTGAAGGGCGAGCGACGCGCCGGCGAGGTACGCGACGCCGGCCACGCCCATCGCCACCGCGATGATCAGGAGATAGAACGTGCCGGTCAGCAGTTCGGCGACGAGCAGCCCGAACCCGATGACGAACCACCAGACATAGCCAGACATGTAAACCCTCCAACCCCGAACCTTCCTCCTCCGGGCGCCAATTCAAGCGCTCAGGGAACACCATTCGTCGGCGCGTCCGTATTGGAACAGACTATCGAGCGAACGTCAGGCCGGGCGCGCAAGGCGCTGCCAGGTCTCGATCACCGTGTCCGGGTTGAGCGAGATCGACTCGATGCCCTGCTCCATCAGCCAGGCGGCAAAGTCCGCGTGATCCGAGGGGCCCTGCCCGCAGATGCCGATGTACTTGCCGCGACGGCGGCAGGCCGAGATCGCCATCGAGAGCAGCGCCTTCACCGCGGGATCGCGTTCGTCGAAACCGGCGGCGACGAGGCCCGAGTCGCGGTCGAGGCCGAGCGTGAGCTGCGTCAGGTCGTTCGAGCCGATCGAGAAGCCGTCGAAGTACTCGAGGAAGTCGTCCGCCAGCACCGCGTTGGACGGGATCTCGCACATCATGATCAGGCGCAGGCCGTTTTCCCCGCGCTTCAGCCCGTGCGCGGCCAGCAGTTCCGTGACGCCCTTCGCCTCGGCCAGCGTGCGTACGAACGGGATCATGATCTCCACGTTCGTCAGGCCCATCTCGTTGCGGACCTTCTTCAGCGCGGCCGCCTCGAGCCGGAAGCACTCGCGGAAGGAGTCGGCGATGTAGCGCGCGGCGCCCCGGAACCCGAGCATCGGGTTCTCTTCGTCCGGCTCGTAGCGCGAACCGCCGATCAGTTTCTTGTACTCGTTGCTCTTGAAGTCCGACATCCGCACGATCACCGGCTTCGGCCAGAAGGCCGCGCCGATCGTGGCGATGCCTTCCGCGAGCTTGGCCTCGAAGAACGCGCGTGGATTGGAGTAGCCGGCCGCCAGCCGCTCGACCGCGTTCTTCAGTTCGGGGTCGAGGTTCGGATAGTCGAGCACCGCCTTCGGGTGCACGCCGATGTTGTTGTTGATGATGAACTCGAGCCGGGCGAGGCCGACGCCGGAATTGGGCAGCGACTGGAAGTCGAACGCCAGTTGCGGGTTGCCCACGTTCATCATGATCTTCACGGGGATCTCGGGCAGCACCCCCTGGCGGACGCTCTCGACTTCCATTTCGAGCTTGCCGGCGTAGATGTTGCCGGTGTCGCCCTCGGCGCAGGACACCGTGACCTCGTCGCCTTCCTTCAGCACGCGCGTGGCGTCGCCGCAGCCCACCACGGCCGGGATGCCGAGTTCGCGCGCGATGATCGCCGCATGGCAGGTACGGCCGCCCCGATTGGTGACGATCGCCGCCGCCCGCTTCATCACCGGCTCCCAGTTGGGATCGGTCATGTCGGTGACCAGGATGTCGCCCGGATGGACCCGCTCCATTTCGCTGGAGTCCTCGACGATGCGCACACGGCCCACGCCGATCTTCTGCCCGATGGCGCGACCCGTCGCGAGGATCTCGCCCTTGCCCTTCAGCTTGTATCGCTGCTGCGTATCGCCGCGGGACTTCACCGTCTCGGGGCGCGCCTGCAGGATGTAGATCTTCCCGTCGACGCCGTCCCGGCCCCACTCGATGTCCATCGGCCGCGCATAGTGCTTCTCGATCGTCATTGCGGAGCGGGCCAGTTCGAGCACGTCGTCGTCGCTGAGCGAGAAGCGGTGCCGTTCGGCTTCGCCGACATCCACCGTGCGCACCGTCCGGCCGGGCTGGCCACGGGGATCGAACTCCATCTTGATGAGCTTCGAACCGAGCGAGCGCCGGATGATCGGGAACTTGCCGGCCGCGAGCATCGCCTTGTGCACGTAGAACTCGTCGGGATTCACGGCGCCCTGCACGACGGTCTCCCCGAGCCCGTAGCTCGACGTGATGAAGACGACGCCGTCGAAGCCCGACTCGGTGTCCATCGTGAACATGACGCCGGACGATCCGCGGTCGCTGCGCACCATCCGCTGGACGCCGGCGGACAGGGCGACGTCGGCGTGGGCGAAACCCTTGTGGACGCGGTAGGCGATGGCGCGGTCGTTGTACAGGGAGGCAAAGACGTGATGGATCCGCTCCAGCACCGCGTCGATGCCGGCCACGTTCAGGAAGGTCTCCTGCTGCCCGGCAAAGGAAGCGTCCGGAAGGTCTTCAGCGGTCGCGCTGGACCGGACCGCGAACGTCATTTCACTCGAAGAAGCGCCGACAAGCTCTTGAAAAATAGAGCGAATCTCTTGTTCAAGCTTTACTGGAAGTGGCGTGTTGATCAGCCACGAACGGATCTGCTGCCCGGCGTCGGCCAGCGCCCGCACGTCGTCGACATTGAGTGCATCCAGACGGGCGCCGATGCGCTGGCGCAGTCCGCCCTCGTCGATGAAGAGGCGGAACGCCTCGGCCGTCGTGGCGAAGCCGTCGGGCACGCGCAACCCGGCGGCGGACAGCTGGCTCAGCATCTCGCCCAGCGACGCGTTCTTGCCCCCGACCGATTCCACGTCGGTCATTCGAAGTTGCGAGAACGGGACGACGTACTGGCCGCGTTGCATGAGCTCTCCGGGGAAGGTCGCGATCGAGGGGTATGACAGAATCCGCTGGATTTTACCGGTCGCGCCGGTTTCATCGTGCGCCGCATCAACGAGCCCCCATGCCCGATCGCCCACTGACCAGCTACGACCGCACGGTGTTCTTCGTGTCCGACGGCACCGGCATCACGGCCGAAACCCTCGGTCACAGCGTCCTGACGCAGTTCGAGCAGCTCCGCTACCGCCCGCAGCGCATTCCGTTCATCGACTCGGCCGACATGGCACGCGAGGCCGGCGCCCGAATCAACGAGGCGGGCGAGCGCGACGGCAAGCGTCCCATCGTGTTCTCGACGCTGGTCGATTCGTCGGTGGCGGCGACGCTGAAGGCGAGCGCCCAGGCATTCTTCATCGAGATGTTCGAGACGTTCGTCGAGCCGCTCGAGCGCGAGCTCGGCCTCAAGAGCACGCACACGATCGGCCGCTCGCACAACATCGCGGTCAACTCCGAGGACTACAAGAACCGGATCGAGGCGATCAACTTCGCCCTTGCCCACGACGACGGCCAGTCGGCCAAGGGGCTCGCGGCGGCGGACGTCATCCTGGTGGGCGTGTCGCGCTCGGGCAAGACGCCGACCAGCCTCTACCTCGCCATGCAGTACGGCGTGAAGGCGGCCAACTACCCTCTGATCCCCGAGGACTTCGAGCGCGGCCAGTTGCCCACGGCCCTGCCCCATCACAAGAGCAAGCTCTTCGGCCTGTCGATCGCGCCGGAACGGCTGACCGAGGTGCGCAACGAGCGGCGGCCCAACAGCCGCTATGCATCGCTCGACAACTGCCGCTACGAGGTGGAAGCGGCTGAACGCATGATGAGGCGCGAGAACATCCGCTGGCTGTCGTCAACGACCAAGTCGATCGAGGAGATCGCCGCGACCATCATGCAGGAGATCCGCCTGGAGCGCCGGGCCTTCTAGACCTCCCTCCCGGCCGGCCGACAGCTTCCCCTAAGCCGCCGCCGCTACCGTCCGCCGCGGTCAACACAACACGACCGAAAGGGAGGGCGACATGAAAAGGTTCCTGATGGCCGCCGTGGTTGCCACCGTGCTTGCCGCGTGCGGCCAGGGGGGGTTCCAGCGCGGCGTGTTCCACGGCAAGGTCATCGACCGCTCGCCGGAAGAAGTGCTGAGCAGCTTCGGCAAACCCGACGCGATCGAAAGCGGGAGCGAGGGCCCGCGCTACGTCTACGTGAAAAAGACGTTCAACCCCGAAAATATGAACCAGGTCGACGAGAAAACGGTCGTCGAGTTCGGGAAGGGCAAGGACGGCAAGATCGTCTGCGTGGACGTGTCCTACCTGTAGCGACGCCGGCGGCGCGCCTGCTCGAACAGGCAGACCGCGGCGGCGGCCGAGACGTTCAGCGATTCCACCGGAGTCGCGAGCGGAATCCGCAACCGAAGCCGGGCCGCCGCCCTCGCCTCGGGACTCAATCCCTGCCCTTCCGAGCCGAACAACCAGAGCGTCGGTCCGCGACCCCACTCCGCCGCGTACAGGTCCTCGCCTTCAAGATCGGCGGCGATGACGGTGCCCCTGAAGTTCGTTGCAACGGCCGCCACATCGCTGTTCTCGACGATGTGCAGCGCGAAATGCGCCCCCATCGCCGCCCGCATGACCTTCGGCGCCCAGGCATACGCGGAGCCCGTTCCCAGGACGATGCGTCGCACGCCGGCGGCGGCCGCCGTGCGCAGCAGCGTTCCGACATTGCCCGGGTCCTGGATGGCGTCGAGATACACGGCGTCCTCGTCGAGGGCAGGCGGTGATTCGTGGGCGGGAATCGCGATCTCGGCGAGAACACCCACGCCGTGCTCGACCGGCGATATGGCGTCATAGAGGGTCGCGCCCAGTTCGATGCACTTCAGCGCAGCGTGCGCCGCCTGCACCCGTTCGATCAGCGCCGCGACGCTGGTCGATGGAGTGCCGCGCGTTGCGAGCGTGACGATCCCGACCTTGGCCGCCAGGGCGGCATCGATCACGTGCAGCCCTTCGGCCAGCGTGCGGCCGGCCTCGCGGCACGCGCGCGCGGAATCGGCCAGGCGCCTGAGCCGGCGCACGACCGGGTTATCGGGCGAGGTGATGCGCACGGGAAGCGACGTCCACCATTCCGCGCACCGGCGCGAAGCTGCGGCGGTGCAGGACGCACGGCCCCAGTCGTTGCAGGCAGTCGAGGTGCTCCCGCGTGCCGTAGCCCATGTGCTGCGCGAAGCCGTAGCCCGGATGGGCCGCATCGAACGACCGCATCATCGCGTCGCGCGCGGTCTTGGCGAGGATCGACGCCGCCGAGATGGCCGGCTCCAGGGCGTCGCCGGCCACGATGGCCCGGCCGGGCATCGTCAGGCGCGGCATCTGGTTGCCGTCGACCAGCGCGTACTCGGGAAGCACCTGCAGCGCGTCGACCGCGCGCCGCATGGCCAGCAGGCTCGCCTGCAGGATGTTCAGTTCGTCGATCTCCTCGACGCTCGCTTCGGCCACGGCGAAGGCGATCGCACGTTCGCGAATGCGCGCCGCCAGTTCCTCGCGCCGCGCCGGGGTCAGCACCTTGGAATCCCGCAATCCGTTGATGCGACGCCCGGGGTCGAGGATCACCGCGGCGGCGACGACCGGACCGGCCAGCGGTCCGCGCCCGGCCTCGTCGATGCCGCAGATGCGGCCGCTTGCGAGAGCGGCCTGCTCGAAGAGGTCCAGGTTCGGAAGCCGGCCGCGCCTCATCGGTTGGCTTCGGCAAGGATGGCGTCGGCGGCCAGTCGCGACGTGTCGCGCCTGAGCGCGTGATGCATGTCGGTGAACCGGGCCGCGAGCTTCGCGCGGCCCGCGTGGTCGCCCAGCTGGTCGAGCACGGCTCGCGCGAGTGCCTCCGGAGTTGCCGCTTCCTGCAGGAACTCCGGCACGACGAACTCGCCGGCCATGATGTTCGGCAGTCCCAGGTACGGAATGTAGCCCTTGCGCCGGATGATCCATGCGGACAGCCACGGCGTGCGATACGAAATGACCATCGGGCGCTTGTACAGGGCCGCTTCGAGCGTCGCCGTGCCGCTGGCGACCAGCACCACGTCGGACGCCTCGAGGCAGTCGTGCGACCGGCCCGCCGCGAGGGTGACGCAGCCGGCGAGCTGCGGGTGCCGGTGCAGCGCGTCGTCGATCATCGGCCGCAGCGACGCGTCGGCCACCGGCAGGACGAACGAAAGACCGGGCGAGGCGCTCTTCATCCGCGCCATCGCGGCGACGAAGGTCGGGGCGAGGAAGCGAACCTCGTCGGGGCGCGAACCCGGCAGCACGGCCACCAGCGTCGCATCCGGCGCGAGACCGAGGCGTGCCCGCGCCGCCGATGCATCCGGCACCAGCGGAATCACCGCGGCCAGGGGATGGCCCACGTACGTCGCCGGGATTCCCGCATCGTCGTACAGCGCCTGCTCGAAGGGAAACACGAGCAGCATGCGGTCGACCGCGCGCCGGATCTGCACCATGCGCTCGCGCCGCCACGCCCACACCGAGGGACTCACCATCTGCACGGTGCGAACCCCGCGCGCCCGCAGCTTCTCTTCCAGCCCGAGGTTGAAGTCGGGTGCGTCGATGCCGACGAAGACGCGCGGCCGCAGCGTGGAGACCCGCTGCAGCAACTCGCTGCGCAGCCGCAGCAGCCGCGGCAGGTGGCGCAGCACTTCGACGTAGCCGCGCACGGACAATTCGCGCACGTGGTGCCAGGCGTCGAAACCCGCCTCGATCATGCGATCGCCGCCGACGCCGCACAGGGGCGTGTCGGGTTCACGTCGCTTCAGTTCGGCCAGCACGCCCGCCGCCAGCAGGTCGCCCGACGCCTCGCCGGCGACGAAGGCGATGCTGGAGGCGACGTTCATCAGCGGATGATGCCGCGGGGCGCGTCGCGCACGAAGTCGCGCAGCAATGCGACGGCGCCGGCCGACGCCGGCGCCTCGGCGATCAGTTCGTCGAGCGCGGCCACCGCCTCGGCCACCGTCTTGCCGTCGCGATAGATCGCCTTGTAGGCGCGGCGCAGCTGGTTGATGGTGTCGCCGTCGAATCCGCGCCGCTTCAGGCCTTCGCTGTTGATGCCGTGCGGTGCGCACGGATTGCCGTTGCAGATCACGTAGGGCGGGATGTCGCGAAGGATGATCGAGCCGCCGCCCGCCATCGCATGCGCGCCCACGCTGCAGAACTGGTGCAGTCCGGACAGTCCGCCGAGGATCACCCAGTCGCCGAGCGTCACGTGGCCCGCGAGCGTCACGTTGTTGGCGAGGATCGTGTGGTCGCCCACCATGCAGTCGTGCGCGATGTGCACCGACGCCATGATCCAGTTGTCGGAACCGACGCGCGTCACGCCGCCGCCCTGCACCGTGCCGAGGCTGAACGTGCAGTGCTCGCGCACCGTATTGCCGTCGCCGATGACGAGTTCGGTGTCCTCGCCGCCGTACTTCTTGTCCTGCGGCGCGCCGCCGATCGCGCAGAACGGGAAGAACCGGTTGCCGCGGCCGACGGTCGTGCGCCCGCCGACCACCACGTGCGCGTCGAGCACCGTGCCAGGCCCCAGCTTCACCAAAGGCCCCACGATGCAGTACGGCCCGACCTCGACATCGGCGGCCAGTTCCGCCTTCGGATCGACCAGCGCGGTCGAATGGACCTTCGCCATCAGGCGCCCTCGCCCGTCTTGCGGACCGCGCACATCATCTCGGTCTCGCAGACCACCTGGCCGTCGACCAGCGCGCGTCCGGTGAACTTGCCCACGCCGCGCTTGACCCGTCCCATCTCCGCTTCGAGTCGCAACTGGTCGCCCGGGATCACGGGCTTCTTGAAGCGGGTGGCGTCGATGCCGGCGAAGTAGAAGAGCGTGCCGTCGCCCTCCTTCGCTTCCAGGGTCACGAAGGCAAGGATCGCGCAGGCCTGCGCGAGCGCTTCGATGATGAGCACGCCGGGCATGACGGGATGACCCGGAAAGTGACCCATGAAATACGGTTCGTTGATCGTGACGTTCTTCAGCGCCACGACGCGCTCGCCGGGCACGAGTTCGAGCACGCGGTCGACGAGGATGATCGGATAACGGTGAGGCAGCTTGCGCAGGATTTCGTGGATGTCCATCTTCATGATTGCTTTCCTTGGCGCTGCAGTGCCTCGAGCTGGCGCAGCCGGTCGCGCAGGTCGTCCAGATTGCGAATGATGGCGGCAGCGCGCTCCCAGTCGCGGTTCTTCATCAGGGGGAAGAAGCCGGTGTAGTGACCCGGCTCGGTCAGCGAACTGGCGACCAGCGTCCCGGGGCCGATCGCGCAGCCGTCGGCGATGCTGATGTGGCCCGCGATCATCGCCGCTCCCCCGATCTGGCAGCCGCGGCCGATGCGTGCGCTGCCGGCAATGCCGACGCAGCCGGCGATCACCGTGTGGGCGCCCACGACGCAGTTGTGGGCCACCTGGATCTGGTTGTCGAGCTTGACGCCGTCCTCGATCACCGTGTCGCCCATCGTGCCGCGGTCCACGGTCGTGTTGGCGCCGATCTCGACGTCGCTGCCGATCACCACGGCACCGAGCTGCGGGATCTTCACCCAGCGCCCATCGAGCGGTGCGAAACCGAAACCGTCGGCGCCGATGACCGCCCCACTGTGAACGATGCAGCGTTCGCCGAGGCGGCAGCCGTCGAGCACGACGGCACGGGGATGCAGGCGGGAATGGGCACCGATCACCGCGTCGGCTCCGACGACGGCACCGGCGCCGACGCGCGCCCCGGGGCCGATCGTGGCCCGCTCGCCGACGAACGCGCCGGCCTCGATGCAGGCGGTCGCATCGACCTGCGCCGATGACGCGACCGATGCTTCCCTCGCAACGCCCGGCGCCGCGGGATCCGCCGGATGCAGCACCTGCGCGGCATACGCGAACCACGCGTAGGGCTCGTCGACGACGACGAGCGTCGGCACGGCCTGGCCGGAGGATGCCAGTTGATGTGCGCTCGCCGGCGACACGACCACCGCGCCGGCGCGCGTGGTCAGGGCGTCGTTGCGATAGCGCGGGTTGGCGAGGAAAGCGAGATGGGTCGCGCCGGCCGAGACCAGCGGGGCGAGGCCGTCAATGCGGGTATCGGCGGAGCCCTGGATGGTTGCCGCGAGGCGGCCACCGCTTGCGCGGCCGACGGCGGCAGTCAGGTCGGCCAGCGACCGTGCGCTCGCCGGCATCGGGATTACCGCGGGCCGTTGTTCAGGACCCGCAGGACCTTCTCGGTGATGTCGATGCGGGGATTGAAATACACCGCTTCCTGCAGGATCAGGTCGTACTTCTCCTGCTCCGCCATCTGCCGGATGATCCGGTTGGTCCGCTCGAGCAGCGCCTGCAGTTCCTCGTTGCGACGCTGGTTGAAATCCTCGCGGAACTCGCGCTGCTTGCGCTGGAACTCGCGGTCCATCTCGGCGAGCTCGCGTTGCCGCCGCGCGCGGTCGGTCTCGGTCATCACCGGCGAGTCCTTCTCGAAGCGTTCGGCGGAGGTCTTGAGCCGGGCGCCGATTTCCTGCAGTTCCTTGTCGCGCTTCGAAAATTCGGCTTCAAGCTTCTGCATCGCCGTTCGCGCGGGATTGGAATCGCGCAGGAGGCGGTCCGAGTTGACGACGCCGATCTTCAGGTCCTGGGCATAGGCGAGCGGTGCCCCGGCTATCAGCGCAACGGCCACCAGCGCCGCGACCCCTTGTTTGGTCATCGTCCTGACTCCTTCGAAGCTCGGGATTCTGCCATATCAGAAGCCGGTGCCGATCTGGAACTGGAAGCGCTGCAGTCGGTCGCCCGGCTTGCTGTTGATCGGGTAGGCATAGGAAAGCTTCAACGGACCGATCGGCGAGATCCAGGCCAAGCCGACGCCCGTCGAGAAACGCAGGTCGCCGAAGTCGACTCTCTGGTTTGTATAGATCGGGTTGCCCGACGTCGGGCAGACCACCGTCGTGCTCGTCGAGAACGTGGGAGCCGACCCGTCCGGACACAGGACGTTCTGGCCCCAGACCTGCCCCATGTCGAAGAAGGCGAGTGCCCGCAGCGTCCGGTCCGCGCCCGGCAAGGGCACCAGCGTCTCCAGCGAAGCGTTGAACCGGCGGTTGCCGCCCAGCGGATTGCCCTGGAGGTCCCGCGGCCCGAGGCTGCCGCCCTCGTAGCCGCGGACGCTACCGATGCCCCCGGCGTAGAAGTTCTTGAAGAACGGATACGGGTCGCCCTGGTACCCGTCGCCGTAGCCGACTTCCGTATTGAAGCCGAGCGTGACGCGGTTGAAGAGCGGCCAGAACTGCTGGTACTGGTAGCTCAGGCGGTAATACTGCAGGTCGAGCACCGGCAGGCCGACTTCGGCGAACGCGCGCTGATAAGTGCCCTTCTGGGGTACGAGCAGGTTGTCGCGGTTGTCGCGTGACCACCCGGTCGTGAAGGCCAGCGAAGACGACGTCTCGCCGAACTCGCGCACGTACTGGACGTAGCGCAGCGGCGAGAACGGCGTCAGGTCGATCGTGGTGTTCTCATAGCGCAGACCGAAGAAGACGCGGTCGAACTCCGTGAAGGGCACGCCGTAGACGAGGCCCATGCCGCGCGTGGAGTAGCCGACGTTCGACAGTCCCAGTTCCGCGAGGTCCGAGCGGCGATCGAACAGTTCGACGGTACGGCTGATGCCCTCCGTCGTGACGTACGGATCGGTGTGGGAGATCGCGATCACCCGGTTGGCGGAACTCGTGTTGATCTCGAGCGACAGCGCGTTGCCGGAGCCGAACAGGTTCTGCTGGGACAGGCCCGCCGTGATGATCAGGCCCTCGGTGCTCGAATACCCGGCCCCGAGGCTGATGTTTCCGGTGGCACGCTCCTTGACCGTGACATTGACGTCGACCTGGTCGGGCGCGCTCGGCACGGCCGGCGTTTCGATGGCGACCGACTCGAAGAAACCGAGCCGGTCGATGCGGTCGCGCGACAGCCGCACCTTCTCGGAGTCGAACCACGCCGATTCGTACTGGCGGATTTCGCGCCGGATCACCTCGTCACGGGTGCGCGAGTTGCCGGCGATGTTCACGCGGCGCACGTACACGCGGCGGCCGGGATCGACGACGATGGTGAAGGCCACCTCGCGCTTGTCCTTGTCCGCCTCCGGAATCGGGTTCGCCGAGGCGAATGCGTAGCCCAGCGTCGCCATCCGGTCGGTGACGCGCTTGGCGACGGTGTTGAGTCTCTCCGCGTTGAACACCTCGCCCGGCTTCACGTCGATCAGCGCGTTCAGCTCCTCTTCGAGGCCGAGCATTTCGCCCGAAAGCTTGACGCCGGACACCGTGTAGCGCTCGCCCTCGGAGACGTTGATGTTGATGAAGATGTCGTTCTTGTCGGGGCTGATCGAGACCTGCGTCGACTCGATGCGGAAATCGAGGTAGCCCCGGTTCAGGTAGTACGAGCGCACGCCCTCGAGGTCGGCCCCCAGCTTCTGGCGCGAGTACTGGTCGCGCTTGGTGTACCAGGACAGCCAGTTGGGCGTCGACAGTTCCATCACGCCGCGCAGCGTCGAGTCGCCGTAGACGTTGTTGCCGGTAAAGGTGATGGAGCGGATCCGCGAGACGTCGCCCTCGTTGACGACCATCGATACGTTGACGCGGTTGCGCTCGATCGGCGTGACCGTCGTCTTCACCTCCACACCGTAGAGGCCGCGCGACAGGTACTGGCGCCGCAGCTCCTGTTCAGCGCGGTCGAGAAGCGAACGGTCGAAGATGCGCCCTTCGGCCAGGCCCACGTCGCGCAGCGACTTCAGCACCTGTTCCCGGTCGAATTCCTTCACGCCGGAAATGTCGACCGCCGAGACCGCGGGACGCTCTTCGACCACCACGACAAGCACGTCGCCGTCGACCTCGAGCCTCACGTCCTTGAAGAGCCCGCTCGCATAGAGCGCCCGGATGGCCTGCGTGCCGCGCTCAGGATCGAAGCGATCGCCGACGCGGACGGGCAGGTAGCTGAACACGGTGCCGGGCTCGGTGCGCTGGACGCCCTCGACGCGGATGTCGCGGACAACGAACTCCTGCCCGAAGGCACTGACGCAGTACGCGGCAACCACCGCCGCGACGACGCGGCGCAAGGCTGCAGGCACGCGCCGCCGAGTGGACTCGCGACGATTCAACTTCCGGTTCCAGTACCGATGTGGATGCGGATCAGGAGAGCAGCCGGATCAGATCGTTGTATAGCGCCAGCACCGTCAAGAGTCCGAGCAACGCGACCCCGGCGCGCTGCCCCCACTCGACGACCCATTCGGCTGGCGGGCTGCCCTTGAGTATCTCGATGAAATAATACAGTAAGTGCCCTCCGTCGAGCATCGGGATGGGCAGCAGATTCAGCACCGCAAGACTGATCGACACGAGAGCGAGAAAGCTCATGAACGCGGCGAGCCCCACGCGTGCGGTCTGCCCCGCGTAATCGGCGATCGTCACCGGGCCGGACAGGTTCTTCCACGACGCCTCGCCCGTGACCATCTTGCCGAGCATCTTGAGCGAGAACACGGCGGTGTCGACCGTCTTGCGGGCCGCGAGCCCGACGCTTTCGACCGGGCCGTACTGCACCTTCATCAACGGCGGACGATCGTTCAGTTCGGCGCCCATGCGGCCGAACGACTTGCCGCCCTCGTCGCTGACACGGCTCGGCGTGACTTCGATCCGCAACGTGCGGCCGTCGCGCTCGACGGTCAGCGTGAGCGTCTTGTCGGCGGCCGCGCGGATGCGTTCGATCAGCGCCCGCGCCGAATCGATGGGCTGCCCTTCGACCGCAACGACGCGGTCGCCCACCAGCAGCCCCGCACGCGCGGCGGCGCTGCCCTCGGCCACCCGGCCGACGCGCGGCGGCCCGCTGTACGGGACGATCCCCAGCCGGCCGATGATGTCGCCTTCGAGGTCCTGGGTGACGGCGCCCGCAGGGTCGAGCGTGAGCGCGCGCCGGGAGGCATCCGTGCGCTCGACCTGCAGCGATATCGGCTTGCCACCGACGGCGCTCTGAAGCAGCAGCCAGCGCAGTTCGTTCCAGGAACGCACTTCGTCGCCGTCGATCTCCACCACGCGGTCGCCCGCCGCGACACCGGCGCGTGCGGCCGCCGTGGCCGCGGGCGGATTGCCGAGCAGCGGCTGCGGCTCCATCACACCGACGACGTTGAGCACCCAGTAGACCGCGATCGCGAGCAGAAGATTGGCCGCCGGCCCGGCGAGCACGATGGCAATGCGCTTCCACACCGACTGGCGATTGAAGCTGCGCGGCAGGTCGGCCGGGGCGATCGGCGCGCAATCGGGATCGCGCTCGTCGAGCATGCGCACGTAACCGCCAAGCGGCATGGTGGCAATGACCCACTCGGTCTTGTCTTCGCCACGCACCCAGCGCTTGAGCGGCCGGCCGAAGCCGATCGAGAAGCGCAAGACCTTGACGCCGCACTTGCGGGCCACCCAGTAATGGCCGTACTCGTGGACCACGATCAGGATGCCGAGCGTGATCAGGAAGGCGGCGATGGTCGTCAGCAGAGTCATTGAGCCTCAGGCCCTCGTTGGCAGCATGCCGGCGGCGACATCGCGCGCGCGGCGGTCGATCTCGAGAACTTCGTCGATCCCGGCCGGAGCCGCCGGATCGAACTTCTCGAGGACGCGTTCGATGGTCGCCGCGATTTCGGTGAACCGCAAGCGCCCGTCCAGGAACGCTTGGACAGCGACTTCGTTGGCGGCGTTCAGCACCGCGCTCGCGCCGCGCCCATGGCGCAGCGCCGCATAGGCGAAGCCGAGGCAGGGAAACCGCCTGCGGTCCGGTTCCTCGAAGGTGAGCGCGGTCAGTCCCATGAAGTCGAGCCGCTGCGCGCCACTGGCCAACCGCTCCGGCCATGCCAGCGCGTAAGCAAGCGGAGTACGCATGTCGGGCGTGCCCATCTGCGCCAGCACCGAACCGTCCGGAAACTCGACCATCGAATGGATCACGCTCTGCGGATGGATCACGACGTCGATGCGGTCCACCGGGATGCCGAACAGCCAGCTGGCCTCGATCACCTCGAGGCCCTTGTTCATCAGGGTCGCGGAGTCGACCGAGATCTTGCGTCCCATGACCCAGTTCGGATGCGCGCACGCCTCGTCCGGCGTGACGTCCTCGAGATCCATCCGGTTGCGGAAGGGACCGCCCGACGCGGTGAGCACCAGGCGCGCACGGTCGCGTTCCGATTCGCGGACACCGGCCAGGCACTGGTGAATGGCGTTGTGCTCGCTGTCGACCGGCAGCAGCACCGCCCGGCCGCGACGCACGGCCGCCATCAGGAGTTCGCCCGCGCAGACGATCGCCTCCTTGTTCGCCAGGAGCAGTCGCTTGCCCGCCTCCGCCGCGGCGAGCGTCGGAACCAGCCCGGCGGCGCCGACGATGGCGGAGAGAACCGTATCGACTTGCGGCGCGCGCGCGACGTCGACGAGCGCGTCGCGCCCGGCGGCCACGCGCGCGGTAGCGCCGCGACTTTTCAGCGCGAGGCGCAGCGACGGTTCGAGGTCGGGATCGCCGATCACGACGACCTCCGGCCGGAACCGCTGCGCGAGGTCGGCCAGCGCGTCCACGCTGCTCTGAGCGGTGAGCGCGTGCACGCGGTATCTCTCCGGGTGGCGCGCAATCACGTCGAGCGCGCTGGTGCCGATCGACCCGGTCGCACCGAGGATGGTCACCGACTGCATCATCGCGCGATCCATTCGAGCAAGGCGGCCAGCGGCAGCGTCGGCAACAGCGCGTCGATCCTGTCGTAGAAGCCGCCGTGCCCGGGCAGGAGATGGCTGCTGTCCTTCACCCCGGCCTGGCGCTTCAGCAGGCTCTCGAAAAGGTCGCCGACGATGGATAGCAGGACGATTGCGGCGAGCAGCACGGCCCCGACCACCCCGAGGCTCGCGAACAACCGGTTGGACAGCAGGTCCGCCCCCGGCGCCACCTGGCGCGCGATCAGCGCGACAGCGATGACGGCAACGATGGCGCCCGCCACACCCGCCCACGTCTTGCCCGGGCTGATGTGCGGCGCGAGCTTGCGCTTGCCGAAGGCGCGTCCGGCGAAGTAGGCGGCGGTGTCGGCGAGCCAGACGATGACCAGCACGGAAAACAGCACGACCACGCCTTCGAGCAGGAAGTGCACGAGCGCGACCCAGGCAGCGGCGGTCATCAGCACGGCGAGCGCCGTGGACGCGCCACGCGGCATGCGCAGCGCCATGGCGTCGGCCTGCAGCAGCAGCACCGCCAGCGCGCCCCAGACGATCGTGGCCAGGACGCTCAGGGGCACCAGCGCACGCTCGATCCATTCCGGCGCCGCGAGCGCCGCGGCCAGCAGCACGAGGCCGAAGACCGCGGCGCCGACGACGGCGACCGCGCGTGGCCAGCCGACGAGCTGCATCCACTCGCCCAGCGCGGCGGCGACGGCCACCGTGGCCAGCAGTTCGAACGCGAGCGACGACCACGCGAGCGCGCCGACCAGCAGCACGAGGAGGACGACGGCGGTGATGACCCGCTGCTTCAGCACGCGCTCAGGCCACGTTCGCGACCGGCGGCGCGTCGCCGACCTGCTCGCCCGTCATGCCGAACCGGCGCTGCCGCGTGGCGTACCACGCGAGCGCACGGTCGAGCTCGGCCGCGTCGAAGTCCGGCCACAGCGTGTCGGTGAAGTGCAGTTCCGCGTAGGCGAGCTGCCATAGCAGGAAGTTGCTGACACGGCGCTCTCCGCCCGTGCGGATCAGGAGGTCGGGATCGGGCGCGAACGACAGCGCGAGATGCTCCGCGATGTCGTCTTCCGTCAGCACGACCGGTCCGTCGACGTTGCGCGCGGCCGAGGCCCGGCTGGCCGCCTGCGCGATGTCCCAGCGACCGCCGTAGTTCGCGCAGATGGTCAGTTGCAGCCTGGAGTTGTGTGCGGTCTTCTGCTCGGACTCGACGATCAGCCGGCGCAACTCGCTGTCGAACGCGGACAGATCGCCGACGACGCGCATGCGCACGCCAAGCTCGAGCAGCTTGGCCACTTCGCGCCGGAGTGCCGACACGAAGAGCTTCATCAGCGTCGACACTTCGTCCGGCGGGCGCCGCCAGTTCTCGGAGCTGAAGGCGAACAGCGTCAGGTATTCGATGCCGCGCTCGCCGCACGCCTGCAGCGAGGCGCGCACGGCGTCCACCCCGCGGGTGTGGCCGAAGACACGCGGCTTGCCCCGCGCCTTCGCCCAGCGGCCGTTGCCGTCCATGATGATCGCGACATGCCGGGGCACGCGCGGCGCGGTCACGTCGATCGAAGGCAGGGAGTCGCGCAGCATGAGGGCGGCCGGGCCGATGGCGGCGCTAGACCGTCATCACTTCCTTTTCCTTCTCCGCAATCATCTTGTCGATCTCCGACACGTAGCGGTCGGTCATCTTCTGGATCGCCTCTTCGGCGCGCCGGTCCTCGTCTTCCGAGACCTGCTTGGCCTTCAGCAGTTCCTTGACGCCGTGGTTGGCATCGCGCCGCAGGTTGCGCACGGCCACCTTGGCGTTCTCGCCCTCGTGCCGGACGACCTTCACGAGGTCCTTGCGCCGCTGCTCGGTCAGGGCGGGCATCGGCACGCGCACGACATCGCCGCTGGTGGCCGGGTTCAGCCCGAGGTCGGAGTCGCGGATGGCCTTCTCGACCGCCGGGATCATCTTCTTCTCCCACGGCTGCACGGTGATCGTGCGCGCGTCGCCGAGTCCGACCTGCGCCACCTGGGACAGCGGCACCATCGAGCCGTAGTAATCGACCGTGATGTGATCCAGCAGTCCGGTGTGCGCGCGCCCGGTACGGATCTTGGCGTAGTCGTGCTTCAGCGCCTCCACGGACTTCTGCATCTTCTGCTCGGTCGATTTATGGATTTCCTGGATGCTCATCGTTCCTCTCCTCGATCGCGAGACCTATACATGGACGAGTGTGCCCTCGTCCTCGCCCATCACCACGCGCTTGAGCGCGCCGGGCTTCGTGATATTGAATACCTTGATCGGCAGGCGCTGGTCGCGGCACAGCGCGAACGCGGTCGCGTCCATGATCTGCAGGTTGCGCGCGAGTGCCTCGTCGAACGTGATCGTCGCGTAGCGCGTCGCCTTCGGGTCCTTCTTGGGATCGGCCGAATACACGCCGTCCACCTTGGTCGCCTTGAGCACGATCTGTGCGCCGACTTCCGAGCCGCGCAGTGCCGCCGCGGTGTCGGTCGTGAAGAAGGGATTGCCGGTGCCGGCCGCGAAGATCACGACCCACCCTTCCTCGAGGTAGCGCAGGGCCTTGGGCCGGATGTACGGTTCGACCACCTGCTCGATGTTGAGCGCCGACTGCACGCGCGCCTCGACACCGGCGCGGCGCATCGCATCCTGCAGCGCCATCGCGTTCATGATGGTCGCCATCATGCCCATGTAGTCGGCGGTGGCGCGGTCCATCCCGGCGGCGCCGAGCGCCACGCCCCGGAAGATGTTGCCGCCGCCGATCACGATGGCGACCTCCACCCCGAGGCCCACGACTTCGCCGATGTCGGCCACCATCGACTCGACCGTCGCGCGATTGATACCGAAGGAATCCTCGCCCATCAGCGATTCGCCCGACAGTTTCAGCAGGACCCGTCGATAGGCGGCACCATTAGCTGCAGTCATCGCCTCTCCTCCGCCGGCAGGCGGCAATCAGCCGCGCGCGGCCGCGGCCACTTCGGCCGCGAAGTCACTCTGCTTCTTGGCGATACCCTCGCCCACCACGTAAAGCACGAAATCGTTGACGCTCGCGCCCCGCGCCTTCAGCAACTGCTCGATCGTCTGCTTGCCGTCTTCGGCCTTGACGAACACCTGGCCCAGCAGCGTGACCTCCTTGAGGTACTTCTGGACGGTGCCCTCGGCGATCTTGTCGAGCATCGCCTCCGGCTTGCCGGCCTCGCGCGCCTTCTCCACCGCGATGCGCCGCTCGGTGTCAAGCAGGTCGGCCGGAACGCCGGTGGCGTCGAGCGCCTTCGGCTTGGACGCCGCGATGTGCATGGCGATGTCGCGGCCGAGATCGGCGTCGCCGCCGGTCAGGTCGAGAAGCACGCCGATCTTGCTGCCCCCGTGCACGTAGTGCGCCAGCGTGCCCTTGGCCTGCAGCCGCGCGAAGCGTCGCACGTTGATGTTCTCGCCGATCTTGCCGATGAGCGCGGTGCGGGCGGTCTCGACCGTGCCTTCGCCGAGCGGCAGCGCCGACAGGGCGGCGACGTCGGCCGGGTTGCGGCTGACGACGAGCGCGGCGAGGTCCTTGCCGAACTTGATGAAGTCGTCGTTCTTCGCCACGAAGTCGGTCTCGGAGTTGACCTCGACGATCGCGCCGAGCTTGCCGGCGCCGTCGATGTTGATCGCGACCATGCCCTCCGCCGCGATGCGCGAAGCGGCCTTCGTCGCCTTGCTGCCCAGCTTGACGCGCAGGATCTCCTCGGCCTTGGCCATGTCGCCGCCGGCCTCGGTCAACGCCTTCTTGCACTCCATCATCGGCGCGTCGGTCTTGTCGCGCAGTTCCTTCACCATCGAAGCGGTGATTTCCGCCATTGACTGCTCCTGCCTGTTCGTTGTGTGCGTTGATCTGTGTTCGTTATCGCAAAAAAGGGGCTTGCGCCCCTTCGTTGCCGTGAGCCACGTCGGGCGCGAGTTACTCCTGGCCTTCGCTGATTTCGACGAATTCCTCGTCGCCGCCCGTGACGGCCTGGACGACGCCCGCCAGGGCGGCGGCCTTGCCCTCGAGCACGGCGTCGGCGATGCCGCGCGCATACAGGCGCACGGCACGGCTCGAGTCGTCGTTGCCCGGGATGACGTAGGCGATGTTCTCAGGCGAGTGGTTGGTGTCGACCACCGCGACCACGGGAATGCCGAGCTTGGCGGCTTCCAGGATGGCGATCTTGTGATAGCCGACGTCGATCACGAACAGCGCGTCCGGCAGCGCGTTCATGTCCTTGATTCCGCCGATCGACTTGTTGAGCTTTTCCACTTCACGGTGGAAGTCGAGCGTTTCCTTCTTCGTCATGCGCTCGGTGCCGTTGTCGGCGAGGATCTGCTCCATCTCCTTCAGGCGCTTGATCGAGACCTTGACGGTCTTGAAGTTGGTGAGCATGCCGCCGAGCCAGCGCTGGTCGACGAAGGGCATGCCGCAGCGCTTGGCCTCCTCGACGATGGTGTCGCGGGCCTGGCGCTTGGTGCCGACGAACAGGACGGTGCCGCGGTTCGAGGTCAGCTGGCGCACGAACTTCGTCGCCGCCTGGAACTGGTCCAGCGTGCGCTCGAGGTTGATGATGTGGATCTTGTTGCGGTGACCGAAGATGAACGGCGCCATCTTCGGATTCCAGAAACGTGTCTGGTGGCCGAAATGAACACCGGCCTCCAGCATCTGACGCATGGTGACTGACATGACTTTCCTTTCCAAGGTTGGGTCCAACGCAGACGCCGAGGCGGGGCCGACCGGTGTTCGTACACCTGTTCGGGACACCCGCACCTTGGTGGCGCTGCGCGCGATTTCTGCCTGGCCTCACTGAAACGGAAGGCGGAACCGAAAAGGCGACCGGCAGACTAAGTTCCGGCGCCGCTTCTGCTCCCCGCTTCTATCCAGTGGGCGCTTTTTCACCTGGCAGCAACAAGATTCCAAGTGATTGATTTTCAAGCGACCAGACAGCCCGATATTATAGCCACCTTCGTACGCAGTGCTCAAGTTGAGGTTCCGACCCCCACCATGCCCATCGTCATCAAGACCCCGGAAGACATCGAGGGCATGCGCCTGGCCGGCCGCCTGGCCGCGGAAGTGCTCGACTTCGTCACCCCCCACGTGCGGCCGGGCGTGACCACCGGAGAGCTGGACCGCCTGTGCCACGACTACATGGTCGGCGTGCAGGGAACGGTTCCGGCGCCGCTGAACTACGCCCCGCCCGGGTACCGGCCCTTCCCGAAGTCGATCTGCACCTCGGTGAACCACCAGGTCTGTCACGGCATCCCGGGTGACCGGCTGCTGAAGAGCGGGGACGTGGTGAACATCGACATCACGGTGATCAAGGACGGCTACCACGGGGACACCAGCCGCATGTTCTTCGTGGGCGAGCCCTCGATCGGCGCGCGTCGGTTGTCCGACGTCACGTACGAGTGCATGTGGCTCGGCATCCAGCAGGTGCGCGCGGGGGCGACCATCGGCGACATCGGGCACGCGATCCAGACCCATGCCGAGAAGAACGGCTTCAGCGTCGTGCGCGAATTCTGCGGTCACGGCATCGGCCGCAAGTTCCACGAGGAGCCGCAGATCCTGCACTACGGCAAGCCGGGCACGCTCGAGAAGCTCTCCGCCGGGATGATCTTCACGGTCGAGCCGATGATCAATGCCGGCCGCCGCGAGATCAAGGAACTGGCGGACGGCTGGACCATCGTCACCAAGGACCACAGCCTGTCCGCCCAATGGGAGCACACGGTGCTCGTCACGGCCTCCGGCTACGAGGTGCTGACCGTCTCGGCCGGGACCCCGCCGCCCCCGGCGTTCATCGAACGGCCGGCCTCCGAGCCCGCCACGGCGTGAGTCGATGAACGACGGCGCGTTCAAGCTGCGCGATCGGCTGCGGCAGGAACGCGATGCGTTGGTCGCGAAGTTCAACGCGGGCGGCTCGGTTGACGCCCTGCTGCACGGCCTCGCACGGGCGGTCGATCACCTGCTGCGGGAAGTCGCCGAGGCGAGCGGCATCACCCGGCGCGCTTCGCTGATCGCCGTGGGCGGCTACGGCCGCGGCGAACTCTTCCCCCATTCGGACGTCGACGTCCTGATCCTGCTGAGGCAGGCGCCCAACGAGGCGGACCGCGCGACCATCGAGAACCTCGTCGGGCTGCTCTGGGACCTCGGGCTCGCGCTGGGCCACAGCGTGCGCACGCTCGAGGAGTGCCGCGAAGAAGCGGCGCGGGACGTCACCGTGCTCACGTCGATGCTCGAGTCGCGGCTGATCGCCGGTTCCCGTCGTCAGTTCGAAAGCTTTTCGCGGGCGGTCGTTGGCGCCGTGGATCGCGAGGCGTATTTCCAGGCCAAGGTGCTGGAACAGCAGCAGCGCCACACGAAGTACAACGAGACCCCGTACAGCCTCGAGCCGAACGTCAAGGAGAGCCCCGGTGGCCTGCGCGACCTGCACGTCGTGCTGTGGATCGCCCGGGCCGTGGGCTACGGCACGCACTGGGGCGAACTGGCGCGCCGGGGGCTGCTCACGGCGGCAGAGGCGAACATCATCCGGCTGTCCGAGCGCCGCGTGAAGGAGATCCGCGCGCGCCTGCACCTCGTGACCGGCCGCCGCGAAGACCGCCTCGTCTTCGACATCCAGAACGCGGTCGCGCTGCAGGCCGGCTTCCAGCCGACCCAGGCCAAGCGCGCCAGCGAACTGCTGATGCAGCACTACTACCGCTCGGCGAAGGTCATCACGCAGATGAACACCGCCGTGCTGCTCAACATCGAGCAGCGCGTCTACGCCCGGGAGCACGGCCCCGGCGTGCCGCTCGACGAGACATTCGTCGCGCGTGGCGAGCTGCTCGACATCGACGACGAAACGGTGCTGGAGCGCGACCCGAACGGCATCCTGCGGGCCTTCCTCCTGAAGGCGAAGCACCAGGAGCTCAAGGGCATGTCCCCGCGGCTGATGCGCGCCCTGTGGCACGCCCGCCTGACCATCGATGGGGCCTACCGGCGCGAACGGCGCAACCGCGCGACCTTCCTCGAGCTGCTGCAGCAGCCCAAGGGCGTGCTGCACGAGTTGCGCCGCATGAACCAGCTGTCGGTGCTCGGGCGCTACCTGCCGGTGTTCCGCCGCATCGTGGGGCAGATGCAGCACGACCTGTTTCACGTCTACACGGTCGATCAGCACATCCTGCAGGTGCTGCGCAACCTGAGGCGCTTCTCGCTCGCCGAGTACGCGCATGAGTATCCGCTGTGCAGTCAGCTCATCGCCGATTTCGAGAAGCCGTGGCTGCTGTACATCGCCGCCCTCTTCCACGACATCGCCAAGGGCCGCGGCGGCGACCACAGCGAACTCGGCGCGCGCGACGCGCGTCGCTTCTGCCGCGACCATGGGCTCGACCGTGATGAGGCCGACTTCGTCGGGTTCCTCGTCCGGCACCACCTGACGATGTCGACCGTGGCTCAGAAGCAGGATCTCGCCGACGAAAAGGTGATCCACCGGTTCGCCGACGTCGTGAAGTCGGAACGCGCCCTCGTCGCGCTGTACCTGCTGACGGTCGCGGACATCCGCGGCACCAGCCCGAAGGTGTGGAACGCGTGGAAGGGCAAGCTGCTGGAGGATCTCTTCCGATCGACGCGACGGCTGCTGGGCGGCGGCACCGTGGCGCCCTCGGCGGTGCTCGAAGGGCGCAAGCAGGAAGCACTGCACATCCTGCGCCTGTACGGACTGTCGGACGACGCGCGCAACGAGCTGTGGGACCAGTTCGACGTCGTCTACTTCCTGCGCCACAGCGCGCAGGACATCGCCTGGCACACGCGCTCGCTCTTCGCCCGGGTGAACACCGCGAAGCCGGTGGTGCGGGCGCGGCTGGCACGCATCGGCGAAGGCGCCGAGGTGCTCATCTACGTGAAGGACCAGAAGGACCTCTTCGCGCGGGTCTGCGGCTACTTCGAGAGCCGCAACCTCAGCATTCTCGATGCGCGCATCCACACGACCCGCCACGGGTACGCGCTCGACACGTTCCTGGTCACCGACAACGGCCGCAGTCCGCACTACCGCGAACTGCTGAGCCAGGTGGAGCACGAACTGGCCGACTGGATCGGCAAGCAGCACGAACTGCCGACGCCAATGAAGGGCCGCATGTCGCGGCAATCGCGCCATTTTCCCGTGGCGCCGAGTGTTCACCTGCAACCCGACGAAAGCGGTCCGCGCTATCTCCTGACCGTGACCGCCACCGACCGCCTGGGCCTGCTCTATTCGATCGCCCGCGTGCTCGCGCAGCACCGGCTCGTCGTCCACACCGCCAAGGTTCTGACGCTCGGCGAACGCGCCGAGGACGTCTTCCTGATTTCCGGGGCGGAACTGAGCGACGCGAAGACGCAACTCGAGATCGAGGGCGACCTGCTCGAGGCGATCGCGCCCTGAACCGAACGAATCGGCTCCAATCGCCCGAGGTCTCCCTGGTGGCAGGAACTACGGTTCACGCAGAAATCCAGCCTCGCGCTGGCTGCGGACGGCAAGCACGAAGACCGTATCGATCTCAGGCACATAGCGATACAACGCGACGTAGCCTGCCGCTCCTCGCCCGATCACCAACTCGCGCGTACTGCCTTTGGCCGGCCGCCCGATATGCGGGCTGCTCGCCAAGACCCGCACGGCTTGAAGGATTTCTTCGATTCGAGCTGACGCGGCGGCGACGTCGAACTGCGCGAGGTGATCGAAGATCCTGTCGAAGTCATCGAAGATCTCGGGCGCTGCCTCGATCCGGGCCATGAACGTGCTACCGAGCCAGCTTCCGGGAGCGCGGTTTCGGTGGTGCCTTCCCGGTCGCGCGTGCAGCAAGGTAGGCCCTCATTTCATCCCAAGCAACCGTCTTTCCCTTGGAGAGAATCCTGGCCCAACGCTCGTCCGCCTCGTGGTGGAAGCTATCCGTCAGTTCGGCCTGCTCTACCGTTTGAGCGATGGCATCGAGGATGAAGCTGTGGGCGGTCTTTCCTGCACGTTCGGCTGCCGCGGCCACTCGGGCCTTCAGGGCATCATCGATTCGGATCGTGGTCGTGGACATGGGAACTCCGCGTCGCAGTTTCGTTGACTGTAGCACTGATGTGCTACCGCAACAACAAGTGGGCGACCTGGACTCAGAGGCCGAAAAGGCCGTACCCATGTCTAGTCGTCGCTCTGCCCGGCCAGTTCCGGGAACAGCACGTCCGTGAAGCCAAAGCGGCTGAAGTCCTCGACGCGCATTGGATAGAGAATGCCGTCGAGGTGGTCGCATTCGTGCTGCACGACGCGCGCATGGAACCCGTCGGCGATGCGCTCGATCCGCTGTCCGTCGATGTCGTAGCCGCTGTAGCGCAACCTCCGGATCCTGGGCACGACGCCGCGCAGTCCGGGGACGGACAGGCAGCCCTCCCAGCCCTCTTCCATCTCGTCGGTCAAAGGCTCCAGTACCGGATTGATCAGGATCGTCCGCGGGACGGGGTCGGCATCCGGGTAGCGCGGGTTGCGCGCCGATGCATCGGTGTAGCCAAAGATGACCAGGCGCAGCGGCACGCCGATCTGCGGGGCCGCCAGCCCTGCGCCGCTGGCCGCCTGCATGGTTTCGAACATGTCGTCGACGAGCGTGCGCAGTTCCGGCGCGCCGAAGTCGCGGACGGGTTCGGACACGCGCAGCAGGCGCGGATCGCCCATGCGAAGGATCTCGCGGATCACGCGCGCGCCCCGCCGACGAACGCCATCAGGATGCGCACCGCGCGCGTGACCGTCACGCTCATCACGCGGTCGAGTTCGTCGAGCAGGATCGCGTCCTTGCTGGTGCCGAAGCCCGCCGCATGATTGACCACGACGCCGAGCGTCGCGTAGGCCAGGCCCACCTCGCGCGCCAGCACCGCTTCCGGCATTCCGGTCATGCCCACCATGTGCCCGCCGTCGCGCGCGATGCGCTCGATCTCCGCCGCGGTCTCGAGCCGCGGCCCCTGGGTGCAGGCGTAGACCCCGCCGTCGATCAGGGGCTCGCCGCATGCGGCGGCCGCGGCGAGCAGCCCCGCCCGCAACGGCGCCGTATAGGGAAGCGTGAAGTCGACATGGATGACCGGGTTCTCGGAGCCCTCGAAGAACGTCGACTTGCGGCTGTGCGTGTAGTCGATGATCTGGTGCGGCAGCACCAGAACGCCGGGACCGAGGTCCGCCCGGATTCCGCCCACCGTGGCCACGGAGATGACCCCGTCGACCTTCAGTTCCTTCAGCGCCCAGATGTTGGCGCGGTAGTTGATCTCGTGCGGCGCGATCCGGTGCCCGTAGCCGTGCCGCGCGAGGAACACGACGTCGGCCCCGGCGAGGCGGCCGAAGGTCAGCGCGCCCGAGGGCTCGCCGTACGGAGTGCGCATGACCTGACGCCGCGGCGCCTCGAGCGCCGTGAGCTTCGCCAATCCGCTGCCGCCGATGATTGCGTACACCTAGCTCTCCAGAAGTCGCTTCAATTCCTGTTCGTCGATCACCGCCACGCCGAGCGCGCGGGCCTTGTCGAGCTTGCTGCCCGCCTCGTCCCCGGCGACGACGTAGTCGGTCTTGGCCGACACCGAGCCGGACACCTTGCCTCCGGCCGCCTCGATCCGGCTCTTCGCTTCGTCGCGCGTCCAGTGCGGCAGCGTACCGGTGAGGACGAACGTCCGGCCGGCCAGGTGTCCGACCGCCGCCCGCTGCGGCGGCCCTTCCTGCCACTGCACGCCGGCGGCGCGCAACTGCCCGATGACCTCCCGGTTGTGCGGTTCGGCGAAGAAACGGGCGACAGAAGAAGCAACCACCGGGCCGACGTCGGGCACCTCCAGCAGTTCGGCCTCGGCTGCGTTCATCAGCGGGTCGAGGGCGCCGAAGTGGCGCGCCAGGTCGCGGGCCGTGGTTTCCCCCACATGGCGGATCCCGAGCGCGAAGACGAACCGTTCGAGCGTCACGTCGCGGGCGCGGTCGAGCGCCTTCAGCAGGTTCTCGGCCGACTTCCGGCCCATGCGTTCGAGCTCCTCCAGGGTGCCGAGGCCGAGCCGGAACAGGTCCGCCGGGGTGCGCACCAGTCCGGCATCGACCAGTTGCTCGACGAGCTTGTCGCCGAGGCCTTCGATGTCCATCGCTCGCCGGCCGGCGAAGTGCAGCAGGGCCTGCTTGCGCTGGGCCGGGCAGAAGAGGCCTCCGGTGCAGCGCAGGTCCTTTTCCTCCTCGTCGCGCGCAACGCTCGATCCGCACACGGGGCAGGCCGTGGGCATCGCGAATGCGCGAGCGTCGGTGGGTCGACGCTGCGGCAGCACGGCGACGATCTGCGGAATGACGTCGCCCGCACGCCTGACGGTCACCATGTCGCCGATCAGCAGGTCGAGCGTGCGGATGTAATCCTCGTTGTGCAGGGTCGCATTGCTGACAGTGACGCCGCCGACGAACACCGGCGCGAGACGCGCGACCGGCGTGATCTTGCCCGTGCGACCGACCTGCACGTCGATCCCCAGCACCTGGGTCACTTCCTCCTGAGCGGGGTATTTGTGGGCGACCGCCCAGCGCGGCTCGCGCGACACGAAGCCGAGGTCGCGCTGCAACTGGAGCGAGTTGACCTTGTAAACCACGCCATCGATGTCGAACGGCAGGCGATCCCTGCGCGCGGCGATGGCGGCATGAAACGCGATCAGTTCATCGGCGCCGTGCGCCACGGTGCGGTCGGCGGTGACCGGCAGCCCCATGCGGGACAGCGCATCCAGCACGCCGCTATGCGTGGGAGGCACGTCCCAGCCGTCGATCTCCCCCAGTCCGTAGCAGTAGAAGGACAGGTTGCGCGACGCCGTGATGCGCGAATCGAGCTGCCGCAGGAACCCCGCGGCGGCGTTGCGCGGGTTCACGAACACCTTCTCGTCGGCCGCGCGCCGCCGTTCGTTGAGGCGCTCGAATTCGTCGCGCCGCATGAAGACTTCCCCGCGCACCTCCAGCACCGGCGCCTGCACGCCTTCCAGGCGCAGCGGGATGGACCGGATTGTTCGCACGTTGGGCGTGACGTCCTCGCCGACCTCGCCGTCGCCGCGGGTTGCCGCCCGGACGAGCACGCCACGTTCGTAGCGCAGGCTCACCGCAAGGCCGTCGAACTTCAGCTCCGCGGCGTACTCGACGGGAGCGTCGCCAGGACCCAGTTTCAGTTCGCGTCGGATGCGGGCGTCGAAGGCCTGCGCCCCGGACGGTCCCGAATCGGTCTCGGTGCGGATCGAGAGCATCGGCACGGCGTGGCGCACTTCCGGCAGATCCGAACGGGGCGCACCGCCGACACGCTGGGTGGGCGAGTCCGGCGTGAGCAGTGCCGGGTGCTCCGCTTCGAGTTCCTGCAGACGACGGAACAGGCGGTCGTACTCGGCATCCGGCATGACCGGTGCATCGAGCACGTAGTACGCGTGGTTGGCCCGGTCGATCGCCGCGCGCAGCGTGCGCGCTTCGTCCGCCGGCGACGAGGGCGTGCCGCCCGGCATTAGGGCCTGCTAACGCTTGGCGCGCGCATGCGCCGGGTCTTGGCGGGCCGCGCAGCTAGGCGCGGCGACGAGACCATTGCTGATGCAAGGCGAGGAGCCGCAACAACGCTGCGCGGCCCGCCAAGGCCCGGCCCGAAGGGTGATCCTCCAGAACGCCCGCACTCGTCGTTGCGCTGCCTTGACAGGGAGCCGCCCTGCCAGCGGCAGCGCGCCTAGATTGCGAACGTTCTGGAGGTCACGCATGTGCGATCCAAGCGTTAACAGGCCCTAGGCGACCGCGTAGAGGCGCTGCGCGCGCGGTCCGCCGGGCTCGATGCCGGCCGCGCGCATCTCCTCGTACAGCTTCTCGAGTTCGGCGCCGATGGTGCCCTGCGCGTTGGCGTCCACCGGACGGCCGTTGTCGTCGACGATGCGTGCATTCAGGCGCGCGGCGAGCTGATGCGCGGCGGTGAACAGTGCGGCCAGCGCACTGCTGTCGCCCGGCGCGAGAGGCACGTCGAGCGTGAGTGCCAGCCGGTCGGCAAGGAGCGAGGCCGCCGTGAGTGTGGACAGGAGACGTCCCTGGGCGTCGCGCTTCTGCCACTGCCCGGGAACCCCCGCCGCGAAGCCCGCGTCCTCGGCAGCGGCCTGGACGACCGCCCCGTCCATCGGGCCGCCCTGAGCCTCCAGCGTCAAGGTGATCTGCACGTCGAACCGCGCGCACAGCGCGTCGAGCTCCGAGGCCTGCGCGACGAGCCGGCCCATTTCCGGCGCGTCGAAGTCGGCGTCGATCGTGAGCGCGATCTGCTGCACGGCCGAGACGAAGCGCGAAGCCTCGATCTCGCTCAGCATCTGCCGCCGCGTGGCCATCTGCACCGAGGCCAGCACCTCCGAGTAGAAGCCGAAGCGGTCGGGCGCCGTCCAGTGCTGCGCCCTCGGATCCCACACCGCGAGGTGCGTCGGCAGCGGCAGCGCGAGGCGGTCGAGCTGCGCGCGCGCCTCGAGCGCGGCGACACCGTCGAAGGCGTGGCTGCAACGCAGTTCGAGCACGAAGTCGAGCAACGGATCTTCGGCCCAGCCGTCCACGTGGGGAGCGCCCGGCGGCGCCACGAGGTCCGTCGGTTCGGCGGAATCCGCGTGGCCCTGCGCCTCGGCCGGCGCCGCACCCTCACCGCCATCGAGCCTCGGCTCGATGCGCGCGGCCGTCCGGCGTGGCAGCGTTTCTCCCAGCAGCGCGTCGCCGACGCCCTGTCGCATCGACGCATCCATGCGCTTGAGCGCCTGACGCTCCTGCCACTTGTTGTAGGCGAACAGCGCCACCAGCAGGACCGCGCCGATCGCCAGCAGCACGACGTGGAGATTGTTCATGGCGTGGCTACGCCGCCTCGGCCGTGAGCCGCACCGCGCTGTCGATGTCGACCGCCACGATGCGCGAGACGCCCTGCTCCTGCATCGTGACGCCGATCAGCTGCTGCGCCATCTCCATCGCAATCTTGTTGTGCGTGATGAAGAGGAACTGCGTGTTGTCGGTCATCGACTGCACCAGCCGGCAGAAGCGGTCGGTGTTGGCGTCGTCGAGCGGGGCGTCGACCTCGTCGAGCAGGCAGAACGGCGCGGGGTTGAGCTTGAACAGCGCGAACACCAGCGCAGTGGCCGTCAGCGCCTTCTCGCCCCCGGACAGCAGGTGGATGGTGCTGTTGCGCTTGCCGGGCGGCTGCGCCATGACCTGCACGCCGGCATCGAGAATCTCCTCGCCGGTCATGATCAGGCGCGCCTCGCCGCCGCCGAACAGCGTCGGGAAGAGCAGGCCGAACTGCGCGTTCACCTGGTCGAAGGTCTGCTGCAGCATCTCGCGGGTCTCGCGGTCGATCTTGCGGATCGCATCCTCGAGCGTCGTGATGGCCGCCCTCAGGTCCGCGGACTGGGCATCGAGGAAGGCCTTGCGCTCGCGGGACGTCGTGAGCTCGTCGAGCGCGGCGAGATTCACCGCGCCCAGCGCCGTGATTTCCTCGGCGAGGCGGGTGATCTCGGCCTGCAGCGCGTTGGCGCGCATCTGCGGTGTCAGCCGGGCCTCGAGGGCGGCCTCGTCCGCCTGGGCCTCGGCCAGCTGCTGCGCGAACTGCTCGGCGGACAGGCGCGCGGCCTGTTCCTTCAGTTGCAGCTCGGTGACCTTGTCGCGCTTCGGCTGCACGTCCCGCTCGAGCGTCATGCGCTTCTCGTCGGTCGCCTTCAGCTGCTGCGCAAGCTCGTCCATGCGACTGCGCGCCTCGCGCAGCCCCTCGTCCGCGCTCGAGCGCTGCGACAGCCAGGTGTCGAGACCGGCGCGCGCGGCGCTGTCGTCGAGGCGGGCCAGTTCGGCGGTCGCCGCCGCGATGTCGACCTCCAGGCGCCCGGCCTCGCTGCCCGCGGTTTCCGCCGCGTGCTGCACGTCGAGCTGCCGCTCGCGGCTCGACGTCAGCGTGAACTCGAGCTGCTGCCGCGCCGACTCGAGCGTGCGCTGGTCGTCGCGTGCCGCGCGCAGGGCCTGGTCCGCCTGCTCGTACGCCAGGCGCGCGTTCTCGACCTTCTCCTGGTGCGTTGCCAGCTCGGCGTCGAACTGCTCGAAGCGGCCGTCCGCTTCGCCACGCTGGCTGCGCAGTTCGCGGTCGTTCGCCTCGATCTCGGTGAGCTCGGCATCGATCTGCCCGCTGCGATGCCTGACGCGATCGATCAGCTCGCCCAGTCGCACCGCCTCGATCTGCGCGCTGTGCAGCTGCGTGCGCAGGCGCTCGACGTCGCGTCGCGACGCCTCCTGGCTTTCCTGCGCGTGGCGCAGCGTCGCCTCCGCGCGCGCCACGGCGCCCGTCGCCTCCTCGACGATCAGGCGCTGGGCACGGATTTCCTTGTCGAGGTTCTCGATCTCGAGCCGGCGCGCAAGCAGGCCGGACTTCTGGTCGTCCGCCGCGAAGAAACGCACGCCGTAGCGGGACACCAGGTGCCCCGCCTTGACGACGAACTGCCCACCCGGGGGCAACTGGTCCCGCGCGGCCAGCGCGGTCGCGAGATCGGTCGCGACGAAGACGTTGGCCAGCCAGTCGGCCAGCACCGCGGCGAGGGCGGCGTCGTGACCGCGGACCAGGTCGCTGAGTCGGCCGAAGCCCGGGATGTGGCCGCCATCGCGCACCACGGCCGCGGACGTCGAATAGAAGGCGACCCGCGCCGGCGGCGCGTTGACCGCGAGGCCGGCCACCGTGTCGAGGCGGCCCACCTCCACGCTCTCGACGCGCTCGCGCAGCACGCCCTCGAAGGCGGTTTCCCAGCCCGCCTCGACCGACAGCTTGCGGAACAGGCGCGGCAGTCCTTCGAGGCCCTGCCCACGCAGCCACGGATCGAGCTTCTCGTTCGCCTCGACGTTGGCCTGTACCTGCTTCAACGCCGCCAGACGCGCCTCGAGGCGCGTCAGCGCCTCGGTCTGCTTCACGCGCGCGTCGAGTTGCCGGGAGCGTTCCTCGATCCCTGCCGCGACCTGCTGCTCCGAGCGCTGCTGCTCCGCGGTCGCGGTGGCCAGTTCGGATTGCAGGCGCGTCACCTGGGCCTTCAGGTCGGCGAGCCGCGCCTCGTCCGGGCTGCCGATGGACGTGCGCTCTTCGTTCAGGCGGTCGCGACGCTGCGCGAGCGCCACCAGTTGGCGGTCGAGGTTGCGCTGCTCGGAGGCTGCCGCTTCAATGGCCTGCTCGGCCTGCGCGGCGACGGCGCGCGCCGCCGTCATCGCCTCGCGCGCCGCTCCGTACGCTTGCTCGAATCCGGGCAGGCGGCCTTCGTGCTCGGCGACCCGCTGGCGGGACTCGGCCAGCCGCTCCGTGGTGTCGGCGATCGAGCGGCTCAGTTCCTCGACGCGTGCCAGCAATTCGGTGCGCTCCTGAAGCCGGCGCTCGCGCGTCGCCTTCAGCGACTCGACCTGCGTCGCCAGCCGCGTCCGCCCGTCGACGATCATCCGGATCTCGGATTCGAGTCGCGACACTTCCGCATTCACCTGGAAGAGCCTGCCCTGCGCTTCGTGCACCGCGTCGCTCGATGCGAAATGCGACGCCCGCACTTCCTCCAGCGCACGCTCGGCGCTGCGAAGTTCGGCGATGTGGGCCTCCAGCGCGATGGTGCGGCTTTCGATGTCGCGCGCCACCTTCTGCTGCTCGGCCGTTGCCTCGCGCTTGCGTGTGAGCCACAGCAATTGCTGCTGCTCGTCGTGCTGCGCCTGCAGCCCCCGGTACTTCTGCGCCACTTCGGCCTGCTGCTCGAGCTTGCCGATCTGGCCGTCGAGTTCGCGCAGGATATCTTCGACGCGCGTCAGGTTGTCGCGCGTGTCGGCGAGCCGGTTCTCGGTCTCGCGGCGGCGTTCCTTGTACTTCGAGATGCCGGCGGCTTCCTCCAGGAAGATCCGCAGTTCCTCGGGGCGCGCCTCGACGATGCGGGAAATCATTCCCTGCCCGATGATCGCGTAGGCGCGCGGCCCCAGCCCGGTGCCGAGGAACATGTCCTGCACGTCGCGCCGGCGAACGTTCTGGTTGTTGATGTAGTAGGCCGAGGTGCCATCGCGCGTGAGCACGCGCTTGACGGAGATCTCCGAGTACTGGCCCCACGCGCCGCCGATGCGGCCCTCGTGGTTGTCGAACACCAGTTCGACGCTGGCGCGGCCGCCCGGCTTGCGGTTCACCGAGCCGTTGAAGATGACGTCCTGCATCGATTCGCCGCGCAGTTCCGCCGCCTTGCTCTCGCCGAGCACCCAGCGCACGGCGTCGATGACGTTGGACTTGCCGCAACCATTGGGACCGACGACGCCGACGAGGCTGCCGGGAACGTCGATCTGGGTGGGGTCGACAAATGACTTGAACCCGGCGAGCTTGATCTGCCGAAGGCGCACGTGAGTAGCGGGAATCCGAACGGTTACGACGGCCCTGTGAGGCGAACGGCGCGTGCCATGGGTGTCTTTGTCGCGCGGTCCACAGGGAGTGTTTTGAGTGCCTTCGTATAATAGCAGCGCACTTTCGCTCTCTTCCCCTCTCTTCCCCCCGTCATCGCGCGCTGGGACCCCAATTCATGCCATCCCGCCCCAGCCAGCTGGTCGAGACGTTCCCCAATCCCGCCCCGGGTCGCGACTACCTCGTCCACATCGAGGTGCCCGAGTTCACGTGCCTGTGCCCCATGACGGGCCAGCCCGACTTCGCGACGCTCGTGCTGGACTACGTCCCGGACAAGCGCAACGTCGAACTGAAGAGCCTGAAGCTCTACACGTGGTCGTTCCGCGACCAGGGTGTCTTTCACGAGGCGGTGACCAACCGCATCCTCGACGACCTCGTCAAGGCCCTCGCGCCGCGCTTCATGCGGCTGACCGCAAAGTGGTACGTGCGCGGCGGCATCTTCACCACGGTCGTCGCCGAGCACCGCAAGAAAGGCTGGAAGCCCGCGCCGCACATCGAACTCGCCCGTCCGGGCACCGAAGGCGGCCCCACCCGCGGCTGACCGGACGTCGTCGATGAACCCCGACCTGCAACGCCTGCAGCCCTATCCGTTCGAGCGGCTGCGCCAGCTCTTCGCCGGCGTCACCCCGCCCGCGCACCTGGCGCCGATCAACCTTTCGATCGGCGAACCGAAGCACCCGACGCCGCCATTCATCCTCGAAGCGCTCGCGCAAGCGCTGCCGGGAATCGCGAGTTATCCGCTCACGGCCGGACAGCCGGAGTTGCGCGAAGCCATCGCGGCGTGGGCCTGCCGACGCTACGGCCTCGCGTCGCTCGATGCCGCCACGCAGGTGCTGCCGGTGGCCGGCTCGCGCGAAGCGCTCTTCGCATTCGCGCAAGCTGTTGTGGACCGTCGCCGCGACGCGCTGGTCGTCTCGCCGAATCCCTTCTATCAGATCTACGAGGGCGCGGCCCTGCTCGCCGGTGCGCGTCCGGTCTTCCTGCCCACCACGGCGGACAACGGCTACCGCATGGAGTTCGACCGGCTCGGGCCCGAGGAGTGGTCCAGGGTGCAACTGGTCTACGTCTGCACGCCGGGCAATCCGACAGGCCGCGTCATGACCCTTCCAGAGTGGAAGACGCTGTTCGAGCTGTCCGACCGCTACGGCTTCGTGATCGCGTCCGACGAGTGCTACTCGGAGATCTACTTCGAGGAAGGCAAGGCGCCGCTCGGCGGTCTCGAGGCGGCGACAAGGCTCGGCCGCGACCGCTTCGAACGCCTCGTGATGTTCTCCAGCCTGTCCAAGCGGTCGAACGTTCCCGGATTGCGTTCGGGCTTCGTCGCCGGCGATGCGGCCGTGCTGAAGCAATTCCTGCTGTACCGCACGTACCACGGGACGGCGCTCAGCCCGGCGGTGCAGGTTGCGAGCGCCACGGCGTGGCGCGACGAGGCGCACGTCGTCGAAAATCGCCGCCTCTACGCCGCGAAATTCGCGCAGGCGACGCCCGTCATCCAGCGCACGCTGAAGTGCGAGCGGCCGGATGCAGCGTTCTACCTGTGGGCCGCCACCCCGATCGATGACGCCGAGTACGCGCGCCGCCTCTTTGCCGAGCGGCACGTCACCGTCCTGCCCGGCAGCTACCTGTCGCGCGATGTCGACGGCGCCAACCCCGGCGCCGGACACGTGCGCATCGCGCTTGTCGCCTCGCCCGCCGAAGTGGCGGAGGCGGCCGCGCGCATCGCCTCTCTCACCATCTGACCACACCGAGAAATCCATGAGCCTCGAATCAACCATCAGCGAAGCCTGGGAAGACCGGGCAAACCTGAGCGCGTCCGCCGCGCCCGCCGACCTTCGCACCGCCGTCAACGACGTGATCGATCGGCTCGATGCCGGCGACCTGCGCGTCGCGGAGAAGCGCGACGGCCAGTGGGTCGTGCACCAGTGGTTGAAGAAGGCCGTGCTGCTGTCCTTCCGCCTGAACGACAACACGCCGATGCCCGCCGGAGGCTTCGCGCAGTTCTACGACAAGGTCCCGACGAAGTTCGCCGGCTGGGACGCCGCGCGCTTCGCCCGCGCCGGCGTGCGCGTAGTGCCGCCCGCGGTCGCGCGTCGCGGCAGCTACATCGCGAAGAACGCGGTGCTGATGCCGTCATACGTCAACATCGGCGCCTACGTCGACGAAGGCACGATGGTCGACACCTGGGCCACCGTCGGTTCGTGCGCGCAGATCGGCAGGAACGTCCACCTGTCCGGCGGCGTCGGGATCGGGGGCGTGCTCGAGCCGCTGCAGGCGAACCCGACGATCATCGAGGACAACTGCTTCATCGGCGCCCGCTCGGAAGTCGTCGAAGGCGTGATCGTGGAAGAGAACTCGGTTATCTCGATGGGCGTCTACATCGGACAAAGCACCAAGATCTACGACCGCGCGACCGGTGAAGTGAGCTACGGCCGCATCCCGGCGGGCTCGGTCGTGGTCTCCGGCAACCTGCCTTCGGCCGACGGCAAGTACAGCCTGTACTGCGCCGTGATCGTCAAGAAGGTCGACGCGCAGACGCGGGCGAAGACGAGCATCAACGACTTGCTGCGGGCGTGAGTACGAAGTCCCGCGGACTCCCCTGCGCCTGAGTGGGCTGCGGGGTACCTCGACTCCGCGCCCGTCGCGGCGGGCGTTCTTCAGCAGGCGGAGCTCTCTGCGGGCACTCGGCTTCCGATTGGCGACGTAGTGATTGCGAAGTCGTGCCTTGCGGCTGCGGTAACCCGGCCCGCTGCCCTTGCGCGCATGGCACGCCCGCCGCCTGACGGTCGCTCCGCGAGGCACCCCACAACCCACTCAGGCGCCGTGCGGTGGGGCAACGCTGCCTTCCGAGATTGGGCGCATCCACCCGCTCGGCGCGGCGACCGCGCTGTGGGGCGCCTCGCGGAGCGGAGCTCAGGCGGCGGGCGTCGCTGCGCCGGCTCGGCGGGCCGAGACGGCGTCGGCCGGAAGGCACGGAGGTCCCACCGCGGCACCACCAGCCCGAAAGCTGCAGGCCCGCAGGTAACGCTGCCGGCCCAGTTCGCCCGCCGCCGAGTTCCGCGGAGTCGAGGTGCCCCGCAGCGCGGTCGCCGCAGTTAGGCGCCGCAACCCGGGTCGTGTCCGCGCCCTGCCACCCAAGCTATACCGAACGGACGAAGGGCGTACACCGTCCTTTTCATCCGTTCGAAGGTATTCGCATTCCGCGGCCGCGCGCCTATCCTCCTCGGCTGGAACCGCTACGGGACGCCGCACCATGTCCGCAACGCCGATGTCGCTGGACCGCCTGTTCAACCTGATGTCCGAGAAGAACGCCTCGGACCTCTTCCTGTCGGTCGGCTCCCCGATCACGATCAAGATCAACGGCGTGTGCGTGCCCATCAACCAGGACCGGCTCGCCCCCCAGGCTATCGTGTCGCTGCTCGCCGAGCGCCTGACCGACGCCCACTTCCGTGAACTCGAGGACTCGCGCGAGCTCAACATCGGCCTGCCGGTGCAGGGCGTCGGCAGTTTCCGGTTGAGCGCCTTCCTCCAGCGCGGCTCGATCTCGGCGGTGATCCGCTTCATCCCGCACGACATTCCGAGGCTGGACCAGCTGCATCTGCCGGAGGTCCTGAAGGACCTCATCATGGAGCGCCGCGGGCCTGATCCTCGTGGTCGGCGCGGCCGGTTCCGGCAAGTCGACCACCATCGCCTCGATGCTCGACCACCGCAACGAGCTCGTCACCGGGCACGTCCTGACGTTCGAAGACCCGATCGAGTTCCTGTTCCGCAACAAGAAGTCGATCATCAACCAGCGCGAGATCGGCTCCGACGCGCGGACGCTGCAGGCCGCGCTGCGCAGCGCGATGCGGCAGGCCCCGGATGTCATCTTCATCGGCGAGATCCGCGACCGCGACACGATGAGCGCCGCGCTCGCCTATGCGATGTCGGGTCACCTCGTGGTGGCCACATTGCACGCCACCAACAGCTCCCACGCGCTCAACCGCGTGATCAGCTTCTATCCGCCTGAAACCCGCCAGGCCCTGTTCCAGGACATGTCGGTCGCGATGAAGGCCATCGTGTCGCAGCGGCTGGTGCGCTCCAAGCGCGGCGGTCGCGTACCCGCGGTCGAGGTGCTGGTCAACACGCGCCATATCGCCGACCTCATCGAGCGGGGCGACGTCCAGGCGATCAAGGAAGCGATGGAGCAGAGTCTCGCGCCGGAAAGCATTTCCTTCGAACAAAGCCTGTACTCGCTGATCCAGGCCGACCAGATCACGCGCGAAGACGCGCTCGCCGGCGCCGACTCCCAGAACAACCTGCTGTGGTTCATCAACAACGCCGGCAAGCCCGCGGCCCAGGCGAACCGCGATGCGCGCAAGGAAGCCGGCTCCGACGCCTCGTTCTCGGAATTCACGCTGAATATCTAAGCCCGATCCAGCAGCGAAGGCAGCGATGCGCTGCCTTACAATCGGCGCGCTCATTCCGGGGGCGGTTGCGGCCCGCGGACGCGTCGATGAATCCCACCCTCGCCCTCACCGAAGAACTGATCCGCCGCCGCTCGGTTACCCCCGAGGATGACGGCTGCCAGGCGCTCGTGGCCGCGCGCCTGTCGCCGCTCGGCTTTCGCGGCGAGACCGTCGCATCGAACGGTGTGACGAACCTCTGGCTGCGACGCGGTACGTCCGGGCCGGTGTTTGTGTTCGCCGGCCACACGGACGTGGTGCCGACGGGTCCGCTGGATCAGTGGCGCTCCGACCCGTTCACCCCGACCATCCGCGATGGTCTCCTCTATGGACGCGGCGCTTCCGACATGAAGAGCTCGGTGGCGGCGTTCGTCGTTGCCGCCGAGGAATTCGTCCGGGCACACGGCGACCACCGCGGCTCGATCGCCCTGCTGCTGACCTCCGACGAGGAGGGTCCGGCGACCGACGGCACCGTGAAGGTCGTCGATGCATTGCGCGCTCGCAACGAGCCGATCGATTTCTGCGTGGTCGGCGAGCCGACCTCCGTGAATGTGCTTGGCGACACCATCAAGAACGGCCGGCGCGGTTCCCTTTCGGGAAGCCTCACCGTGCGCGGCGTCCAGGGCCATGTCGCCTACCCGCACCTCGCACGCAACCCGGTGCACCAGTTGGCACCCGCGCTGGCGGAACTCGCGACGGAGCGCTGGGACGATGGCGACGCCTTCTTTCCCCCGACGACGTTCCAGGTGTCCAACGTACGGGCCGGCACCGGCGCGGGCAACGTCATACCGGGGACCTGCGAGGTCGACTTCAACCTGCGCTTCGCACCGGTCTCGACCGCGGAGAGCCTTATCGACCGGGTCGAAGCTCTCCTGCGGCGGCACGGCCTCGAGTACGACTTGAAGTGGACGATCGGCGCGCAGCCGTTCAGCACCGCCGAGGGTGCGCTGTCGAGCGCGATGAGCGCGGCGATTCGCGCAGTCACCGGTCGAACGACGCAGTTGTCGACCACCGGCGGAACGTCGGACGGCCGGTTCCTCGCGACGATCTGCCCCCAGGTGGTCGAGTTCGGCCCGACCAACGCATCGATACACAAGATCGACGAGCACATCGCCGTCGCCGACCTCGTGCCGCTGAAGGACATCTACCGCGGCTCCCTCGAACGCCTGTTGACGTGAACGCGAACCTCCCATGAGTATCCTCGACGCCCAGGCCAACCTGCGAACGCTGCGCGACGTGCTGCGCTTCGCCGTCACGCGCTTCAACGAGGCAACCCTGTCCTATGGACACGGGCAGGCGAATGCCTTCGAAGAGGCGTCCTTCATCATCCTGCGCTCGCTGAAACTGCCGCTCGACAAGCTCGAATTCTTCGCCGACGCCTACCTCACGCATGCGGAGATCAACGCGCTGCTGCAGATCATCGACCGGCGCGTGAAGAAACGCATCCCCGCGGCCTACCTGCTGAACGAAGCCTGGCTGATGGGCTACCACTTCTACGTGGACGAGAGCG
Source organism: uncultured beta proteobacterium (assembly GCA_963726405.1). GTDB lineage: Bacteria > Pseudomonadota > Gammaproteobacteria > Burkholderiales > Burkholderiaceae_F > JAOUJD01. The sequence continues at coordinate 23,842 of CAVSCF010000009.1, read as the reverse complement.
TGATCATCCCGCGCTCGTTCATCGGCGAGTTGCTGCGGGACGACCTGCAGCCCTGGGTCGAGGACCCGGACGGCGTGACTGACATCCTCGACCTGTGCACCGGGTCGGGCTGCCTCGCCGTGATGGCCGCCGATGCCTTCCCGAACGCGAAAGTCGACGCCGTGGACATCTCGGCCGACGCGCTGCAAGTGGCACAGCGCAACATCGACGAGTACCACTTCGAGGACCGGATCTCGCTCGTGAAGTCCGACTTGTTCGAGGCGCTGAAGAACAAGCGCTACGACGTCATCCTGTGCAATCCACCCTACGTCACCGATGCGGCGATGGCGAAGCTGCCGAAGGAATACGAGCACGAGCCCAAGCTCGCGCTGGCCGGCGGCGCCGACGGCATGGCGCTCGTGAAGAACATCGTGCGACAGGCGCGGGGCCACCTGAAGCGCGGCGGACTGCTGTTCGTCGAGGTCGGCGACGGGCGATCCGACGTCGAGCGCGTCCTCGGCGACATCCCGATGACCTGGCTCACCACCAGCGCCGGCGACGACATGGTCTTCCTGGCGCGGCAGGAGGAACTGCCGTAGCGCTCCTCATGCCACGGCCGAACTGCCCGCCGCTCACGGTCCCTCGATGCTCCGGCTGATCGATGTCGCCATTGCCCGTGGCGCCCGCACGCTCTATCGCAACGTCTCGCTGATCGCGCCACCGGGCGAGCGCATCGGCCTGGTCGGCGCCAACGGCAGCGGCAAGTCGTCGCTGTTCGCGGCCATCCTCGGCGAACTGTCGATCGACGCGGGCGACCTGGAAACTCCGCCGCAGTCGCGGATCGCTCACGTCGCACAGGACATCGAAGCAGCGGCCGTGTCGGCGCTCGACTACGTGCTCGCCGGCCATGCCCCGCTCGCGCACGCACGGCACGAACTGGCCGCGGCCGAACAGCAGCACGACGACCTGCAACTCGCGCATGCCCTCGCCGCGCTCGCGGAACTGAACGAGGGCGCGATCACCGCAGAAGCGCGCGCCGTGCTGCACGGCCTCGGTTTCGCGGAATCGGATGCGACGCGCCCGGTGACGGCGTTCTCCGGCGGCTGGCGCAACCGGCTGGCGCTCGCCCGCGCGCTGCTGCGGCCGGCGGACCTGCTGCTCCTCGACGAACCGACCAATCACCTCGACCTCGATTCCGTGGTGTGGCTGGAATCCTGGCTGAAGCGACAGCCGGCCACCGTGCTCGTGATCTCGCACGACCGCGAGTTCCTCGACCGCATCGCGCAGACCATCTGGCATGTCGGTGACGACACCATCCGACGCTACGCCGGCAATTACAGCGCGTTCGAAACGGCCTACTTCGAGCAGTTGCGCCAGCAGGACGCGGCGGCGCGGCAGTACGAGCGCACCGCCGCTCACCTGCAGAAGTTCGTCGATCGCTTCCGTGCGCAGGCGACGAAAGCGCGGCAGGCACAGAGCCGACTCAAGATGCTGGAGCGCATGACGGCCATCGAACCGGCTCGCGCGAAACGCGAGTGGCGGTTCGAGTTCCCGGAGCCGGTGAAGCTGCCGGAGCGGCTGCTCGACGCCGACGACCTCGCGCTCGGATATGGCGAGCGGCGGATACTGTCCAACATCCGTTTCGCCGTGCGCTCCGGCGACCGCATCGGCATCCTCGGCGTCAACGGCGCGGGCAAGTCCACGCTGGTCAAGGCCATCTCCGGCGACCTCGACCCGCAGGCGGGCGAACTGCTGCGTGGCCAGGGACTGGCGATCGGCTATTTCGCCCAGCACCAGCTCGACCAGCTGCGCACGGACGAGACGCCGCTGATGCACCTGCGCCGGCTCGCCCCCGAGGCGCGCGAGCAGGAATTGCGCGACTTCCTCGGGACCTACCGCTTCTCCGGCGAGATGGCGACCTCGCTGATCGGGCCGATGTCCGGCGGCGAGAAGGCGCGTTGCGCCCTTGCGCTGATCGCCTGGAAGCGTCCGAACGTGCTCGTGCTGGACGAACCGACGAACCACCTCGACATGGAAACGCGCGAGGCGCTCACGGTGGCGTTGTCCTCCTACGAAGGCGCGCTCATCCTCGTCTCGCACGATCGTCACCTGCTGCGGGCGACGGTGAACCAGTTGTGGCTGGTGCACGACGGCCGGGTCGGGCCCTTCGACGGCGACCTCGACGATTACACGGCGCTGGTGCTCGCCAGCCGACGCGAACAACGCAGTGACACCGAGGAGCGCGCCGCCAAGCCGCGCCGCGAGCAGCGACAGCAGGAAGCGGCGGAACGCCAGCGGCTCGCCTCGGCGAGGAAGCCTCTGCAGAACAAGCTGCAGAAGCTCGAGGGGGAACTCGCCAAGGTCACCGACGAGCTGCGCGAACTCGACGCGCGCCTCGCGGACCCGGCCTTCTATCACGCAGGCGCGGAAGACGAAGTCGCGGTCGTGCTCAAGCGTCGCGGCGAACTCGCGCAGCAGGTGGACGCGCTCGAGTCCCGCTGGCTCAAGCTGCAGGAAGAACTGGAGGCACTGACATGAGCGCGGGCGCCGCAGTTCTTATCCCGCAACGCGCCGTGCGGAGGGCAGTCCGGTGCCCGCGCCGCTCGTCGGGCTGGTGGTGCTCGACATGACGCGGCTGCTCCCGGGGCCGGCGGCCACGATGCATCTCGCCGACCTCGGAGCGGACGTGATCAAGGTGGAGGACACCGGCGAGGGCGACTACATGCGCGACTTCCCACCGGCCGTGCGCAACGCGGCGGGGAAGCCGGTCAACCCGTCGTACGAAGCGACCAATCGCGGCAAGCGCTCGATCGCCGTCAACCTGAAGGCTCCGGAGGGCCGTGAGGTGCTGCTGCGCCTGGCGCGACGCGCGGATGCGCTGATCGAGGGCTTCCGCCCCGGCGTGCTCGACCGTCTCGGGCTCGGCTGGGAAACGTTGCACGCCGAGAACCCGAAGCTGGTGGTGTGCTCGCTTTCCGGCTATGGGCAGACGGGACCGCTGGCGCAGCGGGCGGGGCACGACCTCAACTACATCGCGATGACCGGCGTCCTCGACCAGAACCGCGTCAATGGCGAACCGGCCATCCCCAACCTGCAGATGGGCGACCTGCTCGGCGGAACGCTGTCGGCCCTCGGCATGCTGCTCGCGGCCCTGTTGTCCGCGCAGCGGTCGGGGCAAGGGTGCTATCTCGACGTCGCGATGACCGACGGGCTGCTGGCGCACCACTTCTTTCCGCACGCCGACCTCGATGCCGGGCGTACGCCGCTCGCCGAGAGCACGCTGCTTACCGGAGGCGTTGCCTGCTACCGCGTCTATCGCACGGCCGACGGGCGCCATCTCGCCGTCGGCGCGCTCGAGCACAAGTTCTGGAAAGCGTTCTGCATCGCGGCCGGGCTGCCGGAACTCGTCGAGCGCCACTGGGCGTACGGCGAAGCGCCGGGCTCCGCGGCAGCCGCCGACACCGTCGACCGCGTAGGCCGTCACCTGCATCAGAAGACGCTGGCCGAATGGGAAACGGTGTTCGACCGGGTCGACTGCTGCACGACGCCGGTGCTGACACCCGCCGAGGCGCTCGAGCACCCGCACCATCGCGCGCGCGGCCTCGTAGTTCGGCAGGGCGACGTCACGGAGATCGCGCCATTGGGCCAGTTGTCCGCTCCCGGATGGATGCCCTTACCGGCGCCGGAACAGGGCGAGCAGTCGCGCGCGGTGCTCGCCGAACTCGGGTACGCGTCGGCCGAGATCGACGCCCTCGTCGCCGCCGGCGTCGTGAAGGCCGGCTGATGCACGTCGAACGCCGCCGCATCCTGCTGATGCGCCACGGTGCCGTCGAATACTTCGACGAGCACGGCCGGCCCTACCCGCCCGACGACGTGCCGCTGACCACCCAAGGCATCGAGCAGGCACGCGCGATGGGCCAGGCCATCGCCGCGTCCGGCGTCCGGATCGACCGCGCGATCACGAGCGGACTCGTGCGTACGCGCACGACGGCCGAGCACGTACTGCGCGCGGCGGGGGCGACGCCGCCCGTGGAGCATCGCAGCGAACTGCAGGAGATTCGTGGCGGGCAGCTCGCCAGCATCCCCGACGCGGAACTGCGCTCGGCGTTCATCGCCGCCTTCGAGGGGCCGGTCCCGCTCGAGACGCGGTTCCTCAATGGCGAGACGATCGGAGAACTGCTCGAACGCACCCTGCCCGCGATCCAGCGCCTCCTCGCCGAGGACAACTGGGATACGGTGCTCCTCGTCCTGCACGGCGGCGTCAACCGCGGGATCCTGTCGTGGTTCCTGACGGGCCAGCCCCAGTTCCTCGGCGGCCTGGCACAGGACCCGGGCTGCCTGAACGTGATCGACGTTGGACCGAGCATGGCCACCAGCATCGTGCGCGTCGTCAACTTCTGCGCGCTCGACACGCTGCAGACCGCCTCGCGCCTGTCCACAATGGAGCACCTGCTCGGCCAGTACATGAAGCTGCGCTCGTCGCGCAGCGCCGGAGGCAATGGATGAGTCAGCTTGGCGAAGTCACGGCGCGGCACCGCTTCGACGTCGAACGGCTTGCGGCGCACCTCGAACAGCACCTGCCCGAGTTTCGCGGTCCGCTGTCGGTGCAGCAGTTCCAGGGCGGCCAGTCGAACCCGACCTACCTGCTGACCACGCCCACCGCGCGCTACGTGATGCGCAGCAAGCCCGGACCGACGGCGAAGCTGCTGCCATCGGCGCATGCCATCGAACGCGAGTTCCATGTCATGCGCGCGCTGGCCTCCCAGGGCATTCCGGTGCCGTGGACGCTGCTGCTGGTGGAGGACGAGGGCGTCATCGGCCGCGCTTTCTACATCATGGAACACGTGGAGGGGCGCATCTTCTGGGAGCAGTCGCTGCCCGGCGTGTCGGCAGCGGAGCGCGCCGACATCTATGACGAGATGAACCGCGTCATCGCACGGCTGCACACCGTGGACATCGAGCGCGCGGGCCTGTCCGACTACGGCAAGACGGGCAACTACTTCGCGCGGCAGATCGGCCGCTGGAGCAAGCAGTACCGGGCATCCGAAACGCAGACGGTCGAGGCGATGGACCGGCTGATCGACTGGTTGCCGGACCACATCCCGCCGGGCGACGAAACGACGGTCGTGCACGGCGACTACCGGATGGACAACCTGGTGTTCCACGCCACCGAGCCGCGCATCGTCGCCATCCTCGACTGGGAACTGTCGACGCTGGGGCACCCGCTCGCCGACTTCTCGTACCACTGCATGAGCTGGCACATCGCACCGGGCGCCTTCCGTGGCATCGCCGGGCTCGACCTCGCCGCGCTCGGCATCCCGAGCGAGTCCGAGTACATGCAGCGCTACGCCGAGCGCACCGGGCGCGGGGCGATCGGGCACTGGAACTTCTACCTCGCCTACAACCTCTTCCGGATCGCCGCGATCCTGCAGGGCGTATACAAGCGTGCGACCGAGGGCATCGCGTCGTCGGACAACGCGCTGAAGTCCGGCGAGAACGCCCGGGCGCTGGCCGAACTGGGATGGCGCTATGCCGAGCGAGCGTGACACCGTGAAGAGCATCGACGACTGCCCGAGCCCGAGCGCCATCGTCCGGCACCTCGACCAGTACGTGATCGGACAGGACGCCGCCAAGCGGACGCTGGCGGTGGCGGTCTACGCGCACTACCGCAAGCTCGCACTGGCGCGCGACGAAGGGTTGGAGATCACGAAGAGCAACGTGCTGCTCGTCGGGCCGACGGGCACCGGCAAGACGCTGCTGTGCGAGTCGCTGGCCCGCCTGCTGACCGTTCCCTTCGTCACCGCCGACGCGACCTCGCTGGCGCAGTCGCGCTACGTCAACGAGGAGATCCAGGCGATCCTCGAACGCCTGCACGACAAGGCCGCGGGCGACATCGAGCGCACCCAGCGCGGGATCGTGTTCATCGACGAAGTCGACAAGCTCAAGTCCGCTGCGCTTTCCGCGGAACACGGGACGTCCGGCGAGAGCGTGCAGCACGCGCTGCTGAAGATCATGGAAGGCGCGCCGGTGCGGCTGTCCAGCGGCGACTATCTCGATACCTCGAACGTGCTGTTCATCTGCGGCGGCGCCTTCGTCGGGCTCGAGGAGATCATGTCGCACAGCCACGGGTTCGGCTTCGTGGCCACCTCGGCCGCCGACGACCGGCGCATCCTCGAAAGCCTCAACGAGCGCGTGAAGCCCGATGACCTGGTGAAGTTCGGGCTGATTCCCGAGTTCACGGGACGCCTGTCGATCGTCGCCCGCCTGCGTGAGCTCACGCGCGACATGCTCGTGCGCATCCTGGTGGAGCCGCGCGACTGCATCTACCGGCAGTTCCAGGCGATCCTGAAGACGCAGAATGTCGAACTCGTCGTCGCACCCCGCGTGTTCGGCGAGATCGCGGACCTCGCCGTCGAATACAAATCCGGGGCGCGGAGCCTGCGTGGGCTGTTCGAGGAACTGCTGGCGCCGGTGCTGTTCACGGTGCCGGACCATCCGGAGATCCGGCGGGTCGAGCTCGCATCGATCTTCAGCGAGCCGCGCTACTTGCGCGCGACCAACTAGAACCAGCAGACCGTGCGTCGGCCGCCGCGCTCGTCGACCGCGCGCGGATCGTCGACCATGCGCGGAAACTTCCAGCAACGTCATCGATGGTGACTGCACGCCCGGACTGCAGTCCGGGTCGGCCTCCCTCGGTTCGCCAGATCTTCGGGATTGATCTCGAGGGCGGGCTTCGTTTTCTCATCTCCCGCTCAAACCGGCGGCGTCGTCCACCCGCCTGAGGGCACAACACCAGTTTCCCGGTCGCCTTGCGCCCGATCTTGAGCGCGCCGCGCCATGTGCACGCCAGCGCCGGGCGAAGGTCACTTCTTCTGCGCCTTGCGCAGTTGCTCGAGCCAGGCCGTCCAGTCGATCGGACCCGACTCGAATCGCTTCTTCAGGTTTCCCAGCACGTTGCCCCACGCGCGGTCGAAGTAGCCGTAGGCCTTGTCCCATTCGCCGCCGTCACCCCAGCCCGTGTGATGCAGCGTTACGCGGGTTTCCTTCTCGCCGATCGGCTCGATGCGGACGACGACGAACGTGCGCTGCTGACGCGCTTCGGGAAGACTGGGCGGCGCGTTCCAGGTGAACGACAGCATGCGCGGCGGCTGCAGCGCCATGAAACGCATGCCGTCCGCGCCTTTCAACCCCGGTTCCGCAAGCGGGTTGATGTAGATCTCGAAGGCACCGTCCACGCGCGCGTCGATCCTCGCGTCCGGCGCGAAGAAGCTCGTGATGCCTTCGCGCGTCGTCCATGCGTCCCACACCTGCTCGGGTGTGGCCGTGACCACCACCTCCTTGTCGATCGCGCGCTCGGCGGCGATTCCGCATTCGTGCCCGCCAGGCCAAGCGCGAGCAGCCCGAGCACGACGCGCAGAGCGGCGACGACCATCGGCTTCCTCACTTCGACGGAATGACGACGAGCTTGCCGACGGCCGTGCGGTCGAGCAGGGACCGCAGCGCTGCCGGCACGTCCGTCAGCGAGATACGTCTTCGACACGTGCGGCCGCAACCGTGCCGGCGGCCAGCCAGCCGAAGAGTTCGGCGAGCATGGCCGCATTCGCCTTCGGTTCGCGTTTCGCGAATTCGCCCCAGTACACGCCGACCGCGGACAGTGCCCTTGATGAGCAGCAGATTCGCCGGGATCTGCGGGATCTCGCCCTGCGCGAAGCCGATGACGAGCAGGCGCCCGCGCCATGCAAGCGAACGGATCGCCGCTTCCGTCAGCGGCCCGCCCACGGGGTCGTACACCATGTCGACACCCTTGCCTTCGGTGGCTTCCTTCACCGCTTCGCGCAGATCCTGCGCCGAGTAGTCGATCAGACACATCGGCGCCATGCTCGCGGGCCGCCTCCAGTTTCTCGGCGCTCGAAGCCGCAGCGATCACGTGCGCCCCCGCGACCTTGCCGAGTTCGACGGCGGCAAGACCGACGCCGCCGCCCGCACCGAGCACCAGCAGCGTCTCCCCGCGCTTCAGCGCGCCGCGGTCGAACAGCGCATGGTGCGACGTCGCGTACGTCAGCGTGAACGCGGCCGCCGTCTCGTCGCTCACCCCCGCGGGGATCGGGGCGACCAGCGCAGCGGGTGCGCACGCGAACTCCGCGAAGCCGCCCAAGCCGACGAATGCGATCACGCGGTCGCCCGCTTTCACGTGACGCACGCCCTCGCCCACCTTGTCGACAGTGCCTGCCACTTCCGTGCCGGGCGTGAACGGCAATGGCGGCTGCACCTGGTACTTCTTCTGGACGATGAGCGCGTCCGGAAAGTTCACGCCTGCCGCGGCCACCCGCACGCGGACCTCACCGGCCTTCGGCTCCGGCAACTCGACCTCCGCCACCACGAGCTTCTCGGGCGGGCCCCACTCGACGCATTGAACGGCTCTCATATCACCTCCTCGCGGCACTGTAGCGCGCGCGGCGTGGAGGTCCAAGACGCTGCGCTATCCTCCTTCGAGGAGGAGTCACGATGCACTTCGATTACAGCCCCAAGGTCCAGGATCTGCGTGCCCGTGTCGACGGGTTCATGCAGGAACACGTCTATCCGAACGAACGCCGCTTCTACGCGGAGATCGAGGAGAACACCCGCCGGGGCGTGCGGTGGACGCCGACGCGCATCGTCGAGGAACTGAAGCTCAAGGCGAAGTCCGCGGGCCTGTGGAACCTGTTCCTGCCCGATTCACCGTACGGCGCCGGGCTGAAGAACATCGAATACGCGCCCCTGGCCGAGATCATGGGCCGCGTGCCGTGGGCCAGCGAGGTCTTCAACTGCAACGCGCCGGACACCGGCAACATGGAGACCATCGAGCGGTACGGCACGGCGGAGCAGAAGAAGCAGTGGCTCGAACCGCTGCTCGCGGGCGACATCCGGTCGGGGTTCGCGATGACCGAACCGGCCGTGGCGTCGTCCGACGCCACCAACATCCAGACCGAGATCCGCCGCGACGGCGACGAGTACGTGATCAACGGGCGCAAGTGGTGGACGTCGGGCGCGGGCGATCCGCGCTGCAAGGTCTACATCGTGATGGGCAAGACCGACCCGGAGGCGCCGAAGCATCAGCAGCAGTCGATGATCCTCGTGCCGTCCGATGCGCCCGGGCTGAAGGTATTGCGCCCGCTCGGCGTGTTCGGGTACGACGACGCGCCGCACGGGCACATGGAAACCGACTTCGTGAACGTGCGCGTGCCGGCGACCAACATCCTGCTCGGCGAGGGCCGCGGCTTCGAGATCGCGCAGGGCCGCCTTGGCCCCGGCCGGATCCATCACTGCATGCGCTGCCTGGGCCTCGCGGAGCGCGCGTTGGAACTGATGTGCAAGCGGCTCGCGGGTCGCGTCGCCTTCGGCGGCCCGATCGCGCGGCAGACGGTGTGGCAGGAGCGCATCGCCGAAGCGCGCTGCATGATCGACCAGGCCCGGCTGCTGACGCTGAAAGCGGCTTACATGATGGACACGGTCGGCAACAAGGCGGCGAAGGCCGAGATCGCCATGATCAAGGTCGTCGCGCCCAACGTGGCATGCAAGGTGCTGGACTGGACGATCCAGGCGCTCGGCGGCGCCGGCGTCAGCGATGATTTCCCGGTTGCCTATGCCTATGCGCTTGCACGCACGCTGCGCCTGGCCGACGGACCCGATGAAGTGCACCGGAACGCGATCGCGAAGGTCGAGATCGCGAAGCACGTGCCGATGCCTCCACGCACAGGAGCCCACTGATGATCGAGCTCTACACCTGGCCGACTCCCAACGGCCACAAAGTCCACATCATGCTGGAGGAATGCGCCCTCGCGTACACGGTGCACGCGGTCGACATCGGCGCGGGCGACCAGTTCAAGGCGGACTTCCTGAAGATCAGTCCGAACAACAAGATCCCGGCCATCGTCGACGACAACGGACCGGACGGCAAGCCGATCGCGCTCTTCGAGTCCGGCGCGATCCTGCTCTATCTCGCGGGCAAGACGGGGCTGTTCCTGCCGCTCGACACGCGCGGCAAGTACGTCGCGCTGCAATGGCTCATGTTCCAGATGGGCGGGCTCGGTCCGATGCTGGGACAGGCGCACCACTTCCGCATCTACGCACCGGAGAAGATCGAGTACGCGATCAACCGCTACACGAACGAGGCGAAGCGCCTGTACGGAGTGATGGACAAGAGGCTGGCCGAGGTCGAGTACTTCGCCGGGAACTACACCATCGCCGACATGGCGCTCTTTCCCTGGACCCGCTCGCACGCCAACCAGGGGATCGACCTGGCCGATTACCCGAACGTGAAGCGCTGGTACGAGGCAATCGATGCGCGCCCGGCCGTTCAACGCGCCTTGAAGGTGCTGGCCGACCGTCGCAAGCCGCAGATGAGCGACCGGGACAAGGAGACCCTGTTCGGTTCGAAGCAGTACGCGAAGCGGTAGGAACCGCTGCGCGCGGTGCCTACTGCAGCGGGGTCTTCGGCAGGTCGCCGAACGGGAGCGGCATCACTTCGATGCCCTCGTCTTCCAGCGCGGCCGCTTCGTCTTTCGACGCGACGCCGCGGATCGACCGCCGCGGCGCTTCCTCGTAGTGGATGCGGCGTGCCTCTTCGGCAAAGTTCTCGCCGACATCCTCCGCATTCGCCATGATGTGACGCGCCATCTGCGCCAGCATCGCCCGCATCGCCGCTTCGTTCGGCAATGCAACGGGTTCCTTCACGGTGGACGGCTCCTGCGCGCCGCTGATGTTCAGGCGTGGCGCCGAGGGCATCTTGCCGGTGGCGCGGCTGCCGCACACCGGGCACTCGACCAGCCCCGCCGCGAGCTGCCGATCGAACTCCTCGGCCGAGGCGAACCACCCTTCGAAGGCGTGATCGAGATCGCAGGAGAGATTGAAGACCTTCATCTGGCGCCTTGCGCGGGGCGGTGCCGGCCCGCATAACGCGACGCGTCGTTGCGTCGACGAATTCGAAGTTTAGGTCAAGTTACTCCTCCGACCCGAACCGCGGCGAACCGTTCATCACATCGGTCCCCGAATCTTGACGAGCGGTGCCCAGGCGTTGCAACGACCGCCGTTTGTCGACGCGCCCTTCGAATCCCGCCGGGTAAGATGACCGCCGCCCGCCCGGGTGACGGAATTGGTAGACGTAGCGGACTTAAAATTCGCAGCCGCAAGGCGTACGGGTTCGAGTCCCGTCCTGGGCACCAGCCTCCTGCCCGCGGAATGCGCGACCGCGCAAGCGCGCAGGTTGGACGACCCGCACCGCTCTCACACTCCCCATGCGCTGGGACCTTTTCTGCCGCGTCATCGACAACTTCGGCGATATCGGCGTGTGCTGGCGCCTGGCCGCCGACCTGGCTGCACGCGGGGACGCGGTGCGACTGTGGGTCGACGATGCAAGCGCGCTCGCGTGGATGGCGCCGCACGGCGCAGCTGGTGTCGAAGTCCGCGCCTGGCCGGTGGACGATGAAGCGGGGATCGAGCCGCACGAGGTGGTGGTCGAGGCGTTCGGCTGCCATCTGCCGCCGGGCTTCCTGACGCGCATGGCCGCGCGGAAACCGCGGCCCACGTGGATCAACCTCGAGTACCTGAGCGCCGAGGACTACGTGGAGAGCAACCACGGCCTGCACTCGCCGCAGTCGAGCGGGCCGGCGGCCGGGCTGGACAAGTGGTTCTTCTATCCGGGCTTCACCGCGAAGACGGGAGGTCTGCTCCGCGAGCCCGACCTCGACCGTCGGCAATCGGCGTTCGAGCCGGAAGCCTGGCTGCGCGCGCAGTCGATCTCGCCAGCCGTCGGTGAGCGCCGCGTGAGCCTGTTCTGCTATGCCAACCCGGCCGTGCCGGCGCTGCTCGACACGCTCTCGTCCGAGCCGACGCTGCTTCTGGTCACCGCCGGCGTCGCCGCCCGGCAGGTGCAGTCGCTGCTCGGAACGTCGTCGAGCCACGGCGCATTGCGTGTGCACTATCTCCCGCTGCTCACGCAACCGGATTACGACCACCTGCTGTGGTCGTGCGACCTGAATCTGGTCCGGGGCGAAGACTCGTTCGTGCGCGCGCAGTGGGCCGGCAGGCCGTTCCTGTGGCAGATCTACCCGCAGGACGACGCCGCGCACGCGGCCAAGCTGGCGGCGTTCAACCGGCGGTTCCTGTCCGCCGCGACCGGCGATCTGCGCGCGGCCATCGACCGCGCCTCGCTCGACTGGAACGGAATTCGCTCCAATGACACCGCGGCGGCCGGGCCCGGCGTCGGCCTGCCCGAACCCGCCCTTTGGGCGGCGTGGCGCGATCACTGCCGGGCGTGGCGTGCACGGCTGGCGGTTCTCCCCGACCTCGCCTCGTCGATGCGCGCATTCGTTCAGAAACACCGGTAAAATCATGGGCTTTGCGCGGCCAGACCCGGTTTTGCGGCCGCACCCCAATCGCGTTGCGCAGTCCCCAGGTCACTGCGCCACGCCACTCCGCCCGCCAACTGGCGCCGGCGGAGGCACGCACGAGAATCAGCAATGAAAATCGCACAGGAAATTCGCGCCGGCAACGTGATCATGCACGGCAAGGACCCGATGGTGGTGCTGCGCACCGAGTACAGCCGCGGCGGCCGCAACTCCGCGACGGTCCGGATGAAGCTGAAGAGCCTTCTCAGCAACTCCGGCACCGAGGTCGTGTTCAAGGCCGACGACAAGGTGGACCAGGTGATCCTCGACAAGAAGGATTGCACCTATTCCTACTTCGCCGACCCGATGTACGCGTTCATGGACGCCGACTACAACCAGTTCGAGGTCGAGGCCGAGAACATGGGCGATGCGATCAGCTATCTCGAGGACAACATGCCGGTGTCGGTGGTGTTCTACGAGGGCCGCGCCATCTCCGTCGAATTGCCCACCTCGGTGGTGCGCGAAGTCGTGCACACCGAACCGGCCGTCAAGGGAGATACCTCGGGCAAGGTGCTCAAGAGCGCGAAGCTCGCCACGGGCTTCGAGATCATGGTGCCGTTGTTCGTGCAGACGGGCGACAAGATCGAGATCGACACGCGCGAGCACCAGTACCGCAAGCGCGTCTGATCCGCGTCCGTTGAAATCCGCGGTGATCCTCTCGGCCACCATCGTCGCGACGGCTTTCGTCGCGGCGATGGGGCTGTACCTGTACTTCTCTCCATACCACTCGTGCGTGCGCGTGCTGCGCGCGGCCGACTACGAGCCGGCCGACGCCGCGCTTGCCTGCCTGCATGGTGTGGAACGGGACGTCGACACCGAACCCGCCTACGGCGGTTCCCGCGCGTTGCAGCGGCTTGTCCCCCGGCACGCCCGGAGCGCCCGCGTCGAATTTGCCCACTAGCGCGTCCGGCGCTCGCCTCGAGTGCCGCGGAAGACGAAGGCGCGTCGATGCGGCGCGCTGATTGCCAGTTGCGGAGCCAGCACATCGGGGTACCTGCTGCCGCGCACCGTTTCATCGCCGCGGATGAAACCGGCGACAATTGCTCATGGCCACCAGCCTCCTCGCCCTGCTCGACGACATCACCAGCGTGCTCGACGACGTCGCCACGCTGGCCAAGGTCGCCACCAGGAAGACGGCGGGCGTGCTCGGCGACGATCTCGCCCTGAATGCCGAACAGGTGTCCGGGGTCCGCGCCGAGCGCGAGTTGCCGGTGGTCTGGGCGGTCGCCAAGGGCTCGCTCGTGAACAAGGCGATTCTGGTGCCCGCGGCGCTGGCCATCAGTGCGATTGCGCCCTGGGCCATCGTGCCATTGCTGATCGTCGGCGGACTCTTCCTTTGCTACGAGGGCTTCGAGAAGCTCGCGCATCGTTTCCTGCACAGAGGCGACGCCGAAGCCGCGCGGGAGGCCGAACTCAAGCGGTCGCTGCTCGATCCGAAGGTCGATGTCATGGCGCTGGAAAAGGACAAGATCAAAGGCGCGATACGCACCGACTTCATCCTGTCCGCGGAGATCATCGTGATCACTCTGGGCACGGTGGCCGACGCGGAATTCGCAACGCGGCTCACCGTGCTGGCTGGCATCGCGCTGATCATGACCATTGGGGTCTACGGAATCGTGGCCGGCATCGTCAAGCTCGACGATGGCGGCCTCGCGCTGTCGCGCGCGACGGGCGAGGGCCGCTCGTCGCAATTCAAGCGCGCGATCGGGCGAGGCATCCTGCGCGGCGCACCGTGGCTCATGAAGACGCTGTCTGTTGCCGGCACCGCTGCCATGTTCCTGGTCGGCGGCGGCATCCTCACCCACGGCATCCCGCCGCTGGGCAATGCGATCGAGCACCTGCTCGCGGACTTCGGCGCACTGATGCAAACGGTGGGGCCGATGCTGATCAACGCTGCTGTCGGCATGATCGCCGGCGCGCTGACCCTCGCGCTCATGAGCGGCATCAAGCAGCTGCGCGGTGCACCCGCGCCGTCCCCTTGACTGACGAACTCCCGTAAGCGCGGATGCGCGTACGGTTTCACATCATCTTCACGCACGGCCGTTAATCGCGCCTTATTGGTAGCGGCATGGGCCACCGCCGCAAATGCGGGGGATGCCGTTCAACACCGTACCGCTTTACGGTAACGGCATGCCCAGATCGATCACGCGCGTCGACCACACCGAGCCGCAGGCCTACGTCCGCGGGGGGTTCGGCGAAGAGATGGACTTCGCCTGCTTCTCGTTCACGTCGTATTTCGCTGCCCTTCCCGGCTGGCAGGAAAGCCAGATCGACCCGCACGAAGTCGTCTATCTCGCCGGCTTCTTCGCGTTCGTCGCGCTCGTGTCCTCGCCCAGCGCCAGTCTCCCACCCGCGGAGGCCGCCACCGGAGCCCGAGCGACGGTGGCGAGGCGGCTCATGGTGCGAGGGACCAAGGCCGTACTGCTGACCGAACGCATCCGGTCATTCCAGATGCGGCTGGGCGAGTATTCCGCGCTCTGGGTTGGGGTGCTCAAGAGCGCCAACAGCTTCGGCGCCTTTTCTCTGCGCGTCTTCGAGAACGTGCAGGCCGGAGAAAAGTCCCGGCAGGGCTACCTCGAGCACCTCGAAACGTTTCCCGCCTTCTGCGAACGCAGGATCAAGGCGTTCCATGCGGCCACTTCGGCCACATGGAATTCAGGCGGGGGCTAGCAGCCCGCACGGTCAGGATGCGAGGCGTCCCGACCGCGCGAGACCGATTCCTGAATGACGCGACCTCGATCGCGGCCGCGGGGTCCTTCTGCTCCGACTCGCCGGCGACGAAGCGCGTGACGCGCCGCGGCCTGAGGTGAAGCAGTGTCCCGGGCTGGAACCCCAGCCCCTCGCGCTTCGGGTGTGAAAAGCGCGCTGCGATTGCCATCTGGCCACGGAAATCGCTGTAAGTCAGCCCGCCGCTCATTCCCTCGACGACTTAGCTAACGAGCTTGAGTTGCGTAGACTCATTTGCTGATTTGGACTGGCAGAGTGGATATGGGATACGATCGGGACGGGCTCAGCAGTCGGAAATTGTCGAAGCAGCGTCTGTTCTTGATGGCAGCCATGGTATCGAGCACGACAGTGATGCTCGCTGCCTGTGGTGGAGGCACGGCTGCGCCTGGGACCACACTTGCTCCGGCTCCGGCTCCGGCTCCTGCTCCTGATCCTGCACCCGATCCCGCGCCTGCTCCCCCGCCGCCGACAACGTATTCGGTCACGGTGACCTGGTCAGTGCCACTCCTGAACACGGATGGAACGCCTCTGACCGATATCTCTGGCTACCGTGTCCACTACGGCACGAGTCCTACGAATCTGTCGTCGTCGGTAACGGTCCCCGACCCCGCGGTAACGAGCAGCGTCATCAGTAGCCTTGCGGCGGGCACGTACTACTTCGCAGTGTCCACGTTGAATTCGACGGGCGTCGCAAGCGAAGTTTCGAACTCGGTCGCCAACTCCGTCCCGTAGTGCGGGACCGCTACGCAAGCAAGCGTGGCTTTCCTCCTGGCGCAGCGCTGACTAATCTTCCGCCCCGGTGGCTCGCATCCAGTACGCGCAGCCGATCCGCGCATCCCCGGTCAAACGCTCCCGCTCGAAGCGTTCGCAGACAACGTGACTGCCTGACCACTGGCCCCGGAAGTATTCGCAGGTTAAGCAGCCGCGCTCACGGGCGCCGACTGCGAGTGCATGCGGGGCGAAGTAGACGAGAGCCGACATCACGACATCGTAAGGCCGGCTCCGGTCAGCACTACTCCGCGTGCTCCTTCTTCGTGCCCAGCGGCTGATGCTGGAACTGCTTGTCCAGCGCTTCCTCGACTTCCTCGCGCGAGCGAGAACCGGTCTGCTGGATGATCTCCTTGACCTTCTCAACGGTCGTGCCGTGTTTGCGGGCCAGGTACTAGATTTCGATCCATAGAGCCTCCTCGGGGATTCATGCCTCTCGCAAACTCGATGCCGGAAACGAGGCTGGACGGTTTTCTTTACATCGATACGTGGATCGACCGTCGATTCCGAAACCGCGCCAGAGGGTACGAACCGCCAGATCCCGATTCCAATGGTCGAGTTTCTTTACACCGGTTTCCTCCCGGCTTATGAGGGCATCGCCAAGCCCTTGTTTCTAAGTAATGGCTCATATATTGCTTACAGGACGAAAGGGTCTTTCTATAGCAACGGCATCGTTGCGTCCGGCCCCGCGAACGAGGATGACCAATATGAAGAACACAATGACCGCCTCCGCCAAGGTATGCGCGACAGCAGCAATGCTCCTTGGATCCATCGGAGCGGCTAACGCCGATCCGCTCACCTATTACTACACGGATTGGACGAGCTGGAATCCGGGGGGCGGAACGGCGGTGGGAGTGATTACCCTGCCAGACCTCTCGACGGTGAACGTGACGTTCAACGCCATTACCTCAGCCGGTGCTCCAGGTTCATTCCTGGGAGTCGCCGCGCCATCGATCTGGATTCCAACTACGGCATATACCGGTGCTCAGGTTGCGAACGCCTCGACCTATGAGGCGCTTCAGTTGGTCGGCGAGAACAACATGACGTATCGAGTAACACTGTCAGCGCCGATCAAGGATCCGCTGATGGACGTTACAACCCTCGGTTCAGCGGGCACGCCCGCAACCTATGTGTTCGATGCCCCGTTTACGATCCTGAGTCAAGGACCGACTTGTTGCTGGGGATCCGGTTCGCTAACGCAGTTGGCTCCCAATATCATCGAAGGTCGCGAAGGTGCGGGCGCGCTCCAGTTCAACGGCACCTACTCGACCTTCTCATGGACTATGCCGAATAGTGAGTTCTGGCATGCGTTCACGTTCGGCATCCGGACGACGCTGGCGATCGAACCGGATCCGCCGAGCGTTCCAGAGCCATCTTCCCTTGCGCTCCTCGGCCTCGGCCTGGCCGGACTTGCTGCACTTCGCCGCCGTCGAAGCTAGAAGCAGATTGCGCAAACACGAACCCGCTTCGGCGGGTTTTTTTGTTTTCCCTGCTTCTTATCGAACTCCTCCGCCGGCTTCGGTCGCGCGATCTCACGCAGAGCTTCTCGCATTCCGCCCTTGTAGAGGTTCGTCCCATGCCCCCACGTGCGAAGCCCCACCGACCGAGAAGAAGCTTGCCGGAGTCACGAAGAACAGCTTCGTGACCAAGTGCGAGAAGGAAATGAACGCGGCGGCCGCAAAGTCGTGCGACGCTCAAGCGGCAGAGAAGAAGCTCTCCGGCGCAGCGAAGACAAGCCTCACCAAGAAGTGCGTGACTGACGCAACGGCCGCAGCGAAGTAAGGCTAGTTCGCGGGGGCGCCCTGCCCGCGCTTAGCTGCTCGGTAGTCCCCCCAAAGGCGCCTGCGGGTTCGCTTCGCGCCAGAGACCCTTTTTGGCCTCCCTGGCGGCCCTCTCGTGCGGCAAGCAGGTTTCCGGTTGCTTCAGATACCGCGTGAAGCACCACGCCAGCCCGTCCTCGACCTGCCGCCAGCTCACATGCACGCCGTCGCAGCGGACGTGTGCGACCGTGCGCCCGTAGCGGTCGGTAGCGACGTGGATGATTTCGACCATCTTGGCGCTTCGGCATAGCGCCTCCAGATTGCGTCGAGAGACTTGCGAGTAAGGCTGTGTCCGCTCCTGGGCGTCAATTTCCACTAGGCGAATTACGGTCTTGATGTCGCCGTCCCTGACGGTCAGCGTGTCGCCGTCCGACACCCCGACCACGACTAGCGCCAACCCGACGATGAAGGAGATCATTGGTCGTCGCTGCCTGTCGCCCGCATTCAATGCGCACAGCCCAGATCGGGCCGCCCGATCACCTGGGGTTTCTCACGCTGACTGCAGACCAAGTGCTGCGCGTAGAACTCGCCCTGGAACTGGTCGCACGTCAGACGCCCGCGAGCGCGTGCGCCAGTAGCCAGTAAGTGCGGGGAGAAGCAGCCAGAAACGGGGGCGCGCATAACCCATTGTCGCGCTGCGCAGTGTCCCAGCCGGTCGGCCTGCTATCGGTGCCGACTCGATCCGCCTGGGCACTGCATCTCGAAATTCTGCCGACGACGGGCCGGGATTCATCGCACGAAAAGCGCGCCAGAAAGGCACGCGCATCGTGATCGGCCCGTCAGGAGTACAGCGAGCGCGAACAGCCCCTCGATCGGCCGCGCCCAGGCGGACCCAACTGGCTCAGAAGGCGTTGATGACTCCCAAGATCGTCGGTACCGACCGCCCGCGGCCAGTACGCGCAGCCTATTGCAGTGGCGCCGATCACGCGGAGCCCCCTCTGGCACCTAGCGCGCGTCGGGAATGTTTACATGTTGCATAAGCAGCATTAGCGCAAGTCGTTGACCGAACATGGTGGAGGGAATCTTGCTTGCCTTCATCGCCTTGCTTGGCGATTGGGACGGCTGATGCCGGCCCACCATGGTCGGCACGCAGGCAGAGGCGCCGTCGAGCGTCGATCTTTCCACAACACCGGAGGTGGTTCATGAAACGTTCGCTGACGGCCATGCTGCTGGGTGTGGCCATGTTCCTTGGCTCGGCGCAGGCTCACGCCGACATTCTGCATTTCAGGGCCCTGCTCGACGGGCCGAGCTGGGCTCCCGATGCGACCGTTCTCACTCCCGGCACAGGCAACGCCGAGGTGTTGATCGACACCCTCGGCCACTCGATGACCGTGCACATCGACTTCGCCGACCTGCTCGGCAACACCACGGCGTCGCACATCCACTGCTGCACGACCGACCCGCTGCTGGGGATCGCCGGTGTCGCTACGACGACTCCGACCTTCGCGGGTTTCCCGCTGGGGGTGACCAGCGGCTCTTACGACCGCACGCTCGACCTGACCCTGGCCAGCTCGTGGAACCCGGCGTTCATTACCGCCAGCGGCAGCATCGCGGCGGCCGAGGCCAGGTTCATCGCGGCCATGCTGGACGAGAAGACTTACGTCGTCGTCCACTCTGTGTTCCGGCCGGCAGGCGAAATCCGGGGGTTCCTGAACGAGGTGCCAGAACCCGGCACGCTCACCCTGCTCAGCCTCGGCCTCGCCGGTCTCGCCTTCACCCGCCGCCGCAAGCAGTAGTCATCCAATCGCCAAGACGAACCCACCCGCGTGGCGGGTTTTGTCTTAATCGCCCGCGCCGACCACCCGCTGCCCGGGGGTATCGACGGGGGTAACAATGAAAGGTCCGCGAGCATCAGCAGCCGAGTGCCGCTCTCTGTGAGCCGAGGCACTTCGATTCCGCGCGGAGAGGAAAGTTGGAGGCGGGGGTCGGAATCGAACCGGCGTACACGGATTTGCAGCCCCGGCCAGCCACCAAGAGGCAACGACGGACGCAAATATACGCTTCGGCAAACGCCAGGACAGCCGCGCTTGCGACTAGACGTGAGATGGGACGACCCCGTTCTCTATCGAGCTTCTATCGATTCGGCGTTTCTAGATAGAGCGAAGCGGGTGGACGGCTCACCGGGGGGTGAGCCGTCTCCCTCACCATGCCATGCTGGGGAGTTTTCCGCAGGCACGGCTGACAGAACTTTGCCAGTTCAACGTCCCGTAGTGAATGTGGCGAAAGAGCGCAGCCGAATGCATCGGGCTTTCTCGCTCAACGGGGTCCGCCCACAAAAGAAAAGAGGCGGGGTGCCCCGCCTCTCCGTATTGCGGCGATCACTCGCTCGCGTGCTACTGGCTCAGCAACTTATCGACACAGTTATAAGCCGTGCTCACCGCGCCGCTGATCTGCCCCGCTGCGGTAGCAGTCAGTTTGCCGTCTCCTGCGAGCGTGTTGATCTTGGTGTACAGGAATCCGAGCTTCGATTTGGCATCCGGGAGTTTGCCGACGGCTAGTTTGGAATCGGATGCGCCGAGATCGTTGTAGACCGAGCACTCGTCCACAGACATCGGGCCGTCAAACGTCACCGAGATGCCCTTGGTTTTCGGAACCGTGCACGAAGCAACCATCTTCGTACCGGCCTTCTGTGCAAACCCGCCCGAGTTCGCCATGGTCGCCGCTGTAGCACCTGTTGCACCGCTCGTTAGAACAGTCCACCAGCCAACGTCAATGCGGCAGTTGTCCGTCTGTTGTGCAGCGACACTTCCAGCGAATGCCGCAGCGACCGCGAATACAACGATGCTCTTTTTCATTTGCTTCACTCCCTGTTTAAGTTCGCACTCTGGAGAGTGCAGAGGCCCCCGCCTCGTTCGAGCGACCTTAGGAAAGACCCGTGCGCCGCTGTTCGATGAAACTTATCGAGTTCGAGAAGATTTGAAAGAGTGAGGCAGGTTGTCGCAGTTAGATAAGTGCTTGATTAAGAAGTAATTACATTGTCTGGGGTGCGACAATGCACCGCGCCAGTGCCGACGAGCGGTATGGGAATTTTTCCCGCTCACAGGGCACTCGCTCCACTAGCCATCCGATGCGTACCGTCCGCATCCGGTACGCGCAGCCAATTCGCCCAGCGACAATCACCCTAACGCTGTGGGCTGAGACGAGTTTCTATCGATAGCTATCGGCGACCCCATGTTGATGTTTCAACGGGTTCGGAACTCATCGCTATGCTCGCTGCGCAGTGCGTGAGCACCAAGAAGAAGGGGCCGCGATGGATGAATTCAGCGAGAGGAAACACACCGTGCTTGCGCCTCTCTTTTTCGAGGCTGGCGCTGCTCTCTACGACAGCCAAACCTTCGAGCAGGCGCTCGGGTACCTGCTCTTCTTACTGTCGCGACTCGGCGCGCGCGAGGCGCAGACGGGCGAACTGTTCAACCAGCAGCGAGCCATCGCGATTTTGGAAAATGACGAGCGCGCGACAGCCGGAGAGATCCTCGGACGGGTCCGGAAGTTCGTCCGCCTCAGCGACGGAATCAACAAGCGCCTAACAGACGCACTCAGGGCTAGAAACGCGATAGTGCATCGCTTCTTCACAGACAACGTCGAACGGATGGTCGATGTACGAGAGCGCAAAAGCTGATTCGGGAACTAAACAAACTTCGAGGAAGAGTGCAGCGAGGCATGTCGGGGATCGATCCTTTCATCCGTGCCTTTGCGGCGATGGACGACGGCACAATCGACATCAACGCAATGAAGGCTTCGGTGCAGAAGAAGTTTCTCAAAGACACCCGGAAGCACTGAGCAGCGTCAAAGAGGAGACGGATGAGCAAACAACCGAGCTTCGCCGACAAGCTTGCTGGTAGGGACCGAGGAAGAGATCGAGGACGGGCTTGCCAAGGACATTTACACCGAGCAGCACGCAAAGCTTGCCCACGCAGAACTAGAGCGGCGACGAAGAAATCGCGAGGAGACATATCGCGCGACCGAGGTCGACGCCATGCAGGAAGCGAATCGACTCGCGCGTGAGTCAGTCGAGAGAATGCGCGAGGCGAACGAGATTGCGGACCGCGCACGGGAGGACGCGGCGAAGTCGCACCGTTCCTCGATTGCCTCCGCGATTGCTGCCCTAATCTCAGCGGTCGCGGCAGTAGCCGCGATCCTCATCCCGCTATTAACGAGGAAGTAGCTCTGCCCGTCGTCGTCTCCGGTCGCTAGCATCCAGTACGCGGAGCGGCTAGACGCCCTTTTCTAGCCTTCCTTTCCGCCATCCGGTGCTTCGCTGCACAGGACAACGAACAAAACAGGTTCTTCTTGCCCCTGGCATGCCCCAAAGCTCGGCTCACTGGTACTCCGCACCACGCGCACTTCGTTGTGATTCGCCGAATCGGCCTACCGTTCGCACTAGCACTACCGTCAATAGTCGCAGGGTCTGCCCCAACTTCAGCCGCGAACTCTTCAACGTCGATCAACTGATGCTCTGCCCAATGGCAGCGATAGCAGAGCGTGACCCCGTTGGCGACATCGAATCGCAGGTCGGGGAAATCGCGATATGACTTCAAGTGATGAGCGTGTAGCTCCACCTCCTTTGCTCCACACTTTTGGCAAGTCGCGGCGTCGCGACTGATCACCAATTTCTGCCACCGGTTGTATTCCTTGGGACGGTGATGATGACGAGACTCGCTGCTATAGCGCGGGTGCTCCGCGCCTTGGTAGCGAATGCCGCCAATGTCCGCGCACTTCTTGGAGCAAAACTTCTGCTTGACGAAGGTTGTGATGTTGCCGCCCTCAGGCAGCTTGAATACCTTCCCACATTGAAGACAGACCTTCTCGCGCTCGCCTCCTATCCGACCTGGGTTAGCCGCGCCTCGAATCTGGGTAGCCCTTGCCGCGCCTCGGCAGGCGTTCGAGCAATACCGAGCGGTCTTCGCCCGACCCGGAACAACCGAGAACGTCTTCCCGCATAGGCGGCAGTGCAAGACTGCTGAACCGCCTTTCCAGTTCGGGTTCGCACTTCCTGCTGCCGCTCGTTGGGTGTTTGCCTTGCGAAGGTTTTCGATGTGCTCTGCAGTGAACACCTTGCCGGTGGTCTTGCGGTGGCCGCCTACCGGCGCAGCGTCGAGCACGATGCCATGCTCCTTTATGCGGTTGAACACAGCCGTCTGCCCCACGCCGTAGTGCTCGGCTAGCTGTTTCATGCTCATTGACTGGTAGAGCCTGCGAAGCTCATCAGCCGGAGGGTCGAATCGTCGGGCCATCGCCGAAGGGTCGCGAGAGTGTTTCTCAGCATTCTCGCGCACGACGAAGAGGAGCGGTGCAGTTCTGGAAGACGCGCCGCCGCGCGGCAGCGGCGGCACGCATGGACCGAGCGTCCCGCTGGGCACCCCAAGCGTCGGGACTCCGCCAACTGCCGCGCTTTCCTGCGCCGCCGATGCTTTCATGTCCGTGGCGTTCGGCGATGCCACGCACCGGCTCTTGCGAAATAGCGGCGTCCGGTGATGCCGCCGGTCGAGACTTCTGTCGGGTGGCGCTCGACCCTGCCACCCGCTGACTCTCTTGCTTCAGTGGCGGTCAGCGGAGCCACCGGCCGAGACTTCTGATCAGTGGCGCTCGGCCTTGCCACTCGTCGGCTTGCTGAAGACGGTGCCGACGGACCGTGCGCCGGGAGGCGTACCTCTGCCGTGCTCCTCGGCGCTTACCACGGCAGATTCTTAGACGACGACCTTCAGCATCCGGTACAGCGCCGCCGGTTGCGTCACGACGAAGTCGAGTCGCGCGTGCGCGATCAACTCGTGCGAGTAGCGGCCAGGATCTGCGAACCGGATGATCTCGAAGCGGATCTGCTGGCGCACCGCGAGGATTACGCCACGGTCGAAGCCGCCCAGATACGCCTTGCCCGCTGCGATCTTCGTGGTTGGGTACTCCGCCATGCCCGACAGCGCGGGCGGCTTGCCAGAGCCAGCTTCCGGCAGTGCTCGCCAGTTGACCGGCACGGGCCACGAAGTCGGCTTCGCTTCCGATCATCGCGGTCGGCATCGTGATATCGGCACCGAGCGCGCTACCAACTGCTTCGAGTGTCTTCTGCCACGTGGCCGGATCCTGCGCACTTGCCGACTTGGCAATGTTCGTGTCGGCGTCGAGTGACGC
>CAVSCF010000008.1:0-38829 GCA_963726405.1 uncultured beta proteobacterium | reverse complement strand
GCTGAAACCCGCGTTCTCGGCGTCCTCGTCGAGAAAGAAAAGACGGTTCCCGACATCTACCCGCTGTCGTTGAACGCATTGACCGCGGGATGCAACCAGAAGAACAACCGCGATCCGCTGCTGTCGCTGACCGAAGGCGAAGTGCAGGCGGCGATCGACCGGCTGAAGCCGCTATCGCTCGTGATCGAATCGAGCGGGTCGCGCGTGATGCGCTACTCGGAGAACGTGCAGCGCGTGCTGAAGGTCCCGACCGAGGCGATCGCGCTGCTCGCCACGCTGTGGCTGCGCGGTCCGCAGACGGCGGCAGAATTGCGATCCGCCAGCGAGCGGCTGCACCGTTTCGCCGACGTCAGTTCGGTCGAGGGCTATCTCGAGGAACTCGCGACGCGGCCGGCGGAGCAGGGCGGCCCGCTCGTGACGCTGCTCGCGCGGCGCCCCGGTTCACGCGAGCCGCGGTGGGCCCATCTGCTGTCGGGTACCCCGGCCGAGGAAACCGCACCGGCCTCCGCGCCGGCCGGAACGAACGGCAGTGGTGACCTTGCCGAGTTGCGCGAGGAAGTGCGTCGGCTCTCGGACGATGTCGCCATGCTGAAAGACCAAGTGCAACGCTTGGTCGCCGAGCGCGACAGCGGCCATGTCTGACCTGCCTCATCACGACTGACGCAAGGCCCGGCGCTTCTCGCTGGCGGCCGCTTTTCGTCCCGTTGAGCACGGTCAAGGGCCACCGGACCGTCGGCCAGACAATCGACCGAATTCCAAAAAATCGACTGGAGACACTGATGGCCTCCGCTTCACTCGCCGGCCTGTCCGGCGTCGCGCTGCTGCGCGATCCTGCGCTGAACAAAGGCACCGCCTTCACCGACGTCGAGCGCGACAAGCTCGGCCTGCGGGGCCTGCTGCCGCCGCGTGTCGCCTCGCAGGACGAGCAGGAAGGCCGCGTCCTGGAGAACCTGCGCAAGCTGAAGGAGCCGCTGAACCGCTACGTGCTGCTCGAAGCGCTGCAGGATCGCAACGAGACGCTGTTCTACAAGGTGGTGATCGACCACATCGACGAGATGATGCCGATCATCTACACGCCGACCGTCGGCCTCGCGTGCCAGCAGTTCGGCCACATCTACCGGCGCCCGCGCGGCCTGTATGTCACCGCGGCCGACCGTGGCCGCGTCGCGCGCGTGCTCGCCAACTGGCCGGTGCCCGATCCGGCGATCATCGTCGTCACCGACGGCGAGCGCATCCTCGGCCTCGGCGACCTCGGCACCAACGGCATGGGCATCCCGATCGGTAAGCTGGCGCTGTACACCGCCTGTGCCGGCATCGATCCGACGCGCTGCCTGCCGATCCTGCTCGACGTCGGCACCAACAACGAGGCGATGCTGAACGACCCGCTGTACCTCGGCCTGAAGCAGAAGCGCCTGAACGGTCCCGAGTACGACGCGCTGGTCGATGAATTCGTGATGGCCACGCAGCAGGTGTTTCCGGGCGTGCTGGTGCAGTTCGAGGACTTCGCGAACCACCACGCGTTCGCGCTGCTCGAGCGGTATCGCAATCGCCTGCCATGCTTCAACGACGACATCCAGGGGACGGCGGCGGTGTCCGTCGCGGGCCTCTTCTCGGCGCTGCGCGTGACGAGGCAGAAGCTCGCCGACCAGCGCATCCTGTTCATGGGGGCGGGCGAGGCGGCCACCGGCATCGCGGACCTGGCCACGGCGGCCATGGTCGCCGAGGGCATGAAGCCCGAGGACGCGCGCAAGCGCAGCTGGCTCTTCGACAGCAAGGGGCTGGTGGTGGCGGGGCGGGGCGAGCTCGCGCACCACAAGCAGCCGTACGCGCACCAGCACGCGCAGGTGACGGACTTCCTGCAGGCGATCGAGCAGTTGAAGCCCACCGCGATCATCGGCGTCGCGGCCACGGCCGGCACGTTCACCGAGCCCGTGCTGCGCGCGATGGCGCGGCTGAATGAGCGCCCGATCGTCTTCGCGTTGTCGAACCCGACTTCGAAGGCCGAGTGCACGGCCGAGCAGGCCTATCGCTACACCGACGGGCAGGCGCTCTACGCGTCCGGCAGTCCCTTCGATGCGGTGGACTTCAACGGCCGCCACTACGTTCCGCGGCAGGGCAACAACTCGTACATCTTCCCGGGCGTCGGCCTCGGCGCGATCGTCACCCACACCAGGCGCGTCACCGACGAGATGTTCCTCGCCTCGGCGCGCTCGCTCGCCGCGCAGGTGACCGAGGCGGACCTCGCCCAGGGCAGCCTCTATCCACCGCTGAAGAACGTGCGCGAGGTGTCCGCGCGCATCGCGGTCGACGTCGCCGAGGTTGCCTATAACCGGGGCCTGGCCGGACGGCCGCGGCCGTCCGACGTGATGGCCGACATCCGTGCCAACATGTACGAGCCGGTGTATCGCCCGTTCGTCTAGCGGAGCGAGGCACGCGCCTCGCCGGCACTGCTGGAGGCAACGATGAGTGACGTCATTCGCGACCAGGTTCGCCAGGTCGTTCGCAAGCAGTACGGCGAGGTCGCCGAAAGCGAAAGCTGCTGCTCCGGTCCGTCGTGCTGCGGCACCAGCAGCCCGGCCGCCGTGTCGCAGGCGCTCGGTTACTCGGCGGACGAGACGGCCGCGGTGCCCGCCGGTGCCAACATGGGCCTGGGCTGCGGCAACCCGCAGGCGATCGCCAACCTGAAGCCGGGCGAGACCGTGCTCGACCTCGGCAGCGGCGGCGGCTTCGACTGTTTCCTCGCTGCCAGGCAAGTGGGCGACAGCGGCCGCGTGATCGGCATCGACATGACGCCGGCCATGCTGTCCAAGGCGCGCGCGAACGCGGAGAAGGGCGGTTTCACCAACGTCGAGTTCCGGCTCGGCGAGATCGAGCACCTGCCGGTCGCCGACCGCGCGGTCGACGTGATCATCTCCAACTGCGTCATCAACCTGTCGCCGGACAAGCCGCGCGTGTTCCGGGAATGCTTCCGCGTGCTCGAGCCCGGCGGTCGGCTGGCGATCTCGGACGTCGTCGCGTTCGCCGAACTGCCGGCGCACATCCAGGAAGACATGGCGCTGCTCACCGGGTGCATGGCGGGCGCCACACCGATCTCCGAACTGGCCGACATGCTGCACGACGCCGGCTTCGAGAGCGTGCGCATCCAGCCGAAGGAAGAGAGCAAGGAGTTCATCCGCGAGTGGGCGCCGGGGACGCCGATCACCGACTACGTCGTCTCGGCGAGCATCGAGGCGGTGAAGCCGGCCGCCTGAAGGTCGCCTCGCCGGATCAGCCGGCCCAGACCCGCCATGACGGATAAGCCACGGCCTGCGCCAGCCAGGTGCGGCAAACACCTGAGTAGAACAGTCGGGATTGCGAGTCCGCGAGCTTCATCAACACCACGCATTCTTTCGGTGATCTACATCACTTCAGCGTTTGCCTTACATCAATTCGCGACGCGCGCGCCCTACGCGGATAGTCGCGCCACTAGCTGAATCGATCAGCGCTACGCGAGACGCAGCCCTCGCCGTCTGACTCCTCCGTCTCTCGACCCAGGCTGCCTCCTCACGCCGTGCGTTTCCGCGGCCGAGGCCATTGTCTTCCTTCCGTCCTCGACCGCCTGACGAGTTTGAACAACGGGCGAGGAGAGCATTGATGAGACTGACGAGGAGGAGCTTCATCCAGGCGTCCGCCGCGACCGCCAGTTTGCTGGCGGCTGGGTGCGCGACCACAGAGCCGCCGGTGTCTGCCGCGATGGCGCCGCGCAAGGCCAAGGGCGCTGGCCCTGCGCAAGGGCGAGTGGGTGGCGAGCACCTGCCAGGGCTGCACGCAGTGGTGCGCGATCCAGATCCTCGTGCAGGAAGGCCGCGCGGTGCGCGTGCGCGGCAATCCGCTCTCCAAGTCCAATCACGGCTATGTGTGCCCGCGCGGCCACCTGATTCCGCAGCAGGTCTACGACCCGACCGCGTCAAGCAGCCGATGAAGCGAACCAACCCGGCCAAGGGCCGCGGCGTCGATCCCAAGTGGGTGCGCGATCAGCTGGGACGAGGCGCTGGACATCGTCGCCGACGAAGATGATCGAGCTGCGCCAGGCGAACGAGAGCCACAAGTTCTGCTACATCCGCGGCCGCTACTCGCCGACCTCGACCGAGCTGCTGTACGGTGCGCTGCCGAAGATCTACGGCACTCGGCAA
Source organism: uncultured beta proteobacterium (assembly GCA_963726405.1). Classification (GTDB taxonomy): domain Bacteria; phylum Pseudomonadota; class Gammaproteobacteria; order Burkholderiales; family Burkholderiaceae_F; genus JAOUJD01. Next base: position 34,657 of record CAVSCF010000008.1, on the reverse strand, counting down.
CTACTTCTCGCACAGCGCTATCTGCGCCGAAGCCGAGAAGATGGGGCCGGGGCTGACGCAGGGCTTCTTCGGCTACCGCGACTACGACCTCGCCGAACACCCAGTGCCTGGTCGTGTGGGGTTCGCGACCCGCTGGCGTCCAATCGCATGGTGCCGAACACGATCCACCGCTTCGGCGAATCCTCGCGCGCGGCACGGTCATCGCAGTCGACCCGCGACTGTCCAACGTCGCGGCGAAGGCGCACGAGTGGCTGCCGATCAAGCCGGGCACCGACGGTGCGCTCGCCAGCGCCCTCGCGCATGTCCTGCTGACCGAAGGCCTGTGGAACCGCGAGTTCGTCGGTGACTTCAAGGAAGGCCGCAACCTCTTCGTGGCCGGCAAGACGGTCGACGAAGCCGCCTTCGTCGAGAAGGAGACGTACGGCCTCGTGAAGTGGTGGAACATCGAGCTGAAAGACAAGACGCCCGCCTGGGCCGAAAAGGAAACGCTGATTCCGGCCGCGCAGATCGTCCGCGTCGCCCGCGCGATGGGCAAGGCCGCGCCGAAGACCATCGTGTGGATGGGACCGGGCGTCGCGATGCATCCGCGCGGCACCTATTCCGCCATGGCGGTGCACGCGCTCAACGGCCTGGTCGGCTCGATCGACGTCGAGGGCGGCGTGTGGCAGTCGAGCAGCGCGCCGACCGTCGGCGTTCCCGAAGTCAGATGCCTACGTCGATGACCTGGCGAAGGCGGCCAGCAAGGGCAAGAAGGTCGACGGCCGCGGCGCCAAGGACATGCCAGCGATGATGAACGCGCGGCCCGGCAGCGGCGTCGTCACCAACAACATCGCCAACGGCATGCTGAAGGACCCGGGCGCCGTCAAGGTGATGATGGCCTCGTGGAACAACTTCAACTTCTCCTGCACCGGCGCGCAGCGCTGGGACCAGGTGATGGCGAAGCTGCCGTTCTTCGTGCACATGGTCACGAACGCGTCCGAGATGACCCAGTTCGCCGACGTCGTGCTGCCGTCCACGTTCAACTCGGCCGAGGGCTGGTCGGTGATCACGAACATGGGCAACGGCCACGGCTACGCCAGCGATCCAGCAGCCGGCCGTGAAGCGCCTCTGGGACGTCAAGCAGGAAGAGACCGAAGTCATGTGGCTGCTCGCCGCCAAGCTGAAGGCCAAGGGCTTCCCGAATCTCTTCGACTACTACTCGAAGGAGTTCAAGGATCCGGAGACCGGCAAGGCGCCGACCAACGAGCTACGAGTTCTCCGAGATCGCCGCGAAGATGACGAGTCGCGCCGATCTGGAAGGCCGAAGGAGCCGCTGAAGGGCGACGCGCCGATCACGAGCTGGGCCGACTTCCGCACGAAGGGCATGTTCAACGGTCCCAAGTACACGCTCAAGCGCGGCTGGGGCGGCAAGTTCAACACGGCCACCAAGAAGTTCGAGTTCTACAGCGAGACGCTGAAGAAGGGCCTCGTCGAGCACGCCAACAAGTTCCAGACCACGCCGGACGACATCCTCGCCGTGTCCGGCTACGTGGCGAAGGGCGAACTCGCGTTCGTCCCGCACTACGAGCCGCCCAAGCGGCATGGCAGCTTCGCCGAGTTCCCGTTCACGTTCATCGACTACAAGTCGCGGCTGAACCGCGAAGGGCGTTCGCAGAACCTCGTCTGGTACCAGGAGTTCAAGAAGGTCGATCCGGGCGACGTGTCGTGGGATGACGTGCTGAAGATGAACCCGGCCGATGGCACGAAGCTGGGCCTGAAGTCCGGCGACATGGTGAAGGTCACTTCGCCGTCGGGTTCGATGACGGTGAAGCTCAAGCTGTGGGAGGGCGTGCGGCAAGGCACGGTCGCGAAGTGCTACGGGCAGGGTCACTGGGCCTACGGGCGCGTCGCCTCGAAGGAGTTCCTGAAGACGCCGCGCGGCGGCAGCAACAACGACATCCTGGTGGACGACTACGACCGCCTCAGCGGCTCGACCGCGCGCAACGGCGGGTTCACCGGTGTCCGCGTCCAGAAGGCCTGATCAACCCACGAGCTGACGGAGATAGACATGAGATTCGGAATGGTGATTGACCTCCAGCGCTGCGTGGGATGCGGAGCCTGCGCCTTTGCGTGCAAGGCCGAGAACAACACGCGCGAGCGCGGCAACGGCCAGAGCTACAACTGGGCCGACTTCCTGATGAAGACCGAGGGCACGTTCCCCAACGTGACGCACTCGGTGATCCCGGTGCTGTGCAACCACTGCAGCAACGCGCCGTGCGTGGAAGCCTGCCCGGTGACGCCGAAGGCGATGTACAAGACGTCCGAAGGCATCACGATGCATGACGACGCGACCTGCATCGGCTGCCGTGCCTGCCAGGGCGCATGCCCGTACAGCAACAACGAGCTGACGGATGCGAGCCTGAACGGCACGGAGTACAGCGTGATCAGCTTCAACCCGCTACGACGCGCCCAGCCAGCCGAAGTGGGCCGACAAGACGCGCAATGATTCCCGGTCTGCACGGCATCGCCCGCCGATACCGCGCAGCGTGCGGGCGCTGCGATCCCGGCGATGAACCGGTTCGCCGCGCGGCGACGTCGACCCGATCCGCAAGGCGGGTGTCGTCGAGAAGTGCACGTTCTGCTACCACCGCACGAGCCAGGGCATGCAGCCCGCCTGCGTCGAAGTCTGCCCGTCGCAGGCGCGCATCTTCGGCGACCAGGACGACGCCAACGTCGCAGATCGCGAAGGTCCTCAAGGCGAAGAAGTCGTTCCGCCTGCAGGAAGAAAAGGGCACGCGGCCGAACGTGTACTACGTCGGGAAGTACACGACGCGCGCCTGAGTCTCTTTGGTGCGAAACTGGGGCGGGTGACACCCGCCCCTTTTTTTGCGGAGCAACACGATGTCCGATCCCGACGCGATGCGCGCGGCCGCACGTGCCGATCTCTGCCGCTTCCTGGCCGCCTGCTATTACTTGCCGGGCCCGGAATTCGCGGAAGAGCGCGTCTTCGACTCGATGCGGGACGCGGCCTCGAAGCTGGATCCCGAACTCGCCGCAACTGGTGGACACGCTCGGCAAGGCCTTCGCGGCAGCTCCGCTTCAGGACCTTCAAGTGGACTACACTCGCGCTCTTCCTGAATCCGACCGGCGCGGCGGCGATGCCGTACGAGTCGTTCTGGGTGGCCGGCAAGGATCCGATGCGGACCCAGGAAGCCACGGAGGAGGTCAGGCGCTTCTACGCCGAAGCGGGCTTCGAGATCGACGACGAATTCCGCGACCTGCCTGACCACATCGCCGCCGAAATGGAATTGCTCTTCGCGCTGATCTTTCGCGAAGCCCGTGCGCGGGCAATCGGCGACCCGACGGACGAACTGGCGGCGACGGAACTGCGGCTGCGTTTTCTTCGCGCCCATCTGGGACGGTGGGTGGCGCCGTTCACCGAAGCGCTGCGGGCGGAGGCCGAGCACGGACTTCTATCGGGCGCTCGCCGACGTGACGCAGCGCTTCGTTTCGGGCGAAAGCGCGTAGCCCGCGATCGTCGATCGCTCAGTGACCACCACCCCTGCCACGCCGAAGGGCGCCTTTGGCTGCGTCATGCGGGCGTGGCTAGCGCACGAGGCCGAGCTGCTCGGATTCCTGCAGCATCAGCTCGGTGATCCGCATCGCGCCGAAGACGTGCTGCAGGAAGTCTTTCTCAAGGCCATGCGTCATGGGCAGTCGTTCTGCGAGGTCCAGCAGCCGCGCGCCTGGCTGTTCCAGGTGGCACGCACCAGCCTCATCGACGACGTCCGTCGGCAGCGCGCGACGGAGCCGCTGGACGATCGAATTGCCGGCCCCCGCCCCCGATGACGCTTTGCCCGTCGATGCGCTCGCCGAGTGCATCGAGCGCAATCTCCCGCGGCTCGAGCCCGCCGACCAGGACGTGCTGCGCCGCTGCGACCTCGACGGCTGGCGGCAGCAGGACTACGCCGATCGAAACGGACTTGACGCTGGCGGCGACCAAGGCGCGCCTGCGGCGGGCCCGGACGCGCCTGCGAACGCTGCTGATCGAGCATTGTGGCGTCCGGTTCGATGACAGGGCGCCGTCTGCTGCACGGTGCCGCCCGCCCCGCCGACGGACTGACGCAGGTCAGCGCCGGCGATCGGCGCCGTCCGTGCAGCGCGCGACGCTGATCCGCGCAGCATCCTTTTCCGACCTGCAACGTCTTCAATGTGTGGCCTGCCTATTCGTCGGTGGCCGGCCCGGAACCGTCATGACGGATATCGCCCTGCAGTTGCCTCAACGCCACCCGCGCACCTTTCTCGTGCTCGCGACGGTGACCTGGTTCGGCCTGTACTTCAGCCTCGCTCCGGTGTCCGAAGCCATTGTCACCGCCCTGCCGGTGGACCGCACCAGTCACCTGGGCGACGCGCTGCGGTTCTTCATCTACGACGCGCCGAAGGTCCTGCTGCTGCTGACCGGGGTCGTGTTCGTGATGGGAATGATCAACTCGTGGTTCACGCCCGAGCGCACCCGCGCACTGCTCGCCGGTCGCACGGAGGGCTTTGCCAACGTGCTCGCGGCCAGCCTCGGCATCGTCACGCCGTTCTGTTCCTGCTCCGCGGTGCCGCTGTTCATCGGCTTCGTGCAGGCCGGGGTGCCGCTCGGCGTCACGCTGTCGTTCCTGATCGCCGCGCCGATGGTCAATGAAGTGGCGCTGGTGTTGCTGTTCGGCCTGTTCGGCTGGCGCGTCGCGCTGCTGTATCTCGTCCTCGGCCTGTCCGTCGCGATCGTCTCCGGCTGGGTGATCGGCCGGCTCAACATGGAGCGCCATCTCGAGGACTGGGTGCGCGACATGCCGCGACTGCGCGCGCACGTCGGCAACGAGCCGATGCCGTTGACGGCGCGGATGGAAGCGGGCTTCGCCGCCGTGCGCACGGTGGTCGGCAAGGTCTGGCCCTATGTCCTCGCCGGCATCGCCGTCGGCGCCGCGATCCACGGCTGGGTCCCGCAGGACTTCATGGCGTCCTTCATGGGCAAGGATGCGTGGTGGTCGGTGCCGCTGGCCGTCGTGATTGGAGTACCGATGTACTCCAATGCGGCCGGGATCATCCCCATCGTCGAGGCGCTGCTCGCGAAGGGCGCGGCGCTCGGCACCGTGCTTGCGTTCATGATGAGCGTGATCGCGCTGTCCCTGCCCGAGATCATCATCCTCCGCCGCGTGCTCAAGCCCCGGCTCATCGCCACCTTCGTCGGCGTCGTCGCGGCGGGAATCCTGCTCGTTGGCTTCGTCTTCAACGCGGCGCTGTAGGCGGACGTCCCCGATGCCGTACCCGATCAACAACCAGGGCGCGATTCGTCGTGCTCGCCTTCGAAAGGAACGTCCATGAAAGTCGAAGTGCTCGGCACCGGCTGCGCGAACTGCAAGCGCACGGTCGAACTGGTCGAGGACACCGCGCGCGCCCAGGGCGTGCCGATCGATCTCGTCAAGGTCGAGGATATGCAGAAGATCGTCAGCTACGGCGTGATGGCGACCCCCGCGGTGGTGGTCGACGGCATGGTGGTGCACGCGGGCGGGATCCCCACGCGGGAAAAGATCGCCGGGTGGCTGGGAAGGGCAGCGGCCGCGCCGCGTTGTTGCGGCTGAAACGATCGCAAAGCGACTACGTGGTTTCCTCAGCCCTCGATCGCGCCTTCGCGGCGTCCTTGACGTTCCGGGCTTCGCCTCCGAGACTCCACCGTCTGGGCGATGCGCAGGCATCGCGCCGGTCGACAAACATCAATTGGAGGAGACCATGAAAACGTTGCGAGCCGCCCTGGTTGTCGCCTTGGCCCTCACGGGTACCGTCGTTTCAGCGCCGGCGGGCGCGCAGGCGATCGTGAGTGACAACGTGCGAACGTTTGCCGTGCTGCCCGAGGGCGTGCGCCTGCCGGAGGGCATCACCGCCAATCCGGCCAACGGCGACATCTACGTCGGCACCTTCGACTTCGGCAGTCCGAACAAACTGCTGCGGTACGACGGCCGCGGTCGGCTGATCGGCAGTCTGGAGTTCGGCGGCACCCCGCTCCTGGGACTGCAATTCGGGCCGAAGGACGGCAAGGTGTACATCGCCAACTTCGGCGCCTCGAAGATCCAGCGGGTGAAGGCCGACTTCACCGGCCCGATCGAGGACGTCGCGACGATTCCGGCGCATCGGCGCGCCGGCCAACCGCACGGTCGGAAATCCGGACACCAGCACCGACACCATCATCTTCGGCTCGGTCGGCTTTCCCGCGCCCAACGGGTTGGCCTTCGATGCCGCCGGCAATCTCTACGTTTCCGACTCCTTCCAGGGCGCGATCTTCCGCATTGCCAGCGCCCATGCCTGCGCGCCCTGCACTCCGGACCTGGTCAAGCATGACTCGCTGCTCGCCACGGCCGGCTTTCCGCCGTTCGGCGCCAACGGCCTGGCGTTCAGCGCCGATGGCAAGGTGCTCTTCATCGCCAACACCGGCGACGATCGTGTGCTGAAGCTGACGATGGCCACCGGCGCGATCGACGTGTTCGCGGAGAGCGTGAATGGCGCCGACGGTCTGGCGATGGATGCGCAAGGACTCCTGTGGGTCGCCGCCAACCAGGCCGACACGCTGGTGGCGCTCGACGAGCGCGGACGGGTCGTGGCGCAGGTCGGCTCGTTCGAAGGCGTCCGGCAGGGCAAGCCCGTGGGCTTCCTCTTTCCGGCGAGCATGGTGATCGTCGGGCGGGAGTTCTTCGTCACCAACCTCGCCTTGGCGCTCACCCCGGCCATCGGCGACGAGCCGGAGGAAGACGTCACCCGCTGGACGATCTCGCGCGTGCTTCTGCCGCCGTTGCGGTAGAGGAAGCGCGGCGGGGGCCGAGGTCGCGCTCGTCGGATATGACGCCGGATGCGAATCGTCGTCACCCGGCGAGCCACTGCCGGACTTCCGCCTGCGTCGGAATCCGCCCGCTGCTCACGAGCTTCTCGTCGATGACGAGGCCCGGTGTCGACAGGATGTCGTAGGCCATGATGTCCTTCATGTCCGTCACCTTGACGAACTCGGCATCGATGCCCGCGCTCGCGGCCGCTTCGCGGGCGACCGCCTCGAGCTTCCGGCAGTTCGAGCACCCGGGTCCGAGGATCTTCACCGTGGTCATGCGTGTTCTCCTTTCAGAGGAGTTCGCGCGTGAGCGCCGCCCGTTGAGCGCCATCAGCACGACGGCGATCGAGGCCAGGCATCCCAGCAGGCCGAGCGCGATCAGCCCGACGTGCACGCCGTCGACGTACGCGCCGTACAGCAGCCCGGCGGCGATGCTGAACCCGGCGACCAGCGCCACGTAGGCGAAGGTCTTGGCGCGTCCGATGACGGCCGCCACCATCAGCATGCTCTGCAGGCTGAGTTCCGGATCGGACATCAGGTAGGCGAGCAGCGGTCCGGGGTGCATGCCGAGGTCGCGGAACATGTGCGCCACCGGCACCTCGACCAGCGTCGGGAAGTACATGAAGACGCCGAACGCCACCGCCACCGCGTTGGCGGTCACGTCGTTCCGGCCGGCCAGGGCCTCGATCCATTCCGGCTGGATCAGCTGCCGCAGGACACCGACCAGGAACACGCCGACCACGAGCAGCGGAAAGATCTGCTTCACGAACCGCCAGGTCTCCCACAGCCAGGCGCGCCCGCGCTCCGCGGGCAGGCGGGCGCCGAAGCACGCCGCCGCGCACAGCGTCGCCCCGACCGCGACGGCGCGCCACGTCACCTCGACGGCCAGCCCGTTCGCCGTGGGAACGAGGCGGACGGCGGCCACGAGCAGCGTGGCGGCGGCGAGTCCGAGCGCCGTCCATGTCCAGCGGTTCGCCCCTTCGATGATGTCGTCGAGGCCGCGCCACGCGGCCACGCCGATCACGATCAGCATCACGATCAGCAGCGAGCCCTGCACGCTCACGCCTTCCTCGCCCTTCGCGGCGTCGAACGGAACCCAGTTCGACAGGACGCCCTGCCACGCACCGGCCCAACCGACCGGCAGTTCGACCGTGGCGATGGGAGCCGCGAGCAGGGACCATTTGAGCGTCCCGGCGAGCAGCACGGCGAGCAGCGAAAGCAGCACGCCTGTCGCGGCCGCGCCGACCTTCGCCTCGCCGGCGAACAGCGCGTCCGTCCGCGCATCGTGGCTGGCATCGTCGCGCCAGAAGAACAGCGACATGAGCAGTCCGATGCCGATTCCGAACAGCAGGCAGAGGGCAAAGCGGGCAATGGCGAACTCGGCACCGAGAATGGTGCCGGTGTACGACAGGGCGAGGATGTTGCCCGCCGGCGCGAAGAACAGGAACGTGATCGCCGGCCCCAGCCCCGCCCCTTTGCGGTAGATGCCGGCGAACAGCGGCACGATCGTGCAGGAACAGACCGCGAGCAGGGAGCCGGCCGCGGCAGCCGCTGGATAGGAGACGCGTGCGGGGGTGTTACGCCCGAGCCAGCGCGTGATGCTGGGCTTCGGGATCAGCGCGGACATCGCGCCGGCGATGAAGAAGGCGGGCAGCAGGCACAGCAGGACGTGGGCCGCGAGGTAAGCGGCGAGATTGCCCGCACCACTGGCCAGCAGGTGCAGCAGCGAATCCATGGGAGGGCCCGGACGGCATCAATGCTCTGTTTTCAATATAGGCAGGGCGCGCGCGCCGCGCTGATCTTCGGTCAACGAATGCGGCTTCCGAGGCGGTCCCAATGCGACCTGCGTCACGACGGCGGCGGCCAGCGTGGACGCGGCGGACGAAATCCGCGTAGCCTTTTCGCGCAGAGGCGCGGCATCGACGGGCCGGAGGTCACGGATGAACAGGGCCATCGAGTTCTTTTCCAGCCAGTTCGATCGTCAGATCGACCTCGCCGAGTACGAACTGAACGTGTTCGAGAAACGGGCGCTTCCCTATCTCGAAGGCGATGTCCTCGACCTCGGCTGCGGGCTCGGCAACCTCGCCATCGCCACCGCGGAGCGCGGTCACCGGGTCACGGCGCTCGACGCCTGCAACCGCGCCGTCGAAGACGTGCGGCGGCGCGCCGAGCGCCGGTCGCTCGCGCTCGAGGCGGGCTGGGCCGACCTGTCCGACTGGACGGCTGCGCGACGTTACGACTCTGTCGTGTCGATCGGCCTGCTGATGTTCCTCGACTGCGCGGTCGCGCGCCGCGTCATGGACGAGATCGAACGCGCGGTGAAGCCCGGTGGGGTCCTCGTGCTCAACGTGCTGGTCGAGGGCACGACGTTCATGAAGATGTTCGACGCGGACGCGCACTGCCTGTTCGCGCCGGATGCGCTGCTGACCCGTTTCGCGGGCTGGGAACTGCTCGACCACCGGATCGAGGATTTTCCGGCGCCGGAGCCCGGGCAGATCAAGCGCTTCTCGACGCTGATCGCGCGCCGGCCCGTACTCAGCGCTTGAGCGGCGGTCGTCGCGCTGCAATTCGGTGGCTTGTTCGCAGCGAGCCGTGGGGACGCAACGCGGTCATCATCGCGGTCGCCCGATGGGGCGCCGACGAGGACCGGCGCCGCTCGCGCGAGGCGGGCTTCGACGCCCATCTCGTGAAGCCCGTGGACTACGCCGAACTGCAGAAGTACTTCCCGGCTGACAACATTGCCCTGTAGTCGAAGGCCGCGGGTTTCGAGGGTCTGCTCTACCGCGGGCGCACGCGCCACCAGGGCGCGTAAGCTGAAATCGCCTTGGTGGCATCGATGACAGCAGCCCGCGCAAGCGCCCCATCGTCGCCGGTCCGCGACGCGCTTCCCTTCTACGACTGGATCGTGATCGGCTCCGGTTTCGGCGGCAGCGTCGCCGCGTTGCGGCTCGCCGAAAAGGGGTACCGGGTCGCGGTGCTCGAACGCGGGCGTCGCTACCGAGACGAGGATTTCGCTACCAGCGCGTGGAACCTGAAGCGCTTCCTGTGGGCGCCGGCCCTCGGACTGCGCGGCATCTTCCGGATGTCGGTGTTCAAGGACATCTTCATCGCCAGCGGCTCCGGCGTTGGCGGCGGCAGCCTCGTGTTCGCCAACACGCTGTACCGCGCCAAGCCCGGCTTCTTCACGCACCCGCAATGGCCCGCCACCGCGGACTGGTCGCAGGCGCTCGCACCGCACTACGCCACCGCCGAGCGCATGCTCGGCATGCAGCCGGTGCCGCACGACAGCGACGGGCAGAACCTGCTGCTCGAGATGGCGCGGCACTTCGGCGTCGAGCACACCTTCACGCGGACGTCGTGCGCCGTGTACTTCGGCACGCCCGGCGTGACGGTCCCCGATCCGTACTTCGGCGGCCTGGGCCCCGAGCGCACCGGGTGCCTGAAGTGCGGTGCGTGCATGGTCGGCTGCCGCACCGGGGCAAAGAACACGTTGGTGAAGAACTATCTCTGGCTCGCCGAGCGCCTCGGCGTCGAGGTCATTCCGGAGCGCGACGTGACGGACGTCCGCCCGTTCGGCGCCGCCGACGGTGCCGATGGCTACATCGTCGAGACCGAACATCCGGGCGCGTGGCTGCGTCGCCGCAGGCGCTCCTTCCGTGCGGGCGGAGTCGTCGTCGCCGCCGGCGCGCTCGGCACCAATGCGCTGCTCGCGCGCTGCAAGCTCGCCGGCGGCCTGCCTGCGCTGAGCGAGCGGCTGGGCCATCTCGTACGGACCAACAGCGAGTCGCTGCTTGCCGTCACGCTGCCCGATGACCGTCTTAAGCCGTGGAACGACGTGGCGATCAGTGCGAGCATCCATCCGGATCCCGATACGCACATCGAGTTCGTCACGTACGGCGAGCATGGCGACGTCCTGTCGAGCCTCACGACTGTGCTGACCGGAAAGGGCACGCGGCTGACCCGGCCGTTGAAGCTCGCCGGCGCGATCGCGCGTCATCCGGTGCACTTCCTGAAGTCGCTGTGGCCGATCGGCTGGTCGCGCCGCACGCTGATCCTGCTGGTGATGCAGTCGCTCGACAACGCGCTGCGCTTCCGCGCGCGGCGGCGCTGGTTCGGTCGCGGCGTGTCGCTCACCACCGAGCAGGACGTGGGCCGGCCGAATCCGACCTACATCGAGGCCGGCAATCGCGCCGCACGCTGGCTGGCGCAGCGCACCGGCGGCATCCCGCAGAGCATGGTGGTGGAGGCGCTCGCCAACATCCCGGCCACGGCCCACATCCTCGGTGGCGCCGTCATCGGGCGCGACGCCGCGAGCGGCGTCGTGGACGACCGCTGCCGCGTCTTCGGCTACCGCAACCTGATGGTGTGCGACGGTTCGGTCGTTCCGGCCAATCCGGGCGTCAATCCGAGCCTGACGATCACCGCGATCGCGGAGCACGCGATGAGCCACGTGCCGGCCAGTCCTGCCGTCCCCGCAGCTGCCTGACGTTCGTTGCCGTGTCGAGCGCTTGACACGCCGGTAAACAGTTCAATACTATTTGAAATATGAAAATGAATGACGCCGTCGTCGCGCTCGCCGCCCTGGCGCAGGAAACCCGCCTCGCCGTGTTCCGCCTGCTCGTCGAGCAGGGGAGCGCGGGCATGTCGGCAGGCGAGATCGCCGAGCGGGTTGGCATCGCGCCGGCGGCGTTGTCCTTTCATCTGAAGGAGCTCTCGCACGCGCGGCTGGTGACTTCCCGGCAGGACGGGCGCTATGTCTTCTACGCCGCCGATTTCGCGGCGATGAACCGGCTGCTCGCGTTCCTGACGCGCAACTGCTGTGCCGCCGATGGCGGCGCTTGCGCACCGGCCGCGTGCGCTCCTTCGTCCTCCCAACGCGGCACCTCACGAAAGGTCAAGGCATGAAACGCTTCCACGTGCACGTCGGCGTCGAGGATCTCGACGCCAGCATCCGCTTCTACTCCGCACTGTTCGGCGCGGAACCGACCGTCCGCAAGTCCGACTACGCGAAGTGGATGGTCGAGGACCCGCGCCTGAACTTCGCGATCTCGCGACGCGGCGACGGGCGGCGCACCGGCGTGAACCACCTCGGGCTGCAGGTCGATTCGGACGAGGAACTCGAGGCGCTGCGTGCGCAGGCCGAGCAGGCTGATCTCGCCGCGGCCGCGGAGAAGGGCGTGAACTGCTGCTACGCGAAGTCGAACAAGTACTGGTACACGGACCCCACCGGAGTGCCCTGGGAGACGTATCACTCGCTGGGGCAGGTCGAGTTCTTCGGCGACGACCACGTGGCTGCCGACGCCGCACCGGCCTGCTGCGCGCCCGCCGCCGCGCCGACGTCGAAGACCGAGCGCCCGAGGGGCGCGCGCTGCTGCTCGTAAGGTCGGCCCGTGAGCGACCAGCCGAAACACGTCCTCTTTCTCTGCACCGGCAACTCCGCGCGGTCGATCCTGGCCGAGGCCGTGATGAACGGACTGGCCGGGGGGCCGCTTCATCGCGCACAGCGCGGGCAGCCAGCCGGCCGGGCGCGTCAACCCGTTCGCCATCGAATTGCTGCAGAAGAACGGCCTGCCGACCGCGGGCCTGCGCAGCAAGAGCTGGGACGAGTTCGCGGCGCCCGGTGCACCGGCGCTCGACTTCGTGTTCACCGTCTGCGACAACGCGGCCGGCGAAGCGTGCCCTTTCTGGCCGGGCCATCCGGCTACCGCGCATTGGGGAGTCGCGGATCCCGCTGCGGTCGAGGGTTCGGATGACGACAAGCGCAAGGCGTTCCTGCGCGCCATGACCGTGCTGCAGCGACGGATCGAACTATTCCTGAGCCTGCCGCACGACAAGCTCGAACGGCTGGAACTGCAGCGGCGGCTAGACGAAATCGGGCGGACAGATGAGACAGCGCAGTCCGCGTGACCCGCGCCGCCCTACGCTGCAGGCATCGCTTCGACGCGGCAGAGCGGAGACAGCGCCGTCCACGTGACCCGCGCCGCTCTACGCTGCAGGCATCGCTTCGACGCGGCAGAGCGGACCAGTGAACTCCTGATGAGCGCATCCGACGCCGCTACCCGCCCGGTCGCTCCCGGCCTCTCGTTCTTCGAGCGCTACCTGACCCTGTGGGTGGCGCTCACCATTGGCGCCGGCATCGTCCTCGGCCAGCTCTTCCCGGCGGCGTTCCAGGCGCTCGGCGCCATGGAGGTCGCCCGGGTGAACCTGCCGGTCGGCGTGCTGATCTGGGTGATGATCATCCCGATGCTGCTGAAGATCGACTTCGGCGCGCTCGGCCAGGTGAAGTCGCACCTGCGCGGCATCGGCGTCACGCTCGCGGTGAACTGGCTGGTGAAGCCGTTCTCGATGGCGCTGCTGGCCTGGATCTTCATCCGCCACCTCTTCGCCCCGTGGCTGCCGGCGGCACAGATCGACAGCTACATCGCGGGCCTGATCCTGCTGGCGGCCGCGCCGTGCACGGCGATGGTGTTCGTGTGGAGCCGGCTCACCAACGGTGATCCGTACTTCACGCTGTCGCAGGTCGCGCTGAACGACACGATCATGGTGTTCGCCTTCGCGCCGATCGTGGCCCTGCTGCTCGGTGTGGCGTCGATCACCGTGCCGTGGGACACGCTGCTGACTTCGGTGGTGCTGTACATCGTCGTGCCGGTCGTCATCGCGCAGGTCTGGCGGCGCCAGCGTCCTGCGGCGTGGGCCCGCCGCACTCGATGCCCTGCTGAGGCGTCTGCAGCCGTGGTCGGTCGTCGCGCTGCTGGCCACGCTGGTGCTGCTGTTCGCCTTCCAGGGCAAGGCGCTGCTCGAGCAGCCGCTCGTCATCGCGCTGCTGGCCGTTCCCATCGTCATTCAGGTCTTCTTCAACGCCGGCCTCGCCTACGGGCTGAACCGCTGGCTGGGCGAAAAGCACAGCGTGGCGTGCCCGTCGGCCCTCATCGGGGCGTCCAACTTCTTCGAACTGGCGGTGGCGGCCGCCATCAGCCTGTTCGGCTTCGAGTCGGGAGCGGCGCTCGCTACGGTGGTCGGCGTGCTCATCGAGGTGCCGCTGATGCTGCTGGTGGTGCGCTGGGTGAACGCCAGCCGCGACTGGTACGAACGCGGCGCACTCACCTGACGCCCTTCCAAGTTGTTGCATGGTGTTACGGCGCTCGTAACGCGGTGTAACGCCTGCGTACAATTCCCGCTCGCCCTGCCTCCCGTCGCGGATCCTCGTGTCAAGAAATACAAAACTGCTGCTGGGCCTGCTGTTGCTGGCCCTCGTCGTCGGCGGCGCCTGGTGGTTCACCGCCGGCCGCAAGGACGACGCGCCGAAGTTCCGCACCGCGAAGGTCGAAAAGGGCCCGATCACGGCGACGGTGTCGTCCACCGGCACGCTCAATCCAGTGACCTCCGTCCAGGTCGGCTCGCAGGTCTCGGGCCAGATCAAGGAACTGTTCGTCGACTTCAACTCCCCGGTGAAACAGGGGATGCTGATCGCGCGCATCGACCCGGAGACCTTCCAGTACCGCGTGCGCCAGGCCGAGGCGGATCTGGAGGCGGCCCGCTCCGGCGCAGGCCGGGCCGAGGTCGCGGTGATCATCGCCGAGCGCGATCTGAAGCGAACCAAGGAACTGGTCGCGCGCAGCTTCGTGTCGCCGGCGGAACTCGACCGCGCGCAGTCGACCTACGATCTGGCCGCCGCCGAACTGAAGACCGCCCGCGCGGTCGTGCAGCAGCGCAACGCTGCGCTCGCCTCCGCCAAGGTCGACCTGTCGCGCACGGAAATCCGCGCGCCGGTGGACGGTGTCGTCATCAAGCGGACCGTCGACGTCGGGCAGACCGTCGCGGCCAGCCTGCAGGCACCGGAACTATTCGTGATCGCCAAGGACCTGCGCGACATGCAGGTCGAGACTTCGATCGACGAAGCCGACGTGGGCCGCATCCGCGTCGGCCTGCGCGCGTCCTTCACCGTCGACGCCTTCCCCGGCCGGCCGTTTGCCGGCGAAGTCAAGAGCGTGCGCAAGGCGGCGCAGAACGTGCAGAACGTCGTGACCTACATCGCGATCATCTCCGCCAACAACGAACGCGGCGAACTGCTGCCCGGCATGACGGCCAACGTGCGCATCACGACCGACAGCCGCGAGTCGGTGCTGAAGGTGGCGAACAGCGCGCTGCGCTTCCGTCCTCCCGGCGAGGCGGCCACCGAGGCGAAGGGCGCTGGCGACAAGGGCGGTTCCAGCCCGGATGGCGAGAAGGGCGGCGCCAGCCAGGGCGGCGCCGGCGCGATGGCGCAGTTCCGCGAACGGCTCGTCACCGAACTGAAGCTCGACGACCAGCAGCGCCAGCGGCTCGACCCGATCTTCGCCGAGATGCGCAACAAGCTCATGGGCCTGCGTGACCTGCCGGAGGAAGCGCGCGGCAAGCAGAGCGCGGCCATCCGCGCCGACATGCGCGCGAAGGTCGAGGACCTGCTGAAGCCCGAGCAGAAGGAGAAGTACGCGCAGATCGTCGCCGAGTCCGCGGGGCGGCCCGCCGGTGGCGGCCAGACGACCCGTGGACGCATCTACCTGCTCGTCGACGGCAAGCCGAAGGCGGTCGACGTGCGCGTCGGACTGTCGGACGGGACGATGAGCGAGGTGAACGGCGACGGCGTCGTCGAGGGCGCCGAGGTCATCATCGGCACCCAGGGCGGCGCCTCGAGCAACGCGCCCGCGCAGAAGGGCAGCCCGCCCAGAATGTTCTTCTAGCGCGCGCAGGCAAGAAGCTTCTTTCGCGCGATTCGAGTTGAGGAAGTCCGCCGGCAAGGCCGGTCGAACTTTCTGCGTGCAAAGGCAAGATGGACAAAGCGGCGCCGTTGATCGAGACCCATGACTTGCGCAAGGACTACGTCCTCGGCGACAACGTCGTGCACGCGCTCGCCGGCGTGTCGCTGAAGATCAATGCCGGCGAGTTCGTCGCCGTGATGGGGCCGTCGGGCTCGGGCAAATCGACCTTCATGAACATGATCGGCTGCCTCGACCGGCCGTCGTCCGGCGACTACTGGCTGGCGGGCGAGGATGTCGCGCGGATGGACTCGGACCAGCTCGCCGCCGTGCGCAACCGGCGCATCGGCTTCGTGTTCCAGCAGTTCAACCTGCTTCCGCGCACCAGCGCGCTGGAAAACGTCGAGCTGCCGCTGATGTACGCGAACGTCGCGGCGCAGGAGCGGCACCAGCGCGCGCTCGACAAGCTCGGGATGGTCGGCCTCGGCGAGCGCTCGGATCACCAGCCGTCCCAGCTGTCGGGCGGCCAGCAGCAGCGCGTCGCCATCGCGCGCGCGCTCGTCAACAATCCCGCGCTGATTCTCGCCGACGAACCGACCGGCGCGCTCGACTCGCGCACCAGCGTGGAGATCATGGCGCTGCTGCAGAAGTTAAATGGCGACGGCATGACGATCGTGCTGGTGACGCACGAGCACGACGTCTCCACCTTCGCCTCGCGCGTCGTCATGTTCCGCGACGGCCGGATCGTCTCGGACGAACGTCAGGCGCCGATGTCCGCCGCCGAGGCGCTGCGCGCACTCGACCGCGCTCCGGAGGCGGTCGCATGAGGACGTCGCCATGAACGGGCTCATGGTGCTGCGCGTCGCGCTGAAGGCGCTGCGCGTCAACAAGCTGCGCTCCTCGCTGACGATGCTGGGCATGGTCATCGGCGTGGGGGCGGTGATCGCGATGCTCGCGATCGGCGGCGGCGCGCAGGAGCGCGTGCGCGAGCAACTGAAGAACCTCGGCTCCAACCTGATGCTGGTCTTTCCGGGCTCGACCACCTCGAGCGGTGTCCGGCTCGGCACCGGCGCGGCCCAGACGCTGACCGAGGAGGACGCACAGGCGATCGCCGCCGACGTCGAGGGTGTGGTGGTTGCCGCGCCGTCGGTGCGCGGCGCCGGCCAGGTGGTCGCGGGCAACGCCAACTGGTCGACCCAGTATTTCGGCACCACCAACGACTACCTGATCGCGCGCGACTGGCCTCTCGCCTCCGGACGCCTGTTCGAACCGACGGAAATCGCCGGCTCCGGCAAGGTGGCGTTGATCGGGCTGACGACGGCAAAGCAACTTTTCGGCGAGGGCGTGGACCCGGTCGACCAGGTCATCCGCGTGCGCAAGGTACCGCTGACGATCATCGGCGTGCTCGAGCGCAAGGGCCAGAACGCGCTCGGCCAGGACCAGGACGACATCATCCTCATGCCGATCTCCACCGCGCGCAATCGTGTGCTCGGCCAGACCCAAGGGCGGCAGAAGAGGATCGGCAGCATCTCGGTGAAGACCGCCGACGGCGCCGACATGAAGGCGATCGAGGACCGCATCCGCGAACTGCTGCGCCAGCGCATGAAGGTGCAGCCGGGCGCCGACGAGCCGTTCACGATCCGCAACCTGACCGAGATCCTGCAGGCCCAGGAGGCAGCCAGTCGCGTGCTGACGCTGCTGCTCGGCGCGGTGGCGTCGGTCAGCCTGCTCGTGGGCGGCATCGGCATCATGAACATCATGCTGGTGAGCGTCACCGAGCGCACCCGCGAGATCGGACTTCGGATGGCGGTCGGCGCGCGCGGCAAGGACATCCTGAAGCAGTTCCTCGCCGAGGCGATCACGCTGTCGATGATCGGCGGTGCGCTGGGCATCCTGCTCGGCGTGGCGGCCTCCTTCGCGGTGGGCGAGTTCGCGAACTGGCGCACCGACATCACGCCGCAGGCGATCATCCTCGCGGTGGGCTTCGCCGCCGGCATCGGCGTCTTCTTCGGCTTCTACCCGGCGCGCAAGGCGTCGCGGCTGCTGCCGATCGAAGCACTGCGGTACGAGTAGGTCGCACGCCGTTCCTGGCGGTTCTCTCCTGCGCCTGAGCAGACTGCGGCGTACCTCGACTCCGCGCCCGTCGCGGCGGGCGTCATTCAGCGCATTGCGTCTTTTGCGGGCCAGCAGATGTCTGCAAGGCGTCCGTGCCGATCCGGCCGCGGTGGCTTGCGTTCAGGCCCTCCAGGCCCGCCGCTCTCGCGCCACTGCTACGCCCGCCGCCTGACGGTCGCTGCGCGAGGCACCCCACTGCCTGCTCAGGCGCCGCGCGCTGAGGCCACGTTGGATATGCGCAATGTGCGCCTGGCGTAGCCGTCGCAATCCGGCACGGCGATGATGCTGATTTCAGGCTAGGCGCAGCCACAACGCTCGGCGCGTCGACCGTGATGCGGGGTGCCTCGCGAAGCGCGGCGCGATGCGGCGGGCGTAGCAGTCCAGCGGCTGCGGCGGGCCAGCAAAAGCGCTGGACGGAAGGCACGACTGGCGGTGTCGGAAGGACTCACTTCGAAAGCCGCAGGCCCGCAGAGAACGCCCTCCGCAGGATGACGCCCGCCGCGCGTCGCGCGGAGTCGAGGTCCCCGCAGCGCGGTCGGCGCGCAAGCGGCGCGAACCAGCAATAACAACCACTTGAGGAATCACACCCAGCCCGCCTGCGCACGTCCCCGAATTGGCGCCCCTGTTGCGCTCTTATCGGCTGCTTCAGGGTGCCCGAGTCGGGCAGCATCGGGCGGTGCCCTGCGCAACGGCGGGGCGTATCCAATCGCGATGCCCGCCGCTCTCAACCGTCGCCTCCTTGCTTCCGCCCCCGTGGCCGCCGCGGCACTGGCCCTGCTGCCCGCCGACGCCTGGGCGCTCGGGGCGATGCTGTCGAACCTCGGCGGGATCGATTCCCGCGAACGCCTGTGGCTCGCCGCGTTCGGCGGGCTGTCCCTCGGCATTGCCTTCGGGCTCTTCGCGTTCGAACTGCGGTCGCGTTCGCTGGCGGTCGCGGTACGCCGACTGACCGATCTCGTGGTCGGCATGGATGGCCGGTTCGCCGAGCATCCGCGCGAATCCACGGCGAAGGAGCTGACACGGCTTTCGGATGAACTGATGTTCGCCGCGCAGCGTGCCGCCCGGGACCGGCGCGAGTCGGAGCGGCGCATGGGTTCTTGGGAAGCGCTGTTCGCAGCCGCGCTCGACGGCATGTTCGCGCTCGACGCCGCGGGCCGGATCACGTACATCAACCCGGCGGCCGAGCGGCTGTTCAAGGTGAAGGCCGACGAAGCGACCGGACAGTTGCTGTCGGACGTGATGCTGCCGCCGATGCACCGCTCGCCAGACAACGCGGCGTTCGCGAGCGACCTGGCCACCGGCAAGGCCCAGGGACGGACGCAGGAACTGGTCGCCCAGCGCAGCGACGGGCGCCAGTTTCCGGTCGAGGTGTCGATCGCGGACTTCGGCAGCGGCGAGACGAAAGGCTTCGTCGCCATCGCGCGCGACATCTCGCAGGTCCGGCGCGGGCGTGCCGAACTGAAGCGCATGCGCGCCCAGGCGGCGGCCGCGGAGCACGAACTGCGCGCGCAGGTCGAGGCACTCAAGCACAACCGCGCGCCGGCGGCTGCCGACAACGCGCGCGTCGTGGCGCCGTCGCCGGTCGCCGCGCCGGCTCCGGCGGCACCGGCCAGCGCCGGCGCTGCCGAGCGCATCGCTTCGTTCACGCTGGAAGAAGCCTGTGGCGACGCCGTCCGCCGGCTCGCCGGCCGAGCCGAACGGCTCGGACTCGGCTTCCGCTACGAGGACGGCGAGCTCCATGGCGTGGCGCTGCGCGGCGATCCGGCGCGCCTGCGTCGAGTGCTCGTCAGCCTGGTCGACAGCGTGGTGAGGGTGACCGAGGTCGGCGAGATCGTCGTCCATCTGCGCACCGCCGCCGGCGAAGGCCGCGAGATCCATCTGAACGCGGAGGTCACCGCGACCGGAATGAACGATGCGCAGGCGGCGAAGATGCTGAAGCCCTTCGTCAATGCAACCGTGACGCGGCAGGGCGGGACGGGCTATCCGGGCCGCGTGCAGTTGCACCAGCAAATCGACTTCCTCGGCGCCACGGTCACGCACGAGGTCGTGCCCGGCGCCGGCGCGACCTTCCGCTTCCAGCTCAAGTTCGAGGCGGACCTTACGCGCGTCGCGATCGACCTGTCGGCGCTGCCGTCAATGCCGGCAACGAGTCCGGTGCCCGCGACCCGTGCTTCCGGCAGCGACCAGGCACGACTGCACCAGGAGTTCCTCAAGTCCGCCGCGCGGCTACGGAAGAATGCGGACAAGACGGCGATGATGGCGTTGTGGGCCGAAGCCCATCGCCTGAAGGATGCGTGGAAGCGCCACGGCGGCCGCGATGAGATCGGACTCGTCACCGCGCTCGCGCACACGGCGCGCGGGGGCGACGCGACCAACGCCGTGCTGCTCGCCCGCCGTCTCGCCGACGCGCTCGAGGAAGCGGCGCGGGTGTCGAGCCGGCACGCCGTTCGCTCTTGAACGCGCCCTCTACGCCAGTGCCTTAACATGCCCGCCGCTGCGCACATCGCAGGGAGTCAGGCATGAAGCAATGGATCTTGCTGCTGTGCGCCGCGTTCGTGCTCGCGGCGTGCACGTCGTTCGGCCCGCCCGCCATCCATCTCGCCCGCTCGGACATCGCGCAGCGCGCCTTCGTCGACCGCGAGAAGACGGACCTTCGCAAGGTGTTCGGAGCGTTCGAAGGGCTTGTCATCAGCGGACCCGATGTCGGCATCCAGACGCAGGCCCAGCGCGTGCAACTGGAGTGGGCTTTCCGTCTCAAGGAGTCTCCGGCGGGCCTGCCGCTGTCGGTCTACGTCGCGATCTCCGGCAAGCCGGAACTCAACGAAGGCCGCACGGGGATCGACCTGGCGGATGCCCGCATCGAGCAGATCCGCCTGCCGTCGATTCCGTTCTTCAACATCGGATCGGGCGACCTGACAGCCGGCGAAACGCTGGGGCGCCTGCCGCTGCTGGCGTTCCGACCGGAGGAGCTGAACCGCGACGGCGTGATCTACCAGGCCACCGCCCTGTCTGTCGGTACGTTCGGGGTCCGGGTCGACCTCTCGCCGAAGTAACGCACAGGCCACGCCGCCATGGACATCGCACTGCTGATCAAGGCCGCCATCCTCGGGATCGTCGAGGGGCTGACCGAATTCCTGCCGATCTCGTCGACCGGCCACCTGATCCTCGCGAGCTCGCTGCTCGACTTCACCGGCGAGAACGTGGCGACGTTCGAAATCGCGATCCAGACCGGCGCCATGTTCGCCGTGATATGGGAGTACCGGCGCAAGCTCCTCGACACGCTGGCGGGCATCATGCGTGAACGCACCGCGCAGCGCTTCGCGGTCAACGTGATCGTCGCCTTCATTCCGGCGGTCGTGTTCGGACTCGCCCTCGGCTCGTTCATCAAGGCCAGGCTCTTTCATCCGGTGCCGGTGGCCATCGCGTTCATCGTCGGCGGCCTGATCATCCTTTGGGTCGAGGCGCGTCACCGGCGCGCCTTCGGCGAGCGCGACCTCGAGGGACGGCGCGTGGCGCGCGTCGAGACGGTCGACGACATGACGATGCTCGATGCGCTGAAGGTCGGGCTGGTGCAGTGCCTCGCGTTGATTCCCGGAACCAGCCGCTCGGGGGCGACGATCATCGGCGGCATGCTGTTCGGCCTGTCGCGCCGGGCCGCCACCGAGTTCAGCTTCTACCTGGCGATCCCCACGCTGATCGGTGCCGGCGTGTATTCGCTGTGGAAGCAGCGCGGCGCGCTGTCGGCCGCGGACCTGCCGCTGTTCGCGGTGGGCACCGTGTTCGCGTTCGTCTCGGCGCTGCTGTGCATCCGCTGGCTGATCCGCTACATCTCGACGCATGATTTCACCGTGTTCGCGTGGTACCGCCTGGCGTTCGGCGCCGTTGTGCTGCTGACTGCGTACACGGGCTGGGTGAGCTGGTCGCACGGATGACCAGCGAGCGCGTCGCCGCCGTCCTCGACCGCGCGCTGGCACTGGCCGGCGCCGTCGTGCTCGCGTGGGGCGTGCTCGTGCTCGGATGGTCGCCCTTCGTGGTGATGATGCTGTTCTGGTTCGAGAACGTCGTGATCGGCGTGCTGCACGTCGTGAAGCTTGTCGTCACCGGCGCGCGGATGGGTGCCGCCGGCCTCGTCGGCGGCGTGGCGCTGGCGGCCTTCTTCACCGTGCACTACGGAATGTTCACGGCCGTGCACGGCGTGTTCGTCGTGCTGCTGTTCGGCACCGGGGAACTCGGGCGCCAGGCGATGGATGGCGGGCTGGGCGCGCCCGCATCCGCGATGCTGCACTACCTCTTCGCCGAGCGCGACGGCTGGCTGGCCGTGATCGCGATCGTGCTGCTGCATGTCAGCGGACTGGCGCAATGGCTTGCGCGCACCCGCGAAGCGCTGCCGCCGCTGAAGGACCTGATGGGCGCGCCGTATGGCCGCATCGTCATCCTGCACGTGACGCTGATCGCGAGCGGATTCCTCGTGCAGGCGCTCGGGGCGCCGGTGGTCGGCGCGCTGATGCTCGTCGGGTTGAAGCTCGCTTACGACCTGGTCGCGCTCGGCCGCGAGCACCGCCAGGCCGCGCAGCAGCCCGCGCGCGAAAACCGCACCGCTGTCATGTCCGGATGAAGGAAGCCCATGAACGCCCGTGACGAAGTTTCGGAACTGGGGACCCTGCTGCGCGCGCGGTTTCCGATCATCCTGATCGAGTCGCACGAGGAGCCGCGCATCCTTGAGCTGCTGCAGAAGGCGTGCAACCTCGAAAACCAGCTGCTGCTCTCATGGAGCATCACGAGCGGCATCCGGCGGCACGGGCGCGACGAGGCGATCTACCAGACCAACGACCTGCTCGATGCGCTGAAGCACATCGACAAGACGCCGCAGAACGGCGTCTACGTGCTGTGCGACGCGCATCCCGGGTTCAAGGACCCGGTGTCGATGCGGCTGATCCGCGAGATCGCGCTGTCGCACTACCGGACGGCGCGCACGCTCGTGTTCGTCAGCCCGCGGCTCGACGACCTGCCGTCCGAGATCCTCCGGCTGTCAGCGCACTTCCGTCCGACGCTGCCGGATCGCGACGCGATCCGCGCCATCGTGACCGAGGAAGCGAGGCGGCACGAGAAGCAGACGGGCGAGAAGCCGCGCGGCGACCGCGCCGCGCTCGACATGCTGATCATGCATCTGCTCGGCATGGAACAGGACGACGTGCGACGGCTCGTGCGGTCCGCGCTGCGGGCCGACGGCGAGATCAACAAGCAGGACGTGCGCCGCGTCCTCGAGATCAAGTACGAAGCGCTCGGTGGCGGCGGCACGATCGGCTACGAACAGAGCAGCGTGCGCTTCGACGACGTCGGCGGACTCGCGCGGCTGAAGCACTGGATCAGCCTGCGCCGTGCGCCCTTCCTCGATCCGGCGTCGAGCCAGGTCGACCGGCCGAAAGGCATCGTGCTGCTCGGCGTGCAGGGCGGCGGCAAGAGCCTGGCGGCGCGCGCCGTGGCCGGCGAGTGGGGCGTGCCGCTGATGCGCCTCGACTTCGGCACGCTCTACAACAAGTACTACGGCGAGACCGAACGCAACCTGCGCAATGCCTTCGCGGCCGCCGAAAGCATGTCGCCCTGCGTGCTGTGGATCGACGAGCTCGAGAAGGGCATTTCCACCGACTCGGGCGATGGGGACGGCGGGGTATCCCGGCGCGTGCTCGGCAGCCTGCTCACGTGGATGTCGGAGCGCACGGAGCCGGTGTTCATCGTGGCCACATCGAACGACATCTCGCAGCTTCCCCCGGAACTGATCCGCAAGGGCCGCTTCGACGAGATCTTCTTCGTCGACTTTCCTGGCGATGCGGCGCGCGCGCAGATCGCGTCGATCCACCTGAAGAAGCGCGCGCACGACCCGAAGCAGTTCGAGGTTGAGGGCATCGCGCGGCTCGCGGAGGGCTTTTCCGGCGCCGAGATCGAGCAGGCGATCGTGTCGGCGTCGTTCGAGGCGCGCGCTCGCGGCGAGGCGATGCGACCGGCTGACATCCTCGCGGAGATCGAGCGCACCCGGCCGCTGTCCGTGGTGATGGCCGAGAAGATCGATGCCTTGCGCGCGTGGGCGTCCGAGCGGGCGGTGTACGCGGACGACGAGCCCGGGTCGAGCGGCGACGACGCCCTGCCGCAGGCCGCCTAGCTGACGTCCGGATCGCACCGCGCGAGTCAGGCGTCGATCGGCCCCAGCGCGCGGCGTCCGCCGGCTCGATCGTTCCCTCCTCGCCGACGTCGGGCTGCTGGCCCTTCGCCAGGCCCTTGGCAAGGGCGAACATCTTCAGCATGGCGTTCTGGTCGCTGTCCGTGTATTCGCCGCGCTCGACGTCGAGCCGCACCAGCGTGAGGAGCCAAACAGGGCGCGTTGCAGGCAGCGGGCAAGAGCACGGCGAGCACGAACGACGGGACGAAAGAAAAGGGGCGGTGGACTCGCGTCGCACCGCCCCGGACTTCCGTGACGGACCTCTACTTGCCGGCGACCGGCGGCGCGTCAGCCGAGTCGAACACCGTGCGCGAGGCCCAGCCGGCGATGACCGCACCGACGATCGGCGCGACCCAGAACAGCCAGAGCTGCTCGATCGCCCAGCCGCCGACGAACAGCGCCGGGCCGGTGCTGCGCGCCGGATTCACCGACGTGTTCGTCACCGGGATGCTGATCAGGTGGATCAGCACCAGCGCCAGGCCGATCGCGAGACCGGCGAATCCCGCCGGCGCCCGCTTGTGCGTGGTGCCGAGGATGATCATCAGGAACATGAAGGTCATCACGATTTCGGTGATCAGCGCCGCTCCGAGCGAGTACTTGCCGGGAGAGTGCTCGCCAAAGCCGTTCGACGCGAAGCCGCCCTTCAGGTCGAAGCCGGCTTTACCGGTGGCGATCATGTAGAGGACCGCGGCGCCGATGACCGCGCCGATGACCTGCGCCAGGATGTATGGCAGCAGTTGCGAGGCGGGGAAGCGTCCGCCCGCCCAGAGACCGAACGACACGGCAGGGTTGAAGTGACCGCCCGAGATCGGTCCGAACGCATACGCGCCGGTGACTACCGTCAGGCCGAAGGCGAGCGATACGCCCACGAACCCGATGCCGAGTTCAGGGAATGCAGCCGCGAGAACGGCGCTGCCGCAGCCGCCCAGAACCAACCAGAAAGTGCCGAGCAATTCGGCGACGAATTTCGGTGTCACGTCGATCTTCCCCCAAGGTTCATGTTGAATCCGGCCGAATGCGTTTCGTCCGGCCGCATGGTCGGCAAGTGCCGCGTTTTCCCGGTCGCGACGCGTTCACTCCGGAGGAGTCTAACAAGGCGGACGAGAAGAACCGGTGAATGCGCGCCATGCGCAGCGACCGCGAGATTAGGCGGGACCCACGCCACCGCCAATTGCACGAAGGTTCAATGAGCAGGAGGCCTGCGTCCTGCGCGAGGAGGTCGGCCGTGCACCCGCGTTGCGTATGGGGAAGCGCCGGATCGTACGGCGCTTGGCGACCGGGCGCGCTGCACACGCGTTCAACGCCGCACGAAGACGAGATCCCAGGTCCCGTGGCCGAGCCGGCTGCCACGCGCGTTGAATTTCGTGGTCGGGCGTTCGCAGAGCGGATTCGCGGGCGCATCCGCGAAACCCGCCGCGGTGTTGACGAGTTGCGGCTCCTGACCCAGCACGTCGAGCATCTGCTGCGCGTAATCCTCCCAGTCGGTCGCGCAGTGCAGGTACCCGCCGGGCGCGATCCGGCTCGCCAGCATGCCGACGAAGGGCTGCGCGATCAGGCGGCGCTTGTGGTGGCGCTTCTTCTGCCACGGATCGGGGAAATAGATGTGCACGCCCGCCAGGGAATCCGGCGCGATCATGTCGCGGACGACTTCGACAGCGTCGTGGTGGACGATGCGAACGTTGGTCAAAGCGAGTTCGTCGATGCGCTTGAGCAGCGCTCCGACGCCGGCGGTGAACACCTCGATGCCGAGGAAATTCACCTCAGGTCGGCTGCGGGCGATGGCCGCGGTGGTCTCGCCCATGCCGAAGCCGATCTCGAGCACCGTGGGAGCGCGCCGGCCGAACACCTGCTCGAAGTCCAGGGGCGACGCCGCGTACGGCACGCCGAACGCCGGGAACCGCTCCTCGAAGGCGCGCCGCTGGCCCTGCGTGATGTGGCCGCGGCGCATGGCGAAGCTGCGGATGTGGCGGTAGGGCGGGCCGGCCGGCTCGCTGTCTTCGTCGGTGGCGTCTGGGGTCGACATGGCGTTCCTGAGGGCGCGGATGGTAACCGTGTCCCCGTCGCCCCGCGGGCCGGCCGGACGGCGTAAAATTGATGCATTGCACAACGACGGTAAACGAGCCAGTGAAACAGGGGGAGAGCGGATTGCGGTCCTTCACCAACATCACCTACGACGAGCTTGAGGTCGGCTCGACGGCCACGGTCTCGCGGCGCATCAGCCAGACCGAGGTCGACGCGCTCGCGCTCGTGAGCGGAGACGTCGACGCCTTCCATCTGGCGGCGAACGGCAAGGGACCGCTCGGCGGGACGACCGCGAAGGCCGCCGGGGCCGAGGCCATCATCTCCGGGCTGCTCGCGCGACGCATGCCAGGCCCCGGCACGACGCTGGTATCGCAGGAACTCGCGTTCGAAGGCGCCATCGCCGCCGGCGACGAACTGACGGCGACGGCCACCGTGCTGGAAAAGCGGCCGGGCCACATCGTCGTGCTCGCCTGCAACGTCAAGCGCGGCAACGACGAACTGGTCACCGGTACGGTCACCGTGCGGGCTCCCGAGGAGCGCATCAGCTACTCCGACGTGGCCACGCCGGAGATGGTGCTGCGCCGGAACGACGCGTTCACGAAGCTGCTGCGGCGATGCGAAGGGTTGCCCGCGGTGCGCTGCGCGGTGGTGCATCCGTGCGATCGCGACTCGCTGCTCGGCCCGCTCGAGGCCGCGCGCCGCGGACTGATCGTCCCGATTCTTGTCGGCCCGGAGGCGAAGATCCGCTCGGTGGCGGAAACCTACGGCGCCGACCTCACCGGCATCACCATCGTCAGTACCGAGCACAGTCACGAAGCCGCCGCGCGCGCGGTCCAGCTCGCGCGCCAGGGCAAGGTCGACGCGCTGATGAAGGGCAGCCTGCACACCGACGAGATGCTCGCGGCCGTGGTGCCGACGTCGACCGGATTGCGGACGGCGCGGCGCATCAGCCACGTTTTCGTCCTCGACGTGCCCGCGTATCCGCGGCCGCTGCTCGTCACCGACGCTGCCATCAACATCCAGCCGACGCTCGAGGACAAGGTCGACATCGTGCAGAACGCGATCGAACTCGCGCACGTGCTCGGCATCGAGGAGCCCAAGGTCGCGATCCTCTCGGCGGTCGAGACCGTGAATCCGAAGATCCCGTCGACGGTCGATGCGGCGGCGCTGTGCAAGATGGCGGATCGCGGCCAGATCGTCGGCGGCCTGCTCGACGGCCCGCTGGCCTTCGACAACGCGATCAGCATCGAGGCGGCGCGCACGAAGAAGATCGAGTCGCCGGTCGCCGGGCGCGCGGACATCCTCGTGGTGCCCGACCTCGAGTCCGGCAACATGCTGGCGAAGCAGTTGCAGTACCTGGCGGGCGCGGACAGCGCCGGCATCGTGCTCGGCACGCGTGTGCCGATGGTGCTGACGAGCCGCTCGGACAGCGTGCGCACGCGGCTGGCGTCGACCGCGATCCTGGCGCTCGTCGCCAACGCACGGCGCAGCAAGATCGGGGCGGTGCCGCTCGAGTAAACGCGCGCGAAGGCGGCGCGGTTCGGGCCGCGAGCGGTCAGGCCGCCTTGCTCGGCGCGATGACGCCGGTGGTCGGTGAACTTGGCGCTGCGCTGTAGAGCTTCTTCGGCATCCGTCCCGCGCGGAACGCCTCGCGGCCGGCTTCGACGGCCTTCTTCATCGCGCTGGCCATCAGCACCGGGTCTTTCGCCTGCGCGACCGCCGTGTTCATCAGCACGCCGGCGCAGCCGAGTTCCATCGCGATGGCGGCGTCACTGGCGGTGCCGACCCCCGCATCGACGATCACCGGGACCTTGGCCTTCTCCAGGATCAGCTGGATGTTCCATGGGTTGAGGATGCCCATGCCGGAACCGATCAGCGAGGCGAGCGGCATCACCGCCACGCAGCCGATCGACTCCAGCACCTGCGCCTGGATCGGATCGTCGCTGCAGTAGACCATCACCTCGAAGCCTTCCTTCACCAGCGTCTCGGCGGCCTTGAGGGTCTCGGGCATGTTCGGATAGAGCGACGCCGGGTCGCCGAGCACTTCGAGCTTGGTCAGTGCGTGGCCGTCGAGCAGTTCACGCGCGAGCCGCAGGGTGCGCACCGCGTCCTCGGCGGTGTAGCAGCCGGCGCTGTTGGGCAGCATCGTGTACTTCGACGTCGGCAGCACGTCGAGCAGGCTCGGCTCGCCCTTGTTCTGGCCGATGTTGGTGCGGCGGATGGCGACCGTGACGATCTCGGCGCCGCTCGCCTCCACCGCGTCCTTCGTCTGGGCGAGGTCCTTGTACTTGCCGGTGCCGATCAGCAGTCGCGAGCGGAATTCGCGCGCGCCGATGCGCAGTGTGTCGTTCATCTCATGCGGTCACGGCCGGCTGGACCTTGACCTCGAAGTTGACGGAGTTGGACATGAAACAGTTGGCGTGCGCCTTGGCGTGCAGTTCGCGTGCGAGGTCGATCTGCGCAGCGTCTGCGATCCGCACCTGCGGCCACAGCACGATCTCGACCATGCGCATCTTGCCGTCCTTCATCGCGAGGGTGCCGGTGCCGCTGTCCTTGTACTCGAGCACGCGCACCCCGGCGCGCTCGCACACCGCCAGGTAGGTCAGGTGATGGCACGCCATCAGCGACGCCACCATCAGCGTTTCCGGGTTGTGCCTGGAATCGTCCCCGCGGAACACCGCCGGCGAGGAACCTTCGATGGGCGCCACGCCCTTGAACCGGAGGACGTACGACCGCGCGAGCTTCAGCTTGCCGTGTTCGTCTTCGCCCGGCTGCCCGGTCCAGTGCAGTTCGCCTTCGAACAAATGCTGCTGTGACATCAGCCACCTCCGACGGCGATGACGATTTCCAGACGGTCCCCGGCGGCGAGTGCGGTGGCCGCGTGCCGGGAACGGGGAACGATCTCGCCATTGCGCTCGACCGCCACGCGCTTGCCCGCGGTATCGAGCGAGGCGAGAAGGTCGGACACCGTGGACCCGGACGGGACCTCGGCGGGCTGGCCGTTGACGGTCAGTGAGAGCAGGACGGGGGTGAAAGTCGTCATCGAGGAGGGAATTTTACGCGCAGCAGGAGGGCAGTCCCGGCTCGGGCTTCGCCCCGGCTCCACGGAATCCCTTGTTTGGAAGGGGACCTGCAGTGCCATAGAATCCGCGTCTCGCGGGTGTAGTTCAATAATTCGCGCCAGACGAATTGCGAGCAATCCCTGGCGATGAAGTAGATTTCTGGTTGTCAGTGCGGGTGTAGTTCAATGGCAGAACGGCAGCTTCCCAAGCTGCATACGAGGGTTCGATTCCCTTCACCCGCTCCACTTCCCCTCCTCATCGCCACCCGCGATTCCTCCGCGGCGTCCCATCCGCTACTCTTCCCCCTCGCCGCCAGCGGGGGAACCTGGCGGCGCGTCTTCCATAAAGAAAAGGCCTGACGGCATGGTGCTCTGCCAACCCGGTTCTGGCGCGCCGCGCCGTGCCTTCGGCGGCGGCCCGATGAGCGAGGTCCGCGCGCTTCTGCTGACGGACGTCGTCGACAGCACCAAGCTCGCCGAAGCGATCGGCGACGCCGCCATGGCCGAGGTCTGGATTTCGCATGACCGCACCGCGCGCGACCTGCTCGTGAAGCATGGCGGCCGCGAGATCGACAAGACCGACGGCATGCTGATGCTGTTCGACGAAGCGGCAGGCGCCGTCGCCTTCGCGGTGGCCTATCACCGCGCGCTGGCCGAACTTCCGACGCCGCTTCAGAGCGCGGGCGGGCCTGCACGTCGGTCCGGTGCTCCTGCGCCGGAACACCCCCGAAGACGTCGCGCTCGGCGCAAAACCGATCGAAGTCGAAGGGCTCGCCAAGCCGATGACGGCCCGCATCATGTCGCTCGCCTCCGGAGGCCAGACGCTGATGACCACGGAGGCCCGGGCGGCACTCGGCGACACGGCACTGCGTGTCGAGTCGCACGGGTTCTGGATGGTCAAGGGCATCGCCGAGCCGATCGAACTGTTCGAAGTCGGCGATGAAACCTCGCCTTTCGTTGCGCCGCCCGACAGCGAGAAGGTTTACAGGGTCGTCCGCGACGACGACTGGTGGCTCCCGGTCAAGGAAATCCCGCACAACCTGCCGCATCTCGCTACGGCATTCGTCGGCCGCGAGCGCGAGATCGGGGAAGTCAAGAGCGCTGCTCGACAAGGCCCGCCTGGTAACGCTGCTCGGCATGGGCGGGCTTGGAAAGACCCGGCTGGCAGTCCAGTCGGCGGCTGGGCTTCTTCACAAGCTATGCCGGACGGTGTCTGGTTCCTCGACCTCTCGCCGCTGCGCGACGAGGCGCTGGTCGCGAGCGAGGCGGCGCAGCTGATCGGCGTGAAGGCCGAGCCCGATCGACCGCTTGCTGCAGTCCATCTGCGCGCACCTGAAGGACCGCAGCGTGCTGCTCATCCTCGACAACTGCGAGCACCTGATGAAGCCGTCGGCGGAACTCGCCAACGCCGTGCTGCGCGCCGCGCCGCAACGTCCGCATCATCGCGACCAGCCGCGAGGCGCTGCACGTGCCGGGCGAGCACAACTATCCGGTGCAGCCGCTGCCGCTACCCGCGCGTGGTGCGAGCGTCGACGACGTGTCGCGTTCCACCGCGGTCCAGCTCTTCGTCGCGCGCGCACAGCAAAGCAAGCCCTCGTTCATGCTCGACGCGGCGACGGCGGGCGCCGGTGGCGGAACTCGTCGCGCGGCTCGAAGGCATTCCGTTGGCGCTGGAACTTGCCGCTGCGCGCGTGCGGTCATTGTCGGTCGCCGACATCAACGCCCGCCTGAAGGACCGCTTCAAGATACTCACCGGCGGCGCGCGCGTGCTGCAGGAGCGCCAACAAACGCTGAAGGGGCTGGTCGACTGGTCGTTCGATCTGCTGCACGAGGACGAGAAGTGCTTCTTCGCGCGCCTGGGCGTGTTCGTCGGCGGCTTCGACCTCGAGGCGGCGGAGGCTATCTGCGGAGCCGCTCCGCTCGCGCCGGAGGATGTCCTCGACCTGCTTGCGTCGCTGGTCGAGAAGTCGCTCGTCATCCTGGACGAGAGCGAGGATGTGCCGCGCTACAAAATGCTGGAGACCATTCGGGAGTACGCGGCCGGGAAGTTGGCGGAGGCCGGGGAGGAGAAGGACGCCACGGGCCGCACCCATTGCGACTACTTCTTCTCGCTGTCGAAGCAGGCACGCGACGGATTGATGGGCGAGGCCCAGGGCGAATGGATTCGGCGCCTTGAAACGGACCTCGACAACGTGCGACGTGCGCTCGCTCTCTCCCTCGCAGGAGGCGCGGACCCTCTGATCGCGGTGAAGATCTGCGTCGCACTGCACGGTTTCTGGATGCTCCGGGGTTACGCCACCGAGGGGCGAGGCATCGTTCGCAGCGCACTCGAATCTCCAGCGATTCGCGAGTCGGATCTTGCGCAAGCATGGGCGCTCTATGTTGGAGCCGGTCTTGCCGAGAGTCAGAGCGATCATTCGGAGGCCCGGCGGATGCTGGAGAAGTGCCTGGAGCTGCGGCGCGCAGTGGGGAGGCCGATCGACATTGCGGCGACGTTGTCCACTCTTTCTCTCGCGCGCCTCCAGTCTGGCGACATGAATGGAGCCGAGAGAAGCGAGCGCGAGGCTCTGAATATCTTTCGCGAACTCGGTGACAAGCACGGAGAAACGATCGGTCTGTGCCACCTCGGACATATCTGCTTGCGCGCGGGCAAGGAAACCGAAGCCCGCGGCTATCTGCAGCAGAGCCTTGCGCTCGCCGAGCAGATCCAGTTCAAGGAGTTCGAAGGTGAGTGTCAGCTTGTGATCGGCGAGGTTGCCTTTGAAACGGGCGGGTTCGACGAGGCGCAGCAACGGTTCAAGCGCTCCTTCACAATCTGCCGAGAAGCTGCGGACAAGCGGGGAGAAGCGAATGCGACCCGATGGCTCGGAAAGTGCGATCTGCAGCGTGGAGCCGAAGGTTCAGCCCGCGAGCGACTTGATGAGGCGTTGCGAGCCTATGCCTCCTTTGAGATGTGGGAAGAATTGCTGGGGTGTCTCGAAGACCTGGCCGAATATTTCTCATCATCGGACAAAGCGAAGGCAGTCAGGCTCCTGTCAGCAGTAGGACAGGCGCGGGAGCGCCTGCAACTCCCGAACACCGCCCGAGAAGAGCAGATGCTGGAGCAGCGCCTCGGGGCTTTGCGCGCAGCGCTTAGCGAACAGACTTTCGGCCTCGAGTGGGAGAGGGGAAAGTCACTCGACATTCGCGAAGCGATTGCCCAAGCACAAGCGCCGGCTGAAGAGCCGGCGCTTCTTGCGTGATCGAGTTGCCTTTATAGGATCGACAGCGCTAAGCGGCGGACTTGCGCCTGCGAAACGCGGCAAGCAAACCAAGCGCCGATAGCATCAGTGCCGCGCTGCCCGGCTCCGGCACGGACAGCCGTTCAAACGAGATGAGCGGCTTGCCTGCACCACCCGTGCCATCGGTTTGGCTGAAGCCGGTGACCAGGCAGAGTTCGTCGTCAAACTCCTCCTTTTCCTTCTTCCGCTTGCTCCTGCACTCCTCGTCGTCTTCGGGACACGGGGCCAGGTACTTGAACGCCAGGCGAGCCAGGTTCTCCAGATCCGGCTGAATGAAGCCGAGTTCGAACGAAGTCTTGCCCCCGCCGCCGGGTCCGTTGATGTTCGATTCCACGAAGTAGTCGAACTGCCCCACGACGGCGCTGAGCGCGCCGCCCGCGACAGTCATGCTCGTGACGTCCGTCGAAGGCGTGGTGAAGAAGATCTTGTCGATGATCGTGCCCGGGCTCCCCAAGTCATAGAAATCAACCTCGGCGCTGAGAATCGACATACCGGAACAGACTCCGGAGTTCGTCTTGACGCCGTCGCTGGCGAGGCAGGCATCGGGAATGAAGAAGATGGCCTGGCCCTTCCATCCCAGGGTGGCGAAATCCGCGCCGAACGCGGGGTCCCACTTGCCGATGTACTGCCCCGCATTGGCTTGCCCCGCGAACGTGGCGGTACCGGCAGATATAGCAACCGCTGCACCGACTCGCTTCACGTTCCTCATCAGCTTGTTCAGCATCCTTCCCCCCAACTTGTAGCGTCCACCCCGCAAGCAAAGCCGCGTCGCCGACCTCGCAGCGATTGGCCTTCTGGTGAGACTCTTGTTTGTTGTTCCAGCGTGAGCCGATTCTATGGACGTACCAAATCGGCGGGAAGGAATGGGCCGACCGCCTGTCGGAAAGCCCTCAAGAAATACGGGCGGGGTCTTGCGGATTGTCGAGATTTTTGACAGTTAGCGTGACCTTCAACGCGCATCGATAGCGCGCCCGCCCGCTTCGTCGAGAGCTGTAGATCGAATGGAGAAGAATCTCCCGTTGCGCGCGACACTGTCTCGCCGACCGAGACGCGACCAAAGCAGAGCGGTCAGCCTGACCTTCCGCGCATCTCGAGTCCCTCCGATGCTTCAGCCTTCGCCAGCCCGTGCGGCCGATCATTGAGCCCTCCGCTGAATTCCTCCCTGGACCGCATCCGCTACTCTCACGCCTTCGCGCGCCGGTGAGGGGGCACTTGGCCCGAGCACCGGATCCGCGCACGTCCCTGCAAAAGAGAAGGCAGTCGGCATGCTCCTTTGCCAGATCAGCGATCCACATCTCGTACCGGAGGGCCGCCTGGCCTACGGGCGCATCGACACCCCGAGGATGCTGGAGCGTTGCGTGCGCAAGGTGCTGTCACTGCCCCGGCTTCCCGATGCAGTCGTCGTCACCGGCGACCTGACCGATCACGCAACGGCCGAGGAGTACGGCCTGCTGCGCGAACTGCTGGCGCCACTGCACATGCCCATCTACCTTGCGGTCGGCAATCACGACGACCGCGAAGCGCTGCAGAAGTCCTTTCCCGAGCAGAGGCACCTGCAGGGGCCGGACGGTTTCGTGCAGTACGTCGTCGACGACTTCGAGGTCCGCCTTGTCGTGCTCGACACGCTCATCCCGCGCGCGCCTGGAGGCGAACTGTGCGCGCGCCGCCTCGACTGGCTCGACCGCACGCTGGACGAATCGCACCGCCCGACGGTCGTCGCGCAGCACCATCCGCCCTTCGTCACCGGCCTCACGTTCATGGACCAGATGACACTGGCCAATCCATGGGAGGAGGCCGCTGTGGTCGCCCGCTACGGCCACGTCGAGCGAGTGATCAGCGGCCACTACCATCGCTCGATCCACGCCCGTTTCGCGGGAACGATCGCCTCGGTGTGTCCCAGCAGCGCGCATCAATTGCTGCTCGACCTCGTGCCGGGCGCCGACATCCGCTTCACGTTCGAGCCGTCCGGGTTCCAGTTGCACCTGTGGAATGGCAACGAGCTGGTGACGCACTCCCAGGTGGTCGAGGACTTTCCGACGTGGGGGTCCAGGGACTGAGCCATGCAGATGGTGAAGTGTCGCGGGAAGTGTCACGGCCGCGGCCAACAGAGCCCGGCCAAGTTCCGGCACTGCGCGTATTGCGCGACGCCTCTTGCGCCGGCGACGGCAGTACCGCGGCCGACAGGAATTCCGCGCACGTCGACCTCTTTGCCTGGTATTTCCTCCGGATCCGGGCCAACGCCTTGCCTGCGGCCGTGGGGTCCGGTTTGCGCTTGGTATCCTCAACGGTTCCCGGCTGCCGCCGCGGAAGAAACTGCGCTCGGATATCAGAAGGACTAGTGCCGAAGGATCAGGTTGGCCGGCACACGGAGGAGGCGGGGGACGTGAGTTG
>CAVSCF010000007.1:0-142409 GCA_963726405.1 uncultured beta proteobacterium | reverse complement strand
TTCGCCAAGGATCACGACAAGCTCGTCGTCAAGGCCGGCGCGATGGCCAATTTCGTCATGGACGAAAAAGGCGTCAAGGCGCTTGCGACGATGCCGAGCCGTGAGGAATTGCTGGCGAAGCTGATGGCCACGATGCAGGCCCCGATCGGGCAGTTCGTTCGCACGCTGAACGAAGTCCCCTCGCGGTTCGTGCGCACGCTTGCAGCGGTGCGCGACGCGAAGGAAAAGGCAGCCGCCTGATCCACATCCGATTTTTTGAAACCGACACTACGTATCAGGAGTCATAGCAATGGCACTTTCGAACCAGGAAATCCTCGACGCGATCGCGGCGAAATCCGTCCTCGAGATCAGTGAACTGATCAAGATGATGGAAGAGAAGTTTGGCGTCTCGGCGGCTGCGGCTGCCGTCGCGGTGGCCGCCCCGGCGGCGGGTGCGGCCGCTCCGGCCGCCGAAGAGCAGACCGAGTTCAACGTCATCCTCGCCGAAGTCGGCCCGAACAAGGTCAACGTCATCAAGGCCGTGCGCGAGCTGACGGGTCTGGGCCTGAAAGAGGCGAAAGACCTCGTCGACGGCGCACCGAAGCCCGTCAAGGAAGCCGTCAACAAGGCCGATGCCGACGCGGCCAAGAAGAAGCTGGAAGAAGCCGGCGCCAAGGTCGACGTCAAGTAGTGACTCGGGGGCGCCGGCCGGGCTTTGCCCGTCCGGCGACTCGAGTCGAGGGCCGGGAGGCCTTCGATGTGGCCCGAGCCACATCAAAGTCTTCCCTTGATGAGAGAACGCGCGGGATACCCCCTGGCCGCCCGGGCGACAGCGAAAGCTGCGCCCGCGGTGGCTTTTGTCGTCCCCGCCTCTTTCGTTTCGGGCTCGTAGTTTTTGTTTTTTCTCTCCTCGCGTCTGAACGGAGCGTCCATGCCGTACTCGTTCACTGAAAAGAAGCGCATCCGCAAGAGCTTTGCCAAGCGGCCAAGCGTGCTGGCGGTGCCTTTCCTGCTCGCCACCCAGCTCGAGTCGTACACCCAGTTCCTGCAGGCCGAGGTCGGCCCCGCAAGCGGGACCGCACGGCCTGCAGGCCGCCTTCACGTCGATCTTCCCGATCTCCTGGCACAACCACATGGCGCGGCTGGAGTTCGTCAGCTACGCGCTCGGCGACCCGGCGTTCGACGTCAAGGAGTGCCAGCAGCGCGGGCTGACGTTCTCCTCGCCGCTGCGCGCCCGCGTGCGCCTGGTCATCATGGACCGCGAGGCGCCCAAGCCGACCGTCAAGGAAGTGAAGGAGCAGGAGGTCTACATGGGCGAGATTCCGCTCATGACCACCACCGGCTCGTTCATCATCAACGGCACCGAGCGCGTCATCGTCTCGCAGCTGCACCGCTCGCCGGGCGTGTTCTTCGAGCACGACCGCGGCAAGACCCACAGCTCGGGCAAGCTGCTGTTCTCGGCGCGCGTGATTCCCTACCGCGGCTCGTGGCTCGACTTCGAGTTCGACCCGAAGGACATCCTGTACTTCCGCGTCGACCGTCGCCGCAAGATGCCGGTGACGATCCTGCTGAAGGCGATCGGCCTGACGCCGGAGCAGATCCTGGCGCACTTCTTCGTCTTCGACACCTTCGCGCTGGCCGAGACGGCGGCTTCATGGAGCTGGTGCCCGAGCGCCTGCGCGGCGAGATCGCCCGCTTCGACATCGCCGACAAGACGGGCAAGGTCATCGTCGCCAAGGACAAGCGGATCAACGCCAAGCACATCCGCGACATGGAAGCGGCGGGCATGAAGCGCATCGCGGTGCCCGAGGACTACCTGCTCGGCCGCGTGCTGGCGACCAACGTGGTCGACGCCGACACCGGCGAGATCGTCGCCAACGCCAACGACGAGCTGACCGAGGACCTGCTCAAGAAGCTGCGCGTGGCCAACGTCAAGGAGTTCCGCACGATCTACACGAACGACCTCGACCAGGGCCCGTACATCTCGAACACGCTGCGCGTCGACGAGACGGCCGACCAGCTCGCCGCGCGCATCGCGATCTACCGCATGATGCGTCCGGGCGAGCCGCCGACCGAGGACGCGGTCGAGGCGCTGTTCAACCGCCTGTTCTTCGACGCCGAGACGCTACGACCTGTCGAGCGTCGGCCGCATGAAGTTCAACCGCCGCTTCGGCCGCGACGAGATCACCGGCCCGATGACGCTGACCAACGAGGACATCCTCGACCGGTATCAAGATCCTGGTCGAACTGCGCAACGGCAGCGGCGAGATCGACGACATCGACCACCTGGGCAACCGCCGCGTGCGCTGCGTCGGCGAGCTGGCCGAGAACCAGTTCCGCGCGGGCCTGGTGCGCGTCGAGCGCGCGGTCAAGGAGCGCCTCGGCCAGGCCGAGACCGAGAACCTGATGCCGCACGACCTGATCAACAGCAAGCCGATCAGCGCGGCGATCCGCGAGTTCTTCGGGTCCTGCCAGCTGTCGCAGTTCATGGACCAGACCAACCCGCTGTCGGAGATCACGCACAAGCGCCGCGTCTCCGCGCTGGGACCGGGCGGCCTGACGCGCGAGCGCGCCGGCTTCGAGGTGCGCGACGTGCACCCGACCCACTACGGCCGCGTCTGCCCGATCGAGACGCCCGAGGGCCCGAACATCGGCCTGATCAACTCGCTGGCGCTGTACGCGCAGCTGAACGAGTACGGCTTCCTCGAGACGCCGTACCGCAAGGTCGACAAGGGCCACGTCACCGACGAGATCTACTACCTGTCGGCGATCGAGGAAGGCAACTACGTGATCGCCCAGGCCAACGCGCCGCTCGACAAGGCCGGCAAGTTCACCGACGAGCTGGTGAGCTGCCGCGAGAACGGCGAGTTCGTGCTGATGTCGCCCGAGCACGTGCAGTACATGGACGTCGCGCCGGCGCAGATCGTCTCGGTGGCCGCGTCGCTGATCCCGTTCCTCGAGCACGACGACGCGAACCGCGCGCTGATGGGCTCGAACATGCAGCGCCAGGCCGTGCCCTGCCTGCGTCCCGAGAAGCCCGTGGTCGGCACCGGCGTCGAGCGCACCTGCGCGGTCGACTCCGGCACGACCGTGCAGGCGCTGCGCGGCGGCGTGGTCGACTACGTCGACGCCAACCGCATCGTGGTGCGCGTCAACGACAGACGAGAACGTCGCGGGCGAGGTCGGCGTCGACATCTACAACCTGATCAAGTACACGCGCTCCAACCAGAACACGAACATCAACCAGCGCCCGATCGTCAAGAAGGGCGACGTCATCGCCAAGGGCGACGTGATCGCCGACGGCGCGTCGACCGACCTGGGCGAGCTCGCGCTCGGCCAGAACATGCTGGTCGCGTTCATGCCCTGGAACGGCTACAACTTCGAGGACTCGATCCTGATCTCCGAGCGCGTGGTCGCCGACGACCGCTACACCTCGATCCACATCGAGGAGCTGTCGTGCTCGCGCGCGACACCAAGCTCGGGCCCGAGGAGATCACCCGCGACATCTCCAACCTGTCCGAGACCCAGCTCGGCCGGCTCGACGACTCGGGCATCGTCTACATCGGCGCCGAAGTGAACGCCGGCGACGTGCTGGTCGGCAAGGTCACGCCCAAGGGCGAGACCCAGCTGACGCCGGAAGAGAAGCTGCTGCGCGCCATCTTCGGCGAGAAGGCCTCCGACGTGAAGGACACCTCGCTGCGCGTGCCCTCGGGCATGAGCGGCACGGTGATCGACGTCCAGGTGTTCACCCGCGAGGGCATCGTGCGCGACAAGCGCGCGCAGTCGATCATCGACGACGCGCTCAAGCGCTACCGCCAGGACCTGAACGACCAGTTGCGCATCGTCGAGGACGACGCGTTCCAGCGGATCGAACGCCTGCTCCTCAGCAAGGACGCCAACGGCGGCCCGCGCAAGATCGCCAAGGGCACGGTGATCACCGAGGACTACCTCGACTCGCTCGAGAAGTACCACTGGTTCGAGATCCGCCTGGCGGACGACGAGGCCGCCGGCCAGCTCGAGTCGCTGAAGGACTCGATCGAGCTCAAGCGCAAGCAGTTCGACCTGGCCTTCGAGGACAAGCGCAAGAAGCTGACGCAGGGCGACGAGCTGCCGCCGGGCGTGCTGAAGATGGTCAAGGTCTACCTGGCCGTCAAGCGCCGCCTGCAGCCGGGCGACAAGATGGCCGGCCGTCACGGCAACAAGGGCGTGGTGTCGCGGATCGTCCCGGTCGAGGACATGCCGTACATGGCCGACGGCACGCCGGTCGACATCGTGCTGAATCCGCTCGGCGTGCCGTCGCGGATGAACGTGGGCCAGATCCTCGAGACGCACCTGGGCTGGGCCGCCAAGGGCATCGGCCAGCGCATCGGCGAGATGGCGACGACGGCCAAGGCCACGCAGCTGCGCGCGTTCCTGAAGGAGCTCTACAACCGCTCGGGCAAGCCCGAGGACATCGACGCCTTCACCGAGGACGAGATTGTCGCAGCTCGCCGGGCACCTGAAGGACGGCGTGCCCGTTCGCGACGCCGGTGTTCGACGGCGCGGCGGAAAAGGAGATCCACGCGATGCTCGACCTGGCCTACCCGGAAGACGTGGCCAAGCGCTCGCAGCTGACCGGCAGCAAGACGCAGGCGCGCCTGTACGACGGCCGCACCGGCGACGCCTTCGAGCGTCCCGTGACCGTCGGCTACATGCACATGCTGAAGCTGCACCACCTGGTCGACGACAAGATGCACGCGCGTTCGACCGGGCCGTACTCGCTCGTCACCCAGCAGCCGCTGGGCGGCAAGGCGCAGTTCGGCGGCCAGCGCTTCGGCGAGATGGAGGTGTGGGCGCTCGAGGCCTACGGCGCCGCGTACGTCCTGCAGGAGATGCTGACCGTGAAGTCCGACGACGTGAACGGCCGGACCAAGGTCTACGAGAACATCGTCAAGGGCGATCACGTGATCGACGCCGGCATGCCGGAGTCGTTCAACGTGCTGGTGAAGGAAATCCGGTCGCTGGGGATCGACATCGATCTCGAGCGCATCTGAGCGGAACACGACACGAGCCATTGACGCCTAGGATCACAGAGGAGCACGCATGAAAGCGCTACTCGACCTGTTCAAGCAGGTCCAGCAAGAAGAACAATTCGATGCGATCAAGATCGGCATCGCTTCGCCGGAGAAGATCCGTTCGTGGTCGTTCGGCGAGGTCAAGAAGCCGGAGACGATCAACTACCGCACGTTCAAGCCGGAGCGCGATGGCCTGTTCTGCGCCAAGATCTTCGGGCCGATCAAGGACTACGAGTGCCTGTGCGGCAAGTACAAGCGCCTGAAGCACCGCGGCGTGATCTGCGAGAAGTGCGGCGTCGAGGTGACGCTCGCCAAGGTGCGCCGCGAGCGCATGGGCCACATCGAGCTCGCCAGCCCGACCGCGCACATCTGGTTCCTGAAGAGCCTGCCGTCCCGCATGGGCATGGTGCTCGACATGACGCTGCGCGACATCGAGCGCGTGCTGTACTTCGAGGCCTACTGCGTGGTCGACCCCGGCTTCACGCCGCTGAAGCGCGGCCAGCTGATGACCGAGGACGACTTCATCGCGAAGACCGAGGAGTACGGCGACGACTTCCGCGCGCTGATGGGCGCCGAGGCGATCCGCGAGCTGCTGCGCGGCATCAACGTCGACCGCGAGATCGAGACGCTGCGCAAGGACCTGGCCGAGACCGGCTCCGAAGCGAAGATCAAGAAGTTCGCCAAGCGCCTGAAGGTGCTCGAGGGCTTCCAGCGGTCCGGCATCAAGCCCGAGTGGATGATCCTCGAAGTCCTGCCGGTGCTGCCGCCTGAGCTGCGCCCGCTGGTGCCGCTCGACGGCGGCCGCTTCGCGACGTCCGACCTGAACGACCTGTACCGCCGCGTCATCAACCGGAACAACCGGCTGAAGCGCCTGCTCGAGCTGAAGGCGCCCGAGATCATCGTCCGCAACGAGAAGCGGATGCTGCAGGAGGCGGTCGACTCGCTGCTCGACAACGGCCGTCGCGGCAAGGCGATGACCGGCGCGAACAAGCGCCCGCTGAAGTCGCTCGCCGACATGATCAAGGGCAAGGGCGGCCGCTTCCGCCAGAACCTGCTCGGCAAGCGCGTCGACTACTCGGGCCGGTCGGTCATCGTGGTCGGCCCGCAGCTGAAGCTGCACCAGTGCGGCCTGCCGAAGCTGATGGCGCTGGAGCTGTTCAAGCCGTTCATCTTCAACAAGCTCGAGACTGATGGGCCTGGCCACCACGATCAAGGCGGCCAAGAAGATGGTCGAGTCGCAGGAGCCGGTGGTGTGGGACATCCTCGAAGAGGTGATCCGCCAGCACCCGGTGATGCTGAACCGCGCGCCGACGCTGCACCGCCTCGGCATCCAGGCCTTCGAGCCGGTGCTGATCGAGGGCAAGGCGATCCAGCTGCACCCGCTGGTCTGCGCCGCGTTCAACGCCGACTTCGACGGCGACCAGATGGCCGTGCACGTGCCGCTGTCGCTCGAGGCGCAGCTGGAAGCGCGCTCGCTGATGCTGGCGTCGAACAACATCCTGTTCCCGAGCAACGGCGACCCGTCGATCGTGCCGTAGCAGGACATCGTGCTGGGCCTGTACTACGCCACGCGCGAGAAGATCAACGGCAAGGGCGAGGGCATGTACTTCGCGGACCTCGCCGAGGTGCAGCGCGCCTATGAGAACGGCGAAGTCGAGCTGCAGACGCGCGTCACCGTCCGTATTCGCGAGGTCGACGTCAACCCGGAAACGGGCGAGAAGACGCCGAAGATCACGCGCTACGAGACCACGATCGGCCGCTGCGCTGATGTCGGAGATCCTGCCGGCCGGCCTGCCGTTCTCGGTGCTCAACAAGCCGCTGAAGAAGAAGGAGATCAGCAAGCTCATCAACACCTCGTTCCGCAAGTGCGGGCTGCGGGAGACGGTGATCTTCGCCGACAAGCTGATGCAGACCGGCTTCCGGCTGGCGACGCGCGCGGGCCTGTCGATCGCGATCGGCGACATGGTCGTGCCGACCGCAGAAGGAGGAGATCATCCGCAACTCCGAGCGTGAGGTGAAGGAGATCGAGGCGCAGTACACCTCGGGCCTCGTCACGCAGGGCGAGCGCTACAACAAGGTGGTCGACATCTGGGGCCGCGCCGGCGACCAGGTCGGCAAGGTCATGATGGAACAGCTCGCCACCGAGCAGACCATCGACCGCCACGGCAAGGAAGTGAAGCAGGAGTCGTTCAACTCCATCTGGATGATGGCCGACTCCGGCGCCCGGGGCTCCGTCGCCCAGATCCGCCAGCTGGCGGGCATGCGCGGCCTGATGGCCAAGCCGGACGGCTCGATCATCGAGACGCCGATCACGGCGAACTTCCGTGAAGGGCTGAACGTCCTGCAGTACTTCATCTCGACCCACGGCGCCCGCAAGGGCCTGGCCGACACGGCGCTGAAGACCGCCAACTCCGGCTACCTCACGCGTCGCCTG
The DNA here is from genome assembly GCA_963726405.1 of uncultured beta proteobacterium. GTDB lineage: Bacteria > Pseudomonadota > Gammaproteobacteria > Burkholderiales > Burkholderiaceae_F > JAOUJD01. The sequence continues at coordinate 134,942 of CAVSCF010000007.1, read as the reverse complement.
GTCGACGTGACGCAGGACCTGGTGGTGACCGAGGACGATTGCGGCACTTCCAACGGCGTCGCCATGAAGGCCCTGGTCGAGGGCGGCGAAGTCATCGAGGCGCTGCGCGACCGGGTTCTCGGCCGCGTGGCAACCGCCGACGTCATCAATCCCGACACGCAGGACGTGCTGTACCCGGTCGGGCACCTGCTCGACGAGGATGCGGTCGAGAGGATCGAGGCGCTGGGCATCGACGAGGTGCGCGTGCGCACCCCGCTGTCGTGCGAAACGCGCTACGGCCTGTGCGCCAAGTGCTACGGCCGCGACCTCGGCCGCGGCGTGCTGGTGAATTCCGGCGAGGCGGTCGGTGTCATCGCCGCCCAGTCGATCGGCGAGCCGGGCACGCAGCTGACGATGCGCACGTTCCACATCGGCGGTGCGGCGTCGCGTGCGGCGGTCGCGTCCGGCGTCGAGGCGAAGAGCAACGGCACGGTGCGATTCACCGCGACGATGCGCTACGTCACGAACGCCAAGGGCGAGCAGGTCGCGATCTCGCGCTCCGGCGAGGTCACGATCGTCGACGACAACGGCCGCGAGCGCGAGCGCCACAAGGTCCCGTACGGCGCCACGCTGCTGGTTGCCGACGGCAAGCAGGTCAAGGCTGGCACGCAGCTCGCCAGCTGGGATCCGCTGACCCGCCCGATCATCACCGAGTACGCGGGGACCGTGAAGTTCGAGCACGTCGAGGAAGGCGTGACGGTCGCCAAGCAGATCGACGAGGTCACCGGCCTGTCGACGCTGGTCGTCATCGACGCCAAGCGCCGCACGGCATCCAGCAAGGGTGTGCGGCCGCAGGTCAAGCTGCTCGGCCAGGCCGGCGAGGAAGTGAAGATCCCGGGTACGGAGCACTCGGTCACCATCAGCTTCCCGATCGGCGCGCTGATCGTCGTTCGCGACGCGCAGCAGGTGGCGGTGGGCGAGGTACTGGCGCGGATCCCGACCGAGTCGCAGAAGACGCGTGACATCACGGGCGGCCTGCCGCGCGTGGCGGAACTGTTCGAAGCGCGCTCGCCGAAGGACGCCGGCACGCTGGCCGAGGTCACGGGCACGGTCACGTTCGGCAAGGAAACCAAGGGCAAGCAGCGGCTGATCATCACCGACCTCGACGGCAAGGAGCACGAGTTCCTGATCCCGAAGGACAAGCACGTGCTGGTGCACGACGGCCAGGTCGTCAACCGCGGCGAGTCGATCGTCGACGGTCCGGCCGACCCGCACGACATCCTGCGCCTGCTGGGCATCGAGGCGCTGGCGCGCTACATCGTCGACGAGGTGCAGGACGTCTACCGTCTGCAGGGCGTGAAGATCAACGACAAGCACATCGAGGTGATCGTGCGTCAGATGCTGCGTCGGGTCCAGATCACCGACCCGGGCGACGCGCCGTTCATCACCGGCGAGCAGGTCGAGCGCTCCGAACTGCTGGACGAGAACGACAAGGCGATCGAGGCGGGCAAGCGCCCGGCGCTGTACGACAACATCCTGCTGGGCATCACGAAGGCGTCGCTGTCCACCGACTCGTTCATTTCCGCGGCCTCCTTCCAGGAGACCACCCGCGTGCTGACCGAGGCGGCGATCATGGGCAAGACCGACGACCTGCGCGGCCTGAAGGAAAACGTCATCGTCGGCCGCCTGATCCCGGCGGGGACCGGCCTGGCATTCCACCGCGCCCGCAAGGAGAAGGAAGCGGCGGACGCGCTGGAGCAACAGCAACTGGCGGCGATGGAGGCGATGGCCGCCACCACGACCACCGAAGGCGAGCCGGAGACCGGGGCGGACGAGTCCGCCGAAGTCACCGAGTAAGCGGTCAGGGACGAAGAATCGGGCCCGCCAGGCGGCGGGCCCTTTTTTCGCCCGCGTCCTGAGGGATGCTTCAGAGGGCCGCCTTGACACCCCAAGCCCCGGCTAGCGATAATGGCGAGCTTTTCGGCGCCCGCCCGGGCGCTGCGCTCTTTGCCCACCGCCTGCGCCCGTCGTTCCCGGCGCCGTCGGTCGAGTCCAGGTCGCAGCTTCCCGTGCACTGTGCGTTGGCGCGCCGGAGACCTGCAGCACGACGTACCCCTGTAGCCACAGATTCAGTTCCGCGAGCCCTTTCGGCTCGCCTTTGCATCGAGAAAACGGACCGTATGCCGACCATCAATCAACTCGTGCGCAAGCCGCGCGAGATCGAACCCGTCAAGAGCAAGAGCCCGGCGCTCAAGAACAGCCCGCAGAAGCGAGGCGTCTGCACGCGCGTGTACACCACGACGCCGAAGAAGCCGAACTCCGCGCTGCGCAAGGTCGCGAAGGTGCGCCTGACCAACGGGTTCGAGGTCATCTCCTACATTGGCGGCGAGGGCCACAACCTGCAGGAGCACTCGGTCGTGCTGATCCGCGGCGGCCGCGTCAAGGACCTGCCGGGCGTGCGCTACCACATCGTGCGCGGATCGCTCGACACGCAGGGCGTCAAGGATCGCAAGCAGAGCCGCTCCAAGTACGGCGCCAAGCGCCCGAAAGCGGCCTGACCCGGTTTTTCCCGGACGGTGTGCTCTTCCCGGGCACGCCGGCCGAGTAAGTCGCGGCCCGTCACCATGGGGCCGCTTTCCGCGGGCAGCGGCATCGGTGCAGCCAAAGGCACCGTTCCGGCGCAGCCCGCCAACGACTGAAGACTCGAGAGGTGAGAAATGCCACGTCGTCGTGAAGTACCGAAGCGCGAAATCCTCCCGGACCCCAAGTTCGGCTCGCAGGACGTCACCAAGTTCGTCAACGTCATCATGCTCGACGGCAAGAAAGCGGTCGCCGAGCGGATCGTCTACGGCGCGCTGACCCAGATCGAAACCAAGGCAGGCAAGAACGCCCTGGAAGTGTTCTCGGCGGCACTGTCGAACGTGAAGCCGATGGTCGAGGTCAAGAGCCGCCGGGTCGGAGGCGCGAACTACCAGGTCCCGGTGGAGGTGCGCCCGATTCGCCGCATGGCGCTGGCGATGCGCTGGCTGCGTGAAGCGGCCAAGAAGCGCAGCGAGAAATCCATGCCGCTGCGCCTTGCCGGCGAACTGATGGAAGCCGCGGAAGGCCGCGGCGGCGCGATGAAGAAGCGCGAGGAAGTGCACCGCATGGCCGAGGCCAACAAGGCCTTCGCGCATTTCCGCTTCTAACGAACATTTCCGCGCGAGCCGGTCACGAGCCGGCGAGCGCCAAGATTGCAGGTGAGCCGTATGGCACGCAAGACCCCTATCGAGCGGTACAGGAATATCGGAATCTCGGCGCACATCGACGCCGGCAAGACGACGACCACGGAACGCATCCTGTTCTACACCGGCGTCAACCACAAACTCGGCGAGGTGCACGAAGGCGCCGCGACGATGGACTGGATGGAGCAGGAGCAGGAGCGCGGCATCACCATCACCTCGGCCGCGACCACGACGTTCTGGAAGGGAATGGACCTCAGCTTTCCAGAGCACCGCATCAACATCATCGACACCCCGGGCCACGTCGACTTCACGATCGAAGTCGAGCGCTCGATGCGCGTGCTGGACGGCGCGTGCATGGTGTACTGCGCGGTCGGCGGCGTGCAGCCGCAGTCGGAAACCGTCTGGCGGCAGGCGAACAAGTATGGCGTGCCGCGGCTGGCGTTCGTCAACAAGATGGACCGCACCGGCGCGAACTTCTTCAAGGTCTACGACCAGATGCGCCTGCGGCTGAAGGCCAATCCGGTCGCGATCCAGATTCCCATCGGTGCCGAAGACAACTTCAAGGGCCTGGTCGACCTCGTCAAGATGAAGGCGATCTACTGGGACGAGGCCTCCAAGGGCATGAAGTTCGAGTACACCGAGATCCCGGCCGAACTCGTCGACCTCGCGAACGAATGGCGCGAGAAGATGGTGGAAGCGGCGGCCGAGGCCAACGAGGAACTGATGAACAAGTACCTCGAAGGCGGCGCGTTGTCGGAGGTTGAAATCAAGCAGGGTCTGCGGCTGCGTACGCTCGCCAACGAGATCACGCCGATGCTGTGCGGCTCTGCCTTCAAGAACAAGGGCGTGCAGGCCATGCTCGACGCTGTCATCGAGTACCTGCCGAGCCCGGCCGACATCCCGCCGGTGGCTGGCGAGAACGACCGCGGCGTGACCGAAGAGCGTCCCGCGAACGACGCGGCGCCGTTCGCTGCGCTGGCGTTCAAGATCATGACCGACCCGTACGTCGGCCAGCTGACCTTCCTGCGCGTCTATTCCGGCGTCCTCAACTCCGGCGACACGGTGATCAATTCGATCAAGAGTCGCAAGGAGCGCGTCGGCCGACTGCTGCAGATGCACGCCAACCAGCGCGACGAGATCAAGGAAGTGTTCGCCGGCGACATCGCGGCGGCCGTCGGCATGAAGGACGTCACCACCGGGGACACGCTGTGCGACCCGGACAAGGTGATCACGCTCGAGCGGATGATCTTCCCCGAGCCCGTGATCTCCCAGGCCGTCGAGCCGAAGACCAAGGCCGACCAGGAAAAGATGGGCATTGCGCTGAACCGCCTGGCGCAGGAGGACCCGTCGTTCCGCGTCCACACCGACGAGGAATCTGGCCAGACCATCATCTCCGGCATGGGCGAATTGCACCTGGAGATCCTGGTCGACCGGATGAAGCGCGAGTTCAGCGTCGAGGCGTCCGTCGGCAAGCCCCAGGTCGCCTACCGCGAGACGATCCGCAAGACCGTCGAGAATGCGGAAGGCAAGTTCATCAAGCAGTCGGGCGGACGCGGCCAGTACGGTCACGTCGTCCTCAAGGTGGAGCCGCAGCCCGCTGGCAAGGGCTTCGAGTTCGTCGACGCCATCAAGGGCGGCGTGGTTCCGCGCGAGTACATCCCCGCGGTGAACAAGGGCGTGGAAGAAACCCTGAAGGCGGGCGTGCTCGCCGGATACCCGGTCGTCGACGTCAAGGTCACGCTGCACTTCGGGTCGTACCACGAGGTCGACTCGAACGAGAACGCGTTCAAGATGGCCGCGTCGATGGGCTTCAAGGACGGCATGCGCGCGGCTTCGCCGGTGCTGCTCGAGCCCGTGATGGCGGTCGAGGTCGAGACGCCCGAGGAGAAGATGGGCGACGTGATGGGCGACCTGTCGTCGCGCCGCGGCGTCATCCAGGGCATGGACGACATCGCCGGCGGTGGCGGCAAGGCGATTCGTGCGGAGGTCCCGCTGGCCGAGATGTTCGGCTACTCGACCACGCTGCGTTCGCTGACGCAGGGTCGCGCCACCTACACGATGGAGTTCAAGCACTACGCCGAGGCGCCGAAGTCGGTCGCCGAGGCGGTGATCTCCGCCAAGACGAAGTAATCAGGTAGACATCAACAACCGTTCTTTGAGGGGCAGAAATGGCCAAGGGCAAGTTTGAGCGTACGAAGCCGCACGTGAATGTTGGGACGATTGGTCACGTGGATCATGGGAAGACGACGTTGACGGCGGCGATCACGAAGGTTCTGGCGGCGAAGTTTGGTGGGGAGGCGAAGGCCTACGACCAGATTGATGCGGCGCCGGAGGAGAAGGCGCGCGGGATCACGATCAACACGGCGCACGTGGAGTACGAGACGAGCAAGCGTCACTACGCGCACGTGGACTGCCCTGGGCACGCGGACTATGTGAAGAACATGATCACGGGTGCGGCGCAGATGGACGGGGCGATTCTGGTGGTGAGCGCGGCCGATGGCCCGATGCCGCAGACGCGCGAGCACATTTTGCTGGCCCGTCAGGTGGGTGTGCCGTACATCGTGGTGTACATGAACAAGGTCGACATGGTCGACGACGCGGAGCTGCTCGAGCTGGTCGAGATGGAAGTGCGGGAGCTGCTGGGCAAGTATGAGTTTCCGGGCGACGACATTCCGATCGTGAAGGGTTCGGCGAAGCTGGCGCTGGAAGGCGACAAGGGCGAGCTGGGCGAGCAGTCGATCATGAAGCTGGCCGATGCGCTGGACAGCTACATCCCGACGCCGGAGCGTGCGATCGACGGGGCGTTTCTGATGCCGGTGGAGGACGTGTTCTCGATTTCGGGCCGTGGCACGGTGGTGACGGGGCGGATCGAGCGCGGCATCGTGAAGGTGGGCGACGAGATCGAGATCGTGGGGATCAAGCCGACGGTGAAGACGACGTGCACGGGCGTGGAGATGTTCCGCAAGCTCCTGGACCAGGGGCAGGCGGGGGACAACGTGGGGGTGCTGCTGCGCGGCACGAAGCGTGAGGAGGTGGAGCGTGGCCAGGTGCTGGCCAAGCCGGGCTCGATCACGCCGCACACGGACTTCACGGCCGAGGTGTATGTGCTGTCGAAGGACGAGGGTGGTCGGCACACGCCGTTTTTCAACGGGTATCGGCCGCAGTTTTACTTCCGCACGACGGACGTGACGGGCTCGATCCAGTTGCCGGCGGGCACGGAGATGGTGATGCCGGGGGACAACATCCAGATGACGGTGGCGCTGATTGCGCCGATCGCGATGGAAGAGGGCCTGCGCTTCGCCGTGCGCGAAGGCGGCAAGACCGTCGGCGCCGGCGTCGTGGCAAAGATCATCAAGTAGGTCGTATCGCAGAACGCGTTGAACCGGGGCCGGTCGCTCATTCGACCGGCCGGCCTCTCGCTCTTTGAAAAGGATTTGAAATGCAAAGCCAACGTATTCGCATCCGCCTGAAGGCGTTCGACTACAAACTGATCGACCAGTCGGCCCTCGAGATCGTGGATACCGCCAAGCGCACGGGCGCCGTGGTTCGCGGCCCGGTGCCGCTGCCCACGCGCATCCAGCGCTTCGACATCCTGCGCTCGCCGCACGTGAACAAGACGTCGCGTGACCAGCTCGAGATGCGCACGCACCAGCGCCTGATGGACATCATCGACCCGACCGACAAGACCGTCGACGCGCTGATGAAGCTGGACCTCCCGGCCGGGGTGGACGTCGAGATCAAGGTGCAGTAAGCGCCACCGCCGGCTCCACTTGCCGGCAAGTGGCTGAACGAGCTACAATTTCAGGCTTTCCGCGATCCGCCCGTCCTGGCTGGGCATATCAGCCTGACGCGCGACGCGCAAGAGATTCAGCGCTCGGACCTCTGGGACATACCCAGGGACCGAAGCGCTCAAACAGGGTCCCGGCCAATTGAAGTCGGGGATGGAGAAAAGAATGAGCGAAGCGCAGAGCGAGTCGCGCTCGGCCCTTGGTCTTTTGGGCCGCAAGGTCGGCATGACGCGCATCTTCACCGAGGACGGCGAGTCCGTTCCGGTCACGGTGCTCGACGTGTCGAACAACCGTGTCACCCAGGTGAAGACGGTCGACGTCGACGGTTACAGCGCCGTCCAGGTCGCCTACGGTTCCCGCAAGCCTTCCCGCGTTGCCAAGCCCGTTGCCGGCCACTACAGCAAGGCCGGCGTCGAAGCCGGCTCCGTGATGGGTGAGTTCCGCATCGACGCCGCCAAGGCGGGCGAACTGAAGCCTGGCACCGCCATCGGCGTGGACATGTTTGCCGTCGGCGAGAAGGTCGACGTGACGGGCGTGACCATCGGCAAGGGCTTCGCCGGCGCCATCAAGCGTCACCACTTCTCGTCCAACCGGGCCACGCACGGCAACTCCGTGTCGACCAACGCTCCGGGCTCGATCGGTAACCGCCAGGATCCGGGCCGCGTGTTTCCCGGCAAGCGCATGGCGGGTCACCTCGGCGACGCGCAGCGCACGACCCAGAACCTGGTGGTGGCGCGAGTCGACGCCGAGCGCGGCCTGCTGCTCGTGCGCGGCGCCGTCCCCGGTTCGGCGGGCGGCAACGTCGTCGTTCGCCCGGCCGTCAAGGCCAAGGCAGCAAAGGCTTAAGGGGGCGCGATGGAACTGAAACTGTTGAACGCCCAGGGGCAGGCCGACGGCACCACGCCGGCGCCGGAGACGCTCTTCGGCCGTGAGTACAACGAAGCGCTGGTGCACCAGATCGTCGTTGCCTTCCAGGCCAACGCGCGGCAGGGCACGCGCGCGCAGAAGGACCGCAGGACGGTCAAGCACTCCACGCGCAAGCCGTGGCGGCAGAAGGGCACCGGCCGCGCACGCGCCGGCATGACCTCGAGCCCGATCTGGCGGGGAGGCGGCCGCGCGTTCCCGAACTCGCCCGACGAGAACTTCACCCACAAGGTGAACAAGAAGATGTACCGGGCGGGGATGACCTCGATCCTGTCGCAGCTCGCGCGCGACGGTCGCATCGCGGTGGTCGAAAGCATGGTCGTGGATTCGCCGAAGACGAAGCCGCTGGCGCAGCGCCTCAAGGCCATGGGAATGGACTCGGTGCTGATCATCACCGATGCGATCGACGAGAACCTTTACCTCGCGTCGCGCAACCTGAAGAACGTCATGGTGATCGAGCCGCGTTACGCGGATCCGCTGGCGCTGGTTCACTACAAGAACGTGGTGGTCACGAAGCCGGCGATCGCCAAGCTCGAGGAGATGTGGGGATGAGCCAGGACCGTCTTTACAGCGTGCTGCTCGCGCCCATCGTCTCCGAGAAGAGCACGATGATCGGCGAGAAGAACGAACAGGTCGCGTTCCGCGTGAAGCACGACGCGACCAAACCGGAAGTCAAGGCCGCGGTCGAACTGCTCTTCAAGGTGCAGGTCGAGTCCGTGCAGATCCTGAACCAGAAGGGCAAGACGAAGCGCTTCGGCCGGTTCGAAGGCCGTCGCGGCAACGTGCGCAAGGCGTACGTGTCGCTCATGCCGGGTCAGGAAATCAACTTCGCGCAAGAGGTGAAGTAAATGGCGCTGGTTAAAGTCAAACCGACGTCTGCCGGCCGGCGCGGAGTCGTCAAGGTCGTCAACGCCAACCTGCACAAGGGCAAGCCGCTCGCGTCGCTGACCGAGAAGAAGATCCGGGGCTCGGGCCGCAACAACCACGGCCGCATCACGATGCGGCACAAGGGTGGCGGCCACAAGCAGGCCTATCGCGTGATCGACTTCAAGCGCAGCAAGGACGGCATTCCCGCCAAGGTCGAGCGCCTGGAGTACGACCCCAACCGCTCCGCCCACATCGCGCTGCTGTGCTACGCCGACGGCGAGCGCCGCTACATCATCGCGTCCAAGGGCCTGACGGTCGGCGCGCAGTTGATGAGCGGAAACGAAGCGCCGATCCGCGTCGGCAACGCGCTGCCCCTGCGCAACATCCCCGTCGGCACGACGATCCACTGCGTCGAGATGCTGCCCGGCAAGGGAGCCCAGCTCGCGCGGTCTGCCGGCACCTCGGTTCAGCTGCTGGCCCGCGAAGGCACCTACGCGCAGCTCCGCCTGCGCTCGGGCGAGATCCGCCGCGTGCTGATCGACTGCCGCGCCACGATCGGCGAGGTCGGCAACGAGGAAAACAACCTGCGCCAGATCGGCAAGGCCGGTGCCATGCGCTGGCGCGGCGTGCGGCCGACGGTGCGCGGTGTCGCGATGAACCCGGTCGACCACCCGCACGGCGGTGGCGAAGGCCGCACCGGGACCGGGCGCAACCCGGTGAGCCCGTGGGGCCAGCTCACCAAGGGCTACCGCACCCGCAACAACAAGCGCACCGACACGATGATCGTGCAGCGCCGTAAACGGAAGTAAGGGGTCCTGAATGTCTCGTTCTCTCAAGAAGGGCCCGTTTGTCGACGGGCATCTGCAGAAGAAGGTCGAAACCGCACAGGCCACGCGCGACAAGAAGCCGATCAAGACGTGGTCGCGGCGCTCGACGATCCTGCCGGAGTTCATCGGCCTGACGATCGCCGTGCACAACGGCAAGCAGCACGTTCCGGTCTACATCAACGAAAACATGGTCGGTCACAAGCTCGGCGAGTTCGCGCTGACGCGGACCTTCAAGGGCCACGCCGCGGACAAGAAGACGTCCGTCGCGAAGAAGTAGGGTGAGCACGATGGAAACCACTGCAATCGTCAAAGGCGCGCGCCTGTCGGCCCAGAAGGGTCGCCTGGTGGCGGACCTGGTCCGTGGCAAGCCGGTCGACAAGGCCCTGAACATCCTGTCGTTCACGCAGAAGAAGGCGGCCGGCATGATCAAGAAGGCGCTCGAGTCGGCCATCGCGAACGCCGAGCACAACGACGGCGCCGACATCGACGAGCTGCGCGTGACGCGCATCTACATCGAGAAGGGACCGGCGCAGCGTCGCTTCGCCGCCCGCGCCAAGGGCCGCGGCACGCGGATCGAGAAAAAGACCTGTCACATCTTCGTGACGGTCGGCGACGCCAAACCGAAGAAATAGGGCACTCCATGGGTCAAAAGATCAATCCGACCGGCTTTCGCCTTCCCGTCACGCGCAACTGGACGTCGAAGTGGTTCGCCACGGGTCCGGCGTTCTCGCGCATGCTGGGCGAGGACCTGAAGGTCCGCGAATACCTGCGCAAGAAGCTGCGCAGCGCCTCGGTGGGCCGCATCGTGATCGAGCGTCCGGCGAAGAACGCCCGCATCACCATCTACTCGGCGCGTCCGGGCGTGGTGATCGGCAAGAAGGGCGAGGACATCGAGACGCTGAAGGCGACGCTGCAGAAGATGCTCGGCGTGCCCGTGCACGTGAACATCGAGGAAATCCGCAAGCCGGAACTCGACGCGCAGCTGATCGCCGACTCGATCACCCAGCAGCTCGAAAAGCGGATCATGTTCCGCCGCGCGATGAAGCGCGCGATGCAGAACGCCATGCGGCTTGGCGCCCAGGGCATCAAGATCATGAGCGCGGGCCGCCTGAACGGCATCGAGATCGCGCGCACCGAGTGGTACCGCGAGGGCCGCGTGCCGCTGCACACGCTGCGGGCCGACATCGACTACGGATTCTCGGAAGCCAAGACCACGTACGGGGTCATCGGCGTGAAGTGCTGGGTGTACAAGGGCGACCGGCTGGGCCGCGGCGACGCCCCTGCGGCGACCGACACGACGACGCCCGAGCGCGAGGAGCGCCGTCCGCGTTCCGACCGCCCCAGCGGCGACCGCCGACCGCCGGCGAAGCGCCCGGCACGCAAGACGGCTGACGCCAAGACCGCCGAGACCAAGACCGCCGAGGCGGCGCCTGCCGAAGCACCCAAGGACGTGGCTGCCAAGCCGGCCGTCAAGCGGGTGCGCAAGGTGGCGACCAAGACCCCGGGTGACGCCAAGCCCGAGGGCGGCGCGAAAGACGGAGAGTAACCATGCTGCAACCCGCTCGACGCAAGTACCGCAAGGAGCACAAGGGCCGGAACCGCGGCCTCGCCCTGCGCGGCGCCGCCGTCTCGTTCGGTGAATTCGGCCTCAAGGTGACCGAGCGTGGCCGCCTGACCGCGCGCCAGATCGAAGCGGCTCGCCGCGCGATCAGCCGCCACATCAAGCGTGGCGGGCGCGTCTGGATCCGCGTGTTCCCGGACAAGCCCATCTCCCAGAAGCCGGCCGAGGTCCGCATGGGCAACGGCAAGGGCAACCCGGAGTACTGGGTGGCCGAGGTGCGGCCTGGCAACGTCGTCTATGAACTGGATGGCGTCAACGAAACCATGGCACGCGAGGCATTTGCGCTCGCCGCTGCCAAGCTGCCGCTGAAGACGACGTTCGTCGTCCGTCAGCTCGGCCAGTAAGGAGAACGCGCATGAACGCCAAGGAACTGCGCACGAAGGACGTCGCCGCCCTCCAGAAGGAGCTGCAGGAACTGCAGAAGGCGCATTTCTCGTTGCGCATGCAGCACGCCACGCAGCAACTGCAGAACACCTGCCAGCTGAAACGCACGCGCCGGGACATTGCCCGCGTGCGCACGGTGCTGAACCAGAAGGTCGCCGCCAAATGAACGCCGAGAAGAAATCCCTGACGCGCACGCTGGTTGGCCGCGTCGTCAGCAACAAGATGGAAAAGACGGTGACGGTGCTGGTCGAGCGCCGGGTGAAGCACCCGCTGTACGGCAAGTACATCGTGAAGTCGAACAAGTACCACGCCCACGACGAGACGAACGCGATCAACGAGGGCGACGTCGTCGAGATCGCCGAGTCGCGTCCGCTGTCGCGCACCAAGACGTGGGCCGTCACGCGGGTGGTCGAGGCCGCCCAGACGATCTAGAAAGCCCGCTCGCTTGCAGCGTTGCGGCGCTGCGGGATATACTCGCGGGCTTCGCCGTTTTCATGCGCCCGTGGGTTGTCGGGGCGAGCGGCAGGTAAGAATGGCAGTACGGCGGTAGCCACGTAGCAGTACCAGGTTTTTCGGGGCAGGCAGGTGCCCCCGGTCCACCCGCGCTGCGGGACGGGTCCCGCGAACGGGACCGAGGACGGGAGCACGGCCGGCCCTTCAACCCGGACGGGGCCAAGACTGCTCGTCGCGCAGTTCGCAGTACGCGACGGGGCAAGTTGGTAGAGATTCAGCAGAACGACAGCAGAAGTCATCGAGCAGTTAGCCATGGGGCAGCCATGATCCAGATGCAGACGGTGCTGGACGTCGCCGACAACACCGGCGCGCGATCAGTGATGTGTATCAAGGTGTTGGGCGGATCCAAGCGCCGCTACGCGGGCATTGGCGACGTCATCAAGGTGTCGATCAAGGAAGCTGCCCCGCGCGGCCGCGTGAAGAAGGGCGAGGTCTACAACGCGGTCGTCGTTCGTACCGCCAAGGGCCTGCGCCGCGGCGACGGCTCCGCGATCAAGTTCGACGGCAACGCCGCCGTCCTGCTCAACGCCAAGCTGGAGCCCATCGGCACCCGCATCTTCGGACCGGTCACGCGTGAACTGCGGACCGAGCGCTTCATGAAGATCGTGTCGCTGGCTCCGGAAGTGCTGTAAGGGAACGCCATGGAAAGAATCCGCAAGGGCGACGAAGTCGTCGTCATCGCAGGCAAGGACAAGGGCAAGCGCGGCACGGTGCTGCGCCGCGTGGACGCCGATCACCTCGTGATCGAGGGCATCAACGTGGTCAAGAAGCACGTGCGGCCGAACCCCGCGAAGGGTGTCGTCGGCGGCATCAGCGACAAGACCATGCCGATCCACCAGAGCAACGTCATGCTCTTCAACCCGGCGACGAGCAAGGGTGACCGCGTCGGCGTCAAGCTGGTCGACGGCAAGAAGATGCGTGTGTTCAAGAGCAACGGCGCCGTCGTCGGCGCGAAGGCATAAGGGGAGCTGGCATGGCGCGTTTCCATTCCCAGTACCGCGAAAAGGTCGTGCCCGACCTGATGAAGCAGTTCGGGTACAAGAGCGTGATGCAGGTCCCGCGCATCACGAAGATCACGCTGAACATGGGCGTCGGCGAAGCGGTCAACGACAAGAAGAACATCGACATGGCCGTCGGCGACCTCACCAAGATCGCGGGCCAGAAGCCGGTCGTTACGAAGGCCCGCAAGGCCATCGCCAACTTCAAGATCCGCGAGAACCTGGCCATCGGCACGATGGTCACGCTGCGCGGCGAGCGGATGTACGAGTTCCTGGACCGCCTGGTGACGGTGGCCTTCCCGCGCGTGCGCGACTTCCGCGGCGTGTCGGGCCGCGCCTTCGACGGCCGCGGCAACTACAACATCGGCCTGAAGGAACAGATCATCTTTCCGGAGATCGAGTACGACAAGATCGACAAGCTCCGGGGCATGAACATCAGCATCACGACCACCGCGAAGACGGACGAGGAAGCCAAAGCGCTGCTCGCCGCCTTCCGGTTCCCGTTCCGTAATTGAGCACGGTGTCCTAGAGGGATACATGGCAAAACTTTCGCTTAAGAACCGCGAAGCCAAGCGCGAAGCAACCGTCAAGAAGTACGCGGCCAAGCGCGCAGAACTGAAGGCCATCATCGATGACCAGACGCGGTCGATGGACGACCGCATGGACGCGATGAAGCGCCTGCAGGCACTGCCGCGCAACGCCAGCCCGAGCCGGCTGCGAAACCGCTGCGACATCACCGGTCGCCCGCGCGGCACCTTCCGCAAGTTCGGCCTGGCGCGGACGAAGATCCGCGAAGCCGCCATGCGGGGCGACATCCCGGGCCTGATCAAGGCCAGCTGGTAAGCGAGGAGATCGAACAATGAGCATGAGTGATCCCATCGCCGACATGCTGACCCGTATTCGGAACGCCCAGGGCGTCGAGAAGACCGAGGTCGTGATGCCGGCATCGAAGCTGAAGGTGGCCATCGCCGGCGTCCTGAAGGACGAGGGCTACATCGATGGCTTCGAGGTCAGCCCGAACGACGGCAAGCCGCAACTGCGGATCGGCCTGAAGTACTACGCGGGCCGTCCCGTGATCGAGCGCCTCGAGCGCGTGTCGCGGCCCGGCCTTCGCATCTACAAGAGCCGCAACGACCTGCCCGAGGTGATGAACGGGCTGGGCGTGGCGATCGTGTCGACGTCGCGCGGCGTGATGACCGACCGCAAGGCCCGCACCCAGGGTGTGGGCGGCGAAGTCATCTGCTACGTGGCCTAACCCGGCACGTCGGAGAGAACCATGTCTCGAATTGCACGAGTACCGGTCGAGGTCGCCAAGGGTGTGGACATCCAGGTCGCGGCCGACACGATCACGGTGAAGGGCCCGCTGGGCACGCTTACGCAGGCGGCGACGCCTCGCGTGACGATCAAGGTGGCCGACGGCCAGGTCACGTTCGCGGCGGCCGACGAGTCGCGCGAAGCGAAGGCCATGAGCGGGACCATGCGCGCGCTGGTCGCGGGCATGGTGACGGGCGTGTCGAAGGGCTTCGAAAAACGCCTGGCGCTGGTCGGGGTCGGCTATCGCGCGCAGGCGCAGGGCGACAAGCTCAACCTGTCGCTCGGCTTCTCGCACCCGGTCGTGCACCAGATGCCCGTCGGCGTGAAGTGCGAGACGCCCACGCAGACGGAGATCGTGATCAAGGGCGCCGACAAGCAGAAGGTCGGCCAGGTCGCGGCCGAAGTCCGCGGCTACAAGCCGCCCGAGCCCTACAAGGGCAAGGGCGTGCGGTACGTGGGCGAGACGGTCGTCATCAAAGAGACCAAGAAGAAGTAGCGGGGGGAGAGCAGACCATGATCGACAAGAAAGAATCCCGACTCCGCCGCGCGCGCGCCACGCGCGCCCGCATCGCGTTGCAGAAGGTCAACCGCCTGACGGTGAACCGCACGAACACGCATATCTATGCGAGCGTGATTTCCGCGGACGGCGCCCGGGTGCTGGCAACCGCCTCGACGGTGGAGGCCGAAATCCGCAACCAGCTCGCGTCGGCCAAGGGCAAGGGCGGCAACGTGAGCGCCGCCAAGCTGGTCGGCGAGCGTATCGCGCAGAAGGCCAAGGCCGCGGGCATCGAACAGGTGGCGTTCGACCGTGCCGGATTCCGTTATCACGGCCGCGTCAAGGCGCTGGCTGAAGCCGCGCGTGAAGCCGGCCTGAAGTTCTAAGGGGTAGACGATGGCGAGAGTTCAACCCAAGGGCATGCCGCAGAACGACCGCGACGACGGCCTGAAGGAAAAGATGATTGCGGTCAACCGCGTCACCAAGGTGGTGAAGGGCGGCCGCATCCTCGGTTTCGCGGCGCTGACCGTCGTCGGCGACGGCGACGGCCGCATCGGCATGGGCAAGGGCAAGGCGCGCGAGGTGCCGGTCGCCGTCCAGAAGGCGATGGAATCGGCGCGTCGCGGCATGGAGCGCATCCCGCTGAAGAACGGCACGGTGCATCACATGGTCGAAGGCAAGCATGGCGCATCCAAGGTGATGCTTGCGCCAGCGGCGGACGGTACCGGTGTCATCGCCGGCGGACCGATGCGTGCCGTGTTCGACGTCATGGGCATGCGCAACATCGTGGCCAAGTCGCACGGCTCCACCAATCCGTACAACCTGGTGCGCGCGACGCTCAACGCGCTTTCGCAGTTGCGCACCCCGGCCGAGATTGCCGCCAAGCGTGGCAAGGCGGTCGAGGACATCGTGGGCTGACGCCCAGGGACTGGCAATGGCGAACAAGACGCTGAAAGTGACGCTGGTGAAGAGCCCGATCTCGGCCAAGGCCGCGCATCAGGCCACCGTGAAGGGCCTCGGCCTCAAGCGCATGCACCAGACCCGCGAGCTGGAAGACACCCCGGCGGTGCGCGGCATGATCAACGCGGTTGCGCACCTCGTTAAGGTCGCGTGACGCACGCAAGGACAACACCATGCGCCTGAACAACCTGAAACCCGCTGCTGGCAGCAAGAGCGCCGCCCACCGCGTGGGCCGCGGTATCGGCTCCGGCTGGGGCAAGACCGCGGGCCGCGGCCACAAAGGCCAGAAGTCCCGCACCGGCGGTTTCCACAAGGTCGGGTTCGAGGGCGGCCAGATGCCGCTGCATCGTCGGCTGCCCAAACGCGGCTTCACGTCGCTGACGCGTCGCTACGTAGATGTCGTGCGGCTGTCTGACCTGCAGAAGCTTGGCGTCGACGAGGTCGACCTGATGGTGCTGAAGCAGGCCGGCGTGGTGTCCGCGCTGGCGCTGGACGCGCGCGTCATCCTCTCCGGCGAACTGTCCCGCAAGGTCAGCGTGCGCGGCATCGGCGTGACGAAGGGCGCCCGCGCGGCGATCGAGGCCGCAGGCGGCTCGGTGGCAGTGCAGCCGGCAGCACCCGATACGGTGAAGAAGGCGGCGGCGAAGAAGGCGATCGCCGACAAGAAGGCGGCAGTCCAGGCCGCGGCGAACAAGCCGGCGGCGGACAAGGCGCCCGCGAAGAAGCCTGCCGCGGAAAAAGCCGCCTCGAAGAAGCAGTGATCGGCCTCACCTGACATAACCAGGACCAGGAACCCGCGTGGCGACCAGCCTTCCCAATACGCTCGGCAAGACCGGAAAGTACGGCGACCTGAAACGGCGGCTGCTGTTTCTGGTGCTGGCGCTCGTCGTCTACCGGGTCGGGACGCACATCCCGGTGCCGGGGATCGACCCCGACCAGCTGAAGCAACTGTTCAACAGCCAGCAGGGCGGCATCCTCGGGCTGTTCAACATGTTCTCCGGCGGCGCCCTGTCGCGCTTTTCGGTGTTCGCGCTGGGGATCATGCCGTACATCTCGGCGTCGATCATCATGCAGATGCTGACCTACGTGATGCCCTCGCTCGAGGCGTTGCGCAAGGAAGGCGAGTCGGGTCGGCGCAAGATCACGCAGTACACGCGCTACGGCACGCTGGGCCTCGCGATCTTCCAGGCCATCGGCATCTCCGTGGCGATCGAGTCCCAGCAGGGACTCGTGCTCGACCCGGGCCTGATGTTCCGATTCATCTGCGTCGTGTCGCTGGTCACGGGGACGATGTTCCTGATGTGGCTGGGCGAGCAGATCACGGAGCGCGGACTGGGCAACGGCATCTCGATCCTGATCTTCGCCGGCATCGTCGCCGGTCTGCCGACTGCCATCGGCGGCCTGTTCGAACTGGTTCGCACCGGCGGGATTTCGCCGCTCGCGGCGCTGTTCATCATCGCGCTGATCGTCCTGGTCACGGCGTTCGTCGTGTTCGTGGAACGCGGCCAGCGCAAGATCACTGTGAACTACGCCAAGCGCCAGGTCGGCAACAAGATCTACGGCGGCCAGGCCTCGTTCCTTCCGCTCAAGCTCAACATGTCGGGCGTGATCCCGCCGATCTTCGCGTCGTCGCTGATCCTGTTCCCGGCGACGCTGGCGAGCTGGTTCACCACGGGCGACGCGACGCGCTGGATCCGCGACCTCGCCGCCGCGCTGTCGCCCGGCCAACCGCTCTACATGGTGCTGTACGCGTCGCTGATCATCTTCTTCTGCTTCTTCTACACGGCGCTCGTGTTCAACAGCAAGGAGACCGCGGACAACCTGAAGAAGAGCGGAGCGTTCGTGCCCGGCATCCGTCCGGGGGAGCAGACCGGTCGCTACATCGACCGGATCCTGATGCGGCTGACGCTCGCGGGAGCCATCTACATCACGTTCGTGTGCCTGGTGCCCGAATTCCTGAACAGCCGCTTCTCGGTGCCGTTCTACTTCGGCGGCACTTCGCTGCTGATCGTGGTGGTCGTGACGATGGACTTCATGGCGCAGGTGCAGGCCTACCTGATGACTCACCAGTACGAGTCGCTGCTGAAGAAGGCGAATTTCAAGGGCTTCGGCCCCGGCCAGTTGCCGCGCTGAACACGGGACATGTCCAAGGACGACGCAATCCAGATGCAAGGGGAGATTCTCGAGAATCTTCCGAACGCCACGTTCCGCGTCAAGCTCGAGAACGGGCACGTGGTGCTGGGGCATATTTCCGGGAAGATGCGGATGCACTACATCCGCATCCTGCCCGGTGACAAGGTGACTGTGGAACTGACGCCGTACGACCTGTCGCGGGCGCGCATTGTGTTCCGTGCCAAATAGCGCGGATTGGAGAACAAGATGAAAGTGATGGCTTCCGTCAAGAAGATGTGCCGCAACTGCAAGGTCATCAAGCGCAAGCGCGTGGTTCGCGTGATCTGCACGGATCCGCGGCACAAGCAGCGCCAGGGCTAAGCGGATAACGAGGACTCAGAATGGCTCGTATTGCTGGTATCAATATCCCGCCGCATCAACATGCGGAAATCGGCCTGACGTCGATCTACGGCATCGGCCGCGCTCGCGCGCGGGCGATCCTTGAAGCCGCCGCGGTTCCCTATGACAAGAAGGTCAAGGAACTGAACGACGCCGAGGTGGAGCGCATCCGCGAGGAAGTCGCGCGCGTCACGGTGGAAGGCGATCTGCGCCGCGAGACGCAGCTGTCGATCAAGCGACTGATCGACCTCGGCACGTACCGTGGCGTGCGTCACCGCCGTGGCCTGCCGGTCCGCGGCCAGCGCACCCGCACGAACGCGCGCACGCGCAAGGGCCCGCGCAAGGCCGGCGTGTCGCTGAAGAAAGGAACGTAAGCCATGGCGAAGAGTCCCTCTCCGCAGCAGGTCGCCGCGCAGCAGCGCGCGCGCAAGAAGGTCAAGAAGGTCGTATCGGACGGCATCTGCCACGTGCACGCGTCGTTCAACAACACGATCATCACCATCACCGATCGCCAGGGCAACGCCCTGTCGTGGGCGAGCTCCGGCGGTGCCGGCTTCAAGGGATCGCGCAAGTCCACCCCGTTCGCGGCGCAGGTAGCTGCCGAGACGGCGGGCCGGGCGGCGCAGGAACACGGCATCAAGAACGTCGAAGTGCGCATCACCGGCCCCGGCCCCGGCCGCGAGTCGTCGGTGCGCGCGCTGAACGCCATCGGCATCCGCGTGATCTCGATCCAGGACATCACGCCGATTCCGCACAACGGCGTGCGGCCGCCGAAGAAGCGCCGCGTGTAGCGGGCGCGCGAAAGTACAAACCTACTTTCGCGCGATCTGATTTGAAAAAGTTCGCTGGCGGAGCCAGTCGAACTTTTTGAAGGCAAAGGCAGGCAACTGCCCACGCGTCGCGGGTCCGAGGACCTCGACTTAATGCGGCTACGCCGCAGGATGAAAAGGAAAATAACGTGGCTCGTTACACAGGACCGAAACTCAAGCTCTCGCGCCGCGAGGGCACCGACCTCTTCCTCAAGAGCTCGCGCCGCGCCTTCGACTCGAAGGCCAAGGCGGACAGCAAGCCGGGCCAGCACGGCCGCATCTCGGGCGCGCGCCAGTCGGACTACGGCACGCAGCTGCGCGAGAAGCAGAAGCTGAAGCGCATGTACGGCGTCCTCGAGCGCCAGTTCCGCCGCTACTACCAGGAAGCTGCCCGCCGCAAGGGCAACACCGGCGAGCACCTGCTGATCCTGCTGGAGTCGCGCCTCGACAACGTCGTCTATCGCATGGGCTTCGGTTCGACGCGGGCCGAAGCGCGCCAGCTGGTGGGCCATCGCGCGATTGCGCTGAACGGCGAAACCGCGGGCATCCCGTCGATGCTCGTCAAGGCGGGCGACGTGATCACGGTGCGTGAAAAGGCGAAGAAGCAGGGCCGCATCCAGGAGGCGCTGACGCTTGCCGAGCAGTCCGGCTTCCCGTCCTGGGTCGACGTCGATCCGAAGAAGATGGAAGGCAAGTTCAAGAGCGCGCCGGATCGCACCGAGATCGCGCAGGACGTCAACGAATCGCTGGTCGTCGAGCTGTATTCGAGGTAAGGACTGTATTCGCTCACGCGAATACAAGGATTTCCGCCGGCCCGGCTTTGCCGGTCCGGCGACGAAAGTTGGCTGGGCAACTTCTTTCGTATCTTCCCCGCCCTCACCATCAGCCTTATCGGCGTAACGAGCCGAGGGTATTGAAGGGACCCTGATCCAAATGACAAGCACTGCACTGCTCAAGCCGCGCGCGATCGAAGTCGAAGCGATCGGCCCGAATTCCGCCATCGTCACGATGGAACCGTTCGAGCGCGGCTACGGCCACACGCTCGGCAATGCGCTGCGCCGCATCCTGCTGTCCTCGATGGTCGGCTATGCGCCGACCGAGGCGCAGATCACGGGCGTCGTGCACGAATACTCGACGCTCGATGGCGTGCGTGAGGACGTGGTCGACATCCTGCTGAACCTCAAGGGCGTCGTCTTCAAGCTCCACAACCGCGATGAAGTCACGCTGCGACTGGCCAAGGACGGCGAGGGCGTGGTGACGGCCGGCGACATCGAGCTGCCGCACGACGTCGAGATCGTGAACCCCGAGCACGTGGTTGCGCACCTGTCCGGCGGCGGGCGCCTGGAGATGCAGTTGCACGTGGAGAAGGGCCGCGGCTACGTGCCGGGCAACGTCCGCGCGTTCCGCGACGATCATTCGAAGACGATCGGCCGCATCGTGATGGATGCGTCGTTCTCGCCGGTCCGCCGCGTTTCGTACGCCGTGGAAGCTGCGCGGGTCGAGCAGCGCACCGACCTCGACAAGCTGGTGATGACCATCGAGACGAACGGCGCGATCACGCCGGAGGAAGCGGTCCGTGCATCGGCCCGCATCCTGATGGATCAGTTGCAGGTGTTCGGCGCACTGGAAGGCATGGCCGAGTCGTCCTCGACGCCGTCGTCGCGTTCGCCGCAGGTCGATCCGATCCTGCTGCGTCCGGTCGACGATCTCGAACTGACCGTGCGCTCGGCCAACTGCCTGAAGGCCGAGAACATCTATTACATCGGCGACCTCATCCAGCGCACCGAGAACGAGTTGCTCAAGACCCCGAACCTCGGCCGCAAGTCGCTCAACGAGATCAAGGAAGTGCTCGCTGCGCGCGGGCTCACGCTCGGCATGAAGCTCGAAAACTGGCCGCCGGCCGGGATGGACAAGTAGCAGGAACCGGGGCGGGCCGGGAACCGGCCTGCCCTTTTCACTGACCGAACCGCCCCTCGAGGGATAGAAGAGTCGGCCACCAAGACTGAAAGGAAGAACGAATGCGTCACGGACACGGATTGCGGAAACTGAACCGCACCAGCAGCCATCGCCTGGCGATGTTCCGCAACATGGCGAACTCGCTGCTGCGCCACGAAGCGATCAAGACGACCCTCCCGAAGGCCAAGGAACTGCGGCGCGTCGTCGAGCCGCTGATCACGCTCGGTCGCGAGCCGACCGTCGCGAACAAGCGCCTGGCGTTCAACCGGCTGCGCGACCGCGAAGTGGTCGTCAAGCTCTTCAGCGAGATCGGCCCGCGTTACAAGGCCCGCAACGGTGGTTACACCCGCATCCTGAAGATGGGATTCCGGGTGGGCGACAACGCACCCATGGCGTTCGTCGAACTGGTGGACCGGCCGCTGCCGGAGGCGGCTGCCGCCGAGGACGACGCGAGCTGAACGTTCGCGCCCGTTAGACTGCAAAGGCCTGCCCGTTCGGCAGGCCTTTTGCTTTTGTTCGACAGCTTCCCTCGCTCATGAACGCCCTGCCCGACACTGCCTCTGCTTCCGACGCCGTGCTCGTCGTCAACGGCCTGCAAAAGGCCTACGGCGGCATCACGGTGGTGGACCGCCTGTCGTTCAGCATTCCGCGCGGCACCTGCTACGCGCTGCTCGGACCGAACGGTGCCGGAAAGACGACGACGTTGCGTTGCTGCCTGGGTCTCACCGAGCCGGACGCCGGCGAGATCCTCCTGGTGGGAGAGCCCGTACCACGGCATGCGCGCCGAGCGCGCATCCGCGTGGGCGTCGTGCCGCAGATGGACAACCTCGATCCGGATTTCACGGTCACGGAGAACCTCCTCGTCTACGGTCGTTACTTCGGACGCTCCGACGACGAGGTGCTCGCGCGCGTTCCGGGCCTTCTGGAGTTCGCCAACCTCGTGCACAAGAAGGACGCGCGCATCGGCGAACTGTCGGGCGGCATGAAGCGGCGACTGACGCTCGCCCGCGCACTGGTCAACGATCCCGACCTGATCTTCATGGACGAGCCGACCACCGGCCTCGATCCGCAGGCACGGCACGTGATCTGGGAGCGGTTGAAGCAGCTCCTCGCCCGCGGCAAGACGATCCTGCTCACGACGCACTTCATGGACGAGGCGGAGCGCCTCGCGACGCATCTCGCGGTGATCGACCACGGGCGCAAGATCGGGGAGGGCGCGCCGCGCGACCTGATCCGCGCGCACATCGAACCGCACGTCATCGAGGTCTACGGGGATGGCGCCTTCGGCTGGGCAGAGCGTGACGGCCGCCGGCTGGCAGACCGGATGGAGATCACCGGAGAGACCGCGTTCTGCTACGCGGCGGATCCCGCGCCCCTGCTGCAGTCGCTCGAGGCGGCCGCCTCCTTGCGCTACCTGCACCGGCCGGCCAACCTCGAGGATGTCTTCCTGAAGCTGACGGGGCGTGAAATGCGGGACGAAGCATGAGCGCGCACGGCCGCTCCGAAGCGCTCATCCCGGAGCGCGCAGCGCGGAGGGTAGTTCACATGAGCGCGCACGGCCGCTCCGAAGCGCTCATCCCGAAGCGCGCAGCGCGGAGGGTCGTCCAGTGAGCGCGGCCCTGCCGGCCCCTTCCGGGCGCACTTCGCGCTGGGCTCTGCCGCAGGTCTCGGTGCGCTTCATTCCGGTCTGGCGTCGCAACTACCTCGTGTGGCGCAAGCTCTTCTTCGAGCGGCTGCTGACGAACGTGATCGAGCCGCTGCTCACGATCGTGGCGTTCGGCTACGGACTCGGCAGCCTGCTCCCGCAGGTGGAGGGCGTCACCTACCTGCAGTTCCTCGCGAGCGGGGCGATCGCGATGAGCGTCATCTATTCGGCCAAGTTCGAATCGCTGTGGGGCGCGTTCTCGCGAATGCACGTGCAGAAGACATGGGACGCCATCCTGCACACGCCGCTGGCCGTCGACGACGTGCTGCTCGGCGAGATCGTCTGGTCGGCCAGCAAATCGACGTTCACGGCGCTGTGCATCCTCGTGATGATCTGGGCCCTCGACATCGCGCGCGAACCGCTGTCGCTGCTGGTCCTGCCCGTCGCGTTCTTCATCGCGTTGGTGTTCTCGTCGATGGCGCTCATCGTCAACGCCGTTGCGCGCAGCTACGACCTGCTGTCCAACTACTTCACGGTGGTCGTCATGCCGCTCGTGTTCCTGTCCGGCGTCTACTTTCCGCTGAGCCAGTTGCCGCCGTGGCTGCGCGAGGTGGCGCAGTGGCTCCCGATCCGCGCGGCGGTGGATCTCGTGCGGCCGCTCGCCCTCGGGCGCGCGCCGGACCATCTGCTCCGCGACGTCACGCTGCTGGCGGTGTTCGGCCTCGCCTGCTACTACGTGGCGCTGGTGCTCACCCGCAGGAGGTTGCTGAAATGAGCGAATCGCTGGTCGTTCTCACCAACTGCCCCGACGACGCCGTCGCCGATCGCATCGCCCGCACGCTGGTGGAGAACGGCCTGGCGGCGTGCGTGAACCGCCTTGCGCCGGTCACGTCGGTCTACCGATGGCAAGGTGCGGTGGAACGCGCGGTCGAGATACCCCTGATCATCAAGACGACGCGCGCCCGCTACACGGAAGTCGAACAGTCCATCCGCGCGCTGCATCCCCACGAAGTGCCCGAAATCATCGCCCTCGGAATCGAAGCCGGGTTCGCCCCGTACCTTCGATGGATCGCTTCCGAAACGGAGCCGCCGTTGCTGGCATGAGCGACGACGCCGTTCGCCTGGACAAGTGGCTGTGGGCGGCGCGTTTCTTCAGGACGCGTTCGCTCGCAACGGCCGCCGTCACCGCCGGCGAGGTGCGGGTCGGCAGCGAGCGCGTGAAACCCGCGCGCGTGGTGAAGCCGGGCGACGAGGTGCAGGTCCGGCGGGGTGACGAAGTCCTGGACATCGTGGTGCGGGAACTGTCCGGCGTGCGCGGTCCGGCTCCGGTGGCGCAGCGACTGTACGAAGAGACGGAGGAAAGCCGGCGGCGGCGCGCCCTCGCGGCCGAGCGTCGCAGGCTGGCTCGCGAACCCGCGCTCGACATCAAGGGCCGGCCGACCAAGCGGGACGCGCGGGTGCTCCGGCGCCTGCGCGGGGACGATTAGCGCTCGACGCTTCGTGTACGGATGCGGTGTCAGCGCAGCCAGCGCGGCGTGCGCGGAGCGCGGGGCCGCTCGAGGATGCGCCGGGTCCAGAAGTACAGGAGCATCACGACGGCGACGGTGGCCATCGTCCCGACGGTGATCCAGAACCCGTCGAGGTCGTCGAGCAACGGCATGTGGCGGAAGTTCATGCCGAAGATGCCGGAGATCAGTGTCAGGGGCGCGAAGATCGCGGCAATCGCCGTCAGCTTGCGCACGATCTCGTTGGTCTGGTGCGTGTTCGCGGAGAAGTGCAACTGCACGGCGGATTCGACCGACGACTCGAGCCGGCGTGCGTGGTGCAGCACCCGCTGTATGTGCTCCATCACGTCGTTCAGCCGCACCAGGTACGCATCGCTCACGCTCGCTTCCGGGGTCTGTTCGAGGTACTCGTCGCGCAACTCCGTCAGCGCGTCGTACTGCCCTTCGGACAGGTTCTCGAGCTTGCGCAGTTCCATGCGCGCCTCGAGCAGCGCGCCCCAGTTCCAGAAAGGCCGGCGCGGATCGAGCAGATCGCGCTGCCAGCGGTCCAGCCGGTCCGACAGCGGTTCACGCAGTTCGAGATAGCGATCGACCATCACGTTGAGCATCCGCAGCATCAGTTCGCCAGGACGACCGGGCAGGCGGGACTTGTCGTAGGCGCCTGCCTTCGCCACTGCCGCGGCGCGGGTCCAGTATTCGCTGCCGGAGGCTGTCGATCGACTTGCTGGGTCCCTGGCGGACGGTCACGAGCATCCGCTCGAGCAGGAAGAAGGTGATCGGACGGGTGACGATCTCCTGCAGGAGCCGGCGCTGGTCGGCGGCCGGGCCGCGCTTCTCCTCGAGCGGCGGCGTCTCGCCGATGGAAAGCTTGCGGAACACCAGCATCTGGTACTCGTTCGTCGAGTCGAAGAACGACGGATGTTGCGGGTTGGTGGCGTCCTGCAGGTGGAGATCGAACAGCCGGACGCCGGTCAGTCGTTCGACGGCGCCAGGCAGCAATTCGGGATCGGCGACCACGTCTTCCTGCAGCAGGTCGAGCCACACGTAACCGTCGGCGGGCAGTGCGGCCGGGGCGGCGCCCAGTTCCTGCCCGCGTCCCGACTGGATTTCGATCCACTTCACGGCGGTGTCAGGGCGCTGCGCGCAGCCAGCGCGCCACCTGGAGCGCGAAGTACGTGAGCACGCCGTCGGCGCCCGCGCGCTTGAATGCGAGCAACGACTCGAGGACGCCCTTCTTCTCGTCGAGCCATCCGTTTGCGGCCGCGGCCTTCAGCATGGAGTACTCGCCGCTCACCTGATAGACGAAGGTCGGCGCCTTGTATTCGTCCTTCACGCGCCGGACGATGTCCAGGTACGGCATGCCTGGCTTCACCATCACCATGTCGGCGCCTTCTGCGAGATCGAGTCCCACTTCCCAGAGCGCCTCGTCGGTGTTCGCCGGGTCCATCTGGTAGACCATCTTGTTCGACTTGCCCAGGTTGCCCGACGAGCCGACGGCATCGCGAAAGGGGCCGTAGAACGCGCTCGCATACTTCGCCGAGTACGCCATGATGCGGGTGTGGATGTGGCCCGCGCCCTCGAGGGCCTGCCGTATCGCGCCGATCCTGCCGTCCATCATGTCGCTCGGGGCGACGATATCGACGCCCGCACCCGCCTGGACCAGCGCCTGCCGCGTCAGGATGCCCACGGTCTCGTCGTTGATCACGTAGCCGTTCGCGTCGACCACGCCGTCCTGTCCGTGAGTGGTGAACGGGTCCAGCGCGACGTCGGTCATCACGCCGAGTTCGGGGAAACGATGCTTCAGTTCCCTGACCACCCGCGGGACGAGGCCATCCGGGTTCGTCGCTTCGCGGCC
Source organism: uncultured beta proteobacterium (assembly GCA_963726405.1). Taxonomy (GTDB): domain Bacteria; phylum Pseudomonadota; class Gammaproteobacteria; order Burkholderiales; family Burkholderiaceae_F; genus JAOUJD01. The sequence continues at coordinate 108,766 of CAVSCF010000007.1, read as the reverse complement.
GTCGGGCGACTTCAGCGACTGCTCGATCACGGGGAAAAGCGCCATGACCGGAATGCCGAGTCGCACGCATTCGTCGGCGACGGGCAGCAACTGGTCGAGCGACAGCCGCTCGACGCCAGGCATCGACGCCACTGCTTCGCGCCGCTGGCTGCCATCGAGGACGAACACGGGATAAATGAGGTCGCTCACCGTGACCTCGTTCTCGCGCATCAGGCGGCGCGAGAAATCGTCACGGCGCATCCGGCGCATCCGCACCGAGGGAAACTGTCCAAGAATCTGCATGCGGGAAACTCCCACTGGAGCGTAAGCGTGGTGCGATTATCGTTGTTGCCTGATGACTCGTTCATCTCCCGCTTCTCCTCCCTGAGCGGGGTTGCCTTGGATCATCCTGAGGCGTTGAGGCCCTGGAGCTCGCTCCGGGGCATTTTTTTTATGATACGGCGCGCGGTGGTGCCATTCCCTGCGCTGCGTCAGTCGCGCAACCAGCCGGCCAGCGTGGTTTCGAGTTCCTCGATGCCGAGCCGCTTGAGCGCGGAAAACAGCTGCGCCGAGGCCCGCGGCCCGAGTTCGGCGGCCCGGCGTTTCGCGTGGTCGAGCGCCATCCGCTTCTCGCTGTTGTTGAGCTGGTCGGCCTTGGTGAGCAGCATGTGCAGTCGGCACGTCGGCCGGTCGATGAACGCGATCAGCGCCTCATCGGCCGGCATCAGGGGCCGCCGGGCATCCATCACGGCGACGATGCCGATCAGGCTCTGGCGCTGGGCAACATAGCCGCCCACGAGCTCACCCCACTGGGAGCGTTGCTCGCCGGGCGCCTTGGCGTAGCCGTAGCCCGGCAGGTCGACGAGGAAGCCCCGCGGCACCGTCTGTCCATCCTGATTCGCGCTCGGACAGTTCGAAGAAGTTCAGCAGCTGCGTCCGGCCGGGTGTCTTGCTCGCGAAGGCCAGTCTCTTCTGCTGCGTCAGCACGTTGATCGCCGTCGACTTGCCGGCGTTGGAGCGGCCGGCGAACGCGATTTCGGGCAGGCCCGCGGGCGGAAGCCCTTCGAGGTCGGCAACCGAAATGACGAAGCGGGCGGAGTGGAAGAGCTGCACGGGGGAGGTGGTGGCGGGAGCGCCGGGACAATCCGGTCCGGTAGAATACGCGGCTTCGCGTACTGGCCGTCCGCCGCCCGTGGTCCGGAAAAGGTGACCTAGGAACCACACGGTGTGGAGCGGGCGCGAAGCATGAGCCGAGAACCAACAACTAAGGCACTTTGATGAACAGGTCGATGGGGCGACGATTTCTGGTGCTGCTGACCGCTGGCGCCGCAGCGGGCATCGCGTTGACTGCGCAGGCGCAGACCAAGGCGGCGGCCAAGCCCGACGCCGCCCGCGGGCAGCAGATCGCATCGCAGGTGTGCGTGGCATGCCACGCCGCCGACGGCAACTCGACGATCCCGGGCAATCCGCGGCTGGCGCAACAACACGCCGACTATCTCTACAAGCAGCTGGTTGATTACTCGACCGCGCAGGGACAGGCGAAGCCGGCGCGGGAGAACCCCGTGATGAACGGTTTCGCGAGCCAGCTCTCGGATGCCGACAAACGCAATGTCGCGGCATGGTTCGCCAGCCAGTCGGCCAAGCCGCAGTTCGCGAAGAGCAAGGAAACGCTCGAGCTCGGCCAGCGGATCTGGCGCGCGGGCATCCCCGAAAAGTCGCTTCCCGCCTGCGCCGGATGCCATGGCCCGGCCGGCTCCGGTATCCCCGTGCAGTACCCGCGCATCGCAGGGCAGCACGCGGAGTACACGGAGACCACACTGAAGAACTTCCGTGAGGGCGTCCGCCGCAACAACGTCCCGATGCAGCAGATCGCGGCGCGGATGTCCGACGCTGAGATCAAGGCAGTCGCCGACTTCGCGCAGGGACTGCGGCGCTGATAGCAGTGGATGAAGAAGGGCGGCCCGCGGGCCGCCCTTTTTTTCGTCTCCCCGGTCGAGGGGAAACGTTCGGCGAAAGCTATGGCCGGCTGAAGACTTCGTTCGTCTGCTGCGCCACCCGCACGAAGGTCGTGCGTTTCGACAGCTCCTTCAGTCGGCGCGCGCCCACGTAGGTGCAGGCCGAGCGCACGCCTCCGAGGATTTCCTGCACGGTGTCCTCCGCCGGCCCCCGATACGGCACGAGGACCTCCTTGCCTTCGGCGGCGCGATAACGCGCCACTCCGCCCGCATAGCGTTCCATCGCGGCACGGCTGCTCATTCCGTAGAAGCGCTTGTACTTCTCGCCATTGCGTTCGACGAGGTCCCCACCGGACTCGTCCTGCCCGGCGAACATGCCGCCCATCATGACGAAGTCGGCGCCGCCGCCGAACGCCTTGGCGACGTCGCCGGGCGTCGTGCAGCCGCCGTCGGCACAGATGAGGCCGCTCAGCCCGTGCGCGGCGTCCGCGCACTCGATCACCGCAGACAGCTGCGGATAGCCCACACCGGTCATCTTGCGGGTCGTGCATACCGACCCGGGGCCGATGCCGACCTTCACGATGTCGGCGCCCGAAAGAATCAGCTCCTCGGTCATCTCGCCCGTGACGACGTTGCCCGCCATGATGACGAGCTTCGGGTACCGGGTGCGGATGCGCGTGACGAACGTGACGAAGTTCTCGTGGTAGCCGTTGGCCACGTCGATGCACACGTACTGCACGGCGTCGCCCGCGGCGTCCGTCACGCGCTGGAATTTCTCCTCGTCGGCCTTGGTGATTCCCATGGAATAGAAGGCCCCGGATTTGCGTTCCAGTCCCTTGAAGAATTCCACGCACTCCTCGACGGTGTAGTGCTTGTGCAGGGCGGTGGACAGCCGGAACCGGTCGAGCGCACGCGCCATCTCGAAGGTGCCCGTGGTGTCCATGTTGGAAGCGATGATCGGGATGCCGTCGTAAGGCACCGCGGCATGGCGGAAGGTGAACTGCCGGGAAATATCGACGTCCGAGCGCGATGTCAGGGTGGACCGCTTCGGGCGTATCAGCACGTCGCGGAAGTCGAGCTTGATCTCGTGTTCGATATGCATCCTGGCCTCCATTGGACAGCGTCGTCGCAGTCTATCCGCCGCCAAGCGGCGTCGGTCGCCGTCGCTTCAAGCCGATCGGAACCCGGTGCGCCGGCTGCTGTCCCGAGAAGACCGGCCCGTAATATGCGGGCACCGGGGCCGACGAAGATCGGCCCTTCCCATTGGAGTCACGAGATGCCGATTCGCCGTCCCCCTCCCGTGCCGTCGTCGGAGATCACGCCGAAGGCCGTGTACGAGAAGCGCCGCGAACTCCTGAAGGCCGCCGCGGCGGCCGCTCTTCTGCCCGCGGCCGCGACCGCGCAGCAACGGCTGCAAGCGAAGCCGGGGCCCTTCTCCACCATGGAAAAGCCGACCCCGGCGGAACTGGTCACCAACTATTGCAACTTCTACGAGTTCGGCACCGACAAGGAGGACCCGCCGCGCTATGCCCCGAAGATGCTGAAGACGCGGCCGTGGACGGTTCAGGTCGAAGGGGCGGTGAAGCGGGCGCGCACGTTCGACATCGACGAGCTCCTCAAGCTCGCCCCGCTCGAGGACCGGGTGTACCGGCTGCGATGCGTGGAAGCGTGGTCGGCGGTCGTGCCATGGGTCGGCTTTCCGCTCGCCGAGTTGATCAAGCGCGTCGAGCCCACCGGGGGCGCCAGGTTCGTCGAGTTCGTGACGCTGGCCGACCCGAAGCAGATGCGCGGTCTGGGTGCGCCGGTCATCGACTGGCCGTACACGGAAGGCCTGCGGATGGACGAGGCAATGCATCCGCTCACGCTGCTGACCTTCGGCATGTATGGCGACGTGCTGCCCGCGCAGAACGGCGCGCCGGTACGCGTCGTCGTTCCGTGGAAATACGGCTTCAAGAGCGCCAAGTCGCTCGTGCGGATCCGTTTCGTGGAGAAGCAGCCGGCGACCGCGTGGGAGAAGGCCAATCCATCCGAATACGGCTTCTATTCGAACGTGAACCCGGAGCGCGATCACCCGCGCTGGAGCCAGAAGTCCGAACGTCGGCTCGGCGAGGACGGGCTCTTCACGAAACGCCGACCGACGCTGATGTTCAACGGCTACGGCGAGCAGGTCGCGTCGCTGTACGCCGGCATGGACCTGATGAAGCAGTACTGAGCGGATGCCGGCCAACCCCTTCGCTGCGGTGCCGGCCGCCTTGCCTCCGCGCGCGTTCGCGGCGGTCCGCGCGACGCTGTTCGTGCTGGCCGTCCTTCCCTTCGTCGAATTGCTGCGGCTGGGCTTCACTGGCGGACTGGGCGCCAACCCGGTCGAGTTCGTGCAGCGCTGGCTCGGCACCTGGACGCTCAACGCGCTGCTCGCGACGCTCGCCATCACGCCGCTGCGCTGGGTGACCGGGTGGGCGTGGCTCGTACGCCTGCGGCGGATGCTCGGCCTCTACGCCTTCTTCTACGGCACGCTGCACGTGACGGCCTACGTGTGGATCGACCATTTCTTCGACTGGACGGCGATCGTCGACGACGTCCTGAAGCGGCCTTACCTCACGTTCGGCTTCGCCGCCTATGTCCTGATGATTCCGCTCGCCGCGACGTCGACCAACGCGATGGTGCGGCGCCTCGGCGGACGCAACTGGCAGCGGCTCCACCGGCTCGTCTATGCGACAGGCGTGCTGGGCGTGCTGCACTTCTGGTATCACAAGCTCGCGAAGAACGACCTCGCGGAGCCGACCGTCTACGCGCTGGTGCTCGGCGCGCTGCTTGGCGCGAGGCTGCTGCGCCGGATGGGCGCACGACGCGTTCCGGCGGCCGCACCGATGCCGCGTCAGGGCAGGCGCGACTCGGCCGCGAAGAGCTGAGGGATCCGCTCCCTTTCGCGCACGAGAAACGCGCGATCGCCGTCCACCATCGCTTCGGCGGCCCGCGGGCGGGAGTTGTAGTTGGAACTCATCGCCATGCCGTACGCGCCTGCGCTTGTGACCGCGAGCAGATCGCCGGTCTGCAGGGCCAGCGCCCGGTCGCGCGCCAGCCAGTCGCCCGATTCGCAGACGGGCCCGACGACGTCGTAGGTGGCGGAAGTCCCGCTGCGCGGGGCGACGGGCACGACGCCCATCCAGGCGTCGTACATCGTCGGCCGCATCAGGTCGTTCATCGCCGCATCGACGATGGCGAAGTTCTTCGTTTCCCCGTGCTTCAGGTATTCGACACGCGCCAGCAGCACGCCGGCGTTGCCGACGATCGAGCGGCCCGGCTCGAACATCAACGTCTTCCCACTGTGCCCGCGTGCATCCGCGTGCTCGAGCAGCGCCTCGACCAGGTCTCCGGTCGCCGGCGGCACCTCGTCGTCGTAGCGAATCCCGAGACCACCGCCGAAGTCGATGTGATGCAGTTCGATGCCCTCGCGCGCGAGGGCATCGACGAGGTCGAGTACACGGTCGGCCGCATCGACGTACGGGCCGATCTCCGTGATCTGCGAGCCGATGTGGCAGCCGATGCCTGCGATCTCGATGGCCGGCCGACGCGCCGCATCGAGGTACAGAGGCAGCGTCTCGGCGTATGCCACGCCGAACTTGTTGTTCTTCAGCCCGGTAGAGATGTACGGGTGAGTGCCGGCGTCGACGTCCGGATTCACTCGCACCGAAATCCGCGCCCGCTTGCCGAGCCGGCGGGCGATGGCGTCGATTCTCTCGAGTTCGGGTGCCGATTCGATGTTGAAGCACAGGATGTCGGCGGCGAGGGCACGCTCGATCTCCGGCTCCGTCTTGCCGACGCCGGAAAACACCGTCTTGCGCGGATCGCCGCCGGCCGCGAGGACGCGTTCGAGTTCGCCTCCCGAGACGATGTCGAATCCCGCGCCGCGCCTGGCGAGCAGGTCGAGTACCGCGAGATTGGAGTTCGCCTTCATTGCGTAGCAGACGAGCGCGGGGCGGCGTCCGAGCGCGTCGGCGTACCGATCGAACGCGCGCTCGATGGCTCGGCGCGAATACACGTAGAGCGGGGTTCCGAAGCGGCCCGCGAGCGTCGCGAGGGCAAGATCCTCGCAATGGAGTTGTCCGTCGCGGTAACCGAACCCGTCGCTGTCGGGCAGCGTGGGCGTCATTTCTTTTCGTTCGTGGCTGGCAGGTCCGGGAAGGGACGATCCGCCGGCCGGACATCCTGGGCGGGAGGCGGTGGCGGCGCCTTCGACTGGGGCGCCGGCGGCGGAGGCGGCAGCACCAACGGGCCCTTCTGTCCGCAACCTGCGAGTGCGCACGCAGCCGTGGCCGCTAGAATCGTTGCACTGAGCAATCGCATGCGGACGACTCTAACATGACGGAAACGGAGTTCCTGCAACGCTCCGAGCAGGTGATGGGCGCGATCGAGCGCGCGATCGACGCGACCGGCGCGGACATCGAGTCGACGCGCAGCGGCAACGTGCTCACGCTCGAACTCGGCGACGGGTCCAAAGTGGTGATCAACAGCCAGGCGCCGATGCAGCAGATGTGGGTGGCCGGCAGGAACGGTGCGTTTCATTACGCCTGGCGGGACGGCGCGTGGATCGACACGCGCGACGGTTCGGAGTTGTTTTCGGCGCTGTCCCGGCTGGTGTCTGCGCAGTCGGGCGAAGCCGTGGTGCTCGGACCCGGCTGACCGTTACTCAGAAGATCTGGTCGCGGACCGTGTCGCGCTGGGCCTTTTCCTCGACCGGCACCGTTTCGTCGACCCCGATGCTCGCGATGCCCTGACCGGGCTGATGCTCGGCGAAGTACACCTCGCCGCCGAGTTGCACGAGTCCCGAGGGCATCTCACGCGAGGTTTCCGGCACGCCGGACAGCGCCTTGGCCATGTAGGAGATCCAGATCGGCAGCGCAAGGCCGCCGCCCGTCTCGCGTTCTCCCAGCGGGCGCGGCTGGTCGAACCCCAGCCAGCTCACGGCCACCAGGTCACCGCCATACCCGGCAAACCATGCGTCGTGCGAGTCGTTCGTCGTTCCCGTCTTGCCCGCGATGTCGGTCCGTTTGAGCGCCACCGAGGCCCGCGCTGCCGTGCCATAGCGCGTGACGTCCTTCATCAGGCTGTCCATCACGAACGCATTGCGCGCATCGAGAACGCGGTTGGCTTCGTCGCCAGCCCGGCGCGGCTGGCTTTCCATCAGCACCTTGCCGGTGCTGTCGGTGATCTTGCTGATGAGGTAGGGGTCGACGTGGTAGCCGCCGTTGGCGAACACCCCGTAGGCGCTCAGCATCTGCCAGGCCGTTACCGAGCCCGCACCGAGTGCCATGGTCAGATAGGCGGGATGCTTGTCGGCATCGAAGCCGAAGCGCGTGACCCAGTCCCGCGCATAGGCGGGTCCGATCGCCTGCAGGATGCGGATGGACACGAGGTTCTTGGACTTCGCGAGCCCCTGCCGCAGACGCATCGGGCCCTCGAACTTGCCGTCGTAGTTCTTCGGCTCCCACGCCTGACCGCCGGTCAGCGCCGGGTCGATCGAGATCGGCGCGTCGTTGATCAGGGTGCTTGGCATGAACCCCTTCTCCAGCGACGCGGAGTAGATGAAGGGCTTGAAACTCGAGCCCGGCTGGCGCCAAGCTTGGGTCACATGATTGAACTTGTTCAGGTTGAAGTCGAAGCCGCCGACGAGAGCGCGAACCGCGCCATCCTTGGCGCTGGCGGCGACGAACGCCGCCTCCACTTGCGGCAACTGGGCGATCTCCCACACGCCCTTGTCGGTGCGCGCCAGACGCACCACCGCGCCCGGCACGATCTTGCGGTTCGGCTGCGCCTTCGCGGACAGGGACGGCGCGACGAACTTGAGGCCTTCGCCCTTGATCTCGAGGGACCCGCCACCCTGGACGACGACGCGGACGCTGCCTTGCGCCACTTCCAGCACCACCGCAGGCAGCAGGTTCGGGCTTTCGATCGCCTCGATGAGGGCGTCCTCGATCCGTTGCTCGCGAATGCCGGGATCGTCGCCGAGTTCGATGAAGGCCTCGGGGCCGCGGTAGCCGTACTTGCGGTCGTAGTCCAGGACCTGCTTGCGCAGCGCGGCGTAGGCGACTTCCTGGTCGTCCTTGCGCAGCGTGGTCGTCACGTTCAAGCCACGCGTGTAGGTCTCGTTGTGGAAGACCTCGAAGACCAGCTGGCGGGCGAGTTCGGCCGCGTACTCGGCGTGGATGCGCAGGCGCGGGCCTTCCGCGTTCTCCAGCGTGGTCTGCCGGGGCTTCAGCTCCTGCGCGACCGCCGCGTCGTGCGTGGCCTTGTCGATGTACCCGAGCTGGAGCATGCGCGACAGCACGTACTGCTGGCGCGCCTTGGCGCGTTTCGGATTGACGAAGGGGTTGTATGCGCTCGGTGCGACGGGCAGGCCGGCAAGCGTCGCCATTTCGGCCACCGTGAGGTCCTTGGCCTTCTTCCCGAAATAGACCTGCGAAGCGGCAGAGAAGCCGTAGGCGCGCTGTCCGAGGAAGATCTGGTTGGCGTAGACCTCGAAGATCCGGTCTTTCGACAGCGACGACTCGATCTTGTACGCGAGCGCGATCTCATAGATCTTGCGAACGTAGCTGCGCTCCGAACTGAGGAAGAAGTTCCGCGCCACCTGCATCGTGATCGTGCTGCCGCCCTGGCCGCGCCGGCCCGACACGAAGTTCGACACGGCCGCTCGCAGCAGGCCCATGTAGTCGACGCCGCTGTGCTGATAGAAGCCGTCGTCCTCCGCGGCAAGGATGGCCTTCTTCATGGCCTCCGGGATTTCGCTGAACGGCAGGAAGTCGCGCCGCTCCTCCCCGAACTCGCCGATCAGCACGCCATCGGCGGTCCACACCCGCAACGGAATCTTCGGGCGATAGTCTGTCAGCGCATCGATCGGCGGCAGGTTCGAATAGATGATCGCGAAGACGAACAGCAGCAGCAGCGCCACGCTGGCCGCGCCACCGGCAGCCAGCAACGCGGCGGCTCCCAGCGCGCGCACGAACCACGGGCGTTCAGTCGGCGCCGCCTGGCGGTGTTGACGACCGGGATCGGGAGAAGACACGTCGGCGTGGTTGCGGCAGGGGAAACTGGACGTGTGAGCGACCGCTTTTTTGCGTTTCGCTGCACGAAGAGTCGTGGATTATGTCACTCAAGGCTTCGCGGAACGCCGTGCGGCACCGCTGTGGCAGTTGGATTCACCTCGGCCGGGATCGTTCGTTGTTTATCCCTCAAAGAGGGCACGGTTAGGCTGAATGCGGGGCTTGTACTGATTTTGTTAATGTTGCTAGGATCTCAAGTGCCGTCCGACAAAACCGCGGTAAACGCTCGAAAGATAAGGAAAAACGGGTGTCCAAGCGGGTGCAAAAAGGGATTGGGGATGCCCTGTGCGTCGGACGCTCTTGGGACGCCCCGTTGAGCACGATTTCGAGCTTCGACCGTCGCTGGGAGCGTCACCTTGGCTTTTGACCTGCCGTTTTCGCCTAAAACGCCGCCGCTGATCGGACTCGACATCGGGTCGTCCAGCGTCAAGATCGTCGAGCTGTCCGAAGCGGGCAAGGGCGTCATGCGCCTCGAGCGCTATGCGATCGAGCCGCTGCCTCGCGGCGCCGTGGTCGACGGCAACATCGACAAGATCGAGGTGGTCGCCGATGCGGTCAAGCGCGCCTGGCGCCGCGCCGGCGGCAAGGTCCGCAACGTCGCGATGGCCCTGCCTGCCTCCGCGGTCATCACCAAGCGAATTGCACTGCCTGCCAACCTGCGCGAAGAAGAACTCGAGATGCAGGTCGAGAGCGAGGCGAACCAGTACATTCCGTTTGCACTGGACGAAGTCAGCCTCGATTTCCAGGTGCTGGGTGGAATTCCGAATGCGCCGGACGACGTCGAAGTGCTGATTGCCGCCTCGCGCAAGGAAAAGGTCGAGGACCGCGTCGCGGTTGCGCAGGCCGCCGGGCTGAAGCCGATCGTCGTCGAGGTCGAGTCCTACGCGGCACGCGCCGCCATCGAGCGCCTGATCGAGCAGTTGCCGAACGCCGGCGAGGGCCTGGTCATCGCGGTGTTCTACATCGGCGCGAACACGACGAGCGTCACCGTGATGCATGACGGCGACGCCATCTACGAGCGCGAGCAGCCTTTCGGAGGGCAGCAGCTCACCGGCGACATTTCCCGCACCTACGGCATCCCGACCGAGGAAGCGGAGCAGAAGAAACGCAGCGGCGACCTGCCGGCCGACTACGAGACCGCGGTGCTCAAGCCCTTCATCGACACGGCGAGCACGGAGATCACGCGCGCGCTGCAGTTCTTCTTCACGTCGACGCCGTACAGCCGCGTCGACCAGATCATGCTGGCCGGCGGCTCGGCCGTGATCAGCGGCCTGGCGGACGCACTGATGGAGCGCTCGCAGGTGCCGACCTCGGTGATTTCGCCCTTCAAGGGGATGGAAGTGTCGCCGAACATCCGCGACAAGCAACTGCGCCTCGACGCGCCGGCTCTCCTGACGCCGTGCGGCCTGGCGATGCGGAGGTTCGACAAATGACCCCGCGCATCAATCTATTGCCGCACCGCGAGGCGCGGCGCGAGCTGAAGAAGAAGATCTTCTGGGGCATGACGGCCCTCTCGGCGATCGTCGGCGTCGTCACGATCGGCGTCGTCTGGACCATTTTGCAGGGCTACATCTCGAGCCAGCAGGCGCGCAACGAGTTCGTGCGCAACGAGAACCGCAAACTCGACACGCAGATCAAGGAAATCGCCACGCTGCGGCAGGAGATCGACGGCCTGCGCGCGCGCCAGCGGGCGGTGGAAGACCTCCAGGCCGACCGCAACCAGCCGGTGTATCTGCTCGACGAGGTCGTCAAGCAGGTTCCCGAGGGCATCTACCTGCGCTCGATCAAGCAGGAAGACCGTCGCGTCAACGTGAGCGGGTGGGCGGCCTCGAACGAGCGGGTGTCCGAGTTCCTGCGCAACCTCCAGAACAATTCCCGGGTGCTGGAGAAGCCGGAACTCATCGAGATCAAGGTCGCGGGACAGGGGCCGGCCGGGCTCAACCGCCGAGTCTTCGAGTTCTCGCTGAACTTCACCATGAAGCCCACGCCCGAGCGCTCGCAGATGCAGCAGCAGGCGCAGGCTGGCGCGGCGCCCACCGCGGTGGCGGCGGCTCCGATCGCCACCCCGACATCCGGCGCAGCGGTCACACCGACGCCCACCCCGGCCGTCGCCACTCCCAAGCCGTCGACGCCTGCGAGCGCGCCGGCTCCGAAGAAATAGCCCGGGAACGAGGCATCGATGGCAAGCAATCGCGATCTTCTCTCCCAGTTCCGCGGCCTCACGCTCGACAACGTTGGCGCCTGGCCGATGGCCCCGCGCGTCGCGCTGTGGCTGTTCGTCATCCTCGCCTGCGCGGTCGGCGGCTGGTTCTCGCTCTGGAGTGGACAGAAGGACCAGCTCGAGCAACTCCAGTCGGAAGAGACCAAGCTCAAGGATGAGTACAAGAACAAGCTGCAGCAGGCCATCAACCTCGACGAACTGCGCAAGCAGCGCGAGCAGGTCAGCCAGTACGTGCTGACGCTCGAGAAGCAGCTGCCGAGCAAGTCGGAGATGGACGCGCTTCTGTCGGACATCAACCAGGCCGGCGTCGGCCGCGGCCTGGACTTCGAGCTCTTCCGACCCGGCCAGACCAATGTCCGCGAGTACTACGCCGAATTGCCGATCACCGTGAAGGTGTCGGGCAAGTACCACGACCTCGGCGCCTTCGCGAGCGACATCGCCAACCTGCCGCGGATCGTCACGTTGAACAACATGAGCATCACGAGCGGCAAGGCCGGCAGCTTGAGCCTGGATGCCACGGCCAAGACCTACCGGTACCTGGACCAGGACGAACTCGCCGCGCAGCGCAAGGCGAAGCAACCTGCGAAAGGGCCGGCCAAGTGAACATCCCGATGACTCCCCGGCGCACGATGGCCCTGGCCGTGCTCGCGGCGACGCTTGCCGGCTGCGGTGGCGGCGATGAAGCCGAACTCAGGGCGTGGATGGACGACACCCGCAAGACGATGCGCCCGACGACGCAACCGGTCCCCGAACCCAAGCAGTTTTCGCCTTACGTCTACGAGGGCAAGGCGCTGATCGATCCGTTCGACGCGCAGAAGATGGTGCTCGCCGTGGCGCGCCAGGCCCAGTCTCGGGCGAGCGCCAGCGCCATCAAGCCCGACCTGGACCGTCGTCGGGAGGTGCTGGAAGGCTACCCCATCGACCAGTTGAAGATGGTCGGCACAATGCGGCAACAGGGCAACAATGCGGCGCTGATCGACGCCGGCGGACAGACCTTCATGGTCAAGGTCGGGAACTACATGGGACAGAATTTCGGACTCGTCACGAAGATCAGCGAAACAGAAGTCGAACTCAAGGAAATTGTCCAGGACGCTGCCGGCGAGTGGGTCGAACGGCCTTCCAAGCTGGAGTTGCAGGAGGCCGCGTCGCGGCAAGGGAGCAAGCGATGAGCATCACCATTGAAGGTCTGGCCAGCCGGGTGTCGCGATTCGCTGCGGCCCTCGGTCTTCTTGCCATCGCCGGCACGGCGGCGGCACAGGCATCGAGCGACAACGCCATCGAGCGAATCGATGCGACCCAGACCACCACCGGAGTGGTGGTCACCATCGAGCTCAGGAACGCGCCTTCCGGCGTCCCGGCCAGCTTCTCCGTCGCCAATCCCGCACGCGTCGCGCTCGACCTGCCGCAGACCGTGAACGGACTCGGCAAGAATGCGGTTGAACTCAACCAGGGCGACGTGCGATCGGTCAACGTGGTGCAGTCCGGCGGCCGGTCGCGCGTCGTCGTGAACCTGAAGCGTCCGGTGACCCACAACATCACCGTTGACGGCAAGCGGGTGCTCGTCGCGATCGGCGGTGCGGCGGCCGCGACCTTTGCGGCCGGTTCGTCTGCGCCGGCGGCTGCGCCCGTGGCGGCTCCGGTGGCGGCTCAGGCAGTCGCCGGTCCGGGCGCTTTCACGGCCAACCGGGCTCTGCGCGGCATCGATTTCCGTCGCGGTGCCGACAACGAGGGCCGCGTGGTCGTCGACCTGACCGATCCCAACACCAACGTCGACATCCGCCAGCAGGGCAACACGGTCGTCGTCGACTTCATGAACACGACCTTGCCCGACACGCTCAAGCGTCGCCTTGACGTCTCCGACTTCGCCACGCCGGTGTCGCAGATCAGCGCGAGCCAGCAGGGCAACAACACGCGCCTCGTGATCGAGCCGCGCGGCCTGTGGGAGCACAACGCCTACCAGAGCGACACGCGCTTCGTGCTCGAAGTGCGCCCGGTCAAGGAAGATCCGGCGCGCCTGTTCCAGGGCACCCGGCAGGGCTACCAGGGCGAGCGCCTGTCGCTGAACTTCCAGAACGTGGATGTGCGGTCGCTGCTGCAGGTGATCGCCGACTTCACCAACCTCAACATCATCACGAGCGATTCCGTCGGCGGCACGATCACGCTGCGGCTGAAGGACGTGCCATGGGACCAGGCGCTGGACATCATCCTGCAGTCCAAGGGCCTCGACATGCGCAAGAACGGCAACGTGGTGCTCGTGGCGCCGCGTGACGAAATCGCCGCCAAGGAAAAGCTGGAACTCGAATCGCGCAGCCAGATCGCAGACCTGGAACCGCTCCGCTCCGAGGCCTTCGTCGTCAATTACCAGAAGGCCGAGGACGTTCGCAGGCTGCTGACGGACGACAAGCAGCGCCTGGTTTCCAAGCGTGGCAGCGTCGCGGTCGATGTGCGTACCAACCAGCTGTTCGTGCAGGACACCCCCGCCCGGCTCGAAGACGTCAGGCGCATGCTGCAGCGGATCGACGTCGCGGTCCCGCAGGTGCTGATCGAGGCGCGGATCGTCGAGGCAAGCGACAAGTTCAGCCGCAACCTCGGCGTGCGCCTGGGCTTCGGCAAGGTCAACAACGAGTCGGTGATCGGCGGGCAGAACCTGTTCGGCACGCTTCCCGGGTCCAGCGTCTCCACCATTCCCAGCAACGTCAACCTGCCCGCGTCCGGCATCAACGGCTTCAATCCGGGGCAGTTCAACCTGACGCTGTTCAACAGCAGCCTCACGCGCCTCGTCAACCTGGAACTGAACGCCCTCGAGGCGGACGGCCTCGGCAAGATCATCTCCAGCCCGCGCGTGGTGACCGCCGACAAGGTCAAGGCGACAATCGAGCAGGGCACGGAGATTCCGTACCAGCAGGCAACGTCGAGCGGCGCGACCTCGGTGGCGTTCCGCAAGGCGGTCCTGAAGCTGGAAGTCACTCCCCAGATCACTCCTGAAGGCGCTATCTTCCTCGACGTCAAAGTCAACAAGGACAGCGTGGGCGTGCAGACGATTTCGGGTCCGTCGATCGACACCAAGAACGTCCAGACCCAGGTCCTGGTTGAGAACGGAGGCACGGTCGTGCTCGGCGGCATCTACGAGCAGCAGCAGCGCACCGACGTCACGAAAGTGCCGCTGCTGGGGGATCTCCCGGTGGTCGGCTACCTGTTCAAGAACACCGCGACGATCAACGATCGCACCGAGCTGATCATCTTCATCACCCCGCGCGTGATCTCCGAGAAGATCAATGCGGCGATGAGATAGGAACGGAGCTGGATCGAGGGCCGCCCCGGAGGCGGCCCTTTTTTTCGCCCCGACCATTCACGTACGCTTCGCGCCATGACCGAACGACCGCGCTCCGTGTTCCTGATCGGGATGATGGGAGCGGGCAAGACCACCGTCGGACGCCTGCTGGCCCAGGCGCTGGGCTTCGATTTCGTGGATGCCGACCGCGAACTCGAAGCGCGCAGCGGCGCGTTGATCGCGACCATCTTCTCGGTCGAGGGCGAGGAGGGCTTCCGCCGGCGCGAGGCGGCGTTGCTCGATGAACTCACTCAGCGCCCCGGCATCGTGCTGGCCACCGGGGGCGGCGCCGTCCTCAACGAGGAAACGCGCCGCCGCCTTCATGATCGCGGGCTGGTGCTGTACCTGCGCGCGAATGCGGATGAAATCCATCGCCGGACACGCAACGACCGATCGCGCCCCTTGCTGCAGACAGCCGACCCGCGAGCGCGCATCGACGAACTGCTGATGCAGCGCGAGCCGCTGTACGAGCAGACCGCGCACATCACTTTTCAGTCGGCGTCGGCCAACCCGCGCCGGCTGGTGCGTCGGCTGCTGGACGATCCTGCCGTGCGCCAGCTCGTCGCGGCCGCGCCGTAGAATCGCCCGATGCGCAGCATCACGGTCGCACTCACCGACCGCACATACTCGATCCACGTCGGCACCGGCCTGCTGGCCCGGCTCGCAGAGTTCGTGGCGCCTCTTGCGCCGACGTCGATCCTCGTCGTCACCAACGACGTCGTCGGCCCCCTGTACGGCGACCTGGCGCTTGACGCGCTGCGACCGGTGGCCACGACGGCGCTGGTGCGGTTGCCGGACGGCGAACACACCAAGCAGTGGGACAGCGTGTCGCGCATCCTCGATGCGCTGGTGGCGCACGGCGCGGACCGAAGGAGCGTGGTCGTCGCGCTTGGCGGCGGCGTGATCGGGGACCTCGCGGGCTTCGCCGCCTCGATCTACATGCGGGGTATCCGCGCGGTCCAGGTGCCCACCACGCTGCTTGCGCAGGTCGACTCGTCCGTCGGCGGCAAGACCGGCATCAATCATCCGAGCGGCAAGAACCTGATCGGTGCGTTCCACCAGCCGAGCGTGGTGGTCTCGGACATGGACGTGCTGCAGACGCTGCCATCGCGCGAACTGGCGGCGGGGCTTGCGGAGATCCTGAAGCACGGCCTGCTCGCGGATGCCGCGTACTTCGACGCCGTCGTCGGCGATCTTCCGGCCCTGCGCGGGCGGGAACCGGCGGCGCTCGCGCGCGCCATCGGCCGCTCGTGCGAGATCAAGGCGGGCGTCGTCGGACGGGACGAACGGGAGTCGGGCGAGCGCGCGCTGCTGAACCTCGGCCACACCTTCGGGCACGCCATCGAGGCGCTGACCGGTTACACGCAGTGGCTGCACGGCGAGGCGGTGGGATGCGGCATGGTGCTGGCGGCCGATCTGTCGCGGCGCCTGGGCCTGCTCGACGACCGCGACGTGCGCAGCGTCGAGCATGCGGTGGCGCTCGCCGGGCTGCCGCCGCGCATCGAGGGGTTGAACGCGGAGCACGCGCTGCAGAGCATGCGCGGCGACAAGAAGGCCGAGGCAGGCACGGTGCGCTACATCGTGCTGGAGCGGATCGGACGGGCGGTGCAGCGCGCGGTGCCGGAGCCGCTGGTGCGCGAGACGCTCACGGCCGGTGGATTCCGGTGACGGCGCGCACCTCCGACATCGCCGGCCTCGCTGCTTACGCGGCGCATGCGGAGCACTCGCGCGGACGGCGTCACCGGGAGCCCGAATCCCCGGGACGGACCGCGTTCCAGCGCGACCGCGACAGGGTGATCCATTCGAGCGCGTTCCGCCGCCTCGAGTACAAGACGCAGGTCTTCGTCAATCACGAAGGCGACCTCTTCCGCACGCGCCTGACGCACTCGCTCGAAGTCGCGCAGATCGGCCGCGCCATCGCGCGCCAGCTCGGGGTCAACGACGACCTCGTCGAGGCGATCTCGCTGGCGCACGACCTTGGCCACACGCCGTTCGGCCACGCCGGGCAGGATGCGCTGCACGAGTGCATGAAGGCGCACGGCGGCTTCGAGCACAACCTGCAGTCGCTGCGCGTGGTCGACGAGCTCGAGGAGCGCTACGGCGCCTTCAACGGACTCAACCTCTCGTTCGAGACGCGCGAAGGCATCCTGAAGCACTGTTCGCCGGAGAACGCACGCAAGCTCGGCGAACTGGGCGAGCGCTTCCTGCAGAAGCGGCAGCCGAGCCTGGAGGCGCAGATCGCCAACCTCGCCGACGAGATCGCCTACAACAACCACGACATCGACGACGGGCTGCGTTCGGGGCTGCTGCAGCTCGGCCAGCTGGAGGACGTGCCGCTGTTCGCTCGCCACGCGAACGAAGTGCGGGCGCAGTTTCCGGAGATCGGCGAACGCCGCATGGTGAACGAAACGGTGCGACGGATGATCAACACGCTGATCGTCGACCTCGCGAGCGAGAGCGCGCGGCGCATCGCGGCCGCGCAGCCGGCGAGCGTCGACGATGTCAGGCAGGCCGCCCCGCTCGTTTCGTTCTCGCCGGAGGTCCGAAGCGAGGCGGACGCGCTCAAGTCCTTCCTGCTGCACAACCTCTACCGGCATTTCCGCGTCATGCGGATGACGACGAAGGCGAAGCGCATCGTCGCCGACCTTTTCGCCGCCTTCTACGACGAGCCGCGTCTGCTGCCCCTCGACCATCAGGCGAGAGGTGGCCGAGGACCGGGCGCGCGCCATCGCCGACTACGTCGCCGGCATGACCGACCGTTATGCCATGAAGGAGCACCAGCGGCTGTTCGCCATCGGCGACACCTGAGGCGTGCAAAATCGGGGTCTGACCCCGATTTCGGAGCCTCTGTGGCGCGCCTTCCCCGGCTGACGATCGCCGGCCTTCCTCATCACCTCATCCAGCGCGGCAACGACCGGCAGGCGATCTTCGTCGACGACGCGGACCGCGAACGGTATCTGGCAACCCTGCGCGAGATCGCTTCGGCCGCCGGCCTTGCGGTCCACGCCTACGTGCTGATGCCGAACCACGTTCACCTGCTGGCGACACCGCAGGCGGCCGGGGACGTGGGCCGGGTAATGCAGGCGCTGGGGCGGCGGTATGTCCGGTGGTTCAATGACCGTCACGCGCGAACGGGCGCGCTCTTCGAGGGACGGTACCGCTCGACGGTGGTCGAAGCCGAGCGCTACCTGCTGGCCTGCATGCGGTACGTCGAACTGAACCCCGTGCGGGCCGGCCTGGCGTCGCAACCCAGCGAATTCCGCTGGTCGAGCCACCTTCATCACGTCGGCCGCGCCGTCGATCCGTGGATCACCGACCACCCGGTCTACTGGGCGCTCGGCAACACCCCCTTTGAACGCCAGGCCGCCTACCTAAGCCTGTTCGAGCACGCCTCCTCCGACGACGAGCTTTCCGCCATTCGGCGATCGACCCACGGCGGCTGGTGGCTCGGATCCGCGGACGCCGCGGTCCGGCTGGGCATGGGGCGTCGATCCGTTCCACGCAAGGCCGGTCGTCCAAGGCTGGCTGACCAGAACTACTCTGTCCCCGATTAAATAATCCCCAGCGTCCATAGTGCCAAAAATCGGGGTCAGACCCCGATTTTTGTTCTTGCCCGGGTTGGTGCGGCGCATTAAAGTCAATTGTTTCCCTCGCGTTTGTGCCGAGGGCGAGCCGAACTGGAGCCGACCATGACCCCCCGCGACACCCTTGAACACGCCGGTACGTACGGCCTCTACTCGGCGACGCAGGAGCACGACGCCTGCGGCGTGGGCTTCGTTGCGAACATCAAGGGGCGCGCGAGCCACGGGCTGGTCCAGCAGGCGCTTCTGATCCTGCAGAACCTCGACCATCGCGGCGCGGTGGGAGCCGACGTGCTGTGCGGGGACGGCGCCGGCATCCTGCTCCAGATCCCGGATGCCTACTACCGCGAAGAACTGGCGAAGCAGGGTGTCACCCTGCCGCCGCCCGGCGAATACGGCGTCGGCATGATCTTCCTGCCGCGCGAACACGCCTCCCGCCAGGCCTGCGAACAGGAACTCGAGCGCACGGTGCGCGCGGAAGGCCAGGTCGTGCTCGGCTGGCGCGACGTCCCGGTCGACCGTTCGATGCCGATGTCGCCGCTCGTGAAGGACCGCGAGCCGGTGATCCGTCAGATCTTCATCGGCCGCGGCGCCGACGTCATGGTTCCCGATGCCCTCGAGCGCAAGCTGTACGTCATCCGCAAGACCGCCAGCCACAAGATCCAGGCGCTGAAGCTCAAGCATGGCAAGGAGTACTTCGTGCCGTCGATCTCGACGCGCACGGTGGTCTACAAGGGGCTGCTGCTCGCCGACCAGGTCGGCCGCTATTACACGGATCTCGCCGACCCGCGCGTCGTGTCGGCGATCGCCCTGGTGCACCAGCGCTTCTCCACCAACACGTTCCCGGCGTGGGAACTCGCGCACCCGTACCGCCTGATCGCGCACAACGGCGAGATCAACACGGTGAAGGGCAACTTCAACTGGATCCGCGCGCGCGAGGGCGTGATGTCGTCGCCGGTGCTGCGTGACGACCTCAACAAACTCTTCCCGCTGATCTACGACGGCCAGTCCGACACGGCCTGCTTCGACAACGCCCTCGAACTGCTGGTGATGGGCGGCTACCCGCTCGCGCACGCCGTGATGATGATGATTCCCGAGGCCTGGGAGCAGCACACGACGATGGACGACGCGCGCCGCGCGTTCTACGAGTACCACGCGGCGATGATGGAGCCGTGGGACGGCCCGGCGGCCATCGCGTTCACCGACGGCGTGCGCATCGGGGCGACGCTCGACCGCAACGGCCTGCGCCCGGCGCGCTACGTGATCACCGACGACGACATGGTGGTGATGGCCTCGGAGGTCGGCGTGCTGCCGATTCCGGAAAGCCGCATCCTCAAGAAGTGGCGCCTGCAGCCCGGCAAGATGTTCCTGATCGACACCGAGCAGGGCCGCATCATCGACGACGCGGAGCTCAAGCAGCAGCTCGCGGCGAGCAAGCCGTACAAGGAGTGGATCAAGCGCATCCGCATCAAGCTCGACGACCTGCCGGTGAGCGCCGGCGAGAAGCCGGCATCCGCCGCCCGCGTCGATGTCCCGCTGCTCGACCGGCAGCAGGCGTTCGGCTACACGCAGGAAGACGTCAAGTTCCTCATGGAACCGATGGCCCTGCAGGGCGAGGAGGCGATCGGCTCGATGGGCAACGACAGCGCGCTGCCGGTGCTGTCGAACAAGACCAAGCCGCTCTACAGCTACTTCAAGCAGCTGTTCGCGCAGGTCACGAACCCGCCGATCGACCCGATCCGCGAACAGATGGTGATGTCGCTGGTGAGCTTCATCGGGCCGAAGCCCAACCTGCTCGACATCAACAACATCAACCCGCCGATGCGTCTCGAGGTGAGCCAGCCCGTGCTCGACTTCAACGACATGGCGAAGATCCGTTCGATCGAGGACTACTCGTCGAACAAGTTCCGCTCCTTCGAGCTCGACATCTGCTACCCGCTCGCGTGGGGCAAGGAAGGCGTCGAGGCTCGCCTGGCGTCGCTCTGCGCCCAGGCGGTGGACGCGGTGAAGGCGGGCTTCAACATCCTGATCGTCACCGACCGCTCGCTCGATGCCGAGCGGGTCGCGATTCCGGCGCTGCTCGCCACGAGCGCGGTGCACCAGCACCTGATCGCCGAGGGCCTGCGTACCTCGTCCGGTCTCGTCGTCGAGACCGGCTCCGTGCGCGAGGTGCACCACTTCGCCCTGCTCGCCGGCTTCGGCGCGGAAGCGGTCCATCCGTACCTCGCCCTCGAGACACTGATCGAGCTGCACCGCGGCGATGCCGACAAGGCGATCAAGAACTACGTGAAGGCGGTCGGCAAGGGCCTGAACAAGGTCATGTCGAAGATGGGCATCAGCACCTACATGTCGTACTGCGGCGCCCAGATCTTCGAGGCGGTTGGCCTCAACCGGGAGCTGGTCGACAAGTACTTCCGCGGCACCGCGAGCAACGTCGGCGGCATGGGACTGTTCGAGGTGATGGAAGAGGCGGTCCGGGCGCACCGGGCGGCGTTTTCCGACGATCCGGTGCTGGCCACCGCGCTCGACGCCGGTGGCGAATATCAGTGGCGCGTCCGCGGCGAAGAGCACATGTGGACGCCGGACGCGATCGCCAAGCTGCAGCATTCGACCCGCGCCAACTCCTACCAGACGTACAAGGAGTACGCGCAACTGATCAACGACCAGAGCCGGCGTCACATGACGCTGCGCGGGCTGTTCGAGTTCAAGCTCGATCCCCGGAAGGCCATCCCGCTCGACGAGGTCGAACCGGCGAAGGAGATCGTGAAGCGCTTCGCGACCGGGGCGATGTCGCTCGGCTCGATCTCGACCGAGGCGCACTCCACGCTCGCCGTCGCCATGAACCGGATCGGCGGCAAGAGCAATACGGGCGAGGGCGGCGAAGACGATCGTCGTTACCAGCAGGAACTGCGCGGCATTCCGATCCGCAACGGCGACACGCTCGCGAGCGTGCTCGGCGAGGATCGCGTTGTCGCCGACGTGCCGCTGCGGGAAGGCGATTCGCTCCGCAGCAAGATCAAGCAGGTGGCCTCCGGCCGGTTCGGCGTCACCACCGAGTACCTCGTCAGCGCCGACCAGATCCAGATCAAGATGGCGCAGGGCGCGAAGCCCGGCGAGGGCGGCCAGCTGCCCGGCCACAAGGTCAGCGACTACATCGCGAAGCTGCGGTACTCGGTCCCCGGCGTCGGGCTGATCTCGCCCCCGCCGCACCACGACATCTATTCGATCGAGGACCTGGCGCAGCTGATCCACGATCTGAAGAACGCCAATCCGCAGGCGTCGATCAGCGTGAAGCTGGTGTCGGAAGTCGGCGTCGGTACGGTGGCGGCGGGTGTCGCCAAGGCGAAGGCCGATCACGTGACCATCGCCGGACACGACGGCGGAACGGGCGCGTCGCCCGTGTCGTCGATCAAGCACGCCGGCACGCCGTGGGAACTGGGCCTTGCGGAGACCCAGCAGACGCTCGTGCTGAACCGCCTGCGCGGGCGTATCGCCGTTCAGGTCGACGGCCAGATGAAGACCGGGCGCGACGTCGTGATCGGCGCGCTGCTCGGTGCCGACGAGTTCGGTTTCGCGACGGCGCCGCTCGTGGTCGAGGGCTGCATCATGATGCGCAAGTGCCACCTGAACACATGCCCGGTCGGCGTGGCCACGCAGGACCCGAAGCTGCGCGCGAAGTTCAAGGGCCAGCCGGAGCACGTGGTCAACTTCTTCTTCTTCGTGGCCGAGGAAGTGCGCGAGATCATGGCGCAGCTCGGCATCCGCAAGTTCGAGGAGCTGGTGGGCCGCGCGGATCTGCTCCACACCCGGCGCGGCATCGACCACTGGAAGGCACGCGGACTCGATTTCAGCCGCATCTTCTACCAGCCCAGGATGCCGGCCGAAGTGCCGCGCCTGTGTGTCGAGTCGCAGGACCACGGCCTCACGAAGGCGCTCGACCACAAGCTGATCGAACAGAGCAAGCCGGCGCTGGAGCGCGGCGAGCGGGTGAGTTTCATCACGCCGATCCGCAACGTCAACCGCGCGGTGGGCACCATGCTGTCATCGCTGGTCGCCCGCAAGTACGGCCATGCCGGCCTGCCGGACGACACGATCCACATCCAGCTGAACGGAACGGCCGGACAGAGCTTCGGCGCGTTCCTGGCGCACGGGATCACGCTGGATCTGGTGGGGGACGCCAACGACTACACGGGCAAGGGGCTCTCGGGTGGCCGCGTGATCGTGCGCTGTCCGAATGACTTCCGCGGGGCAGGCACCGAGAACATCATCGTGGGCAATACGGTGCTCTATGGCGCGATCGCCGGCGAGGCGTATTTCAACGGCGTGGCAGGCGAGCGCTTCGCGGTGCGCAACTCCGGGGCTGCCGCAGTCGTCGAGGGCACGGGCGACCACGGTTGCGAGTACATGACGAAGGGCACGGTGGTCGTGCTCGGCGCCACGGGACGGAACTTCGCGGCCGGGATGTCGGGCGGCATCGCGTACGTCTTCGACGAGAACGGGGACTTTGCCACGCGCTGCAACCAGTCGATGTGCGAACTGGAGCGCGTGCTGCCCGCGGCCGAGCAGCAGGAGAAGGTCGACGAGGCGATATGGCACCTCGGCGAAACCGACGAGTTCATCCTGCGCGGACTCGTCGAGGATCACTTCCGCCACACCGGCAGCCTGCGTGCGCGCATGGTCCTCGATCAGTGGGCGACGATGCGCTCGAAATTCGTGAAGGTGTTCCCGCACGAGTACAAGCGGGCGCTGAAGGAACTGGCAGCCGCACAGGCTCTGCCCGCCCAGCGGATGGCGGCGTAGCGAGAGCCGGGGCAGGAATCGAGCGACGCAACAACGAACGCAACGAACGGACGACGCGAGACAGCGATGGGGAAGATCACCGGTTTCATGGAGTACCAGCGGCTGGAGGAAGCGGCGGAGGCGCCGAAGTCGCGCATGAAGCACTGGCGCGAGTTCGTCGTGCACCTGTCCGACGAGGAAGGCAAGGTGCAGGCGGCGCGCTGCATGGACTGCGGCATTCCCTTCTGCAACAACGGCTGCCCGGTCAACAACATCATTCCGGACTTCAACGACCTGGTGTATCGCCAGGACTGGAAGGCCGCGCTCGACGTCCTGCACAGCACGAACAACTTCCCCGAGTTCACGGGCCGCGTGTGTCCGGCGCCGTGCGAGGCAGCGTGCACGCTCAACATCGAGGACGTGCCGGTCGGCATCAAGTCGATCGAGCACAAGATCATCGACAAGGGCTGGGAAGAGGGTTGGGTCGTTGCGCAGCCGCCGAAGGTCCGGACGGGCAGGACGGTCGCCGTGGTCGGAAGCGGCCCGGCCGGGCTGGCCGCCGCACAGCAACTGGCGCGCGCGGGGCACGCGGTGACCGTCTTCGAGAAGAATGACCGCGCGGGCGGCCTCCTGCGCTACGGTATTCCGGACTTCAAGATGGAGAAGTCCCACATCGACCGTCGCATCGAACAGATGCAGGCCGAGGGCGTCATCTTCCGCACCGGCGCGCTCGTCGGCAAACCCGGAATCGATGGCGGAGTCACCAACTGGTCGAAGCAGACGATCGATCCCGACCAGTTGCTGAAGGAGTTCGACGCGGTCGTGCTCTCGGGAGGCGCCGAGCAGCCGCGCGACCTGCCGGTGCCGGGGCGTGAACTCAAGGGCGTGCACTTCGCCATGGAGTTTCTGCCGCAGCAGAACAAGGTGGTCGCGGGAGACAAGGTCAAGGACCAGATCCTCGCGACTGGCAAGAACGTCGTCGTGATCGGTGGCGGTGACACCGGGTCGGACTGCGTCGGCACGTCGAACCGTCACGGTGCGAAGTCGGTGACGCAGTTCGAGCTGTTGCCCCAGCCCCCCGCGAAGGAGAACAAGGATCTCACCTGGCCGTACTGGCCGGTGAAGCTACGCACCTCCAGTTCGCACGAGGAGGGCGTGACGCGCGACTGGTCGGTCACGACGAAGCGCTTCGAAGGCGACGGCAAGGGCAACGTGCGGGCGCTGGTGGCCGCGCGCGTCGAATGGCAGAAGGATCCGGCGACCGGGGCGCAGAAGATGGTCGAGGTGCCGGGTTCGGAGTTCGAGATTCCCGCGGACCTCGTCCTGTTCGCGATGGGATTCGTGGCACCCGTCGCTTCCGTGCTCGAATCCTTCGGGGTGGAAAAGGATGCACGCGGCAACGCGCGGGCGGCAACCGAGGAGACGAAGAGCGGGCCGCGGCCTTACGCCACGAGCGTCGAGAAGGTGTTCGCCGCCGGCGACATGCGGCGCGGGCAGAGCCTGGTGGTCTGGGCGATCCGCGAGGGCCGCCAATGTGCGCGCGCCGTGGACGAATACCTGATGGGGTCGTCCAACCTGCCGCGCTGATTCCGGTGACACCCCTTGGTCCCGGAGGGAGGTCAGGAACAGTCGTTCCCCGGACGAACGCTTCGCGTGTGGCAAGCGCACTGCACGGCGGCCGGTCGGCTGCGCCGTATCTGTCGGGTCAGCAACCGGCTTCCTGATCAGCTGGAAAGCAGCCGGAAGGTTCCGCGGCGGATCCGAGTTCTGTCGACGCGGCCGTTCAGCGGCCGGTGCGACCGGATCTGGCAACCGGCCAGTCCAGCGTTGCGCGGAATCCGTGCCCGTCAGCCTCCCGCTGCCGCAGTGACAGGCGACCGTTGTGAGCTCGCGCGACGGAAGCCGCGAGGGTGAGGCCGAGGCCAAGTACCGAATCGATTTCTCCCGACTGCTCGAAGCGGTGCAGCGCGCCCTCCAGCCGCGTCAAGGATTCCTTCGTGATTCCCGGCCCATCGTCCGCGACCTCGATCGACTGCCGTACGCCGTCCGAGCTCACCCGGATGCTGACCTGGCTGGCGCCATGGCGCGAGGCGTTGTCAACGAGGTTTGCAACGGCCACTGCGAGCAGATCCGAGTCGCCGGTAAGCGCCTTGGCGTCATTAAGCTGGCTCGTATCAACGACGAGTGCCCGGCCGGTTGCTATGGGCGCCAGTTCCGTTGCGTCGAACGGTCGCCACTGCGCGCCATCGGTCATGCGAGTCATCGACAGCAGCGCATCCACCACACTGGACAGGCGTCCGGCAGCCGCGATCGCCAGACCGATTCGCTGCGCAATTTCGGGTGGCGCCATGTCGCTCGCCACTTCCAGTTGCGCGCCGAGCCCAGCGAGCGGAGTGCGCAGTGAATGAGCCGCATGGGCCGAGAACGCGCGTTCGCTCCTCAATTTGGCATGCAAGCGGGCGAGCATCGCATCGAGCTCCCGGTACGCCTGGACCAGTTCGCTTCGGGGCAGCGCCGGTGAGGACATGCGAATGGTTTCCGGGCCGATCGATTCAACGGCTTCGGCAAAGTCCGAGATCGGACGAAGCTCCTTCCGCACCGCCCAGCCGAGGATGACGCTGGCCAACAGGCCGAGGATGAGCACCGATCCTCCCGCCGCCGATGCCGCGCTGTACTGGGCGCGTCTCAATTCGGCGAGAGGCTGGGCCACCTGCAGCCAGCGATCCTGTCCTGGAGTCGTGTAAACGGCGAGCCCGCCCGCGTGCAGGTGTCCTTCCACGAGCGGAACGGCGGGCCAGGGTTCGTCCGGAGCGCTGTGTGATCGTGCAATCAGGCGGCCAGACGACGCGCGCAACTGCCACATGAGGATTTCGCGGTGCGGCGGCGCGGGCAGCGCTTGCCCATGCGAGACCGCTTCGACTTCAGCCTCGTGCTCGGCGAGGATGACGAGCGCCTGGGCCGCTTCCTCGAGGGCGGCCTCCATTGAACGTCGAACCTCGACGCTTACTGCCGCCGCGGCGGCCGCCGCGCTGATTACGGAGGCCGCGAGGACGGTCGCAAGTGTTCTTCGCAGGAGGCGCGTCTGGATCGACGGTGCCGTCGTGTCGCTCATGTCACGCGACCCGGAGGCGGTAGCCCATCCCGCGCACGGTTTCGATGACGTCGTGCCCCAGCTTTCGCCGCAGGCTGGATACGTACACTTCCACCGTATTGCTCTGGACGTCGGTTTCGAAGCCGTAGAGGAGTTGTTCGATCGTCGGGCGCGACAGAATCCGACCCGCCCGTCGCATCAGCGCCTCGAGCAGCGCGTACTCGTGCGCTGTCAGCTCGACTGGCGAGCCCGCGAGGGTGACGGCCTGCGCCGTGCCGTCGAGCCGAATCTCTCCAGCGACGAGAAATCCGCTTGGATTGCCCGCTGCCCGTCGTGAGTTCGCGCGTATGCGCGCGTCGAGTTCGGCCAGCTGAAATGGCTTGATCAGGTAATCGTCGGCGCCCGCGTCCAGCCCTTCGATCCGGTCGCCGAGGGCGTCGCGTGCGGTGAGCACCAACACCGGCGTGTGCTGGTTCACGCCAACGGAGGTTCTCAGGTGGCGCAACCAGTCCACGCCCGAGCCATCCGGCAGACGCCAGTCGAGCAGGATCACGTCGAAAGCGCTTTGCGCCCCGGCACGGGCGTCGGCGAGCGTCGTAACCCAATCGACGGCATGGCCGCGCGCACTGAGAAACGCCCGCACGGCGTCGCCCAGTGTCAGGTCATCTTCGACCAGCAGCAACCGCATGGCAGCAAACCCTGGTCTCGGCGTGCGCAAAGGGCAAGCTACCCCGACACGCGCTTGTATCCAATAAACAATGGCATCCGGGCCGCAACTGACATGGGCTCAGATCAAGAACTGCGCGGCGCCACCTCTCGGGCGCGCTTCGCGTCGTAGTCCCAATGGCTCCAGCTTGACGAAAGTCACGTTCGCGAGCGCTGGGGGATGCTGAACCGTCGAGCTTCAGCCTCGTTTCAGGAAGCCTTCCTACGTTGAAAAGCGTGGATCTGGAAATTTGAAGGCTGTCGGATGCCGATCGTCTGGAAGGCCTGGCTCGTTGCGGTGGTCGTTGCAGTGCTCGCGGCCTCGCAAAGCGTATGTGCTCAGAAGCCGAGCCATGACGAAGAGCGTGCGCGCGACAGGGATATCTGCGGGTACCAGTTGATGACGGAGCGCGAACGGGCGGAGTACCGCGACCGGGCCCGACGGGAATCCGGACAGGAGCTCGAACAGCTCCTGAGCGAGCACCGCGATCGGATGCAGGCGCGCGCGAAGGAGCGGGGCGTCGTTCTGTCGTGCGACAAGGCCGGGGAAACGAGCCAGATCAAGGGGAAGAGCGCAGCGAGTGCGGCGGTCGACCGGACAGCGAGTTCATTGCCGCCCGCGGTCGATGCGCGACTCGCCGCAAGCGAGGTTGAGCGGGGACAGTCCTGATGCGACGGCGGTGTCCGTCCTGAAGCAGGGGCGGAGCGCCGGAGGTGGCGGTCAGGGAAGTGAAGCATCAACGGAGGGAGAGAACATGAACAGCTCGGTCAAGTCACTCACGGCAGCGCTGCTGTTTGGTGTGCTGGCCGCTTGCGGAGGCAGCGACAGCACGTCGCCGCCGCCGATCATCGAACAAGCAGTGGCCGTGCCGGCGGCTCCAACCGGTGTGTCGGTGGAGCCGGGGGACACGGTCAATACGGTGCAGTGGTCGGCGGTGCCCACCGCGACCTCCTACACGCTGTACTGGTCCGAAACGAGTCCGGCGGCGAAGGCGACGGCAACGGCCGTTCCGAACGCCGTATCGCCCTACAAGCACACCGGGCTGACGAACGGCAAGTTGATCTATTACGCGGTGGCCGCCCGGAACGCAGGGGGTGAGAGCGAACTGTCGTCGGTCATCGGCGCCATGCCGGTGGCGCCAGTGCCCGCTGCGCCAGTCACGCTGAATGCCTCGTCGGCTAACGCCTCGGTGACGCTCGCGTGGTCGCCGGTGTCCGGTGCGGATTCGTACAGCATCTACTGGTCGAAGGCTGCGGGTGTGGTCCCGGGAGGTGCGGGCGTCACGAAGATCTCGCCCGTCGCGGCGACCAGCTACACGCATACGGGCCTGGCGAACGGCGGCAAGTACTACTACATCGTCACCGCCGTGAACACCGGCGGCGAGAGCCCGGTTTCGATCGAAGCGTCGGCCACGCCGATGCCCCCTGCGCCGGGAGCGCCGGGAAGTGTCGTGGCCACGGCCGGTGACACACAAGTCCAGTTGTCCTGGTCACCGGTGACCGACGCCACCTCCTACAGCGTCTATTGGGCGAAAGTCGCGGGTGTCGCGCCGGGAGGTTCGGGCGTCACGAAGGTCAATTCCGCTACAACCAGCTACACGCATACCGGCCTGACGAACGGCGACACCTACTACTACGTCGTCACCGGGATCGGTATGGCAGGAGAAGGCCCGCTGTCGTCCGAGAAGTCCGCTCGGCCGTTGCCTCCGCCGCCGGCGGCGCCCCTCGGGGTGACAGCGATTGCGCCGAAGGACGCGGCGACGGTGACGGTGCAGTGGTATGACGTGCCGAACTACCCGTCGTCGACTGCGCCGATCCAGCTGGGCTACAACCTGTACAGAGGTCTGCAGCCGGGTCTGGCGTCGTACTACAAGGATGCGACCAAGGCGAACAAGTTTGCCAATGTGACGGCGGCGTTCATCGACGCCACCGTGACGAAGGGCACGACCTACTACTACGTCGTCACTGCTTTCGTACCGGCGATTCCCGACGTCGAGAGCGTGCCTTCGGGCGAAGTCACGGCCACGGTCGGGACGGCCGGCGGAAGTGGTGGTGGCGAGACGACGGGATCGTTTGGCAACAACCTGTCGTTCCCGGTGGTCTTTGCGGACGGGTATGGCATGGCCGGCGCGAAGATCAGCGGAACCTGGCCGGGCATTGGTCCGTTCGCGACGCTGCCGACGTTCGACTTCAACACCGGACTGCGGCCGCTGTCGACCGAGGTGCTGACGGCGTTCCCGTACTACCAGAGCTCCACGGCGGTGGCCATCGCCGGGGTGACGTACTACCCGCAGGCGACCGCGAGCACCTGGCAGGCCGAATGGCGCAACAACGCGGTCGGCAGCCAGCTCGAGGTGATCGTCGACTGGGGTGACGCGCTGCTGAGCAAGTCGTACACGGCCAGTTCGCAGGTGCGCATCGAGACGGTGCTGAAGCAGGACGCGACCATCGCCGGTGTGACGGACACGATGACGGCGTACACGATGAAGCTGCTGTCGGGCTCGCGCACCACCGAGCTGCAGGGAACCGACAAGTCGACGTACGCGTCGGCGACGCGGAACGTGTTCGCGATCAACGCACGGCTGAAGATCGAGAAGATCTCCACCGACGGCAGTCCGGACCTGGTCATCGTGGACAAGGCCGTCTACGAAGGGTTCGGCGCCACCGAAGAGGGCGGGGGCCACGGCGGTGGTGGCGGCATGAGCTCATCCAAAGCCTATGGCGCCGAGCTCAATGTCGGCGGCTCGCTGGTCTACGGATACAACTTCTCGCTGAGTTCGGTCACCGGCGTTCCGAACAAGACGGGGCAGTACCGGATCACGTTCAGTCTCGATCCGGAGGCCACGGTGGGTACCGAGAAGGTGCCGAACCACATCAAGATGGTGAACAAGGCTGACGCCGGTGCGACGCTGTCCGCGGACGGACTGAGCACGTCGGTCGTCATCAACGTGAACTGAGAGGAGCTGATCGCGGAGCTGGACCCGCAGGGGCTGGCACGACCGGGCAGACGACCCGGTCGTGCGGCCGGCCAAGGGCTCCGCACATTTTCAGGCGCCGTCCATCGCAAGAGAGGGTGGGGCCGTTTCGATGTTGAAGGGGGCGAGGGAGCACAGGCGGCAGTGAGTGTCCAGCAGGAAGGCTTCCGAGCAGACGAGGTTCTGATCCACCAGCAGGAGGAACTCATGAACAGCTGGATCCGTGCACTGGCAGCCGGCGTGATCGTCGGCGTGCTGGCGGGTTGCGGAGGCAGCGACAGCACGTCGCCGCCCCCGATCGTCGAACCAATAGTGGCCGTGCCGGCGGCTCCAACCAGTGTGTCGGTGGAGCCGGGAGACACGATCAACACCGTGCAGTGGTCGGCGGTCGCGAGTGCGACCTCCTACACGCTGTACTGGTCGGAAACGAGCCCGCTGACGAAGACCAGCGGCGACGGCGATTCCGAACGCCGTGTCGCCGTACAAGCACACCGGGCTCACTAACGGGAAGTTGCTCTATTACGCAGTCGCGGCCCGCAACGCCGGAGGCGAAAGCGAGTTGTCGTCCGTGATGGGCGCGATGCCGGTGGCGCCGGTTCCCGCAGCACCGTTGTCGGTGAACGCCACGTCGGGTGACACGGCGGTGACGCTGTCGTGGTCGCCGGTCTCCGGCGCGGACTCGTACAACATCCACTGGTCGAAGGCGGCCGGAGTGGTCCCGAACGGCAATGGCGTGACGAAGATCGACCGGCTCAGAACGACGACCTATCTGCACACCAGCCTGACGAACGGCGTCAAGTACTACTACATCGTCACGGCAGTCAGCACGGGCGGTGAGGGCAAGGCCTCCGCGGAGGTCGTCGCGACGCCGATGGCGCCCGCGCCTGGCGCGCCGGCCGGCCTGGCTGCGACGAGCGGCAATGCCGAGGTCCAGCTGTCCTGGGCGCCGTCGCTGAATGCGACGTCGTACAACCTGTACTGGTCGAAGACCGCAGGCGTCGTTCCGGGGGCTGCAGGCGTCACGCAGATTCCCGCCATCACTGCGACGAGCTACAAACACTCCGGCTTGATCAATGGCGACACGTATCACTACGTGGTGACCGCCATTTCGGCAGGGGGCGAGAGTGCGTCGTCGAGCGAGAAATCGGCTCGGCCGCTGCCGCCGCCGCCGCCGGCTCCGCTGGGAGTGACGGCGATTGCGCCGAAGGACTCGGCCACGGTGACGGTGCAGTGGTATGACGTCGTGAACTACCCGTCGTCGACTGCGCCGATCCAGCTGGGCTACAACCTGTACAGAGGTCTGCTGCCGGGTCTGGCGTCCTACTACAAGGATGCGACGAAGGCGAACAAGTTTGCCAACGTGACGGCGCCGTTCATCGACGCCACAGTGACGAAGGGCACGACCTACTACTACGTCGTGACGGCCGTTGTGCCGGCCATTGCCGACGTCGAGAGCGTGCCGTCGGGCGAAGTCACGGCCACGGTCGGGACGGCTGGCGGAGGTGGTGGTGGCGAGACGACGGGATCGTTTGGCAACAACCTGTCGTTCCCGGTGGTCTTTGCGGACGGGTATGGCATGGCCGGCGCGAAGATCAGCGGAACCTGGCCGGGGATCGGCCCGTTCGCGACGCTGCCGACGTTCGACTTCAACACCGGACTGCGGCCGCTGTCGACCGAGGTGCTGACGGCGTTCCCGTACTACGAGAGCGCCACGGCGGTGGCCATCGCCGGGGTGACGTACTACCCGCAGGCGACGGCGAGCACCTGGCAGGCCGAATG
This sequence comes from uncultured beta proteobacterium, assembly GCA_963726405.1. Lineage (GTDB taxonomy): Bacteria > Pseudomonadota > Gammaproteobacteria > Burkholderiales > Burkholderiaceae_F > JAOUJD01. Next base: position 77,273 of record CAVSCF010000007.1, on the reverse strand, counting down.
GCGCAACAACGCGGCCGGCAGCCAGCTCGAGGTGATCGTCGACTGGGGTGATGCGCTGCTGAGCAAGTCGTACACGGCCAGTTCGCTGGTGCGCATCGAGACGGTGCTGAAGCAGGACGCGACCATCGCCGGCGTGACGGACACGATGACGGCGTACACGATGAAGCTGCTGTCGGGCTCGCAGACCACCGAGCTGCAGGGAACCGACAAGTCGACGTACGCGTCGGCGACGCGGAACGTGTTCGCGATCAACGCACGGCTGAAGATCGAGAAGATCTCCACGTCCGGCGGCCCGGATGTGGTCATCGTGGACAAGGCCGTCTATGAAGGCTGGGGCACCACGTCCGAGGGCGGCGGCACGAGCACGGCCAAGGCGTACGCGGCCGAGCTGAACGTCGGTGGCCTGGTGGTCTACGGATACAACTTCTCGCTGAGCTCGGTCACGGGCGTCCCCGACAAGACGGGGCAGTACCGGATCACGTTCAGTCTCGATCCGGAGGCCACGGTGGGTACCGAGAAGGTGCCGAACCACATCAAGATGGTGAGCAAGGCCGACGCCGGTGCGACGCTGTCCGCGGACGGGCTGAGCACGTCGGTCATCATCAACGTGAACTGAGCGATGGGCTCGAGGCGATGACGATGGGCACGGGCAGCACGACCAGTCTTATGCCGGTCGTGCGCCCGGCCCTCGAACGCCACGTTTCTTCCGGCCTCGTCCCTGCGGTGGACGGGGCCGCTTCACATCGATTCGACCAGCCCCTCAGGAGTTGCTTTGGGGACGGTCGGGCGGGGGCACGGTCAGGAATGGACCAGCCAGGCTGCGAGGGCGAAGCCGGCGTTGTAGATCGAATGCAGCGCGATGGGCGGCAACACGCTGCCGAAGCGTTCGCGCAGATGCCCGAACAGCAGGGATGGAATAGCGACTGCGAGTGCCCACGCGGGCGGCTGCGCGGTGAAGTGCAGCGCCACGAAAGTGGCCGTCGTGACGAGATTTGCGATCGACAAGGGCCCGACGGTGCGCGACCCGCCGCGTTCGAGCAGGTAGCCCTGCAGGGCGCCCCGGAATGCGAACTCCTCGACGCAGGGTCGCACGACGAGCAGAGAAATCAACCCGCCGGGAGCGAAGTCCACCTGCATGCGGTGCCCGGCCATCAGGCCGAGTGCGATCCACACGGGGACCGCGGCGAGGACGGCGATCACGAAGTGCCAATCGCCCAGCCACCGCCACCAGCCCGCGGGGGGCGGGCGCATGCCGACGGCTTGCAGAAGAGTGGCCGGCGCGTCGCGTTCGGAGTCGATCGACATGCCGCGATGGTGCCATGCGAGCGGGAAAGTGTTGATGAAGTGGACATTGAATGCTGGAACGAGGCCGTATGCACGGCACGGCGGCGAGGCGGCGCAAGGGCCGCGCCCGACTGGCGCCGTGCCGTCCGTTCCGCACGGATCGAAGTCACAAGGGGGTCATCATGACCGTCAAGTTCAGGACCGGAGTGGCGCTTTCGTTGTGCGCGATCGCCGCCGCGGCCTACGCCGCAACCGCGCTGCGGTTCGGCGCCGAAGTGAACGTCAGTCGAACGGCAACGCCGACCGAGAAGGCCAAGGTCGTGCGGCTCGCCTACCTGCACGGCGGAGTGTTCAGGAAGGTCTGGCTGTTCACCTACGGCGATGGACCGGTGAATCAACAGAACGTGTACGCGCGCCACTCGTTCGACGAGGGGGCGACATGGTCCGATCCCGTGCTGCTGTCGCGCGATGCGGCGGGCGCGCCGACGGGGGGCCAGACGATCACCACCATAGGTTCGTTCATGTTCGTGGTCGACAACGAGAAGCCGACCATCTTCGCGCCGCCCGTCACGTCCGGACCGTCGGTGCTGATCACGTGGAACAGCGCCTATTGCCCGCAGAATCCGGCCGCTGCCGGGAACGCGGGCAGCTACGTCAACCCGGACCAGGGCGCTGGAGACTACGACGGTGACGGCGCGGCGGACCGGCCATTTCACTGCGTCTGGGTGGCAACGACCACCGACCCCACGCTGGCGACGTGGGACGTGCATCAGTTGACCAACGGCGAGCGCGACGCCATCAATGAAGTGGTGTCCGGCAGTTCAACGGCGACTGCCTTCGCGATGGCATGGCAGGAGGATCCTGCCGGACTGCAACCGGGCGAAGGCGAAGGCCGCGGGGACGGTGGCATGGGGTCGCACGTCACCGGAGGAACGAACATCTGGTACACGCATGCGCCGAATCCCAATGGCATCACGCTGCGTGCCAACGTCGCGCAACTGAGCGACAACAACGTTTTCGGGACGGGTCAGCCCGGCGCATCGCGCCCGAACCTGCAAGTCAGTGGATCGACCGCCGTCGTGGCGTACGAAGAGACGGCGTGCCCGGGCGGCACAGGCGGTAAGTGCGTCGTCTATCACTCCTTCCCGTATTCGGCGCATGACGCGAATTCCTCGGGGACCATCATCAGCGACGTCACGCAGAATTCGCGCCGCGTGCGGTTCTTCCTGCAGGGGGCGTCCGCTGCGGGAGCGTCGCCCCTGCGCGCGGTGGTGCTCTGGCGGCAGACGCCCTGGGTTACGCCGGCGGCGCCTTCGGACATCATGGTCCGGCGCGGTCTCGCGGATGCGGCGGCGCGCCCCGGATCCACCGGGTTCCTGCCCAGCGACATCCTCGCCGACACGCCGCAGAACATGACCAACGTGGCGCGGTTCGGCGGCAACGCGAACGCCCATCGCGCCATCATCCGGGGCAGCTTCGTCGGGCTCGCCTATGACCTGACCCCGAACATGGACGCGGCGAATCCCGAGAAGACCGCCGTCCCGACGGCCAACTACAACCTCTACTTCACCCGGTCCACGACCAATGGCGAGGCGGGCAGCTGGAGCGCGGCGCGCAATCTATCGGGCGTCGACTCGCCCGTGAACACCGTGGTCGAGCCTCGTCTGGTGCCCACTCCAGGGACGATCGTGAATCCGCTGACGGGCACGCCGGATCCTGGCGACCTGCAGAACCCGAACGCGTTCTATGTCTGCTACGCGACCGAGACGAACACGCTTGTCGGCCAATCGGGTCGGGTCTATGTCTCCCGGTCGCTCGATCTCGGGCTGAACTTCGATCCCTTCGTCCCGGTGTCGGCGACGACCGGCGGGCAATCCGAATCGCAGCTGAGGCCCACGCCCGACGGCTCGTCGGTGATGGTGCTCTGGATGGGGGAGCAGACGGCTGGCGACCCGAACACGAAGGAGGCGATGTTCGCTAACGGACAACCGTTCGATCTCCCGGATCTCGTATTGGCGGCAGGCAACGCCTCCGTCCCGGCGAACTCCCAACTGGCGCTGAATCTGACTGTCGTGAACCGCGGCACCGGCGACGCCAGCAAGGTGGTGCTCAGCGGAAGATCATCGGCCGGGCTCGACCTGGTCGATGCCAGCAGTGGGGGTGGCTGCACGATCACTGGACAGACGTTCACGTGCTCGATCCCCACGCTCTCGCGCAGCCAGAGCGGGACACTGGGCCTGAGGATCACGAGCGCCAAGGAAGGCACTTACCTGCTGTCGATTCGAGGCACGAGTGACGAACCGGACGGCAACATCGCGGACAACGAAGTCACCTTGGCGGTCGCCGTGACTGCCCAGCTTTCGGCCAATCCACCGATAACGATCCAGCCTCCGGCCCCGACGCCCACGCCGACGCCCACGCCGACGCCGATCCCCACGCCGACGCCCACGAATCCGCCAGCGGCAGCCCCGCCGTCGTCTTCACCGGCAGCCGACACGGGAGGCGGATGCACGGCGGCTCGTTCGGAAGCGCCGTTTGATCCAGTACTGCTCCTAACGACTGCGCTTGGGCTGCTTGGCTTGAAGCGGCGTCACGCTGCAGCAAAACCCTGGACGCGGGGAAGCGTCTGGACAGACTTACCCGTCGGGACCGCGGGGCGGCACCCGGTCGGGAATCGACCGTAAAGGACGCGACATGACCAGCAGATATTTGATGACGGTGATCGGAGCCGCAGTTGCGGTGACGGCGACGGCGACAGTGGGCCAGACCAGTAACCAGGCGCAGGTTCAGCAACAGGTCCGGGAACAGACACAGCAACAGACACAGCAACAGACGAGGGAGCAGTTGCAACAGCCGCAACAGACGCCGCAGCAGACGCCGCAGCAGACGCAGCAGCAGACGCAGCGAGCAGACTGCAGCAGCAGACGCAGCAGCAGACGAAGCAGCAGACGCAGCAGCAGACGACAGCAGCAGACGCAGCAGCAGACGAAGCAGCAGACGCGGGAACAACTGCAGCAGCCGCAGCAAATGCAGCAGCAGACGCGCGAGCAGTCGCAATCGCGCGCGCAGACGCAGGCCAGCCCGGCGGGGCCGGTTGGCGCGAGCCAAGGCCCAGGTCCGGGCCCGGGTCCGGGCGCAGGTAGTGGTGCAGGCGCGGGAGGTGGCGCAGGGAGTGGTGCAGGCGCGGGAGGCGGCGCTGGCGCTGGTGCCGGTGGCGCGGGCGGCGGCGGCGGAGCTGGCGGTGGGGGCGGTGGCGGAGGTGGAGGCGGAGGCGGAGGTGGCGGCGGCGCTGGCGGCAAGTAAGCGTCCAACGGCGCTCTGATCCGATAGCGCGACAACAACCGATCACGCCCCGCTGGCTTCTGCCGCGATCCCCTCCTCCCTTCTGTCCCCGGTCGCGGCGGCCGGCGTGGGCGTGATTGCTATCGAACGCGAGAGCGTCCCTGATGCGTCAGGGGCGCATGTAATTCTCCGATCCGTGGAACGGCGCCAAGTCGCCTGGCGCGATCCGGTAGATTCGCGGTGTCACCTGCGCACAGCGCACGGCACTACGTATGCCCCGCATCTTCCACACCCCTATCGTCGTCGGCCCTGAATCCATCGACGCCGTCGGCCACGTCAACAACCGCGAGTACCTGCGCTGGATGGAGGACATCGCGGTCGAGCACTCGGCGGCGCAGGGCTGGCCGATGGAGCGCTACTTCCAGGGCGGCAATGCCTGGGTCGCTTCGACCCACTTCATCGAGTATCTGCGCCCCGCCTTCGCCGGCGATGCGCTCGATGTCTACACCTGGATCGCGACCTGGGATCGGCGCACTTCAGTGCGCCGCTACGCGATGACGCGTCAGCGCAAGCTGATCGCGCGCGGCGAGACCTGCTGGACGTTCGTCGAACTGGCGTCGGGCCGCGCGTGCGATCTTCCCGCGGAAGTGACCCGGTCTTTCGTCGTGGTCCCCGAGGACGACGACGAACTGAGACTGCATGGACTTGCCCGGCGCGAGCGGAGTCGGCCCATGGCGCCGACGACCCGCTGAACGAGGACCGCCGGCTGTTACGCTGCGGTCCCGCGGCCGGCGGGGCCGTGAAGAAGAACCCGACAAGGGAGAACAGATGTTCAACTTAGTGGGGATGTCGAACCCGGGAGTGATTCGATGATTCATGGAGTTTTGCGCGCAGTCCTGCTCGTCATCGTGTTCGTGCTCGCCGGTTGCGCGAGCGTTCCGCCGGGTGCCGGTGTCGCGGGCAATGGCGTCGTTCAATCGATCGCCGAGAGCGCGCAGGGCACGACGACCGGCAACGTCGCTGGCGCCGTCGGCGGGGCGGTGCTCGGCGGGTTGCTCGGCAGCACGATCGGCGGCGGCACCGGGCAGACCATCGCGACCACCGTGGGCGCGGTTGGCGGCGGCATGGCCGGCAGCGCCGTTGGCTCGAAGGCGACGGAACGCCCCGTCTGGGACGTCGTCGTTCGCTTCGAAGACGGGATCGACCGCACGATCCGTGTGACGGAGCGGCCGACCTACCGGCCTGGCGATCGGGTCGCTGTCAGCAACGGCATCGTCACGCCTCGGCCGTAGTACTTCGTACGGGCGCGCCCGTCGTTGTCAGGCGGCTGCCCGTGCGACAATCGCCGGCTCTTTGCGCCGATCGCGCCAGATCGGCGCTGCCGCTCCACCGAATGCGTCGGACGGCGTGCCCAACAATGAAGAACGACAACCTCGTCCAGATCGACCATGTGACGTTCGGCTATGACCAACGGGTCATCCTGTCGGACGTCAGCATGAGCTTTCCGCGGGGCAAGGTGATCGCGATCATGGGCGGCTCGGGCTGCGGCAAGACGACCTTGCTGCGCCTGATCGGCGGCACGCTCACGCCGCAACGAGGCCGGATCGCGTTCGACGGCGCTGACGTGAACCCGCGCGATCGCGACGCGCTGTACGCGCTTCGCCGCAGGGTCGGCATGCTCTTCCAGTTCGGTGCGCTGTTCACCGACCTCACGGTGTTCGACAACGTGGCCTTTCCTCTGCGCGAACACACGACGCTGCCGGAGCCGATGATCCGCGACCTCGTGCTGATGAAGCTGAACGCGGTCGGCCTGCGCGGCGCGGCGCAGCTGAAGCCGGCGGATCTTTCCGGCGGCATGGCGCGGCGGGTGGCGCTCGCGCGCGCGATCGCGCTCGATCCGGAACTGATCATGTACGACGAGCCGTTCGCCGGGCTCGACCCGATCTCGCTTGGCGTGGCCGCGAACCTGATCCGGCGGCTGAACGACGCCACCGGCGCGACGTCGCTGGTCGTTTCGCACGACGTGCACGAGTGCTTCCTGATCAGCGACTACGTCTACGTGATCTCGGCCGGCCGCATCGTCGGCCACGGCACGCCGGCCGAGGTGCAGGCCTCGAACGATCCGGAGGTGCTCCAGTTCATCCGGGGCGAGCCCGACGGGCCGGTCAAGTTCCACTACCCGGCGGCGGCGTACGGCGCCGACCTGGGGTTGCGCGCGTGAACGCCTCCGGCCTGCTGCAAAGGCTCGGTGCCTGGGCGCTCGGCATGCTGCGCGGCCTGGGCCATAGCGCCTTCTTTCTCGTCGACCTGCTGCGCAGCCTGCCGTCGGCGCTCAACCGGTTCTTCCTGACGATCAGCCAGATTCACGCCATCGGGAACTACTCGCTGGTGATCATCGCCGCATCCGGCCTCGCGGTGGGCTTCGTGCTCGCGCTGCAGGGCTACTACACGCTGAGCCGCTACGGTGCAGCCGAGTCGCTCGGCCTGCTCGTCGCGCTGTCGCTCGTGCGGGAACTCGGCCCGGTGGTGACCGGGCTGCTGTTCGCCGGCCGCGCCGGAACATCGCTCACCGCCGAGATCGGCTTGATGAAGGCGGGGGAGCAACTCGCGGCGATGGAGATGATGGCGGTCGATCCCAAGCAGCGCGTGCTCGCACCGCGCTTCCTGGCCGGGATCGTCGCGATGCCGATGCTGGCAGCCATGTTCTCCGCCGTCGGCATCATGGGAGGCTACGTGGTCGGCGTCCTGATGATCGGCATTGACCCGGGGGCGTTCTGGTCGCAGATGCAGAACGGTGTCGATGCGTGGGACGACGTCGGCAACGGCGTCGTCAAGAGCATCGTGTTCGGCATCGCCTGCACCTTCATCGCGCTCTACCAGGGGTACGAGGCGCAGGCGACGCCGGAAGGCGTCGCGCAGGCGACGACCCGCACGGTCGTGGTGTCCTCGCTGGCCGTGCTGGGCCTCGATTTTGTGCTCACCGCGCTGATGTTCAGTGCGCCGAGATGAACGGAGTCTGCAATGGGACGTAAGAGTATCGAGACGATGGTCGGCGTGTTCGTGTTGCTGGGCCTGCTCGCCATCGTCTTCCTCGCGCTGAAGGCCGCGAATCTCGCCAGCTTCCGCCTCGGCAGCACCTACGCCGTCAGCGCGAAGTTCGACAACATCGGTGGCCTCAAGGTGCGCGCCCCGGTGAAGAGCGCCGGCGTGACGGTCGGGCGGGTCACCGCGATCGCACTCGACGCAAAGAGCTACCAGGGGCTGGTCACCATGGAACTGGAGCAGGGCGTGGCGTTCCCCGCCGATACGTCGGCGAAGATCCTCACGTCGGGCCTTCTCGGCGACCAGTACATCGGCCTGGAACCGGGTGGCTCGGACCAGAACCTCAAGCCTGGCGACTCGATCAAGATGACGCAGTCGGCTGTCGTGCTGGAGAATCTCATCGGTCAGTTCCTGTACAGCAAGGCCGCCGAGCCGGGCGGGGAGCGGAAGTAAAGGCGCCATGACGGGCTCGGAGCTTGCCCACCGGGAATACGTGGAAACCTCGATGCTCTGGCTTCGCCGTTCCCTCGCCATGGCCGCGCTCGCGCTCGGCGCGCTGCTCGCGGGCTGCGCCACGGTGCCGCCCAACGCCGGCGAGGATCCGCGCGATCCGCTGGAAGCGTTCAACCGTCAGGTGTTCGCGCTCAACGAGGGCCTCGACAAGGTGGTGCTGAAGCCGCTGGCGCAGCTGTACGACGCGGTCCTGCCCGACCCGGTGCAGGACTGCCTCTCGAACGGCTTCAGCAACCTGCGCGAGCCCTCCAACGCGATCAACAACCTGCTGCAGGGCAAGCCCGCCGAAGCCGTGTCCGACGTCTGCCGCTTCGCGGTGAACTCGACGGTCGGCCTGCTCGGGTGCTTCGACGTGGGGACCCGCATGGGTCTCGAGCGGCACCGCGAGGACTTCGGACAGACGCTCGGGAAGTGGGGCCTCGGCCAGGGACCCTTCCTGGTCCTGCCGCTGTTCGGGCCCAGCTCGTTCCGCGACAGCGCCGGGCTCGGCGTCGAGACGTTCCTGGACGTGAACTTCTGGATCAACAACGTCAGCGTGCGCAACACCATCTTCGGTGTGCGGACCGTCAACGCGCGTGACCAGCTGCTGCAGACGGACGACGTGATTTCCGGGGCGGCGCTCGACAAATACACCTTCATCCGGGACGGGTATCTTCAGCGCCGCCGTAACCAGGTATTCGACGGCAACCCGCCGCGCGAGAAGGACCCGTACGACGAAGAGCCGGACCCGGAACCGCCGGCCAAACCGGCCGCCGGTACGGGTAGTTCCGGTCCACCGCCCGCCGGCCCGGACGTTAAACAGCCAGCGCCTCCGAAGCCGGCGCAATGACGCTTACGAAGGGATGACCCGATGTCTGTGCTGAACATGTTCAAGTCCGTCGCGCTTGGCGCGTGCCTGCTGGTGGCGGGGTCGGTTTCGGCGCAATCCCCTGCCGCCGCGCCATCTGCCACGTCCACGCCCGATGCGCTCGTCCGCGACCTGTCCAACGACGTGCTCAACGCCATCAAGGCCGACAACGCGCTGAAGAGCGGCGACATCAACCGCGTGCAGAAACTGGTCGACGAGAAGGTCCTGCCGTACGTCGATTTCCAGAAGATGACGCAGCTCGCGGTGGGTCGCGGCTGGCGGCAGGCCACGCCCGAGCAGCGCGCGGCGCTGACACGCGAGTTCCGTGCCTTGCTGGTGCGCACCTACAGTGGCGCACTCTCCCAGGTGACGGACCACCAGGTCAAGCTGCGGCCGTTCCGCGCGCAGCCGGGTGAGACCGACGTGATGGTGGGCACGAACATCGTCGCGACGCGCGGCGACCCGATCCAGCTCGACTATCGGCTCGAGAAGACCGAGGCCGGCTGGAAGATCTACGACGTCAACATCCTCGGTGTCTGGCTGGTCGAGAATTACAAGACGCAGTTCGCGTCGCAGATCAACTCGGGCGGCGTCGACGGCCTGATCAAGACCCTGGCCGACCGCAACAAGCAGCTCGAGCAGGGCAAGAAGGCCTGAGCCCCGCCATGCGCGTCGACAGCACGGATATCGGCATGAACAACGCGGCGCAGATCGCGTCCGCGGGCATCGAGGCCATCCGCGGGGGCGATGCCGCCTTCGACCTGTCCGCGGTGCTTACCTGCGATTCGTCCGCGGTCGCCGTGGTCCTGGCGTGGCAGCGCGAAGCGCAGGCGCGCGGCGCGCAACTGAGGCTCTCGGGGCTGCCGGCGGGACTCGCCAGCCTGGCGACCGTGTACGGCGTCGCGCCCTTGCTGGATCTGGACGAAGCGGGCCGCTGACGCGGGAATTCGTCGGCCGGGCGCACGGGAACGCGCACAGCCGGCGACTACAATCCCAGGTTCCTTCCGCGGCGCCGCGCGCGCCGTTCTTCTCGTGACCGCCGCCATCCAGGTTTCCTCCGTTACCAAGCGCTACGGGTCGCTCGCAGCGCTGGACCGCGTCGACCTCACGATCGAGCCGGGCGAGTTCTTCGGCCTGCTCGGCCCGAACGGCGCAGGCAAGACCACACTGATTTCCATCATCGCCGGCCTCGTGCGCGCGACGAGCGGCCGGGTGAGCGTCCTGGGCCACGACGTCGTCGACGATTCGCGCGCGGCGCGACTGGCGCTCGGCGTGGTTCCGCAGGAACTCGCCTTCGATCCGTTCTTCACCGCGCGCGAAACGCTGGTCTTCCAGTCGGGCTACTTCGGCCTGAGCGACAACGCGGCATGGATCGACGAGGTACTGGAAAACCTGGGGCTCACCGCCAAGGCGGACACCAACATGCGCGCCCTGTCCGGCGGCATGAAGCGCCGCGTGCTGGTGGCGCAGGCGCTGGTGCACAAGCCGCCGGTGATCGTCCTCGACGAGCCGACCGCGGGCGTCGACGTCGAGTTGCGCCAGACGCTGTGGTCGTTCATCCGGCGACTGAACCGCGAAGGCCACACGATCGTGCTGACCACGCACTACCTCGAGGAAGCCCAGGCGCTATGCCAGCGCATCGCCATGCTGAAGTCGGGTCGCGTGGTGGCGCTGGATACGACGCGCGCGTTGCTCGCCCGCGTTGCCGGGGTCCAGATGACGCTGCGCGCACGCGGCACGCTGCCGGCTTCCGTGCTCGCGCACCGCATCGACGAGCGCGACGGCGCCGTCCTGTTGCGCCTGTCGCAGCCGTCCGATGTGGCGGCGGTGCTGAACGCCTGCGAGGCCGCGGGCTGCGTGCTGGACGACGTCGAGGTCGGGCGCGCGGACCTGGAGGACGTGTTCCTGCAGATCACCTCCGATGCCGGGAAGTCCCAACGGGTGGCGGCGTGAACGCGGTTGCGGGGCGTGGAGTGGCACCGGTGGCCGCCGTTGCGAGGAGTTCGCCGGCGGTCGCCTTCCGCACCCTGCTGACGAAGGAGATGCTGCGCTTCTGGAAAGTCAGCTTCCAGACGATCGCCGCGCCGGTACTCACCTCGGTCCTCTACCTGCTGGTGTTCGGTCACGTTCTCGAGGAGCACGTCGAGGCGCTGCCGGGCGTGAGCTACACGGCGTTCCTGGTCCCCGGTCTGGTGATGATGAGCGTGCTGCAGAACGCTTTCGCCAATTCGTCGTCGAGCCTCATCCAGTCGAAGATCATGGGCAGCCTCATCTTCGTGCTGCTGCCGCCGTTCTCGCATTGGCAACTGTTCGGAGCGTATGTGGCGGCGGCGGTCGTCCGCGGCGTCGTGGTCGGCACGGGGGTGTTCCTGATCACGGTGTGGTTCGCGCCCCCGTCGTTTGTGGCGCCCTGGTGGTCGCTTGCCTTCGCCGTCCTCGGCGCCGGGATGCTCGGCTCGCTGGGCCTGATCGCGGGCATCTGGGCCGACAAGTTCGACCAGCTGGCGGCATTCCAGAATTTCATCGTGATGCCGGCCACCTTCCTGTCCGGCGTGTTCTATTCGGTGCACGGGCTGCCGCCCTTCTGGCAAACCGTGTCGCACTTCAACCCCTTCTTCTACATGATCGACGGCTTCCGTTACGGCTTCTTCGCGCAGTCGGATGTGAACCCGTGGATCAGCCTTGCGGTGGTAGCCACGGCGTTTGCGTTCACCGCCGGCATCGCCGTCGCGCTCCTCGCGCGCGGCTTCAAACTCAGGCACTGATCCTCGACATGGACCCGACTCCGGAAGACGTCAAGCGCTACATCGAACAGAGCCTCGATTGCGAACGCGTGGAGGTGGACGGCGATGGCCGGCACTTCCAGGCGCTGATCGTCAGCGCGCAGTTCGCCGGCAGGAACCGCGTGGCACGCCACCAGCTCGTGTACGCCGCGCTCGGCGACCGGATGCGCGAAGAAATCCACGCGCTGTCGATCCGCGCGGTCACGCCCGAGGAATACCGGGAGATGGAAGGGTGACTTCACGACGATTTCACGGTCGGTTCGCAGCCGCTTCGCGCCGGCCGGCGACGCTTCGCTGCGAGCGCCCGCCTTTCGCGGGCGCCGCGCGGAGACCGACGTCATGCCCGACTTGCTGCTGCTCGATTCGCCCCGATACACGCGTGCGATCCACTTTCGTCGGCCGCGACCCGCGGTCGCCGGAGGCGACATGGACAAACTGAAGATCCGCGGCGGCAAGGCGCTGGATGGCGAGGTGCGGATTTCCGGCGCCAAGAACGCGGCGCTGCCCATCCTCGCAGCCAGCCTGCTCACGGCCGACGAGTTCATCGTCGAGAACGTGCCCCAGTTGCAGGACGTCGCCACCACGCTGAAGCTGCTGCGCCAGATGGGCGTCGCCGCGGAGCGGGACGGCACCACCGTTCGCCTGAAGGCCGACGCGGTCACCAACACGGAAGCGCCATACGAGATGGTGAAGACCATGCGCGCGTCGGTGCTCGTGCTCGGCCCGCTGGTCGCGCGCTTCGGCGCCGCGCGCGTGTCGTTGCCCGGCGGCTGCGCCATCGGCGCCCGTCCGGTCGATCAGCACATCAAGGGACTGGAAGCGCTCGGCGCGACGATCCGCATCGAGGGCGGCTTCGTGGTGGCCGAGGCGAAACGGCTGAAGGGCACACGCATCGTCACCGACATGGTGACCGTGACCGGCACCGAGAACCTGATGATGGCGGCCACGCTGGCAGAGGGCGAGACGGTCATCGAGAACGCGGCGCGCGAGCCGGAGGTCGTTGACCTCGCCGATGCGCTCAACGCGATGGGCGCGCGCATTTCGGGCGCCGGCACGAGCGCGATCGTGGTCCAGGGCGTGGAGCGTCTGCACGGCGCGCGCCACCGCGTGATGCCGGACCGCATCGAGACCGGCACCTTCCTGACGGCCGTGGCCGCGGCGGGTGGCAATGCGGCGCTGCGTGGCGCGGCGCCTCACACGCTCGACGCCGTGCTTGCCAAGCTGCGGGAAGCCGGCGCCGAACTGCAGGCCGACGGCGACGTGCTGCGGATTGGAATGCGGGGCCGCCCGCGCGCCGTCAGCCTGCGAACGGCGCCCTATCCTGCGTTCCCGACCGACATGCAGGCGCAGTTCATGGCACTCGACTGCGTCGCCGACGGCGTCGGCCGCATCACCGAGACGATCTTCGAGAACCGTTTCATGCACGTTCCCGAATTGCAGCGGTTCGGCGCGGACATCGCGATCGAGGGCAACACCGCCGTGGTGCAGGGCGTCGCGCGCCTCGCCGGCGCGCCGGTGATGGCCACCGATTTGCGCGCATCCGCCTGTCTCGTCGTCGCCGCGCTGGCGGCTGAAGGCGAAACCGTGGTCGATCGCATTTACCATCTCGACCGGGGTTACGAAAACATGGAAACCAAGCTGGCCGCGCTCGGAGCGCAGGTCGAGAGGGTCAAGTGATCACGCTGGCACTGTCCAAGGGGCGCATCTTCGACGAGACACGGCCGCTGCTCGCCGCGGCGGGAATCGCGCCGCTCGAGGATCCGGAGACCTCGCGCAAGCTGATCATCGGGACGACGAATCCCGACTTGCGGATCGTCGTCGTGCGCGCTTCCGACGTGCCGACCTACGTTCAGTACGGCGCCGCCGATTTCGGGGTGGCCGGCAAGGATGTGCTGATGGAGCACGGCGGCGCCGGGCTCTACCAGCCGGTCGACCTCAACATCGCGCGCTGCCGCCTGTGCGTGGCGGTGCCGGCGGGATTCGACTACGCCAATGCCGTCCGGCGCGGTGCGCGGTTGCGGGTGGCAACGAAGTACGTCCAGACGGCGCGCGAGCACTTCGCCGCCAAGGGCGTGCACGTCGACGTCATCAAGCTGTACGGATCGATGGAACTCGCGCCGCTGGCCGGGCTCGCCGACGTGATCGTCGACCTCGTCTCGTCGGGCGGCACGCTGAAGGCGAACAACCTGGTCGAGGTCGAGGAGATCGCGCCGATCTCCTCGCGCCTGATCGTCAACCAGTCGTCCATGAAACTGAACCGCGATGCGCTGATGCCGATCGTGGATCGCCTCAGGCAGGCCGTGCGGGCATGAAAGTCCGCATCCTCGACAGCCGCCAGCCGACGTTCGACGCGGACTTCGCCGAGCTCGTCGCCGTCGACACCGCCATCGACCGCGAGATCGAGCGGGTCGCGACCGCGATCGTCGACGACGTGAAGGCGCGTGGCGATGCGGCGCTGCTCGAATACACGAACCGGTTCGACCGCATGCGTGTCGCTGCGGTGGCTGAACTCGAGATCCCGGCGAGCGAGATGCAGGCCGCGCTTGAGGCGCTGCCGAACGAGCAGCGCGTCGCCCTGGATACGGCGGCGCGCCGCATCCGCGCGTACCACGAGCATCAGGTCGCGACGACCTGGACCTACACCGAGGACGACGGCACCGAGCTCGGCCAGCGGGTGAACGCGCTCGACAGCGTCGGCCTGTACGTCCCGGGAGGTCTCGCGGCCTATCCGTCGTCGCTGCTGATGAACGCGCTGCCCGCGCACGTCGCCGGTGTCGAGAACATCGTGATGGTCGTGCCGACGCCGGACGGCAGGCGCAACCCCCTCGTGCTGGCCGCCGCCGCACTCGCCGGCGTCTCGCGCGCCTTTGCCATCGGCGGCGCCCAGGCGGTGGCCGCACTCGCCTACGGGACCGAAACGGTTCCGGCGGTCGACAAGATCGTCGGTCCGGGCAACGCCTATGTGGCTGCCGCGAAGCGCCGCGTGTTCGGTGTCGTCGGCATCGACATGATCGCGGGGCCCAGCGAGATCCTGGTGATCTGCGACGGCCGGACCGACCCGGACTGGATCGCCATGGACCTGTTCTCGCAGGCCGAGCATGACGAACTGGCGCAATCGATCCTGCTCACGCCGGATCCTGCGTTCATCGAGAAGGTCCAGGCGTCGATCGCGAGGCTGCTGCCGACCATGCCGCGTCGCGCGATCATCGAGAAGTCGCTCGCCAATCGCGGCGCCTTGATCCTCACGCGCGACCTCGACGATGCCTGCGCGATCGCGGACCGCATCGCGCCCGAACACCTCGAGATCTCCACCGACGACCCGGACCGCTGGGCGGCGAAGATCCGGCATGCGGGCGCGCTGTTCCTCGGGCGGCATACCAGCGAAGCGCTCGGTGACTATTGCGCCGGTCCCAATCACGTCCTGCCCACGGCGCGCACCGCGCGCTTCTCGTCGCCGCTTGGCGTCTACGACTTCCAGAAGCGCACCAGCCTGATCCGCGTGTCCGAGGCCGGTGCGCAGACCCTCGGGCGCGTCGCCTCGACGCTGGCGCGGGGCGAGCAACTCCCGGCGCACGCCGCCAGCGCCGAATACCGGTTGAGGAAGCAATGAGTTCCGGACGCCTGAATCTGTCGGTCCTGCGCGATGACGTGCGGGCCATCGAGGCCTATTCGGTCCCGAGCGCGACGGGGCTGATCAAGCTCGACGCGATGGAGAACCCCTTCCCGCTGCCGCCGGGCCTGATGCAGCAACTCGGCAATCGGCTGGGACGCACGCCGCTCAACCGTTATCCGCTGCCGGACCCCAAGGGTTTCAAGGAGCGGCTGGCGCGCGCGATGGGGGTACCCGAGGGCATGCAGGTGATGCTCGGCAACGGCTCGGACGAACTGATCCATCTCGTGATCCAGGCCTGCGCCAGACCGGACGCCGTCGTACTGGCGCCGTGGCCGGGCTTCGTGATGTACGAACTGTCCGCCCGCTTCAATCGCTGCCGCTTCGTCGGTGTACCGCTGAGGACGGATTTCTCGCTCGATGGGCCGGCGCTGATGGCGGCCATCGCAGAGCACCGGCCGGCGGTCGTTTTCATCGCGCACCCCAACAACCCGACCGGCAATCTCTTCGAGCGCGCGGTCGTCGACGAGGTCATCCGCACCGCACCGGGTCTCGTCGTCGTCGACGAGGCCTACCTGCCATTTGCGCAGGACACCTGGATGCCGCAGTTGCCGCGCCTGGGCAACCTGCTGGTCCTCCGGACGATGTCCAAGCTCGGCCTGGCCGGCATCCGCCTCGGCTACATGGCCGGCCATCCGGACTGGATCGCGCAGTTCGACAAGGTCCGCCCGCCTTACAACGTCAACGTCCTCACGCTGGCCGCGGCCGAACTGATGCTCGAGAACCTGGCGATCCTCGATGCGCAGGCCGCCACGCTGCGGGCCGAACGGACCCGGCTGGCTGCGGCGCTGGCCGACGTCCCGGGTGTCGTCGCGTTTCCGTCGTCGGCCAACTTCATCCTCTTCCGCGTCGAAAGGGCCGATCGCGTGTTCGCGGCGCTGAAGGAGCGGGGCATACTGATCAAGAACGTCTCGCACATGGATCCGCTGCTCGATGGATGCCTGCGCGTCACGGTCGGAACCGCCGCCGAGAACCAGGCGTTCATCAAGGCGCTGCGCGCCGTCATCGGAAATCCACAATGACCCCAGCTTCCCGCCGTGCCGAGGTGGTTCGCAACACGAAGGAAACGCAGATCCGCGTCGCCGTCGACCTGGACGGCACGGGTCGCTCGGAACTCGCGACCGGTATCGGCTTCTTCGACCACATGCTGGAGCAGATCGCGCGTCACGGTCTGATCGACCTCGTGGTGCGGGCGCAGGGCGACCTGCATATCGACGGCCATCACACGGTGGAGGATGTCGGCATCACCCTCGGGCAGGCGTTCGCGCAGGCGGTGGGCGACAAGTCCGGTGTCCGGCGCTACGGCCACGCCTACGTCCCGCTCGACGAGGCCCTTTCGCGGGTCGTCGTCGACCTCTCCGGACGACCCGAGCTCGTCTGGAACGTCCGGTTCACGCGGGCCATGATCGGCGAGTTCGACGTCGACCTCGCGCACGAGTTCTTCCAGGGCTTCGTCAACCACGCGCTGGTGACCTTGCACGTCGACGCCCTGCGCGGAGACAACGCCCATCACCAGTGCGAGACCGTGTTCAAGGCCTTCGCCCGGGCCCTGCGCATGGCGGTCGAGCTGGACCCACGCGCCGCCGGCACGATTCCATCGACCAAGGGAACGCTCTAGGGCAGCACGATGCCTTTTCGTTGCCTTTTCCTCGGGGCGAGCGCCCGGCCGCTCCGAAGCTCGCCCTCTGACATGACCGCTTTGCGTGCACGTGCGACGCGAAGCGTCGCGTACACGCAAAGCGCTCCGTAATGATTGCCATCGTTGACTTCGGGATGGGCAATCTGCGCTCGGTCGCCAAGGCGATCGAGCACGTGGCCCCGAAAGCGACGGTGACGATTACATCGGACGCGGCGACGATTCGCACGGCCGACCGCGTCGTGTTCCCCGGGCAGGGCGCGATGCCGGACTGCATGCGCTACCTGAAGGAATACGGCCTGGCCGAAACCGTCCGCGAGGTGGCCGCCACGAAGCCGCTTCTCGCGGTGTGCATCGGCGAACAGATGCTGTTCGAACGCAGCGAGGAGGGCGATACGCCAGGCCTTGGCCTGTTCGCGGGGTCCGTCGTCCGTTTTCATGACCAGGCGATGCGCCTTCCGGACGGCCAGCGGCTCAAAGTGCCGCACATGGGCTGGAATCGTGTCACGCAGACGCAGAAACACCCGCTTTGGGACGGTATTCCCGACGACAGCTGGTTCTACTTCGTGCACAGTTACTACGTCGTGCCGGCCGATCGCCGGATTTCGGCGGGCGAAAGCACTTACGGAACATCCTTTACCTGCGTGGTCGCGAGCGATAATATTTTCGCGACCCAGTTTCACCCGGAAAAGAGCTCAGCAGCCGGTCTGCGCATCTACGAGAATTTCACGCGCTGGAATCCCTGATCGTGTCGAGGCGGCCGTCGCCTCCGCATCGTCTCCAACGTCCTCCCTCTTCGCTCTCTTCCCACTCACGACCTGACACCGCACGCGGGTCCATCGGCATGCTCCTGATCCCGGCTATCGACATCAAAGACGGTCACTGTGTCCGCCTGCGGCAAGGCGACATGGACAAGAACGTGACCGTGTTCTCCGACGATCCCGTCGCGATGGCGCGCCACTGGCTGGCACAGGGTGCGCGGCGGCTGCACATCGTGGACCTGAACGGGGCGCGCTCCGGCATCCCGGTGAACGAGCCTGTCATCCGCAGGATCATCAAGGCGGTCGGCGAGGATCTGCCGGTCCAGCTCGGCGGCGGCATTCGCGACCTCGACATCATCGAGCGCTACATCGACGACGGCGTGAGCTTCATCGTGATCGGGACCGCCGCGGTGAAGAACCCAGGCTTCCTGCGCGACGCCTGCACCGCATTCGGGGGCCACGTGATCGTGGCGCTGGATGCCAAGGGCGGGAAGGTTGCGACCGACGGCTGGAGCAAGCTGACCGGGCACGACGTGACGGACCTCGGGAAGAAGTTCGAGGACTACGGCGCAGAGGCGATCCTTTACACCGATATCGGGCGCGACGGGATGATGTCCGGCGTGAACATCGAGGCGACGGTCGAGCTGGCCCGCCACGTGAAGATTCCCATCATCGCCAGCGGCGGCATCGCCAGCATGAAGGACATCGATCAGCTGTGCGCCGTCGAGTCCGAAGGCATCGAGGCGGCCATTCTGGGACGCTCCCTGTACGAGGGCGCCATTGACTTCAAGGCGGCGCAGGATCGGGCCGACGAACTCGGCGCCTGATCGCCGGGTCGCCGGGGCGGCGGCGGCCTCGCTTCGACTATCCTGCACGCTGTTTCCAGCCGCGCCGCCATGCTCGCCAAACGCATCATTCCCTGCCTCGACGTCACCGCGGGTCGCGTCGTCAAGGGCGTCAACTTCGTCAGCCTGCGCGACGCCGGTGACCCGGTGGAGATCGCCCGCCGCTACGACGACCAGGGCGCCGACGAGCTGACGTTCCTCGACATCACGGCGAGCTCCGATCAGCGCGACATCATCCTGCACGTGATCGAGGCGGTCGCCGAGCAGGTCTTCATCCCGCTGACGGTGGGCGGCGGCGTGCGCAAGGTGGAGGACGTGCGGCGACTGCTGAACGCGGGCGCCGACAAGATCTCGATCAACACCGCGGCCGTGCAGAACCCGCAGCTGGTGGCGGACGCCAGCGGACGCTTCGGCTCGCAGTGCATCGTCGTCGCCGTCGACGCGCGCCGGCGCCAGTCGGACGATGCCTCGAAGGGCTGGGAGGTCTACACGCACGGTGGGCGCACGCCGACCGGGCTCGATGCGATCGCCTGGGCGCGCCGGGTCTCCGATCTCGGGGCCGGCGAGATCCTGCTGACCAGCATGGATCGCGACGGCACCAAGCAGGGATTCGATCTCGAGCTCACGCGCGCGGTCGCTGACGCGGTGCCGGTGCCCGTGATCGCGTCCGGCGGAGTCGGCACCCTGCAGCACCTTGCGGACGGCGTGTCCAAGGGGCGGGCCGATGCGGTGCTGGCGGCGTCGATCTTCCATTACGGGGAATTCACCGTCGGCCAGGCCAAGGCGTTCATGGCGCAGCAGGGCATCCTGATGCGCGGCGAGGCATGACGTCGTCGTCCTCCGCCGGCTGGCTCGACGCGGTCCGTTTCGACCGCGAGGGCCTCGTCGCCGTGATCGCCCAGGATGCGGCCAGCGGCCGGGTGCTGATGCTCGCGTGGGCGAACCGGGACGCACTGGCTGAAACGGCCGCGTCTGGCCAGGCCGTGTACTGGTCACGTTCCAGGCAGCGGCTGTGGCGCAAGGGCGAGGAGTCCGGCCACCGGCAGAAGGTGACCGAGGTCCGCCTCGACTGCGATGGCGATGCGGTCCTGTACGCTGTTGAACAGGCCGGGGGTATTGCCTGTCATACCGGGCGTGAGAGCTGCTTTTACCAGCGCCTCGAAGGCGGGCGCTGGGAAGCCGTCGACCCCGTGCTGAAGGACCCCGAACTGATCTACCGGAAGTGACCGAACGACGTGGCGCGATGAGCGACGCAATCCTGAAGCAGCTGGCCGACGTCATCGACTCCCGCAAGGGCGGCGACGCGGAGGCGTCTTACGTCGCCCGGCTGTTCGCCAAGGGCGACGACGCGATCCTCAAGAAGATCGGCGAGGAAGCCACGGAGGCCGTCATGGCGGCCAAGGATGGCGTTCCTGCCCGGATCGTGGGCGAGACGGCGGACCTGTGGTTCCACTGCATGATCATGCTGTCGCACTACGGGCTGCGGCCGGAGGATGTGCTGGCGGAACTGCAGCGGCGCGCCGGGACGTCCGGCATCGAGGAAAAGGCGCTGCGCAAGGCGCGCGAACGGGAAGGCGGTTGAGGGGACGTCAATGAAGGAGGCTCGATGAGCGGATGCCTGTTCTGCCGGATCGCGAAAGGCGAGATTCCGAGCAAGAAGGTCTACGAGGACGACGACGTCGTGACCTTTCACGACATCCACCCGGCGGCCCCGGTTCACCTCCTGATGATCCCCAAAAAGCACCTCGATTCCCTGATTGACTCGGGGTCGGAGCACGAGGCGCTATTCGGTAAAATGATCGGTCTTGCGCCTCGCCTCGCGAAAGAACAAGGCTGCGAAAACGGCTTTCGCGTTGTGATCAACAACGGCCCGGACGGCGGGCAAGAGGTGTTTCACTTGCACATCCACATCCTGGGCGGCCCCCGCCCGTGGAAACGTCTGTAGGAGTCTCAGATGGGTTCGTTTTCGATTTGGCATTGGCTGATCGTCCTGCTCGTCGTCATCCTGGTGTTCGGGACGGCGAAGCTGAAGAACATGGGCAAGGATCTCGGCGGCGCGATCAAGGGCTTCAAGGAAGGCATGAAAGAGGGATCTGACGAGGTCGCCAACAGCACGACGGCCGAAAAACCCAAGCAGGTTCCCGGCCAGACGATCGACGTCCAGGCCAAAGAGAAGTCCTGATTCCCAAGTTGACCGACGCGGCCGCGGCGTTGGGCTCAAGGTCCGACGCCGGCGCGCTGGCGTATCGGCATGTTTGACTTCAGTTTCAGTGAACTTGCGTTGATCGGCGCCGTGGCGCTGGTCGTGCTCGGCCCTGAGAGGTTGCCGAAGGTTGCACGCACGGTGGGCGAGTGGGCCGGCAAGGCGCAGCGCTACGTCGCCCAGGTCAAGGCCGACATCAACCGCGAGATGGAAGTGGCCGAACTGAAGAAGCTGCAGGAGCAGGCGCGGGACATGGCGCGGTCGATCGAGACCTCGGTCCAGGAGGGCGTTTCCGGTCTGAAGACGGGCCTCGACGGGACAGCCAACGCACTCAACAGCACCCTGGAGGACGGGTCGGCCTCGACGTCCGCGTCGGCAACGTCGACCGCGACGAGCGGGGCGAGCGACTACTCGTGGGAAGGCGCCGGCGACAGCTGGCAGTCGCACCGCTTCCAGCGTCGCTACAAGCCCGGCCCGAGCGTCGATGAACTGTCCGAGGAGATCAACAAGCTCAAGCGGCAGTTGGCGATGCCCGAGACGCCGAACCGCGGTCGCCAGAAGTACGCGCCGCGCGCCCGCCTGAACCGTCCGCGGATCCGCCGATGACCACCGAGAACGCCGCGGACACCGACGCCGCGAAAGGCGAGCCGGCGCCGGAGCAGAGCTTCCTGTCGCACCTGATCGAATTGCGGTCGCGGCTGGTGCGTTCGGCGGTGGCGATCGTCGTCGTCTTTCTCGCGTTGTCGCCGTTCATGAAGGAGATCTTCGACCTGCTGTCGGACCCGATGATGGCGGCGCTGCCGGCGGGCTCGAAGCTGCTCGCCACCGGCGTCATCACGCCGTTCATGGTGCCGCTCAAGGTCACCCTGTTCGCGGCGTTCATCATCGCGCTGCCGTACGTACTCTGGCAGGTGTGGGCCTTCGTCGCGCCCGGCCTGTACAAGAGCGAAAAGCGGCTGGCCGCACCGATGATCGTCTCCAGCGTCGCGATGTTCGCGGCCGGTGTCGCCTATTGCTACTTCGTCGTCTTCAAGCTGATCTTCCGGTTCATCGCCAATTTCGCGCCCGTGTCGGTCACGGTGTCGCCCGACATCGAGGCGTACTTCAGTTTCGTCATGGGCATGTTCATCGCGTTCGGCCTCACGTTCGAAGTGCCGATCGTGGTCGTGCTGCTCGCGCGCTTCGGTATTGCGGACGTGCAGAAGCTGAAGCAGGTGCGGCCCTATGTGATCGTCGGCGCGTTCATCGTCGCCGCGATCTTCACGCCGCCCGACGTCGTGTCGCAGTTGCTGCTCGCGATCCCGCTGGTGGTGCTGTACGAGCTCGGTATCGTTCTTGCCCGGTTCTTCGCCAAGCCGAAGCCGGAAGAAGAAGCCTCTCCCCAGCAAGCCTCCTGATCCGGACCGGCGACCGCTTCCCGATGCGACGCCTGGCCCTGTTCCTGTCATTGGTCGTTGCCGCCGCCCTCGCCGCGGCCGGGCCGGTGCAAGTTGCGCCGTCCGACGATCCCGATGTGGCGGCCGGCTGGGCCGCCTACCGGGCCGAGAACTACGACAAGGCGATCGAGCACTATCGCAAGGCCGCGGCCCGCGGGGAGCGGGTGGCGCAGTTCAACCTCGCGGTGATGCTGATGGCCGGCGAAGGCGGGCGCGCGGACCCGGCCGAAGGCGTGCGCTGGCTCCGGAAATCCGCGGACCTCGGTTTCGCCCGCGCGCAGTACGCGCTGGGCCTGCTCTATGAGCGTGGGGAGCATGTTGGTCGGTCGATGACGGAGGCGACCGCCTGGTTCCTGCGGGCGGCGGAAAACGGTCACCGCGATGCCCAGGTGAGCGTCGGCACGCAGTACTTTCTCGGGCGCGGGGCAACACGCGATTACCGCGAAGCGGCACGCTGGTACGAGCGCGCGGCCGAGCAGGGCGATGAAGGGTCCGCCTACATCGTCGCCAGCCTCTACGAAAAGGGCGACGGCGTGGAAAAGGACCGCACGCGAGCGTTCTACTGGTACAGCCGTGCCGCCGCGGGTGGCGATCCGGCGGCCATCTACAAGGCGCGCGAGATGCGCGAGCAGTTGTCGCGCTGAACGTGGGCCGGGGCTACGGAGCCCGCTGCTGCTGAAGGGGCTGCGGCTGCGGGCGTTCACCCACCGTGAGCTGCACTTCGACTTCCTTGCCGTCGCGCGTCACCCGCACGCGGGCCGGCGTGCCGGGCGGCAGTTGCGAGATCTGGTTGAGCATGGCGCGGCTGTTCCGCACGGGCTGGCCGTTGATGGTGAGCATCACGTCGCCGGGCTCCAGGCCTGCCTTTGCTGCCGGGCTCGTGCGCTGCACTCCCTTGAGCACCACGCCTTCACTCTTGGACATCTTGAGCACTTCGGCCAGTTCCGGGGTCAGATCTTCCGGCTCGACCCCGAAATAGCCCCGGACGACCTTGCCTGTCTTGATCAACTGGTCCATCACCTGGACCACCAGCGTGGACGGAATCGCGAAACCGATGCCGACGGAGCCGCCGGTCCGCGAAAAAATCGCCGTATTGATGCCGACAAGGTTGCCGTTCGAGTCGACCAGCGCGCCGCCCGAGTTGCCCTGGTTGATCGCCGCGTCCGTCTGGATGAAATTCTCGAAGGTGTTGATGCCGAGGTTGGTTCGACCCAGGGCGGAGACGATCCCCATGGTCACCGTCTGGCCGACGTCGAAGGGGTTTCCGATCGCGAGGACAACGTCGCCGACCTTCAGCGAGTCGGACCGGCCGAAGGTAATGACCGGGAGGTCCTTGGCGTCGATCTTGAGGACTGCGAGGTCGCTCTCCGGGTCGGCGCCCACCAGCCTGGCGTCGACCTGACGGCCGTCGGACAGCGCAACCGCGATCTCGTCCGCCGCCTGCACCACGTGGTTGTTCGTCAGCACGTAGCCGTCGGCACTGGCGATCACCCCCGACCCGAGGCTCGCCACCCGGTCCGCCCCCCCTCGCGAGTCGCCGAAGAAGTAGCGATACAGCGGATCCTCGGGAGCCCCGTAGCGCTTCGCTTCCTTGGTCGTGTAGACGTTCACCACGGCCGGGGCCGCGTGCTTCACCGCGTCCGCGTACGAAGTGAGGGCATTGGCGCGCGGCGCTTCGGGCGGCGCGACCTGCCGGATTGCCACGCCTGCCGTGCCCGTCGGTGGAGCCGAGGCCGCCGGGGACCGGCCGATCCACTCAGGCCGGAGCGTGGAGACGATGAACAGCAGCGCCAGTCCGACCGTGGTCGCTTGCGCAAAGATCAGCCACAGTCGACGAAGCATCACGTGTGAACCTTCGGCAGTCCGATCCCGGGCCCGCCGGGGCGTGCGCAAGGAGTATTCCCGGTTTCAACGTCGGGCCGGAACCCGCCGGAACGCAGTGCCAAAGCCGGCTTCACCCTTTGCAAACTAGCGTCGCTTCAGCTCGTCGCGGATTTCGCGCAGCAGGACGACGTCTTCGGCGGTCGCCGGCGGCGCGGCATCCAGGCGGCTCTTGACGCGGTTGACCGCCTTGACCATCCAGAAGATCACGAAGGCGAGGATCACGAAGTTGAGCAGGACCGTGACGAAGTTGCCCCAGGCGAACACGACGCCCGTCTTCTGGGCGGCGTCGAGCGGGGCCCCGGGGGGAACGTTGCCCGACAGCACCCAGTACTTGTTGGTGAAGTCGACCGCGCCGCCGAATATCGCGTTGACGATCGGCATCACCACGTCCTTGACCAGCGAATCGACGATCCTGCCGAAGGCAGCGCCGATGATGATGCCGACCGCGAGGTCGATGACGTTGCCCTTGACCGCGAACTCGCGAAACTCTTTCAGCATCCCCATCGTGTCCCCCGCAAGAATGATCGGCGCGAGCGGGAAGTGTAGCCGCCACCTCGGAGGCCCGCCTCGGGGCTTCAGTCGGGAGGCCCGGATCAAGTAGAATCGCCGGCTGCCGTCGGAACGGGCATAACGGGCGCTGGGGTCAGATGGGGCATACCCCGCCGTTCCGGTCGTCGCCTTCCGGATTCTTCTCAACTTCGGGGTCTTTAATGTCCACCTCCACATCCCTCCCGGGTGGCCAGGCGCCTTCGGCGTCGGTCGACAAGGAGCGACGTAACGCCATCATCGTGACCTGCGCCGTCGGCGGCGCCGGTGTCGCTGCCGTTGCGGCGCCTTTCCTCGCGTCCTTCGCGCCGTCCGAGCGCGCCAAGGCGGCCGGTGCGCCGGTCGAAGTGGACATTTCGTCGATCCCGCTGGGCGAGAAGATCGTCGTCGAATGGCGGGGCTTGCCGGTGTGGATCCTGCGCCGCACGCCGGAAATGCTGCAGTCGGTGAAGAAGGCGGATTCCGAAGTCGCCGATCCGAAGTCGCAGCGCACGCAGTACCCGACACCGGAGTACGCGCGTAACGAGTTCCGGTCCATCAAGCCCGAGTTCCTCATCACCGTCGGCGTGTGCACGCACCTCGGGTGCTCGCCCTCCGGCCCGTACGCCGGCGGCTCGAATGCGCAGCTGGGCAGCGATCCCGGATTCGTCTGTCCGTGCCACGGCTCGACCTTCGACCTGGCCGGTCGCGTCTTCAAGAACAAGCCGGCGCCGGACAACCTGCCGGTACCGCCGCACAAATACGTGTCCGACACCGTCGTGGTGATCGGCGACGACTCCAAGGCCTGAGCGGGGAACGACATGGCAGAACAGAAGAGCCAATACACGGGCCTGCTCGGCTGGGTCGACGAGCGCATGCCGACCCTGATGTCGGAGTACAAGAAGCACCTGTCCGAGTACTACGCGCCGAAGAACTTCAACGTCTGGTACATCTTCGGCGGCCTGGCGATCACGGTGCTGGTGATCCAGATCGTCACCGGCATCTTCCTGGTGATGAACTACAAGCCGGACGCCGCGCTGGCGTTCGCGTCGGTCGAGTACATCATGCGCGACGTGCCGGGCGGATGGTTCATCCGTTACATGCACTCGACGGGCGCTTCGGCGTTCTTCATCGTCGTCTACCTGCACATGTTCCGCGGCCTCATGTACGGCAGCTACCGCAAGCCGCGCGAGCTGGTGTGGATCTTCGGCTGCCTGATTTTCCTGTCACTGATGGGCGAAGCGTTCTTCGGCTACCTGCTTCCCTGGGGGCAGATGAGCTACTGGGGCGCGCAGGTGATCGTCAACCTGTTCGGCGCGATCCCGCTGATCGGGCCGGACCTCGCGGTGTTCATCCGCGGCGATTACGTCATCGGTGACGCGACCCTGAACCGCTTCTTCGCGTTCCACGTGATCGCGATCCCGCTGGTGCTGCTCGGCCTCGTTGTCGCGCACATCCTGGCGCTGCACGACGTCGGTTCCAACAATCCCGACGGGGTCGAGATCAAGAAGCACAAGGACGCCGCCGGCCGTCCGCTCGACGGCATTCCCTTCCACCCGTACTACACGGTGCACGACATCTTCTGGACCGGGATCTTCCTGATGCTGTTCTTCGCCGTCGTGTTCTTCGCGCCGGAGATGGGCGGCTACTTCCTCGAGTGGAACAACTTCATTCCGGCCGATCCGCTGACGACCCCGAACCACATCGCCCCGGTCTGGTACTTCACGCCCTTCTACTCGATCCTGCGGGCGACGACCGAGCAATTCATGCTCTGGCTGGCGGTCGGCACGATCGGCATGGCCGCCCTGCTGATCCTCACCATCCGCAACGCGCTGGTGCGCGGCGCGATCGCCGTCGGCACCATCGTGCTGCTGCTCGGCTACTTCACGCTCGATCCCAAGTTCTGGGGCGTCGTCCTGATGGGCGTGTCGGTGATGGTCTTCATCCCGCTGCCGTGGCTCGACCACTCGCCGGCGCGCTCGATGCGTTACCGGCCCGCCTGGCACTTCGCCTTGCTGATGGCGTGGGTCGTTGCCTTCCTGTGGCTCGGGTATCTCGGGACGCAGCCGCCGACCCCGGCCGGCACGCTGGTCTCGCAGGTTCTGACGCTGCTGTATTTCGGCTTCTTCGCGTTGATGCCGTGGTGGAGCCGCATGGGCACGTTCAAGCCCGTTCCCGACCGCATCACCTTCGTGGCGCACTGAGGAGAGCCGGGATGAAATCGATCGTTACCCGCCTGGCCGCCGCGCTCGCAGCGTTCTTCGTGAGCGGCTCGGTCCTCGCCTCCGGCGCGGAGCTCCAGCTCGACAAATGGCCCGTCGAGCGGGCGAAGAACCTGGCTTCGCTGCAGAACGGCGCGCGCCTGTTCGCCAACTACTGCATCGGGTGCCACAGCGCCAGCCTCGTGCGGTGGAACCGTCTGCAGCAGATCGGCCTCGACGACAAGCAGATCAAGGACTTCCTGATCTTCGGGAACCAGAAGGTCGGGGACACCATCAAGATCGCCGCCGCGCCCGCGCAGCAGAAGGCGTGGTTCGGCAAGACGCCGCCGGACCTGTCGGTGATCACCCGTGCGCGCACGTCGTTCGACTTCATCGGCACCGATTACATCTACACGCTGCTGCGCGGCTACTACCGTGACGCAAGTTCGCCGACCGGCTGGAACAACGTCGCGTACCCGAACATCGGCATGCCGCACATCTTCTGGGAATCCCAGGGCCCGCGCGAAGCGACGATCGAGGAGATCCACGCCCACAAGGACGAGAAGAGCGGCCACGCCGGGCTCGTGAGGGTCGTCACGGTGTTCGATCAGAACGGCGTCGCGACGAAGAGCGAGCCGACCGCGATTACGGTCGGCCGGGAGGGCGTGACCCACGCCTTCAAGCCGCTCGATGCGGCGAAGGCCCGCCAGTTCGATTCGGATGCCGCCGACCTGGTGGCGTTCCTCGCGTTCATCACCGATCCGTCCGCCCGCACACGCGTGAGCATCGGCGTCTGGGTCATGATCTTTCTCGGACTGTTCACGGTCGTCGCGTGGCGCCTGAACTCCGTGTACTGGAAGAACATCAAGTAAGCGCGCATCGCGTGTACGCGACCCTGGCGGGTCGCACGTGCGCGCGATGCGATTAGTCTGACCTGCGGGCCTGGGGCGGCCCGGCGCCCGCAGGTTCTACAAAGGCAACGAGCGGCGCTCTCGCGCCGCGAATCCGCCGCCGACCGGTTGCTCCACCGAGCGACTCCAAGGAAACCAAAAGATGATGGTGCTTTACTCCGGAACCACGTGCCCGTTCTCGCAGCGTTGCCGTTTCGTGCTGTTCGAGAAGGGAATGGACTTCGAGATCCGCGACGTCGACCTGTTCAACAAGCCCGAGGACATCAACGTGATGAACCCGTACGGGCAGGTGCCGATCCTCGTCGAGCGCGACCTGGTCCTGTACGAGTCGAACATCATCAACGAGTACATCGACGAGCGCTTTCCGCATCCGCAGCTGATGCCCGCCGATCCCGTGATGCGCGCGCGCACGCGGCTGTTCCTGTTCAACTTCGAGCGGGAGCTGTTCGTCCACGTGCAGGTGCTGGAAAACAGCAACAACCAGAAGCTGATCGAGAAGGGCCGGGCGACGATCCGCGACCGGCTGACCCAGCTGGCGCCGATCATGCTCAAGAACAAGTACATGCTCGGCGAGGACTTCTCGATGCTCGACGTGGCGCTCGCGCCGCTGCTGTGGCGCCTCGACCACTACGGCATCGACCTGCCGAAGACCGCCGCGCCCATAATGAAGTACGCCGAGCGCATCTTCTCGCGTCCGGCCTACATCGAGGCGCTGACGCCGTCCGAGAAGGTGATGCGCCGCTGAGGCGAAGAGGTTGCGCGCAATGCCCGAGGTCTCCACCAAGCCGTACCTGATCCGCGCCATTCACGAGTGGTGCTCGGATTCGGGCTACACGCCGTACATCGCGGTGGTGGCCGACGACCATGTAAACGTTCCCCGGGAGTTCGTGAAGAACGGCGAGATCGTGCTGAACATCTCGCCGCTCGCCACCAACCGCCTGACCCTGGGCAACGAATTCATCGAGTTCCAGGCGCGCTTCGGCGGCCAGGCCCGGGAAGTCTCGGTGCCCGTCGAAAAGGTGATCGCGATCTACGCTCGCGAGAACGGGCAGGGCATGGCCTTCGATGCGCCGGGAGCCAGCGCCCCCGCCGGAGTCCCGACGGCCGCGAAGGCGGAGCCCGCGCCGGGCGCGGCGCCCGTCGCCCTGGTCCCGGTCGACAAGCTCCTGGCGCCGACCGCCATCCAGGGCGAAGATCCGACCGAGCCGCCCACTCCTCCACGGCCCGGCGACCGCCCCAAGCTCACGCGCGTCAAGTAATCTTTCTCAGCTGACCGTCGATGCGCGAGTGCAAGCGCTCGCGCGTGCAGTCCAGCCGGCATAGCTCAGTTGGTAGAGCATCTGATTTGTAATCAGAGGGTCGGGGGTTCGAGTCCCTCTGCCGGCACCACCTTCCCTGCGCTGACCTCGTTCATCAATCTGGCGCGTCGACCCAAGGGCGGTCGTCGCCGGGACGGTGCTAACCGACGCGCTTGACCTGGGGCGCCTTCCACTTGCCGGTCTGCTCGGCCTCGCCCGGGCCGTAGACGCGCAGGACTGCAAAGAACACCGAGTCGGGCGCGGGCAGCCAGTTGCCCTCCTTGTCCCTGCCCGGCGAGTCCTTCTGCACGTAGATCGTGATCGAGCCGTCCTTCGACTTGGTCAACTCCGGCGTCTGGCTGCCGATCGAATAGCGCTTGATCGGATTGGCGGCCAGCAGGCGCTCGGGCAGGGTGTACATCGTGATCGACCAGAAGTACCTGGCCTTCGGAAGCTGGCCCGGCGCAAAGGTGATCGTGTACCTGTTCCTGCTGGCGTCGAGCGGCTTGCCATCGGCGTCGGCTGGCCAGGTCTGGTAGACGGCCTGCTGCGACACGTTGCCGTAAATGCCCATGTAGACGCCCATGGTGCGACTCAGGTAATCAGTCCCGAGCTGCTGGCGCGTTGCGAAAAACTTGCCGGCGTCCGTGACGGTCTTCTCGGTGTCCTTGATCAGTTTCCACGCGTCGGCGATGCCCGCTTCGACGGCCTTGCGTGTCGCCGGGTCCATCGTCGCCGGATCCCAGGGCTTGCCCGGCGCGATGCCGATCGAGGCCATGCGGGCCAGGACCGGCTTGTCGAGCGGATGGGGCGTGGTGAACGGCAGAAGAAAATTCACGTAGCCGAAGAAGTCGAGCGTCCTCTCGTCGCCCTCCACCCACGGTTTCCACTGGATCGTCGGCGCCGGCGCCGGTGCGGGCTTGCCGAGGAACGAGGACAGGGGCTGCAACTTGTAGCCCTGCTGTGTTTTCTCCATGTTGGGCAGGTCCTGCGGGCCGTTCAACCCGGTGCGCGTCAGCGTGCCGAGGAAGTCGGTCTCTCCTCGCACCACGCGCTTGATGCCCTTGGGTACTTCACCCTTCCAGCTCGGCGAAGCGAGCAGGTAGCTGCCTCCCTCATCGCCGTCCTTCACTGCGCCGGGGTTGTCGAGCACAAAGCCCCACAGATCGTCCCATTGCGTGGTGTAGTAGCGCCCGTCGGTCTTCGGCAGCGTCAGCACCCACGGCTCGGCGCGCAGGTCGAGCTGCGCCCACGAGTACGGTGTGTTGTTGTTCGGCGTCACGATGTCCTTGTTCTCCGGACTGCTCATGCCGTAGTGGCGATAGGTGCCGAAGCCGCCGACATACTCCTTGGCCTTGGGGTCAATCGCCTGCCGGTACATCGTGCGGTAGTGCAGCACCAGCGGATAGCTGAAGACAAACGCGTCCTTCGCGATCCTGCGCACTTCCGCCGGAGGCACGGTTGCTGCGACGGCTGGACCGAAGACGGCGGCACTTGCAACCGCCACTGCGGCTTTGAGCGTCTGGCGGCGCGTCACGAATCGCTGATTCGGCTTCATTCACTTCCTCCCTTGATGTTGGCCTTCAACGGCTCACTTCACCGGCTCGATGTCCGGCAGCGCCCAGCTCTTGTCGAAGTACGCCTGCTTCGGCCCGTAGAGACGGAAGTATGTGAACCAGCCCTTGTTTGGCAGGGTCTTGATCCAGTTGCTCTGCGGCTTGCCGGCAGGCGGCGTCGGCCCGAAGTAAAGGTCGACCGAGCCGTCGGCGTTCTTCACGATGTCGTCGCGTGAAGATCGGTCCGGATACGTGCCGGTATCGACGAAGCAGCGAGTCTCATTGTCGTAGACCGTGAATGACCAGAACTGCTCGACGGGCGCATTGGGGGGCACGCGCAGCGTGTAGTTCTTGCCTCCGTCGAGCCAGTTGTCGGCGCTGTCCTTCGAAGACTCGAGATAGACCTGACCCGCGCCCACCGTGCGGCCCATCATGCCAACCGTGACGCCGACCGCCTCGTAGAACCACGATGCGCGCTCGTCCAGTTGCGTGTGGGTCGGCACTTCCTGGTTTGTCTCCTTGAGGAAGAGGGAGTACTCCCACTTCTTCCCAGGCCACACCGCGGCGCCGGGGAAGCGCTTCGCATAGCCGTTGGTACGCGCCATCAGTTCGCCGACGCTCGACGCTTCCTGCAGGATCTTCTTCTGGCGTTCGTCGGGATTGAACGGCTTGCCCTTCTCGATGCCCAGCGGTACCAGGGTGGCCAGCATGATGCGGTCACGCTCGAGCACCGGTTCTTCGTTTATCAGGCGCGAAAGAAGCGCCCAGTACGCCAGCCCGCGCGGCTGCTCGCCGGACCACTTGCGGCCTTCTGGACGGATGTGTCGCGTCCCCGGAAGCGCCCTGGTCTTGTCGTAGGGATAGATCTTCATTCGCCCGATCACGCCCTTCGCTTCATTCAGATCGGCAGAAAGCCCACGCTGCCCTGACCAGACGTTATTGGTGGGCGACCGAACGACGATGTAGCCCGCCGGCTTGATGTCCTTGTCGT
This sequence comes from uncultured beta proteobacterium, assembly GCA_963726405.1. GTDB lineage: Bacteria > Pseudomonadota > Gammaproteobacteria > Burkholderiales > Burkholderiaceae_F > JAOUJD01. The sequence continues at coordinate 45,605 of CAVSCF010000007.1, read as the reverse complement.
TGGGGCCGAGAACCAGGTACTTGCCGCCCTTTTGCTTGTCGGGGCCCAGTGCGCCGGTGTCGGTGATGGGGCGCTGCCAGAAGTCGATGATGCCGCCGGCGATCTGGCCTGGAGGAAACTCGAAGACCAGCGGCCCGGTCTTCGCGAGGTTCGGGAAGGCCATGGAGTACGGTGTGGTCGCGTTCGCCGTCAGCAGTCCCAGCTTGTCCATGAAGTCGAAGTAGTCGACGTAGTCGAGTTCCTGCGCGCCGAATTTCGCGCGCTGCTCGTCTTGCCACTGACCCATCGCGACGTAAGGCAGCGCCCAGAGGTACGCCTGCACCGCGCGCTGGAAGTCCATCGAGTCATACAGCTTCCTGACCGTGGCTTCGGTCGGGTAGCCGTTGACGATGTCGAGCTTGCCGAGCGGTGATTCGATCGATCCGTTGGTGGGCAACTGAGCGTGCGCGGCGAGGGTCAGGAAGCCGGCGACGAAGGGGACAAGAGTGCGAAGGGCGGACATGGACAGTCATCCCGGGGTGAGAGGAGTGTCGATTGTTGCGGGATCGAACGCATACATCAATGACATGTTCGCTATGGATTCGATACGTTTTACGTATACTGACCTTCTGGCATCCAGAGTGCCGCATTCCCATGCAAGTAGACCTTCGTCTTCTGAAGCAGGCCATGGCGCTGGTGGAAAACGGCAGCTTCAGCCGGGCGGCCGACGCCCTCGGCGTTTCGCAGCCCACCCTCAGCCGCAGCATCAAGGAACTTGAAGAGCGCGTCGGGCTGCCGCTCTTCAACCGAGATCGCTCCGGCATCGAGCCAACCGACTTCGGCAGAGTCTTCATGGAACACGCGCGCGACCTCCTGGCACGCGCCGTCGACCTGGAGCGCGAAGTAGCGCTGGCCAAGGGCCTGCAGACCGGTGAAGTCGGACTGGGGCTCGGCCCTTACGTCGCGGAGGCACTCGGGCCCAAGTGCGCGGCGCGTTTCGCGGCGGCGTCTCCCGCCATACGCTTGCGCATCGTCACGGACTCGCCCGCCACCGTCGCACGCGCACTGCGTGCGCGTACCGTCGACATCGCGGTGGCCGATTCGAGTGCCCTCGAAGAGGACGATCTCGAAGTCCTCGTCAAGTTGCCGCCGATCGACGCCTACGTCATCGTGCGCGCCGGGCATCCCCTTGGCGGCAAGTCACCTGTCCAGATGTCGGCCATGCTCGACTATCCGTATGCCCAGGTCGCCATGCTGCCGCCGCGGATGTTGAAACCGATCCTGAGCGCGCGGCCCGGACGCAGCGCCAGACCGAGGCCGCCGTTTCCAGCGATCGAGTGTCCGACCGTTCGGCTGGCGACGAACATCGTCGCTGGCTCCGACGCGTTCACCTTCGCCACTCTCACCATGGTTCGTGAGGATCTCGAGGCGGGGCGCATCGTGCCGCTTTTCCGCGACCCTTGGATGCGCACCGAGTGGAACATCGTTCGCTTGCGCAAGAGAACGCTGTCGCCGGCAATGGCCGCTCTCGTCGAGGAACTGAAGCGAACGCACGCCGAAGTGCAGCGCGCCGAGGTTCAGTTGCGCAACCGGCATTTCGTCGGTTCACCCCGGAGGGCCCCGGCCGTCCGCGGCCGAGCTCAGAAAGCGGGACGTCTGCAAGCGGGGCGGTAGTCCGCTCGCTGGCGTTCTCGGGTGCCGCGCGCAGATTCCGACCTCGTGCAAAGCACTAGCTGCCTGATGCGGGGGAGTGCCGCTTGATGCGGTGTCTGTCCCGAAAGGTGGCGTCAGGCGCGCTGGTCGCCGACCTGCCCGTCCCAGCGCGGCGCGAGGTCGTGCGCGATGTCGAAGAGGTCGAGCACGCGCGCGAGCGTGTGGTCGACCATCTCTTCGAGCGACTGCGGGCGCTGGTAGAAGGCGGGCACCGGCGGGAAGACGATGGCGCCCATCAGGGTGACCGCTTCCATGTTGCGGATGTGCGCGAGGTTCAACGGAGCCTCGCGCGCCATCAGCACCACGCGGCGGCGCTCCTTCAGGCAGACGTCGGCCGCACGCGAGATCAGGTTGTCGGCAAGGCCGTTGGCGATCGCGCCCAGCGTCTTCATGGAGCACGGGGCGACGACCATGCCGGCGGTGGCGAACGAGCCGCTCGCGACCGCGGCACCGATGTCGTTCACGTTGTGCACGGCGTGCGCCAGCGCCTCGACATCCCCGCGCTTCATGTCGAGTTCCTGGTGCACGTTCAGCACGCCGGCCGCCGACAGCAGCAGGTGGGTTTCGATGCCGTCCACGGCGCGCAGCCGGCGCAGCAACTGGACGCCGTAGATGGCGCCCGATGCGCCGGTGATCGCGACGATCAGGCGGCGCATGCGCGGGTCATGCCGACTGCGAGTCCTTCAGCAGCGTCTGCAGTTCGCCCGACTCGAACATCTCCATCATGATGTCCGATCCGCCCACGAACTGCCCCTTCACGTAGAGCTGCGGGATCGTGGGCCAGTTGGCGAATTCCTTCACGCCCTGGCGCACGTCGTCGTCCTCGAGGACGTTGATCGTGACAAGGTTCGTTGCGCCCGCCTGCTTCAGCAGCTGGATGGCGCGGCCGGAGAATCCGCACTGGGGGAACTGGGCCGTCCCCTTCATGAAAAGCACGACCGGGTTTTCGGTGACTGTCTTCTGGATGAATTCCTTGGCGTCCATGACGGCACTCTTGCGGGAGAGGAGGGTTGAGCCAGTGTAGCGAGCGGAGCCGATGCGTCAAACGTCTCGGTTACCCGAGCCGACCGAGCGTCACCCGCGGATGCCCGGCACCGTCGGCCAGCGTTTGCGCGGCCAGTCCGCTGGAGGCGAACAGCGCGCCCACGTCGCCCGCCTGATCGTATCCGTGCTCGACCAGGAGCCAGCCCCCCGGCGCCAGGCGAGCGGGTGCTCCCGCAATGACCGCCTGTAGGCAGGCGAGCCCGTTCCGTCCGTCCGTCAGCGCCTGCATCGGCTCGAAGCGCAGGGTGTCGAGATGCGGATCGCCGGGCGCCACGTACGGAGGATTGGCGACGATCACGTCGAAGACCTGCTCCGGCGGCACGGCGTCGTACCAGTCACCGAGGTGAAATTCGACCGCGGCGCCGAGCCGGGTTGCGTTGGTCCTGGCCACTTCCAGGGCCGAGGGTGAGGCGTCGGTCCCCGTGACCCGTGCAGCGGGACACTCCAGCGCCAACGTGAGCGCGATGCACCCCGAACCGGTGCCGAGGTCGAGCACCCGGGGTGTGTCGATTGCGCGCATCCGTGCGAGCGCAAGGTCGACAAGCAGTTCGGTCTCGGGCCGCGGTACCAGCACCGCCGGCGACACGAGGAAGGACCGCCCGTAGAACTCCTTGTCGCCCAGCAGGTAGGCGAGCGGCTCGCCGGCCAGGCGACGACGGGCGAGATCGCTGAAGGCCTCCGAGTCCGCCTGGATCGACGGCCAGTTCCGGGTGCGCGACGAGCCGCTCGCGCGGCACCCGAAGCCGATGTGCGAGCAGGGCCCGCGCCTCGAGCAGCGGCAGCCCGCTATCGGCGAGCAGGGCGGCGACGGTGTGCGTCACTCGCCTTCGGCCAGTGCGGCGAGCTGCTCGGCCTGGTGCTCGGCCGCGAGCTTCTCCGACAACTCGTCGAGGTCGCCGTCCATGATCGCGTCGATCCTGTACAGCGTCAGGTTGATGCGGTGATCCGTGACCCGTCCCTGGGGGAAGTTGTACGTTCGTATGCGCTCGGAACGGTCGCCGGAACCGATCAGGCTCTTGCGCGCCGAGGCTTCCTTCGCCTGCTGCTCGCGCGTCTGCTGGTCCTTGATGCGGGCGGCGAGGATCTTCATCGCGCGCTCGCGGTTCTTGTGCTGCGAGCGGTCGTCCTGGCACTCGACCACGATGCCGGTCGGCAGGTGCGTGATGCGCACCGCGCTCTCGGTCTTGTTGACGTGCTGGCCGCCGGCGCCGGAGGCCCGGTAGACGTCGACCCGGATCTCGGTCGGGTCGATCTTCACGTCGTTGATTTCGTCCGCTTCGGGAAGCACGGCCACCGTGCAGGCGGAGGTGTGGATGCGGCCCTGCGACTCCGTCTCGGGCACGCGCTGGACGCGGTGACCGCCGGACTCGAACTTCAGCTTCGAGTACGCGCCTTCGCCGACGATCCGCACGATCACTTCCTTGTAGCCGCCCATGTCGGACGGGCTCTCGGAGATCATCTCCGTGGTCCAGCGGTGCCGTTCGGCAAAGCGCATGTACATGCGCAGAAGGTCGCCGGCGAAGATGCCCGACTCGTCGCCACCGGTGCCCGCGCGGATCTCGAGGAAGATGTTGCGGTCGTCGTTCGGATCGCGCGGCAACAAAAGCCGCTGCAGGTCCGCCTCGAGCGTCTCGATGCGTCCGCCCGCCGCGTGGATCTCCTCCTCGGCCAGTGCCTTCATGTCCGGGTCGGCCAGCATCTCCTGCGCGCCCGCGAGTTCGACCCGCGCGCGGTTGTACTCGTGGAAACGCGCGACGACGGGTTCGATCTCCGAGCGCTCGCGCCCCATGGCCCGGAAGCGGTTCATGTCGCGTGCCGCGTCGCTGCTCGACAGCTCGCGGTCGATCTCCTCGAGCCGTCGGGCGAGCTGCTCGAGCTTGTTGTACATGGACGGTTGCATGGCGTGTCTGGAAGATCGGGAGAGGTGGGGCACGACCGCGCGGCGGGACGCGCGAGAACGCGGACAGGACAGCCGGCGCGGTCGGGCTCGAGGCCCCCGCACCGGCGACAGCTAATGATCGGAGCTGGAGTAGAAGCGCGCGAGCAGCGCCTGCAGGCGGGCCCGCTCGTTCTCTTCGGTGGCCTCGCGCAGAGCGCTCATCGGGTCGTGCAGGAACTTGTTCGTCAGCGCCTGTGACAGGTGTTCGATGACGTCCTCGGGCGAGTCGCCCTTGGAAAGTTGCTTCAGCGCGCGTTCGAGTTCACGGCGACGCAGCGTATCGGCGCGCTGGCGGAGGTCCTGGATCACGGGCACCGAGCGGCGCGCCTTGATCCATTCCTCGAAATCGCGCACGCCCGATTCGATGATGGCTTCGGCCTGCGCGACGGCGGCCTGGCGCGATTCGTTGCCGCTCTGCACGATACGGCCGAGGTCGTCCACGGTGTGCACGTAGACGTCGTCCAGCCGCGCCACTTCGGGCTCGACGTCGCGTGGCACGGCCAGGTCGACGATGAACATCGGCTTGCGCCGCCGGGTCTTGATCGCGCGCTCCACCATGCCGAGCCCGATGATGGGCAGCGAACTGGCGGTCGAAGAAACGATGATGTCGAAGCGGGCCAGTCCCTCGGGGAGGTCGCCGAGCTTCATCGGGTTGGCGTGGAAACGGTGCGCGAGCGCTTCGGCGCGCTCCAGCGTGCGGTTGGCCACGGTGATCGACTTGGGATGCTGCGCGGCGAAGTGCGTGGCGCACAGCTCGATCATCTCGCCGGCACCGACGAAGAGCACATGCTCCTGGCCGAGGTCGCCGAAGATGCGCTGCGCGACGCGCACCGAAGCGGCCGCCATGGACACCGACTGCGTTCCGATTTCGGTCGTCGTGCGCACTTCCTTCGCCACGGCGAACGTGCGCTGGAACAGGTGGTTGAGCAGGAGGCCGAGGCCGCCCGCGTTGCGCGCCAGCTTCTCGGCCTGCTTCATCTGGCCCAGGATCTGCGGCTCGCCCAGCACCATGGAGTCGAGGCCGCTGGCGACGCGGAAGGCGTGGCGGACGGCGGTGTCGTTGGGCAGCACGTACGAGTGCTTCTGCAACTCGTTGACGTCGAGCTGCTTTTCGGCCGCGATGAACTGCTGGAGCGCCTGCTGGGCCCGCTCGGGTTCATGCACCGCGCAATAGAGCTCGGTGCGATTGCACGTCGACACGATGGCGGCCTCGGTCAGGCGGCCGCCGGACGGCTCGGCGAGCTTCTCGCGCAGTCGGCCGATCGTCGATGCCACCTCGTCCGGGACGAACGCCACCCGCTCGCGCACGGCAAGCGGCGCGGTCGTGTGGTTCAGTCCCAGCGTCAGCAGTTGCATCGAAGGGGCGCCGGGGAGGTCGGACCGGCGCTGCATGGGGGAACTTCCGTTCAGGCACCAAATTATAGGGTCGCGGCCCGCACCCGGGCTACGCGGGTGCGTTTCCGGTCAATGCGCTGGATCAAGCCCGCGGGGTTTCCGCCGCCCGGAAATCCGGGCCCGGCGGCGTGCCGCCCATAGGCTAGATGGCCTTCGCCTCGGCCAGCGCGGTCACGAGCGTGGTCACGAACTGGGAGATCGTCGTCTGCATCGTGCTGGTGGGCGTGGTGGTCGATGACCCCGACCACAGCACCATGAAGTCCCTGGCGTCGAACAGACGGGTGTCGACGACGACGTTCTGCACCGTGTAGACGCTCGGCGGGATGGCGTACGCCGACGACCACATGCCGTGGTAGTAGCCGTAAAAGCCACCCCAACCGAAGGGCTGGGCCGGGCCCATGACCATGCCGGGACTGACGTACACCTCGTTGGTGACGCTCACCGTGCGCGAAACGAGCACGGCCTGCGCGCCCGCGTCCTTGACCGCCTTTTCGATGGCCGCCTGCGCGGCGGGGCCATCGTCCGGCAGGAGTCGGTAGGACGGTTGCGCCTGGAGGCCGCGTGCGGCAAGTTGCGCCACCATCGTATCTTCATAGACGCGTCGGGCCGTCGTGTCACGGCTGATCCCGATCACCAGCACGCTCTTCACGGGAAGCCGGTTGCCCGCCTCGGGATTGATCCACTGCGCGTTGAACTGCGTGCTCGCCGCGCAGGCGGCCAGCAGCAGGGCGGCCGCGACGAGGAGGGCCGCACGGATTGAAGCAAGGATGCGATGGCTCATTCGGTCTCCCTTTCCACGATCTCAGGCTACTTCAGCGCTTCCTGCTCCATCCTGAGATACGTGCCATAGGCATTGATGCGGTTGGCGGCCTCGAAGGCCGGGACATTCGCATAGCGCGACCAGTCCGTCGCCTTGTAGGCCTCGTCGAAAGGCACGAGTTCCCGTGCCGCCTTTCCCATCGTATCGCGCAGGAAGCGCAGGTACTCGCGCGTCAGGTCGATGTCGGGCTGCGGCTTGCTCGACGCCCGGCCGTGCCCGGGAATGACCATCGCGGGCTCCAGCGGACCGATGCGGTCCATTGCGGCCAGCCAGGCCTTGCCGTCGGCGTCGCCGACGAAGGGAATCCGGCCGCTGAAATACAGGTCGCCGGCCAGCAGCACGCGGTCGTTCTCGACCCACAGCATCAGGTCCTCGCGCGAATGTGCGCCGGAGACGTCGATCAGGCGAAAGCGCATGCCACCGCGCTCGAAGGCCATGTCCTTGCGGTCCGCGAAGTCCAGCCAACGGGTCGCGCCGACGAGCCGGGTCTCCTCGTCGACGTCCGGCCAGAGGTCGCGCCGGCGCTGCTCGAGCCGGTCCTGGGTGAAGGGCGACCCGAGCGTTTCGCGCCCGTTGGCGTGCCCCCAGACCTCGACGCCCGGTCCCGCGAGGGCCTGCAATCCGTAGAAGTGATCCGCGTGAAAATGGCTGACGATCACCAGCCGTATGGGCTGGCTGGTGACCCGCGCGATCGCCGCCTTCATCGCGGCGCCGAGGGCCGGCGTGCCGAGCGCATCGAACACGACGACGCCGTCGCCGGTCACCACGAACGAGGCGTTGGAGTTGAAGGCACGGTTGGCGGACGACGCCATGCCCGCCTCGCCCTGGAAGTAGTAGACGTGCTCCGATGCCTTGATCGGCTCAAGTCTGAGCGGCTGGGGCTGCGCGCAGGCGCAGGCGGCGAACAGACCCAGGACAGCGGCGAGCAGGGCGTGGAGGGAGCGTGGCATGGCTTCGGCGCTTCTTGCGGTGACTCGTTTCAATCGTAGCGGCCTAGACGCACCTGCGTATTGCCGGGCTTCAGATGCCGAAGCGACGGCATCACCAGCACCGTATCGTCGTACGGGGCGGTCCAGATGCGGTCGCCGTCCTGCGCGATCGGAGTGCCTGCCTTCGGAACGACGCTGAGGCCGACGACGGGGACCAGGAAACGGAACGCCATCGACTGCACGACGACCGGCTCGGTCACCCGGACCACCCGCTGCTCCACGGGAAGCGGAACCGTGAGGTGCGGCTTCACGCGTTCGAACGGCACGAGCCCGACCGCCGCGACAAAGCGCAGCGTGGTGTCGATCGCAACGGCGGCAGCGCTGCGCTCCCAGTGCTGTCCGCATTCGACAAGGAGCGCCTGGCGCGGGCTCGCCGGGTCGTTGAACCCGCCGCGGTCGCGCATCCGCAAGCCCGCCGGGTGTCCGGTGTCGATCAGCAGGTCGGCGGGCATCCCGATGCGCCGTGCGAGGTCCAGATGCTTGTCGATCATCCCGCACACGCCGATGGGCCGGCAGGGGTCGTGCATCGAGTGGATGTCGAGCAGGAAGTCCGCCTGGTCGACGAAGGGCTGCAACTGGCGGGCGCGGCGCAGCTCGACCGAGTCGCGCGGGCCGAACAGGACATCGTCGGCCCAGACGCGGTTGTAGTCCTCGTCGATGCAGCGCGACGCGTCCGGAGCGTCGAAGTCGAAGCGTGCGAAAGCCTCCACGTTGGCAAAGGCGAGGATCAGCTTGCCGGCCTCGGGCTTCAGGCCGGAGCGGAACAGGAAGTCCAGCGCGATCGCGCCGCACACCTCGTTGCCGTGTGTGAGTGCCTGCACCATCGCGGTCGGCCCGGGCCGGCCGGAATCGAGCACGTGCACGAACTCGACGCCGGCGCTGCCGGTCCGGTAGCGCGCGATGTCGGGCGGTTCGATCTCGATCGGGTAGTGGTCGGTGCTCATCGGATGCGGGCGTAGTCGCGCACGGCGTCGATCAGGGTCTTCAGGTTCGTCTGCAACGCCGCGTAGCCCGCGTTCGGCACGCACCGTTCCTCGTCCATGTAGAGCCGCTTGTTGATCTCGACCTGCAGGCTGTGCCGTCCGCGCGCCGGGTCCGAATAGGCGCGAACCAGTTCGACGCCCTTGTATGGGTCGTTGACCTTCACGACGTAGCCGAGGGACACCAGCGTCGTGCGCACGAATTCGGTGAAGGCGGGGTCGCACGTGGTCTGGTCGCGGTCGCCGAGCACGAAATCGGCGCGCTCCGAGCCTTCGCCGCCTTCGCCCATGCTGCCGGCCACCGAATTCATCGAGTGGCAGTTGAGGTGGAAGACGACGCCGAACCGGGCGTGCGCTGCGTCCAGCATTTGCCGCAGTGCGCCGTGATACGGGGCGTGCACCCGCTCGATGCGCGCCACCGCTTCGTCGACGGTCAGCCGGCGCGCGTAGATCGGGCGGCCGTCGTCCAGCGTTCGCCAGATCAGCGCCTTGCCGATCGCGGCCTTGCCGCTCGGCATGTAGGCATGCGGCCACCGGCCGCCGTCGATGAGTTCGAGGTCGATGTCGCCTGCGTGGCGGTTGTTGTCGAGATACGTGCGAGGGAATTCCGCCGCCAGCAGCGGGATGCCGAAGTCGGTCGCCGGCAGATAGAGCTGATCGATGAAGCAGTCTTCGCCGTCCCGCAGGTCGAGTTCGCTGACGATGGCGTCGAAGTCCGATGGAAAACGCAGGCCGGAATGGGGCGAGTCGAGCACCAGCGGTACGGTGGGCACGGCGGGCCCGTGCAGGCGAAAGGCTTCGTGGTTCATGACGGCAGGGAATCGTTCAGATGGCAGGCCGAGTGCCGGCCCGGCGCGATTTCACGCAGCGCGGGCGCCTCGACGGCGCACCGCGGCATGGCGTGCGGACAGCGCGGATGGAAGTGGCACCCGGCCGGAGGGTTCAGCGGCGAAGGGATCTCTCCCTTGATCGGCACGAAGGTCCGGCGCTTGCGGTCGATGCGCGGGACTTCGGCGAGCAGGGCGGCGGTGTACGGATGATTCGGCGCGGCGAACAGCGCTTCGGTCGGCGCGACCTCGACCACGCGTCCGAGGTACATCACGACCACGCGATTCGACAAGTGACGCACCACGCCGAGGTCGTGGCTGATGAAGAGGTATGTCAGCTGGAATTCGTCGCGCAGGTCCATGAACAGGTTCAGCACCTGCGCCTGGATCGACACGTCGAGCGCGGCCACCGCCTCGTCGCAGACGAGGAACTCCGGCTTGACCGCCAGCGCCCGCGCGATTCCGATGCGGGCGCGCTGGCCGCCGGAAAACTGGTGCGGATACCGCCGCACGTACCCGGCGTCGAGACCCACGCGCGCCAGCAGTTGCGCGACGTAATCCTCGACCTGCCTTGCATCCACCAGTCCGTGCACCTGCGGCGCCTCGCCGATGATGTCCGCGACCCGCATGCGCGGATTGAGCGACGCGAACGGGTCCTGGAAGATCATCTGTATCGGTCGCCGCGCGCCGTCCAGGTGATGCACCGCCTCGCCCCGGTAGCGCACCGTGCCTTCGGTTGGCGCATACAGTCCGCACGCGATGCGGCCGAGCGTCGACTTGCCGCAGCCCGACTCGCCGACCAGGCCGACGACCTCGCGCTCGCCCACCTCGAAACTCACGCGGTCGACGGCATGCACCGTGTGTTCGCTGACATTGGCGCCGAGGCGCCGCGCGAGCTTCTCGATCGCGTCCAGGCGCTTTGAGAAACGCTTGGAGACCGCATCGAACTGCAGCAGCGGCGCGCTCATGCCGCCTCACGCTCCGCGCCGAGCGGAAAGTGGCAGCGCAGCGCCCGGCCGTCGACGGTCGCCATCTCCGGCATCGTCCCGCACGCCTGTCCGGCGCGGGCACAGCGGTCGCGGAAGGCGCAGCCTGCGCCGAGTCGCAGCAAGGATGGCGTCGAACCGGTGATCTGCTTCAGCCGCTGGCCCGGCGCGGTTGCCGCCGGCACCGAGTCGACGAGTCCGCGCGTGTACGGGTGGCGCGGGGCGTCGAGGACTTCGCCCGCATCACCGATTTCGACGATGCGGCCCGCGTACATCACCGCGATGCGGTCGGCGAGGCCGGCGACGACGGCGAGGTCGTGCGTGATCCAGATCAGCGAGGTGCCGGACTCGCGCGTGAGCTTCTGCATCTCGTAGAGGATCTGGCCCTGCACGGTGACGTCGAGCGCCGTGGTCGGCTCGTCCGCGATGATCAGTTCGGGGTTGTGCAGCAGCGCGATCGCGATCGCCACCCGCTGGCGCATCCCGCCCGAGAACTGGTGGGGATACTGCCGCAGGCGCTCCCTCGCCGAGGCAATTCCGACGCGCGAAAGGGCGTCGATCGACCGCGACCGTGCGGCCTGCCGCGATACACGCTCGTGCGCCAGCACCGTCTCGACCATCTGCGTCTCGATCGACAGCACCGGGTTCAGCGTCATCATCGGATCCTGGAAGATCATCGCGATGCGCCTGCCGCGCAGCGCGCGCATCCGCTCCGACGGCGCGCCCACGAGTTCCTCGCCGTTGAACAGGATGCTGCCGCCGGCGATGCGCCCGGGCGGATCGATCAGGCCGATGATCGAGAAGCCGGTGACCGACTTGCCGGATCCGGACTCGCCGACGAGCCCGAGAACTTCGCCGCGCACCAGGTCGAACGAAACGTCCCCCACGGCCGGCAGCACGCCGTCGCGCGTGGCGAATTCGGTGCGAAGGTGGCGCACCTGGAGGAGCGGCGGCGTCATCGCGCGAGCCTCGGGTTCAGCACGTCGCGCAACTGGTCGCCGACGAGGTTGATCGCCAGGATCGTCAGCAGCAAAGCGATGCCCGGGTACACGCTGATCCAGTACTTGCCGGACATCAGGTACTCGTAACCGTTGGAGATCAGCAGCCCCAGCGACGGCTCGGTGGGCGGCAGCCCGAGCCCGAGGAACGACAGCGTGGCCTCGAGCGCGATCGCGTGCGCGACCTGCACCGTGCCAACGACGATGAGCGGCGGCAGCGCATTGGGCAGCAGGTGGCGCAGGACGATCCGCGTGCCGGACAGCCCGAGCGAGCGTGCCGCCTCGATGTACTCCTTGTTGCGCTCGACGAGCGCGGCCGAGCGCGCGGTGCGCGCGTAGTACGCCCACTGCACGGTCACGAGGGCGATGATGATCTTGTCGATCCCCTTGCCGAGCACGGCGAGCAGGATCAGCGCGACGAGGATGGCCGGGAAGCCGAGCTGGATGTCGACGATGCGCATCACGATCTGCTCGACCCGCCCGCCGAGGTAGGCCGCGAGCACGCCGGTGATCGAGCCGATCGTCAGCGCGATGACTCCGGACATCACGCCGACGAGCAGCGACACACGCAGGCCGTACATGATCGCCGAGAGCATGTCGCGCCCCTGGCCGTCCGTGCCCAGCCAGTAGGTCAGGCCGTCCATGCTCTTCGCCCCGGGCGCCTGGCGCGCGTCCATCAAATCGAGCTTGGTCAGGTCGTACGGGTTCTGCGGGGCCAGCCAGGGCGCGAACACCGCGATGACCACGATCACGAGCAGCAGCACCAGGCCGAGCATCGCCAGCCGGCTCTCGGCGAACTGGCGCGCGAACCGGCCCCACGGCGTCTGCGCGTGCTCGGTCGCGACGGTCGGCGCCGGTGCCACGCTCATGACTTGACGTCCGCCAGCCGCACGCGCGGGTCGAGGATCGAGTAGAGCAGGTCGACGACGAGGTTGATCATGATGAACATGAACACCACGACCAGCAGGTACGCGACCACGACCGGGCGGTCGAGCTGGAAGATCGAATCGATGACGAGCTTGCCCATCCCGGGCCAGGCGAAGATGGTTTCCGTCACCACGGCGAATGCGATCACCGAGCCCAGTTCGAGACCGATCACCGTAACGAGCGGAATCATGATGTTCTTGAGCAGGTGCACGCCGACCACGCGCAGGTTCGACAGCCCCTTGGCGCGCGCGAACTTGATGTAATCGAGCAGGCTCTGCTCGCGGACCTGCGCACGCGTCAGCCGGATGATCAGCGACAGCTTGAACAGTGCGAGGTTGATGGCCGGCAGCAGTGCGTACTTCAGCCCCTCGGCGTTGAGGATCGACACCTGCAATCCGAGGAACTCGGTCGTCGGGCCGCGCCCCGTGGACGGAAGCCAGCCGAGCTGCACGGCGAACACGATGATCAGGATCAGGCCGACCCAGAAGGTCGGCAGCGAAAAGCCGAGGATGGAGCCGGCCATGATCGCCTTCGACAGCGGGCTCGCCGGCCGCAGTCCCGCGTACAGCCCGAGCGGAATGCCGAACACCACGGCGATGACCATCGCCAGCAACGCGAGTTCGAGAGTCGCGGGCATGCGCTCGAAGATGACCTCGAGCGCGGGCCGCGCGTAGACGAACGAGTTGCCGAGGTTGCCGGTGAACGCGCCTTTCACGAACGTGAGGTACTGCTCGTGGACCGGCTTGTCGAGCCCCAGCGCCGCCGCGGCGCGCTCCTTCTCGATCTGGTCCGCGGCCGGGTTGACGAGGATCTCGACCGGGTCGCCGACGAGGTACAGCCCGCCGAACACGAGCAGCGACGTGATGGCCAGCACGAGGGCCGTCTGCGACAGGCGGCGAAGGATGAAGACGAACATGTCGCGGTGCTGAACCTTTCCCTGCCTTCGTTTTCGCCGCCGCCCGGCCCCCGGAGGCGGCGTGGTCGATCACCGCGCCTCGTGAGCGTGCGCCGCGCAGCGGCGCGTACGCGAGGCGGGCGCGCTACCTGGCCGGCCGCGCCTCGTAGGCGAAGGTGTACTGGTCGGCGCGAGCCTTGTACGCAATGTCCTTGCGCGTCGCCCACGTGCTCACCTCGTAATGCAGCGGCACGAGGCCCATCAGTTCGCCGATCGCCTTTTCGGAGGCGCGCGCCAGCATGATGCCGCGCCTGGTGTCGTCGATCGTCGTCAGCGCCTGCGTGAGCAGCGCATCCACTCCCGGGTCGGAGAAGCGGCCGCGATTGGCCGTGCCAAGGCCGGCCTTCTGGTCGAACGTGGCGAGCAGCGAACGCAGCGGCGACGAGGTCTCCCCCGTTTCCGCGCCCCAGCCGGCGAGCAGGAAGCTGAACTCGAGCTTGGATCCGCGCGAAAAGAACACGTTCGAGGGCATCGTCTCGAGCTTCGTCGGGATTCCGTTGCGCGACAGGTACTGGGCGACGGCCTGGGCGATCTGGGCGTCGTTGATGTAGCGGTTGTTGGGCGCGTGCAGCGTCAGCCCGAAGCCGTTGGGGTAGCCCGCTTCGGCGAGAAGTTTCTTTGCACCGTCCGGGTCGTACTTGTCCGGCTTCAGCGACTTGCTCGTGCCGAAGAACTGGTCCGGCAGCAGCTGGCCGGCCGCGACCGCCTGGCCTTCCATGATGCGCGAGACGATGGCGTCGCGGTCGATCATCTTGGAGATCGCCTTGCGCACGCGCGGGTCGCGCAGCGGATTCGCCTCCATCGGCTTGCCGTCAGTGGTCGTCACGAAGGGCGAGTTCTTCTCGCGGCCCGAATCCATGTGCAGGTAGACGATCCGGTTCGATACCGCCGACGAGATGGTGACCCGCTTGTCGCTCTTCAGCTTCGCGATGTCGGCGGTGGGCACTCCCTCGATCATCTGCACGTCGCCCGCCAGCAGCGCCGCCACGCGGGCCGGCGCGCTGGGAATCATCTTGAAGCGGACGTTTTCCCACGCTGGTTTCGTGCCGTAATAGGCGTCGTTGCGCTTGAGCACGACGCGGTCGCCGGCGGCGTACTCGACGAACCTGTACGGGCCGGTGCCGATCATCGCCTTGCCGGAGTTGAAGTCTTCCGTCTTCGCGGTGTCCGCCACGGACTTCGGCAGGATCATGATCGCGACCATGTCGTTCGGCAGCAGCGGATGCGGCTTGTCGGTCTTCAGGCGCAGCGTCAGGGGATCGACCGCCTTGATGTCGACGATCGGCCGCACGAAGAACGCGAACGAGGCCGGGCTGTTCGGAACGTTCGGCACACGCTTGAACGTCGCGATGACGTCGTCGGCCGTGAAGTTCTGCCCGTTGTGGAACTTCACGCCCTTGCGCAGCTTGATCTCCCATTCGACGTCGCTGAGCGCCTTCCACGACTCGGCGAGCCCGGGCTGCATGTTCTGGCCTTCGTCCTGGCGCACCAGCGTCTCGAACACGTGACGACCGAGGCTGTTGTTCGGCGTCAGGTTGTGGAAGTGCGGGTCGAGTGACGTGACCGGCGTGGACAGTCCGATCGTCAGGTCGGCCGCCTGTGCAGCGCCACCGAGCAGCAACGACAGGATGACCGCGCCGAGGGTGCGTTGGACGGTGCGCAGCATGGGATCCTCCTGGGTGAGGCCGGTAGCTTAGCCGGTCGGTCGCTGCTGTCGCGTTGCGCGGCGCCGTTTGGGGCCCGGCGACAGCGGGAAAACCCGGCTCGCCGCGCCGAGCGCGGCGTCGCTCGGCGATGGTAGATTGGCGCCCCTTCAACGGGAGGAACGCGATGAAATCAACGCTGTCACGCGCTGTCTGTTCGGCCTTGCTGGTCCTTGTACCGATGGCCGCAGGCGCCCAGACGATCGTCGATGAATGGAACAGCGTGAAAGCGCCTCCGGCGCCCGTCTTGAAGGATGTCACGGTCGACCCGAAGACCACGGCGCTGCTGATGCTCGACTTCGTGCCGCCGACGTGCGGCGCCCGGCCGCGCTGTGTCGCGTCCTTGCCGGCGCTGAGCAAGCTGCTGGACCAGGCGCGTTCGAAGGGGATGCTGGTGGTCCATTCAGTGACCGCCACGACGAAGGCCGAAGAGATCCTGAAGGACGTGGCGCCGCGAGCGGGCGAACCGGTCGTCACGTCCAGCATCGACAAGTTCCGCAACACCGACCTCGAGAAGATCCTGAAGGACAAGGGGATCCAGACCGTGATCGTCACCGGAACCGCGGCGCACGGCGCGGTCCTCAATACCGTGGCCGGGCGCCGTGCAACGCGGCTTCAAGGTGATCCTGCCTGTCGATGGCATGTCGGCGTCCGACACGTACACGGAGCAGTACGTCGCGTGGCACATGACGAACGCGCCCGCGGTCGCCCCGAACACCACGCTCACGAAGATCGGCCTGCTGAAGTTCTAGGGCGGTTCCCGCCGCCTCCGGAGCCGCGCCCGGACCGACGCGCGCGTCCCTCCACGCCGTCAGGCGATGGGCTGGTCGAGTACCGAACTGCTGGTCATGAGGCCGGACAGCACCATCGCGCGCGATGCCGCGACCTGACTCTCGGCTGATCCTCGCTGCGGCTTCGCCGTCGCCGTTTTCCAGAGCCGCGAGCAGCGCGTGGTGCTCGTGCTGCATCTCGGCGTTGCGGTTTCGCAGCCCGAGGCCGATATGCATCACGCGCGTGGTCTCGTCCAGGACCTGAGCGAGCAGGCGGGCGAAGCGCTGGTTTCCGCTGGCTTCGGCGATCTGCAGGTGGAACTCGCGGTTCGCCTCGAGAAAGCGCAAGGTGCTGGCGGGGTCGCCTGGCGTGTAGCCCTTGCGGCAGATGGCGTCGAGCTTTTCGAGGCGCTTCGAGTCGACGCGCCCGGCGGCCAGGCGCGCAGTGGCGGGTTCGAGGATCACGCGCAGCGCGTAGAGCTCCTGGACGTCGCGCAGGGTGATCGGCGCAACGACGAAGCTCCTGCGGGGCGAGGCCGACACCAGGCCTTCCTGCCGCAGCCTGGACAGCGCGGAGCGCACCGGCGCCTTCCCCAGTTCGTATCGAGCGCAGAGGCTGGCTTCCGACACGGCCGTGCCGGGGACGAGCACGCAGGTGAGGATGTCGCGCCGGATGAGTTCGTAAGCCTGGTCGGACAGCGACGTCTCGTCGCCTCCGTTCGACGTCCGGGCAGGGGTGCTGCGAACCGTTCTGGTCTTGCGCACGGCGACTCGCGGTCCAGGTGGGGAAAACGCCGCAAAGTGTATCTGGAATGACGATTCGGTCGATTTGACATGTCAGATTAGCCATGCGACATTTCGGCAGTCCCGCTGCCGCGG
Source organism: uncultured beta proteobacterium (assembly GCA_963726405.1). Classification (GTDB taxonomy): domain Bacteria; phylum Pseudomonadota; class Gammaproteobacteria; order Burkholderiales; family Burkholderiaceae_F; genus JAOUJD01. The sequence goes on along the minus strand of CAVSCF010000007.1, from coordinate 28,701 downwards.
CTGCCGCCGCTGATCTCATGCTCGCCCTCGCCAAGCTTCCTGATCGCCTCAACTGGTCGTCGACAAAGTGGGAAAGGTACCGGGGCCGCGACGTGATCCCCCTGTGGATCGCGGACATGGACTTCCCGACGGCGCCGGCGATCCGCGCCGCCGTCGCGGCCCACGTGGCGCACGGCAACTTCGGCTACATGAGCCCGCCGCGCGAGCTTGCCGGCCTGATGGTCGACGAGCACCGGCGGCGCTACGGGTGGGAGATCGATCCCGGCTGGATCGTCTGGCTGCCGGGACTGGTCCTCGGGATCAACCTGTCGGTGAAGACGTGCTGCGCGCTCGAGGAGCAGGCGGTCTCCTTCTCCCCGGTCTATCCGCCCTTCCTGAGCGCGCCGGGCCTCCAGGGGCGAGGCCTGATCGACGTGCCGCTGCTGGCCTCCGGTCCCGGCGGCACCGAGTTCGAAGTCGACTTCGACGGCCTCGAGCGCGCCGTCGCGGCGGCGGCCGCCGCCGGGCGGCCCGCCCGCCTGTTGCTGCTGTGTCACCCGCACAACCCGATAGGGAGGCTGTTCCGGCGCGCCGAGCTCGACCGGCTTGCGGCATTTTGCGAACGGCATGACCTCTACGTGTGTTCCGACGAGGTCCACTGCGACCTGATTCTCGACGGCGTGACGCCGCATGTGCCGTTCGCGAAGATCCTGGCGGAGCGCTCGCCGGCACTGCTCCGGCGCAGTATCACTCTTCACGGTCCGGGAAAGACATACAACATCGCCGGCCTCGGCATCGCGTGGGCGATCGTCCCCGACGCCGACCTGCGAAGCCGCTTCCGCGCTGCGATGCAGCGACTGGTCCCGGACCCATGCTGCTTCGGGTTCTCGGCGTTGCGGGCGGCGCTGCGCGACGGCGAACCCTGGCGACGGGAGATGCTCGCCACGCTTCGAGCCAATCGGGACCTGGTGTCCGTAGCGCTCGATCGCATGGGGCTGGCCCATACGCACCCGGAAGTGTCCTACCTGACCTGGATCGACGCGCGCGCCATCGCGGCCCGCGTGGGCGATGCCGCGCTCTGGTTCGAGCAGCACGGCGTCGGGCTCTCGGACGGAGCGGAATTCGGCCGACCGGGGTATCTTCGCCTGAATTTCGCTGCGCCGGCGGCGCTGCTGACCGAGGCCCTGGCCCGGATGCAGCGCGCGCTGGACGGCCTTGACCGGAGCGTGTCAGCGGGGAGCGCCGGTCAGTCACTTCAACTCGCTATCTGAAAGTCGCCAATGGGAGGGCGCGTAATGTCGAAGATGAAATGGTTTGCGGGCGCGGCGACCGTGCTCGTGATGGGAGCCAGCGCCGGAACCGCGGTGGCGGGCCCGACGCTCGATGCCATCAAGCAGCGCGGAACGCTCGTATGCGGAGTACACACCGGCCTGACGGGTTTCTCCGCGCCCGACAAGTCCGGCAAGTACGCCGGACACGATGTCGACTTCTGCAAGGCGCTTGCGGCCGCGATTCTCGGCAGCGAAGACAAGGTCAAGTACGTGCCGCTGACGGCCCAGCAGCGCTTCACCGCGCTGCAGTCCGGCGAGATCGACATCCTGTCGCGCAACACGACCTGGAATTCGAAGCGCGACACGACGATGGGTTCGGTGTTCGCAGGCGTGTGGTTCTACGACGGCCAGGCCTTCGTGGTGAATACGAAGAAGAATGCGAAGGTCAAGAAGCTCGCCGACCTCAACAAGGCGGCGATCTGCGTCGAGACCGGCACCACGACGGAACGCAACCTGGCCGACTATGCGCGCGCCAACAAGCTGACCTTCAAGCCCGTCGTCTTCGAAGGTCAGGAAGCCACCGAGAAGGCCTTCCAGTCGGGCCGCTGCGACGCCTACACGACCGACGCGTCGGGCATCGCGGCCATGCTGGTGAACCTGCCGAGCAAGGCGGACTACACCGTGCTGCCGGACATCATCTCGAAGGAGCCGCTCGGACCGATGCTGCGCCGGAACGACCAGGAGTTCTTCGCGATCGTGCGGTGGACGATCTTCGCCCTGCAGCAGGCCGAAGAGTCGGGCGTGACGAAGGCGAACGTCGCGCAGATGAAGAAGGACAGCAAGGATCCCGCCATCCAGCGCCTCACGGGCGCCACCGGCGAAGTCGGCAAGGGCCTCGGGCTGGATGCCGACTGGGCCGTCCGCGCCATCTCGGCGGTCGGCAACTACGGCGAGATCTACGACCGCAACATCAAGCCACTGGGCCTCGCGCGCGGTCCGAACGCGTTGTGGAACAAGGGCGGCCTGATGTATCCGGTGCCGATGGACTGATCGCGGGCATCCGGTCCCGCTGGCGGAGGTCGCCAGCGGGACCGGCTCCCTTCCTACGATCGTCGCGCGTGCGCGCGACGGCTCCATCATGTGGGCTTCCGAACGATTCCGGAACCTCGTTTCCCAGGTTGCCCTGGTCGCCCTGATCGTGGCGATCGCCGGATACGCGGCGCACAACCTCGTCCATAACCTGGAGAGCCGCTCCATCACGATCGGCTTTTCCTACCTGTGGCAGGAAGCGGGCTTCGACATCTCGGAGAAGCTGCTCGACTACGACCCGACGCGCTCCTACGGCCGCGCCTTCGCGGTCGGCCTGCTCAACACGCTGTTCGTGTCCGCGGTGGCGATCGTCGCCGCCAGTGTCCTCGGCATCGCCATCGGGATCGCCCGGCTGTCGCCGAACTGGCTGCTGGGGAAGCTCGCGGGGATGTACATCGAGTCAGTGCGCAACGTCCCGCTGATCCTGCAACTCCTCCTCTGGTACGGCGTCATCACGGATGTGATGCCCCCGGCCGCCGAGGCGCTGCGCTTCGGTCCGGCGCACCTCAGCCAGCGCGGCGTCAGCCTGCCGTGGCCCGAGGCGCACGCGGGCTGGTCGGCAGCACTGCTCGGCCTGGCGGTCGCCCTCGTCGCGACCCTGCTGTGGTGGCGGCGCTCCAGGCGCATCCAGTTGCAGAGGGGCCGTGCGCCGGCGGTCTTCTGGCCCGGCGTCGGCTTCTTCCTCGTCTTCCCGGCGATCGGCTGGGCGCTGCTCGGCGCGCCGACCGGGTTCTCGGTGCCGGTGCTGGGCGGCTTCGACTTCGAAGGCGGCAAGAACGTTTCGCCGGAGTTCACCGCCCTCTTCCTCGGCCTTTCGATCTACACGGCGGCATTCATCGCGGAGATCGTGCGCGGCGGCATCCTCGCCGTGCCGAAGGGCCAGACCGAGGCTTCCGAGGCACTCGGCCTCTCGCGCGGGCAGCGCCTGCGGCTCGTCATCCTGCCGCAGGCGTTGCGCGTGATCATTCCGCCGCTGACCTCGCAGTACCTCAACCTGACAAAGAACTCCTCGCTGGCCGTCGCGATCGGCTACCCGGACCTCGTCAGCGTGTCGAATACCACGCTGAACCAGACGGGCCAGGCGATCGAGGCGATCGCGCTGATGATGGCCGTGTACCTCACGCTGTCGCTGGCGATTTCCGGGCTGATGAACTGGTACAACCATCGCGTGAAGCTGGTGGAACGGTGAGCGCGAGCGCGATCCGGCCCATCGTCCAGCGCACGCCGAGCGCGCGTGCGATCGGCTGGCTGCGGGGCAACCTGTTCTCCTCGCCCGGCAACGCCGTCACGACCGTCCTGGTGCTGGCGCTGATCGCCTGGCTGGGCGGCAAGTTCTTTTCGTGGGCCGTGCTCGACGCCGTCTGGGGCCGGGTCGGCGTGGCCGCCTGCAATGCGCTGGTGGGCGAGGGCGCCTGCTGGGCCGTGGTCGCCGAGAAGTGGCGCCAGATGCTGTTCGGCATCTACCCGCAGGCCGAGCAGTGGCGACCGGCGGCCGCGGTCCTGCTCATGTGCGCGATGCTGGTGGTGTCGGCGATGCGCGAGTTCTGGCGCTTGAGCCGCTTCGCCGCGGTGTGGATCGTCGGCACGGCGCTGTGCGCGTGGCTGATGGGCGGCGGCGCGGGCCTGTCGCGCGTCGAAACGGCGCAGTGGGGCGGACTCCCGATCACGCTGATGCTCGCCATCTACGGCACCCTGCTCGCGTTCCCGCTCGGCGTGCTGCTGGCGCTGGGGCGGCGTTCGCAGTTGCCGATCATCCGCTCGGTGTCGATCGCCTACATCGAACTGGTGCGCGGCGTGCCGCTGATCACCGTGCTGTTCATGGCCTCGATCATGTTCGCGCTCTTCATGCCCGAAGGCGTCAGCTTCGACAAGCTGCTGCGCGCGCAGATCGCGATCATCCTGTTCAACGCCGCGTACATCGCCGAGGTCGTGCGCGGCGGCCTGCAGGCGCTGCCCAGGGGGCAGTACGAGGCGGCGGATGCGCTCGGGCTCGGCTACTGGAAGACCCACCTGCTGGTGATCCTGCCGCAGGCGCTGAAGATCACCATCCCGGCGCAGGTCAACAGCTTCATCGACAACTTCAAGGACACGTCGCTGGTCATCATCGTGTCGATCTTCGACTTCCTGTACGCCGTGAAGCAGTCGGTGGTCAGCGACCTCGACTGGCGGCACTACTTCATCGAGGGCTACCTGTTCGCGATGGCCGTCTACTGGGTCTTCTGCTACGCGATGAGCCGCTACAGCCAGTGGCTCGAACGACACCTCAACCGTGACCATCGGGCCTGACCATGGAATCCCTTGCGCACGTCATTCCCGCGGACGCGGACAACATCATCGCGATCCGCGGACTCAACAAGTGGTACGGCGACTTCCAGGCGCTGCGCGACATCGATCTGGCCGTCCGGCGCGGCGAGCGCATCGTGATCTGCGGCCCCTCCGGCTCCGGCAAGTCGACGCTGATCCGCTGCATCAACCGCCTGGAGCAGCACCAGTCCGGCACCGTGGTCGTCGACGGCGTGGAACTGGACGACTCGGTCCGGAACATCGAGGCGATCCGCAACGAGGTCGGCATGGTGTTCCAGCACTTCAACCTGTTCCCGCACCTCACCGTGCTCGAGAACTGCACGCTGGCGCCGATCTGGGTGAAGAAGCTGTCGCGGGTGGATGCGGACGCGACGGCGATGAAGCTGCTCCAGCGCGTCAAGATCGCCGATCAGGCGCACAAGTATCCGGGGCAACTCTCGGGTGGCCAGCAGCAGCGCGTGGCGATCGCGCGCGCACTGTGCATGTCGCCGCGCATCATGCTGTTCGACGAGCCGACGTCGGCGCTCGACCCGGAAATGGTCAAGGAAGTGCTCGACACCATGGTGACGCTCGCGCGGGACGGCATGACGATGCTCTGCGTGACCCACGAGATGGGATTCGCGCGCGCCGTGGCCGACCGCGTCATCTTCATGGACCTCGGCGAGATCGTCGAACAGGCTCCGCCCCAGGAATTCTTCGCGCATCCGAAGTCGGAGCGGACGAGACAGTTCCTGGACCAGGTGCTGGATCGGTAGGGCGGAAGTGAAAACGCCCAGCCGGAGGTGCGGGCTGGGCGTCGCTGGATCTGGTGGCCAAGGACGGAATTGAACCGCCGACACAAGGATTTTCAATCCTCTGCTCTACCGACTGAGCTACTTGGCCGTCCCCGTGACGAGCAGGCAGCCCGCTACGAAGGGCGCGAAGTATAACGGACCGAGTTGGCGCTCCCAAATCCGCCGTCGGCGCGGCTGCGATAATCGCCGCATGGATACGATCCGTTTCGACGTGGCAGTCGTGGGGCCCGGGGTTGCCGGCCTGGCGACGGCGCTCGGGCTTGCCCAACAGGGTCTGAAGGTGGCGCTGATCGGACCCCGTCCCCGCATTCACCGGCCCACGGGCGACGCGCCCTTCGACGCCCGCATCTATGCGCTGGCGCCGGGCAGCGCCGCGCTTCTGGAGCGCCTCGGTGTCTGGGGTCGCGTGGACGCCGGCCCGCACCTGTCCCGTCGAGCGCATGCGGGTCTTCGGCGATGCCGGCGATGAACTGACCTTCGACGCGTACGCCGCGACGGTGGAGCGGCTGGCGACGATCGTCGAGGAGTCCGAACTCGCACGCGTCCTGGATGCGGCGTGCGACTACCAACCCGCGATCACGCGCATCGAGGCGTCGTTCCAGGGCCTTCGTACGGGGCAGGACGGCGCGGAGTTCGAACTCGACGACGGCCGGCGGGTGGTTGTGGACCTGCTCGTCGGAGCCGATGGCGCGAACTCCGCCGTGCGTGCGGCCGCCGGCATCAACGCGGAACTGAAGCCCTACCGGCACACGGCACTGGTCGCCAACTTCGAGTGCGAGCGGCCCCATCTGAATGCCGCCTGGCAGTGGTTCACGGACGAAGGGATCGTCGCGCTGCTGCCCATGGCCGGCAACCGGGTGTCCCTGGTCTGGTCCGCACCCGAGGCGCTCGCCCCGTCGTTGCAGTCGCTGCAGCCGGCGGCTTTTGCGCAGCGCGTGACAGCCCGCTCGCGCGATGTGCTGGGCGCTCTCGCCCCTATCGGACCGGTTCACGCGTTTCCGCTGCGCTTGCTGACCGTGCGGCGGATCATCGGGCCGGCCCTTGCGCTGGTCGGCGATGCCGCGCACGTCGTTCATCCGCTGGCGGGCCAGGGGCTCAACCTCGGGTTGCAGGATGTGGATGCGCTGCTCACCGTCGTCGGTGGCCGCGAGGCGTTTCGCGGTCCCGGTGACCCGGTCGTGCTGCGGCGCTACGAGCGGTCGCGCGCGGAGGCCATCAGTCTGATGCGCTTCACCACCGACGGGCTGGCCCGGTTGTTCGCGATCGACGACCCGGTCGTGCGCGGCGCCCGGAATGCCGGAATGGCGCTCGTAAACCGCCTCAAGCCCCTGAAAAGCCGCCTTATTCGGCAGGCGCTCGGCTGAACTCGACCTGCCCGGGGCGGTCTACGCTGGATCCCCGCGACGCCTCGCTACACTGACGTCCGTTACATGGAGAACACGATGAAGAGTTGGCTGCGGCACGCATCCGTGCTGGCAATGACGCTGATGTGCACCGCCGCGCTGGCACAGGCCGGCGCATCGAAGAACGCACCGGCGCCGGGCAGCACCGAGGCGCAGGTTGCGGCGCGCTTCGCCGAGAAATCCGGCGGCACCAAGCCGGATCAGGTGTTCAAGGGATTGGGCGGCCTGTACGAGGTCCTGGTGGGCGGCGAGTTGTATTACGTCGATGCGCCCGTGAACTTCGTGCTCACCGGCCGGATGTTCGACGCCCGCACACGCGAAGACCTGACGCAGAAGCGTCTGGACACGGCCCTCAAGGTCGACTTCAAGTCGCTGCCGATGGACCGCGCGATCAAGACCACGCGCGGCAATGGCTCTCGCGTGCTCGTCACCTTCGAGGATCCGAACTGCCCGTACTGCAAGAAGCTCTGGCAGAACATGGCCGACATGAAGGACGTCACCATCTACACCTTCCTGTACCCCATCCTCTCGGCCGAATCGCACGAGAAGTCGAAGGCGATCTGGTGCTCGAAGGACCGCGCGGCGGCCTGGGATCAGTACATGGTGGGCGGCAAGGCGCCGGCTGCGGCAGCGGACGGCTGCAAGGATCCGCTCGAGCAGAACGTCGCGCTCGGCAGGTCGCTTGGGATCAATGGGACACCGACGATCATCTTCGCTGACGGTACCCGTGCCGCGGGCGCGTTGCCCGTGCCGATGATCGAGCAGCGCCTCGCCTCCGCGAAGAAGTAGCTAGCGCTTCAGCAGCGCTTCGGGTGCGAAGCCTTTGGGCGTGAGCACCCAGGCGCTGCCCTCGTGTTTCTGCCGGCCGGCCTTCTCGCCGGCTTCCGCGCCGAATCCCCAGAAGTAATCGAAGCGCAGCGGCCCCCGAATGGCGGCGCCGGTGTCCTGCGCCATCATCGGGCGGGTGAAGGCCGCTCCCGTGGAGGGATCGGTCGAGCGCAGCAGCACCGGGGCACCGAGCGGAATGAAGCGCGTGTCCACGGCGAGCGACGCATGGGGCGTCAGCGGCGCGCCGAGCGCACCCTTCGGGCCAACCGCAGGATCCCCGAGCGGCAACTCGCGGAAGAACACGAAGCTCGGGTTCTGTTCCAGCAGCTGATTCAGGCGCTGCGGATTCCGTGCAGCCCATGCCTTGATTCCCTGCATCGACGCCTGGTCGATTGTCAGTTCTCCCCGGTCGACCAGCCAGCGCCCGATCGAGCGGTAGGGATGCCCGTTGGTATCCCCGTAACCGACCCGCGTCATGCGCCCGTCGTCGAGCTGGATACGGCCGGATCCCTGCACGTGCAGGAAGAAGGCGTCGATGGGGTCGTCGACCCACAGCAATTCGTTTCCGCGCAGCGCATTCGACGCGTTGATCTCGCCCCGCGACGGGTACGGCACGATCTTCTTGCCCTGCAGCCGGCCGCGCACGCGGACACTGGCGAGTTCCGGGTACACGTTCGCGAGGTCGACCGTGATCAGGTCGTCGGGCACGCGGTACAGCGGCACGGCGTATTTCCGTGACGGCTTGCGGCTTCCCTTGAGCAGCGGCTCGTAGTACCCGGTGACGAGACCGGAATCGCGCACCTCGGGATCCTTGCTCTCCGCCGGAGCGACGGCACGCACTCGCCATGCATCGAATGCGCCGGCGAAGAAACTGCGGATCGCGCCGGCCGAGCGGCCGTCGACGGCCGCCGCCCGGGTGCAGACCTCTTTCCACGCGGGGTTCGCCGCGAGCGCCTGGCACGATTGCAGGAACGCCGGCCATGCCGTGAGCCAGTCGCGGTCGGCAACGGAGGGCAGGTTCGAGAACGGCACGCGGTCGAACCTGGCGATGGCATCGGCGCGCCCCGCAGGAACGTTCTGCGGGGCGACGGGCACGGCGGGCGATGCGGGCGGCCGCGCAACGGAGGGCGCGGTCTGAGGCGCGTTCGGCGCTGGCGCTGGCGCAGTCGGAGTCGCGGGCCGCGTTACGCCCGGCAGTGGCGCCTGGGGCGCCGGCGGCTGCGGCGGAGGAAGGGGCGCAGCGCACCCGGCGAGCACGCAGGCCGCAAACAACGCGCTCAACCGGCTTCGTGCGTGCCCGCTTCTACAATCGCTGCTGCCGTCCCTGAGTCCCGCCATGTGGTTGATCCTGCTCGAAGCTGCGCTTGCCCTCGGACTCCTCGTGCTCATCGTCTGGTGGACGATGTTCCATCGCCCCCGCCGCAAGCGGCCCGAGGACCGCTGAACGCTTTCAGTGGAGCGTACGCGGCATCGACAGCAGGAATTCCGGAATCGGCGCTTCGAAGCGCGTGCCGTCCTCGGCGACGCACTGGTACGTGCCACGCATGGAACCGACCGGGGTCGCGATCGGGCAGCCGCTCGTGTACTCGAACGCTTCGCCCGGCTGCAGCACGGGCTGCTCGCCGACCACTCCGAGCCCCTGGACTTCGTCGACCTTGTTGTGGGCGTCGGTGATGATCCAGTGGCGCGAGATCAGTTGCGCGGTGACCTCGCCCGTGTTGCGAATGGTCACCGTATAAGCGAACAGGAACTTGTCCTCGTCCGGCTTGGAGTGTTCGGGCACGAACCGCGGGCGGACGTCGACGGAGAACTCGTACTTGGGCATGGATCACAGGGGCAGCAGTGGGCGGCCTTTAGAATAAACGTTGATCGAAGAGGTTCCGATGACGACAACGAGCTACCGGATCGCCCCGAGCATTCTGTCCGCCGATTTTGCCCGCCTTGGCGACGAGGTGCGGGCGGTGGTTGCCGCCGGCTCGGACTGGATCCACTTCGACGTCATGGACAACCACTACGTGCCGAACCTCACCATCGGCCCGCTGGTGTGCGAAGCCATCCGACCGCAAGTCGACGTCCCCATCGACGTGCACCTGATGGTGAAACCGGTCGACCGCATCGTGCCTGACTTCGCGAAGGCCGGCGCCAATATCATCACCTTTCACCCTGAAGCCTCGGATCACGTGGACCGGACGCTATCGCTGATCCGGGAATCGGGATGCAAGGCGGGGCTGGTGTTCAACCCCGCGACGCCGCTCGACCTGATGGACCACGTGATGGACAAGCTCGATCTCGTGTTGCTGATGTCGGTGAACCCCGGGTTCGGCGGGCAGAAATTCATCCCGCAGACCCTCGCGAAGCTCAAGCTGGCGCGGGCAAGGATCGACGCGTACCACCGCGAAACGGGGCGACGGATCCTGATCGAGGTCGATGGCGGCGTGAAGACCGACAACATCGCCGACATCGCGCGCGCGGGCGCCGACACCTTCGTCGCCGGCAGCGCGATCTTCGGTGCGCGCGATGCCGACGGCGGTTACCGCGGCGTGCTCAAGCAACTGCGCACGGCGCTCGCGGACGTGTGATGCGGGTGCAAGCCCGCGGAGTGCTGATCGATCTCGACGGCACGCTGCTCGACACCGTTCCCGACCTCGCCGCTGCGGTCAACGCGATGCTCGGCGATCTCGGTCGTCCTGCCTTGGCGACGGAGCGGGTCGCCGCCTATGTCGGCAAGGGTGCGGACGTGCTCGTGCACCGGTCGCTGACCGGTTCGCTCGATGGGCGCGCGGAGGCCGTCGAGTTCCAGCGCGGCAAGGATTCCTTCTACGCCCACTACCGGCGCGAGAACGGCCGCCAGGCGGTCGTGTTTCCTGGCGTCCGGGAAGCCATCGCGGTGATGCGCCAGCGCGGCCTGGCACTCGCGTGCGTCACCAACAAGCCGCGCGAGTTCACGCACGAGTTGCTGCAGCGGGTGGGACTGGACGACTTCGATGCGATCGTCTCGGGCGACGACACGGTGGAGAAGAAGCCGCATCCGGCGCCGATGCTGCACGCGTGCCGGCTTCTGCAGATCGCGCCCGCGGAGGCCGCGATGGTCGGCGATTCCGAGAACGACGTGCTGTCGGCCCGCGCCGCGGGCTGCCGCGTGATCGTGGTGGAGACCGGGTACAACGAAGGCCGTCCGGTCAGCGAACTCGAGGCCGATGCTATAGTCCCCGGGCTCCTCGATGCGGCTCGCCTGATCGAGCCGCTGCACGCTTCATCACCCAACCGACAATCGACTCGCGATGAGTCCTGCTGACGAGAATTTGGCACGCAGCGCCCGCCCGGCCGACGGCCGATGGCGGTTCGTGATCGCCGGCGCCCGCTGGCGTCGCTGACAGCCAAGCCGTGCCCGCACGGCGTTTCTCGTCGAATCCTCGCCGCCTTTCGCGCGGCGCACCGATCAAAAGTGATGAATCGTGACTGAACTCGAATTCAAGGCTCTTGCCGTACAGGGCTATACGCGGATCCCGCTGATCGCGGAAAGCTTCGCCGATCTCGAGACTCCCCTGTCGCTGTACCTGAAGCTTGCGAACGAACCGAACAGCTTCCTGCTCGAATCGGTGGTGGGCGGCGAGCGCTTCGGCCGCTACTCGTTCATCGGCCTGCCGGCGCGCACGTCCATCCGCTCGTTCATCCGCGATGCCGGTCCGGTCACGGAAGTGGTCGAGGACGGCCTGGTCGTCGAGACGATCGACGGGCGACCCGCTCGCGGCGGTCGAGAAATTCGCCGCGCAGTTCAAGGTCGCGCAGCGGCCGGGACTGCCGCGTTTTGCCGGGGGCCTCGCCGGTTACTTCGGCTACGACACGGTGCGTGTCATCGAAAAGAAGCTGGCGAAACCGAAGCCGGACGACCTCGGCGTCCCGGACATCCTCCTGCTCGTCACGGAGGAGGTCGCGGTCATCGACAACCTGGCCGGCCGCATCTACCTCATCGTTTACGCCGATCCGCGCAAGACCGAGGCCTATTCGCGGGGGCGCCAGCGCCTTCGCGAACTGAAGGCGCGCCTCGCGCGTCCCATCGAGCCGCCGCACTCGCGCGCCAGCGTGCGGCGCGAGGAGGGCCGCGAGTTCTCGAAGGAGGCTTACCTGGCCGCCGTTGCGCGCGCGAAGGAGTACATCGCCGCCGGCGACGTGATGCAGGTGCAGATCGGACAGCGGATCCACAAGCCATACGCCGACTCGCCGTTGAGCCTGTATCGCGCGCTGCGGACGCTCAACCCGTCGCCGTACATGTACTTCTACAACTTCGGCAGCTTTCACGTGGTCGGCGCGTCGCCCGAGATCCTGGTGCGCAGCGAGGACCGGCAGGGCAAGCGCATGGTGGCCATTCGCCCGATCGCCGGCACCCGGCCGCGCGGCGCCACACCCGAGCAGGACGCCATCCTCGCCGCCGAGCTCGCCGCCGATCCCAAGGAGCGTGCGGAGCACCTCATGCTGATCGACCTCGCCCGCAACGACATCGGCCGCATCGCCAGGACCGGAACGGTGAAGGTCACCGAGCAGTACGTGGTCGAGAAGTACTCGCACGTCCAGCACCTCGTGAGCCACGTCGAAGGCGAGCTCAAGCCCGGCATGACGAACCTCGACGTGCTGCGCGCGACCTTCCCGGCCGGCACGCTCTCGGGCGCGCCGAAGGTGCGTGCCATGGAGATCATCGACGAACTCGAGCCGGTCAAGCGCGGCATCTACGGCGGCGCCGCCGGGTACCTCAGCTTCGCCGGCGACATGGACCTCGCCATCGTGATCCGCACCGCCATCGTGAAGGACAACATGCTCTACGCACAGGCGGCGGCGGGCATCGTCGCGGACTCGGTGGCCGAGAGCGAGTGGAAGGAGACCGAGGTGAAGGCGCGCGCGGTGCTGCGCGCGGCGGAGCAGGTCGAGGACGGCTTCGATGCGGAATGACGTGGCACGGCTGGGCGAGGCTAACGTGCGCAGCACGTTAAGCGCGCAGCGCGGCCGAGACCAGACCGCCTCGGCGCGCGCGGTGCTGCGCGCGGCGGAGCAGGTCGAGGACGGCTTCGATGCCGAGTAGGAGGGCGCGATGCTGCTGATGATCGACAACTACGACAGCTTCACCTACAACCTCGTGCAGTACTTCGGCGAGCTGGGCGAAGACGTCCGCGTGGCCCGCAACGACGAGATCACGCTGGAGGAAATCGCGTCCCTGCGTCCGGAGCGCATCTGCATCTCGCCGGGGCCGTGCTCGCCGAGCGAGGCGGGCATTTCGCTCGCGGTGCTCCAGCGTTTCGCGGGCGAGGTGCCGATCCTCGGGGTCTGCCTCGGCCACCAGGCGATCGGGCAGGCGTTCGGCGGCCGGGTCATCCGCGCCAAGGCGCTGATGCACGGCAAGACCGGCACCATCCACCACACCGGTGCACTGGCGTCTTCGCCGGACTGCCCGACCCTTTCACCGCCGCCCGTTACCACTCGCTGGCCGTCGAGCGTTCTTCGTTGCCCGAGTGCCTCGAGATCACGGCCTGGACCGACGATGACGAGATCATGGGACTGCGCCACAGGACGCTGGCGGTCGAAGGCGTGCAGTTCCACCCGGAGTCGATCGCGACCGAGCACGGGCACGCGATGCTCAAGAATTTCCTGAACCAGAAGCGCTGAGCCGAACCATGTCCATCACACCTTCCGAAGCCCTGGTCCGCTGCATCGAGCACCGGGAAATCTTCCAGGACGAGATGCTGTCGCTGTGGCGGCGACTGATGAGCGGCGAGCTGACGCAGGTGCAGATCGCCGCGCTGCTGATGGGACTGCGGGTCAAGAAGGAGACGATCGGCGAGATCGCCGCGGCGGCGCAGATCATGCGCGAGTTCTCCACCAAGGTCGAGATCGCGGACCGCACCAACCTCGTCGACCTCTGCGGGACCGGCGGCGACGCGGCGGGCACCTTCAACATCTCGACGGCCGCCATGTTCGTCGCCGCCGCGGCCGGCGCGCGCGTCGCGAAGCACGGTGGCCGGAGCGTGTCGTCGGGCTCCGGCAGTGCCGACGTGCTGGAGGCGCTCGGAGCCAGCATCACCCTCGCGCCGCAGGCGGTGGCACGCTGCATTGACGAGACCGGCATCGGTTTCATGTTCGCGCCGTCGCACCACGCCGCGATGAAGCACGCCGCGCCCGTGCGCAAGGAACTCGGCGTGCGCACCATCTTCAACATCCTCGGCCCCCTCACCAACCCGGCGGGCGCGCCGAACCAGGTGATGGGCGTCTTCCACCCGGACCTCGTCGGCATCCAGGTGCGCGTGCTGAAGCAGCTCGGCTCCAACCACGTGCTGGTCGTGCACGGCAAGGACGGCATGGACGAGGTGTCGCTCGGCGCCGCGACGCTCGTCGGCGAACTGAAGGATGGAGTCGTACGGGAGTACGAGATCCATCCCGAGGATTTCGGCCTGTCGATGGTCTCGAACCGTGGCCTGAAGGTCGGCAACGCGCTCGAGTCGAAGGGCATGATTCTCGGTGCCCTCGACAACGCCGACGGCACCGCGCGCGAGATCGTCGTCTTCAACGCGGGCGTGGCGCTCTACGCGGCCAACGTCGCCGAGTCGATCGGCGACGGCATCGCGCGCGCACGCTCCGCGCTCGCCAGCGGCGCCGCGAAGCGCAAGCTCGCCGAGTTCGTCGAAGTCACCCGCAAGCTGGCTGCCTGAGGACCGCGGCCCGCTCGACCGACACCATGAGCGACATCCTCGAGCGCATCCTCGCGACCAAGCGGCGCGAAGTGGCGCAGGCGCGGGCCGTGCGGCCGCTCGAACTGCTCCGGCGGGACGCCGAGCAGCGGGGCGGGCAGCGCGATTTCGTTGGCGCAATGCGCCGCAAGCTCGCGGCGAACCAGCCGGCGGTGATTGCCGAGATCAAGAAGGCGAGCCCGTCGAAAGGCGTGCTGCGCGCGGATTTCGATCCCGCCGCCATCGCACGCAGTTACGCCGAGAACGGCGCCGCCTGCCTTTCGGTGCTGACCGATCGCGACTATTTCCAGGGGTCGCCCGAGTACCTCGCCCAGGCGCGTGACGCGAGCGAGCTGCCGGCCCTGCGCAAGGACTTCATCGTCGACGCCTATCAGGTGGTCGAGGCGCGTGCGATGGGGGCCGACGCGATCCTGCTGATCGTCGCCGCGCTGGGCGACGCCGAATTGCGCGAGTTCGAGGCGCTCGCGCACTCGCTCGGCATGGCGGTGCTCGTGGAGGTTCACGACGCGGCCGAACTCGATCGCGCCCTGCGACTGTCGTCGCCGCTGCTCGGCATCAACAACCGCAACCTGCGGACGTTCGAGACCACGCTGGACACGACGCTCGCGTTGCTGCCGTCGATTCCCGCCGACCGCACCGTCGTGACCGAAAGCGGGATTCTGGCGCCCGCCGACGTCTCCCGGATGCGCAGTGCCGGGGTCCATGCCTTCCTCGTCGGCGAAGCATTCATGCGCGCCGCCGATCCGGGCGCCGAACTGGCGCGCTTGTTCGCGTGATCGATCCCGCGCGGCTCGCGCCCGGTTGGCGCGCTTCCGTCGAAGCCTTCCTTGCCTCGGACGATGGCTGCGCGCTGGCGCGCTTCCTCGAGGAGCGCCGCCAGGGCGGTGCGCTGGTTTATCCCCCGCAGCCTTTCACCGCGCTGATGTTGACGCCGTTCGACGCGGTCCGCGTGGTGATCCTGGGTCAGGATCCTTATCACGGGGCCGGGCAGGCGCATGGCCTCGCGTTCTCGGTGCCGCCAGGTGTCAAGCCACCGCCCAGCCTGCGCAACATATTCATGGAGCTCCAGCGGGACCTCGGCTGTGCGCCGCCGTCCACCGGCTGCCTGGAGCGCTGGGCACGGCAGGGCGTATTGCTGCTGAATGCCGCGCTCACCGTGGAGGATGGCACCCCGGGCGCTCACGCTCGACGGGGCTGGGAATCCTTGACGGCCGCGCTGCTCGCGCGTCTCGCGGAGGACGCGAAGCCGAAAGTGTTCATGCTCTGGGGAGCGCTGGCGCAGGCGCGGCGGTCGGCGGTCGGCGAGCCGCATCTCGTCCTCGAAGCCAACCATCCTTCGCCGCTTTCGGCGCGCCGTCCACCCGTGCCTTTCCTCGGGTGCTGTCACTTCTCGCGGGCGAACGACTTCCTGGCCGCGCACGGTCGTGGCGCGATCGACTGGTGCTGATGCACGGTTACGTTCCGAGCCAGCCGGCCTTCAACTGCTGCGCGCCGCGAGGCGGCTTGTCGTCGGCCGTGAGCGTGTACTTCAACGGCGGGCGGGTGGCGAGCTTCACCTCGAAGCGCAGGAGCTCGTCGCGACGGAACGCCAGGCATTCGACGACATCTCCGATTGCGTAGCGCGTCAGCAGCCCGTCGAGGTTCGCGCGCGTGACGCGCAGCCCGCCGAGTGCAATCAGCACGTCGTTCGCGGACAGCCCGGCACGCTGCGCCGGTGATCCGTCGAACACATGGGCGAGCCGGCAATCGGTTCCCGAACCGGCGGTCTTCACGCCGAGCAGCGCGAAGTGCGGTGTGTCCACGGCTGGACGAGCGGCATACCGAATTCCGAACGGAGCGAGCAGCGCCGCGAAATCGGGGTCGCGGGTGCCTTCGGTCCACTCCCGCAGTCGAGGCGCGAGCGCGAGGCCGCTGACCTGCTCGGCGACCGCGACGATCTCGCCTTCCTCCACGCCCGGGTACTTCGCGGCGTCGTCACGCGCCCGCTTCCACAGCGCGCGCATCACGTCGTCCAGCCCGACCCGTCCCTTCGTCTCGGCGCGCAGGGTGAGGTCGAGCGCCAGACCGACGAGCGCGCCCTTCTGGTAATAGCTCACCACGCTGTTCGGCGCGTTCTCGTCGAGGCGGTAGTACTTGATCCAGGCGTCGAACGAACTGTCGGCGACGCTCTGCTTCAGCCGGCCCGTGCGCTGCAGGACCGTGGTGAGCGTCTTCTCCACCGTTTCGAGGTACTGCTTCTCGCTCAGCAACCCCGCGCGCACCAGCATCAGGTCGTCGTAGTACGAGGTGAAGCCCTCGAACGCCCACAGGAGTCGCGTGTAGTTCTCCTGCGTCAGGTCGTAGGGCACGAACGCCGCCGGCTTGATGCGCTTGACGTTCCAGGCATGAAAGTACTCATGACTGGCGAGCCCGAGGAAGTTCCGGTAGCCCTCGGTCGTATCTTTCATGCCCTTGAAGGGCAGGTCGTCGCGCTTGCAGAGCAGCGCCGTCGAATTGCGGTGTTCGAGCCCGCCGTAGCCGTCCCCGATCGCCGTGGTCATGAACGTGTAGCGGCTGAACGGTGCCTTCCTGGCCCGCGGCTCGAACAGGCGGATCTGCGCTTCGCATACGCGCGCCAGGTCGGCCGCAAGGCGCTCCATGTCGAGCTTGGGCACGCGTCCAGTGACCGCGATCTCGTGCGGAACGCCGAGCACATCGAAGCGGCCCAGCTCGAAGGTCCCCATCTCGACCGGGCAGTCGATCAGTTCGTCGTAATCGGCCGCCTCGTACGTGCCGAACCCGAAGCGTCGAGTGCCGCGCGCCGGGCTCAACCCGGTCGCGACCTTCCAGTCGGCGTAGCCCTGGCCGGCCGGCGGAAGGATGTCGACGGTGCAGGGCTCGTGCTCGAGGCCGATCGGCAACAGGAACACCGAGGTGCCGTTGAAGAAGCCATGCGACGCATCGAGATGCGCGGTGCGCACCGACATGTCCCACGCGTACACCTCATAGGCGAGTTCGATCGGCCCCTTGGCGGGCGCTGCCCGCCAGGTGTGCTTGTCGAGCTTCTCCAGTTCCAGCCTGCGGCCGCGCGCGAGTGCCGTGATGCGGACGATGTTCCGGGCGAACTCCCGGATCATGTAGCTGCCGGGAATCCAGGCGGGCAGCATGAAGAGCTGGCCCGACGGATCGGGCTGCTCGACTCGGCAGGTGACGTGGAACAGGTGTGCGGCCGGATCGGCGGGGCGGATTGCGTAGTGCGTCGGCATGATGGCTCGCGAAGTTGGAGCGAGTGTAGCGAGCGAGGGTTGACTCCGTACTCAGGTACGCAGGGACAGTGGCGGCACTGACATTGGTTCCCCGGAGTCGACGATGGACCACAGCGCTCACGCAGGACACCGCCACGGCGGACACGTTCACGGCAGTCGTGGCGACAACGAGGCGGCCGAGGCGCGATCAGCGACGCCGGCCGCGCACTCACGCGGCCCGAGTCTGAACCGGATCGCGTTCACCGCGACCCTGCACTGCCTGACGGGCTGTGCGATCGGCGAAGTGCTCGGGATGGTGATCGGCACCGCAGCCGGCCTCGACAACATGGCGACCACGCTGCTCGCCGTCGCGCTGGCCTTCGTCTTCGGCTACGCCCTGACAATGCTGCCGCTGCTGCGCTCCGGCATGCCGCGAACGACGGCGATCAGGCTGGCGCTGGCCGCCGATACGGCATCGATCGCGCTGATGGAGATCATCGACAACGCGATCATGTGGGTGATCCCCGGCGCCATGGACGCGGGACTCGGCACGTGGCTGTTCTGGGCCAGCCTCGCGGTCGCGCTGGTCGTGGCCGGCGCTGCCGCGTGGCCTCTCAACCGCTGGCTGATCGGCCGCGGCCGCGGTCACGCGGTTGTGCACGGGCACCACGTGCACTGACTTCGGCCGCCTCAGCTGCGCAGTACGCCGAGGATCTCCGAGTAGAACTCGCGCTGGTAGAGCAGGTAGACAACGGCAGCGGCCGCGATGGCGAACGCGATCGGCGAGACGAACCAGAGGATCGTCGCGAACGACATGTAATACGCCCGCAGCCCGTCGTTGAAGGTCTCTGCGGCGAGTCCCACCACCTTGCCGGCCCGGTCGGCGAAAGGCTCCCTCTTCGCTTCTCCACGTTCGAAGGTCCCCGCGTCCGGCATGGAGGCGATCAGCAGCGCACCGAAGGTGTACTGGCGCATCGACCACGTGAACCGGAAGAACGCGTAGATGAAGATGACGAGCAGCACCATCAGCTTCAGGTCGAACACGAAGATGGAGGTGCGCGCCGCGAACGGAATCTCGCGGACGAATTCACTCGCCTTGTCGCTCGTCCCGAGCAGCGCCAGCAGGCCGCCGATGATCAGGATCGTCGTTGAGGCGAAGAACGACGGACTCGTCGACAGGTTCTGCACGACCACCCCGTCGACCACGCGGTTCTCGCGAGCGGTTGTCTGCAGCATCCAGAGGCGCCGGTAATGGTTGGTGGTCGCCAGGAGCGAGCCCGAACGTTCCGCCCGCCGCCTTGCGAAGACGGCGTAGCCCACCCAGACGGCGACGAACCACGCCAACGCCAGCCAGTCGGCCAGCGGCATCAGCATCAGGTATTGGGACAAGGGCATCGGAGCAGACCTTGGTGGGCGCCCGATGCAGCATAGAGCAAGGCAGCGCTATCGCTTCTTGCGCTTCTTGGCCGCGAGACGCTTTGCATTGGCCGTGACGCGGCGGCTGACCGGACTCCACGCCTGACCCAGTTTGCGGGCAGTCGACGCACTGAGGGCGAAGTCGGCCGGGGCCGGGGAGGCGCGGCCGGCGCGCCACGCGCGCTGCCATGCGAGTTGCTGGCTTTCCAGCGCGGCAAACCAGAGGGCCGTCGCCGACTCGGCAACGGCTTCGCCCTTTTCGACCACCATGCGCGTCATCTCGGCCTCGTGTTCCGCCGTCGGTCGGGTGCCCGCTGCCGCCGCGGCGAGCATGCGCTCGCTGATGACGAGCGGAGAGAACGCCGAGATTTCCGCCCAGTGCCGCGCCGCCAGCCACCACATCGTTCCGTACGCCTTCATTCCCACCCCCTTTGGTCAAGCGAGCAAGGCGAGCAAACGACCGGCCCGGGACGATTCTGGCGACTACCGTCTTTTGAGGAGGCGCATCAGCGCCCAGGCGACGACTCCGGCGCCCATCACCCAGAACGTGATGTGCACCGCCTTCTGCGACTGCGCGTACATCACGCTGGAATAGAACAGGTATCCGCAGGTGACGACGAACACGATCGGCAGGATCGGGTAGAGGGGCACCTTGAATGGGCGCGCCACGTGGGGTTCGCGGAAGCGCAGGACGAAGAGGCCCACGCCGGTCAGCAGGAAGAAGAACCAGAACACCGGTGCCGTGAACTCGACCATGGCCGAGAAGCCGTCCTTCTGGAAGGCGCCGAACACGATCAGCGCGAGCGCGATCACGGCCTGCACGAGGAAGGCCACGACCGGAACGTGGCGCGTCCCATGCCATTGCCCGAGGAACGCGAGGACCGGCCAGTCGCGGCCCAGCGCGTAGTTCGTGCGGGCGCCGACGATCATCGTCGCGTTGATCGACGTCAGCGTGGCGATGCCGACGATGATGCCGATCAGTTGCGCCCCAAAGGGGCCGAACGCCGCCTGCATCACGTCGGCGCCCACCGCCTTGCTGGCTTTCAGTCCTTCCAGGCCCAGTCCGTTCAGCACGGCCAGCACGAAGGCGACGTAGGCGGCGGTGATCGCCAGGATCGACAGCACCAGCGCCCGCACGATGCCGCGTGCTCCGCCCTTGACCTCGGCCGAGATATACGCGGCCTCGTTCCAGCCGCCATACGTGAGCAGAACGAACACCATCGCCAGCCCGAACATCGGCGGGATCGCATTCGAGGAGGCGGCGGCCGGCGCCGCAGGCGAAGCGGGCGAGGTCACCATGAACCCGGCCAGGGCCACGAGCAGCAACCCGGACACCTCGAGCACCGTCAGGATGTTCTGCGTGCGGGCGGACTCGCGCAGGCCCGCCAGGTTGATCGCGGTAAGCGCGACGACCGTGAACGTCGCATAGATCGCGGACGAGTGCGGGCCGAGCGACAGCACCCGGCTCATGTAATCCCCGAACACGAACGCCAGCAGCGCGATGGACCCGGTGGTGATGACGGCGACGCGCGCCCAGGCGAATAGGAAGCTCAGGTCCTTGCCGTACGCGCGTGACAGGAAGTGATAGTCGCCGCCCGCGCTCGGGAAGGTGCTCGCGAGTTCGGCATAGCACAGCGCCCCGACAAGCGACAGCGCGCCGCCGAGCACCCAGGCGATCAGCATCCAGTCGACCGAGCCGGTCACGCCCGCAACCATCGAAGGCGTCTTGAAGATGCCTGCCCCGATGACGATGCCGACCGTGATCATCACCGCATCGAACACCGAGAGCACGGGCCGCGGCGCGGCAGGTGCGGGCTCCAGCGCGTCCTTGGAATCGGGAAAGGTCATCGCGGGCTCCTGAACAACAAAAAGCCCCGCACAGGCGGGGCTGGACTGCATTGAACGGGCTTACTTGCGGCTGCCGCTGACCTTCGTTTCGCCACCGCCCGCGCCCTTGAGCACGCCGGTGAGTTCGTTGCCGCGCACCGTGCCGGTAAAGGTTCGGGTGACGCCCTTGTCGTCGTTGAACGCGAACTTGATTTCGTCACCGCGCAACGTGGCGCCGACCAGGGGTTGCTTGGTGCCGCCGGTCACGACCTCGCCGCTGATCTTCTGGAACTTCTGATTCAGGTTCACGGCGTACTGGCCGGCGCCTCCCTGCTCCTTCAAGCTCCAGGTACCTTCGACCTTGGCCGGCACGATCCACAGATAGGCCGTGCGGTACTCGATCTCGGCGGTCTCGTCGGCGTCCCAGTCTCCCATGGTGAACTGATGCGACGTCACGCGCGTGCCCGGTTTCATGTTCAGGATCGTCGGCCGCAGGCGAAGATTCAGTTCGGGCAGCAGGTACATCGTGATGACGGTGGCCTTGCTGAAATCTTCCTTGAAGATGTCGCCCTGGATGATCTTGACCTTGTTGCCCACCCCATCGGCCTTCACGTAGCACTGGGCAAGCTTGGCCATGTCCGGGTTGTATTCGATGCCGAACGCGGTGGCGCCGGCCTTCCCGGCCGCGATCGCGATCTTGCCGTCGCCCGCGCCGAGGTCATAGACGATGTCCTGCGGCGTGACCTTCGCCATGCGCAGCATGCGCTGCACCAGTTCATCGGGCGTCGGCACCCAGACCACGTCCTTGCCCGACTGTCCGACTTGCGGCTTGTAGTCGCGTTCGCAGCTCTGGCGGTCCTGCGCATGCAACGCGCTGGAGGCGAGGAGCCCGGCAATGGCGACGACGGCGGTGCTGCGAATCAAGCGGAAGTTCATGCTTCGGTTCTCCTTTGGACAGCGCTCCATTGTGTACTGCCGTGTACTGCCGATTCTGCCGAAACGCGACGATGCCGTCAGCCGGACGGCCGTGGCCCGGACCGTATTGCACGCCTGACCGGGGCCCCGCAGCAATCGCCTGGCGCGCTTCAGCGGTTCACGTCGACGACGAGCCGGCCGCGTACGCTCCCAGTGAGGATCTGGCGGCCTGCGTCGATCGCCGCGCCCAGTGGAATCTCGTGAGTGATGGCGTCGAGCCGCGCGCGGTCGATCTCTTCGGCGAGGTGCTGCCAAGCTGCGGTCCTGCGAGGCACCGGGCACATCACGGAGTCGATGCCAAGCAGCCGGACTCCGCGCAGGATGAAGGGCGCCACCGTCAACGGCAGGTCCATGCCCTGAGCCAGGCCACAGGCCGCCACGGCCCCGCCGTATCGCGTCTGGGCGCAGGCGTTCGCCAGCGTGTGGCTGCCGACGGAGTCGACAACCGCGGCCCACCGCTCCTTCTGCAAGGGCTTGCCGGCGGTCGACAGCTCTGCGCGGTCGAGGATCTCGGACGCTCCGAGTTGCTTGAGGTAAGCCGTTTCGTCGAGCTTGCCGGTGCTGGCGAAGACGCGGTAGCCGCGTCGAGCGAGGATGGCCACCGCGAAGGAGCCCACGCCACCGCTCGCACCGGTCACGAGAACGTCGCCCTCGTTGACGCCGGCGTCCCGGATCGCCATGCAGGCGAGCATCGCCGTGTATCCCGCCGTGCCGATCGCCATCGTGTCGCGCGTGGACAGCGGCGCCGGGACCCGCACCAGCCACTCGCCGCGGAAGCGGCCGCGCTGCGCGAGTCCGCCCCACGCCGTCTCGCCGACACCCCAGCCGTTCAGAACGACTCTGTCGCCGGCGGACCACGCGGGTGATGCCGTGGCGACGACCGTTCCGGCGCAGTCGATGCCCGGCACCATCGGCCACTTGCGCACCACGGGCGACTTGTTGGTCAGTGCGAGGCCGTCCTTGTAGTTGATCGTCGAATAATCGATGTCGACGGTGACGTCGGCGCCCGGCGTGTTGGCCTCCAGCGCCGCGTCGTCGAGTCCGCGAAGCTCCGCGCGGAACTGCTCGGTGTCCTTGCTGAGATAGATGGCGTTGAACATGGCGAATGCGGGTGAACGCGGGGGAGAGCGACGATACTCCCGCGCGGCCGCCGTTGCATGGCCCGGCCATGGCGTCCGTTTAACCTTCCGCTCGTCCGCGGGCTTTTGTCCCGGCGCAACCGCCGTCGGGTCGAACCACGGCTGCCGAGTCCGGGTTTGAGTACGCACAAGTCCGCAGAGCCGCCGGATGCAATCCTTCGGCTCGTCGGTTGTCTGGAGCAACGCAATGGGTATAGATGTCCTGGTCATCGGCGCCGGCCTGTCCGGCCTGGTGACCGCGTATCGCGCGAAGCGGGCCGGGCTTGCCGTCGCGGTGTTCGAGGCGCGATCGAGGCCGGGCGGTGTCATCGGGTCCGAACGGCGCGGCAGTGCGCTGTTCGAGCGCGGTCCCAACAGCGGGCTCGACACGACGCCCCTGATCAACGCGATGCTGGCCGATCTCGGCATCGCCGCCGAACGCGTCGATGGCAGCAAGGCGTCCTCCAAACGGTATGTGGTTCGCGGCGGGCAACTGGTCGCGCTGCCGATGTCGCCCGGCGCCTTCCTGCGCACCCCGCTCTTTTCGTTCGGAGCCAAGGTTCGATTGTTCGCGGAGCCTTTCATCGGAAAATCGGCTCCGGATGCCGAGGAGTCGATCGCGCAATTCGTCAGGCGGCGACTCGGCCAGGAGTTCCTCGATTACGCGATCGAGCCTTTTGTCGCGGGAATCTATGCGGGCGACCCCGAGACGTTGTCGGTGCCGGCGGCCTTCCCGCGCCTGCATGCGCTCGAACAGCGGTATGGCGGACTGATCAAGGGCGCGATCATGGGTGCCCGGGAACGCCGGAAGAATGCCGACAAGTCGAAGAACGCCGCGTCCAGCTTTTCGTTCCGCGAAGGCATGCAGACGCTGACCGACGCGCTCGCGCGGGCGATCGGCAATGTCGACTGTGATGTGGACGTTCGGCGCGTGGACCGACGCCCGGATGGCTCGTTCGTGGTGATCGGAGAACGCTACGGAATGGCGTTCGAACGGGTCGCGCGCGCCGTCGTGATCGCAACTCCCGCCTATGCAGCCTCGGAGATTGTCCGGGACCTGGCGCCGCCGGCGGCGGCGGCGCTGAAAGACATTCCGTATCCGCCGGTGACCGTCGTCGCCAGTGCCTATCGCCGGCGCGAGATCCTGCACCCGCTCGACGGGTTCGGGTTCCTTGCGCCCGCCAAGGAGCGGCCCGCGGTGCTGGGCACGCTGTTTTCGAGCACGATGTTCGAGAACCGCGCGCCGTCCGAGGTCGCGGTGCTGACGACCTTCGTCGGCGGCCGTCGCAACCCGGAACTCGCGAGGGCGGGCGATGCCGAAGTGAGGAGTGCGGTCCAAGGCGAACTGGCACGACTGGTCGGCGCGGGCGCAGAGCCGATCTGGAGCGAGGTCACGCGCTGGGCCCAGGCCATTCCCCAGTACACGATGGGGCACCTCAAGCGCATTGCGAAGGTCGAAGAGGCCGAGCGCGCGATGCCCGGGTTGTACTTCTGCGCCAACTACCGTGGCGGTGTGTCGATCGGCGACTGCGTGAAAGCCGGCCACGCCACGGCGGATCGGGTCGCCGACCTGCTGGGCTCCGCGGCGCGGGTATCGGGCGTCGTGGCCTGAGTCGTGCTGCCGAGGAAGTTTTCCCGGCGACGGTGCTTCACAGCCGGTGGCGTGGCAGAATGCCCATCGCACATCGGGCCGCGGCGAACAGTGAACGGCCCCCATCTCTGAGGTGCGATTGGGATCCACAGTCATCCCTCTGCGTCAGGCGGCCGTCGAGCGGTCGTTGCGGCAGGCGGCATTCGAACATGTCGCGGTTCCGATTCTCTGCGTCAATGCGAGCGGGCAGATCCTTGCGCTGAACCACGAGGCCGCCGCCCTTGCGCCTGGCGAGCCGCCGATCGGGCGCAGTCTCGCCGAACTGCTTGCCTATTCCACACACACCGCCTTCGCCCGCCGATGGACGCGCTTGTGGCTGCGTGCCGCGAGCGGCGACGGGGCGCGCGTCGAGGCGAAGCTGCCGCTGCGCAGCGGGCGTCGCCTCGTCGCCCTGATCTCGATGCGCCTGTTTCGCTTCGAGCAGGACGAGTTCGCCACCATCGTGATCACCGAAACGCACCAGGCGCGGGCCGCGGCCCGTGGGGCGCGGGCAAACGAGGCAAGGACGCGGGCGCTCGCCGAGCACCAGACCGAGCTGACCGTTGTCCTGAACGCCGACCGCCGGGTGGTCTACGCGAGCGCGGCACTCGAGTCCATCACCGGCGAGCAGGAAAAGGATGTGATGGGCTCGCCCTTCGAGTTCATTCTCGACCAGCCGTCGCGCATCGAGTTTCGCCGTGCCGTCGACCGCCTCCTGCGGGAACCAGCCGGTGATCGCCAACCGACGCAGTTGCACCTGCGCACACGCGCCGCGCTGAACGGCAATGGCCGCAGCATCTCGTGCGTCCTGGCGAACCGGCTCGACGACCTCAGCGTACGGGGTCTCGTTGTCACGGCGCGTGACCTCGGGCCGGCCGAGCGGGCGCAGGCACGCCGGCTCCGCTTCCGGGAGCGACTGCTCGAACTCGCCATCCAGCCGAAGGCGGACTTCACGCAGTCGCTGTCAACCATCCTGCGCACGGTCGCCGAGGTGCTCGACGTCAGTTCCGCCAGTTTCTGGCGCCTGACCCACGATCCGGATGTCATGCGGTGCGAGTCGCTGTTCGACCGCCAGAGCGACCGCTTCATGCGCGACTGGGTCGGGCGCGAGTTCCATTCTTCGCGGTTCCCGGCGTACTTCGGCCCGCTGAACAGCCGGCAGCCGGTGATCGTCACCGACACGCGGACCTCGCGTCTCACCACCATGTTCGCGGGCGACCCCGAGTGGTCCCACGTTCGTTCGCTGCTCGATGTGCCCGTGCTTGTGGAGGGCGATGTCGTCGGTGTCCTCTGCCTGCGCCACCGGGACACGCGCTATTGGGAAGAGGACGACGTCGGCTTCGCCAACACGACCGCGCTGATGCTCGCGCTCGCCCTCGAGGCGGCCCAGCGCCAGGAGGCGGAGACGCGCATCGAGCATCTTGCGTGGTACGACCCGCTGACCGGGCTGCCGAACCGCAACCTCCTGCGCGAGACCATGCGGGACATGATCATGACGGCCGCGAACCGCAAGCGGCGCATGGCGGTCATGCTGATCGACCTGGATCGCTTCAAGGACGTCAACGACACGCTCGGCCACCTGGTCGGCGACGCGTTGATCAAGGCGGCCGCCGAGGTGCTTCGCCAGACGGTGGGCACCGGCGGCGTCGTGGCGCGCCTGGGCGGCGACGAGTTCGTGGTCCTCCTCAGCGAGTTCGTGCATCGACAGGAGGTCGCGCTACTCGCGGCCCGCGTAGCGCAGGCGCTGCATCGAACGGACCTCGTGCCGCACATCGACACGCAGGTCTCGGCGTCCATCGGAGTCTCGCTCTTCCCCGAGCACGGACGGGACATGAGCACGCTGCTCAAGAACGCCGACGCGGCGATGTACCAGGCGAAGCGCGACGGCCGAAACCAGTTCAGCTTCTTCAACCCGATCCGCTACGAGCGTGCCGCGCGCGAGGTTCAGCTCGGCATCGAACTCGTCAAGGCGCTCCAGGCCGACTGCCCGCAGTTCATCTGCGAGTACCAGCCGCAGATCGAGATGACGAGCGGCCGCGTGGTCGGGCTCGAGGCGCTGATTCGCTGGGATCACCCGGTGCACGGCATCCTGACGCCGGACCGTTTCATCGGCGTTGCCGAGATCAGCGGCCTGTCCGAACGCATCACCCGGTGGGTGCTCAACGAGGTCTGTTCGCAGATCACCCGCTGGAGGATCGCGCGTCCGCAGTTCGACGTGCCGGTTTCCGTCAACGTGGCCGGACGCGAGATGGGCTCCACCGTGCTGCCCACGCTGGTCCGCTCCGCGCTGGCAAAGCACGATGTGGAGCCCCACCTGATCGTGCTCGAGATCACCGAGCGGACGCTGGTCAAGGAAAGCGAGATCAACAACGACGTGCTCGCCGAACTTGCGGCGCTCGGCGTGGGCCTGGTGCTCGACGACTTCGGGACCGGCTACTCGATGATGGGCTACCTCAAGCGGATGCCCATCACGGCCCTGAAGATCGATCAGTCGTTCATCGAGGGGATTCCTGCCGACGCCGACAGCCGCGCCATCGTGCACGCCATGATCGCCGTCGCGAAGCACTTCAAGCTCAAGGTCGTCGCGGAAGGCGTCGAGTCGCTCGAGCAGGTGCAGTACATGCGCGAGATCGGCTGCGAGTTCGCGCAGGGCTTCTTCTATTCGCGGTCGCTGACCGCCGACAACATCCTCGAGTATCTCGAACGCTCCGGCACGGCCTGAGCCGCGGCACGCGGGTTGCGTCCTCGCTAAGATCGAGGACCATCGAGGCAGCCACGCGGGGAGGCGCAATGAGCTACGAAAACATCCTGGTCGAGACGCGCGGGCGCGTCGGGCTGGTCACCCTGAACCGGCCGAAGGCGCTGAATGCGCTGAACGACAAGCTCATGGACGAGCTGGGCGAGGCGCTGCTCGCGTTCGACGGCGACGAAGCGATCGGCGCCATGGTCGTGACGGGCAGCGAGAAGGCATTCGCCGCCGGCGCCGACATCGGCGCGATGAGCTCGTGGACGTACATGGACGTCTTCAAGGCCGAGTACATCAGCCGCAACTGGGAAACGATCAAGCGCGTGCGCAAGCCGGTCATCGCCGCCGTGAGCGGATACGCGCTGGGCGGCGGATGCGAACTGGTGATGATGTGCGACATCGTGATCGCGGCGGAAACCGCGCGTTTCGGTCAACCCGAGATCAGGCTCGGCATCATCCCCGGCGCGGGTGGCACGCAACGCCTTCCGCGCGCGGTGGGCAAGGCAAAGGCGATGGACCTCGTGCTGAGCGCGCGAATGATGGATGCGCGCGAGGCGGAGAGTGCCGGACTGGTGTCGCGCGTGGTGGCCGCCGACAAGGTGGTCGAAGAGGCTCTTGCGACCGCGAACGCGATCGCCGGTTTTTCACTCCCCGCGGTGATGATGGCGAAGGAGGCGGTCAACCGCGCGTACGAGGCGCCGCTGTCGGAGGGAATGCTCTTCGAGCGCCGGCTCTTCCACTCGCTGTTCGCCACTGAGGACCAGAAGGAGGGAATGGCCGCGTTCGTCGAGAAGCGGGCTCCGCGCTTCAAGCACAAGTAGAATTCGTGTTCTGCGCCGCGTGAATTCTTCTTGTTGAACGCGCCGCAGACGGAAGTTCTGCACGCAGGACGACCGTATGAAGAAAGATCGATTCGGCCGGGAACGTCCGTCGCAAGACCGAGGTCGAATCGCTCGGAAGGGAAGCGGGCGTGGAGTGGAAACTCCGCGCCTCGGCAGGCGGGCGAGGAGCCTGCAAGTTGTTGAAGCGTAAGGCGTCCAAGAGAAATCGAGAGAACGCTCCATGCTTCGCCCCGGTGGGCTGACTTGACAGTACTTTTCCGGGGCCCCATAATTCCGCTTCTTCGCTGCTTGCGAACGGTTGCACCGCAATATCGGTGCCTGTGGACGAGTCAGCATCGCTCTTTAAAAACGAAACAGCCGATAAGTGTGGGCGCTTAATGAGGGCGCAACCGGCACGCTGAGTCTCACGACGACGCGCGACGGCATGCTCAAAACTCAAAGTGCTCACGCAATGGAAAAAGAGGGAATGTCCGATGGCAACATCGGAAGAACCTTCGATTCCAGCGAGAGTAATCAAGCAC
>CAVSCF010000006.1:0-254335 GCA_963726405.1 uncultured beta proteobacterium | reverse complement strand
CTCGGTGATGATCGGACGGGTCTGCGGATCCCATGTGGCAAGAATGCCGCCGGCCTTGACCACCTTGCCGTCCGCAACAGCAGCGTCGCGCCATACGGCACTTTGTGGCGCTCACGTTCGCGACCGTTGTCATCGGTGACCAGCACTTCGCCGGAACGGGAGATGACGATCTGCTCCCCTTTGACGTTGGTGACATACCGCATCGTCGCGGTGAAGCGGATCGTGCCGTTGGACTTCGCCTCGACCCGGACGCGGCCGCCGCACGCGACGCCGCACCACCGATGTGGAACGTGCGCATCGTCAGCTGCGTGCCCGGCTCGCCGATCGACTGCGCGGCGATCACGCCGACCGCCTCGCCGGTATTGACCAGCAAGCCGCGGCCCAGGTCGCGGCCATAGCACTTGGCGCACAGGCCGTAGCGCGTCTCGCAGGTCAGCGGGGTGCGCACGCGCACCTCGTCGATGCCCAGCGCCTCGATCGTCTCGACCGCATCCTCGTCGAGCAAGTGCCCGACCGGGTACAGCACCTCCTGGGTTTCCGGGTGGATGATGTCGGCGGTTGCCACGCGACCGAGAATCCGGTCACGCAGCGCCTCGATGACCTCGCCGCCCTCGACCAAAGCCTTCATTGCCACGCCGTTGGTGGTGCCGCAGTCGTCCTCGGTGACCACCAGATCCTGCGTCACGTCGACCAGGCGACGCGTCAGGTAGCCGGAGTTGGCGGTCTTCAGCGCGGTGTCGGCCAGGCCCTTACGCGCGCCGTGGGTCGAGATGAAGTACTGGAGGACGTTCAGGCCTTCACGGAAGTTCGCCGTGATCGGCGTCTCGATGATCGAGCCGTCCGGCTTGGCCATCAGGCCGCGCATGCCGGCCAGCTGGCGGATCTGGGCGGCCGAGCCGCGGCACCGGAGTCGGCCATCATGTAGATGGAGTTGAACGACTCCTGCTTCACTTTCTTGCCGTGGCGGTCGATGGTCTTCTCGGTGCCGAGCTGCTCCATCATCGCCTTGCCGACCTGGTCGCCGGCGCGGCCCCAGATGTCGACCACCTTGTTGTAGCGCTCGCCCTGGGTCACCAGGCCCGAGGTGTACTGCTGCTCGATCTCCTTGACCTCGCGCTCGGCGTTGCGGATCAGCTGCTCCTTCTGCGGCGGCACCAGCATGTCGTCGATCGCGATCGACATGCCGGCGCGCGTGGCGAGCCGGAAGCCGTTCTGCATCAGCTGGTCGGCGAAGATCACCGTGTCGCGCAGCCCGCAGCGGCGGAACGCCGCGTTGATCAGCTTGCTGATCTCCTTCTTCTTCAGCGCCTTGTTGAGGAACTTGAAGGGCAGGCCCTTGGGCAGGATCTCCGACAGCAGCGCGCGGCCCACGGTGGTCTCGGCGCGTGATCTTCGGCGTCTTCTCGCCCGTCTCCCGGTCGACTTCGACCTCGCGGATACGCACCGTGATGCGCGTCTGCAGCTCGACTTCGCTGTTGTCATAGGCGCGCTGCACCTCGGCGACGTCGCGAAGTACATGCCCTCGCCCTTGCCGTTGATCTTCTCGCGGGTGGTGTAGTACAGGCCCAGCACGATGTCCTGCGACGGCACGATCGACGGCTCGCCGTTGGACGGGAACAGCACGTTGTTCGACGCGAGCATCAGCGAGCGCGCCTCGAGCTGCGCCTCCAGCGACAGCGGCACGTGCACGGCCATCTGGTCGCCGTCGAAGTCGGCGTTGAACGCCGCGCAGACCAGCGGGTGCAGCTGGATCGCCTTGCCCTCGATCAGCACCGGCTCGAAGGCCTGGATGCCCAGGCGGTGCAGCGTCGGCGCGCGGTTCAGCATCACCGGGTGCTCGCGGATCACCTCTTCGAGGATGTCCCACACGATCGGCTCCTGCGTCTCGACGAACTTCTTGGCCTGCTTGATCGTGGTGGCCACGCCCATCAGTCTCGAGCTTGTTGAAGATGAACGGCTTGAACAGCTCCAGCGCCATCAGCTTCGGCAGGCCGCACTGGTGCAGCTTCAGCTGCGGGCCGACCACGATGAC
Organism: uncultured beta proteobacterium; assembly: GCA_963726405.1. Lineage (GTDB taxonomy): Bacteria > Pseudomonadota > Gammaproteobacteria > Burkholderiales > Burkholderiaceae_F > JAOUJD01. The sequence goes on along the minus strand of CAVSCF010000006.1, from coordinate 252,303 downwards.
CGAACGGCCCGAATAGTCCACGCGCTTGCCGAGCAGGTTCTGGCGGAAGCGGCCGCCCTTGCCCTTGATCATGTCGGCGAGCGACTTCAGCGGGCGCTTGTTCGCGCCCGTCATCGCCTTGCCGCGACGGCCGTTGTCGAGCAGCGAGTCGACCGCCTCCTGCAGCATCCGCTTCTCGTTGCGGACGATGATCTCGGGCGCCTTCAGCTCGAGCAGGCGCTTCAGGCGGTTGTTCCGGTTGATCACGCGGCGGTACAGGTCGTTCAGGTCGGAGGTGGCGAAACGGCCGCCGTCGAGCGGCACCAGCGGGCGCAGCTCGGGCGGCAGCACCGGCAGCACCTCGAGGATCATCCACTCGGGCTTGATGCCCGACCGCTGGAAGCCCTCGAGCACCTTCAGGCGCTTGGCGATCTTCTTGATCTTCGCTTCGGAACCGGTCCGGCCAGGTCCTTGCGCAGCGTCTCGATCTCGCGGTTGATGTTGATCCCGCGCAGCAGCTCGCGGATCGCCTCGGCGCCCATCAGCGCGCGGAAGTCGTCGCCGTACTCCTCGGTCTTCGCGAGGAAGTCGTCCTCGGTCATCAGCTGGCCCCTCTTCAGCGGCGTCATGCCGGGCTCGACCACGCAGTACGCCTCGAAGTACAGCACGCGCTCGATGTCGCGCAGCGTCATGTCGAGCACCATGCCCATGCGCGACGGCAGCGACTTCAGGAACCAGATGTGGGCGGTCGGGCAGGCGAGCTCGATGTGGCCCATGCGCTCGCGGCGCACCTTGGCGAGCGTCACTTCGACGCCGCACTTCTCGCAGATCACGCCGCGGTGCTTCAGGCGCTTGTACTTGCCGCACAGGCACTCGTAGTCCTTGATCGGGCCGAAGATCTTCGCGCAGAACAGGCCATCCCGCTCGGGCTTGAACGTGCGGTAGTTGATGGTCTCGGGCTTCTTGACCTCGCCGTACGACCACGAGCGGATCTTCTCCGGCGAAGCCAGGCCGATCTTGATGGCATCGAAGTGTTCTTCCTGCTGGACCTGCTTGAACAGATCGAGTAGTGCTTTCATGCGTGCTCCTCTGTGATCCTAGGCGTCAATGGCTCGTGTCGTGTTCCGCATCAGTTGCGCTCGAGATCGATGTCGATGCCCAGCGACCGGATCTCCTTCACCAGCACGTTGAAGGACTCCGGCATGCCGGCGTCGATCGCGTGCTCGCCCTTGACGATGTTCTCGTAGACCTTGGTCCGGCCGTTCACGTCGTCCGACTTCACGGTCAGCATCTCCTGCAGCATGTATGACGCGCCGTACGCCTCGAGCGCCCAGACCTCCATCTCGCCGAAGCGCTGGCCGCCGAACTGCGCCTTGCCGCCCAGCGGCTGCTGGGTGACCAGCGAGTACGGGCCGGTCGAACGCGCGTGCATCTTGTCGTCGACCAGGTGGTGCAGCTTCAGCATGTGCATGTAGCCGACGGTCACCGGACGCTCGAAGGCTCGCCGGTGCGGCCGTCGTACAGCGCGCCTGCGTCTTGCTGCCGGTCAGCGCGAGCGCTTGGCCTCGTCTTCCGGGTAGGCCATGTCGAGCATCGCGTGGATCTCCTTTTCCGCCGCGCCGTCGAACACCGGCGTCGCGAACGGCACGCCGTCCTTCAGGTTCCCGGCCAGCTCGTGATCTCGTCCTCGGTCACGCGTCGATGTCCTCGGCGCTTGCCCGAACGGTTGTAGATCTTCTTCAGGATCTTGCGCAGCTGCGCGGCCTTGGCCGTCGTCGCCATCTCGCCGATGCGCAGGCCGATGCCCTTCGCGGCCCAGCCCAGGTGCGTCTCCAGGATCTGGCCGACGTTCATCCGCGACGGCACGCCCAGCGGGTTCAGCACGATGTCGACCGGCGTGCCGTCCGCCATGTACGGCATGTCCTCGACCGGGACGATCCGCGAGACCACGCCCTTGTTGCCGTGACGGCCGGCCATCTTGTCGCCCGGCTGCAGGCGGCGCTTGACGGCCAGGTACACCTTGACCATCTTCAGCACGCCCGGCGGCAGCTCGTCGCCCTGCGTGAGCTTCTTCCGCTTCTCCTCGAAGGCCAGGTCGAACTGGTTGCGCTTCTGCTCGATCGAGTCCTTCAGCGACTCGAGCTGGCCGGCGGCCTCGTCGTCCGACAGGCGGATCTCGAACCAGTGGTACTTCTCGAGCGAATCGAGGTATTCCTTGGTGATCACCGTGCCCTTGGCGATCTTGCCGGGCCGCCCGTCGCTTCCTTGCTGAGGAGCAGGCGTTCGATCCGCTGGAACGCGTCGCCTTCGACGATGCGCAACTGGTCGTTCAGGTCCTGGCGGTACCTCTTCAGCTCGTCGTCGATGATCTGCTGCGCGCGCTTGTCGCGAACGATGCCCTCGCGGGTGAATACCTGGACGTCGATGACCGTGCCGCTCATGCCCGACGGCACGCGCAGCGACGTGTCCTTCACGTCCGAAGCCTTCTCGCCGAAGATCGCGCGCAGCAGTTTCTCTTCCGGCGTCAGCTGGGTTTCGCCCTTCGGCGTGACCTTGCCGACCAGGACGTCGCCGGCGTTGACTTCGGCGCCGATGTAGACGATCCCGGAGTCGTCGAGCCGCGCCAGCTGGTTCTCGGACAGGTTGCTGATGTCGCGCGTGATCTCCTCGGGTCCGAGCTTGGTGTCGCGCGCGACGACGTTCAGTTCCTCGATGTGGATCGACGTGTAGCGGTCGTCGGCGACGACACGCTCGCTGATCAGGATCGAGTCCTCGAAGTTGTAGCCGTTCCACGGCATGAACGCGACCAGCATGTTCTGGCCGAGCGCCAGCTCGCCGAGATCGGTCGACGCGCCGTCGGCGATCACGTCGCCCTTGGCGATGATGTCGCCCTTCTTGACGATCGGCGTCTGGTTGATGTTCGTGTTCTGGTTCGAACGCGTGTACTTCGTCAGGTTGTAGATGTCGACGCCGACCTCGCCCGCGACGTTCTCGCGGTCATCGACGCGCACCACGATGCGGTTGGCGTCGACGTAGTCGACCACGCCGCCGCGCAGCGCCTGCACGGTCGTGCCCGAGTCGACCGCCACCGTGCGCTCCACGCCGGTGCCCACGAAGGGCTTTTCCGGACGCAGGCACGGCACGGCCTGGCGCTGCATGTTCGAGCCCATCAACGCGCGGTTGGCGTCGTCGTGCTCGAGGAACGGGATCAGCGACGCGGCCACCGACACGATCTGCGACGGCGCGATGTCCATGTACTGCACGCGCTCCGGCGACATCAGCACGAACTCGCCGTTCTCGCGGCAGCTCACCAGCTCGTCGACGAACTTGCCGGCCTTGTCGAGCGGCGCGTTGGCCTGGGCGATCACGTACTTGCCCTCCTCGATCGCCGACAGGTAGGAGATCTCGTTGGTGACGTGGCCCTTTTCGACCTTGCGATACGGCGTCTCCAGGAAGCCGTACTCGTTCAGCTGCGCGTACAGCGCCATCGAGTTGATCAGGCCGATGTTCGGGCCCTCGGGCGTCTCGATCGGGCAGACACGGCCGTAATGGGTGGGGTGCACGTCGCGCACCTCGAAGCCGGCGCGCTCGCGCGTCAGGCCGCCCGGTCCCAGCGCGGAGACGCGGCGCTTGTGCGTGATCTCCGACAGCGGGTTGGTCTGGTCCATGAACTGCGACAGCTGGTAGGAACCGAAGAACTCGCGGATCGACGCGCTGATCGGCTTGCTGTTGATCAGGTCGTGCGGCATCAGGTTCTCGGTCTCGGCCTGGCCCAGGCGCTCCTTGACGGCGCGCTCGACGCGGACAAGTCCCGCGCGGAACTGGTTCTCGGCCAGTTCGCCCACCACGCGCACGCGGCGATTGCCCAGGTGGTCGATGTCGTCGATCTCGCCGCGGCCGTTGCGCAGTTCGACGAGGATCTTCATCGTGTCGACGATGTCCTCGTGGTTCAGCGTCATCGGGCCGGTGATCTCGGGACGTCCGAAGCGGCTGTTGACCTTCATGCGGCCGACGCGCGACAGGTCGTACGTCTCGTCGTCGAAGAACAGGCGCCGGAACAGCGTCTCGACCGCGTCTTCCGTCGGCGGCTCGCCCGGACGCATCATGCGGTAGATGGCGATGCGCGCGGCAAGCTGGTCGCCCGTCTCGTCGATGCGCAGGGTGTTGGAGATGAACGGGCCCTGGTCGAGGTCGTTCGTGTAGATCGTGCGGATCTCCTTGACGTTGGCCAGGCGCAGCTTCTTCAGCGTGTCCTCGGTCAGTTCGTCATTGGCGTTGGCGACGATCTCGCCCGTCTCCGGGTCGACCACGTTGAGCGCCAGCACGCGGCCGAGCAGGTAGTCCTCGGTCACGGCGATGCGCGTCATGCCGGCCGCTTCCATGTCGCGGATGTGCTTGGCGTTGATCCGCTTGTCCTTGGCGACCATCACCTTGCCCGTCTTGTCGGTGATGTCGAAGCGGGCGATCTCGCCGCGCAGCCGCTCGGGCACGAGCTCCATGAAGCCGCCGTCATCGGCCAGCGCGAAGGTGTCGAACCGGAAGAAGTGCGCCAGGATCTGCTCCGGCGACAGGCCGATGGCCTTCAGCAGGATGGTCGCCGGCATCTTGCGGCGACGGTCCACGCGGAAGTACAGGATGTCCTTCGGATCGAACTCGAAGTCCAGCCACGAACCGCGGTAGGGAATCACGCGGGCCGAGAACAGCAGCTTGCCCGACGAATGCGTCTTGCCGCGGTCGTGCTCGAAGAACACGCCCGGGGAACGGTGCAGCTGGCTGACGATGACCCGCTCGGTGCCGTTGATGACGAACGAGCCGGTGGTGGTCATGAGCGGAATCTCGCCCATGTAGACCTCCTGCTCCTTCACTTCCTTGACGGTCGGCTTGCTCGCCTCGCGGTCCATGATCACCAGGCGGACCTTGGCGCGCAGCGGCGAGGCGTACGTCAGCCCGCGCTGCTGGCACTCCTTGACGTCGAACGGCGGCTCGCCGAGGTTGTAGCTGACGAACTCCAGCCGCGCCATGCCGTTGTGGCTGGAGATCGGGAAGATCGACGAGAAGGCGGCCTGCAGGCCGTGCGGCTCCCGCTTGCTGGGGCCGACTTCGGCCTGCAGGAAGTGGGTGTACGACTCGAGCTGGGTGGCGAGCAGGAAAGGCACCGACAGCACGCTTGGCCGCTTGGCAAAGCTTTTCCGGATGCGCTTCTTTTCAGTGAACGAGTACGGCATGGACGCTCCGTTCAGACGCGAGGAGAGAAAAAACAAAAACTACGAGCCCGAAACGAAAGAGGCGGGGACGACAAAAGCCACCGCGGGCGCAGCTTTCGCTGTCGCCCGGGCGGCCAGGGGGTATCCCGCGCGTTCTCTCATCAAGGGAAGACTTTGATGTGGCTCGGGCCACATCGAAGGCCTCCCGGCCCTCGACTCGAGTCGCCGGACGGGCAAAGCCCGGCCGGCGCCCCCGAGTTCACTACTTGACGTCGACCTTGGCGCCGGCTTCTTCCAGCTTCTTCTTGGCCGCGTCGGCGTCGGCCTTGTTGACGGCCTCCTTGACGGGCTTCGGTGCGCCGTCGACGAGGTCTTTCGCCTCTTTCAGGCCCAGACCCGTCAGCTCGCGCACGGCCTTGATGACGTTGACCTTGTTCGGGCCGACTTCGGCGAGGATCACGTTGAACTCGGTCTGCTCTTCGGCGGCCGGAGCGGCCGCACCCGCCGCCGGGGCGGCCACCGCCACGGCAGCCGCAGCCGCCGAGACGCCAAACTTCTCTTCCATCATCTTGATCAGTTCACTGATCTCGAGGACGGATTTCGCCGCGATCGCGTCGAGGATTTCCTGGTTCGAAAGTGCCATTGCTATGACTCCTGATACGTAGTGTCGGTTTCAAAAAATCGGATGTGGATCAGGCGGCTGCCTTTTCCTTCGCGTCGCGCACCGCTGCAAGCGTGCGCACGAACCGCGAGGGGACTTCGTTCAGAGTGCGAACGAACTGCCCGATCGGGGCCTGCATCGTGGCCATCAGCTTCGCCAGCAATTCCTCACGGCTCGGCATCGTCGCGAGCGCCTTGACGCCTTTTTCGTCCATGACGAAATTGGCCATCGCACCGCCCTTGACGACGAGCTTGTCGTGATCCTTGGCGAAGCTGGAGAGCACCTTGGCAGCGGCAACCGGGTCAGCGGAAAACCCGTACACCAGCGGCCCGACGAGCTTGTCGGACAGCCCGGCGAACGGAGTTCCGTTCACGGCACGACGCGCCAACGTGTTCTTCAGCACACGCAGCTGGACACCCTGGCTGCGCGCCTGCTTGCGCAACTTGGTGACCGCATCCACATCCAGTCCACGGTATTCGGCGACCACGATCGTCTGGGTCTTCGCCACGAGGGCGCTGACTTCCTCGACCACGGCGGCCTTCTCTTGCCGATTGAGACTCACTGAACTGGCTCCATCAAAAAGTGCTTCGCAGGATTGCTAGGCACCGGTTCGACTGCACCGGCGTCCGAAGCGAAACACTGACGGGCGTTGTTCCTGAAACCGACGCACTTCAATGCTTACTCCGGGGCCGCCGTCTGCGCTGGATTCCGTCGGCGGTTCGGCCTGCCCGAGCGAAGGCGAGGACGAACACGAGCGGTGATTAAGGAGGGCGGGTTCGCTGCGTTACTGCACACGCTCACGCGCGGCACCCATCCTCATCCAGCGGTCTTTGACAGCAGCGCGCCCGTTTCGCCCGGCGGTTGAATCCGCCGCTCGACGCGGCGCGCAGCCCAAAGCCCTTGTGACCCGGTCGCCGCCGGGTCGAAATCCTCTGTCCTATCCGTGCGGCGCGACCTGCAGCGTGCCGGCGTCCACACGGACACCGATGCCCATCGTCGACGAGACCGCGACCTTGCGCAGAAACACGCCCTTCGACGTCGCCGGCTTGGACTTGTTCAGCGCATCGATGAGCGCCATCAAGTTGGTGCTCAGGCGTTCCACGTCGAACGACGCGCGGCCGATCGATGCGTGCACGATCCCCGCCTTGTCGGCGCGGAACTGCACCTGGCCGGCCTTGGCGTTCTTCACGGCCTGCACGACATCGGGTGTCACGGTGCCGACCTTCGGGTTCGGCATCAGGCCGCGCGGGCCGAGGATCTGGCCGAGGCCGCCGACGACACGCATCGCGTCAGGCGACGCGATCACGACGTCGAAGTCCATGAAGCCTTCCTTGATCCGGGCCGCGAGGTCGTCGAAGCCGACGACGTCAGCGCCGGCCGCCTTCGCGTCCTCGGCCTTCGCGCCCTGCGCGAACACCGCCACGCGCTTGGTCTTGCCGGAACCGGCGGGCAGCACGACCGAGCCGCGCACCGCCTGGTCCGATTTCTTGGCATCGATGCCGAGTTGCACCGCCACGTCGACCGACTCGTCGAACTTGGCAGTTGCGCAGTCCTTCACCATCTTCAGCGCGTCCTCGGCCGGGTACACCTTCTGGGTGTCGACCTTCTTGCGGATCGCCTGGGTGCGTTTCGAAAGCTTCGCCATTTACAGGCCCTCCACCGTGATGCCCATCGAACGGGCGCTGCCCGCGATGGTGCGCACCGCGGCGTCCAGGTCGGCGGCGGTGAGGTCGGGCATCTTGGCCTTCGCGATCTCCTCGGCCTGCGCGCGGGTGATCTTGCCCACCTTGTCGGTGTGCGGGCGCTGCGAGCCCTTGTCGATCTTCGCCGCCTTCTTGATCAGCACGGTGGCCGGCGGCGTCTTCATCACGAACGTGAAGCTCTTGTCCGCGAAGGCCGTGATCACGACGGGGATCGGCAGGCCCGGTTCCACGCCCTGCGTCTGGGCGTTGAACGACTTGCAGAATTCCATGATGTTCAGGCCGCGCTGGCCGAGCGCGGGACCGATCGGGGGCGACGGATTCGCCTTCCCCGCCGGCACTTGCAGCTTGATAAAGCCGACGATCTTCTTCGCCATGTTGGCTCCTGTGGGTTCAAGCGCCGTGCGGCTTTACGCACGGCTCCCCGGTTATCGCGGTCCTGATCCAGCTTGACGCCGCGCCCGGACCGCCCCGCGCGCAGCGCTGCGAAAACTAGACTTTCTCCACCTGCCCGAACTCGAGTTCCACCGGCGTGGAACGACCGAAGATCGTCACCGACACGCGCAGGCGGCTCTTCTCGTAGTTCACTTCCTCGACGTTGCCGTTGAAGTCGGTGAACGGACCGTCCTTCACGCGCACCATCTCGCCCACCTCGAACAACGTCTTCGGCCGGGGCTTTTCAACGCCTTCCTGCATCTGCGCCATGATCTTGTCGACCTCCTTCTGGGAGATCGGCGCCGGGCGCGTGCCGCTGCCACCGACGAAGCCGGTGACCTTCGGCGTGCTCTTGACCAGGTGCCATGCCTCGTCGGTCAGTTCCATCTCGACGAGCACGTAGCCCGGGAAGAAGCGGCGCTCCGAAATCGACTTCTGGCCGCCCTTGACCTCGACCACTTCCTCGGTCGGCACCATGATCCGGCCGAACTGCGCCTGCAGGCCCGCGCGGTTGATGCGCTCCTGCAGCGCGCGGGCCACGCTCTTCTCCATGCCGGAATAGGCGTGGACCACGTACCAGCGCTTGGTATTCGAACTCGTGGAGGTTTCCGTCGTCGTCATCCGTGGCCCTCTCAGCGCCAGCTCAGCAGCAGGTCGTACAGGAACCACTCGAGGCTCTTGTCGACCACGAACAGCAGAATGGCCATGATCACAACGAACCCGAACACGATGCCGGTGGTCGTCAGGGTCTCCTTGCGGCTCGGCCACACCACGCGCTTGGTCTCTTCGTACGACTCGCGGCCGTAGGCGATGAAGCGCTTGCCGGGCTGGGAGAACCAGGCCACCACGAGCGCCACGGCGAGACCGCCGAGCAGCACCCCGACCCGCGCCAGCGTCGGCTGCTCGGTCAGGAAGGTGAAGCCCAGCACGCCCGCCGCCGCAGCGAGCACGGCCAGCGTCACCAGGACGAGGTCGGCCTTGCTGGTGACGGTTTCGACGTTCTGCGTTGTCATGTCGTTCCTGTTGTGCGATGCGACCTTCGCATCGCGCGCGCCGCCCCGCGGCACGGTTGGTTGGCAGGGGCAGAGGGAATCGAACCCCCAACCTTCGGTTTTGGAGACCGACGCTCTGCCAGTTGAGCTATACCCCTACCTGACTGGCAGGGCGCAGTCCGAGGACTGCGCCCGATGTCAGCTCCCTACTTGATGATCTTTGCCACGACGCCGGCGCCGACGGTCTTGCCGCCTTCGCGCACGGCGAAGCGCAGGCCCTCTTCCATCGCGATCGGCGCAATCAGCGCCACCGTCATCTGGATGTTGTCCCCCGGCATCACCATCTCCGTGCCCGCCGGCAACTGGATCGAGCCCGTCACGTCCGTCGTGCGGAAGTAAAACTGCGGCCGATACCCGTTGAAAAACGGCGTGTGCCGACCACCCTCGTCCTTCGACAGCACATACACCTCGGCCGTGAAGTCCGTGTGCGGCGTGATCGAGCCCGGCTTGGCCAGCACCTGGCCACGCTCCACCTCCTCACGCTTCGTGCCGCGCAGCAGCACCCCCACGTTGTCCCCCGCCTGCCCCTGGTCCAGCAGCTTCCGGAACATCTCCACGCCCGTGCACGTCGTCTTCACCGTCGGCTTGATCCCCACGATCTCGATCTCGTCGCCCACCTTCACGATGCCGCGCTCGATCCGCCCCGTCACCACCGTGCCACGGCCCGAAATCGAGAACACGTCCTCCACCGGCATCAGAAACGCCCCGTCGATCGCACGCTCCGGCGTCGGGATGTAGCTGTCCAGCGCATCGGCCAGCTTCATGATCGACTGCTCGCCCAGCTCGCCCTTGTCGCCTTCCAGCGCCAGCTTCGCCGAACCCTTCACGATCGGAATGTCGTCGCCCGGAAACTCATACTTGCCCAGCAGCTCCCGCACTTCCATCTCGACCAGCTCGAGCAGCTCCGCGTCGTCGACCATGTCGACCTTGTTCATGTACACCACGATGTACGGCACACCCACCTGACGGGCCAGCAAAATGTGCTCGCGCGTCTGCGGCATCGGGCCATCGGCCGCGCTCACCACCAGAATCGCCCCGTCCATCTGCGCCGCACCCGTGATCATGTTCTTCACATAGTCCGCGTGCCCAGGGCAGTCCACGTGCGCGTAGTGACGCTTGCTCGTCTCGTACTCCACGTGCGCCGTGTTGATCGTGATCCCGCGCGCCTTCTCCTCCGGCGCCGCATCAATCTGGTCGTAGGCCTTCGCCTCCCCACCAAACTTCGCCGCCAGAACCTTCGTGATCGCCGCCGTCAACGTCGTCTTCCCATGATCCACGTGACCAATCGTCCCAACATTCACGTGCGGCTTCGTACGCTCAAACTTGCCTTTTGCCATCGCAGACTCCTGACTGCTTTTCTTGGTTGCGGCTTCGTCGCTTTCTGCGACACTGCCTTATCTGGTGCCCATGACGCGGATCGAACGCGTGACCTCTCCCTTACCAAGGGAGTGCTCTACCACTGAGCCACATGGGCCTCGCGTCGCTCTTACGGGGCGTCGGTCTGCCAGCAGGCTCGCCAGGTGCCACGTCGGGATCGCCGCGCATTGCTCTTGTCTTGTCGTGTCCTTTGGATGTCTGGAGCGGGTGAAGGGAATCGAACCCTCGTCGTAAGCTTGGAAGGCTTCTGCTCTACCATTGAGCTACACCCGCCCGACGAACTGATCTACGTCTTTCTTCCTTTATCCGCCCCGTCTTCTTGCCTCGTGAGGCACACGGGAAAATCTTGGTGGAGGAGGCTGGATTCGAACCAGCGTAGGCGTAAGCCAACAGATTTACAGTCTGCCCCCTTTAACCACTCGGGCACCCCTCCGCGGCGAACCGCAAATTATGGTTTGCTAACAACGGGTTGTCAAACCACGAGGGAGCGATGGCGCAGCGCGGTAATGCCGGCCGGCAGAGGCGACCGGACAGGCCGGCGGGTCGACCGACGATCAGGCTGCCTGCGGGTCCGAGGCCAGGGGGCAAGGCCAAGGCAGGCGCCGAGCCTCTGAAGCGGGTGCGGCCCCGCCAAGTTGTTAGCGCCCACTCACCAAAAAACCCGCGCAAACCCTACATCTGCTTGAACAGATGCGTGTAGTTGCGGCTCACCTCGAGCTTTTCGTTGCTGCCTTTGATGAGCACGAGCTGACGACCGCGGAAGTCGCGGGTGATGCCGGAAATGGCCTTGGCGTTGACGATGGTGGACCGGTGGATCTGCCAGAACTGTTCGGGGTCGAGTTCGTCCACTAATTCCTTGATCGGCTTCCGGATCAGGGCCTCGAACGTTTCGGTCTGCACCCGCGTGTATTTCTCGTCCGACGTGAAGAACAGCACGTCGCCCACCGGAATCATGCGCAGTTGCTGGCCGACACTCGCCTGGATCCACTTCAGCGGAGCCTTCCCGCCAGCCTCGCCGCCATCCAGCCTCGCGGAAAGCTTCGCCAGCAGATCGCCCAGGTCGCTCGGCGGAGTCCCGAGCCGCTTCTTCAGGCGCCCGACCGTGATTTCGAGCCGCTCGCGTTCCGCCGGTTTCAATACGTAATCCACAGCGCCCTGCTCGAAGGCGTCGACCGCGTATTCGTTGTAGGCCGTGATGAAGACGACGTGGCAGGCATCACCGATGGCGCGAGCCGCCTCGATGCCGGTCATCCCCGGCATACGGATGTCGAGGAACGCCAGGTCGGGGCGGTGTTCGTTGACCGCGGCGACCGCCTCCTCGCCATTCCGCGCTTCGGCGAGGATCAGCAAGTCCGGCCATACCTCCGCCAGACGCGTGCGCAACTGCTCGCGCATCAACCGCTCGTCGTCCGCAATGATCGCCGTGGGCATCGAGCGATTCTATCGACAGCCGGCCGAGTCAGGCGGGCCGCGCGGAGCCGTTCGAGCTCGGCGCATCCGCCTCGAACGAATACGGCACCTCGATGGTGACGATCGTGCCACTCGGCGAATTGGCCTCGATGCTCAGCCGCGCAGCGCCGCCGTAAAGCGCCGCGAGCCGTTCGCGCACGTTCGCCAGCCCCACCCCGGATCCGGGCTGTGCCGAGACGGCAAACCCCAGCCCGGTGTCGGCCACCGTCACGCGCAGCCGGCCGTTCGCGATGTCGGCAGAGATCGTCAACGCGCCGCCCTCCGGCTTCGGCTCGAGGCCGTGCTTGATCGAGTTCTCCACCAGCGACTGCAGCATCATCGGCGGGAACTGGGCGGACTGCAGGCCCTGGGGCACGATCACCGAGTACTGCAGGCGGTCTTCCATCCGGAACTTCAGTATTTCCAGGAAGGCACGGCAGAGCTGGACCTCCTTGCCAAGCGTCGTCGATCCTTCACGCATCTGGGGCAAGGCCGCCCTCAGGTACTGAATCAGGTTCTTCTGCATCTTCGACGCCGTCTTCGGATCGGTTTCGATCAGGTAATCGACCGAGGCGAGCGTGTTGAACAGGAAGTGCGGTTCGACCTGCGCCTGCATCATCTTCAGCTGGGCCTCGACCAGTTGCCGCTTCAGGCTCTCCTCCGCGGCGGTGGCCGTGGCGACTTGTGCCCGCCGCTCGGCCTTCTTCTTCCCGCCGAGCACCACCTTCACGATGATTCCGCTGAATATCAGCAGCGTGGCAAACCCGAGCAGCCAGTCCGCGCCGCCCTTGACGCGGTAACGCCGTACCTCCCGCGCGACCTCGCTGTTGATCTGATCCTCGACGATGGTTTCGATCTGGTCCCGGGCGTGATCGAGCGCTTGCGCGAACTTCTCCGGATCCTGGACCACCTCCCGTGGAATCTGGATCGTCCGTCCATCGCCCTCCATCACCACCTGGCCCGGCTCCGAGGGCGCGGACGCGTTCTCGGGCGCCCTTTCCACTCGAACGCCCTTGTCGTCGACGATGACAGCGACCTTCTTGCCATCCTTGTCGGCGAGGATGCGGATTCCCTTGTCGGTGATGGACATCGAACCGGTGCCCGGCTCCTTGCCCGACTCCGGCGTCCCGTCCTTGGTAGGCGGCCTCGGAGGCAGCGGCGGCACCGGCCCGGGAGGCGGCGGCACGGCGGGAGGCGCCGGCGCATGAATCCGCACCCCGTCTTCGCTGACGTTGATCTCGACCTTCACCCGGTCGACGTTCGGCCGGATGACGACGGACTCCTGACTGGAGAAGATGCTGGTCGCGATCCCGGCGACCGCCCACAGCAGTATTGCGACGAGGAAGAACTTGCCCCAGCCGACCGTGGCGAGCCAGTCGCCAAGCCGTGCGGAGACGTTCTTGATGACGGGCGCCGAGACGCGTGCCGCCTCGGCCGCGCCGGCCTTTGCGTCGGCGAAGACGCGGCGAGCCGTCGACTCGCGTGAGGGCGATTGAGGCGGCGGCTTGGGAGGTTCCGGTGCCTGGGGCCCGGGCGCGTCGGTGTTCATGGTGCTCCGTAGAGACTCGCGGCGTACGGCCGCGCACATGGGAACTCTACGTGGACATCCTCCCCGGACAGAACCGGACTGCGACGGCCTGCAGGATCGGCACCCCGGAGCGCAGAAATCCCCGCTGGACGGCGGGGAAACGCGCGCGGATGCCCCTGGCGGCCCCGGTCAGGCGACGCCGCTGATCCGCAGCAGCAGGGATACCGCGAGCAGGACCCAGCCAGCCCGCCCGGCCCGTTCGGCCCACGGGTTGGCCGCTCGAACCTGCTCGGCCTGCTTCATCAGTTCTTCCCGCTGCTTTCGCGCGCGCTCGGGCGAAGCGTTCTCCTGCTCCCCGCTCGCTTTCACGACGGCACGCAGGAAGGGAAACTGGACCATCATCGACAGCATCAGCACGGCCGCGCCCAGGTCGCCCAGCCCCTTGCCGAAGCGTCCCGCGTCGAAATCCGCGAGCGCGGACCCCGCCATGGCGGCGCTGAGCACAAAGAGGGCCACGCGCCAGATGCGCTCGGCATTGCTTGGTGGGGAGAGCTGCTGCGCCATGGCTACAAGATGGGGGCCGGTCGCGAGGCATCAAGCGCCGCGCACGCACTTCGGGTAATGGGCCAGTCTCCTCGTTTTGGAAAGCGGGAAGCCTGTCAGCAGGTCTGCGACGGCTTTCCAGCGGACAAAGGGCATGTTATTGCTCCGGCGCTCCATCGGGGAGCACATTTCGCAATGGATTGTCCTGCCGCTTCCGGATATGTCTCTCCTTTACTCGACACCACGACAAGGAACCGAGCCATGAAGTTCACGCCCTGGGAGAACCCGATGGGAACCGACGGCTTCGAGTTCATCGAATACGCGGCGCCCGACCCCGCGGCGCTCGGTCGCCTCTTCACCAGCATGGGGTTCGTCGCCATCGCGCGGCACCGTCACAAGGATGTGACGCTGTACCGGCAGGGCGACGTGAACTTCATCATCAATGCGGAACCCGATTCCTTCGCGCAACGCTTTGCGCGGCTGCATGGGCCATCGATCTGCGCCATCGCCTTTCGCGTCCAGGACGCCGCGTCGGCGTACAAGCGGGCGCTCGAACTCGGTGCGTGGGGCTTCGACTCGAAATCGGGGCCGATGGAACTCAACATCCCGGCGATCAAGGGCATCGGCGACTCGCTGATCTACTTCGTCGACCGCTGGCGCGGAAAGAATGGCGTGCTGCCGGGCGGCATCGGGGACATCAGCATCTACGACGTCGACTTCGAGCCCGTTCCCGGCACCGATGCACGCCCCGCGGGTTGCGGCCTGACGACGATCGACCACCTCACGCACAACGTGCACCGCGGCCGGATGCGCGAGTGGGCCGAGTTCTACGAGCGGCTGTTCAACTTCCGCGAAGTCCGGTACTTCGACATCGAGGGCAAGCTCACCGGCCTGAAGAGCAAGGCGATGACGAGCCCGTGCGGCAAGATCCGGATTCCGATCAACGAGAGTTCGGATGACAAGAGCCAGATCGCGGAATACCTGGACCTCTATCACGGTGAGGGCATTCAGCATGTCGCGCTGGGAACCGGCGAGATCTACCAGACGGTCCGGTCCATGAAGGCCCAGGGCGTGGCGTTCCAGGACACGATCGAGACCTACTACGACCTGGTGGACAAGCGCCTGCCCGCGCACGGCGAGAGCCTCGATGCGTTGCGCGAGCTGCGCATCCTGATCGACGGCGCGACGCACCAGGGCGCGCCCAACGAACTCCTGCTGCAGATCTTCACGCAGACCGTGATCGGACCGATCTTCTTCGAGATCATCCAGCGCAAGGGCGACGAAGGGTTCGGGGAAGGCAACTTCCGCGCGCTGTTCGAATCCATCGAACTGGACCAGATCCGGCGCGGCGTGCTGAAGGCGGAAGGCGCGTAGGAGACAAGCTGACCGCGAGTTCCGAACTCGCGCTGATCGCTGCGCGCAGCGCGGGACGCCGGCCGCGGCTCATCGTTCAACGCAACCGGGCAAGCACGTTGCGAACCGACGTGAAGAAGCCCGCCGGCTTGTCGGGCCGGCGGGCAGTCCTGCCCTGCGCACGTCAGGGTTTGACGGGCGCGTTCGCCGTCGGTTGCTGGGCGCGACGCCAGGCGCCGATCTCCTCGCGCGACAGGAAGCCATCCTTGTCGGAGTCGATCGCGTCGAAATTCTGGGACAGCATCGGCGCGTTCTTCGCTTCGTCCCGCGAGATCAGGCCGTCCCCGTTCGTGTCCATTCGCGCACCGTGGCGGTGGCCGCGACCGGCCCAGGCGCTTCGCAATTCGTCCTGGGACAGCTGACCATCCTTGTTGGCGTCGAGCGCATCGAAGTTGGCTGACAACCTGGGAGCCGCCTTCGCTTCCTCGCGGCTGACCATGCCGTCCTTGTTCGTGTCGAGCCTGGCCCACCCTTCGCCGCGGTGGGCCTCGTGGTAGGCGCGCATCTCATCGCGCGACAACTGCCCGTCCTTGTTGGCGTCGATCGCGTCGAAGTTCTGCGCCAGCATCGGAAAGTTCTTTGCCTCTTCGCGGGAGACCAGTCCGTTGCCGTCGGCGTCCATGCGCCGGCCGGCGAACTGGGCACGGGCTGCGGCCAGTTCATCCTGGGAAAGGAAGCCGTCCTTGTTGGTATCCAGTCGGTCGAACCAGGCGATGGCCTCATCCTTCGAGAGCTTGCCGTCCTTGTTCGTGTCGAACTGGCTCATCCAGCCTTGTCCACGGACGCCGCCGTGCATTGGGCCGTGTCCGGGCGCGCCCATCGGTCCACTCATCGGGCCGCCCATTGAGCCGCCCGGGCCTCCCATCGGGCCTCCCATCGGGCCTTGCATCGGAGCCGGCTGGGCAGGGGCAGGCGTCTGCGCCTGTTGGGCGAAGGCCGCGGCAGCAACGAGGGACGCGGCAACCGCGACAGCGAGTAACGAACGTTTCATTTCGAGCATCTCCTGCATGGGGTGATGCTCATTCAACGCCCGCGGCCCTCGACTGTCGACGAACGTTACCTTTGCTTACCGCTGCAACGACTCGCTACTGCGCTTGCACAGGGTTCCCACCCTGCGGGGCCGTGGGCATGACGGGTTGCGGCTGGGGCATTTGGGGCGCCTGACCTATGGGCGTACCGGATGGCGGGTTCGGCCGTCCCGCCGTGGCGCCGCCCGCCGTCGGGGCGCTCAGTGTGTTGCCTTCCCGAGTGAAGTTGGGTGGGGGCGGAGCGCCTCCGAAGGCGGCTATCGCGCGTGCAGGCAGCCGAATTTCCTGGCGTGCACCACCGGTATCGAGCACGACCGCTTCAGGCGTGACAGCGACGAGTTTCGTGCCGGGACCGACGTCCTGCCCAAGCAGGAAGACCCGCGCGGGGCGCCCGTCGACCGACAAGACCGCACTCGAATCCTTGCCCGCCGAAAAAGCACCGACGGCCTGGATATTGGACGTGACCGCCTGGACTCGCTCGACCTTTCCGAACATGCGCGCAGCAGCGACCGGGTCGGGGTCACGCAAAGGCGGAGGCGGCAATGGCGGCGGTGCCGCCGTCGGTGCCGGCGTGAAGATCCGCACGCCCCAGTAGGCCGCGATCGCCATCACGAGCGCGAAGAAGACGAGGTGAACGGCCGCGGCGGCAAACTTTTTCAGCATTTCAGGTCCAACGTGGTGTCACGCATCATGAGCCAGAGCGTGCAGCACCGCATCGCGCGCCCGTCATCCTCATGTATTAGCCAAGCTCAAATATCCCGCTTCGAAGGGGCAAGAGCGGCAATGGCCGTTGATAATATCCCCTGCTTCCTCGGCGTGCGCGACGGAAAATCAAGAACTTCAAGGCGTTCGGCGCGCATCTTCAAGCTTTCTTACGGTCCGGCGGTGGTCAGATGACTTCGATGAACTTGATTCGTTCCCCACGGTTTCCCTTTGCTGTCCGCACGCGGCTCGCGCGCGGCTTCACGCTCATCGAGATCATGGTGGTCATCACGATCCTCGGCGTCCTGGCGGCGTTGATCGTGCCGCGCGTGGTGGGCCGTACGGACGACGCAAAGATCGCGGCAGCCAAGCAGGACATCGCCTCGATCATGCAGGCGTTGAAGCTGTATCGGCTGGACAACGGCCGGTATCCGACCACCGACCAGGGCCTGCTTGCACTGATCGCGAAGCCGACCGCGGAGCCGGTTCCGAGCAACTGGAAACAGGGCGGCTATATCGAGCGCTCCACCGTGCCGACCGATCCGTGGGGCGAACCGTACAAGTACCTCAACCCAGGCATCCGCGGCGAGATCGACGTGTTTTCTCTTGGTCGCGACAAGACCAACGGCGGCGAAGGTCCGGACGCCGACATCGGGTCGTGGGCGCTCTAGCGATTCCTCGCCGCCCCCGCAAGCCAGCGCGCGCACGACGTCGCGCCGGCTTCACGCTCCTCGAAATGCTGGTGGTCATCGTGCTCGCCGGGATCCTCCTGTCGATCGTGACGATCAACATCACGCCCGACCCGCGGCAGCAACTGCAGCGCGAAGCCCAGCGCGTGGGCCAGCTGATGGGCCTGGCCGCCGACGAGGCGCGGATCCGCCAGCAGCCGATCGCATGGGAAGCGGACCTGACCGGCTACCGCTTCGTGACGGAGATCGGCGGCGAGCGGCGGCTGGTGACAGGCGACGAGATGCTGCGCGAGCGCCAATGGGACAAGCCGATGACTCGCGTCGCCGTGCTCGACGGCGGCGGGCCGCAGCCGGCGCAGGTGCTGCTCGGGCCCGGCGCCCCGCCAGTGCGCGTGGCGATCGCGCGCGAGTGGATCCAGCCGCGCTGGCGGCTGGAACTCGTCAACGAGGACGGGGCGGTGCGCGTCGACTTCGACGAATCCGGCCGCGCGACACTGGCGAAGTGAACGATGAAGGCGCGCGGCTTCACCCTGCTGGAGGTTCTCGTGGCGCTGGTGATCATCGGCGTGGCGCTGGCCGCCTCCATGCGCGGTGCGATGTCGCTGACCAACACCGCGGATTACAGCCGCCAGAAGCTGCTCGCCATACTGACCGCCGAGAACCGGTTGCTGGAGATGCGACTCGCGCGCGAGCGGCTCGAACCCGGGGAGGAGATCCTGCCGTGCGAACAGGGCGGCATCACCTTCACCTGCTCGCAGACGGTCAAGCCGACGCCGAACCCGTTCTTCCGGCGGGTGGAGGTCCGGGTATTCCGCAGCGACGACGCCGGCAACCGCCAGCAGCTCGCCGAAATGATGACCGTGCTTCCCACCAACCAATGAATACGGCGCGCGGATTCACCTTGCTCGAGCTGCTGGTCGCGATCACCGTGCTGTCGGTCGTCTCCGTCATCGCATGGCGCGGCCTGGACACGCTCGTGATGACGCGCGACCGCCTCGAACCGGAAGTCGACGAGACCCGCGCCCTGCTGGTCGCCTTCGGTCAGATGGAGCGCGACCTTTCGCAAGTGGTCAACCCGGCCTTCCTCGGGCTGACCACCCCTCCACTGAACGTGCGCCCGGCGGACGGGGCGATGTTGATCGAGCTCGTGCGGGTTGCCGTTCCGGTCCCCGATCGGGCTACGGAGGTGCAGACGGTTTACTACCGTGTGGTCGAGGGCACGCTGGTGCGGCAGGCGACCCCGGCGCTTCCGTATTTCCAGCGCACCAACACCGAGCAGTTCGAGAACGCGCGGCTGCTCGGAAGCATCCAGTCGATGGACGTTCGGCTGTGGCAGCCGGGTGTCGGCTGGACGCCGCCGGGGGACCGGCTCGACGCCGCGGCTACGCCCGGCGCTCCCGCCGGCGGATCGCGGAACCAGCCGCCGCCGGGCCTGGAAGTCATCCTGACGCGCACGGATGGAAGGACCTTCCGCCGCGTGTTCCTGGTGAACGCATGACCGTCGCCCGGACTCGCGGTGCCGCGCGCACTGGTCATCTCTCTCGGTGGTGCGAGACCTGCGCGAACCGCCTGACACCGTCCGCTCGGAAGGCACAGCGGGGCGCCGCCGTACTGATGGCCCTGTTCGTCGCGACGCTCGCCACGTTGATCGTCACCGCGCTCTTCTACCGGCAATTCGTCCTTCTGAGGACCATCGAGAACCAGCAGCTCACTTCGCAGAGCCGGTTGCTGCTGCGTGGCGCGCTCGACTGGGGCCGCGCCATCCTGCGCGAGGACGCCAACCGCTCGAGCTACGACGCCTTGTCGGAGCCGTGGGCGCAGCCCCTCGCGGAAACGCGCCTCGACCAGCTCGGGGAAACCGGCTCGATCGCGTCGCTGGCGTCGATCGCGGGCTCGATGGAAGACGCGCAGGGCCGCTTCAACCTGCACAACCTGGTGAGCAACGGCGAGATCGTGGTCAAGGAACTGGAGGCACTGCGTCGGCTCGCCGCGCTGCTCCAGTTGCCGACGCAGACAGCCGACCTGATCGCCGAACGCATGCTGGACGCGCAGGGCCAGGCGCCGACCTCGGACGACAAGACGGGCGACCGACCGCCCGTCGAATCGGAGCGCACGCGGCCATTGCCTCTGATGCTGCCGCGAGACATCAGCGGGGTCCAAGGCATCAGCCCCGAAGCGGCGGACCGGCTCGCCCCGTATATTGTCGTGCTCGACGAGAACACCCCGGTGAATGCCAATACCGCTTCGCCCGAAGTGATCGCTGCGCGCGTGCCGGACCTCTCGCTCGCGGAAGCGCGCTCGCTGGTCGCCGAGCGCGAACGTATTTCCTACTTCAACAGCACGGGCGAAGTGCGCACGCGCCTGGGGGCCAAGGGGTCTGTGGTGACCGATGCCGAACTTTCCACGAACTCGCGCTTCTTCTTCATCCGCGGAGAAGTCAAGCTTGACCGTGCGGTGACCCGTATGGAAGCTCTGGTCAAGCGCGGCGCGCCCGGCCAGGGACCGGCGGCGGTCAACATCCTGTGGACCCGCGAGATCTGAGCGAACAATGAAAGAGAAAAGCGCCCAACGCCTGCTTGTCTTCGTGCCGCCGCGCAGTTCGATGGCCGGCCGCAGCCAGGTGGCTTCAAGCACCGTGGTCGACTACGTGGCGACCGGCGGCGACAGCCCGCGCGGGCAAACGCCGATTGCCCTGCTGCCGAAGGCAAAAGGCGTCGACCTCGTCTTCGACGCGAGCGACGTGCTGATCACCGAAATCGAGTCGCCCAAGCTGTCGGAAGGCAAGCTGCGGCTGGCGCTGCCCAACATGCTCGAGGAGCGCCTGCTCGCCGACCCGGCCGACTGCCACTTCGCATTCCGGGCAGCGCGCGGCGGCAGCGGCAACACGGCCGTCGGCGAGCAACCGTCGATGCCGGTCGCCGTCGTCGACCGCGGCCTGCTCACGCGGGCGCTCGATGCGCTGGTGGAGTCCGGCTATCGCGTGCGGGCCGCCTACAGCGAGATCTACACCGTGCCGCCTCCGGCGGCCGGCGTCTTGTCGGTACGCGTGAACCGGGGCCGAGGCGTCGTTCGTGCCGGCCTGCACGACGGGTTCGTGTTCGACCTGGGCGACGAGGTGCCTGCGACGCTGGCGCTGGCCATTCGCCAGCTGGGGATCAAGCGGATCCAGGCCTACGGCAAGGAAGCGTCGCGTCTCGCGCCGCTGGAGCCCGCGCTCGGCGTGAAGGTCGACATCCACACCGAGGAGGTCGACCTGGCGAGCACCGAGGACGCGGTCAACCTCCTGCAAGGCGCCTTTGCCCAGGGCGGAATGATGGCGTCGATCGTTCCGGGCGGACTGCTGCCTGCGCTCAACGCGCGCACGCTGCGTGTTCCGCTGGCGTGGGCTGCGGCCGCGATCGTCGTCGCCGTCGTCGGAATGAACGCCTACTACCTCAAGCTCAATGGCGAGTCGACCGCGATCCGGAGCCAGATGGAGGCGAGCTTCCGCTCGAACTTCCCGCAGGCGACCGCCGTCGTCGATCCCATCGAGCAGACCAAGCGGCAGTTGTCCGACCTCCGATCCCGTGCCGGCATACCCTCCTCGAACGACTTCTCGGTCCTCAACGCGCGCACCGCGCTTCTGCTGTCGATCGCCCCGGTGGGGAGCGTTGCCAGCATGGAGTACCGCGACAACGCGCTGAAGGTGAAATTCAAGCCGGGCACCGGCGACAACCCGGCGTTGCAGAACTCGCTGCGCTCGGCGGCCGTGCAACAGGGCCTCGTCGTCCGCTTCGAAGGCGACGGTTCGGCGCGCATTACCGCGACGGGGATGTGATGGAAGCCCTGAAACAGTTCTGGTCTGAACGCGCACCTCGAGAGCGCAGCATCCTGCTGCTCGGCGGAATCCTTCTTGTCGGTGTCATTCTCTATCTGATTGCAATCGAACCGGCCTGGACCGGCATCGCCCGCCTGGAGAAGAGCCTGCCTCAGCAGCGGGCCAATGCGGCTGAACTCGAAGCCCTCCTGGCGGAGGTGAAGGCGCTGAAGGGGCGGCCGGCGGTGGCCACGATGACGGCGGCCGACTCGCGCAGCGCGCTCGAAAGTTCGCTGACCAAGGCGGGGATCAAGGCGGCGCGCATCGTTCCGCTGTCGGACGGCGACGTTCAATTGACGTTCTCCGACGTGCCGGTCAGCAAGTGGGCACCGTGGCTCGCGAACGTCGAACGCGAACTCGGAGCGCGCTCCACAGCGGTGACGGTCACGGGCCGGGACGCGGCGCCCGGCAACGTCGACGTCGAACTCGCCCTGCGGCTCGCGCGGAAGTGAACGCGATCGATGCGAAAGATCCTCTTCGTCCTGGCCGCGATCGTTGCGCTGCTGATCACGGCCCTGGTGATCGCGCCCGCGCAGTGGATCGCTTCCGCCGCGTCGAATGCAACGGGCGGCCGGCTGGAACTCGCGGAGGCGAGCGGGACGCTGTGGAACGGTTCGGCACTCTTGGTGCTGAGCTCCTCGCAGGAACCCGGCGCGCCACGCGCGACGTTGCCCGAGCGGCTGGCCTGGCGACTCAGCCCGTGGCCGCTACTCGTCGGTCAGCTCGATCTCACGCTGACGCATCCTTCGGCACTGGCGCAGCCGCTGAATGTCCGCGCGCCGCTGGTCGGTGGGGGGGCCGCCACCCTGAGCGCAACGACGCTTCGCGTGCCTGCCTCATTGCTGGTCGGCTTCGGTGCGCCCTGGAACACGATCCGGCCGGGCGGCATCCTGCTGATCAACTGGGATCGGCTGCAGCTCGAGAGTCGCCGCGTGCAGGGCAATATCAGCGCCGAGTGGCAGTACGCGTCCAGCGCACTGACACCGGTGTCGCCGATGGGCCATTACCGTTTGCAGACCAACGGTGTCTGGCCCGGAACTCAGCTCGATTTATCGACCATTTCGGGACCCCTCGAGCTGAAGGGCAGTGGCACAATCCCGGAGGGTGGGCGCTTACGCTTCACTGGCCGGGCGCAAGCCATGGCGGGGACCGACCCGGGCGTAAAGTCGCAACTTACGGGCCTGATTTCGCTGCTGGGCCGGCGAGACGGAGAGGGGGCCCTCTTGAATTTCGGTGGGTGACATGACGAGCAAGCGCACTTCCATACGCGCTGGCGGGTTATCGCTGTCCCGTTCGATCGCGCTTGCATGTGCGCTGTCGATGACAGCGTCC
Source organism: uncultured beta proteobacterium (assembly GCA_963726405.1). GTDB lineage: Bacteria > Pseudomonadota > Gammaproteobacteria > Burkholderiales > Burkholderiaceae_F > JAOUJD01. Next base: position 229,355 of record CAVSCF010000006.1, on the reverse strand, counting down.
TCGCTGGTTCCCCCGGCCGCGGCCCAGACGTCGCGCAAGCGAGCGGGCGCCGCGACCCCGGCCACGCAAGGCAGCTCCGCGAACCCCGCCGATCCGTCGGCCTCGGGCGAATCGGTGATGCTGAACTTCGTCAACGCGGACATCGACGCGGTGGTCCGCGCGATCGGCCAGTTCACGAACCGCACCTTCGTCGTCGATCCTCGGGTCAAGGGCACGCTGTCGCTCGTCACCGAGCGACCCGTGACGCGCGAGCAGGCCTACGAGCAGCTGCTGACGGCCCTCCGCCTGCAGGGTTTCACCATCGTGCAGACAGGCAACGTCGCCCGTGTGCTGCCCGAGGCCGACGCCAAGCTGCAGGGCGGCATGGTCGTCAGCCCGCAGACCGCTGCGCCGCGCGGCGACCAGTTGGTGACCCAGGTGTTCCGCCTGCAATACGAGTCGGCCACGGCGATGGTGCCGATCCTGCGGCCGCTGATCGCGCCGAACAACACGATCTCCGCGTACCCGCAGAACAACACGCTCGTCATCACCGACTACGCGGACAACCTCCGGCGCATCCAGCGCATCATCGAGTCGATCGACACGCCGGCCACGTCGGCCGTCGAGATCATCCCCATCAAGTTCGGCCTGGCGATGGAGATCGCCACCGTGCTGAATCGCGTTCTCGACGAAGGAGCCCGTGCGGCCGGCCAGGCCGTGGACGCCGGTCAGCGCACGTCGGTGATGGCGGAGCCCCGCACGAATTCGCTGATCCTCAGGGCGCCGAGCAAGGCGCGGATCGCGCTCGCCAAATCGATGATCGAGCAGCTCGACAAGCCGGCCCTCACGCCGGGCAACATCAACGTCGTCTACCTGCGCAACGCCGAGGCGGTGAAACTCGCTCCGCTCCTGCGGGCGATCATCGCCTCCGATCCGTCCTACGTGCCGCAGGCGACCACCAGCGGGCTGTCGCAGGCGAGCGGAACGACATCGGGCGGACCGGGAATGACGACCCAGCAGCCCGGGCTCACCAGCCAGCCAGCGCAGCAGCAGGCCGGCGGCGGCGCCGGCGGCAGCGGGCCGCTCGCCGGATTGATCCAGGCCGACGCAGCAACCAACTCGCTGATCATCACCGCCCCCGAGCCGCTGTACCGGAACATCCGGGCGATCGTCGACAAGCTCGACGTGCGACGCGCGCAGGTCGTCATCGAGTCGCTGATCGCCGAGGTGTCCGCCGAGAAGGCCGCCGAGTTCGGCATCCAGTGGCAGACGCTGGGCGGCAACATCAACGATCCCGGCACCAACGTCATCGCCGGCACCAACTTCGAAAACGGGGGCCGGAACATCATCGGCGCCTCGCAGAACATCGGCTCGCTCGCCACGGGTCTGAACATCGGCATCGTCCAGGGCAAGGTCAACATTCCGGGCATCGGCGAAGTCGTCAATCTCGCCTTCCTGGCTCGCGCCCTCGAGACCAAGGCCGACGCCAACATCCTCTCGACGCCGACGATCCAGACGCTGGACAACGAAGAGGCGCGCTTCCTCGTCGGCCAGAACATCCCGCTGATCACGGGCTCGTTTGCCAATACGGGCGCGGGCGGCACTTCGTCCGGCGTCAATCCGTTCCAGACGTTCGAGCGGCGCGACATCGGCCTGCAGCTGCGCGTGAAGCCGCAGATCTCCGAAGGCGGCGTGGTGAAGCTCGCGATCTATCAGGAACTGTCGTCCATCCAGAACACGCTGACGGCGGCCCAGGGCGGAATCATCACCAACAAGCGCAGCTTCGAATCGATGGTGCTGGTTGAAGACGGCAACATCGTCGTGCTTGGCGGCCTGATCGAGGACAAGACCGACAACAGCAAGAGTTCCGTGCCGGTGCTCGGCAGCATCCCTCTGATCGGCCAGCTTTTCCGGTACGAGAGCCGCAAGCGGACCAAGACCAACCTGCTGGTGTTCCTGCGGCCGTACGTCGTGCGCGACGAAGGCACCTCGTCGGCGCTGGCCATGGACCGCTACGACTACATCCGGGGCCAGATCGCGAGCAGCACGCTGGCGGACAACATCATCTTCCGCGACCTGCAGAGCCGACAGTTGCCCGAGAAGCCGCCCGTGGCGCCGTCGCTGAGGCGTGCTGAAAGCGGGCCGCGGACGCTGTCGAACGAGCTTGCGCCGGGAATTCCGGGGCAGGACCCGCCGCGGCAAACGCCCGCGCCGATCATCGATGTGGCCCCCACGACGCCCCCGCCCGCGCCGCCGGCCACGGGCACTCCGCCGCCGACCCGGCCGTCGTCGCCCATTGTGCCGGCCCCGTCGTCCTCGGCGCCGCCCGGCACAACCGCGCCGTCGACCGGAGCTTTCGCCGCACAGCAGGGACCGGCACCGAGCGCGGGTGCGCAGTTGATCCAGGTCGCGTCCCTGACCGACATCGCACGAGCGCGCGACATGCAGCGCAGCCTGCGCGACGCCGGGTTTGACGCCTACTGGGAAAGCGTGAAGTCGAACACCGGGGACACGGTGCGTGTGCGCGTTTCGGTCGACCCGGCGACGCAGACCGTGGCAAACACCATCGCCAGGCTCAAGGCGCTGGGCTACGACCCCGTCATCGTCACCCCTTGAGAAGCGGGATCGCGCAGTGACACAGGCCAGCCGTTACGTCCCATACGCCTTTGCGCGCGACAACGCGATCCTGATCGTTCCGAAGACCGAACGGGATGCCGAGGTCTGGATCAGCAACGCGACCCCGCTGTCGGCGCTCAACGAGGTGATGCGCGTCTTCCCGGGCAAGGTGCGCCCGGTGGTGATCGAAAGCGTGAAGCTGACGGAAGCCATCTCGCAGACCTATGGCGACCAGGGCGGCTCGGCACAGCAGATCGTCGGTGACATCGAAGGCGAGTTCGACATCACCAGGATGATGCAGGAGGTCCCGGACGTCGAGGACCTGCTGGAGACCGAGGACGACGCCCCGATCATCCGGATGATCAACGCGCTGCTGACGCAGGCGGCGCGTGACGGCGCATCGGACATCCACATCGAACCCTTCGAGACGTACTCGATGGTGCGTTTCCGGGTCGACGGCACGCTGCGCGACGTGGTGCGGCCCAAGCGCGCGCTTCATGCGGCGCTGGTGTCGCGCATCAAGATCATGTCGGGCCTGGACATCGCCGAGAAGCGCCTGCCGCAGGACGGGCGCATCACGCTGCGCGTCGGCGGCCGCCCGGTCGACGTCCGCGTGTCGACATTGCCGACCGGGCACGGCGAGCGCGTGGTGCTGCGTCTGCTCGAAAAGGACCTGTCGAAGCTGGAACTGACGAACCTTGGCATGGCCGAGGGCGCGCTCAGGCGCTTCGACCAGCTGATTCACCAGCCGCACGGAATCATCCTCGTCACCGGCCCGACCGGCTCGGGCAAGTCGACGACGCTCTACGCGGCGATCCGCCGGCTCGACAAGAACACCACGAACATCATGACGGTCGAGGACCCGATCGAGTACGACATCGAGGGCATCGGCCAGACGCAGGTCAATCCGAAGATCGAGATGACCTTCGCGAAGGCGCTGCGCGCGATCCTGCGCCAGGACCCTGACATCGTGATGATCGGCGAGATCCGCGACCTCGAGACCGCGCAGATCGCCGTGCAGGCGTCCCTCACCGGCCACCTCGTCCTCGCCACGCTCCACACGAACGACGCGGCGTCGGCGGTGACGCGGCTCATCGACATGGGGATCGAGCCGTTCCTGCTGTCGTCCTCGCTGCTCGGCGTGCTCGGTCAGCGACTGGTGCGCAAGCTCTGCCCGCACTGCAGGCAGCCCGATCCCGCGACCGGCGGCTTCCGCGCGGTGGGCTGCGACCGTTGCGGCAGTACCGGCTACCTGGGGCGCACCGGGATCTACGAGCTGCTCACCGTCAACGACGAGATGCGCATGCTGGTGCACCAGGGCACGAACGACACCGATGTCCGCCGCCTCGCAGAGAAGACCGGGATGATCAGCATGCGCAACGACGCGCTGCGCTGGATCAAGTCCGGAGTCACGTCGCAGGAGGAAGCGCTCCGCGTCACACGCGAAGCGTAAGCCGGGCGGATGGCTGCATTCAGATTCGCCGCCGCGGATGCGTCCGGCAAGGAACAGTCCGGCGTCCTCGAAGCCGACAGCGCACGACTTGCGCGTCAGCTGCTGCGCGGACGCGGCCTGATCCCGCTCACCGTCGAACCGGTCTCCCACGAAGCCGGCGGCCGGGGCCGCGGGGGATTGTCCATCGGACGACGGCTGTCGCAGACCGAACTCGCGGTCATCACGCGCCAGCTCGCATCGCTGCTCGGCGCGCAGTTGCCGGTGGCCGACGCGCTGACGGTCATGGTGGAGCAGAGCGAGAAGCAGCAGGTCCGCGAGCTGATGGCATCGATCCGTACGGATGTGCTGGGCGGCAGCTCCATGTCCAATGCCCTCGCGCGGCATCCGCGCCAGTTTCCCGAGATCTACCGCGCCCTCATTGCCGCCGGCGAAGAGTCGGGCAAGCTCGGCTCGGTGCTCGGCAGCCTCGCCGACTACGTGGAAGAGCGCGCGAAGCTGCAGCAGAAGATCACGCTCGCGTTCGTGTATCCGGCGATCGTCACGTTTGTCGCGCTCGCCGTCGTCATCGGGCTGCTGACCTACGTCGTGCCGCAGGTCGTGCAGGTCTTCGCGAACACCAAGCAGGCCCTGCCCTTCCTCACGGTGGCGCTGATCGCGCTCTCCGATTTCGTTCGCACATACGGCTGGATAGTCGTCGTCGTCCTGGTCGTCGCGGGGTTCCTGGTCCAGCGCTCGCTGCGCGTCGAAGCCGTCCGCCGGCGCTGGCACAAGCGCATCCTGACCCTTCCCGTGATGGGCGTGCTGTCGCGCTCGATCAACACGGCGCGTTTCTCGTCGACCCTCGCGATCCTGGTGGGTTCCGGCGTGCCGATGCTGCGTTCGCTCCAGGCCGCCGGCGAGACCGTGACCAACCTCGCGATGCGCAGTCGCGTCATGGAGGCGGTACAGCGCGTCCGCGAAGGCTTCTCGCTTGCCAAGGCGCTGCGGGCCGACGCCGACGAAGAGCGCAAGCAGGGTCACCTGAAGCTCTTCCCGCCGGTGCTGATCCACCTGATCGCGTCCGGCGAGGCGACCGGAAAGCTGCCCGAGATGCTCGACCGCGCCGCCGACATCCATGCCCGCGAGGCCGAGCGACGGGCGCTGTTCTTCACGTCGCTGCTCGAGCCGATCCTCATCCTCACGATGGGGGTCGTCGTGATGCTGATCGTGATGGCCGTGCTGCTCCCGATCATCGAGATCAATCAGCTCGTGCGATAGCGAATCGAGGTGTACGCGATCGCTGCGCGATCGCACGTGCACCTCGACTGTACTAGTTTGTGTGCTGCGCTTCGGAGCGGCCGGGCGCGCAGCACAAGGACAACTGCGACGCGGAGCAGCGACTCGCGCCGCGCTTCGCTCATAATCGAGCCATGATCCGACCCCTCATCGAATCCCTGCCCGCCTCGCGCATCCGCGAAGTCGCGAATGCCGGCATCGGCCGCACCGACGTCCTGAAATTCTGGTTCGGCGAAGGCGACCAGGTCACGCCTGCGTTCATCCGCGACGCGGCGAAGGCGGCGCTGGACGCCGGCGAGACCTTCTACAACCACAACCTCGGCATTCCCGAACTGCGCGAGGAACTGGCCGCCTACGCCAACCGGCTGCACCGACCGGCGACCGCCGTCACCGTAGACCGGGTCGCGGTGACGAGCGCCGGCGTGCACGCGCTGTCGCTGATCGACCAGACGCTCATCGATCCGGGCGACCGCGTGGCGATCGTCACGCCGGTCTGGCCGAACCTCACCGCGATGCCGCGGATCATGAGTGCCGACGTGGTGCGCGTGCCCTTGACCTGCCGCGGCGGCGCGTGGTCGCTCGACCTGCAACGGCTGCTCGACGCCGCCACACCGGGCACCCGCATGGTCCTGGTGAACTCCCCCAACAACCCGACCGGCTGGACGATGCCCCGGGCCGACTGGGTCGCCCTGCTCGAGCATTGCCGCCGTCACGGCATCTGGCTGGTTTCCGACGATGCCTACGAACGCATCGTCCTCGACCCCGCGCTGACGTCCAACGGCCACGCTCCGAGCGTGCTCGATCTCGTCGATGCGGACGACCGCTACGTCAGCGCCAATACGTTCTCGAAGAGCTGGACGATGACGGGCTGGCGGCTGGGTTGGCTCGTCGCGCCGCGTGCATTCATCGCGCAGGTCGGCAAGGTGATCGAGTTCAACACCTCGTGCGCGCCGCCTTTCGTGCAGCAGGCCGGGCTGGTCGCCGTGCGGCAGGGCGAGCCGCTCGTGGCCGCGACCGTCGGGCGCCTGCGGCGTTCGCGCGATCTCCTCGTGCGCGAACTCGGCGCGCTGCCCGGCATCGAGGCGGCGCCGCCGCCGGGGGCGATGTACCTGTTCTTCCGGATCGCCGGCTTCAGCGAGGACAGCCTCGCCTGCGCGAAGCGGCTCGTCGCCGAAGCGGGTCTGGGCATCGCGCCCGGCATCGCGTTCGGGCCCGAAGGCGAGGGGTACCTGCGGTGGTGCTTCGCCGCTTCGGACGCCCTGCTGCTGCAGGGCGCGGAGCGCCTGCGCGCGTTCCTCAGGCAGGTGCACGCCGCCTAGGCGGGCGCGCCTTCCGGCAACAGACCACGCTTGGCGAGCATCGGCTCGACCGCGGCGTCGCGTCCGCGGAATGCGCGGTACGCAGCGCCCGGCTCGACGCGGTTGCCGGTCGAATACACGTGCTTCAGCAGCCGCGCGGCGGTCGCTGCATCGAACGGGTCGCCCGCTTCGGTGAACGCGTCGTAGCCGTCCGCGTCCAGCACCTCGGCCCACATGTAGACGTAGTAGCCGGCCGCATACCCTGAGCCTGCGAACAGGTGCTGGAAGTGCGGTAGCCGGTGATAGGCATGTGTTCCCGGCGGCATGCCGATCCTCGTCAGTTCGGACTGTTCGAATTCGGAAATGTCGACGCCGTCGGGGTCCGTGCGCGCGTGCAAGGCCATGTCGAGCAGCGCGCAGGCGGTGTAACCCACGGTCTCGAACCCCTGGTTGAACCGACGCGCCCGCTTGATGCGGTCGATCAGCTCTTCGGGAATCGGCTCCCCGGTCTCAACGTGCCGCGCATGCTTCCTGAGCACGGCGGGTTCGAGCATCCAGTGCTCGAACAGCTGCGACGGCAGTTCGACGAAATCGCGCAGCACCCGGGTACCCGAGAGGCGCTCGTACGTCACGTCCGACAGCAGGCCGTGCAGGCCGTGGCCGAACTCGTGAAACAGCGTGCGCACGTCGTCGAGCGACAGCAGGGTCGGATCGCGCGCCGGCGCCCGGGCGAAGTTGTTGTTGTTGGCCACGATCGGGATCACGTCGCCGTCGATGCGCGACTGCCAGCGGTACGGGCTCATCCACGCGCCGCTGCGCTTGGTCGGGCGGGCGAAATTGTCGTGCAGGAAGACCCCGATCGTCGTGCCGTCGCGCTGCACCTCATAGGCGCGCACATCGGGGTGGTAGAGCTTGAGGTCCGGCCGGGCGACGAAGCGCACGCCGAAGAGGCGGTGCGCGCAGTCGAACGCCGCCTCGACCATGCGCTCGAGCGGAAAGTACGGCTTCACCTGGGCGTCGTCGACGCTCGTAACGCACCTGACGGACCTTCTCGGCGTAGTAGCGCCAGTCCCATGGCTGCAGATCGGCAGGCTGGCCCAGTGCCGCGGCCTGCGCCTGCAATAGGCTGTACTCCTCGCGCGCTCTCGCTTTCGCCGGTTCCCACACCCGTTGCAGCAGCTGCTGCACGGCGGCCGGCGTGCCGGCCATGCGATCGACGAGCGCGTAATCGGCATAGCTGTCGTATCCCAGCAGGCGCGCCTGTTCGCTGCGCAATTTGAGGATCTCGCGAGCGATCGGCCGGTTGTCGTGCTCGCCGTCATGCTCGCCGCGGGACTTCCACGCGGCGTACGCCTGCTGTCGCAGGTCCCTTCGATCGGAGAAGGTCAGGAAGGGCACCACCAGCGATCGGCTGGTCGTGATGGCCCAGGCGTCAGCCTGACCGCGCTCCACCGCCACGCTGTTCGCGGCGTCGCGCACTGAAGCGGGCAGGCCGGCCAGATCGGCCTCGCTCCGAAGCCACAAGACCCAGCTCGACTCATCGGCCAGGACGTTCTGGGAGAACGCGGTGTGCAGGTGCGCAAGGCGCTCCACGATCTGCGCAAGGCGGGCCTTCGCTTCAGGGCCGAGCCTCGCACCCTCGCGCACGAAGTCGAGGTGGATGCGGTCGAGCAGGCGCAACTGCTCGTCGTCCAGCCCCAGCGCACTCCGGCGGGCGTGCAGCGCGTCGATGCGCGCGAACAGTCCGGCGTCCAGGTAGATCGCGCTTTCGTGCGAAGCCAGCCTGGGCGCGACGTCGCGCTCGACGGCTTGCAGGGCGGGCGATGTTTCCGACGACGCGAGATTGAAGAACACGTGCTCGGCGCGCGCAAGGCGGCGGCCGCTGCGTTCGAACGCGGCAATCGTGTTCGCGAAGGTCGGCTCCGCGGCGCTTGCCACGATGGCTGCAATCTCGGCACGATGCTCGGCGATCGCCGCTTCGAACGCCGGCGCGAAGTGCTCGGCGCGGATACGGTCGAACGGCGGCAACTGGAACGGGGCGTCCCAGGGCTGCAGCAAGGGATTGGTGTGCTCGGGCATCGGCGTCCTCGCGCGGTGCGGCCGGAGACGATACCGCATGAACTTCCCCTGTCCCGCATTGTCGCTGCAGGGGGCCAGAGGCACACGCTATGCTGGCTCATGCCGACCCAAGGAGCCAAAACAACATGAGTACACCGCTGCCTCCCGCCAGCGTCGTTCCGTCCGACGCGCTCGTCACCACGACGCACGTGGTCTACGCACTTCACACACTGGGCCTCGTGGTCGGCGCCTTCGGGACCGCGTCGGTGATCGGCATGTTCCTGTTCGGTTGGCCGTCGATCATCGCGGTCGTCATCAACTACGTTAAGCGCTCGGACGTCCGCGGGACCTGGCTCGACTCGCACTTCTCGTGGCAGATCCGCACGTTCTGGTGGGCGTTGCTGTGGGCGCTGATCATCTTCATCGTCGGCACGGTCTTCGCGATCGTCCTCGTCGGCATTGCGATCTGGATCGTCGGCTTCTTCGCCCTCGGAATCTGGGCCATCTATCGAATCGCCCGTGGCTGGCTGCGCCTGAAGGATCGCCAGCCGATGCCCGCTTGATCGGGAACGCCGCGGGCTTGCGGCGGTCAATCCGGGGTGTCCGTCGCCATGGGTATGGCGGATGCAGTGCCGCACCGCATGATTGAGAATCGAGTGGGGGCGGTGCTACTCTCGCGCCCACTCAAACGCCCGGGCTGACCGGGCGATCCGCCGGGCGGGCCCACAAGGCGCGCGACGGCCGCCGGCAGAAGCGAACCGCGCTCGATGCCGCGCTCCCAAGAACACGATTTTTGGCAGGAGCCACATGAACGCCCCTCTTTCCGAAGCCGTCCGCCGCGCCCTGGCGGAGGTCACCCTCGACGACAAGTGGACCCTGGACCGCGGCCGCGCCTACATGAGCGGCACGCAGGCCCTTCTCCGCCTGGCGATGCTCCAGCACCAGCGCGACGTGCTCGCCGGCCTGAATACGGCAGGCTTCATCACCGGCTATCGCGGCTCGCCCCTCGGCGCTGTCGACCAGACCGCATGGAAGGCACGCAAGCACCTGGAGCGCCACAGCGTCCGCTTCCAGCCGGGACTGAACGAGGACCTTGCCGCGACGTCCGTATGGGGTACGCAGCAACTGAACATGTTCGAGGGCGCCAAGGTCGATGGCGTGTTCTCGATGTGGTACGGCAAGGGGCCCGGCGTCGACCGCTGCGGTGACGTCTTCAAGCATGCAAACGCCGCCGGCACGAGCCGGCATGGCGGTGTCCTCGCGCTGGCGGGCGACGACCACGGCGCCAAGTCCTCGACGCTGCCGCACCAGTCGGACCACATCTTCAAGGCCTGCATGATGCCGGTGCTGTTCCCGGCCACCGTGCAGGAATACCTGGACCTCGGGCTGCATGGCTTCGCGATGAGCCGCTATGCCGGCGTGTGGGTCGCCATGAAGACCGTCACGGAAGTGGTCGAGGCATCGGCGTCGGTGATCGTCGATCCGGACCACGTCGACATCCAGCTCCCAACCGACTTCCAGATGCCACCCGGCGGGCTGAACATCCGCTGGCCCGACTCGGCGCTGGAGATGGAAGCGCGCCTGCTCGACCACAAGCTGTACGCCGCGCTCGCGTACTGCCGCACCAACAAGCTCAACTACACGGTCATCGACTCGCCGCACGCGCGCTTCGGCATCGTCGCGAGCGGCAAGGCGTACCTCGACACGCGGCAGGCGCTCGCCGACCTCGGCCTCGACGAGGCGACCTGCGCCGACATCGGCATCCGCCTCTTCAAATGCGGCATGGTGTGGCCGCTCGAAGCCACCGCGATCCGGGGCTTCGCGGAAGGGCTCGAGGAAATCCTCGTCGTCGAGGAGAAGCGCCAGCTGCTCGAATACCAGCTGAAGGAAGAACTGTTCTCGTGGATCGGCACCGGCAAGCGCATTCCGCGCGTCATCGGCAAGTTCGACGAGAAGGACGGCGGCGAGTGGGCCGTGCCGCGGGGCAACTGGATCCTGCCGGCGGCCTACGAGTTTTCGCCGGCGATCGTCGCCAAGGCGATCGCGCAGCGCATCGGCAAGCTCGAACTGCCCGCGGACATCCGCGCGCGCATCCAGGCACGGCTGGCGATCATCGACGCGAAGGAGAAAGCGCTCGCCCGGCCGCGCGTGGTCGCCGAGCGCAAGCCATGGTTCTGCTCGGGCTGTCCGCACAACACGTCGACCAACGTCCCCGAGGGCTCGCGGGCCGTCGCCGGCATCGGCTGCCATTACATGGCGGTCTGGATGGACCGCAACACGTCCACCTTCACTCAGATGGGCGGCGAAGGCGTGCCGTGGATCGGCCAGGCGCCCTTCACGAACGAGAAGCACATCTTCGCGAATCTCGGCGACGGCACCTACTTCCACTCGGGCTCGCTGGCGGTACGCGCCGCCGTTGCCGCCGGCGTCCGCATCACCTACAAGATCCTGTTCAACGACGCCGTCGCCATGACCGGCGGCCAGCCGACCGACGGCCAGATCACGGCTCCGCGCATCACGCAGCAGATGGCGGCGGAGGGCGTGCAGAAGATCGTTATCGTCACGGACGAACCGGAGAAGTACGACGCGGTGCACGAGATCGACCAGACAGCGGTCAATGCGCACGGGGCGACCGGCGACGCCTGGAAGCTCGCGCCGGGCGTAACGGTGCGGCACCGCGACGAGCTCGAACGCGTGCAGCTCGAATTGCGCGAGTATCCCGGCGTGTCGGTCCTGATCTACGACCAGACCTGCGCTTCGGAGAAGCGCCGGCGCCGCAAGAAGAACACGGCGGAGAAGACCGCTTTCCCGGATCCCGCGCGTCGCGTCGTCATCAACGATCTCGTCTGCGAAGGTTGCGGCGACTGCAGCGTGAAGTCGAACTGCCTGTCGGTCGAACCGCTCGAAACCGAGTTCGGCCGCAAGCGACAGATCAACCAGTCCTCGTGCAACAAGGACTACTCGTGCCTGAAGGGCTTCTGCCCCAGCTTCGTGACCGTGGAAGGCGGCAAGCCGCGCAAGGGCAAGTCGTCGGCCGGCGCGATCCCCGCCCTGCCCCAGCCCGCGGTGGCCGCGCTGCGCGAGCGTGGCGCGTACGGCATCGTCATCACCGGCGTCGGCGGGACCGGCGTGGTTACGATCGGGCAACTGCTCGGCATGGCTGCCCACCTCGAGGGCAAGGGCGCGTCGGTGCTCGACATGGCGGGCCTTGCCCAGAAGGGTGGCGCGGTGTTCTCGCACGTGCAGATCGCGCCGACGCAGCAGCACCTCTTCGCTACCCGCATCGCGATGGGCGAGGCGGACGTGCTGCTGGGCTGCGACCTGATCGTGACGTCGTCGAACGAGGCGCTGTCGAAGGTCCATGCCAACCGCACCCGGGCGGTGGTGAACACATCCGAGGCACCGACGGCGGACTTCGTCCGCAATCCCAACTGGCAGTTCGGCAGCCCGAACCTGGCGCAACTGGTGCGCGAGGCGGTCGGTGACGGCCAGTGCGCCTTCGTCGACGCCAACGGGCTGGCGACCGCGCTGATGGGCGATGCCATCTACACGAACCCCTTCATGCTCGGCTATGCGTGGCAGAAGGGCTGGCTGCCGCTCGCCTACGAAACGATGGTCCGCGCGATCGAGATCAACGGTGTGGCCGTGGAGAACAACCGCAAGGCGTTCGAGTGGGGCCGCTATGCCGCGCACGACCTCGACGCGGTCAGGCGCACTGCCTTCCCGGACAACGTCGTTGCCCTGAAGCGGCTCTCGAACTCGCTCGAGGAACTCGTCAGCCGTCGCGTCGAATTCCTGACCGACTACCAGAATGCAAGGTACGCGCGCCGCTACGCGGATCTCGTCGAGCGCGTGCGCAAGGTCGAGTCCGACCGGCTGCAGTCGACCCGGCTCGCCGAGGCGGTGGCCCGCAACTACTTCCGGTTGCTCGCCTACAAGGACGAGTATGAGGTGGCGCGGCTGCACGCCGATCCGGCCTTCCGCGCGAAGATCGCCTCGCAGTTCGAAGGCGATTACAAGCTCAACTTCTATCTGGCTCCGCCCCTGTTGTCGAAGGTCGACCCGAATACCGGGCATCCGAGGAAGAAACGCTACGGCCCGGGAATGATGGCGGCGTTCACGGTCCTGTCGAAGCTGAAGATGCTGCGGGGAACCCCGTTCGACGTATTCGGCCAGTCCGCGGAACGACGCATGGAACGCCAGCTGATCGGCGAGTACGAGGCGCTGGTCGAAGAACTGCTGGCCAGGCTGGACCGCGAGAATCACCCGGTGGCCCTGCAACTCGCGACGCTGCCCGAGGAGATCCGCGGTTTCGGCTACGTCAAGGAAAACAACCTCAAGACCGCGCGGCAGAAATGGACCGAATTGCTTGCGCGTTTCCGCGGCCAGCAGGTGGCGCAGGTCATCCGCATGCCGACGAAGGCCGCATAGCGCCATCCGAAAAGACCCATGCAAGTCAGGGGGCGCCACTGGCGCCCCTTTTCTTTGGTGGAAGACTGAACGGAATCAAGCGCGCTCGCTTCTTCGGCAGCGTTTGAGCCCGACCTGGTTTACGGTGGAGCCAACGATGGAGGCAGACGCAATGAGTCACAACAGCGGCGGCTGTGGCGGAGGCGACAATCTATTCACCGGACTGGAGCCGGCCAAGCAGGCCGAGTACCTCGCGATGCTTGCGCAGGATGCCCGGCTCCTGCAGTTCTCGCTCCAGGCCGAGGACTCCGAGTCGCGCCGGATCGGCGACCGGCTTCAGCGCGCACTTGAGCAGGCGATCGACGCCGAAGGCCCCGACGAGACCGAAGGTGCGCAGCGCGAACTCGAGCAGGTCCTGGCGAAAGCCCGTGCAGCCGGCATGCAGTTGTCCGCCGAAATCGGTGAAGTCGACGTCGACGGTGTCCTGGGCACGATGAAGATGCGTGTGCTGAGCACGGTGCTCGCCCCGCCTCCGCGGCTCGCTTCCTGATCACTCGCGGTTGAAACGGCTCACGGCTTGATCACTTCCTCCTGGCTCGGGTCGCGCGGCTGCTCTTCCCCGGGCAGCGCCATCAGGACGCTGTCCCACACCTCATCGTTCGTGTCGGTGAAACGCAGCCGCACGGGCAGCCACTGATACTCCGGTGCCATCCAGATTTCGGCCTTGCGGTTTGATTCCGGGGTGCGCGGTCGTTCCAGTTTCAGCGCCCGCACGTCCTTCTGGCCGATGCGCACCGCTTCGTACGTCTCCACGCGGAACACATAGCTTTCGACGCCACGCCGCGCGACCTGGAACGTGATCTCTGCGCCCGGTACGAAGCGCCACGGATAGGCCTGCGCGAGCAGCGGCAGGTGGAACTGCAAGGACAGCGGGTCCTGCACGCCTTCGAGGAAGCCGACGGGCGGCCCCGCACCGCGGCCCGTGAATGACGCCACCCGGGACGTCCAGTCGAGTTCGACGCGCAATTCTCGATTGGCGATCTCGACGCGCTCGACGTACTTCTCGGGCGCGATACCGAACGGCTGCAATGAACCGCTCGACTTGAGGTCGAGCAGGCCCGCCGGATCCACGACGCGCAGCCACAGTTCGTAGCGGCCGCGCTCCGGGTCGACGTTCCAGTCGACGAAGGTCATGGCCCGAATCCCGCGCATGCGGGTGTACGTCGTGCGATACGCAATGCGGCCCGCCCTCGCCAAGTCGCTCACGCCCGGCGGCAGACGCGGCTCCTCGACCGCCGGCGGCGGCGGCGGTGGCGGCGGCGGCGAAGGCGCGGGCTCGACCACCGGCGGCGGTGGCGGCTCGGGCTCGGGCTTGGGAACCGTCGGCAGGGGCGTCGCGGTCGGGCCGGGCAGCGACGGCGCGGTCTCCGAACGGGGCCGCCGTGGCTGTTGGGGGGCCGGCGTCGGCGCAGCGGCGGGGGGCGGCGGCGGTGGCCTGATCAGCGAGACCGACAGCGTGGTTTGCGTGCTGTCTTCCGGCTTCAGCGTGTTCAGGCCGGCCGCGACTTCATATATCGCGCAGGAATGCAGGCCGAGGACCGCCATGAACACGAGCGAGATGCGCCAGGCAGTGGCGGATCGCAGCGGTTGACCGAGGAAGGTGAGCGGCATCGGTGGCGGGCGGGACGGAACGCTGAAGCCCGGCCGCTAAGATACAGAGATCGCCAAGGGCACGGATTCCACGGATCCGGAAGACAATGAAACTCGCCTCGCTGAAGGACGGATCGCGTGACGGGCAGCTGGTCGTGGTGTCGCGCGATCTGGCCCTTGCGCACCACGCGGCCGGCATCGCGCCAAGGCTGCAGGCGGTGCTGGACGACTGGAACTTCTTCGCACCGCAGTTGAACGATCTCTATCAGACCTTGAACGAGGGGCGCGCGCGTCATGCGTTCCCCTTCGATCCGCGCGTCGCGATGGCGCCGCTGCCGCGCGCGTACCAGTGGGCCGACGGCTCGGCGTACGTGAACCACGTCGAACTCGTGCGCAAGGCGCGCGGCGCCGAGATGCCCGAGTCCTTCTGGAAGGATCCGCTGATGTATCAGGGCGCCAGCGACGAACTGCTGGGCCCGCATGACGACATCGTGTGCCCGAACGAGGACTTCGGCATCGACTTCGAGGCGGAGGTCGCGGTCATCACCGGGGACGTGCCGATGGGAACCAGGCGCGGCGAAGCGGGCGAACACATCCGCCTGCTGATGCTGGTGAACGACGTCAGCCTGCGCAACCTGATTCCGGCCGAACTGGCGAAGGGATTCGGCTTCTTCCAGAGCAAGCCGGCGACCGGCTGCTCGCCCGTCGCAGTGACGCCGGACGAACTGGGCGACGCGTGGAAGGACGGCAAGGTCCATCTGCCGATGGTCGTGCACTGGAACCAGGTGAAGGTCGGCGAGCCCAACGCCGGCGACGACATGACGTTCAGTTTCCCGCAGCTGATCGCCCATGTGACCAAGACGCGCAGCGCGCGCGCCGGGTCGATCATTGGCTCCGGCACCGTATCCAACCTCGATCGCAGCCGCGGCTATTGCTGCATTGCCGAGAAGCGCAGCCTCGAGATGATCGAGTCCGGTTCAGCGACGACACCTTTCATGAAATACGGCGACACCGTGCGCATCGAGATGTTCGACGAACAGGGCCGCTCGATCTTCGGCGCCATCGAGCAAAGGGTTGCGCCGCTTGCGCGGCGCTAGCAGACTGCGGGCAACGAGGAGACAACCATGAAAAACAAGGGGCCCGCCAGCGGCCTGCCGTTCGCCAACACGATGGGCGACAGTTTCGACCTGATGAAGAAGATGTGGGGCATGGCCGGCCTGCCGGGGATGCCCAACGCCGGCAACCTGGCGTCGCATGGCGATGCGCCTGCCGCAGCAATTGCCGAGCATGGTGGCGCCGACGCTGGACGTGAACGAACTCGACAAGCGGATCGCCGACCTGCGCGCGGTCGAGGCGTGGCTGGATCTCAACTCCAGCATGCTGCGCACGACGATCCAGACGCTCGAGGTGCAACGGGCGACGATCGCCACGTTGAAAGGGATCAGCGGCGCGATGCTCGCCCCGCTGACCAAGCCCGGCCAGAAAACCGAAAGTATCGGCCTGCCGCCGAGCGCGTTCGCAATGCCGCCGATGCCGGCACCGGAAGAGTCGAGCGCCGCGCGCAAGAGCAGCCGCAAGCGTCACAAGGCGAAGCCGCCGCACCCGCCCACCGTCGCCGATGCACCGCTGAATCCGACCGCTTGGTGGAACACCCTGCAGGATCAGTTCACCAAGATCGCAGCGACGGCGGCCGCCGGTGCCGCGGCGCCGGCCAAGAAGCCCGCGAAGTCGGCACCTGCCAAGCGGACTGGCAAGGCCGGCAAATCGACCTGAGGATCCGACGGAGCAGTGCCCGGCCCGGTTCTCAGACGGTGTAGTTGAGGCCGAGCCGGCCGCCGTCGGCGTAGACGGTCGTCCCCGTGACATAGGAGGCGTCGTCGCTCGCCAGGAACACGGCGATGCGGGCGATCTCCTCCGGTTCACCCAGCCGCTTCATGGGCGTGCGCGACAGGATGCGGTCGCGCGCGGCTTCGTTCGTCATGACGGCCGTCTTCAGCATCTCGGTCGCGATCGATCCGGGCCCGATGGCAACGGCCCGGATCCCGTGCGGAGCCAGCCCCAGCGCCATCACTTTCGTCAGCTGGTTCAGGCCGCCCTTGCTCACGGTGTACGGCACCTGATTGGCGATCGCCAGCACGGCGTTGACGCTCGACATGTTGACGATGACACCGCGTTCGCCGTTGGCGCGCGGCGCCTGCCGTGCCATCTGCCGTGCCGCGGCCTGCGCGCAGAGGAACGCGCCCTTCAGGTTCACGCGCAGGACACGGTCGAAGTCTTCCTCGGCGAGATCGAGGAAGTCCGCCGCGTGGACGATCCCCGCGTTGTTGACGAGGATGTCGAGGCGGCCGAAGTGCGTCACGGCATGCTCGACCAGCGCGGCGCACGCGGCGCGGTCACCGACGTCGGTTTGCTTGTACAGCGCGTAACCGCCGGCGGCCGCGATCGACTTCACGACCGCGTTGCCCCCGACTTCGTTGACGTCCGCGACCACGACGCGCGCACCGGCTTCGGCGAATGCGCGGGCGCAGGCGGCCCCGATGCCCTGTGCGGCGCCGGTCACGATGGCGACACGCTCGGCAAGCTTCATGACGTTCTCCGCGATGGGTTCCTCGGCATTGTCGGGCAAGGATCGTGCGGTGTGCTCAGTTCGACCGGTGCCCGTCGCGCCAGGCGCCGATGGCAGGCCCGACGTCCGGCAAGCCGCCGATCACCCGCACGCCGGCGGGTGGACGGCGATGCAGGACCGGGCTCGTACCACCGGCCCACAGCTCGACGCGGTCGGGCAACTGCAGCCGCAGTTCCTTCAGGCTTTCGCCCACCTGGTATGGATTCACGACGGGTGAATACGAGAGCGCAACGATGTCCACCTCCTGGCTCGCGGCGGCGCGCACGATCTCCATCACCGGCGTGCGCACGCCCAGCGAAATGCAGCGGGCGCCCTCGAGCGCGAACATCGCTTCGGCCATCAGCACCCCCAACCCGTGCGGCTCCTGGGGAACCGTCGTCAGGAGAACACGCGGCGAATCGCCCGGGTGAGGAATGGACGCGATGGCGTTGCGCAGCACGGCCTGCACGGACTCCGTGTACAGGTGCTCCTCGAAGATCGCGAGTTCACCCCGCGCCCACCGTTCGCCGATCAGCGTCGTCAAAGGGGCGATCACGCCGGTGACGAAGTGAGCCAGCCCGACCTTGACGGTCAGCCGCGCGAGGTTCCTGCGCAGATCGTCGACCCGGTGGGCCGTCACCAACCCGAGGAGTTCGCGCAAGACGTCGTCAGACAGCGACTCGGTCGCGGGCGGCGTCGCTGCGCCCCCCGCCTCGGCGAGGCTCTGCAATTGCTCGGACGAGCATTCGGCGATCTTGCCCGGGCGGTGGCCCTGGTCCATCAGCCGCTTGATCAGGCGCAGTTTCTCGACCTGGTCGTGCGGGTAGACCCGTTCGCCATTGGCATCCCGCAAGGGCTGCGGAAAGCCGTAGCGCCGTTCCCAGACGCGCAGCGTGTCCTTCGACAGCCCGGTGTCCCGTTCGACGGCGGCGATCGGAAGCATCGCCGGCGCGGGCCGGGAAATCACGGGGGGTCCGTTTGAACGCATCCCGCCATTTTGTCCTAGACAAAGCATCGACTCAAGTACAATATTTCGGTTTGGCGGCACTCCTGTGTCAACGTGCCGCCGTGGTCATCCGCCTTTCATGTCAGCGCTCAATTCCGGGTTTTCCATGACAGCAGCTTCCGTCGCGCGCGTAACCGTCAGTTGGCTTCTCGCCTCGACCCTGGTCGTGAGTCCGGTCGCGATCGCCCAGGCAGGCAGTTCGCAGGACTGCCCCGCGCTGCTCTCGCACACCTTCCCGAAGCTGCAGGACGAGACGCCGCAGAATCTCTGCCAGTACAAGGGAAAGGTGCTGCTGGTCGTGAACACGGCGAGCTACTGCGGGTTCACGCCCCAGTACGAGGGGCTCGAAAAGCTGCACGCCCTCTACGGGCCGAAGGGGCTCGTCGTTCTCGGGTTTCCGTCCGGTGATTTCGGCAACCAGGAGAAGACGAACAACAAGGAGATCGCCGAGTTCTGCTTCAACACCTACGGCGTGAAGTTCCCGATGTTCGCGAAGACGTCCGTGCGGGGCGAGAAAGCGAATCCGCTCTTTGCCGCCCTCGCCAGTGCCACCGGTCAGCCGCCCAAGTGGAATTTCCACAAATACCTGGTCGACCGGCAGGGTCGCGTGGTCAAGGCGTTCCCGAGCAAGGTGGAGCCGATGGACCGGCAACTCACGAAGGAGATCGAGGCCGCACTCGGCGCCAACTGAGGAAGACCGTCCGAAGTTGGGCGACAATGCGCCCTTGACCATGAACGCACCCGACAACATGTACCTGCCGGATGTCCAGGCCAGCGCCGACCGGCGCAACCTGGCGATTCAGCGCGTAGGCGTCAAGTCGCTGGCCCACCCTGTGATGGTGGCGACCACGCGCGGCCCGCAGCCTTCGGTCGCGTCGATCGACATGTACGTCGGCCTTCCCGCGCACCAGAAGGGCACGCACATGTCGCGCTTCATCGACGTGCTGCAGACCCATCAGCAGCCGCTCGCGATGAACACGGCAATCACGCTGCTGGACCGGATGCTCGCGCGGCTTGACGCCACCACCGGGATGATCGAGTTGCGCCTGCCCTTCTTCGTGCTGAAGGCCGCTCCGATATCCGGCGTCGAGAGCCTCATGGACTATCAGCTGACGCTGCTCGCCGAGCGCGCCGACAGCGGCACGCGCTTCCGCCAGAAGGTGGTGGTGCCGGTGACAAGCCTGTGCCCCTGCAGCAAGAAGGTCGCCGATTTCGGCGCCCACAACCAGCGCGCGCACATCTCGATCACCGCCGAGCTGTCCGAAGAGATGCCGGTGGAGCACCAGATCCGCATCGCGGAGGAGGCGTCGTCGTGCGAACTGTGGGGCCTGCTGAAGCGGCCCGACGAGAAGTACGTCACCGAACGCGCGTACTCCAACCCGAAGTTCGTGGAAGACGTGGTACGCGACGTCGCGCTCGCGCTGACGGCGGACAGCCGCATCGTGAGCTACATCGTCGAAGCCGAGAACTTCGAGTCGATTCACAATCATTCGGCCTACGCGCTGATCGAACACGACAAGCGCAAGACGCGCTGACCCCGCAGAGGGTCGCGCGGCGGGGAGGAGAGCCCCGCGCCAACCGCCACCGGGCACGCCCGGAAAAACCGACGGCGGAAATTCGTGAGGGAGCTGGCCGGACGGCGCCGTCGGCGCTCGTCCGTGACAACTCGACCTGGCCTTGCGAATGAAGATCGCCATCATCGGTTCCGGCATCTCCGGACTCGGCGCCGCCCATGCCCTGGGTGAGGACGCCCGCATCACCCTGTACGAAAGCGCGCTGCGCCTCGGCGGGCACACCAACACCGTCGACGTGACGCTGGATGGCGTGACTGCCGGGGTGGACACCGGCTTCCTCGTCTACAACGAGCGCACCTATCCGAAACTGATCCGGCTGTTCGACGACCTGTCGATCCCCACGGTGAAGAGCGACATGTCGTTCGCCGTCAGCGTCGCGCAGCGCGGCGGTCGCCGGCTCGAATGGGCCGGCACGGACCTGGACGCGGTGTTCGCGCAGCGGCGCAACGCGCTGTCGCCGCGTTTCATCGGCATGCTCCGCGACATCCTGCGCTTCAACGCCGAAGCGACCCGCATCGCGCAGGGCGCCGAGCGCGACGAGGGCCTCTCGCTCGGCGAGTTCCTCGACCGCGGCCGCTACGGCGACGCCTTCCGGCGCTGGTACCTGCTGCCGATGGCGGCCGCGATCTGGTCGTGTCCGATGGCCACCATGCTCGCGTATCCCGCTCGCCACCTTCGCCCGCTTCTGCGACAACCACGGCCTGCTGCAGGTCGAGAACCGGCCGCAGTGGTTCACTGTGCGCGGCGGCGCGCGGCAGTACGTGCGCAGGATCGCGAGCCGCATCCCGGACGTGCGCCTGGGCGATCCGGTGCTCTCGGTCCGCCGCGACGCGGTGACCGGCCAGGTGCTGGTGAAAAGCCAGCATGCCGCCGAGCGCTACGACCATGTGATCCTCGCCTGCCACAGCGACCAGTCGCTCGCCCTGCTGTCCGACGCCGACCCGGCCGAGCGCACCGTGCTGCAGGCCGTGAAGTACCAGCCCAACCGGGCGGTGCTTCATACGGACACCGCACTGATGCCCCGCCTGCGGAAAGTCTGGTCGTCCTGGAATTACATGAGCGACGGTGGCGCCGAGCCCGCCGTCTCGGTCACGTACCTGCTGAACAAGCTGCAGCCCCTGCCCTTCTCCACGCCGGTGCTGCTCACCCTCAACCCGGTCACGGAACCGCATCCCGCCACTGTGATTGCCGAGTTCGACTACGCGCATCCGATTTTCGACGGCGCCGCGATAGCCGCACAGCGCAGGCTCGAGGAAGTGCAGGGCCGCCGCCAGGTGTGGCTGGCGGGTGCGTGGACCGGCTATGGCTTCCACGAGGACGGGCTGAAGTCGGGACTGGCCGTGGCCGAGGCGATCCGCAGCCTGAGCACGTCCCGCCGCCTGGCCGCCTAAGATCGGCGCGCGCAGACCGACTTGGACGACATCTCGATGGAACCCAGCCACGTCACGCCGCTGATCGGTTTCGGCCAGGTGCGTCATGCACGTCTGCGGCCCGCCGCGAACCGCTTCCGGTACGGCGCCTACTTCCTGCGCCTGCCGTTGCGCTCGCTGGCCGCACGGCCGTGGTCGTCGCGCATGCTCGGCATCAATCGCCGGGCCCCCATGGCGGTACTGGACCGCGATCACGGCGACGGCCGCCCCTTGCTCACGTGGATCGACGGCCTGCTCGCGGAGCACGGCATCGACGACGCGCTCGGCGAAGTGTGGCTGCACACGTTCCCGCGGGTCTTCGGCTACGTTTTCAATCCGGTGAGTTTCTGGTTCGCGCACCGCGCCGACGGCGCGTTGCGGGCCATCGTCTGCGAGGTCAACAACACCTTCGGCGAGCGCCACTGCTACCTGCTCGCGCACGAGGACGGGCGACCGCTCGCCTGGGGCGAGGAACTGGTAGCGCGCAAGGTGTTCCATGTCTCGCCCTTCTGCGCGATCGACGGCCGCTACCGCTTCCGCTTCATGCTGACCGGCGCGGAACCGGCCCGCTTCGTCGGGCGCATCGATCACGACGCCAGTGACGGTCCACTGCTGCAGACCGCGCTGTCCGGCACGCTGGAACCTCTCACCGACCGCGCGCTGCTGCGCGCGCTGCTCGGCTATCCGGCATTCACGCTCGGCGTGATCGCACGGATTCACTGGCAGGCGCTGAAACTGTTCGCCAAGCGCGTGCCGTTCTTTTCCAAGCCGGCCCCGCCGGCCGAACCCGTCACCCCGATGACCCGTTGAATCGATCGATGAACGAACTCGTCCTTCCCTACGCCGGCAGTATCGATACCTCCAACTTTCCCGCGCACGGACGTTTCGCGCTGCGCCTGCTGGACAACCTGCAGAACGGACGGCTCGACGTCCGCTTTCCCGACGGCCAGCGCGCGAGCTTCGGTGCAGGCGGCGACGCCCACCCGGCGGATCTCCGGCTCAACAGCTGGAACGCCGTGCGCTCGGCGCTTGCGAGCGGCGACATCGGCTTCGCCGAAGGCTATATCGCAGGTGACTGGACCACAAATGATCTCGCGCGGCTGCTCACGTTCTTCCTGCGCAACCGCGAGGCCGTCGACCGCCTGATCTACGGCACCTTCGCCGGCCGCCTCGTCCACCGACTGCGTCACCTGCTGAACCGCAACACCCGGGCACAGGCCCGGCGGAATATCCACGCGCACTACGACCTCGGCAACGACTTCTACGCGCTCTGGCTCGATCCGACGATGTCGTATTCGAGCGCCCTGTTGCCGACCCACAGCACGCCGCACCTTCCGCTCTCGGACAGCGCGCTGATCGAAGGCCAGGTGGCGAAGTACCGCCGCGTCCTCGATGAAATGCAGTTGCGTCCCGGCGCTCGCATCCTGGAGATCGGCTGCGGCTGGGGCGGCTTCGCCGAGATCGCGCGGCGCGCCGGCCACGAGGTCACCGGCCTCACGCTCTCGACGGAGCAACTCGAGTACGCGCGCACGCGCCTCGCGCCGCTGGGAGACGGATCGATCCTGCGGCTGCAGGACTACCGCGAGGAGACCGGACAGTACGACGGCATTGCGTCGATCGAGATGTTCGAAGCCGTGGGCGAGGCGTACTGGCCGTCGTACTTCGCCACCTTGAAGCGCTGCCTGGCGCCGCAGGGGCGCGCGTGCGTGCAGACGATCGTCATCGCGGACGAACTCTTCGAGCGCTATCGCGTCGGCACGGACTTCATCCAGCAGTACATCTTTCCCGGAGGCATGCTGCCGTCGCCTTCCGCCTTCAGGCGCGCGGCGGAGCGCGCCGGCCTCGCGGTGGTCGACCAGCACGCTTTCGGCTTCGACTACGCGCGCACCCTGGCGACGTGGCGCCAGCGCTTCCAGGCGCAGCGCGACGCCGTCCGGGCGCTCGGATTCGACGACCGCTTCATCCGCATCTGGGACTTCTATCTCGCGTACTGCGAAGCCGCTTTCGCTCGCCGCAACACGGACGTGGTCCAGTACACGCTCGCGCATGCGTAGCGCCGTCGCCCTTGCCCTCGCGCTTGCGCTCGGGGTTGCCGCACCGGCCCAGGCCGATGTGCCCCGGCACGTCGATCGCGCGCTCGGCGACGACGCGAGGCCCGCGGGCAGCGGCCGCCTCACGTGGTTCGGGCTGCACGTCTACGACGCGCGCCTGTTCGTGCCGCGAGCGGGCTTCGATGTTTACCGGTTCGCCGACCACCCGTTCGCGCTCGAGCTCACCTACGCGCGCAAGCTGAACGGCCGCGCGATCGCGGAACGCAGCGACAGCGAGATCGGTCGGCTCGGCCTGGGCACCGCGGACCAGCGCACGCGCTGGCTGCAGGCGATGACCGCGCTCTTTCCGGACGTGCGGGCCGGGCAGCAGCTGTCCGGCATCAACGTTCCCGGGCGCGGCGCCGAGTTCTACCTCGACGGCCGCTTGCTCGGACGCATCGACGATCCCGCCTTCGGCCCCGCGTTCTTCGCGATCTGGCTTGACGCGCGCACCACCGCTCCGGAACTGCGGGCGAGCCTGCTGAAGCAGGCGCTGTGACCGCGCTCGCCGACATCGGCGCGACCGCGCCTGCGCGTGCGCGGCCGGGGGCGATCGTGTCGGCGGATCTGTTCGCGTACAGCCTGTTCGCGCTGCCGCTGACGATGATGGCGCTGCCGGTCTACGTGCTGGTGCCTCCCTTCTATGCCACCACGACGGGACTCGCGCTGTCGACCATCGGCGCGGTTCTGCTCGGAACCCGCGTGCTCGACGCCATCGTCGATCCACTGCTGGGCGCCTGGGTGGACCGCTCCGGCGGCGACTACCTGCGGCCGCTGCTGCTGGCGATCCCCGCGCTGGCGGTCGGTTATGTGCTGCTGTTCTCTCCGCTCGAACAACTGTCGTCGGGCGGCGCCACCGCCTGGTTGACCGGCACCCTGATCGCCGCGACGCTCGGCTATTCGCTGGCCACGATCGCCTACCAGGCGTGGGGCGCGCGGCTCGCGGACGACGACAGCGGCCGCGCGCGCGTCACCGCATGGCGCGAAGGCTTCGGCCTGGTCGGCGTGATCCTGGCGTCGCTGCTGTCCACGTGGGGAGCGCACGCGCTGATTGCACTGTTCCTCGCCACGCTGGCGGTCGCATTGGTGACGCTGGTGCGGCGCGCGCCGCGGCCCCCGGTCGTCGCGACGCCCGCGCGCGTATCGCCATGGCGTTCGATCGCTGCGCCGCTGTCCGAGCGCGGCTTTCGCTGGCTGCTCGCCATCTTCGTGGCCAACGGCATCGCGGCCGCCATCCCGGCCTCGCTGGTGCTGTTCTACGTGGCCGACCGCCTGCAGCTCGCGAAGCACTCGGGTGTCCTGCTCGCGCTCTACTTCGTCACCGCGGCCTGCGGCATGCCCTTGTGGGCGCGGCTGGCCCACCGCTGGGGTCTGCACGCGACCTGGCTCGCCGGCATGGCGCTCGCCATCTGCACGTTCGCGTGGGCCTACGCGGTCGGTCCGGGCGACTACGCCGCCTTCGCGCTCATCTGCGCGCTGTCCGGACTGGCCCTCGGAGCGGACCTCGCGCTGCCGCCCGCGTTGCTGGCCCGCGTCATCGAGCGCAGCGGCCACACCGGCGCGCATGAGGGCGCGTACTTCGGCCTGTGGAACTTCGCCAACAAGATGAACCTCGCGCTCGCCGCGGGGCTCGCGCTGCCCGTGCTGGAAGCGCTCGGCTACACGCCGGGCGCCCGCGAGCCGTCGGCGCTGAACGCACTCGCCCTCGCCTACGCGGTGCTCCCCTGCCTTCTCAAACTCGCCGCCGCCGCCCTCCTGCTCATCGCGTGGCGCCGGCACCGTTGCTAGGACCGTCCATGTTCGCCCGCCTTTTCGCGCTGCTCAGTCTCGTCCTGCTCGCCGGCTGTTCTTCGGTCGATCCGCAGGTCTATCGCAAGGAGCAGCCCGCGCTCGACCTTGCGCGCTACTTCGCCGGCACGCTGGAAGGCCACGGCATGGTGCTCGACCGCGGCGGCGAAGTGCAGCGCCGCTTCGTCGTGCTGATCCGCGCGACATGGAGCGGCGACGTCGGCACGCTCGACGAGGACTTCACGTGGTCCGACGGCAAGAAAGAGCGGCGGGTCTGGACGCTGCGTCGCACCGCGGCCGATGGCTCGCGCTGGATCGGCACGGCGCCCGACGTCATCGGCGAAGCGCAGGGCGTCGTCGCAGGCAACGCGCTGAACTGGCGCTACACCCTCGACCTCGCGACCGACAGCGGACGCTACAAGGTGGCGTTCGACGACTGGATGTTCCTGATCGACGACCGCGTGATGCTCAACCGCGCGGTGATGTCCTTCTTCGGCGTGCGCGTCGGCGAAGTGCTGATCTCTTTCCGCAAGCTGCCATGAGCCTCAATCCGAAGATCCCGACCTGGTCGGGCTGCCGGGTCTGGGTGATCGGCGCCTCGACCGGGCATCGGCGCGGCGCTCGCGCGCGAGCTGATCGACGCGGGAGCGCGGGTGGCACTGTCGGCCCGTTCACGCGACCGGCTCGAGGCCATCGCCGAGGCAGCGACGCGATCGTCGCGCCGCTCGACATCACGGACCGCGCGGCGGTGCACGCGGTGGCCTCGACTCGTTTGCGCCGCGCTGGGCGCGCTCGACCTGGTGATCGTGGTCGCCGGCACGCACAGTCCGATGAGCGCGCACGAGTTCGATCTCGCCCGCGCGGAGCAGCTGCTGGCGGTGAACCTGCACGGTCCGCTGCATTGCCTCGACGCCGTGTTGCCGACGCTGCTGGCCCAGCGGCACGGCGGCATCGCGCTGGTGGCCTCGGTGGCCGGCTACCGCGGCCTGCCGCAGGCGCTGATCTATGGACCGAGCAAGGCCGCGCTGATCCATCTTGCGGAAGGCCTGTACCTCGACCTGCGCAAGTCCGGCATCGGCGTCTACCTGGTCAACCCGGGCTTCGTCGATACGCCGCTGACCCAGCGCAACGACTTCGCCATGCCCGCGCTGATGACCGCCGACAAGGCGGCGCGCCGGACGCTGGAAGGGATCGCCGCCGGTCGTTTCGAGACTCACTATCCGCGCCGCTTCACGTTCTGGCTGAAACTGTTGCGCCTGCTGCCGTATTCCGCCTACTTCTGGGCCGTGCGGCGCTTCACGGGAGTCGAACGGTGAGCGAAGTGAAAAGCGACGACGCGCGACTGGCACGACTGACGAGCTACTTCGAATCGTTGTCGCCGGAGGCGCTCGCGCACCTGGAAGAGATCTACACGCCGGACGCGCGCTTCAAGGATCCGTTCAACGAAGTCGAGGGATTACCCGCGATCCGCGCGGTCTTCGAGGGCATGTACCGGCAGGTGGATCGCCCGCGCTTCGTGGTCACGCGCGCCTTTTGCCAGGGAAACGATGCCTTCCTCGCCTGGAACTTCCTCTTTTCCTTCAAAGGCGACAAATCGCGGGAACAGACGATTTGCGGGGCCACTCATATACTGTTCGGTTCAGACGGCCGAGTCGCCCTGCATCGAGACTACTGGGATGCCGCCGAGGAGCTGTACGAGAAAGTGCCCGTGCTGGGCTCCCTGATGCGCTGGTTGAAGCGCCGCGCCCGGCACTAAGGAGGGAAATGTCATGCCTGCACTGCTGTATGCGGACCTGTTCCGATCGCTTGAATCCGTCCGATGGAACATGGAAACGGACATTCCATGGGATCGGTTCGATGCCAGCCTCCTGACGGACGACCAGGCGAAAACCATCAAGATGAACGCCATCACCGAGTGGTCGGCGTTGCCGGCCACCGAGATGTTCCTGCGCGACAACCGCGGCGACTCGGATTTTTCGGCGTTCATGTCCGTGTGGTTCTTCGAGGAACAGAAGCACGCGCTCGTCCTGATGGAGTACCTGCGCCGCTTCCGGCCCGACCTGGTGCCCACCGAGGACGAATTGCACGCCGTCCGGTTCGAGTTCGACCCGGCGCCCCGCCTCGAGACGCTGATGCTGCACTTCTGCGGCGAGATCCGGCTGAACCACTGGTACCGCCGCGCCTCGGAATGGCACACCGAACCGGTGATCAAGTCCATCTACAAGCTGCTGTCGCAGGACGAAGCGCGCCACGGCGGCGCCTACCTGCGCTACATGAAGAAGTACCTAGGCGAGGTCGGCGACCAGGCCCGCGCCGCCTTCTCGAAGATCGGGGTGCTCATGGCCTCCGCCCGTCGGACGGAACGGGCTTTGCACCCCACCAACCTGCACGTCAACCAGTCGCTTTTCCCGAACGACACCGTACAATCGCGCCTCCCCGATCCGGGCTGGCTTGAACGCTGGCTCGATGAACAAATACGGTTCGACAAAGAATGGGAGACCAAGGTCGTCGAGCGGATCCTGCACAACCTGTCGTTGCTGTTCGAGCGCACCTTCAACTCGGTCCAGGATCTGAATCGCTATCGCAAGGAGATTGCTGCACGCCTGCAATCGTCGGGCGCTGCGCCGCAGTCGGCCTAGCCTCGCCCTCGCTCGCTCCTTTCAGCGGAGTCGCCCGATGATTCCGCGCCACGTCCCGCTGGTCGAAACCACCCGCGGCGGCACCACCGAGTGCGTGCATTACGGCTCGATCGCCGTCACCGATGCCTCGGGCCGGGTGATCGCCGCCACCGGCGACCCGGACTCGCTCAATTTCACCCGTTCCGCGCTGAAACCGCTGCAGGCGCTGCCATTCGTCGAGGATGGCGGCATGGAGCGCTACGGCTTCACATCCCAGGAGCTGGCGATGATGTGCGCCAGCCACAGCGGCGAAGCGGTGCACGTGGGCATCGTCCAGCGCATGCTCGCGAAGGCCGGCGCCGAGGTTTCACAACTGCAGTGCGGCTGCCATCCACCCGGCTTCTTCACGGCGACCGACACGACACCGCCTCCCGGCGCCCAATGGTCGGCGCTGCATCACAACTGCTCGGGCAAGCACGCTGGTTTTCTCGCGTACTGCCGGATGCACGGGCACGCGTTCGAGACGTACCTGGAGCCCGGGCACCCGCTGCAGCAGCGGATCCGGACCACGGTCGCTCGCTTCGGCAACGGGGAAGGCCTGGCGTGGGGCATCGACGGCTGCAGCGCCCCGAACTGCGCGATGCCGCTGAAGCGGCTCGCGCAGACGTATGCGCGCATCGCGACCGGCGATACGCCGGAACTCGCCGCCCTGTTCTTTGCCATGACGCGGCACCCCGACCTCGTCTCCGGCACACGCCGCATGGACCTTGCGATCATGCAGACGGGCGGCGGCGACTGGGTGAGCAAGGCCGGCGCGGACGGCATGCAGGCGATCGGCGTGCGCTCGAAGGGCCTGGGCATCGCCATCCGCATCGCAGACGGCAACCCGCGCGCGCTGCACGCGGCCACCGTGGCGGCGCTCGAGCAGCTCGGCGTGCTCGACGACCCGAGCGGCACGCCGCTGGCGATCTACGACTGTCCGCCGATACGCAATTACCGCGGCATCGAGACCGGCGGCGTGGTGCCGGTGTTCAAGCTGCGCAGCGTCTAGCGCGATTCAGCCAAGCGCCACCTCGCCCCTGGGCGAGCGGATCAGGGCGACGAGACTTTTCGGCCCCGACTTCAGATCCACTGGACCGGCAATCCTCAGCGCGCGGAACAGCGCGACGATTCCGCTGGTGCCGAGCACGGCTGCGGGATGTGACAGTCGCAATGACAGCAGTTCACAGCCGGCGTCGGGCAGAACATCGCACGGGTGATGGACCACACCGTCGTCGCCCTCCTCCCACTGGATCGCCGTCGGCAGGATGCCGCCCCAGGCGAGCGAACCGTTATCCGGCACCGAGATCTTCCAGCGGAACGCATTGCGCGTCATCGGCATGATGTCGCCGAGATCGGGCACGCGCGCACATGCGGATGCGAGCGCCGGCGTGCGGACCACCCACGTGATCAGCGCTGGCGAGTCTGCGAGCCGCGCCTGCATCTCCCCTTCATCGAGCGAGAACCAGCGCGGCCGCGCGGGCGTCTGCCCCGCCGGGTCGATCGCGATCACTTCCAGGTAACTGCGCGGGCCGAGCCGCAGCAGCGCGTTGTGCGTGCCCATGGCGACATGCTGGCCACCGGGGACGGGCTTCGCCCCCAGTTGCTGCTCGACCCACGCTACGCCGGCGTCGAGCGACGCGGCGGCGATGACGATGTGATCGAGTTCGCTGCGTTCCATTGAGGCTTCCAACTTGCGTACGGGCGCGTCGCTCGGCGCGCCCGTACGACGCGACTCCCGTGCCGGTCAGCGACCGAAGATCCCTTTCAGGATGTTGACCGGGTCAGGCAGCTTGTCCTCCTGCTTCTTCTCGGGCCCCGCCGGCGCGGAAGGCTGCTCGGACGGCGCCTGCTGCTGTGAGCGTCGACCCGAGCCGCCCTGCATGCCGCTCATGTCCATGCCCAGCATCGCGTTCGTGACGCTCTTCACGCGCACCTTCACGGCCCACTGCGGTTCCCACGCGATCTTGGGATCCGTCGGGCGGGGCGGGTGCGCAAGGTTGAGCTCGGAACCGTAGGCGATCATCCGCAGCATCGCGCCGCCGCCTTCGCCGAAGATGCCCTTCGGGACTGCGCAGCGCGTGACGGTCGGCTGCAGCAGGACCTTCTCCTGGAGCCAGCGATCCACGGCGGGATTGGTCTGGTAATCGATCAACCCGGACCCCATTTCCGGGACCTCGCTCGATGTCCAGAACACCATCTCCATGTCCGAGCCGCCGGCCATGGCGCCCTTCGCGCCCATCGCCGCGATGAAGTAGGCGCGCGCAGTCGGCAGTACCGCCCACTCGAGCAGCGTCGATCCGCCGACATCGCTCTGCTTCAGCGCGATTTCCGGCATCAGATCCTGGGCGGCGGGAATGCCGAACTTGAAGCCTTCCGGCACGCCCTGCCCGCTGAAGGCGTGCTCGCCGACGAGCGAGGCGCTGGGCGGCACCATGCGGTAATCGACTTCGTTGGGCCACACAGGGCGGCCCGCTGCCAGGTGCGCGCCGCGCTGTGTAGCGCGTCGCGAGGTGAAGAACTTGCCGAAGTCCTCGGGCTTCGCCGTCGCCATGTCGAGCACGCGCGGCTGGCCGGCGCGCACGGTCTCGCCGCAGCCCCAGTAGAGGTACATCTTGCCTTTGGGACGTTCGTACTCGTGCGGCACGACCGACTCGTCGCTCGGCGACGGAGCCGCCTTTTCGATCTTCGGCGCCACCAGCTTCAGCGTCGGCGCGAGCTGCGTGCCGACCGGAACGTTCTGCAGCGCCTCGGCGAGCGAAGGGTTGCGGCTGGTGTACAGCGTGACGTCGACCCAGCGTCCGGCGGACATCGTCTGCGTGTTGCCGAATGTGTTCTTCGCGCCCTGGCCGCCGCCGAACATGCTTCCCATCATCGACATCGGATTCGCGCCGCCGCCACCCATGCCCGGCATGCCCATGCCGGTGAAGGTGGCAACGTCGATCCACGCCTGTGACACCGGCGGTTTGACGACCTGCGCGGGGCCCTTGGTTGCCTGCCCACTCGCGACACCGACCATGAGCGCCATGCCTATTCCGAGCAACGTGCCGTTCCGCCTGTTCATGGTCCCCTCCGAGGATTCGTAGCCGTCACACCACATTAGCCAATCTCGCCACCGGCGCGGCGGCTTTGCGTCACTGCCGCCAGGGTCACAAGCCCAAGTTTGACGGTGGTCAGGGAACGGTCTGCCGCGCTTCCTAGCCTGAATCTACCAATCCCTCCCGGAGCAGCCGATGAGATCGCAGAGTTTGAAGATCAGGGATGTTGCTGTCCATCAGCCGGTGACGGCGCGCGCGGGCGAGTCCGTCGGCACGTGCGCGCGCCGCATGCACGACGAACACGTCGGCTGCTTGGTAGTGGTGGAAGACAACGACGGCGAAGAGTTTCCAGTGGGCATGCTGACCGACCGCGACATCGCGATCGAGGTCGTGGCCTTCGGCCTCGACCCATCGACGATGACCGCAGGCGACGTGATGAGCGAGAAGCCCGCCGTGGTCGAAGAGGACGATGACCTGCTAGACGCCCTCGCACACATGCGCGAGCGCGGAGTGCGGCGCCTGCCGGTCGTTCGTCCCGACGGAGCCCTGTCGGGGATGCTGGCGCTCGACAATCTGCTCGAGGCCCTCGGGGAGGAACTCGACGGCGTGATCGGCGTGATGCGTGCGCAGCGGACCAGGGAACTGCGCACCCGGCCGTGACCGACGCCCCGGCCGCGCCGAGACGAGCGATGGTGGCCACCAACACCCACATCGCCGCGGTCTTCGAGGAGATCGCCGACCTGCTCGAGGTGCAGGGCGAGAATCCGTTCCGCATCCGCGCCTACCGCAACGCGGCGCGGATCGTGAACCAGCAAGGCCCTGCCTTTGCCGAGCGTGCCGCGCGCGGCGAGGAACTTGGCAAGCTGTTCGGAGTGGGTGCCGATCTCGACGCGAAGATCCACGAGATCGCCCGTACCGGCACCTGCGAGTTGCTGCAGCAGCTGCGCCGCGAGGTGCCGCGCGGCACCGCTTCGCTGCTGCGGATTCCCGGCCTCGGGCCCAAGCGGGTCCGCGCGCTGGCCGAACGGCTCGAGGTTCACACACCGGTGCAGTTGCGCGAAGCCGCTCAGAACGGACGCATGGAGTCGCTGCGCGGATTCGGCCCGAAGACCACCGCGCACGTGCTGCGTGCGCTCGCGACCGACCGCAGCAAGAAAGAGCGCGTTCCGCTGGCAGCGGCGACGCGCGACGCTGACGCCGTGCTCGCGCACATGAAACGCGCGCCCGGCATCGGCGACGTCATCGTGGCGGGCAGCATCCGTCGGGCGCGCCCGACGGTCGGTGACATCGACCTGCTGGCGACCGGCGACGACGGCGCAGCGATTGCGCGGCATTTCACCGACTTCCCGCGCTTCCGCGAAGTCCTTGCTCAGGGTTCCACGCGCGCCAGCGCGGTTCTCGACAGCGGGCTGCAGGTCGACCTGCGCGTGGTCCCGGCCGCCAGCTTTGGCGCGGCGCTCCTCTACTTCACCGGACCGAAGGCCTTCAACATCGAGTTGCGCAAGCGCGCCCTCGCGCAGGGGCTGAAGCTCAACGAGTATGGGCTCTACAAAGGCACGCGACAGCTGGCCGGGACGACCGAAGCGTCGGTACTCGCGGCGCTGGGCGTCGAATGGCTGGCTCCCGAAGCACGCGATGCCGCGGTGGACGCGCTGACGCCGGCCTGAGCGCGCTCCGCTCGCGCCGGCCCCGGTCGGTAGAATTCGCGGCTTTGGCCGCGCTTCCCGACGCATGCTCGCTCAACAGAAACATCAGCTCATTGCCCTGCTGCGACAGGCGCTCGCCGGACTCGGCGTGTCGGACGCGAGCATCGTGCTCGAACGGCCGAAGGTCGAGGCGCACGGCGACATCGCCACGAACGTCGCACTGCAGATCGCCAAGGGGCTGAAGAGGAACCCGCGCGAGGTCGCAACGGCCATCGTCGATGCGCTCAAGGTCAACCCGGCCGCGACCGAGCTGGTCGCGTCGGCCGAAGTTGCCGGACCGGGCTTCATCAACCTGCGCATCGCCGCGGCGGCCAAGCGCGAAGTGGTGCGGCACGCGCTGCGCGAACGCGATTGTTACGGGACATCGTCCGGGCACGCCGGCCATCGCGTCATGGTGGAGTTCGTGTCGGCGAACCCGACCGGACCGCTGCACCTCGGCCACGCACGCCAGGCCGCCCTCGGTGATGCGCTCGCCAACCTGCTCGGCGCCCAGGGCTGGCAGGTGGCGCGCGAGTTCTACTACAACGACGCCGGCGTGCAGATCGCCAATCTCGCCCTGTCCGTCCAGGCGCGCGCGCGCGAACTCCTCGGCGAGGCGGTCGAGTTCCCGGAGACCGGTTACCGCGGCGAATACATCGTCGAGATCGCGCGCGATTTCCTGGCGAAGGGCACGGTCACCGCGCGGGACCGCGAACCCGTGGTAGCCGGCGGCGACCCGGAGGACATCGACTCGGTGCGGACCTTTGCCGTCGCCTACCTGCGACACGAGCAGGACCTCGACCTGGCAGCACTCGGCGTGAAGTTCGACAACTACTACCTCGAATCGTCGCTGTACCGGGACGGCAAGGTCGAAGCGGCGGTGGATGCGATGGTGCGGTCCGGCCTGACGTTCGAAGCCGACGGCGCGCTGTGGCTGAAAACCACCGAACTCGGCGACGTCGGCGGCATGGGCGGCCCGGCCACCGACGACAAGGACCGCGTGATGCGCAAGTCCGACGGCAGCTACACCTATTTCGTGCCGGACGTGGCCTACCACATCACCAAGTTCGAGCGCGGTTTCGAGAAGGTGATCAACGTGCAGGGCTCGGACCATTACGGCACGGTCGCGCGCGTGCGCGCGGGTCTGCAGGCCGCTGGCAAGGCTCTCGGCGTCGCCGTTCCGAAGGGCTACCCCGATTACCTGCTGCACAAGATGCTGCGCGTCACGAAGGGTGGCGAGGAAGTGAAGATGAGCAAGCGCGCGGGCACCTACGTGACGCTGCACGACCTGCTCGAGTGGGTCGGACCCGATGCGACGCGTTACTTCCTGGTGTCGCGCAAGCCGGACACCGAATTCGTCTTCGACGTCGACCTCGCGCTGTCGCAGAGCGAGGACAACCCGGTCTATTACGTCCAGTACGCGCACGCGCGCATCTGCTCGGTGTTCGCTCAGGCCACGGACAAGGGCTACACGGTGCCGGATGAGGCCGCCGCGCTGAACCTCGATCTCGCGCCGCTCGCCAGCGTGCGCGAGCAGTCGCTGATGAGCAAGCTCGCCGAATACCCGGAGGTGCTGGAGGCGGCGGCGGCCGAACTCGCGCCGCATCAGCTGGCCTTCTACCTGAAGGATCTCGCCTCCGCGTTCCACGGTTACTACAACGCCGAACGCGTCCTGGTCGACGAAGCCGCGACGCGCGACGCCCGGCTGGCGCTGCTGCTGGCCACGCGCCAGACGCTGCGCAACGGCCTCGCGTTGCTCGGCGTGTCGGCGCCCGGGAAGATGTAGATGGTAGTCACGCGAAGAGGCCAGGCAAAGAAGCCAGGCGACCCGGCCGGCCCGAATCCTCGCACTGCGGCAAGTACACTGACGCCGATGACCCACCCTGCTTTCCGTCGCCAGTCGGGCGGCACGCTGCTCGGCTTCGTCCTCGGCCTCGTGATCGGGCTCGGCATCGCCGTCGCGGTGGCGCTGTACATCACCAACGCGCCGGTTCCGTTCGTGACGAAGGTGAAGCCCGCGAGCGAAGCCATCAACCCGGCAACCGCAGGCGATCCGAACAAGTCGCTGTATGCGACTCCGCCGGTGCTCAAGGGCGGCACGGGCTCCGCGGCGACCGAAGCGGCCAAAGGCAACCCTGCCACCGACCCGAAAGCCGCGCCGCCGCCGCCCGAAAAGGGAGCCGCGACCGCCGCGGTGGATGACGGCTCGCGCTTCCTGCTGCAGGCGGGAGCCTTCAAGTCACCCGACGATGCCGACGCCATGCGCGCCCGCCTCGCGCTGCTCGGCTTCGATTCGAAGATCTTCCCGCGCGAGCAGGACGGCACCACGCTCTATCGCGTCCGCCTCGGCCCGTACGGCAACCTCGACGACGTCAACCGCATCCGCAAGACGATGGCGGAAAACGGCATCGACGTGCAACTGATCCGCTTGAAATAGCCTTCCGGCGGCCGGGGTTTACCCGGAGCGAACCGCTGTCAGCCGGGGCTGTCAGAATCGCGTTGTAACGAGAAACCCCTCCCGGAGAACAAAAGCATGTCCCTGACCCGCCGCCATCTGCTGATCGCCGCCGCGCTCACGCCGTGTCTCGCCCACGCGCAGGGACGCACTCCGCAGGAGTCGAAGGACTACTCGCTGGTCAAGCCCGCGCAGCCGACCGAGGGCGGCAACAAGATCGAAGTACTGGAGTTCTTCCAGTACACGTGCCCGCACTGCGCCAGCTTCGACCCCGTCCTCGCCGGCTGGCGCAAGACCTTGCCCGCGGACGTCGAATACCGCCGCAATCCGATTGCATGGAACGACCAGACGCTTCCCCACGTGAAGATCTATTACACGCTGGAAGCGCTCAAGAAGACCGAGGAGATGCACGGCAAGGTCTTCAAGGCAGTCCAGGTCGATCGCCGTCCGTTGCTGAAGCCCGACGAGATCGCCGACTTCATGGGGGCCAACGGCATCGACCGCAAGCAGTGGCTCGACACCTACAACTCGTTCGCCGTGAACACGCGCGCCAGCCGGGCCGGCCAGGTGTGGAAGGCCTTCAAGGTCGACGGCACGCCCGCGGTGGCGATCGACGGCAAGTTCATGACAGCACCCTCGATGGTCGGCTCGCGCGAGGGCAGCCTGCAGGTGATGGACTACCTCATCCAGCGCGCCCGCGCCGAACGCGGGAAGAAGTAGGCCGCACCCTCGCATGCGCGACGGCCCGCCTCGGCGGGCCGTTTCTTTTCCAGCCCTGCGTGGTCTCGCGCCCCGGCCTCGGGAGCACGCTCCGCGCTACGGCGCCCGCCCCTTGACCGCCCAGGCCAGGGCCGCATACGAGCGCGGCCCGTCGGCTTCGCCATCCAGATAGGCCCGCTGCAGCGCCTCGCGCAGCCGCTCGCGGTCGCTGTCGTTCAACGTGGCGACATAGTCGGACTGCGGTCCGTCCTTGGCGCTGTACGGGCCCCAGTAGTCCTCGAACCCATCGAAATCCATCCGGATGGCGAGCGTGGTCTCGACGACGTCGGTGAAGCCGGCGGCGCGCCACGCAGCGGCGAGTTCGCCCGGCCGCGTGAGCGGTCGGGTGTAGTTGCGCGCGCGCCGTTCGTTGGCGGCCGGATCCAGCGCGGCCGCGGTGTCGAAGAAGATGCGGTTCGCGACGAACCCGCCGCGCGCATCCCACACGGCCGCGCCGACAACAGCGCCGGGTCGCGCGACGCGCTTCATTTCGGCGATCGCCTGTGCCGTCTTCGGCACGAAGTGCAGCACCAGCAGCGCAAGGACGCGGTCGAACGTGCCATCCGGCAAATCGAGCGCGTGCACGTTGCCGACCTCGAAGGTCACCCGCGCATCGCGATTCAAGTGGCGGGCGTGCGCGACATAGGCCGGTGAAAGGTCGAGCCCCAGCACGCTGCCCGCGAGGGACCGCTGGGCGACGGCGAATGCCAGGCAGCCCGTTCCGCAGCCGACATCGAGGACGCTTTCGCCGTCCTCGGTGCCTGCGAAGTCGAGAAACGGACCGGCCAGGCGCCGGCTCCAGCGGCCCATGATCCGCTCGTAACCTTCGCCGTCGCTGGTCGAATAGGTGGAGGACGCTGTCATATCGTCGTGGCCGCGGAAATCGCCGCGACCTCCCTGAACGCGATTGTCCCGCACCCGCGGCCGGGCAGGCGGACGCCCTCTGCGACGTACACTTCCCGCATGTCCATGAACGTCTTCATCACCGGGGCGTCGAGCGGGATCGGCGAGGCGCTGGCCAGGGAGTTCGCGTCGCGCGATGCCACGCTCGGGCTGGTCGGGCGGCGGCACGACGCGCTGCAAGCCCTCGCCGCGTCGCTGCCCGGCACGCATCACGTCTACAGCGTCGACATCACCGACAAGGACGCCCTGATCGCGGCGGCGAAAGCCTTCGAACAGGCCGCCGGCGGGGTCGACATCGTGATTGCCAACGCCGGCATTTCCGTCGGCGTGAAGACCGAGCACTACGAGGACCTGGCCCAGTTCGAAAAGGTGCTGGCAACGAACGTGCTCGCGATGGCCTACACCTTTCATCCGTTCATCGCACGCATGAAGTCGGTGCGGCGCGGCACGCTGGTCGGCATCGCCAGCGTGGCCGGCATCCGCGGGCTGCCGGGCTCGGAAGCCTACTGCGCGTCCAAGTCGGCCGCGATCACGTACCTGGAGAGCCTGCGCGTCGAGATGGCCAGGCATCACCTGAAGGTCGTCACGATCTCACCGGGCTTCATCCGGACGCCGCTGACCGCGAAGAACCCCTACCGCATGCCCTTCCTCATGGACCCGGCCGACTTCGCCCCGCGCGCCGCCGATGCGATCCTGGCGGGCGTCCGCTACCGGACCATCCCGTGGCAGATGGGCGTCGTCGCCACGCTGCTGCGGATGCTGCCGCGCTGGCTCTTCGACCGCGCCACCGCGCGACGCAAACAGAAGCCGCGCGCCGTCGCCAGCGCCCGAGTAGATGCCCGCAGCGCTCGCTCTCGGCTGCATCGCCGACGATTTCACCGGCGCGACCGATCTCGCGAACACGTTGACGCGAGGCGGCCTGCGCACCGTGCAACTGAACGGCGTCCCGCGCGAATCGCTCACGCTGCCCGAGGTCGATGCCGTCGTCATCGCATTGAAATCCCGCACGGCGCCGGTGCAGGACGCGGTGGACCAGTCGGTGCGGGCTCTCGCGTGGCTGCGCGCGCGGGGCGCGGACCGCTTCCTGTTCAAGATCTGCTCCACGTTCGATTCCACCGACGCGGGAAACATCGGACCGGTTGCCGATGCCCTGCTCGACGCCCTCGGCAGCGATCTCGCGCTCGTGTGTCCCGCATTCCCCGCGAACGGGCGCACCGTGTACCAGGGTCACCTCTTCGTCGGCACGCAATTGCTGTCCGATTCGCCGATGCGCGACCATCCGTTGACGCCCATGCGCGACGCCAACCTCGTGCGCGTGCTCGGACGCCAGACGCCGCACAAGGTCGGTCTGCTTTCGCACGCGTTCGTGCGTTTCGGCGCGGAGGCGGTGCAGTCTGCGCTGAAGAGGCTGCAGACCGACCGCATCCGCTACGCGATCGCCGACGCCACCGACGACGAGGATCTGCACGTGCTCGCCCAGGCGGCGCGCGACCTGCCGCTGCTGGTCGGCGGCTCCGGCATTGCCCAGGGACTGCCGGAGAACGCCCGCTCGCGCGGCACGGCGCCGGCGCGTGATCGCGCCGAAGCCGACGTGCCCCGCGGCGGTCCGGCCCTGGTGCTCGCCGGCAGTTGTTCGCAGGCCACGCGCGGCCAGGTCGAACGCTTTTCCCGCACCCATCCCTCCCGGCGTCTCGACGCCGCCGCACTGCTGGCAGGCGGCGAGGAACTGAACGCGGCCACGCAATGGATGCTCCAGCACCTGGTCGAGGGACCCGCGCTCGTCTATTCGAGCGCCGCGCCGGCCGACCTCCAGGCATTGCAGGATCGATTCGGCGCCGACGGCCGCGCACGCGCGGCCGCCGCCGTCGAAGACGCCTTCGCTCACCTTGCCCGCGCAGCGATCGGAGCAGGTGTCACGCGACTGGTGGTCGCCGGCGGCGAGACCTCCGGCGCGGTCGTGCAGGGGCTTGGCATCGAGGCGCTCGCCATCGGCCCGGAAATCGATCCCGGTGTCCCATGGACGGTCGTGCCCGGCGACGTCCCGCTGGCGCTCGCGCTCAAGTCC
This sequence comes from uncultured beta proteobacterium, assembly GCA_963726405.1. GTDB lineage: Bacteria > Pseudomonadota > Gammaproteobacteria > Burkholderiales > Burkholderiaceae_F > JAOUJD01. The sequence continues at coordinate 190,582 of CAVSCF010000006.1, read as the reverse complement.
GGCAACTTCGGCAGCGTCGACTTCTTCGACAAGGCGCTCGCCGCCACCGATGCCGGTTGAGCCTTTGCGCGACAGCGCGGGCGTGCTGCACCGGCCGGCGCCCGACGCGCGCATCGTGTCGCTGGTGCCGTCCATCACTGAACTGCTGTTCGACCTCGGTCTCGGCGCCCGTGTCGTCGGCCGCACCGGTTTCTGCGTCCACCCCGAGCCCGCGGTGCGGGCCGTGCCGAAGGTCGGCGGCACCAAGGACGTGAAGCTCGACGTCGTCCGCGCGCTCGCTCCCACTCACCTGATCGTCAACGTCGACGAGAACGCCGCGGAAGCGGTCGAGGCGATGCGTGCCTTCGTGCCGCATGTCGTGGTGACGCACCCGAACGCGCCGGAGGACAACCTTGCGCTGTATGCACTGATGGGCGGGCTCTTCGGTGCCGAGGAGGCCGCCGCGGCACTGAGCGAAGCGTTGCGGCGGGAACTGGCCACCTGCCGCGCCACGCCGTGGGAGCGGGAGCGCGTGCTCTACCTGATCTGGCAGGACCCGTGGATGACGATCGCCGCGGACACGTACATCGCGCGCGCGCTGGCCTGTGTCGGCTGGGACGTCACGACAGCCGCCGGCGGTTGGTCCGGCGCGGCGCGCTATCCGCAGATCGCGGACATCGCCGCCGCGGCTGCCGGTGTCGATCGCGTGCTGCTGTCGACGGAGCCCTTCCCCTTCGGCGCGGCGCACGCCGAAGCGCTCCGCTCGCAAGTCGGCCCGCCCGTCGAACTGATCGATGCGGAGATGACGAGCTGGTACGGCAGCCGCGCGGTGCGCGGGCTTGCCTACCTGCGTGAAGTGCGGAAGAGCCGGTCAGCGCGCCGCGCGTAGCGCGGCGAAACCGCGGTCGAGGTCCTCGAGGAGATCGTCCGCGTCCTCGAGCCCTGCCGAAATGCGGAAGAGCCGGCCGTCATAGGGGCACTTCGCGAGGGTGCGTTCCGGAAACGCGGGAATCATCAGGCTTTCGTAGCCGCCCCACGAATACCCGCGGCCGAAGAGCTCGACGGCATCGACCAGCGCTTCCAGCGAACCGGTCGGCAGGCCGGCCGCCAGAACCACACCGAACAGGCCCGACGCGCCGCTCATGTCGCGCTTCCACAGCGCGTGGCCCGGGTCGTCCTCCAGTGCGGGATACAGCACGCGCTCGACTTCGGGCTGTGCGCGCAGCCACGCGATCAGCCGCTCGGCGTTCGCGCGATGCAACGCCAGACGCGCCCTCATCGTGTGCAGGCCGCGGTGCGCGAGGTAGACGTCGTCCGGGCTCGTGGTCATGCCGTAGAAATGCATGGCCTCCCGGATCGCCGGCCACGCGCGTTCGCTGACCGTGAGCGTGCCCATCAGCACGTCGGAATGCCCGCCGATGTACTTGGTCGCGGCGTGCAGCGAGACGTCAGCGCCGTGCGCCAGCGGCTGGAAGAAGAGCGGGGTCGCCCACGTGTTGTCGACCACGCTGTAGGCATCGTGGCGGCGGGCGATCGCGGCCAGCCGCGGCACGTCCTGCATCTCGAAGGTGAGCGAGCCGGGCGATTCCATGAACAGCACGCGCGTCGTCGGGCGGAACAGGCCCTCCAGTTCGTCGCCGATGCACGGGTCGTAGAACGTGACGTCGACGCCGAAGCGCGCGAGCGTCTGGCGACTGAAGCGCCGGGTCGGTGCGTAGACCGAGTCGGGCACGAGCACGTGGTCGCCAGCGCGCACGAAGGCGAGCAGCGACATCGTGCACGCCGCCAGCCCCGAGGGCAGCGCCCAGCTGCGGTAGCCGCCTTCGAGCGCGTTCAGCGCGGCGTAGAACGCCGTGTGGGTCGGCGTGCCGTAGACCCCGTAGGTGGATACGTCGTCGTTGCCGGCGAGGCGCGCCTGCACGCGCACCTTCATGTCGTCGACGCTGTCGTGCAGCACGGTCGAACCGCGCACCAGTGGAGGATTGACGAAGTCGAAATTCTTCGCGCGATCGCGCCCGGCGGTCACCAGCGTGGTGCCGTGTCGGCGGGGCTTGCGGCTGTCGTCTGTCATGCGGCAGTGAACCGGTAAACACCCGCCCCGTCGAGGCGGCGCACCACCTTGCCGTCGTACCAGAGCGCGTGCAGGTGGGCGAGCGCCTCGCCGAGCGCGAACGTCGTCTGGTGCAGGTCGAGTGCGCGCTTGAACAGCACGGGGACGATCGACGCGGCGGTCTGCGGCGTCGCGCACGCCTCGAGCACTTCGTCCAGCCGCTCCGCGTGGTGCGCGTGCTGCTGCGCGATGCGCTGGTGCAGGCCGGTGAACGGCTTGCCGTGCGAGGGCAGCACCAGCGTGTCGGCGGGCAGCAGCAACAGCCGATCGAGCGAATGCAGGTAGCGCGGCAGCGGATTGCCGTCGGGCTCGAGGTCGAACACGCTGACGTTGGTCGAGATGCGCGGCAGCACCATGTCACCCGAGATCAGCAGCTTGTCCTGCTCGCAGTAGAGCGACACGTGCTCGGGCGCGTGGCCGAAGCCCACCATGGCGCGGAAGACGCGCTTGGCATGCGAGGGCCCGATCGCGATCTCGTCGTCGTCCTGTATGCGGCGGAAACTCGACGGAAACGACGGCACCAGCTTCGGGTAATGCCCCGAGCCGCGCGCCCGCACTTTCGCCAGTGCATCGCGATCGTCCAGGCCGTTGCGCGCGAAGTGGTTCGCCGCCGAATCGCCCGTGGTCTGGTCCGCGCCCAGCGACAGGAAGCGCCCGAAGGCGTATTCGGTCGCGGACATCCACAGCGGCGCGGTCCATCGCGACTTGTCCCCGCCGGCGACCAGCCAGTACGCCAGGCCGAAGTGGTCTGGATGGAAGTGCGTGCACAGCAGGCGCACCAGCGGCCGGCCGCCGAACGCGCCGTCGAACACCTGCTCCCACGCCTGCTTCGTGATCTCGTCGCTGATGCCGCTGTCGATCACGGTCCAGCCGGCCCGCCCGTCGATCTCGTCGTCGAGCACCCACAGGTTGATGTGATCGAGGGCGAACGGAAGGGGCATGCGCACCCAGTGCACCCCGGGCCGCAGCGTCTGCCATGTGCCGAGCGTCGGCACGTCGGGCCACGGGTAATTCAGTTCGTGCTCGTGGGGATTCACCGGAGGCTCGCGACGCCAGCTTGACGTTTACGGAAACTGACGCGATTCTAGGCGTCATGGCGACCGCGCGCGAACCGAAGGAAGGCAGCACATTTTCGATCACCGAGCTCGCGCGCGAGTTCGACGTCACACCGCGGGCGATCCGCTTCTACGAGGATCAGGGCATCCTGCAGCCGAAGCGCGCGGGCCGCTCGGGCCTCACGCGCGTGTACTCCAACCGCGATCGAACCCGCCTCAAGCTGACGCTGCGCGGCAAGCGGCTCGGCCTCACGCTGACCCAGGTGCGCGAGCTGATCGACATGTACGAGTCGCCGAAGGACGCGGCGGCACAGGCGAAGAAGTTTCTTCTGGTCCTGGCCCAGCACCGGCGCGCTCTCGAGCAGCAGCGCGAAGACATCCAGGTGACGCTCGCCGAGATCGGCCAGCATGAGGCGGATTGCAAGCGACTGCTCGGGCCGTCGACGCGGGCGAAGCGCTGAGGTTTGAGCGGCACTACGTCAGCCGGCCCGCCTGGACAGCGAGGCCGGGCTGGCAAGGGCGCTGAAAGCCCGGGGCTGCCATCTCCGCTACCCAACGTCCGCAGGGCCGCGGAATCAGCAAACAACGCGGAAGTCCGCAGGACCAAGCCCCGACGAGGGCAGGCTCTGCCCTGATTGCGCGGTCTGCTCGATGCCTCGTGCAGACCGCGCCGATCGCGGAGCTACTGGACCTTGAAGGCCTTCGTTGCCACCTGCTTGCCGTCGACGAAAACGTCGACCTGGTAGGTGCCCAGCGGCCAGCCATCCGGCTTGCTGATGTGGAACTCGGTGGTCGAGGGCCCGGTGGCGTTGATGGTGGCGGAGTCTTCCTTGACAGGCACGGTCTTGCCGTCCTTCGTGTAGGTCCACTTCGCCTGCACGGCGGCGGTACCGGTGCCGGTCGTGTCGATCGAGGCGTGGATCGTGTCGCCCTTGGCGAACACCTCGGTCGGCGCAGTCACCTTCTTGTCGGCACCGACGGCCTTGCCGAGCGTGACCGACGAAACCGTCACACCGACCGGCGCTGGTGCAGGTGCGGGCGCAGGTGCCGGAGCGGGCGCGGGAGCCGGCGGAGGCGGGGGCGGCTCCTTCTTCCCGCAGGCGGCCAGAGCGATCACGGAAACGAAGGCAAGAGCGGTAATGCGAAATCTGGACAGCATGGTGTTCCTCCAAAACGCGGGTTCTTGTCGTGGGCGTGCTGCGGCCGTTGTCACGCGGCGAGGCTCAGGCCAGCGGCGGGATATTCAGCTTCTGGCCGGGAAAGATCTTGTTCGGGTCCTTCAGGATGTCCTTGTTGGCCTCGAAGATCAGCGGCCACTTGCTGGCGTCGCCGTACTCCTGCTTCGCGATCTTCGACAGGCTGTCGCCCGGTTTGACCTCGTGGATCTTGGTCGCGGTCGAACTGGACCCGCTGTTGACGTTCGAGAAATCCGGCATGTCACTCATCGGCAATCACCTCCTGTTGAATTGATCTGAACTGGCGGGAAACGACGATGCTGCGTCCATCCGCCCCTGGGCGCGCTTCCCTGTTGGCCCCTACTGGACTTCGACTTCGCCCGTCGGCCGGCCACGCTCCCGGAACGCTTCATGCTCGCCAACCCCGGAACTTTCGGACCAGGCCCGGACGCGAAACGCGAACCAGATCCGCAGCGAACCGACCAGCAGCGCCCAGACCGCGATCAGGATCACGAGGGAAGGTCCGTATTCGCGCGGGTCGATGAAGATCATGCCACCGAACAGCAGCGACAGCCCGCCGGCCAGATACAGGACCCATTCGCGCACGTTTTGCTTTCGTATCTTGTAGCCAAGCGCAACCAGGGACACGCCGACCGCGGCGGCCATGAACGCGGCGGCGAGGACGAACGCAGCCATGGTCACCTCGGGGTTCATCAGCGCATACCCGCCGGCAACCGCCCCGGCGATCCCCAGAAGCACCATCGTCCACCAGCCGTCCTTGTTGCGATGTCGAAGCCCGGCGAGCGCGTTCACGGCGCCATCCGTCAGCACCGATGCCGCGAAGAAGGACGCGATGAAGAACAAGGCGATGGTCGGATTGACGATCGCAACGATTCCGAACACGACCGAAGCCAGACCGCCGATGAAGAAGACCCACCAGGCGCGGCGGCAAAGTTGCTGCGCGCCCAGATCCGTGGCGGTCCGCGCGATGCCTCGTGCTTCGTATCCTGCTTTGTATCCCATATATCAGCTGATCCGCGCAGACGTGCGGCCCCGGCTGCAGCGGACGCAGGCGTGCAAGACGGTGGTGGTCGGTTGCCGCAAGGAGAAGCGCGCTGTCGTGTCTGGAGTCGCGCCAAGCACGTGCCCGGCGCCCATTCGGCCACTGCCCGGCTTCCCCGGGCATCGACGAATCGACCGTTCCCGTGGAAAGCGAGGCGCACCGGGCAGCGATACTGCGGACCGCGAAGCGCCTTGCCTATTGCACCAAGGTTCAACCCGAAGTGACAGAGGCCGCCATGCGGGAGACCGGGAGCGGGCTGACCTTCGGCCGGGGTTTGTGCCCTGACTCACTCCGCGGAGCGAATCAACCCGATCAGTTCAGTCCCGTACCGCTCCAGCTTCTTCTCGCCCACGCCCGAGATGTCGGCCAGTTGATCGAGGCCGGACGGTCGCGCGGCGGCGATGGCGCGCAGCGTGCCGTCGTGGAAGACGACGTACGCCGGCACACCGTGCTCCTTCGCCACCGCGGCACGCCAGGCGCGCAGCCGTTCGAACAGGGGAGAGTCGAGGGCCGCGTTCGCCTCGGCGGCCGGTCCCCTGGCGCGTCGCTTGCGCGCGCTCGCGGGGCTCGGTCGACGCAGCCGGATCGTCCTTTCGCCGCGCAGCACCGCCCGGCTCGCGTCCGTGAGGCGCAGCACGTTGTACGTGTCGTAATCGACCTCGACGATGTGCTCCGCCACGAGCTGGCGCAGCAGCAGGCGCCACTCGGCTTCCGCCAGTTCCTGCCCGATGCCGAAGGTCGACAGGCTTGCGTGGCCGAACTTCTCGACCTTCTCGGTGGCCTTGCCGCGCAGCACGTCGATCACATGGGAGGCCGCGAACCCGAACCCGCTTGCCTGCTCGCAGCGGTAGATCGTCGACAGCAGCTTGCGCGCGGGCTCGGTGGCGTCGAACAGTTCCGGCGGCGCCAGGCAGTTGTCGCAGTTGCCGCAGGGCTGGCTCGCTTCGCCGAAGTACGCGAGCAGGCGCACGCGCCGGCAATCCGCCGCTTCCGCGAGCCCGAGCATGGCGTCGAGCTTTGCCCCGGACAGCCGCTTGTACGCCGGCTCCCCGTCGGACATCTCGATCAGGCGCCGCTGCTGCACGACGTCGGCGAGGCCGTAGGTCATCCACGCATCGGCCGGCTCGCCGTCACGGCCGGCACGACCGGTCTCCTGAAAATAGCCCTCGATGCTCTTCGGCATGTCGACGTGGGCGACGAACCGCACGTCGGGCTTGTCGATGCCCATGCCGAAGGCGATGGTGGCGACCATCACCAGGCCGTCGTCGGCGAGGAAGCGGCGCTGGTTGCCGGCGCGCGCCTTCGCGTCCATCCCGGCGTGGTAGGGCAGCGCCTTCACGCCGTGACTGCACAGGAAGGCCGCCACTTCATCGACGGTGTTGCGCGCAAGGCAGTACACGATGCCCGCCTCGCCCGCATGCTCGTCGCGCACGAACCGCAGCAACTGCTCGCGCGGCTCGCGCTTCTCCACCACCCGATAGCGGATGTTCGGCCGGTCGAAGCTGGCGACGAAGACCCTGGGATCGACCAGCAGCCGATCGGCGATCTCGGTGCGGGTCGGCACGTCCGCGGTCGCCGTCAGCGCAATCCTCGGCACGGCCGGGAACCGCTCCCGCAGCAGCGCGAGCTGGCCGTACTCGGGGCGGAAGTCGTGCCCCCACTGCGACACGCAGTGCGCCTCGTCGATGGCGAAAAGAGCCAGGCCCGGACCGCGCTGGAGGTCCGCGAGCAGCCGCAGGCAGCGCTCGGTCACGAGCCGCTCGGGCGCGACATAGACGAGATCGAGGGCGCCCGCGCACAGCGCGCGCTCGACCGCGGCCGCGTCCGCCGAACTCAGCGTCGAGTTCAGGAAGGCGGCACGAACGCCGACTTCCTCCAGGGCCGCGACCTGGTTCTGCATCAGCGCGATCAGCGGCGAGACGACCACGCCGACACCGGGCCGCATCAAGGCCGGGATCTGGTAGGTGATGGACTTGCCGCCGCCGGTGGGCATCAGCACCAGTGCGTCACGGCCCTCGACGACGTGGTCGATGACCTGCTGCTGGAAGCCGCGGAAGCTGTCGTAGCCGAAGGTGTGCTTGAGGATGTACTGCGCGCTGCCCGAATCCATCGGCGGAGGGTAGCGAAATGCCGGGCCGCGTGGGCGACGGCGGTGTCGGGCGACGGCGATACCATTGACTCTCTTCCCCCGCCGCTTCCGGAGTTGCCATGAGCGCCAGCGAGCCCGTCGCCAGTGCATCCGTCCCCTCGTCACGCGAATTCACGTTCGTCGGCATCGCCTACGGACTGCACGTGACGGGGCTCTTCCTGTTCTGGCCGGCGTTGTTCGGTCTCTTCCTGGACTACGTGAAGCGGCGCGACGTCGAGGACACGTTCCTCGCCTCGCATTACGACTGGCTGATACGCACGTTCTGGTGGGCGCTTCTATGGGGGGCGCTCCTGATCGGCGGCATGGTGTGGGTGATCGTGCCCAACGCCGTCCAGCTGAGCGAACTCGCGCGCGCCGGTGACTACTTCTCGATCCCGTGGGAGATCATCGCCGCGGGAGTCCTCGGCGGCATCGGCATCTCGATCGTGTGGTTCTGGACCGTCTACCGGTTCATTCGCGGCATCCTGCGCCTGGCCGACGGTCGCGCCGTACCGTAAACGGAACCGGGCCGTCCGCGGGCGAGTTGACGTTAACGTCAACGTCAGTAAGATTTTCCCTTCTCCACGCGAGCGTGCGCTGGCCATGGCCTTCCAGACCCGCAACCCCGATTTCGAAGCGCGCGTGCGCGGCTCGTTCGCGCGCCAGGCGGCCATGAGCCTGATCGGCGCGCGGATGACGCGCGTCGAGCCGGGCAAGGTCGAGATCGAGCTTCCCGTTCGCGACGACCTCGGCCAGCAGCACGGCTATGTGCATGGCGGTGTGGTGGGCATGATCGCCGACAGCGCCGGCGGCTACGCGGCGTTCACGCTGATGCCGGCGGATGCAAGCGTGCTGACGGTCGAATACAAGGTGAACATGATCGCTCCCGCCGAAGGCGAACTGCTGATCGCGCGGGGCGAAGTGCTGAAGCCCGGCCGCTCGTTGAGCGTGGTGCGGGCCGATGTCTGGGCCCGGCGCGGCGACCGCGAAACGCGGGTGGCGGCCATGCAGCAGACGCTCATGGTCATGCACGGCATGGCGGACGAACGGATCTAGGAGATGACGATGCAACTGCGGGGAATGGACTTCCAGCTCGGGGCCGACATTGACGCGCTGCGCGAGGCCGTGCACGACTTCGCCCAGGCCGAGATCGCGCCGCGCGCGGCCGAGATCGACCGCACCGACCAGTTTCCGATGGACCTGTGGCGCAAGCTCGGCGACCTCGGGGTGCTCGGCATCACGGTGGCCGACGAGTACGGCGGCGCCGACATGGGCTACCTCGCGCACATCGTCGCGATGGAGGAGATCTCGCGCGCCAGCGCGTCGGTCGGCCTGTCCTATGGCGCCCACTCCAACCTGTGCGTCAACCAGATCAAGCGCAACGGCAATGCGGCGCAGAAAGCGAAGTACCTGCCGAAGCTCGTGAGCGGCGAGCACGTCGGCGCGCTGGCAATGAGCGAACCCAACGCCGGCTCCGACGTGGTCAGCATGCGGATGCGCGCCGACCTCAGGGGCGACCGCTACGTTCTGAACGGCACGAAGATGTGGATCACCAACGGCCCCGACTGCGACACCCTCGTCGTCTACGCGAAGACCGATCCGCAGATGGGCGCGCGCGGGATGACGGCGTTCATCGTCGAAAAGGGAATGAAGGGCTACTCCGTGGCGCAGAAGCTCGACAAGCTCGGGATGCGCGGCTCGCACACGGGCGAGCTGGTATTCGAGAACGTCGAAGTGCCGGTCGACAACGTGCTGGGCCAGGAAGGCGGCGGCGCGAAGGTGCTGATGAGCGGCCTGGACTTCGAGCGCGCCGTGCTCTCGGGCGGCCCGCTCGGCATCATGGCGGCGTGCATGGATGCGGTCGTGCCGTATGTGCACGACCGCCAGCAGTTCGGCCAGCCGATCGGCGAGTTCCAGTTGATGCAGGGAAAGCTGGCCGACATGTACTCGACCATGATGGCCTGCCGCGCCTACGTCTACGCCGTCGGCAGGGCCTGCGATGCGGCAACGGCCGAGACCGTGCGCAGCCTGCGCAAGGACGCCGCGAGCGCGATCCTGTACTCCGCGGAAAAGGCCACCTGGATGGCCGGCGAAGCGATCCAGGCGCTGGGCGGCAACGGCTACATCAACGACTACCCGACCGGGCGGCTGTGGCGGGACGCCAAGCTGTACGAGATCGGTGCCGGCACCTCCGAGATTCGCCGCATGCTGATCGGCCGCGAATTGTTTGCGGACACGATGTAAGGCCCGATTCGTGGAGCCCCGCATCGAGCGTTTCTGGCGGGAGTTCTGCACGGGAATACGCCTGCCCGTCGATACGCCGCATCAGGCCTGGTACTTCGGCGATACGCCGGCACTGGCACACGAGCTCGTCGAGCTGGTGCTGCACGGGCCGAAGCGCGCCACGGCCGGCCTGGCGGAGTTCAACGATCTGCAACCGGAGGCGAAGCCGGTCCCGGGCGGCTACTCGGTCGTCACCGAGCACGACGGCACGCCACGCGCGGTGATCCGGACCACGGTGCTAGAGCGCCGGCCCTTCCGCGAAGTCGACGCCGGCTTCGCATGGGACGAAGGCGAAGGCGATCGCACCCTTGACGACTGGAAGAACGGCCATCGCCGCTTCTTCACGCGCGAGCTTGCGGCGGTCGGCCGGCGCTTCGACGAGGCGATGCTGGTCGACCTCGAACGCTTCGAACTGCTCTACCCGTTCGATGCCGCCATGAACCCCGTCGATTGCGGCCCGCGCATCGTCCCGGCCTGCCTGCCCGGCGGCCTGGTCCAGAGCGCGCAACTGCAGATCGACTACTACGCGCGCCGTCACGGCTTCGGCCCCGCCTTCGAACGCAAGCAGCGCCAGGACATCGCCCGGTTCCTCGACGAGCACGACGGCGGCCGCGACGGCGTCTGGCTGCTGGTCGATGGCGGCCGGGTGCTCGGCTCCATCGTGGTCGACTGCCGCGGGACCACGCCGGAGCTGCGCTGGTTCATCGTCGACGAGGCGCTGCACGGCCGGGGCTGGGGGCGCCGGCTGCTGGCGCACGCCATGGACTGGTGCGCAGGCCGCCATCCGCGCGCGGTCCTGCACACGTTCGGCGCACTCACCGCCGCCCGACGGCTGTACGAGGCGTTCGGATTCATGCAGGTCGGCGCCGGGTCGGACAACGCCAGCCATGGTCCGACCATCATCGAGCAGCGCCTGGAGTGGCAGCGCGAGGCCCGGCAATCTGGAACAATCGGCACCTGATCGTCCAGCCCTTCCGATGTCCCTCTTCGGCCTTCCTTTCGACTCGCTGGCCCTGTTCGCGCTGGCCGTGCTGCTGCTGGCGCTGACCCCGGGACCCGTCTGGATCTACCTCATCTCGCGCACGCTCACGCAGGGGCGCCGCGCCGGGTACTTCTCGCTGATCGGCGTCATGGCGGGCGTGCTGGTTCACCTTTTCGCCGCGGCCCTCGGACTGTCGGCGCTGCTGCTCGCCGTGCCGGCCGCCTTTGACGCGGTGAAGCTGGCGGGAGCGGCGTACCTTCTGTGGCTGGCCTGGAGCACCTTTCGCGGGGGCGGATTCAGCTTCACGCCCCAGAAGCTCGAGCCCGTGCCCGATCGCGTGCTGTTTCGGCAGTCCTTGACCGCATCGGTCGTCAACCCGAAAGTCGCCGTGTTCTACTTGTCGCTGTTCCCACAGTTCGTCGATCCGGCCGGCGGCGCCGTGCTGCTGCAGAGCCTGGCGCTCGGCATCGTGCACATCTCCGTTTCCACGCTGGTCGATGGAGCGCTCGTGACCGTCGCGGGAGCCATGGCCGCGTGGCTCGCCCGACGGCCGGGATGGCTGCGGCTGCAGCGCTGGTTCCTCGGCGGCGCCTTCGGCGTGCTGGCCGTCTGGCTCGCCCTGACCCCCCGTCATTCGTCCTCCTGACATGTCCGCCGTCGTCGCCTCCGAAGTGCTGTTCGACCGGTCCATGCCGTCGCCGGCCAGGATCGCCGCGGCCATCCTCGACGGCTTCAACCGGCACTACCGACGTTTCCGCTACGTCGCGCAGCAGGCCAAGCAGTTGTACGAGAACGGCGACTGGCTGACGATGCAGGGCCACGCCCGCGACCGGATCGACTTCTACGACAAGCGCGTCCTGGAGGCCGTCGCCAGGATCGAGCGCGAGTTCGACCTCCTCTCGCTGACCGAGGTCGAGAGGGACGCCCTGTGGCAGGCGGTCAAGCAGCAGTTCATCGCGCTGCTCGCCGACCATCGCCAGCCCGAGTGCGCGGAGACCTTCTTCAACTCGGTGTGCACCAAGCTGCTGCACCGGGACTATTTCCGCAACCAGTTCATCTTCGTGCGCCCCGGCGTGGCGACCGACTACATGGACTCGGATCCGCCGTCGTACCGCAGCTACTACCCCACCGCGCGCGGGGTGCGCAGCGCGCTGCGGCAGATCATCATCGACTACGGGCTCGCGTGCCGCTGGGAGAACGTCGAGCGCGACATCCGGTTCGTGGTGCGCGCGATATGCGACGCGCACCGCAGCGGCGAGGCCTTCAGGCGCCCCTGGCACGCAGAGCCGGACTGCCAGATCCAGGTCCTGTCGGGCCTGTTCTTCCGCAACAAGGGCGCGTACATCGTCGGGCGCGTGATCAACGGCACCCGCATCACCCCGGTGGCGGTGCCGATCCTGCGCAACGCGGCCGGTCACCTGTACATCGACACCGCGATGTTCCAGAGCGACATGCTGACGACGCTCTTTTCCTTCACGCGCGCGTACTTCCTCGTCGACATGGAAGCGCCGTCGGCCTACGTCGACTTCCTGCGCACGATCCTGCCGTCGAAGCCGCCCTCCGAGCTCTACACGATGGTGGGCCTCGCCAAGCAGGGCAAGACGCTGTTCTACCGCGACTTCCTGCATCACCTGCGACACTCGACCGACCAGTTCATTGTCGCGCCCGGCATCAAGGGGCTGGTGATGACGGTGTTCACCCTGCCGTCGTATCCGTACGTGTTCAAGCTGATCAAGGACGTGATCCCGCACCCGAAGGACACCGATCGCCAGCAGATCATGGGGAAGTACCAGCTCGTGAAGCTGCACGACCGGGTCGGCCGCATGGCGGACACCTGGGAGTACTCGCAGGTCACGCTGCCGCGGGCGCGGTTCTCGCAGGCGCTGATCCAGGAACTGCTTGCGATGTGCCCGAGCATGATCGAGATCGACGACGAGCAGATCGTGATCAAGCACGTGTACATCGAGCGCCGCATGACGCCGCTGAACATCTACCTCATGCACGCGACGGACGCCGAACTCGAGCACGCGGTGCGGGAGTACGGCAACGCGATCAAGGAACTCGCCGCCGCCAACATCTTCCCGGGCGACATGCTGTACAAGAACTTCGGCGTGACACGCCTCGGCCGCGTGGTGTTCTACGACTACGACGAGATCGAGTACATGACCGACTGCACCTTCCGCGCGGTGCCGAAGGCGCTGCACGACGACGACGACATGGGCGACGAGGTGCACTACCTGGTCGACAAGCGCGACATGTTCCCCGAGCAGTGGGGACCCTTCCTGCTCGGCGACGACCGCATCCGCGCCGCCTTCATGAAGTACCACGCCGACCTGCTGACGCCGGCCTTCTGGAACGCCCGCAAGGCGCGCATCCAGGCCGGCCACCTGGAGGACGTCTTTCCATATCCGACCGAGCGCCGTTTCCGTCGGCGCTATGCGCCACAATCACTCACGGAAAACGGGAGATCACCATGAACGATCCGATCGTCATCGCATCGGCCGCCCGCACGCCTATCGGAGGCCTGCTCGGCGACTTCGCCGGCCTGCAGGCATGGCAGCTGGGTGCCGTCGCCATCCGCGCCGCCGTCGAGCGCGCGGGAGTCAAGGGCGAGGCCGTCGACGAAGTGCTGATGGGCTGCTGCCTGATGGCCGGCCAGGGCCAGGCCCCGGCACGCCAGGCCGTGCTCGCCGCCGGCCTGCCGCAGTCCGCCGGCGCGGTCACGCTGTCGAAGATGTGCGGCTCCGGCATGCGCACGATGATGTTCGCGCACGACATGCTCGTCGCCGGCAGCGCCAGCATCCTCGTGGCGGGCGGCATGGAGAGCATGACCAACGCGCCGCACCTGCTCGTCAACTCGCGCAAGGGCTATCGCTACGGCGCCTTCACGACATACGACCACATGGCGCTCGACGGCCTGGAAGATGCCTACCAGCGCGGCAAGGCGATGGGCGTGTTCGCCGAGGACTGCGTCGCCAAATACAGCTTCACGCGCGAGGAGCAGGACAAGTTCGCGATCGCGTCGACCGAGCGCGCGCTCAAGGCCAACACCGACGGCAGCTTCGCCTGGGAAATCGCGGCGGTGAAGGTGCCCGGCAAGGGTGGCGAAGTCGAGATCGCGAAGGACGAGCAGCCGTTCAAGGCCAAGCTCGACAAGATCCCGGGACTGAAGCCGGCGTTCAAGAAGGACGGCACGATCACCGCCGCCAACGCCTCGTCGATCTCGGACGGCGCCGCGGCGCTGGTGCTGATGCGCTCGTCCACCGCGCAGCAGATCGGTGCGAAGCCGATCGCGCGCATCGTCGCGCACTCGGTGCACGCGCACGCGCCCGAGTGGTTCACGACCGCCCCGGTCGGCGCCATCGACAAGGTGCTGAAGAAGGCCGGATGGAAGCCGGGCGATGTCGACCTGTGGGAAGTCAATGAAGCCTTCGCGGCGGTGACGATGGCCGCCATGCGGGAGTTCAACCTGCCGCATGAAAAGGTCAACATCCACGGCGGCGCCTGCGCGCTCGGCCATCCGATCGGTGCGTCCGGCGCCCGGATCGTCGTCACCCTGCTCGGCGCGCTGCGCAAGACCGGCGGCAAGCGCGGAGTGGCCGCGCTGTGCATCGGCGGGGGGGAAGCGACCGCGCTGGCGCTCGAAATCCTCTGATGCAGTTTGCCGCGCACCGGGAAGCGCCGGCACGATGACGACTGTCCTCGTGATCGGCGCTTCGCGCGGCATCGGCCGCGAGTTCGTGCGGCAGTACGCCGCCGACGGTGCAACGGTCATCGGCACGGCCCGCTCGGAAGCGGGCCAGGCAGCGGTGCGTGGCGAAGGCGGCGAGCCGCTGTCGCTCGACGTGCTCGACAGTTCCGCGGTCGCCGCGCTGGGAACCCGGCTCGGCGGCCGCGCGGTCGACATCGTCATTGTCAACGCCGGCGTGTACGGGCCGCGCGTCAACGCGCTGACCGCGCCCGGCGACGACGAGTTCGACCAGGTGATGCGCACCAACGTCCGCGCGCCGATGCAGCTCCTGTCCGCGCTCGCGCCCCTCCTGACGGCGTCGCGCGGCAAGGCGGCGGTCGTGTCGAGCAAGATGGGCTCGGTGTCGATGATGTCGAGCAGCGCCGGGTGGCTCTACCGGGCCAGCAAGGCGGCGGTCAACGTGGCGGTGAAGGCCGCGAGCCTCGAGTTCGGGCCGCGCGGCGTCGTCTGCGTCGCCTTCCATCCAGGCTGGGTCAAGACGGACATGGGTGGCGCGGGCGCGGACATCGACGTCGCGACGAGTGTCGCCGGCATGCGCCGCGTGCTGGCCGCCGCGAACGAATCGCACAACGGCAAGTTCCTCAACTATGGCGGCGAACAGATCTCATGGTGAACGCATGACGGAGCGCAGGCTCATCTCGTCCGGTTCCAGCTTCGAGGCGGTGGCCGGGTACAGCCGCGCCGTGGTCGAGGGCGATTACGTGCACGTGTCGGGCACCACCGGCTTCGATTACGCGAAGATGACGATCGACGCGGACCCGGCGGTGCAGGCGCGCCAGTGCTTCCGGAACATCGCGGCGGCGCTCGACCAGGCCGGCTGCTCGCTGGACGACATCGTCCGCGTGCGCTACTTCCTGGTCGATGCCGCGCTGTTCGAGCAACTGGCGCCGATCTTCGGCGAGCACCTGGGCAAGGCCCGCCCCGCGGCGACCGCGCTGGTGTGCGGGCTGGTGGACGCGCGGATGAAGATCGAGATCGAAGTGACGGCACGCCGCCGCCACTGGAACTAGCGCGCCATGCCGATCTCGGTGTTCGCGATGCTGCTCTTCGCCATCTGCACCTGGCTGGGCGCGGGCATGCTTGAAACCGTCATGCGCGATTTCGCCAGCCAGGTCGGCATGCAGACCTGGGTGTTCGTCGCGGTGCCGGGCCTGCTCGCCATGCTGTTCAGCCTGCTGCTCTACCAGAATGCCGCCGACCGCATCCGCACGATCGCCGAGTCGATGACGCGCGCGCTTCTGGTCGGCATCGTCACCTGGATCGCGCTCACCGCGATGATCAGCTTCATGTGGTGCCCGGGCTACCGGATGCTCCGCTGCTCGTCGGACGTGCTGCTGGTGACGGGCATCATCGGCGGCGGACCGTTGCTCGCCGGGGTGCTCGTGGCGGGTTTCGTGGTCGGCCTGCTGCTTCGCCGGCGGGTCAGCTGGCTGTCGTATGAAGCGCCGCCGCCGCGGCGCGCCGGGGAGACCGCGGATGCTGAGTGACGAACACCGGCTGCTGCGCGACTCGCTGCGGGACTTCGCGCAGCAGAGGCTGGCGCCATTCGCGGCCGAATGGGACCGCAAGTCTGCTTTTCCGCGGGAAGCGCTGGCGGAGCTGGCGTCGCTCGGCACCTTCGGCATCGCCGTGCCCGATCACTACGGCGGCGCCGGCATGGACTACCTCGCGCTCGCCATCGCGCTGGAGGAAATCGCGGCGGGCGACGGCGCAACGTCGACCGTCATCAGCGTCAACAACTGCCCGGTCTGCTCCATCCTCATGGCGTGGGCGACCGAGGAGCAGAAGCAGCGCTACCTCGTGCCGCTCGCGCGCGGCGAGATGCTGGGCGCGTTCTGCCTGACCGAGCCGCATGTCGGCTCGGAGGCATCGGGACTGCGCACGACCGCGCGCCGCGACGGCGACGTCTACGTGCTCGACGGCGTCAAGCAGTTCATCACCAGCGGCAAGCACGGCGACGTCGCGATCGTGATGGCCGTGACCGACAAGAGCGCCGGCAAGCGCGGCATCAGCGCCTTCATCGTCGAGACGTCGACACCGGGCTATGTCGTCGCGCGGCTCGAGGAGAAGATGGGGCAGCACGCATCGGACACGGCGCAGATCCTGCTCGAGAGCTGCCGGGTACCGGCGGCGAACCTGATCGGCGACGAGGGCGCGGGATACAAGATCGCCTTGTCCGGGCTGGAGGGCGGCCGCATCGGCATCGCCTCGCAATCGCTCGGCATGGCGCGCTCGGCGTACGAAGCGGCCCTGAAATATGCACGCGAGCGCGTGGCTTTCGGCAAGCCCATCTACGAGCACCAGGCGGTGCAGTTCCGGCTCGCCGACATGGCGACGCAACTCGAAGCTGCTCGCCAGTTGATCCACCACGCGGCCCGCCTGAAGGACGCCGGGCGGCCCTGCCTTAAGGAGGCCGCGATGGCGAAGCTCTTCGCGTCCGAAATGGCCGAGCGCGTGTGCTCCGACGCGATCCAGATCCACGGTGGCTACGGCTACGTCGCCGACTTCCCGGTAGAGCGGATCTATCGGGACGTGCGGGTGTGCCAGATCTACGAAGGCACGAGCGACATCCAGCGCATCCTGATCGCACGCAACCTCTGACGCGCCCGGCTCAGGGCGGACGATGGGAGATCGAACGATGACGCGTGTCGTGCTGGCGGGCGCCACCGGGTGGGCCGGCTCCGCGCTTGCGCGCGGCATTGCGCGGCAGCCGGACCTCGAACTCGTCGCCGCGGTCGCGCGGAGTGCCGCAGGCCGCCCGCTCGGCGATGTCCTCGGCGTGCCGACACTGAAGGCCCCGGTGTTCGCGACCGCGAGGGAGGCGCTGGCCACGGGCTGCGATGTCTTCGTCGAGTACACCAGGCCGGACAGTGCCAGGGGCAACGTCCTCGCCGCGCTGGACGCCGGCGCCCACGTGGTCGTCGGCACGTCGGGCCTGACCGATGCCGACTACCGCGAGATCGACGCCCACGCGCGCGCGCGAAATCGGGGCGTGCTCGCCTGCGGCAACTTCGCGATCACCGCGGTCCTGCTGCAGAAATTTGCCGAGCAGGCGGCGCGCTACCTCGAGCACTTCGAGATCGTGGACTACGCGCACGAGGACAAGGTGGACGCGCCTTCCGGCACCGCTCGCGAACTCGCGCACCGGCTCGGCGCGGTGCGCGCCCCGGCAACGGGCGTTCCGCTCGACGCCATGCGCGGCCCGCGTGAGGCGCGTGGCGCGGAACTGAGCGGCGTGCGCGTGCATTCACTGCGGCTGCCCGGCTACGTGATCGCGGTCGAGGCGATCTTCGGCAGCCCCGGACAGCGCCTGCACCTGAAGCACGAAGCGAGTTCGAGCGCCGAACCGTACGTCGACGGCGCGTTGCTCGCGATCCGCAAGGTCGATGGATTGCTCGGCGTGCACCGCGGCCTCGACGCCGTCATGGACGATTAGCGGGCAGCACACGATGGAACCGACCGAGCGCTTCAGCGACCGTGCGGCCGTCTATACGCGCGGCCGGCCGACATATCCGGACGCCATCGTCGCGCATCTGCGGACCGCGGGAGCCCTGCCGCTCGATGGTGTCGTCGTCGACCTCGGCGTCGGCACGGGGCTCTCCGCCGAACCGTTCCTGCGTGCCGGGCACTCGGTGATCGGCGTCGAACCGAACGCGGCGATGCGCGCCGTGGGCGACGAGCGCCTCGCGCACTACGGCCGCTACCTCAGCGTCAACGGCGGCGCCGAGGCAACCACGCTCGAGGCCCATCGCGCTCATCTGGTGATCGCCGGGCAGGCCTTTCACTGGTTCGATGCGGCGCGCGCCGGCAGGGAGGCGCGCAGGATCCTCGTGCCCGGCGGCTGGGCCGCGCTGATCTGGAACGACCGGCCGGCCACCGGCACGCCCTTCCTCGAAGGCTACGAGGCGCTGCTGAAGACGTACGGAATCGACTACGACAAGATCTCGCATCGTCACGTCGACGAAGACGCGATCGGCCGTTTCTTCGCGCCGACGCGGCCACAACTGGCCTACTTCGACAATCCGCGCACGCTCTCGCGCGAGGAGCTCGCCGCGCTGGTCGGCTCAGCCTCATACATGCCGCCGCCCGGACACCCGCGGCACGCCGAAATGTCGGCGGCGCTCGCTCGACTCTTCGACGCGCACGCCGTCGAGGGCCGCGTGGCAATGAACTACCGCACGCGAATGCATTACGGATCGCTCGCCTGAAGGAGCTGAAGCATGCCCAACCCCATCGACTTCCACTTCGACTTCTCGTCGCCGTATTCCTTCCTGGCATCCGAGCGCATCGAGGCGCTGGCAGCGCGCCACGGTCGTACCGTCACCTTCCGGCCGTTACTGCTCGGCGTCGTCTTCAAGGCCTCGGGCAGCGCTCCACTGACGGAGCAGTACGGGCCCAAGGCGCGGTACTCGGTGCACGACTTCGAGCGCTCCGCGCGCTTCGCCGGCATCCGGTATCGCCATCCGTCGAAGTTCCCGATCGGTGCCGTGGGCGCGAGCCGCGCCGTGCTGTGGCTGCAGCAGCATCGGCCCGGGAAGGCGAACGAGTTCGTCCACGCGGTGTTCCGCGCCTTCTTCCAGGATGACCGTGACATCTCCGACGCGGCCGTCGTCGCGGAGATCGCCCAATCCATCGGCATCGAGGGCGAGGCGCTGATGCAAGCGGCGCAGACGCCGGAAATCAAGGACGAGTTGCGGCGGCGCGTGGAGGAGGCGGTCGCTCTCGGCGTCTTCGGCGCACCGACGATCGTCGTCGACGGCGAGGTGTTCTGGGGCAACGACCGGCTGCCTCAGGTCGAACGCTGGCTGGCGGCCGGGCCCTTCTGACGAAGGCGTCTGAAAAGAATCGCCAACCGCCGCTAGGCGGCGGAGCGCACCGCCGAGGGCGCCGGCTCGGGCGAATTCCTGTGATCGAGCGCGGCCCGGATCCTGATCGGGTCCGACTCGCGAAGCACGCGGCTGGCGAGGCGCAGCGCGTCCTTGGTGGACAGCTCGAAGAGCTGCTCCTTGACGGGCAGGATCTGCGACGGGTGCATCGAAAACTGACGCAGGCCCATGCCGAGCAGGAGCTCGGTCATCTCGAGTTCGCCGGCCAGCTCTCCGCACACTGAAACCGGAACGTTGGCTCGCGCGCCCCCCTTGATCGTCTGCGCGATCAGGTGCAGCACCGCGGGATGCAGGTGATCGTAGAGATGCGCGACGCTCGAGTCCGAACGGTCGATCGCGAGCGTGTACTGGATCAGGTCGTTGGTGCCGATCGACAGGAACTTCAACTTCTCGACGAACTGCGGCACGCAAAGGGCGGCCGCAGGCACTTCGATCATCCCGCCCACCAGCACCCGGCCGTCGTACTTCAGCTTTCGTTCCTTCAACTGCTCCTTGGCGCGGGCAACGAAGGCGAGGGCCTGCTCGATCTCGTGCGCGTGGGCGAGCATCGGCACCAGGATGCGGACCGTGCCGACCTCGGATGCGCGCAGGATGGCGCGCAGTTGCGTCAGGAAGAGCTCCGGATACGCGAGGCAGTAGCGGATCGCCCGCAGCCCGAGGGCCGGGTTGGACTCCGGGCGCGGCGCGCCACGCCCCATGCCCAGGCTCTCGCGCGCGGTGGCGGTCAGCACCTTGTCCGCGCCGATGTCGAGCGTGCGGATCACGACCGGCTTGCCCTTCATCGCGCGAGCCACCTTCGCATAGGCCTCGTACTGCTCGTCCTCCGAGGGCAACTCGTTGCGGTCCATGAACAGGAATTCGGAGCGGAACAGGCCGATCCCGTCGGCGCCGGCCTCGAGCGCATCGCGCGCGTCCTGTGGCAGCTCGATGTTCGCGAGCAGTTCGACGGCGACCCCGTCCAGCGTCCGCGACAGCCGGCCCTTGAGCTTGCGCAATTGCACGCGATGCTCGGATTCCTCGCGCAGCCGACGCCGGAAGTCGGCGATCTCCTCGGCCGTTGGATTGACGACGACGACGTCGGAATCGGCGTCGATGACGACGAGGTCGCCTTCCTCGATCACCTTGCGCGCGTTGTCAGCGCCCACCACCGCGGGAAGCCCGAGGCTGCGCGCAAGGATCGCGGTGTGCGAGGTCGGCCCGCCGAGCTCCGTCACGAACCCGGCGAGGTCGATGTCGGCGCGATCCTTCAGGTGCAGCATGTCGGCCGGGGCGAGGTCCTGCGCAACCAGAATCAGCCGTTCGCCCGGGGCGATCTTGCGCGGCAGCGCCATGCGGGTGGGCCGGCCCTCGGCAAGCGCGGACAGCACGCGCTCGACCACCTGGCGGACATCGGTGGACCGCTCGCGCAGGTACTCGTCGTCGATCGCCTGGAACTGCCGGCAGACTTCCTCGAGCTGGATCGTCAGGGCCCACTCGGCGTTGATCAGGCGCGTGCGGATCACGTCCCGCGGCGCATCGGCGAGCAGCGCGTCCTCGAGGATCATCCGGTGCAGGTCGAGGAAGGCCCGCACCTCGGAAGGCGCCTCGGCCGAAATGTTGGATTTGAGCTGGTCGAGTTCAGCGCGGACCGCGTTGAAGCCCGCGGTGAGACGCCCGATTTCGTGGACGACGTCGCGGCGCTCGATGGTGTACTGGCGGACCTCCAGTTCCGAGCGCGCGAGCAGATGCGCCCGGCCGATCGCGATCCCGTGCGCGACACCGCTTCCCGTCAGCGACTCCCTTCGCCCTTCCGCCATGCTCTCCACCTGCCGGCCGTTGGCGACCCGCATCCCGGGCGCGCGTGCCTGCTTATTCGTGCTCTCCGAATCGCGACGCGATCAGTGCTGCGATGGCATCGATCGCCTGCCCTTCATCCGGCCCTTCCGCATCCACCGTCACGGTCGCCCCCGGTCCGGCGGCGAGCATCATCACGCCCATGATGGACTTGGCATTGACGCGGCGGCCGTTCTTCGCGATGTAGATCTCGCTGGCGAACTTGCCGGCGACCTGGGTCAATTGCGCGGATGGCCGCGCGTGCAATCCGAGCTTATTGCTGATCCTGAATTCTCTGCTGATCATCCCCGGCCCGCTTTTTCGCCTGATTCTGGACCGCCGTACTGCTGCCCGACTGAACGATGCCCTGCTCCCCGCCCGCGATCGCCTTGGGGACGAGTTCGGCCAACGGGCCGGCACGGTAACAGACCGCGCGCAGCAACATCGGCAGGTTCACGCCCGCGACCACCGCTACACGTCCCGGGTCGGCCAGCATTGTCGCGATGTTGCCCGGCGTTGCGCCGAAAGCGTCGGCAAGGACGAGGACGCCGTTGCCGGTGTCCACCTCGCGGACGAGTTCCTGGGCACGCGCCAGCGTGACTTCGAAGGCTTCGCCAGCCTCCACGTCGAGCAGCCGCACTTCGCGCCGCGTGACGCCGGGCTCGCAGCTATAGACATGCTCGACGCACTGGCCGAGCGCGCTGGCCAGCGGTGAATGCGCGATGACGACGATTCCGGTCATGGCTTTGCGTGGCTTGCGCCCGCAATCTCCTTCTCGAGCGCGTCGATGAACATCCCGGCGACGCTGAAGCCGGTCTGCTCCGTGATCTCGACGAAACAGGTGGGGCTGGTGACGTTCACCTCGGTCAGGTGGTTGCCGATGACGTCGAGACCGACCAGAAGCAGCCCGCGTGCCGCCAGGACGGGCCCCAGCGCCGCGGCGATGCGCTTGTCATTGTCGGACAGCGGCTGCGCCCGGCCGATCCCGCCGGCAGCGAGGTTGCCACGCGATTCGCCGGGTGCCGGAACCCGCGCCAGGCAGAACGGGACCGCGACCCCGGCGATCAGCAGCACACGCTTGTCGCCGTCGACGATCTCGGGGATGTAACGCTGGGCCATCACGGTCCGCGTGCCGTGCGCGCTGAGCGTCTCGAGGATCGAATTGAGGTTGGAATCGCCGGCGGCCAGCCTGAACACGCCGCTGCCACCCATGCCGTCGAGCGGCTTGACGACGACGTCGCCGTGCTCCCGGTGGAACTGCTTGATCAGGCCCATGTCGCGCGTCACGAGGGTCGGCGCGATGAACTGGGCGAACTCGGCGATCGCGAGCTTCTCGTTGTGGTCGCGCAGGGCCTGCGGTTCGTTGAAGACGCGCGCGCCCTCGGCCTTCGCCCGCGACAGCAGCAGCGTGGCGTTCAGGAACTCGACATCGAACGGCGGGTCCTTGCGCATCAGCACGGCATCGAATGCCGTGAGCGGCGCGACCTCGCTTCCGAGGTCCTCGTACCAGGGCTCGGCTTCCTGCGTGATGCGCAGCCGGTGCACGGAAGCGCGCACGACGCCGCTATAGGCCAGTTCGTCGATCGTGCAGGCGAAGATGGCGTGACCGCGCCGCGCCGCCTCGCGCATCATCGCCACCGTCGAGTCCTTGTACTCCTTGAGCTTCGCCAGCGGATCGACGACGAACAGGAGCGACAGCGCCATGGCGACGTTCAGCCAGCGATCGCCGCAGCCACGGGCGCCGACGGCGCCTCCTGGACGCGCGAGGCCGTCGACTCGAGTTCGATCGACGCGGCGAGCAGCGCAAGGCGCGCCACCACACCGTACGAATAGAAACGGTTCGGCGCGCTGCCCAGGGCTTCCGCGCGGCAGTCAGGCAGGCTGCAGCTGCCCGCGAAGGCGAGCGGCACGAAGTGCATGCCGGGCGCGTTGAGGTTCTCGTCACGCCCGCGCTCGGTGTGCACGCGGTAGAACCCGCCCACGACCGAGCGATCCATCATGTAGACGACGGGTTCGGCGGCCGCTCCGTCCACGTCCTCGCGCGTCGGCACGCCCTCCTGGATGATCACTTCGCTGACCTCCAGGCCCTCCTTCACGACGGCCATCTTGTTGCGCTGCTTGCGGTTCAGCCCGCGCATCTCCTCGGAGTCGCGCACGGTCATCACGCCCATGCCGTAGGTGCCGGCGTCGGCCTTGACGACGACGTATGGCGTGTCCGTCACCCCGTGCTCCCGATACTTCTCCTTCATCCGTTCGATGACGAAGTCGACGTTGCTGGCGACGCACTCCTCGCCCGCGCGCTCGTGGAAGTTGACCTGGCCGCAACGCCCGAAGTACGGGTTGATCAGCCAGGGATCGATGCCGATCAGCTTCGCGAACTCGGCGGCGACCTGGTCGTAGGCGGCAAAATGGTTCGACTTGCGGCGCACCGCCCACCCTGCCTGCAAGGGTGGCACGAGGATCTGGTCGGGATCGAGGCCACGCAGCACAGGCGGAATGCCGGCCGAGAGGTCGTTGTTCAGCAGCACGACACACGGGTCGAAACCGTCGACGCCGAGCCGGTCCCCGGTCCGCACCAGCGGCTCCAGCACGAGTTCCTCGCCGTTCGGCAACGCGACCGGGGTGCGCTCCTTGACCTCGTCGGACAGCGTGCCGACCCGGACCACGACGCCGGTCTGCCTGAGGATGCGGGCGAGGCGGGCCACGTTCGTCAGGTAGTACAGGTTGCGGGTGTGGCGCTCGGGCACCAGCAGCAGGTTGCTCGCGTCCGGGCAGAGCCGCTCGATCGCGTTGCCGGCGGCCTGCACGGCGGCCGGGAGCATCTCCTCGGACAGGTTGTTGAAGCCGCCGGGGAACAGGTTCATGTCCACCGGCGCGAGCTTGTAGCCGGCGTTGCGCAGGTCGACCGAGCCGTAGAAAGGCGGCGTGTGGTCCTGCCACTGCAACCGGAACCAGCGCTCGATGGTCGGCATCTCGTCCAGGATGCGCTGCTCGAGGTCCTGCAGCGGGCCGGACTGGGCGGTCACCAGGTGGGGAACGGCAGGATGGGACATCTGCTCGCCTGCGCCCCGCGCAACTGCCGCGGGACTGAGCCATTGGGACGGGGAGTTTAGCCTGCGCCTTGGCGGCGGGAACCGGGGCCTGTACCGGCCGCTTTGGGCGTACGTGTCGGTTTGCCGGCAGCGCGGCCGGCGGGGTGGGACGGGCTACTCCGGGGTGGTCGGCGCTGGCGCGCCGACTGCGCTCCGCTGCTCACCGAGGGGCGGCCCGGCGGAACTCGCTGCGCTCACTGCGTTCGCTTCGCTGAAACACGCCGCCGGGAATTAGCAGACGAACGCGCCGCGCGCGCCGCCCCTCGTCTGCGCTGCTCGCCACCCCGGAAAGTACGCCCGCCGCACCCCGCCGGCCGCGCCTTCACCTTTTGGTGCGTCATTCCTCGGTCCGAGCACCGGAAGACTCGTGAGGCGGCAGGTGGGTGCGGTGGGGGTGACTTGGCGGGGCGGCGAGCAGCGCAGGAGCGAGGTCGGCGCGCCCCGGCGCGCTTCCCTTCTGACTTGCCGCGGTATGTTTGAGCGAAGCGAGCAAAGCTCGCGCAGCGAGTTCCGCGGCACGACCTCGATCCGAGCAGCGCAGCGCAGTCGGCGCGCCGCGCCGACCGCCCCGCAGGAACCCCCGCGGCGCCCGCCTGCCGCCGGTCCGCCGCGCAGGCGGGGGACCCGTACATGAGCGAGGCCTCAAAAAAAACGGGCACCCGAAGGTGCCCGTCGAAAGTTCGCCTCTGTGGACCGTGGTCCGGCGAGCTAGGGAGACACAACCAAAAGCAGTGGCCCGGCGGCCGCCGGGCCGGACCTCACATCTTGTACGCCGACTCGCCGTGGTACGTCGTGTCGAGGCCTTCGCGTTCCTCCTCTTCCGAGACACGCACACCGACAACGGCCTTCACGATGAGCAGCGCAACATAGGAGACGACGGCCGACAGCACGATGGCGGTGAGCACGCCCTGGAACTGGATCCACAACTGCGCGCCGATGCCCGGGAAGTCCGCCGCATCGCCGCACTTGTTGGTGATGTAGTTGCAGACGCCGAGGCCGCCGAGCGAGGGCGAGGCAAAGACGCCCGTCAGCAGCGCGCCGAGGATGCCGCCCACACCGTGCACGCCGAAGACGTCGAGCGCGTCGTCCGCGCCCAGCATCTTCTTCAGCCCGGTCACGCCCCAGAAGCAGACCGCGCCGGCGAGCAGGCCGATCACGAGCGCACCCATCACGCCCACGAAGCCGCAGGCCGGGGTGATCGCGACGAGGCCGGCAACCGCGCCGGACGCGCCACCGAGCATCGAGGGCTTGCCCTTGATCATCCACTCGACGAACGTCCACGAGAGGACCGCAGCGGCCGTGGCGAGCAGGGTGTTGACGAACGCGAG
Source organism: uncultured beta proteobacterium (assembly GCA_963726405.1). Classification (GTDB taxonomy): domain Bacteria; phylum Pseudomonadota; class Gammaproteobacteria; order Burkholderiales; family Burkholderiaceae_F; genus JAOUJD01. Next base: position 164,938 of record CAVSCF010000006.1, on the reverse strand, counting down.
GGCGGCGACACCGTTGGCTTCCAGGTTGGAGCCGGCGTTGAAGCCGAACCAGCCCACCCACAGCAGCGCGGCACCGACCATGGTCAGGGTCAGGCTGTGCGGCGCCATCGACTCGCGGCCGTAGCCGATCCGTTTGCCGAGGAAGTAGGCCGCCACCAGTCCGGCCACACCGGCGTTGATGTGCACCACCGTGCCGCCTGCGAAGTCGAGCGCGCCCTTGGCCCACAGCCAGCCTGCCGCGTCACCCACCGCCTTGAGCGTGGCCTCGTCCTTGATCGCGTCCGGGCCGTCCCAGTACCACACCATGTGCGCCATCGGCAGATAGCTGAACGTGAACCAGATGACCATGAACAGCAGCACGGCCGAGAACTTCATGCGTTCCGCGTAGGCGCCGACGATCAGCGCGCAGGTGATCGCCGCGAAGGTGCACTGGAAGGCGACGAACAGCAGCTCGGGGATGTAGGTGTCCTTGCTGAACGTGGCCGCCGCCGAATCCGGCGTCACGCCCGACAGGAACATCTTCGACAGGCCGCCGAAGTACGGCGAACTGCCGGTGAACGCCACCGAGTAGCCGTAGATCACCCAGAGCACGGTGATCAGCGCGAAGACGACGAACACCTGCATCAATACCGACAGCATGTTCTTCGAGCGCACCAGGCCGCCGTAGAACAGCGCGAGGCCCGGGATGGTCATCAGGATGACCATGATCGTGGCGACGTACATGAACGCCGTGTCGCCCTTGTTGACGTTGGGCGGTTTCGGCGCGTCGGCCGGTTTGACCTCGGCGGGCTTGGCGTCCGCGGCGGCGGCCGCCGCGGGAGCGGCGACAGCCTTCGCATCGGCGGCGGGCGCCGGGGCGACTGCCGTGGCTTCCGCTTTCGGTGTGTCGGCCTTGCCGGCTTCCATCGTCTTGCCGTCACCGTGCGAAGAGCCTCCGCCCTGGGCGAAGGCCGTCGAGGTCAGGGCGCCGAAGGCGAGCGCTCCAGCCGCGAGGAGAGTCAATAGACGTTTGTTCATCTTCATCCTCATCGTGTTAGAGCGCTTCCTTGCCGGTCTCGCCGGTTCGGATGCGGACGACCTGCTCGAGGTCATAGATGAAGATCTTGCCGTCGCCGATCTTGCCGGTGCGCGCCGAGCCTTCGATGGCCTCGATCGCGCGTTCGGCCATGTCGTCGGCGATGGCGGCCTCGATCTTCACCTTGGGAAGGAAATCGACCACGTATTCCGCGCCTCGGTACAGCTCGGTGTGGCCCTTCTGCCGTCCAAAGCCCTTGACCTCGGTGACCGTGATGCCCTGCACGCCGACGGCGGAGAGGGCCTCACGCACCTCGTCAAGCTTGAACGGCTTGATGATTGCGGTGATCAGTTTCATGGATGTCGCTTCCAGAGATTGCGATTCAGAACGTCTTGGTGATCGATACGACCACGCTGCTCTTGCCGGCGCCCTCGGACAGATCGGTCACCGGGAACCAGTTCTTGTCGCTCGTGGCGACCAACGCCGCGCCGGCGATCCAGCCCGAGGCCAGGATGTCGTACGTCACGCCGAGCTTGTAGTCGTACACGGTGTCTGTCGAGAGGCCGAGCTGCTCGCCGTTCTTGACCTTCTGCCAGCCGGCGTGGGCCACGACGCCGAAACCGCTTCCGAGATCGAACGTGCCGGTGAGGTCGATGTACTGCGAGCCCTTGGAGTCGATGCCCGGCGCCTTCAGGCCGAAGAAATCCGTGAACGAGTAGTAGTACTTCGCCGACAGCGGGCCCCACGAGCCGCCGATGTACACCTCCCAGTTCTTCGGTTTGAAGTCGGGGTTGTACTGGGTGCCACCGGGGTAGAAGTAGTAGATGGTTCCGACGTCGAGGCCGAATTCGCCGAAGGTCGCCTTGTAGCCGCCGTAGAAATCCATCTCGAGGCTGGCGCCGTTGTACAGGTTGGCGTTGACGTTCGAGTTCCAGTTGCCCAGATAGAAACCGGACTTGTGCGCGAAGTCGACGCCGCCCTGCAGCGCCGGGTTGTAGTCGGTCTGCGTGTAGCCGCGGAACCGGTAGTCGCTGAACAGGCCGGCATTGCCCGTGATCGTGTATTCGGGTTCGGGCTTCGCCGGCGCCGCGGCCGCCTGCGCGAAGGCGGCGAACGGGACGCAGCACGCGGTGGCAACGGCAGCAGCGCAAAGGGTCTTCTTCATGGTTCCTTCCCCTGGAGTTGTTAGTGAGAGCATTGGCTCGGGCTACCTCAACGCAACATGTATGCCAATTGCTGCAACGCCGAAATTGCGTCGCGAAGGTGCACTCGGACGTGAATCGCCGACGACGCGCACTACCGCGGTGCGTGCGTGCACAGCAGCGGAGCAGGCGCGCGGAGATGCGCTGCTAGACTGCCTGCCACCCTCGCACGAACCCGTCGACGGCACCCGGACGGCGCGCACTCATGATGGACAAGGCTCCCTTCCTCGACGACCTGCAGCAGCGCCTGTCGGCACTGGTCGACGCGACGCCTGCGGCCGACATGCAGAAGAACATCAAGGCCCTGCTCACGCAGCAGTTCGCGCGGCTCGAACTCGTGACGCGCGAGGAGTTCGACACGCAGGCGAACGTGCTCGCACGCGCGCGGGCCAAGCTCGACGAACTCGAAGCACGGCTGGCCGCGCTCGAAAGCCGGCGTTAGAGAGCGCGCTCCGACCGCTGACGGTTGAAACCTCCAGCGGCGCCCTGATCTCGGAAGCTATAAGCTGAACTTCCGCGGCAAGCAGGGAGGCCGCCCGTGAATCCGACATCTGCAGTGACGCGACCCGCCGCGGTCGCGGGCATGTTTTACCCGGCCTCGCCCGAGGCGTTGCGGACGAGCGTCCGCGATTACCTCGCCATGGCCGGCCGCGACCCCGGACCGTCGCCGAAAGTCCTGATCGTTCCGCATGCGGGGTACGTCTACTCCGGTTCGACCGCCGCACGTGGATACGCGGCGCTGCGCGATATTGCCGCGCAGATCCGGCGGGTGGTCCTCATCGGACCCGCGCATCGCGTCGCCGTGCGTGGCGTGGCCGTTCCATCGGTCGACCGTTTCGAAACGCCGCTCGGCACGCTCGACCTCGACAGGACGGCGATCGACGCGCTGGCCAGGACACCGAACGTGGTCGTCAGCGATCGCGCCCATGCAGCCGAGCACGCGCTCGAAGTCCAGCTGCCCTTCCTGCAGGCGATCCTCGGCGATTTCTCGCTCGTGCCGCTGGTCGTCGGCGACGCTACGCCAGAGGACGTCGCCACCGTGCTGGAGCGCGTGTGGGGCGGGCCGGAGACGCTGATCGTCGTCAGCTCCGACCTCTCGCACTACCTGCCGTACGACACCGCGCGTCGCGTCGACGCCGCCACGCTGGGGCAGGTGCTCGAACTCGGCCCGGAGCTTCATCACGAGCAAGCGTGCGGCGCGACACCGATCAATGCGCTGATGCGCGTGGCCAGGCGACGCGGATTGCGCCCTCGCCTGTTGTCGGCCTGCAGTTCCGGCGACACGGCGGGCGACCGCGACCGCGTGGTCGGGTACGCGGCACTGGCGTTCATGACCGGTGCCTCGAACGCTGACGAAAGCGAAGAGGCCGGCGAGCGCGAAGACAAACGCGGCAGCGTGCTGCTCGCCCACGCCCGCCATGCGATCGAGACGCTGTTCGAGCCGCGCGAAGCACGCAACCTTCCCGACGCCCGCTTCCTCGACGAGCCCGGCGCGACGTTCGTCACGCTTCGCCGTCGCTGGGAACTGCGCGGCTGCATCGGATCGCTCGAAGCGGATCGGCCCCTGCGGGAGGACGTGGCGGCCAACGCCCGTGCCGCGGCCTTGCGCGACCCGCGCTTCGCGCCGCTGACGAAGGCCGAACTCGACGGCTTGCGCATCGAAGTGTCGCTGCTGTCGCCGCCGCGGCCGCTGTCTTTCCTGAACGAGGACGATGTGGTCCGCCAGATCGCGAACGGACGCGACGGCGTGCTGCTCGAGGCAAGACATCGCCGCTCGACCTTCCTGCCCCAGGTGTGGGAGCAGCTGCCCGATGCGCGCGACTTCCTCCGCCACCTGAAGGCGAAGGCGGGGCTACCCGCGGACTACTGGTCCGACGAGATCCGCGTGTCCCGTTACACGGTCGAGAAGTGGAGCGAACGATGACCGATGTCGACCTCCACCCCGCGCAGTGGTGGCACGCGCTTCCGGACGGCCGCCTTCAGTGCGATCTGTGCCCGCGCGACTGCAAGCTGCACGAGGGTCAACGCGGACAGTGCTTCGTGCGCCAGCGCAGCGGCGACGCGATGTTCCTGGCGACGTACGGACGCTCGTCCGGCTTCTGTGTCGACCCGATCGAAAAGAAACCACTCAACCATTTTTATCCGGGCTCGGCGGTGCTGTCGTTCGGCACCGCGGGCTGCAACCTCGCCTGCAAGTTCTGCCAGAACTGGGACATCTCCAAGAGCCGCGACATGGACCGGCTGATGGACCGGGCGTCGCCGGAGGCCATCGCGGAGGCGGCCGCCGCGAGCGGCTGCCGCAGCGTCGCGTTCACGTACAACGACCCGGTGATCTTCGCCGAGTACGCGATCGATACCGCGCGCGCGTGCCACGCACGGGGTGTGAAGACGGTTGCGGTGACCGCGGGCTACATCCACGCCGAACCTCGCCGCGCGTTCTTCGAAGTGATGGACGCGGCCAACGTCGACCTGAAGGCGTTCACGGACGAGTTCTACTTCAAGCTGACCGGCGCGCACCTGCAGCCGGTGCTCGACACCTTGAAGTACCTCGTGCACGACACCGCATGCTGGACCGAGATCACGACCTTGCTGATCCCGGGGAAGAACGATTCGGACGACGAAGTGCGCCGGATGAGCGCGTGGATCGCCGCGGAGCTTGGCCCGCAGGTGCCGCTGCATTTCACGGCCTTCCACCCGGACTACAAGCTCGACGACGTGCCCGCCACGCCGGGCGCGACGCTGATGCGCGCGCGCCGCATCGCGCAGGAGGAAGGGCTGCAGCACGTGTACACGGGCAACGTGCACGACACGGAGGGCGGCACGACCTTCTGCCCGCACTGCCATGCCGCGCTGATCGTGCGCGACTGGCACCGGATCCTGCGCTACGAGGTGACGGACGACGGTCGCTGCCCGGACTGCACCGCGGCGCTGCCGGGTCGTTTTGAACACTACGAGGGAAGTTTCGGGACGCGCCGGATTCCGGTCCGGCTGGCGCCCAGCCGTTGAAACGGCCCGATCAGGCCGACGCGGGTGACGCTTCGGCCGTAGCGCGCGTACGCGCCACGGCGATGATCTTGGCGGCGGTCGGCAGTTCCAGCGCCGTCAGTTCAGCGTCCATCGTGGAGCGATCGATCAGGCGCACGTGGCGCTTGCGTGCCACTTCCTTTGCACCCTGCTCGTAGCCTGCTTCGGCCACCACGGCCACGCGCAGCATCCCGATCTCGCGCGCCTGCTCGATCAGCGCGGTGATCCGGTCCACCGAGATGTGGTCGTTCTGCACCACGAAGGCGTAGGCGCGCGCGGCGTCGTCGCGATGCCGCAGCACCAGTTCGATGGGCCAGACAGCCGGCGAGGCTGGTGAGCCGCGGTAGCCGCGCGACTCGTACCACGCGAGGGCCAGTTCACGCAGCGGGACACCGAAGCCGATGGAATCCGGCTTCGGCACCCCCTGGACGCTCGGGGGCGGCGGGCCGCTTGCGTTCGGCAGCACGCCGGCGCACGGGCAACGGCTTCTTGGCCCGCGGCGGGTCGATCATGATCTGGGAGATCAGGTCCTCGATCGGGTCGAGGTCGGCCGCGGCCTGCTCGGCCGGGGTCGGTGAACGTGCCTGACCCGAGGCCTCGTGTATCTCGAGCGGCGGCAACTCCTTTACACGCCCTTCTTCCTTCGCAATGCGTGCCGCTTCCCGAGCCGCCGCCGCCGCCTTCTCCGTGGGGTCGTCCTCGAGCAACCGGCCGATCGGCTTGGGCAGTCCCTCCATCGGCGCCAGCGCTTCGGGCGCATCCACCGGGCGGCTGCCCGCCACCAGCAGCATTGCCATCGCCTCCTGTTCGCGCGCGGCCGAGCGCTCGCGAATGACCGAGGCGCGCCGCCGGGCCCAGAACAGCAGACCGATCAACGTGACGAGGATGCCGACGGAAAACAGGATGGAAGACACGCGTGCAGTTCGTTTGTTTGATGGTCGCGGAGCGGCGGTCGAGGACCGGATTTCGCAATGTATCGTGCCATGCGAAACCCTCATAGCCCGTCGGAATACCGGGCCAAAAACGGATGTATTCCGCGCCGCTGCCCGCCGGATTCAGGCCGCCGTGGCCGGCGGACGGGCGGGCAATTTCGCCAGGAATGCGTGCAGAGCGCTCTTCAGCCGTGCGGGAGAGACCGGTTTCGTGAGCAAGGGGACTCCGCTCGCCCGCACGCGAGCCAGCTCGGCCGCCCCGGTGTCCCCCGAGAGCAGGAGGGCGGGCCATTCGGGACCGAGGCGCTCGCGAACCAGCTCGATCACGTTCATAAAGGGACTCCGACCGGCCCACCTCATGCTCCCGCCAATTCCATCGCGCCGCCATCGACTGGGCGGCCTACGCCGGGCCGCCCGCACAGGCTGGGACACCGCCTCCCCCTGCTCTTTTTCACCCCTAATCCGGACCTTTGTCCCACGGTCGCTCCGTAGAATCGAGCGCTCCGTACACGTGGGTCCGAGCATGACATTGGCCGTCGTCCGCAGCCGGGGCTTGAGTGGCATGGCCGCCCCGGAAGTGACGGTCGAAGTCCATCTCGCCAATGGCCTGCCGGCATTCACGCTGGTCGGCCTGCCCGACACCGAGGTGCGCGAAGCGCGCGAGCGCGTGCGGGCCGCCTTGCAGAACAGCCGCTTCGATTTCCCGATGCGGCGGATCACCGTCAACCTCGCGCCTGCCGACCTGCCGAAGGAGTCGGGGCGGTTCGACCTGCCCATCGCGCTCGGCATCCTGGCCGCCAGCGGACAGCTTCCGGCGCGTGCGCTCGAGGCGTACGAGTTTGCGGGTGAACTGTCGCTGTCGGGAGAACTGCGTCCCGTGCGCGGAGCCCTGGCGATGGCCTATGCCGTCACGCGGTCGACCACCAGCCGCGCGCCGCGGGGATTTGTCGTTCCACTGGAGAGCGCGGACGAAGCCGCGCTGGTGGGAGGCATCCCGATCTACGCCGCCCGCACCCTGCTCGAAGTCGTGGAGCACCTGCGCCACGAAGCGGGCGACGCGGATGCCCGGGAAATCCCGCCGCATTCGGCGATGGTGCGAATGACGCCGCCGACCTACCCCGACCTCTTCGACGTCAAGGGGCAACTCGCGGCCAGGCGAGCGATCGAAATCGCGGCGGCCGGCGGCCACAGCCTGGTCCTGGTCGGCCCGCCCGGGACCGGCAAGTCGATGCTGGCGCAGCGCTTCGCCGGGATCATTCCACCGATGACGACCGATGAGGCGCTGGAATCCGCCGCGGTCCTGAGCCTTGTCGGCCAGTTCGCGCCGCAGCGCTGGGCCACCCGAATCTTCCGTTCGCCACACCACACGGCAAGCGCGGTGGCATTGGTCGGCGGCGGGAGCCCGCCAATGCCGGGCGAGATCTCACTGGCGCATCACGGCGTGCTCTTTCTCGACGAACTGCCGGAGTTCGAGCGGCGCGTGCTCGAGGCGCTGCGTCAACCGCTTGAAGAAGGCCGGATCACCATCTCGCGCGCCGCGCGGCAGGTTGACTTCCCGGCGCGATTCCAGCTGATTGCCGCAATGAATCCCTGTCCCTGCGGCTACTACGGACACAAGACGATCGCATGCCGCTGCACACCCGACATCGTCTCGCGCTACCAGGACCGGATTTCAGGTCCGCTGCTGGACCGGATCGACATGCGGGTGGAAGTGTCGTCGTTCACCGAAGCGGAACTCACGTCGATGCCCGACGGCGAGCCGACCCGCTACGTCGCCGAGCGTGTGCGCAAGGCCTACAACCGGGCGGTCAGCCGACAAGGCAAGCTCAACGATCACTTGCTGAGCAGCGAACTCGAGGCGGTCTGCAAGGTCGACGGCGAGGTGAAGACGCTGCTGCACGCGGCGGCCGTGCGGCTCGGCTGGTCGATGCGGGCGTACCACCGGGTACTGCGTGTTTCGCGGACGGTTGCGGACCTCGGTGGTGCCGAAGACATCACGACGAAGCACGTCGCCGAGGCGATCCAGTACCGGCGCACCTTGCGCGAAAACTAGGAACTGTCCGCTTCACGACATTCCGCTCGACGAGCGACCGCGATTTGGACGACAATTCGCGAATTCCGAGAATACGCAGCGCGGGACCTCTTCGCGCAGTCAGATGGACAGCAACGTTCCCCCCTGCGGCAGCGACTTCGACGCTGCGTTCGACCGCAACTTTGCACTTGCGGGTTTCATCCTGAACCGATTCCTCGTGCATCACCTGCTGAGAATGGCGCGGCAGATGAACGGGGATTTCGAGAGCCTCGTGATCTGGAGCTCGCTGGCGTTGCAGAACACCGCAGGCCTGCTGGGCCCCGGCGCACGCCCGCTCACGCCGCTTCAGCCCGACGGGACGTTCCCTGACGCGCTGCTGCGGGCGAACGGGCTGCGTTCAAGCGACCTGGCGCAGATCACCGGCATTCCACGCGAGACCGTGCGCCGGAAGCTCGAGCGTCTGCAGACCGACGGCCGCGTGAAGCGGCATGAAGATGGCCGCTGGCACGTGGTCGCGGCGTCGCATGTCGCCCGAGATGCGGGACTTCATGCGCGAGACAGCGCGCAACTTCTGCGAGACCGCGCAGCTGCTGCAGGGCGCGATGCGGAATCCGGGAACCTAGGGCCGGCCGAGGAACAGGTACACGGCCGAGTTGTCGCGGCTGGAGTAGCCGAAGCCGAGGTACAGCGGTCCCAGCGGGGAATCGACGCCGAAGTACACGGATCCCGCCGGGACCGTGACCGTGCCCTCCACCAGTTGGCCGCGCCAGACGGGAACCACGGGCCGCGCCCGCGCCGCCTCCAGGGACGCGCCGACGTAGATGCCCTCGAACAACGGGATGTCGGCACGCTTCGTTCGGTAACCCAGGCGAACGAACTGGTATTCATCGGTGCGGAGCTGACCGGGCGCGAGGCCCGACAGCTTGAGGAAGCCGCCCAGCGCGAACTGGTCGTACACCGGGATCGAGCGCGACCCCACCTTGCCGCCGGCGGAGGCCGCGACATCGAACGTGTGTTGCCCGCTGGAAATGGCGGCTCCGCCGCCCGCCCGCCACTTGGTGTACGGGCTGTCGCCCCCGAGGGAATCGAGCTGCGAATACACCCTCGCATCGGCGCCCCAGCCTCCAGTCGGAAAGTTAACGCCCGCGAACTGGTCGAGCTTCAGGTCGAACACGGCCGCGCGGATGTTCGTCGTGCCACTGCCAGGAAGGAGGAGAGACCCGCTTTGCTGGCTGAAGCGCCGCTCGCCGAGCGCGAGGCCGAGGCGCGCCTGGCCGTACTGCAGGAAGTTCGCGCCGACGTCGAACTGGACCACCCCGGACTGATCCTGGTACTCCGCCGTCAGAAGATCGTCGATGTAGAGGTCGAGCGGCAGGTTCTGGTAACGCAGTTGCGGTGCGACGAAGAAGTACTGGCTCGCCGACAGCGGCTGGTAGAACTCGGTGGCCGCCACCACGTCGCGGCCGAGCACGAGGTCGTTCTTCCACTCCGCGCCGAAGCGGTTGAGCGCCTTGGCCCGGTGCGACGCGTAGACGTTGAAGTAGGAGCGCTGCCCGAGGTCGGCCTGGAGTTCCAGGCCGAACCGAAAGTAGTGCGTTTCGGGCTTTTCCTGGACCTTCACCGTCAGGACCCGCTGGTCCCCGATTTCCTCGACGGTGAAGCCGACGTTCTCGAAGTCGCCGCGGCCGTAGATGCGGCGCAGGTCGAGGTCCAGCGTGTCCCGATCGATGGGCTTGCCGACTTCCGTCTGCATCGACTGCAGCACCACCTCGGGGTTGATGCGCTTGACGCCCTCCACCCGGATCTCGTCGACCACGGTGATCATCGCCTCGGTGCTCGCAGGCCCCTGCCGCTTGCGCAGCGCCGCATATTGCTCGGGCGGAAGGGACAGCGCACGCAGGCGGTCCGCGACTTTCCACGCCGCGGCCTCGCCGATGGGCACGGTCTTGGGCAGGTTGTCGAAGTCGCCCGCCGAGAAGTCGCCGAGTTCCGGCAGCACCAGGACGTCCTGCGGCTTCAGCTCGGCCAGCGAGCGCCGGACGTTCTGCTCGGTCAGGATGTTGATCATCTGGCCGGTCACGCTCAGCACCGACGTGATCTGCTCCGGCTTCATCAGCGGCGTGCCGAGGTTCACCGCGATGACGATGTCCGCACCCATCGCGCGCGCCACATCGACCGGCAGATTGCGGACCAGGCCGCCGTCGACCAGTTGCTGATCGCCGATGCGCACCGGCGCCATGCCGCCCGGCACGGACATCGAGGCCCGCATCGCGGTGATCAGGCTGCCTTCCTTCAACTCGACCATCTCGCCCGTGCCGAGGTCGGTGGCGATTGCCCGGAAGGGGATCGGCAACTGGTCGAAACGACGCACCGTCGTGAACTTCACCAGCTTGCGCAGTTGCGCTTCCACCGACACGCCCGTGACGATCCCTTTTGGCAGCGAGATCCCGTCGCTGGTCACGCCGAGTTCGGGAATGATGTAAGGCTCGCTGTCGTCGGCCTTGCGTCGCATCGGCAGGTCGGCGCGCGGCGGGCGGTCGGTGAACAGGTTCGCGGTCGTGATGGTGGCGATGTCACGCTCCATCTCGGCGACCGAGTTGCCGGAGGCATACGACGCGCCGACGATCGATCCCATGCTTGTGCCGACGATCAGGTCCACCGGCACGCGAAGTTCCTCGAGCACCTTCAGCACGCCGACGTGCGCGGCGCCACGCGCACCGCCACCGGACAGCACGAGGCCGATCTTTGGCCGGCCCTGGGTGGGCTGGGCTGCCGGCATGGCCGGTGCGGATGGAGAGGCAGGCTGCGCCGTCGCGGCAAACGAGACGGCGAGCGAGACACAGACGAACAGGCGCGCGGCGCGCACCGAAGTCGATAGCAGCATGATGCGTCCTGGACATCGGGTCTTCCGCCCGACTCGGACGCTAGTGTACGGGCGGGGCGTGTCTCAGCCCGCCCGCGCCGCCATCACTTGTTCACCGGCATCGTGAACTCGGGGCCCTTGCTCGAGGCCGCGTCAGGCCATCGCTGCATCACCGATTTGTAGCGCGTGTAGAAGCGCATCGCTTCCTCGCCGTAGGCGTGGTGGTCGCCGAAAAGCGATCGCTTCCAGCCGCCGAACGAGTGGAACGCCATGGGCACCGGGATCGGCACGTTGATGCCGACCATTCCCACTTTCACGCGTCGCGCGAATTCGCGCGCGGTTCCGCCGTCGGTCGTGAAACACGCGACGCCGTTGCCGAACTCGTGGCTGTTGACGAGGTCCACCGCAGCGGCGAAATCGGGCACGCGCGTGACGGTGAGCACCGGCCCGAAGATCTCCTCGCGGTAGATCGACATGTCGGCCTTCGCATGGTCGAACAGCGTCGCGCCGAGATAAAAGCCCTTCTCCCGACCCGGCACGCGATGGCTGCGGCCGTCGCAGACGAGCTTCGCGCCGCTGGCGATGCCCTGCTCGATGTAACCCAGGATCTTCTGCCGGTGAGTTTCGGTGACGACCGGCCCCATGTCGGCATCCGGCTCCATGCCGTCCTTGATGCGCAGCTTCTTCACGCGCTCGGCGATCTTCGAGACGAGCTCGTCGCCGATGTGCCCGACCGCCACCGCGACGGAAATCGCCATGCAGCGTTCCCCGGCCGAACCGTAGCCCGCGCCGACGAGGGCATCGGCGGCCTGGTCGAGGTCGGCGTCGGGCATCACCACCATGTGGTTCTTGGCACCGCCGAGCGCCTGCACGCGCTTGCCGCGTCGCGTGCCCTCGTTGTGGATGTACTCGGCGATGGGCGTGGAGCCGACGAAGCTCACGGCTGCGACGTCCTCGTGCTGCAGGATGGCGTCGACCGCCGCCTTGTCGCCCTGGACCACGTTGAACGCGCCGTCCGGCAGCCCTGCCTGCTTCAGCAGTTCAGCCATCAGCAGGCTCGCCGACGGGTCGCGCTCGGACGGCTTGAGGATGAAGGTGTTGCCGCAGACGAGCGCGAGCGGAAACATCCACATCGGCACCATCACGGGAAAGTTGAACGGCGTGATGCCGGCGACCACGCCGAGCGGCTGGCGCAGCGAGAAGTTGTCGATGCCGCCGCCGATGTTGTCCGAGAACTGCGTCTTCAGCAGTTGCGGCGCCCCGCACGCGAACTCGACAACTTCCAGCCCGCGCTGCACTTCGCCGCGCGCATCGGAGAACACCTTGCCGTGCTCGCGGGTGATGATCCGCGCGAGGTCGTCGTGGTGCCGGTCCAGCAGTTCCTTGAACCGGAACATCACCCGCGCCCGGTTCAGGGTGGAGGTCTCGCTCCAGGCCGGGTACGCCGCGACCGCGGCGCGGACCGCCGCGTCGACGACGGGAGCGCCGCCGAGTTGCACGACGCCGCTGACTTCGCCCGTGGCCGGGTTGAACACCTCGCTGGTGCGGTCCGCCGCGCCCGCGTGCCGTGCGCCGCCGATCCAGTGACCGATCTGCGCGACTCCCGTGTCCTGCTTGCCCATGCTGTCTCCTGACTTCCGCCGGCAGCCCGGCCGCCTCGTGCTAGTCGACGGTCTTCAGTGCGTCGCGCAGCATCGACACCAGCTGGTCGATGTGCGACTTCTCGATGATGAGCGGGGGGCTCAGCGCGAAGATGTCGCCCGTGGTGCGCACCAGCAACCCCATCTCGAAGCACTTCACGAAGCCCTCGTAGGCGCGCTTGCCCGGCGCGCCCGCGCGCGGTTCGAGTTCGATACCGGCCACCAGCCCGATGTTGCGCACGTCCACCACGTGCGGCGCGTCGCGCAGGCTGTGGACCGCGTCTTCGAAGTACGGCGCCATGGCGGCCGCGTGCGCGAAGGTCTGCTCGTCCTGGTAGAGCTTCTGTGTGGCGACGACCGCGGCCGCCGCCATCGGGTGGCCCGAGTACGTATAGCCGTGCATGAACTCGATGCCGCCGACCGGCGTCGCTTCGATGATCGCGTCGTGGATGCGGTTGTCGACGATCACCGCGCCCATCGGGATCGCCGCATTGTTGATCGCCTTGGCGACGGTCATCATGTCCGGCCGCACCTTGAAGAAGTCCGCCGCGAACGGCGTGCCGAGCCGGCCGAACCCGGTGATGACCTCGTCGAAGATCAGCAGGATGCCGTGCTTCGTGCAGATCTCGCGCAGTCGCTCGAGGTAGCCTTTCGGCGGCAGCAGCACGCCGGTCGAGCCGGCCACCGGCTCCACGATCACCGCGGCGATATTGCTCGCGTCGTGCAGCGTCACCAGGCGCTCGAGTTCCTCGGCGAACTCCGCACCGTGAGGCGGAACGCCGCGCGACCACGCATTGCGAGCCATGTCGTGCGTCGAGCGCAGGTGGTCGACGATCGCCATCAGCTGCGGGAAGGTCTTGCGGTTGCCGGGAATACCACCCACCGCGGTGCCGCCGAAGTTGACCCCGTGATAGCCGCGCTCCCGTCCGATGATCAGGCGCCGGCTCGGTTCGCCGCGCGCGCGGTGGTAGGCCAGGGCGATCTTCATCGCGGTGTCGACCGACTCCGATCCGCTGTTGGTGAAGAACACGCGGTCCATGCCTTCCGGCGTGATCTGCGCAACCGCGGTAGCGGCCTCGAACACGAGCGGATGGCCCATCTGGAAGGTCGGCGCGAAATCCATCGTCGCCGCCTGCCGCTGGATCGCCTCGACGATCGGCGCGCGGCAGTGCCCCGCGTTCACGCACCAGAGTCCGGCCGTTCCGTCGAGGATCGTGCGCCCGTCGTAGGTCGTGTAGTGCATGTCCTTCGCGCCGGCGAGCAGCCGCGGCGCCTGCTTGAACTGCCGGTTGGCGGTGAACGGCATCCAGAAGTGCTCGAGCGCAAGCGCGTGGGCGGAGGGGGATTGCGTCGTCGGATTTTCGAGCTTCATGGGCGGGATCCTTTGCGATCGACCGGGCTAGGGTGCCGGTCGAAATGACGTGAAGAAGGTTTCGAGCACTTCCGGCGGAATCTCGCCTTCGGAGCCAAGCGCGACGACCTGAAAGAACTGATCATCGACGATGAAGAACCGCGCGGCAAGCCGCGACTTGCGCCCATCCGGGCCCGGCCGGCCGGCCGCCTCGACGGACTCGGAGGCAAGCAGCTTGCGAGCGCTCCCCGGCGGCAACGGCAGCGACGCCGGTCCGGTCGACGTCACTGTGCCCCCGATGTTGCGCACCAGCCCGTCGCGGAAGTAGGTCATGGCCTGCGCCCGTGCCGTGGCTTCGGCCGTCAGCGCGGCGGGCAGGTGCGCCGAGCCCACGGCGAACATCGTGGGACCCACGCCGGTGGACCACATGGTCATCGACACGCGCTGGCCGGCCACGTCGAGTTCGCGCGTCACGCTCTGCGCGCGCCCGGGCAGCGACACGACCGCGCCCTCGTCCGTGCGCACCTCGCGCCATTCGAAGCGAGGACTGCAGGCGAGCGCCAGCAGCGCCGCTACAGCGATGAACGCCGAACGCCACGGAAGGGTCATGGCCCGGGCGTCATGGGCGAAGCCGACGAACGCGAACTGTTCGTCGGCGCGCGCATGCGACGCGATTTCGCCGCTACCGGCCTCTGCCTGGCCGCGGCGGCACGTTCGACGGCTGGCCCGCGTTGTCCGCCTTCTTGCGCCCCGGCCGCTTCTTGCCGTGGCTGCCGTTGTAGATCTTGCCGCGACGCGTCCGTCTATCGCCCTTGCCCATGTGTTTCCTCGTGCTCGGTTGGATCAGCGATGCTGCTCGCTCCAGTATATCGACGCAACCTGTTTCACCCTGTGCGCAGGCCCTGCCGCAACGATTCACGGCCGCTGGCCTAGAATCAAATCCTCTCGACTAGGTACTTCGACCCATGGCGCTCGTCGTTTTCCGATCCAAGGCCGCCGGCGAAATCTTCATGTTTGCGGAGACGGCACGCCGCATCTTCGAAATCCTCGGCCGCCAGGAAGCCCCCCGCGGCGTCGTCACCGCCGAGCAGGTTCCGGAAGCGCTCCGCAAGCTCGTCGCCGCCGTCGACGAGGAAAAGGCGCAACTGAAGGCCGCGCAGGAAGAGGCCGACCTCGCCGACAAGCAGGGCGACGTCCACGCGCAGCAGCCTCCCATCACGCTGGGGCAGCGGGCCTTCCCGCTGATCGAGATGCTGCGGGAAGCGCAGAAGAAGAAGGTCGACGTGACCTGGGGGATCTAGCACCCGGCCGCTTTCGCTGCTGATCGCTTCGCCGCTGGTCGACCCGCCTAGAATGTGCGCGTCGACAGCAATGGTGCCGGAGCCGCTTCGGGTCAGTTCGTGCAGACGCTCCCCTTCCCGTCGCTCCAGCGCGGCTCCGCCCGCGCGCTCGTGATCGGCCTGCTGGCCGCCGTGATCGGCGGCGGCATCCTGTTGGCGGTGCGTGCGATGGATGTCGATCGCGAGGTGCATCGGCGCTATGACCACGCGTACCCGTTCGTCGAACTCGCGCTGGAGGGCGGACAGCTTCACGCTGATCTGCACGAAGCGCAGGCGGCAATCGTGCGAGCCGGACCGGCAGGGTCCTCCGCGGGAACGACCCTGCGCGACGACGTCGCGCGACTCCAGAGCGCGCTCCAGCGCGTCGGCGAACTCGAGCCGACGACGGAGGAGAGTGCCGTGATCCGAGAGCTTGGTCATGTAGCGGCGTCGATACGGTCAGCGCTTCAAGACCACGGCGGGCAAGCGCAACATCGGCTCCCGGTCACCGGCACCGTGCCGACGGCGCTTGCGGAGCAGGCGGCTACGATCGAGCGGCTCGTGCCGCGGCTCAACGCGATGGCGCGCGCCCGGACCGCTCAGGCCGCGCGGGGTGCAGAAGCCTTCCTCACCGTATCGCGGACCGCGGTCGTGGGCTTCGCCCTGATGACGGCGGTGCTGACCGCAGTCCTGTCCTCCCTCACGTTGCGCGCGCTGGATGCCAATCGAGAACTGCTGAGCCGCCTGGAGCAGAACGCGCTGAAGGACCCGCTTACGGGCACCGTCAATCGCCGCGGACTGGACGAGGCCCTGCCGCATGAGCGCGCGAGGGCGGCGCGCTCGGGCGAACCACTGACGGTCGTCATGATCGACCTCGATCACTTCAAGCGCTACAACGACCGGCACGGACACGCGGGGGGCGACGCGCTGCTGCGCGCCGCGACCGACGGATGGCTGAAGCAGTTGCGGCCGACGGACATACTCGCGCGCTACGGCGGGGAAGAATTCACGTTGGTGCTGCCCGCGTGCGACGGCGACCAGGCGACGGCTCTGGTCTCCCGACTGCGGTCGGTGATGCCCGATAGGCAGACGTTCTCCGCGGGGATCGCGACGTGGAATGGCCACGAAACCGGCGATGAACTCGTGCAGCGCGCCGACGCCGCACTGCTGAAGGCGAAGCGGGCGGGCCGCGACCGGACCTGCATCGCGGTCCCGCAACCGCAGGCGACACTGCCGCTCGTCGGCGCAGCGGGCTGATCGCCGTTCCGCCGGCGAGCGCGGTCGGCGTCGACACCCGCGGCGGCGCGGACGTAGGGGCGACCGGGAGCGGCCGAACGTTCGCTACCATTCGTGGCCCATGCCCCACCCACGCATCCTCGTCGTCGAAGACGAACCCGCCATTGCCGACACGATCGTCTACGCGCTGTCGACGGACGGCTTCGAACCGCATTGGTGCGCGACCGGCGGCGCGGCGCTGGAAGCGGCGCGTGCACGGACGTGCGCTCTCGCGGTGCTGGACGTCGGGCTGCCTGACATGAACGGCTTCGAACTGTTCAAGCAACTGCAGCAGGTGGATCGCGGGCTCCCGGCGATCTTCCTGACCGCGCGGTCGAGTGAAATCGACCGGGTCGTCGGGCTCGAACTCGGCGCCGACGACTACATCGCGAAGCCGTTTTCGCCGCGCGAACTGGTGGCGCGCGTGCGGACCGTGCTGCGCCGGGTGCAGCGATCCGCCGTGGCGGCCGTGCCCCAGCCAACCGGGCCGTTCGAGGTCGACGACGAGCGCAAGGCGATCCGCTTCCGCGGCCAGCCGCTCGACCTGTCGCGCACCGAGTACCGATTGCTGAAAGTGCTGGTGGAGCGCCCGGGCCGCGTCTTCTCGCGGGACGAATTGATGGAGCGCGCATGGGACGACCCGGCGTCCGCGTTCGACCGTACCGTGGATGCGCACGTGAAGACGCTGCGCGCCAAGCTCCGCGACGTCGCACCGGACGACGATCCGATCGTCACGCACCGCGGCCTCGGCTACTCGCTGAGCGAGGACCTGGGGTGAGCGAGGCGCGCAGGCCCGCATGAGCCGCCGGTCGCGGCTGTTCGCAGGCATCGTCGTCGTCTACATCGCGGCCGCCGTGCTGCTGCTGTACCGCGTCAGCCTCGACATCGACCCGCGCTACCGGGAGTCGGCCGAAGAGTCGCTGGTCGACACCGCCAACCTGCTGGCGACCTTGCTCGAGAGGCAGGCGTACGCGGGAATCATCCAGACCGAGGAACTCGAGCGCACGCTGGCCCACCTGGGCACGCGGCCGCTGGACGCGCAGATCTTCCAGATCCAGAAGAAGGCGGTGGTGCTGCACGTCTACGTGACCGACAGCCAGGGCACCGTGCTGTACGACTCGGCCGGCCGCGACAACGGCAAGGACTACCGGGGCTGGCGCGACGTGAACCTCACGCTGGCCGGTCAGTACGGGGCGCGCACCACGCTCGCGGACCCAGACGACCCCGCGTCGGCGGTGATGTACGTCGGCGCGGCGATTCGCGAGCGTTCCGGCCCGGATGCCGAGGAGGCGATCGTCGGCGTCGTGAGCGTCGGCAAGCCGGTATCGGCGTTCTCCCCGTTCATCGCGAATGCACGGCAGAAGCTGTTCATCGCCGGCGCAATTGCGGTGGCCGCCTTTGCCCTGCTGCTGCTGATGGTCACCGTCTGGCTCGTGCGTCCGTTCGGACTGGTCACCGACCTCTGGCGCGCGCTCCGAACGCAACCCGGCGGCGCCGGCCGCGTGCTGAATCCCTTCCGCGTGGCCTTCAACGACATGCGCGACGCACTCGCCGGCAAGAGTTACGTGGACGAGTACGTCGCCACGCTGACCCACGAGATCAAGAGCCCGCTGGCCGCGATACGCGGCGCGGCCGAGCTGCTGCGCGAGCCCGTGCCGGAGGACGCACGCGTTCGCTTCACCCGCAATATCGAGGAGCAGGTGGCGCGGGCGCAGGACCTCGTCGACCGCATGCTCGAACTGTCGAGCCTCGAGCGACGGGCCGTGCTGGCCCAGCGCGAGCCAGTGTCGGCCGCCAGGATGGCGGACGCGGTTCGCGACGAACTGGCGACGGTCGCCGCCCGCCGGAACGTCGAACTCTTCATCGACGTCGATCCGTCCCTCGTGATCAGCGGCGATCCCTTCCTGCTGCAGCGCGCGCTGTCGAACCTCGTGCTGAACGCGATCGACTTTGCACCTGCGGAGTCGGCCGTGACCGTCGACGCGCATCCCGTGCGCGGTCGCGTCGACATCACCGTGCGGGATCATGGCCCCGGCATCCCGGACTATGCCGCCGACCGCCTGTTCGAGAAGTTCTATTCGACGGCACGCCCGGGAGGACGCAAAGGCACCGGACTGGGACTGGCTTTCGTGCGGGAGGTGGCGCAATTGCACGGTGGCTCGGCACGGCTGGCCAACCACCCCGACGGCGGCGCCGTCGCCACGTTTTCGATCCCGCGCGGCTGAGCCCTCCTCCCCGAAGGCGTGGCGTGAATATTCACGCCCGGCGCGCCGAATGCTCCGTGGTCTGTCTCCGGTGGGATGCCTACGCTGGGGAAATGAATCACGCCTCGAAGACCCACTCCATCCTGCGACTGCTGCTCGCCGATGATCACGAGATGGTCCGGGTGGCGATCCGAAGTCCGTTCGCCAGGGCCGAAAAGGGCGCCTGCGACGAGGACGAGGAGCACCACCACTCCTGCGCCGGCACGCACGCGCTGCATCGTGCGCACGAGCAGCTTCTCTTCCTGGTTCAGCTGTGGTGAGTTGCGGTAGTCGGTGTTCATCGTGAATCTCCGGTGACGTAGCCCCGGATGCGGGCGAGGACTGGATGGTGGGACGCGGCTCCCTCGCCGCGCCACTCACCGGCCGGGCCAGGCGCCGCTTGCATTCGTGCTACGTCGAAAGGGGCGTCTTCACCGTTTCTTCACACGCGCTTCCCGGCGTCTTCAACGGCGCTTCGCATGCAGCGCCGATCGTTCGCTCCGTCGGCCCGCCACGGGCTTCTGGAGATGACGATGACAGTGCTGCACCTGGTGATCGACGGCGCTCTCGCCGCCGCCGAAATGCTGGCCTTCCTGTTCGTGCCCGCCGCGACGGCCGCCGAGTTGAAGGCGGCGGATATCCGAGCGCCGCTGGAGCGGGCCGTGCAGCTGCACCGCCTCTCCACGGCCGTCGACGTCCGGCTGCTCGGCTCGCTGGCCGACGTCCGCGTCTCTCACCGGTTCCGCAACGATGGCTCGGCAACGGTGGATCTTGGTTCGCGCCTTCCCGCCGTCGACGAGGGCGCCGATTCGCTGCGCATCGTGCGCGCCGAGCAGGCCATCGACCTGTTGGCGTCCGGCGACTGCGGCGACCAGCCGCTGAGTGGCCATGCCCGGTTATCGGATGACGAGGCCATCGCCGACGCGCTGCAGCTGGCGCCCGGTGCCGGCGCCGTCATCGAAGTCGTCGCCACGCACCCACTGGTACGCGCCGAAGGCGCTCACCGCGTCGTGCTGCCAGCGGTGTCGGCCATCGACGCGCCGCGGGCCATGCTGGTCGACCAGGGCGACAGCCGCTTCCTGCTCATCGTGCCCCACCGCCCTGCGTCGCGATCGACGCTCGTGCTGCGGCCCGCGTCCGGCCCTTCCAGCGTGATCGACCTCGGGCGCGTCGATCCTCGGCTCGCCCTCCTGGTTCCGCTCGCCACCCGCGCGCAGTTCGACGCCCTGGCGGACGGGGCGATCGAACTCGAGCTCGACGACGGAGCTTCGATCGACTGGGCGACGCTGGTGGCCGATCGCATCGACGATGACGCCGCCGTCCAGACACGCGCGCAGTGAGCGAGTCATGACCAGCCCATTCGCCCGCCTCTTCGCCGCGCTCACCTTCGCGGCCGTCCAGAGCGCCTTCCTCCCGGTGTCGGCGCAGGAACGTGCGCCGCAGGACCCGGGCAAGCCGCTTTCGCCCTACTTCGTGGTCGACAGGTCCGAACCGGGCGTCGATGCGCTTCCGCTCAAGGCCACGCGCCTCGACGTCAAGGTCAACGGCATGATCGCGGACGTCCGCGTGACGCAGGTGTACCGCAACGAGGGCGCGACGCCGCTCGAAGCGCGCTATGTGTTTCCCGCCTCGACGCGAGCGGCGGTGTACGCGATGCGCATGCGGATCGGCGAGCGCGCGGTCGATGCCGAGATTCGCGAGAAGCAGGCCGCCCGACGCGAGTACGAAACCGCAAGGCGGGAGGGCAGGAACGCCTCGCTGCTGGAACAGCAGCGGCCGAACGTCTTCTCGATGGCCATTGCCAACGTCATGCCCGGCGACGAGATCGCGGTGGACTTGTTCTACACCGAGACCCTCGTGCCGACCGACGGCATCTACCGCTTCGTCTTTCCGATGGTCGTCGGCCCACGCTACAACGGTGCGCCAGGACGCGAGAGCCACCAGGCGGAAGGCTGGGTCGCGCAGCCGACGCTGCGCGCCGGGAAATCCGCTCAGCACACGGTCGCGGTGAACGTCGAAGTGAACGCGCCGCTGCCGGTGCAGTCGATGAATTCGCCGTCCCACCCGCTCGGCGTCGAGGGCCTGGGGTCACGCACGGCGCGCTCCAGCCTGCCGGCGGCGGCCGAGCACGCCAACCGCGACTTCGTGCTCGAGTATCGGCTCGCCGGTCGCGAGATCGCCTCGGGTGTCCTCGTCCATGAAGGTCGGGACGAGAATTTCTTCCTCGCGATGGTCGAGCCGCCCGCACGGGTCGCGTCGAGCGCCATCGTGCCGCGCGAGTACGTCTTCGTCCTCGACGTGTCGGGATCGATGCACGGCTTTCCGATCGAGACCGCCAAGACGCTGCTGCGCGGCCTGGTGGCGAACCTCCGGGAGACTGACACCTTCAACATCATCCCCTTCGCCGGCGGCCACGCGCTGTTCGCTCCGCGCTCGGTTCCAGCCACGCGCGCCAACGTCGACGCCGCGGTGCGGTTCATCAACGGCCAGCGCGGGAACGGGTCCACCGAACTGCTGGCGGCGTTGCGCGGCGCCTTCGCGATGCCGAGCGACGAGCAGCGCGCGCGCAGCTTCGTGGTCATCACCGACGGGTACGTGACGATCGAGAAGGAGGCGATGGACATCATTCGCGCCAATCTCGGCCAGGCCAACGTGTTCGCCTTCGGCATCGGCTCGTCGGTGAACCGGTTCCTGATCGAAGGGCTGGCGCGGGCCGGACGCGGCGAATCGTTTGTCGTGCTGAACGAACGCGACGCCGCCGTGGAGGCCGACCGCTTTCGCGCGTACATCGAGTCCCCGGTGCTGACCAGGATCGCCGTCACCTTCCGCGGCATCGACGCCTACGACGTCGATCCGCCCCAGGTGCCCGATCTGTTCGCCCAGCGTCCGCTCGTGATCTCCGGCAAGTTCCGCGGCCCCGCCACCGGCGCCATCGAAGTCCGTGGCATTTCCGCCGCCGGCAGCTTCTTCCAGTCGGTCGACATCGCCGGCGGCCGGCTGCCGTCGGGCGACACGAAAGCGCTCGCGACGCTGTGGGCGCGCGGCCGCATCGCCACGCTCGGCGACTACCAGAAGATCGCGCCCGACTCGGCGGTGCGCAACGAGATCATGGAACTCGGCCTGAAGTACCGGTTGCTCACCGACTACACCTCGTTCATCGCGGTCGACAAGATCGTGCGCAATCCCGAGGGCCGGCAAATCGCCGTCGACCAGCCGCAGCCGCTGCCCGAAGGAGTGAGCGAGCTGGCCCTCGGCGAAGTGCCGAGCACGCCCGAACCCGAGTTCGTGTCGATGACGCTGCTGGCGGGCGGCCTTGCATGGTGGCTGCGCCGCCGCCGCAAGGGAGGCCGCCATGCCGAGTGAACTGAACGCGCGGATCGGCCGCACGCTGCCTTCCCCGATGTTCGGCGTGCTGGTGAGCGAGCACGATCGCGCCACCGAGGGGGTCGACGCGTTCGTCGCCCGCTGGCGGGCCGTGCGGCCGGTGTCGCTGCTGCTCGGCGCCATCGTCGTGTCGCTGTGGCCGCACTGGCTCTACATGGCGCATCGCACGGTCGACGGCTCCGACGAGCCGTGGGGCATCCTCGCCTTCGTCACCGCGCTCGTGCTGGTGGCGCGGCAACGGGCCGAGCTCGCCGTGCCGACACGCTCGGCCCTCGTTGCGAGCGCCGCTCTTGCGGTGATTGCAGCGATCGCGAGCCTGACGCTGCCGGACCTCGCCGCGGCGGCGCTGGCAATGCTCGCGCTTGGCGTCTTCCTTGTGCACGCACTGGCAAGGCGGCCGGCAACGCCGCTGGTCGCGCTGCTGCTGCTCGCGCTGCCCATCGTCGCGTCGCTGCAGTTCTACCTTGGCTATCCGCTGCGGGCCTTCACCGCGCACGCAACCACGGTGCTGCTGTCGCTCGCCGGCATCGAGGCGAGCGCCAACGGCGCCGCCATCGTGCATCAGGGAACGACCGTCCTGGTCGACGCTCCCTGTGCCGGCATCGGGATGCTCTGGGTCGGCAGCTACGCCGCGGCAGTGCTGTCGTATCTGAACCGCGCAACGGCCGCGGGCACGGCACTGAATGCAACGGCGGCGGCCCTTCTGGTGCTCGTCGCCAACGTCGCGCGCAACACGGCGCTCTTCTTCCCCGAGGCGGGGCTGGTGCGCTGGCCCGCATGGACGCACGAGGCAATCGGCCTTGGCGCGCTGGCCCTCGCCATCATTCCCATCGTGTTCATCACTTCGAGGTCACCGCGATGAACGTCCGTACCTTCTTCGTCGGCGCCCTGCTGGTCGCGGGAGCGCTTCCCCTGGCGGGTCACTTCGTGCCCTTGCGCGCAAGCGAGCACGACGACACGCCGGAAAGGGCGGCCCTCGTTCAGTGGCCGACCCACTTCCGCGACCAGCCGCTGACCCAATTGCCGCTCGGTGCGGTCGAGGAGCGCTTCGCGCGCCGCTTTCCCGGGGCGATCGCCCGCTTCACCGACGGCGAGCACGTGCTGATCGTGCGACATGTGACGCGACCCACGCGACAACTGCATCCGGCCGATGACTGCTTCCGCGGGATCGGCTACCGCGTCGAGCGCCCGCAGCCCATGGTCGACGACCGGGGCGACACCTGGAACTGCTTCGTCGCCGCCAAGGACGGCCGGCAGGCGAAGGTGTGCGAGCGCATTCACGACGGCGGCGCAGGCCGCTGGACCGACGCCTCCTCATGGTTCTGGGCCTCGCAGTACGGAGGCGGCCCGTGGTGGGCGATCACCGTGGTCACGCCGGTCGCAGGCCGCACATGACACGCCTGGCTCGCTCCGTGGTGCAGATCGCCCTCGGCCTCGGCGCGCTGGTCACTCTTGTCGCCGCCTCCCTCCTGCTCGCCATGGCGTCCGTCGGCCTGTTCGCCACATCCGGGGACGCGTGGACCACCGAGTTGCACCTTGCCGGAGCACATGTGAAGTTCAACGTCGTCGGCGCCGTGCGTCTGGCGACGCTGCCAGGCGTGGCGCATCTGCTGGATGGGCACTCGTTCCGCACGCGGGCGGGAACGCTCGGGATTTCGCGCGAAGGCGGGACGCTGCGCATCCGCTGTGCGCCCTGCCGCGTTCAGCACGCGGACCTTGCTTCGCTGCCGATCGACTTTCGTGCTGTCGTGCTGGACGTGCGGCGCGATGAGGATCGACTCGAAGGCGCACTCGCGATCGACGAGGTGCGCATCGCGTTCCAGGGGCGGCTGCGCTCCGGCTCGGCGGACGTTGCGTGGCAGCTTCCTTCGACCGGACTGTCCGCGCTCTATCGCGCCCTGGGCGATGCCGTGCCGGAAGCGGCCTTCGCCCGCATCGAGGGCAGCGTGCAGGCCGAGGGGACACTTTCGCTGCCCTCGCGACAGGCACGCGTCACATGGAATGGTGAAGGATGGGAGGTCGGCGGTCTGGGCACCGAGCATCTGCAGTTCGGAGCGTTCCGGTTCGCCTGCAACGGCCCGGCCAACGCGAACCTCGTCCTCACGGGAGACGGCGAAAAGGGATGGGTGGCAGGCGATGCGATGGGGCCCTATCTCGCCGCCGCCGTTCTCGCCGCGGAAGATCAGCGTTTCCTCCGGCACCCCGGTTACGACGATCAGGCGATTGGAACCGTTCTTGCGGACATCGAGGGCGGGCGGCCGCAGCGCGGCGCAAGCACGATCACCCAGCAGCTTGCCCGCACGCTCTTCACCGGCGGCGAGCGGACGGCAGCGCGCAAGCTGCGGGAGCTGCTGTACGCGATCGAAATGGAGCGCACCCTGGGAAAGGCTCGCATCCTCGAGCTCTACCTGAACACGGTGGACTGGGGGCCGGGTATCTGCGGCGCGAAGGCGGCGGCACGGGCGTACTTCAATAAGCCGCCCGCGCGCCTGACCCCGATCGAGGCGGCCTGGCTCGCCGACGTGCTGCGCAATCCACACGCCGCGTGGGTACAGCAGTTCTCGACCCGACAGCCGGATCGCGAGCGCGCCGCGCGCGTGCTGATGGAAATGCGGGCGTGGCCGAAGCGGGAGCGCCATCGCATGGCCATGCAGCCGCTCGCCTTCGGGCCGCCGCCGCCCGCGGAACGGCCGCCCGTCGGTACTCGGCGGCGGGCTGCCGTGTCCAACACGATCCGATGAGTCGCGCGAGCGCGAACTGGCACGGTGACCGCCGAACCGGCGCTCACCTGCGCGGTTGTGCCCCCGATTCAACGGGAGTGCCGCTCCCCCATCCCGAAACGACGCCGACCTGCGACACGCGGTTGTCGGCGTCGAATGTCACGTGGAGGACATGGCTCCGCTCGACTTCCCACATGCCTGCCGAGTAGTACGCGCCCACGAGGACGAGTGCGTTGACCTTGGTCCACTTGTATCCGAGCCGCTGACCGTCCTCGGAGACATAGTCCGGCTCTCCCAGAAGGAGGAACACCTCTTCCTTCGTCGTGACGCCGACCTGCAGCTTCGGCTGGGCCTCGGCATTGACATTGTGTCGCGAGCCGGCCGCGTGATAATCAACAGGAATGATGAGGCAGCCGGCGATCAACGCGATCGCCGCGATGACGGACAGGGAGCCGATCCGGTACATCCCCTCTCACTGCACCGGGACGAGCGTATGCGCGCGCAGAACCCCCTTGTCGTCGAAGACGAGGACCAGGCTGTAGCGCGCATTGGCCCAGGGCTGCAGTTCCCGCGGGCTGACGATGAAATAACCCTGCTTCGCGTCGTGACCGACCCGGTAGGTGATGATCGACTCCTTCTCGAACGTCGCCGATGGCTGCCCAAGCGCAAGGATTGCCTCGTCTCGTCGTGTCTGTCCTTCTTTCAGGAAGCCGAGCAGGTCCGGCCGGGCGCCGGGAATCGGCCCGGGTTCCGCGCACCCGACGAGAATCATCACCACCAATGCCCCAACTCCCAGCCAGAAGGATCGACGAGTCATTGTTGTCATGATGTGGCGGAACCTCCAGCCCGGGCGTGCACAGCGCGCGCAACCGTCAACCTCCTTGGTAGGCGCTTCTCCCGCTCTCGGGTTGATCGCCGACAAGCCGACGATACGGTGGGCGATGGCGCGGCCAAGTGATTGGCCGCTCGACGGCCGCCGGTGCTGCCGGAGGCCCTAGAAGCCTTCGCGCCACTCCGCGTTGAACACCTTCCACTGGCCGCGCTCGCGCCGCCACGCGGAGTCGAAATCCCACGTCTGGCCGCGCTCCGGCAGCAGACCCGCGCCGCCGGTGGCGATGACACGTACCTTCGCGAACGCGCGTTCGCCCTCGACGCGCACGTCGGTCACCACGGCGCTGACGATGATCTTCTCGTTGCGCAGATACGCGGCGAGCAGCGTCCGCTTCGCGTCCTGTTTCCCGAAGGCGCCCGATTCGCGGCTGAAATCCTCGGCGACCGCGTCGAGGAACACCGCCGGGTCGCGCTTCTCGATCGACTGCGCCATCTGCGCGATGGTCGCCCGGATTTCCCGCTCGGGGTCGCTGCGGCCGCACCCGGCGACAAGCCCGAGCGCCAGCGCGCAGCCAACGGCGATCGCGCGGACAGTCACCCGAGGTTGGGCGCGAGCCAGCGCTCCAGTTCGTCGACCGACTCGCGTTTGCGTCGCGCGAGGTCCTCGAGCTGGTCACGGCCGATGCGGCCGACGTTGAAGTACTTCGCCCTGGGGTGCGAGAAGTAGAACCCCGAGACGCTCGACGCCGGCGACATGGCGTAGTTCTCGGTGAGCGTCATCCCCACCTCGTCCGCGCCAAGCACGTCGAACATCGCGCGCTTCACCGCGTGCTCCGGACAGGCCGGATAGCCGGGCGCCGGCCGGATGCCGCGGTAGCTCTCCTTGATGAGGTCTTCGCTGGTGAGTGTCTCGTCGGCCGCGTAGCCCCACAGGTCCTTGCGCACGCGCTCGTGCATCAGTTCGGCGAACGCCTCGGCGAGCCGGTCACCGATTGCCTTGAGCATGATCGCCGCGTAGTCGTCGTTCCTCGCGGCGAACTGCGCGGCGCGTTCGTCGACGCCGACGCCCGTCGTCACCGCGAACAGTCCGATGTAGTCGGCAATCCCGCTCGCCTTCGGGGCGATGAAGTCGGACAGGCACTGGTTGGGGTTCGGTGTGCCGTCGATCACCGGCTTCTTCGTCTGCTGGCGCAGGCCGTGCCATGTGAACAGCACTTCATTGCGCGTGTCGTCGGTGTAGAGCTCGATGTCGTCGCCCACCGCATTGGCGGGAAAGAACGCGACGACCCCGTTCGCCGTCAGCCACCGCTCGCGCACCGCCCGCTCCAGCATCTTCTCGCCTTCCGCGAAGACCTGGCGCGCGTGCTCGCCCACCACTTCGTCCGCGAGGATGCCTGGAAAGGGTCCGTGCAGGTCCCACGTCTGGAAGAACGGCCCCCAGTCGATGTACTTCGCGATCATCGCGAGGTCGTAGTTGCGGAACAGGCGCCGGCCGATGAACTTGGGCTTCGGCGGCACGTATTTCTGCCCGTCCTTGCCGGTCCAGTCGATCCGCGTGGCGTTCGCGCGGGCGTCGGCCAGCGACACCAGTTCCGGTCCCTTCTTCGCCGCGTGCTGGGCGCGCACCCGCTCGTACTCCGCGGTCACTTCGGCGATGAAGCGCGCGGCGGCGTCGTCCGACACCAGGTTCTGGCAGACGCCAACCGAACGGCTCGCGTCCGACACGTACACCACCGGGCCGCGCGAGTAATGCGGCGCGATCTTCACCGCGGTATGGACGCGACTGGTCGTCGCGCCGCCGATCAGCAGCGGGATGTCGAAACCCTGCCGCTGCATCTCGCGCGCGACATGCGCCATTTCCTCGAGCGACGGCGTGATCAGGCCGGACAGCCCGATCATGTCGGCCTTCTCGTCGCGGGCGGTCTGCAGGATCTTCTCCGCAGGGACCATCACGCCCATGTTGACGACCTCGAAGTTGTTGCACTGGAGCACGACGGACACGATGTTCTTGCCGATGTCGTGCACGTCGCCCTTGACGGTCGCGATCACGACCTTGCCCTTGGCGCGGACCTCGCCGCCCGCCGCGACGTGCGCCGCCTTCTCCGCCTCGATGTACGGAATCAGGTGGGCGACGGCCTGCTTCATGACGCGCGCGCTCTTCACGACCTGCGGAAGGAACATCTTGCCGGCGCCGAAGAGGTCGCCGACGATGTTCATGCCGTCCATCAGCGGGCCTTCGATCACCTCGATCGGGCGGCCGCCCCGCTTCGCGATGGCGGCACGGCACTCCTCGGTGTCGTCGACGACGAACTGCGTGATGCCATGGACCAGCGCGTGCGCCAGCCGCTTCTCGACCGGGTCGGCACGCCACGCGAGGTCCTCTTCCTTCTTCCGGCCGCCCGACTTGACCTGCTCCGCGTACTGCACGAGCCGCTCGCCGGCATCCGGCCGGCGGTTCAGGACGACGTCCTCGACGCGCTCGCGCAGTTCGGGCTCGATGTCCTCGTACACGCCAAGCTGGCCGGCGTTGACGATGCCCATCGTCATCCCCGCCTGGATGGCGTGGTACAGGAACACCGTATGGATGGCCTCGCGCACGTGGTCGTTGCCGCGGAAGCTGAACGACACGTTCGACACGCCGCCGCTCACCTTGGCGTACGGCAGGTGCGCGCGGATCCAGCGCGTGGCGTTGATGAAGTCGACCGCGTAGTTGTTGTGCTCCTCGATGCCCGTGGCGATCGCGAAAATGTTGGGGTCGAAGATGATGTCTTCCGGCGGGAAGCCCACGCGATCGACCAGCAGGCGGTACGCGCGTTCGCAGATCCCGACCTTGCGCTCGAAGGTGTCGGCCTGGCCCTGCTCGTCGAAGGCCATCACGATCGCCGCGGCGCCGTAGCGCAGGCAGAGGGTCGCCTGGCGCAGGAACTCCTCCTCGCCTTCCTTCAGCGAGATCGAGTTCACGATCGACTTGCCCTGCACGCACTTGAGGCCGGCCTCGATCACGCTCCACTTCGAGCTGTCGATCATGATCGGCACGCGCGCGATGTCGGGCTCGCTCGCGATCAGGTTGAGGAAGCGCGACATGGCGGCGACCGAGTCGAGCATCGCCTCGTCCATGTTGACGTCGATGACCTGCGCGCCGTTCTCGACCTGCTGGCGCGCCACGCTGACGGCCTCTTCGTACTGCTCGTTGAGGATCAGGCGCGCGAACGCCTTCGAGCCGGTGACGTTGGCGCGCTCGCCGACGTTGACGAACAGCGAATCGTCGGCGACCGTGACCGGCTCGAGGCCCGACAGGCGCAACGGCTTCGGCAGCTCCGGCACCGGTCGCGGCGTGACGCCTGCGACCGCACGCGCGATCGCGCGAATGTGATCGGGCGTCGTGCCGCAGCAGCCGCCGGCGATGTTCACGAAACCCGCCTCGGCAAATTCCCGCAGAAGCGACGACGTCACGTCGGGCGTTTCGTCGAACCCGGTGTCGCTCATCGGATTCGGAAGTCCGGCATTCGGATAGACGCTGACGAAGACGTCGGCCTTCGTGGCCAGTTCCTCGATGTACGGCCGCATCAGCGCGGCGCCCAGCGCGCAGTTCAGGCCCACCGACAGCGGACGCGCGTGGCGAACCGAGTTCCAGAACGCCTCGACCGTCTGGCCGGACAGGATCCGGCCCGAGGCGTCCGTCACGGTCCCGCTGATCATCACCGGAAAGCGCTCCGCGCGTCGCTCGAACTCGGCCTCGATTGCGAAGATCGCCGCCTTCGCGTTGAGGGTGTCGAAGATCGTCTCGACCAGCAGCAGGTCCGCGCCGCCGTCGAGGAGGCCGCGCGCCTGTTCGCCGTAGGCCGCGACGAGCTGGTCAAACGTGACGTTGCGCGCGCCCGGGTCGTTGACGTCGGGCGAGATCGACGCGGTTTTCGGCGTAGGGCCCAGCGCGCCGGCGACGAAGCGCGGCCTGTCCGGCGTGGAGAACTTCGCACACGCCTCGCGCGCGATCTTCGCCGCCGCGACGTTCATCTCGTAGGCCAGGGGCCCGAGCTTGTAGTCGTCCTGGGCGATCGACGTGGCGCCGAACGTATTGGTCTCGATGAGGTCGGCGCCCGCATCGAGGTAGGCCTCGTGGATCTCGCGAATCACCTGGGGTCGCGTCAGGACCAGCAGGTCGTTGTTGCCCTTCACGTCCACCGCGTGGTCGACCAGCCGGTCGCCGCGGAATGCCGCCTCGTCCAGCGCGTAGCGCTGGATCATCGTGCCCATCGCCCCGTCGAGAATCAGGATGCGACGCGCAAGCAGTTCGCGCAGGCGCGCTTCGGTGGCGGACACGGTGGGAGCGGGGGCACGGGAGGTCGCCGCGGACGCTGTCTGCGGGCTGCCCCCGTCAGGGAGACGCGTGTTCATCGCGGGCCTTTAGGAAGGTCACGGGATTGTACGGGAGCGGTTTTCGCGCCCGCCGATGTTGCCAGGCGTGCCGGCGATCAGTGCGGCAGGGCGCGGATCAGGTCGACGGCGCGCTCGGCGATCATCACGACCGGCGCGTTGGTGTTGCCGGATACGAGGGTCGGCATGACCGAGGCGTCCACCACCCGAAGGCCATCGACCCCGCGAACGCGCAGATGGGGATCGACCACCGCGCGCGCGTCCGTGCCCATCCGGCACGTACCCACGGGGTGATAGATCGTGTCGGCGTGTGCGCGGATCGCGGCGCGGATCTCGTCGTCGGTCCGCACCTCGCCGTAGTACAGCTCGCGCTTCGGGTCGCCGCCGCCGAACGGGGCGAACACGGGCTGCGCGAAGATCCGTCGCACCAGCTTGAAGCCGCGCACGAGCGTTTCGAGATCGTCCTCGTGCGACAGGAAGCGCGGATCGATCAGCGGGGCATCGCGCATGGCCGCGGAGGCCAGGCGCAAGGTGCCGCGGCTCTTCGGGCGCAGCGGGCACGAGTGGCAACTCATGCCGTGACCCCAGTGGAAGGTACGGTTGTGGTTGTCGACCATGCCGATCACGAAATGCAGCTGCAGGTCGGGGCGCGTCTGATCGGGGAGCGTACGGACGAACGCGCCGGCTTCGGCGAAGTTGGAGGCGAGCACGCCGCGCCGCTCGCGCCGCCAGCGGCCCACTTCGCGCATCAGCTTCCACGCGCCCACCGGCGACAGGCCGAGCAGGTCGGTGTTGTCGACGCGCCGGTTGACGATGATGTCCGGGTGGTCCTGCAGGTTGTCGCCCACCGGCAGATCGGCAATGGTCGCGATGCCGAGTTCGCGCAGGTGGTCGCCGGGCCCGATGCCCGAGACCATCAGGAGCTGCGGCGTCTGCAGCGCGCCCGCCGCCAGCAAGACTTCGCGGCGCGCGCGCAGCTCGCGCGACTGCCCGCCCTGCTCGAAGCGCACTCCGACCGCGCGCTTGCCGTCGAACAGCACCCGGGTGACGAGCGCGTTGGTTTCGATGGACAGGTTGGAGCGGCCACGGGCGGGATCGAGGTACGCGCGCGCCACGCTCCAGCGTTCGCCGTTCTTCTGCGTCACCTGGTACCAGCCCACGCCCTCCTGGGTCTCGCCCGCGAAGTCGTCGTTGCGCGGCAGGCCCGCCTGCTGCGCCGCCTCGATGAACATCGCGGCGAAGGGATGCGGCGACCGCAGGTCGGCCACGTTCAGCGGTCCTCCGCGGCCGTGGCACTCGCCATCGAGGCCGACGCGCTCGTTGTTCTCGGAGCGCCGGAAGTACGGCATAACGTCGCGCCATCCCCACCCTGTGGCGCCTTCGGCGACCCAGTCGTCGTAGTCCTCGCGCTGGCCGCGCAGGTAGACCATTGCATTGATCGACGACGATCCGCCCAGGCCGCGCCCGCGCGGCTGGTAGCCACGGCGACCGGCGAAGCCCGCCTGCGGGACGGTCGAAAAGGCCCAGTTGAAAGCGTTGCGGCCGACGATGTGGACCGCCGCACCCGTAGGCACGCGATTCAGCAGGCCGTCGTTGTTGCCACCGGCTTCGAGCAGCGCCACCGAGACGGAGGGATCCTCGCTCAGCCGCGCCGCGAGGACGCACCCGCCCGAACCACCGCCGACGACGATGTAGTCGACTTCCACGACGTTCTCCCTTGCCTTGCGACGCGCAGCACGCATCCCTTGTTATTGCGGAATTGTCCCTTGCGCCACGCGAGGGGTCGGCGTGCGGTCCCTAGTACGGTTCCTCGAAAAATCGCGATGGCACACAACAAAACGGCGCGCCGAAGCGCGCCGCTGGAACCGGACGGCCGCCTTCAGTGGAGCACGACGGGCTGGTTCATCAGGCCTGAAAAGCCCTGCAGGAACTCGTCGACCTCTTCGGACGTCGGACCCTGCTCGATCAGTTCCTGGACGTTGCGGCGGAACACCTCGGCATCACGCCCGCCAAGGAAGATTTCCCGGCGCAGCGTCTTGTCCATGATTTCGTATCCGCCGATCTCGCGATCGGACTCGGGCACGGATCCATCGAACTCGAAGACGCAGAAGTGCGGGCTGTTGTAGATCATGGTCACTGACATCGCATGGTCCTTTCGGTGCCGCCGTCGGGAGAGTCCGTCTGACGGCTTACCTGCAATATCGGTACCGGGTGCCCCGATTCAAGTGGGCGAGCGAGAGCCCCGCAAAACCGCGGTCCTCGCGAGAGCAAGGACTAACCAACTGCCTCCAGAAATTGCCGCAAGACGCGGTTGAACTGGGCGGGCTGCTCGACGTTCGACAGGTGCGCGGCGCGCTCGATGACGTGCAATCGGGAACCCGGCAACGAGCGGACGATTTCCTCGGCCATCGGGCGAGGTGTGCCGAGGTCCGCATCGCCGACGATCACCAGCGCCGGGCAATCGATGCTTTCGAGGCGGGCTGAAAGATTGATGCGCGAGATGCCGTAGGCGCACCCGGCGTAGCCGGCCAGCGGCGTCGATCGGATCAGCTGGCCGATGCGGGCCACGACGGCCGGCTCGCGTTCGCGGAACGCCGCGGTGAACCAGCGCTCCAGCGTCGAGGGGACGATCGCGTCCATGCCTCGGCTTCGCACCAGTGCGAGTCGCTCGTCCCAGACGCTGCGCGCCTCGGCGGGATAGCGGCTCGTCGTATCTGCGAGAGTCATGGAGGCGAAGCGGCCCGGGTACTTCAACGCGAACTGCTGCCCGATCATCCCGCCCATCGACAGGCCCACGAAGTGGCTGCGCCGGATATCCAGCGCGTCCAGCAGCGACCTGAGGTCGTCGGCGAGGAGCTCGAGCGGATAGTCCCCCGCGGGCGCACTCGATTGACCATGCCCGCGCGTGTCGAACCGCAGGATGCGAAAGTCCGGGAAGGCCTCCATCTGCGGGTCCCACATCGTGTGATCACAGGCGAGCGAGTGGCTGAATACCAGCCACGGATGGGCCGCATCGGAGCTGCCTTCGACGCGGTAGGCGATCCGTGCTCCGTTGTGCTCGATCGTCTGCATGGTCACTCCTTCGTGTCTTCACCGCGCCGCACGTCGAAACGCACGCCCAGGCTTCCGTCCGCCAGCAAGGCGCGCACGCGCTCCAGGTGCCCTGCCGATGCCAGCAACAGCAGCAGATGGTCCGGTCGGTGCGCGCGCACGGTGCGGGTCAGCGTGACGCGCAGCGGAACCTGGCCCACGCAGCAGACGCAACCCGGGGCCAGCCGTGCCAGCGGCACGTCCGCGGGTGCGTCCAGCGGAACGAACCCGCTTTCCGCAATCACCGCGCGCCGGTCTCCCGACGGCTGCGCAAGCCAGGCGTCCAGCGCCGCCTGTTGCCCGGACGGCGCCGCCACGCGTATCTCGGCTTTCATCGCCGCCAGAACGCGGGCGTGAACAGCACCAGCACCGAGAACAATTCCAGCCGTCCGATGAGCATCGCGAAGGTGCAGACCCAGATCTCGAATGCGTTCAGGTTTGCGTACGTGGTGGCCGGCCCCACCTGGTTCAAGCCGGGGCCCGTGTTGTTGAGGCAGGCGACGATCGCCGTGAAGGCGGTGATGACGTCCAGGCCCGACATCATCAGCACGAAGGTCAGCCAGGTCAGCGCGGCACCGTACACCAGCATGAACGCGAGGACCGCGAAGATCACGTTGTTCTCGATGACCTGGTCGCCCACCACCACCGGGCTGATCGCACGTGGGTGCACGATCCGGGTCATCTCGCGACGCGCCTGCTTCAGCAGGATGAGTCCGCGGATCATCTTGATGCCGCCGCCGGTCGAGCCCGCGCAGGTCGCGAAGCCGCACAGAAAGAGCATCAGCACCGGGGCGAAGATCGGCCACTGGTTGTAGTCGGTGCTCGTATAGCCGGTCGTCGTCGCGATCGACACGACGTTGAAGGTCGCGTAGCGAAGGGCGCTCGCCCAATCGGGATAGACGTCGCGGGCGAGCAGGAACGCGGCGATCAGCAGGCATGCCGCGACCAGCGTGGCGACGTACGCCTTGCTCTCCGGGTCGCGGAAGTAGACCAGCAGCGAGCGCCGCCGCCACGCAAGGTAGTGCATCGAGAAGTTGAAGCCGGCGAGCACCATGAAGAACACCGCCGTGCCCTCGATCAGGGGCGAATTCCAGTAGCCGAAGCTCGCGTCGTGCGACGAGAAGCCGCCGAGCCCCATGGTCGAGCACATGTGCATGAAGGCGTCGCTCCAGGTCATGCCCGCCCAGCGATAGGCAAAGAAGCAGGCGAGCGAGATGCCGAAGTACACCGCGTACAGGGCCTTGGCGGTGTCCGCGATGCGCGGCGTGAGCTTCGACTCCTTCATCGGGCCCGCGGTTTCCGCCTTGAACACCTGCGATCCGCCGACACCGAGGAGCGGCAGGATCGCGACGACGAGCACGAGGATGCCCATGCCGCCCATCCAGACAAGCAGATGCCGCCAGATGTTGATCGACAGCGGCAGCTCGTCGAGGCCGGACAGCACCGTCGCGCCGGTCGTCGTCAGTCCGGACATCGTCTCGAAGTAGGCATGCGTGAACGACAGGCCCGGCAGGTGGAACATCAATGGAAGCGTCGCGAAAGCGGGCACCACCGTCCACACCAGCGTGACGAGCAGGAAGCCGTCACGCGGCTGCAGTTCACGCCGGTAACTGCGGGTGGCGAGCACGAGCAGCAGGCCGGCCCCGGCCGTGACCAGCACCGCGAGGTCGTAATCCTTCAATGCCTTGTCACCGCCCACGAGTGCGAAGGTCAGCGGCACCAGCATCGATACCGCGAAGATCATCACCACGTACCCGAGTACGTTGATGACCGGGAGCGCGGAGCGAGCGAAGGCGTTCATGAAGAGCCGGACGGCGTCGAGCGGCGCGGATTATGCGCCGGTCAGACGGCCTTCGCCGAGACGGAAAGCGCCGGAGCGAAGCGCCCCGGCACACGCGCGATCAGTGCCCGTACACCATGCTCGGGATCCAGAGCCCGATCTGCGGGAACATGTAGAGCAGGAAGATCGCGACGACCTGGATCGCCATGAACGGCAACATGCCCGCGAAGATCTGGTTCAGCGTCACGTGCGGAGGACTGACACCCTTCAGGTAGAACGCGGCCATCGCCACCGGCGGCGACAGGAAGGCCGTCTGCAGGTTCAGCGCCACGAGCAGCCCGAAGAACAGCGGATCGACGCCGAAATTGTCGAGCAGCGGCACGAAGATCGGCATGAAGATGACGATGATCTCGGTCCACTCCAGCGGCCAGCCCAGGATGAAGATGATCACCTGGGACAGCAGCATGAACTCGGTCTTCGACAGGTTCATCGACAGGACCCACTTCTCGACCAGTTCCTGCCCTCCGAGCAGCGCGAAGGCCGCGGAGAAGATCGACGAGCCGACGAACAGCCAGCACACCATCGCGCTTGTCTTCGCCGTCAGGAATGACGATTCCTTCACCGTGCTCATCAGCTTCGACTGGCGCAACGCCAGGATCGACCAGACGCCGACGCCGATGATGGCGACCAGTCCGAACCAGGTGGGTACCGGCCGGCACCGACGCCGGCGAGCGCGAGCCGGAACCAGACGATCGAGACCAGGAACGGCCCCCATAGCGGGACCCAGACGAACAGGATCCTGCCGCACCGCTCGCTCGGATAGTTGACGAGCATGTAGATGCGCTGCCAGCACGAATCCGCCAAATGCCCCGATGGCAGCAGCCTCCGTCGGCGTCGTCAGCCCGAACACGATCGAGCCCAGCACCGCAAGGATCAGGACCACCAGTGGAAAGAAGGAGGCCAGCAGCATGCGGAAGATCTCGAGCCGGTTGACCGAGAAGATCGCATAGAACCCGACCAGCGCCAGGGTGACCACGCCGAGCGCGATCCAGAAACCGGCCGGCGCGGGCTGCGACGACCGGTGCGGCGGGCTGTGCGGTCTTGGGGAGCCATTCGCGGCCACAGGTGCTGCCGCTTTCGCCGGCGCTTCTGCGCCGGCGCCCGGCGGCTCCTGCACGTCGCCCGATGACGGCGGCTCCTGGACCCCTTCGGGTTCCGCCAATCCTCCCGCTTCGTGCGACTCTCCCATGCCGGCCGACGAGTCCATCTGCTGCAGACCGGTGGCGTGCCTCCGGGCGGCGCCGTGACGGCCACGTACGCCTCCGACCATCACGAACCCAAGAACAGGAATGGCACGAGAACGATGATCAGTTGCTTCAGCAGCGCCCCGGTACTTCACGTCGCGGTTGACCTTGGCCCCTTGAGTGCACCGACCACCGCGGGCAACGCGCGGCGTCGGCCGTCGGCGGAAAGCGCTTCGAGCACCGGGGGCAGCTTCACCTTGCGCCCCTCCTCCGACAGCGGCGGAGCCATGTGCGGCCAGATCTTGGCGACGATGATCACGTACGTGATGTACAGGCCGGCCAGCATGATTCCCGGGAAAGAACGCGCCGGCGTACAACTGCACGACCGACACGCCGGCCGTCGCGCCGTAAACGATCAGCAGTACCGACGGCGGAATCATGATGCCGAGGCAACCGCCCGCCGTGATCGCGCCGGCGCCGAGCTTGGTGTTGTAGCCCGCTTTCAGCATTGCCGGGAACGCCAGCAATCCCATCAGCGTGACGACCGCACCGACGATTCCGGTGGCCGTGGCGAACACCGCGCAGGTGACGAGCGTCGCCACCGCCAGCGAGCCCGGAATGCGCGCCATCGCCAGGTGCAGCGACCGGAACAGCTTCTCGATCAGGTTGGCGCGCTCGACCAGGTATCCCATGAAGACGAACAGCGGGATCGAGATCAGCACGTCGTTGCTCATCACCTTGAACGTCGACTGCACGAACAGATCGAGCGTCTTCTCGACGTCCTTGTCGTACGCGAGCCAGGTGAAAAGGATGCCCATTCCCATCAGCGTGAAGGCCGTGGGAAATCCCATCATGATCGCCACGACCACCAGCGAAAGCATCAGCAGACCGAGGTGACCGCGCGTGATCGTTTCGGCGGACAGGAAGATGTAGAGCGCGCCGGCGATGAGCAGCGCCATCAGGGCGAAGCCGAACCACAGTTCCTTGCGGATCTTCATTTCGGCTCCCGCTCGTGGGCCACGACGGCGGCATCTGCTGCCAGGATGTCCTCGTCCTTCACGTGGACCATTTCCTTCAGCTTGTCGACGTCGACCTCTTCGACGTCCTCGATCCGGCTCGGCCACTCGCCATCACGGATGCACAGGACGCAGCGAATGATCTCGACCACGCCCTGCATCAGCAGCAACGCGCCGGCGATCGGGATCACGAACTTGAACGGATAGAGCGGCAGCTGGTCCGCCGAGAAGGTCTGCTCACTGATGGCCAGCGACTCGTGGGCATAGTTCCAGCCGGCGTAGGTGAGCGCGATGATGCCCGGGAGGAAGAACGCGATGTACAGGATCAGGTCGACCCAGGCCTGGGTCCGCGGCCGGAAGAACCCGTAGAGCACGTCCCCGCGCACGTGGTTGTTCTTCGCGAGCGTGTAGGCGCCGGCCATCATGAAAAGCGTCCCGTACAGCATGATCTGGACATCCAGCGCCCATGCGTGCGGATTGTTCAGCACGTAGCGGGAGTACACCTCCCATGCGATCAGGACCGTCAATCCGACGATGAGCCAGGAGAAGACCTGGCCGAAGAAGGTCGATATCTTGTCGACCGTCAGCAGGAAGCGTTGCATTGAGTCCTCGCCCTGGAAGCGGCCTTCTCCGGGCCGCCTATGGACCGCTCGAAAAGCGCAGGCGACGCACCGCGTCGCCTGCCCGACTGAAAAAACCCGGCTGCGTGGGCCGGGTTCACATCACACTCGCCTCAGGACTTCTTGGCCGGCGCTGCAGCGGGACGGCTGAAGTAGCGGTTGTACGCCATGCGGAAGTCGACCTGGTAGTCGAAGCCGTACCGGCCCGCGCGCTCCGCGAAGGCCTTCTGCGACTCGAGCACCTTCTTGAACATCGGGTTCTCGCCCGACTTCGTTTCGCAGATCTTGTCCCACACCTCGAGCTGGTTGCGCAGGATGGCGTCGGGCGTCTTGTAGAAGCTGACCTTGTCCTTCGTCCGCAGCTCGATGTAGTCCTTCGAGTACCGGTCAGCGGCCTTCCAGCTCGAGTCCGCGCTGGAAGCCATCACCGCGTTGTCGATGATCGCCTTCAGTTCGCCCGGCAGCGCGTCGTACTTCGACTTGTTGAACAGGATCTCGAACTGCTCGCCCGACTGGTGGAAGCTCTGCAGCATGCAGACCTTGGACACGTCCGGGAAGCCGAGGAGGCGGTCGGAGCTCGCGTTGTTGAATTCGGCGCCGTCGAGCAGTCCGCGGTCGAGCGCCGGCACGATCTCGCCGCCCGGCAGCGGGTTCACCGCCGCCCCCTGCGCCGTGTACATGTCGACGGCGAGGCCCACGGTGCGGAACTTCAGGCCCTTGAGTTCCTCGGTCTTGGTGATCGGCTTCTTGAACCAGCCAAACGGCTGCGTGTACATCGGAAAGTACAGGAACGACACCACGTTCATGTTCAGGCCCTTGTAGATCTCCTCGAGCAGCGCCTTGCCGCCGCCGTAGTAGTGCCACGCCAGCACCTGGTTGGCATCCATGCCGAAGGCCGGGCCCGAGCCCCACAGCGCCATGGCCGTGCTCTTGCCGTACCAGTACGCGACGACGCCGTGACCGCCGTCCAGCGTGCCCTTGTTGACCGCGTCGAGCAGGCCGAACGCCGGAACCACCGCACCGGCGGGCAGCAGTTCGATCTTCAGGCGGCTGCCGCCCATGTCGTTGACCTTCTTGACGAAGTCCGAGGCGAACTCGTGGAAGATGTCCTTCGCCGGCCAGGTGCTCTGGAAGCGCAGGGTGGTGGTCTGGGCGCGCGACACCATCGGGAATCCGAGGGCGGCCGTGCCCGCCGTCGCTGCCGCTGCGCTGGAAAGGAACTTCCGGCGAGTCGGGGCGGCGTCCTTCTTGAAGACGTCCATCACTATCTCCTTGGTCGTGCCGGCGCCCCTATGGAGCCGGCAATTCTCTTCTGAACTTCAAAAAACCGCGGGTGCCTGGACCGGCCGTGCACTCGCATCTCCATGGCCTGCGTTCCGGTGTTGTCCCGGACCGCAGCGGACCATTCTATTGAAAGGCTGCGCCCGGGGGAACCAATGTTTCCTCGCGGCCACGCCTTTGCCCTGCCAATCCAGCCGCTGCCCTCAGAAAAAGCCCAATCCGACCGAAAACAGCTTCTCGACCCGCGGGATGATCCGCTTGTTCTCCACGAACACGATGAGGTGGTCCTCCGCCTGGATCACCGTGTCGTGATGCGCCATCAAGACCTTCGGCTTGTCGGCGGGGCCGCGGACAATCGCGCCGATCGTGGCGCCGCGCGGCATCTCGATCTGTTCGATCTGCTTGCCGATGATCCGCGAAGTCTTCTCGTCCCCGTGGACGATCAGTTCCAGGGCCTCGGCCGCCCCGCGCCGCAGGCTGTGGGCGGCGACGACGTCCCCGCGCCGCACGAATCGCAGCAGCGCCGACAGGGTCGCGTAGGACGGCGACACCGCGATGTCGATCTGCCCGCCCTGCATCAGGTCGCCGTAGCTCTTGCGGTTGATGAGCGCGATGGTCCGCCGGGCGCCCAGCCGCTTGGCGAGCAGCGAGCTCATGATGTTGTTCTCGTCGTCGTTCGTCAGGGCGATGAACAGGTCGCAGTCCTGCACGCCCTCCTGGGTCAGGAGGTCCTCGTCGGTCGCGTCCCCGTGAAGCACGAGCACGTCCGCGGACAGTTCCTGCGCGAGGGTTTCCGCGCGGCGCTTGTTGGCCTCGATGATCCGGACGTTGAACCTTTCCGGCGTGTCCAGCCCCTCGCCGGTGTCCAGCGCGCGCGCCAGCCGCAGTCCGATGTTGCCTCCGCCCGCCAGGATTACGCGCCGCACCGGCTTGTCCATGCGCCTCAGTTCACTCATCACGGCACGGATGCTCGGCGACGGGGCGAGGAAGAAGACCTCGTCGCCCGGCTGCACGAAGGTGTCGCCGTCGACGCGGACGCTCGCCTCGTTGCGGAAGATGGCGACGATCCGGGCGTCCACTTTCGGGATGTGGCGCCGAAGGTCCTTGATCGGGTGCGACACCAGCGGGCCGCCCGCGAAGGCGCGCACGGCGATGAGGCTCGCGCCGCCGTCGGCGAACTCGAGCACCTGAAGCGCCTCGGGGAACTCGATGAGCTTCAGCAGGTAGTCCGTGACGGACTGCTCGGGGAAGATCACGTGCGAGGCGCGGAACCCGCCCTCGCCGATCAGCGCAGGATGCTGCTGCAGTTCGACGTTTCGGACGCGCGCGATGCGCGTGGGGATGTTGAAGAGATCGGCCGCGATCTTGCATGCCACGAGGTTGATCTCGTCGCCCGCCGTCACCGCGATGAGCATGTCGGCGTCGTGCGCGCCCGCCTGCCGCAGTGTCGACGGCAGCGCGGCGTTGCCGACCAGGCCGCGCAGGTCGAAGCGATCCTGAAGTTCCGAGACACGGGCGACATCGGTGTCGATGACGGTGATGTCGTTGGCCTCGGACACCAGCGCTTCAGCAACCGAAGAGCCGACGCGCCCGGCTCCGACGATGATGATCTTCATGACTGGGCCGGTGGCGACGCCCGCAATTCGGTTCTAGTCGTCGTAGTCGTCCCGCTGGACGTAGACACGCGGCTCGTTGGCCGCCACGCGCGGCTCGACGACGGGCGGCTGCTCGGCCGGCTCCTCGACGCGCTCGGCGCGGCGACTGCCGCGCCCGAGTTCGATGCCCAGCTGCTTCAGCTTGCGGTAAAGGTGCGTGCGCTCGAGCCCGGCCCGGTCCGCCACCCGCGTCATGCTGAAGTTTTCCCTGGCAAGGTGATATTCGAAGTAGACCCGCTCGAACTGGTCGCGCGCGTCGCGCAGCGGCTGATCGAGCGCCACGCCGTTGTGCCGGGCCGGCTCCGCGTCGGTCCCGGATGCCGTGTCGCGCCCGGGCGTCGCCGGGGCGTCAGGCAGCAGCGGCTCCGCATGGACGCCGGACGGGACCGGCGGGCTCAGCGGTCGCAAATTCCGCATCACGCGCGCACGCTCGAGACCCCCGCGGACAGCGGAGAGCAACCGGGCCATCGCGATCGGTTTTTCGAGGAATTCGAGCGCGCCGAAACGGGTCGCCTCGACCGCGGTATCGATGGTCGCGTGCCCGGACATCATGATCACCGGCATCGTGAGCTGGCCGTGGGAAGCCCACTCCTTGAGGAGCGTCACGCCATCGGTGTCCGGCATCCAGATGTCGAGCAGCACGAGGTCGAGTTCCTCGCGCAGCCGCGCGGCACGGGCGGCCGCGGCGTTCTCGGCCGTGAACACCACGTGGCCCTCGTCGGACAGGATCTCGGAAAGCAGTTCCCGTATGCCGATCTCGTCGTCGACGACCAGGATGCTAGCCATGGCGAATCAAGCCTCCCGGACCGGCGGGCGTCGATGACAGGTGGGCGCGATCGGATTCAGCGGAAGACGGCAAGGCACACCAGACAGCACGAGTTGAACAGGGACCAAGCTTACGCCGCGTGACGCGTCGTTGCCTCGGCATTCGCGGCGAGCCGGCGAAAAACGATCGTCACTAACGCGCCTCCGGCGTGGCCGACGCCGCCTCCGACATTGCGGTTGACGACCTCGATCCGTGCTCCGTGCTCGTCGACGATCTTCTTCACCATCGCCAGGCCGAGCCCGGTTCCGCTGGGCTTGGTCGTGACGTACGGTTCGAACGCGCGCCTCAGTATATTCGCCGCGAACCCGGGTCCGTTGTCCTCGACCGACATGCGCACGGCACGCGCCCGGGTGCTTCCCTCGTCGATCTCCGCCAGCTCGGTGCGCACGAGGATGCGCGGATCGGGGCGGCCTGCGAGCGCGTCCTGGGCATTGGCAATCAGGTTGTGGATCACCTGGCGCAACTGGGTCGCGTCGCCGTCGATCGTCGGCAGCTCGTGGGCCAGCTGCAGGTGCACCGGCCCCGCGCCGGTCTCCGCCCCATACAGCGTGCCGACCTCGGCGATCAGCGCGTTGAGGTCCAGCGGCGACAGCCGCGCGGGCGGAACGCGCGCGTAGTCGCGGAAGTCGTCGACCATCCGCTTCATGGCGGCCACCTGGTTGACGATCGTCGACGCCCCGCGCTTCAGCACCTCGGACTCGGCCGGCGGCAGCTTGTCGCCCAGCTTCATCTGCAGCCGTTCGGCGACGAGCTGGATCGGGGTGAGCGGATTCTTGATCTCGTGCGCAAGCCGGCGCGCGACCTCGCCCCAGGCCACCGCACGCTGGGCGGAAATCACCTGCGTCACGTCGTCGAACACGACCACGTACCCCAGGCCGTCATCGAGTGGCAAGCGGGAACCGCGGGCCAGCAGCATCAACGTCTCGCCGGGCGCCACTCCACCGGACTGCGGGGCCCGCTTCACTTCGATCTGCTGCTGCCACGAGTCCCTGGGCGAGGCCGCGAGCGCCTGGTCCGCGAAGGCGGCCTCGAAAGCGACCGCGAGCGCTCCGTCGACGTCGGCGAGCGCCTGGCCGGTGCGCTGCAGCAGCGTGTGGCCGAGGATGCGCGAGGCCCCGTGATTCGCGGTCACGAGGCGGAACTCCTTGTTGAGCACCACCACCCCGGCCGACAGGTTGGCCAGCACACGCTCGAGGTACGTCTTGGCGTTCTCGAGCTCGCGCTGCTTGTTCTCCACCTGGTCGCGCGCCTCCGTGAGCTGCCGGGTCATCGCGTTGAACGACTGGGTCAGCAGGTTGAGCTCGTCGCTGCCGGGAAACTCGCGCACCGGGCGGTAGTTGCCCTCCGCCACGGCCTTCGTGCCTTCAGCCAGCTGGAGCAACGGTGCCGTCAT
Organism: uncultured beta proteobacterium; assembly: GCA_963726405.1. Lineage (GTDB taxonomy): Bacteria > Pseudomonadota > Gammaproteobacteria > Burkholderiales > Burkholderiaceae_F > JAOUJD01. The sequence goes on along the minus strand of CAVSCF010000006.1, from coordinate 121,828 downwards.
CGAACTGGCCAGCAGCACGCTCGAGGCAATCGCCGCGAACACCGCCAGCAGGAGCGTCAGTGTGAGCGTCAATCCGTAGATCGTGCGCAGCCCGCTGCGCGCGAGCGACAGCTCCTGGTACTCGCGGTAGCCGTTCTGCAACGCCTCGGCGTTCGCCGCGATGGACGCGGGAACGGGCTGAACGAGCTGCAGGTAGCGAACCTCGTTCGGCGGCAGCATCGCTCCAAGGCCGCTGCCGCGCGGCGCACCGAGGTCCCGCATTTCTCCGAGCGCGCTGGCGCCCGCCGACTCGAACGGCCGCAGTCCGCTGCGGGAAACGGCGACCGACGGAGCCGGCGGTGGCACCGGGACGATGACGCGGGCCCGCAGTCCCTGGCGAGCGTCGCTCGCGCCCGCCTCACCCTCGATCGCCGCGAATACCCGCTGCGACCGTGCCTGACGCAGTTGCGCCGCCGTGGGCAGTTCGGGCACCAGTTCGGACACGTTGCTTCCGCTGGCGCCGATCAGCTGGCCATTGCCCGTGACCAGCAAGGTCTCCTGGATGCCGCCCTGCTCGCGCAGCCGGCTCATCTCGGCGACCTGGGCCCCTTCAGGCAGATCGGAAAGCTCGAGCGCCCATGCGCGCGCCTTGCGTGTGACGTCGTCCTTGATGTTGTCGAGCACGGCGCGGCCGAGTGTCAGGCCCGAATCGAGCGCACGGTCGACGCGAACGTCGAACCAGGATTCGATCGATCGGGCGAGGAACTGCGTCGACACCACATAGATCAGAACGCCGGGCAGCACCCCCATCAGCGCGAACGCGATGGAGAACCGCATCATCATGCGGGCGCCGAATCGCCCCTGCCGCAGCCGCTTCACCAGGCGCCGCACCAGCAGCAACACGAGGATGAAGAGCAGCCCGGCGATCACGCCGTTCACGCCGAGCAGGAGCGGGTAGTTGCGTTCGAAGAAGGCGGTGTTGCCGCTCGCCGAGGCGAGCAGGAACAGCAGCACGCCCGACAGCGAAACCGCGAACAGCAGTCCGTAGCGCAGTGCCCTAGACATGGACGGGCGTCCTCAGGCCCACCGGGGCGATGGACGCGACGAGCCTGCGGGACGAGGCCATCAGTCGCGGGCGCTCAGCGCAGCAACTCGGCATTCACCTGGATCTCTCGCCAATCCGACGCGAGGCTCCACTCGCGGCTGGTGATCGCATTCACCTGGAAAGGCTTCGGCAGCTGCGAAACGTCGAGCCGCATCCTCACCTGGGCCTCGTAGTCGTCGCGCGGCGAAAGCTGGGTCCGGTCGGCCACCTTCCAGTTGCGCACGCTCTTCACCAGCGCCAGCGCCTCTTCCAGCGAGTCGAAGGGCTGCGACAGGCCGCCGCGTGCAAGACGGTACTGGCGGGTCAGCGGGCTGTACGAGAGCCGGTAGGTCAGCGTCTCGGAGCTCACCTTGCGGTTGAACCAGTACCAGCGCTTGCGGAACAGCTCGAATTCGATGTTGAAGTACAGAGCGATTCCCTTCTGCACCGCTTCCTCGAGAGCCTGCGGCAGCTCGAACTCGAACGTCGCGTTGAGGACGATCGCGCCGGTGGGGCCCTCCCTGGCGGGCTCCAGCGCGGCGGCCATCACGCCGATCCGTTCGTCGGCCCCGGCCTGAATTGGCGCCAGCACGAACGCCAGCGCCGCCAGCCAGGGCAGTAACGCTCGAAGCGCCAGGGTCGGGGTCATCAAGTCTTCTGGAGCAGGGCGAAGAAGAAGCCGTCGTGAACAGTCGGCAGCGCCGAGGCGCCGTCCCAGGCGGGCGCCGCCGCCGGAGTCGGCACAAGCTGCGCGCACGGCGAGCCAGCCGGCAGGGGCACCTCACGCGCCTCCGGATGACTTCCCGTGAAGCGCGCGATCTGCTCCGGCCCCTCTTCCGGGAACAGCGAGCAGACGACGTAAAGCAATCTACCACCCACCCCCAGCAGCGGCCATAAAGCGGCCAGCAATCCGGCCTGCAGCGTTGCCAAATGCGCAACATCCGTGGGTCTGCGGAGCCACGGGATATCGGGATGCCGGCGCACGATGCCCGACGCCGTGCATGGCGCGTCAAGGAGGATTCGGTCGAACGGCCTACCGTCCCACCAGGACGACGGATGGGCCGCGTCGCCGATGCGCACATCGGCGCTTGCGCCGGTGCGCCTGAGGTTCTCATGGACCCGTGCCGCACGGGCGCCGTCGACATCGAGTGCGACGAGGTCGAGCCCGCCGATTTCGGCGAGGTGCGCGGTCTTGCCGCCCGGCGCCGCGCAGGCGTCGAGCACGCGCTGCCCCGGTTCGGCCGCGAGCCAGGGCGCAGCCAGTTGCGCACCCGCGTCCTGCACGGATACGTCACCTTCCGCGAAGCCAGGAAGGTCCGCGACAGGTCGCGGCGCATGGACCCAGACCGCCCGCTCGCCAACGCGCGTCACCGCAACATCGGCCTCTTGGCAGCGGTTCAGGTAATCCTCGATGGCCACGCGTGCCGCAACGCGAAGCACCAGCGGAGGTGCTTCGCCCTGCGAGGCAAGGATCGCTTCCCAGCGCTCGGGGAACGCGCGTTGCACCCGTGCCAGCCACCAATCAGGCACGTTGAACCGCATTTCCGGACTCAGCTCCCGCGCCTGCAGCAGTTCGTCGCGACGGCGGATGAAGTTGCGCAGCAGGGCGTTGACGAAGCCCGCTGCCGCGGCGATCGACGGCATGCTGCGAGCGGCACTCACGGACTGATCGACCACGGTGTACGCGGTGTGGCGCTCGCGCAGCAGCTGACCGAGCGCGACGGCCAGAAGCGCCGCCAGTGGCGGCGACGGTGGCCGGCTCGCCAGCGTCCGGATCACGTGCTCGGTGAACGCGAGGTGCCGCACGGCCGTGTACGTGACGTCGAGTACGGCCGGCCGCAACATTGAACGCGTCCCCACCGCGGCTCCGATGGCGCGGTCGAGCGACTGACCTTCGCGGAAGCGCTGCCAGGCCGTGGCAGCGATGCAGAGGACGTCGGAAAGCCGCGCAGCGGACGTCGACATCACGCCGCCGGCGGGGCGCGGAAGCGCTCGCCCGGACGGATCGGGAATCCCGCCAGGAAGTCCCGCGCAGACATTCGCTTTCCTCCGGCCCGCTGCAACTCGGTCAGGCGGAGCGCTCCTTCGCCGCACGCGACCGTGACGCCGGTTGCGCCGGCGTACAGCACGGTCCCGGGGGCCGCATCGCCCTCGCCCGCCTCGACCTCGGCGCGCCAGACCCGGATCGGCGTGTCGTTCACCAGCGTGGACGCCACGGGAAACGGATCGAACGCCCGGACGCGGCGCGCGAGGACGTCGTTCGGCTGGGTCCAGTCGAGCCACGCCTCAGCCTTGTCGATCTTGGACGCATACGTTGCGCCTTCCGGCTGCGGTGTCGCGACGAGGGCGTCCACCCCGGTGAGCGCCTCGACAATGAGCCGCGCGCCGAGCGCGCCCAGCGTGGCGGTCAGCGTGGACGACGTGTCGTCAGACGCGATCGGAACCTCGGCCGAGAGCAGCATCGGGCCGGTGTCGAGCCCGGCGTCCATCTGCATGATCGTGATGCCGGTTGCCGCGTCGCCGGCCTCGATCGCGCGCGCGATGGGCGCCGCGCCGCGCCAGCGGGGCAGCACCGACGCGTGGATGTTGATCGCGGTAAGCCGCGGCGACCACTCGGGCCGCAGTCCCGCGGGAAGGTCGAGCACGTCCTGCGGCAGGATCAGACCATAGGCGGCGACGACCAGAACGTCGGGAGCGACTTCGCGCAGGCGCTCTTTAGCCGCGGCCGCCGCTTCGCCTTTTCGTAGCGATGCCGGCGTGTCCACGGGAATCCCGTGCGCTTCGGCCAGTTGCTTCACCGCGCTGCCGGTGAGCCTCATGCCCCGGCCCGACGGCCGGTCAGGCTGCGACAGGACGAGCGGAATGGTCCAGCCGCGGCTTGGGGCCGCGGCGATGAGGGCGGCCAGTGCTGCCGCGGCGAAGGGGGGCGTGCCTGCGAACACGATGCGCATGCCGACATTCTAGGGAGGCCGCGCGGTCGGACGCCGAGTGCTCGCAAACGACGACGGCGCGGTTACCATGCGGACAACAACAAGATTCCAACAAGATTCGAAACGCGCTCAAGGGGAGACGCCAGGTTGAAGCCGCTGTCCGGGCTCGACGCATTGTTCCTGCATCTGGAAACACCGGCGACGCCGATGCATGTCGGCGCGGTGCACCTGCTGCAACTACCGAAGGGCTATCGCGGCGACTTCGTCGCCGACGTCAAGCGTCACGTCGCCAAACGCCTGCCGCTGTCACCGGTCTTCACGCGCCAGTTGGCGGCCATGCCGCTCAACTTCGCGAATCCCGTCTGGGTTCGGGCTGACAAGGTCGACCTCGATCGGCACATCATTCGCGTTCGGCTGCCCCGGCCCGGCACGCAGCGGCAACTCGAAGCGGCCGTGGCGCGGCTGCACGCGAAGTGCATGCCCCGGGACAGGCCCTTGTGGGCCTTCCACGTGATCGAGGGCCTGCAGTCGGGCGACCTCGCTTTCTATACGAAGATCCACCACGCCACCCTCGACGGCGCGTCCGGCGTCGCACTGGCCCAGGCGCTGCTGGACGTCACGCCCAAACCCCGCAAGGTGGAACGCGTGCCTCGACGCGCGGGCGAACATCCCAGCCTCGGCGACCTGATCGGCACCGTGGTCCGCGTGACGGGCCAGCAGGGTGTGCAGATCGTCAGGCAATTGCCGCAGCTCGCCAAGGCGCTGGCGAGACTCGTCGCCGGCGGCGGCGTCGGATTCGGTCGCAACCTCGCGTTCGGTCCACGCACGAGCTTCAACGGCCAGATCGATGCGCCGCGAAGCTTCGCGACCGCCTCGCTGCCTCTCGAACGCGTCAAGCAGGTCGCCGCCGCCCACGGGGCGACGATCAACGAAGTCGTTCTCACCGTGATCGGCGGCGCGCTGCGCAGCTACCTCGCGGTTCACGGCGGTGTGCCGCGCAAGTCGCTGATTGCCGCGATTCCGGTGTCGTTGCGGGAAGCCGGCAACATCGAAGCGACCACGCTCGCGACGATGACCCTCGCCTCGCTCGCGACGGATGTCGCCGATCCGGCGGCGCGATTGGTGGAAGTTCGCGCCGCATCGGCCGCCGCGAAGGCCGTGATGAAACAGTTGAAGGGCGTGGTGCCGACCGACTTCCCGTCACTCGGCTTGCCGTGGCTGCTGTCCGCGGCTGCGGGGCTGTACGGACGCTTCGGCGTCGCCAGTCGCCTCCCGCCGATCGCCAACCTGGTCGTTTCCAACGTGCCCGGCCCGCCGATTCCCTTTTATCTCGCCGGCGCCCGCCTCAAGACCTACTGGCCGGTTTCGATCGTCGAACACGGTGTCGGCCTCAACATCACGCTGCAGAGCTACGCCGGCTCGCTCGACTTCGGCCTGCTGGCGGCGCGCTCCGGCCTTCCCGACCTGCACCGCTTGGCTCGCGGCTTGCTTGACGCCTTCGAGGAACTCGAAGCAGCGCAGCCGCAGGCGGCATGACCCTCACTCTCGCGAAATACATGCCCCCTTCTTCCTCCGCTCCCGCCGCTTCAACAATGCACAACCCCCAACACTGGTACGAATTCGGTCCCAACATGCGCGCGCCCGGCTTGCTTCGCATGGCGCTGGAGTGGCGCGCGCCCTGGGAGTACGGCGCGGCGCTGCTGGCGCAGCCGTTCCTTTCTCAGGCGCCGGAGGGCGACGGGCACCCGGTGCTGATCTTCCCGGGCCTGATGGCCTCGGATACCTCGACGAAGCCCTTGCGGAAATTCCTTGAATCCAAGGGTTATGCCGTAGCCGGCTGGGGCCTCGGGTCCAATCTCGGCCCGCGGGATGGCGTACTCGACAACTGCCGCAAGCTGCTGAAGGACCTCCGGCGCCAGCACAAACGCAAGGTCAGCCTGCTCGGCTGGAGCCTAGGCGGCATCTACGCCCGGGAACTGGCGAAGGAGTTTCCACGGGACGTTCGGCTCGTCGTCACGATGGGAACGCCGTTCACCGGGCATCCGAAGGCCACCAATGCCTGGCGGCTCTATGAAATCGTCACCGGCCATCGCATCGGTGAGCCGGAAATTCATGAACCGCTACGCGCTCCGCCGCCGGTGCCGACGTCGTCGATCTACAGCCGCACGGACGGCATCGTGGCCTGGCAATGCAGCGTGGAGAAGGCCGGGCCCTTGCACGAGAACATCGAGGTCGAAGCCAGCCACTTCGGGCTCGGGCTGAACCCGCTGGCCTGGTGGGCCGTCGCGGACCGGCTCGCGCAGCCGGAAGGCCGCTGGCAGCCGTTCGAACGCGGGTCAGGCTGGCGCGAGTGGCTATACCGCGATCCCAAGCGAAAGGGCTGGTTCTGATGACGAACGTCGCCGCCAACGGCCTGACGTTGGCCGTCGAGGAGTTCGGCGACCCGGCCGCACCGCCGGTGCTGTTGATCATGGGACTCGCGATGCCCGCGGCCGCGTGGCCCGACGAGTTCATCGACCGCCTGCTGCAGCACGGGCTGCGCGTCATCCGATTCGACAATCGCGACGCCGGCGGTTCGGCGCGAGTGCGGGGCGGACGCCGGCAGAACGTTCAAGTCGCGGTCGCCCGGGCACTGATGCGGCTGCCAGTGCACTCCCCCTACACGCTCGAGGACATGGCAGACGACGCCGCGGGCGTGCTCGACGCGCTCGGCATCGAACGGGCCCACGTGGTGGGCGCGTCGATGGGAGGCATGATCGCGCAGGTGCTTGCTGCACGCCGGCCCGCGCGCGTAGCCACGCTGACGTCGATCATGTCGTCCTCGGGCAACCCGAGTCCGCGCGTTGCCCTCGGCAGCAGTCGTGCTCTGCGAGTCCTGCTGCGCCGCCCCGGCCGACTCGATAACGTCGAGTCGATCACCGAACACCTGATGTACGTGTTCGGCGTCATCGGCAGCCCGGGATTTCGCTCCGAGCCGAATGCAATGCGGGTCCACATCGCCAAGGTCGCCAGGCGCGGCTACGACCCGGCAGGCGCCGAGCGCCAGTTGCTGGCGATCCTCGCCTCGGGCGATCGCCGGCCGCTTCTCGAACGCATCACCGCGCCGACCCTCGTGATCCACGGCGCCGACGATCCCCTGGTGCCCGTCGCGGCCGGCATCGACACCGCGAAGCACATCCACGGCGCGCAACTGAAGATCATCCCGGGCATGGGCCACGACTTCGCGCCATCGTTGCAGCCGATGATCGCCGACTCGATCGCCGCCCATATCCGGCGCGCCCCCATCCTGGTGGAAGCCGGCTTCACACGCGCGGACACGGCGCAGACCGCCCTGGCCACCCCGGCCTGAACCGAAGGACGGCAGGCGTAAGTCGAGCGCTGTAGCGAGAGCGCGACGTCACGCGTGGCCGTGATGTCGGGACGTCAGCGACCGCCGCGCCCCGCGACGGAAGGGGACGTCGTCAGGCCGCCTTGACCTTCCGCTTGCGCATCTTCGTGCGGATCCGGTCCTGCTTCAGCGGCGACAAATACTCCACGAAGACCTTGCCCAGAAGGTGGTCCATCTCGTGCTGCACGCAGACCGCCAGCAGGCCCTCGCAGTCGAGTTCGAACGTCTCGCCGCGCTCGTCCTGCGCCCGCACCCGGACACGCGACGGCCGCGTCACCGCGTCGTAAACGCCCGGCACACTCAGGCAGCCCTCTTCGCACTCGACCTGGTCGTCGGAGGCCCACACGACCTCGGGATTTATGAAGACCTTCAGTTGATCCTTCGCCTCGGAGACGTCGATGACCAGGAGACGTTCATGGACGTCCACCTGCGTGGCCGCCAGGCCGACGCCGGGGGCGTCGTACATGGTCTCCGCCATGTCGGCAACGAGCTGCCGCAGGCGCTCGTCGAAGCGGGTCACCGGCTTCGCCACGGTCTTGAGCCGCGGGTCCGGGTACTCGATGATGTTCAGCAAAGCCACTTCAGGATCTCCTCGCCCGCAATGATGCCGCGGCGCGCAGCAATTCGCTTTAATCCCCCGTACTCACCGTGCTTTTTGGCCCCCGGCCTGCGGTGGTTTGGGCCCACACTGCACTTCGTACCAGGGGCCCCCGGGGCCTGTGCACAGCCGTTTGGCATCGCCCTTTGTCGGGATGTATCCGTTGCGATATCAAGACGATAGGGTCAGAATCTGATGCCCTGTGTTAGATATCAGCGCGCCCTCCAAACTTCAAGGGGGCGGGCCGCAAAACACGGGGCGGCCGGGCGGGAGCCGACATGAACGGAGCTTGGATGAACAAGACTAAGACGGGCGTTTTGGCGTTCACCGTGTTGAGCCTCGCGGCCGGCACGGGTCCGGCACTGGCCCAGTCGGCCACGAGCCGCTACCCCATCACGCCTCAGCAGCAGAGCACGGCCGAGCAGGTCGCCCAGGCCGGCGTGGCGCTGGCGGAACTCGCGCCCAATGCGCCTGAGCGCTACACCGTGAAGCGCGGCGACACCCTGTGGGACCTGTCGAGCATGTACCTCACCAGCCCGTGGCGGTGGCCGGAGCTGTGGGGCATGAACAAGGACCAGGTCAAGAACCCGCACCTGATCTACCCAGGGCAGGAACTGCTGCTCATCAAGGAGGGGGGTCGGGCACGGCTGCAGGTCGCAGGGGCCGGCGGCGGCGGCGCGCCCGATGGCGATCCGGCGGCAGGCAAGCTCGAGCCGCGGATTCGCGACCTCGACGCCCAGCGTCTGTCCATTCCGAGCATTCCGAACAGCCTCATCGAGCCCTTCCTGTCGCAGCCGCTCGTACTGGATCGCGGCGCCATGGACAGCGCACCGCGGATCGTCGCCACACAGGAGGGCCGGGTGTACGTGGGCCGCGGCGACGAAGCCTATGCGCGTGGCATCACCGGCAACCCGGCCGTGAGCTACAACGTCTTCCGCCCGCTGCGTCCGCTGTACGACCCGGATGACACCGTTCGCAAGAACCCGATTGCGTATGAGGCGTTCTACCTCGGCATCGCGAACATGGTCCGTCCGGGCGAGGTCGCCAAGGTCCGCATCGACACGAGCAAGCAGGAGATCGGCATCGGCGACCGCATCCTGCCGGTGGACAAGCAGCGGCTCGAAAGCTACGTGCCCAAGCGTCCGGACTCGACCGTCGAGGCCCGCGTGATCTCGATCTACGACGGCGTGCGCTATGCCGGCGGCGGCCAGATCATCACGCTGAGCCGCGGCACCAATGACGGCCTGACCATCGGAGACGTCCTGCAGTTGTGGCGCGTCGGCGATACGCGCCTGGACCGCACCGCGCCGGGCCGCGAGTTCGTGAAGCTCCCGGACGAACAGGTCGGACTCGCCTTCGTCTTCCGCGTCTTCCCGACGATTTCGTACGCGCTGATCCAGCGCGGCACCATGCCGGTTGAAGTCGGGGATCGCGCATCGAACCCGGGCGACAATCTCTCGGTCAATGTGAACGTGCCGCGCGAGACCGAGGCCGATCGCGTCCTGCGCCAGCCGTTGCGCCCGCTGAACGTCCAGTAAGGCCGGGGCGGACATGCAGGCGGCCGAGCGCGCCGCGTGGCTCCGCCTCATTCTCACGCCCGGCCTCGGGCCGCGCACCGCCCGCAAGCTCCTTTCCGTATTCGGCCTGCCCGACGCGATCTTCGCGGCCGGGCTGCCGGCGCTGCTGCGCATCGTTCCGGAGCCGCTCGCGCGCGAACTGGCGCAGCCGCCGGGACCCGAGGCGCAATCGGCCGCGGACGCCACCGAGCACTGGCTGGCCGCGTCCACCACGCACGCGTTGCTGACGCTCGCCGACCGTGACTACCCGCAGGCGCTGCTGACAACGCCCGATCCGCCGGTCGTTCTGTTCGCGATCGGGCGGCTCGAGTTGCTGAACCGCCCCGCGATCGCCATCGTAGGAAGCCGCAACGCCACGCAGCAGGGCGTGGCGAACGCTGAAGGCTTCGCGACGGCGCTCGCCCGCTCGGGAGTCACCGTGGTCAGCGGTTTGGCGCTCGGCATCGACGCGGCGGCCCATCGCGGAGCGCTCGCCGCGGAAGGCGACGCCTCGACGATCGCGGTGGTCGGGACCGGGGCCGATCTCGTCTACCCGTCGAGCCACCGGGCGCTGACGCAGGAAATCAGGACGCACGGTGTCGTCGTCTCGGAGTTTCCGCTACGCACGCCGGCGATCGCGCACAACTTTCCCCGCCGCAATCGCATCATCGCGGGCCTAAGCAAGGGCGTGCTCGTCGTCGAGGCTGCCTTGCGCTCGGGTTCGCTGATCACCGCACGGCTCGCGGCCGAAGCCGGGCGTGACGTCTTCGCGATTCCCGGTTCGATTCACTCCCCGCTGGCGAAGGGATGCCATCGCCTGATACGTGACGGCGCGAAACTCGTGGAATCCGCGCAGGACGTCCTCGAGGACCTCGGTGTGCGCGCGCCGGGGGAGCGGCGCCGCAGCGAAGCGCCGGTCGCGGACTCCGGCGCACCGGAGGACCCGCTGCTCGTATTGATCGGCCACGATCCGGTCGACCTCGACACCATCGCGGAGCGCAGCGGCCGGCCCGCCAGCGAACTGTCGGCATCCCTGCTCGAACTCGAGCTGGCCCAATATGTTGAGCGTCTGCCGGGTAACAGATACCAGAGATTGCGGTAGTCGGCCGCCGGGGCTTTACACGCCCTTTGGCGTCGCATACATTCCGAGGAACGTGTTCGACGTCCTCGTCTACCTCTACGAAAACTACGGCGCGCTGCATGCGTGCCCGGATGCCGACTCGCTGACGAAGCGGCTCACGGCCGCCGGATTCGACGACGAGGAAATCTCCGAAGCGCTCGCCTGGCTTTCCGGCCTCGAGCAGATCACCCAGGAATCGATCGCCGTCGGACCCGAGAGCGACGACGCCTTCCGCATCTACGCCAAGGTCGAAGTCGACCGGCTCGGCACCGAGGCCATCAATTTCCTGAGCTTCCTGGAGCACGCCGGCCAACTGACACCGACCCAGCGCGAGATCGTCATCGAACGCGCACTGGCCACCGACGAAGCGCCGATCGACCTCGAAATGCTCAAGGTCATCGTGCTCATGGTGCTCTGGAGCCAACAGGCCGACATCGACGTCCTCCTCCTCGAGGAACTCCTCGACGACGGGGGGGAGCACTCGATCCACTAGGCGTCGCTCGTGTACGCGACCCCTTCGGGGTCGCACGTGCACTCGCTCCGATTAGTTAGACAGGCGAGCTTCGGGCGGCCGGGCGCTCGCCTGTATTCAACGGCACGGCACCCCTCCCCGAGATGCTGTGCCGACTGAACCGTGGGGTGCCGTAACCCTCCCGCCAGGCGTGAGGGCAGGGTGGGTGCGGTGCAGTTGCAGTTCGGTCGAGCGCCCGGCCGCCCGAAGCTCGACCGACACGATCAGAGCGCGCGCGACTGCGCGCGTAGCAGTCCGAGTGCACGTGCGGCCCCGAAGGGGTCGCGTACACGAGGACTGAACGCTGTTATCCTAAAAAAGACCAACGAGAAGCCGCCGAGATCCGGCGGTTTCTTTTTCTGCATGGATTCAATGTCTAAAGCACTGATCATCGCCGAGAAGCCCTCCGTTGCCGCGGACATCGCGCGGGCGCTTGGCGGCTTCACGAAACATCAGGAATATTTCGAGAGCGACGAGTACGTGCTGTCGTCCGCGGTGGGCCATCTGCTCGAGTTGCGCGCCCCCGAGCAGTACGAGGTCAAGCGCGGCAAATGGACCTTCACCCACTTGCCGGTGATCCCGCCGCACTTCGACCTCGCGCCGATCGCGCGCAGCGAGTCGCGCCTGAAGACTCTGCTGAAGCTCCTGAAGCGCAAGGACGTCACCGCCCTGATCAACGCCTGCGACGCGGGGCGCGAGGGCGAACTGATCTTCCGCTACATCGTGCAGGCGGCGAAGGCCAAGCACCCGGTGCGCCGGTTGTGGCTGCAATCGATGACGCCCGCGGCGATTCGCGAGGCGTTCGAGCAGTTGCGCTCGGACGAGGAGATGCTGCCGCTGGCCGACGCCGCGCGCAGCCGTTCCGAGGCCGACTGGCTGGTCGGCATCAACGGCACCCGCGCCATGACCGCCTTCAACAGCAAGGAAGGCGGCTTCTACCTGACCACCGTCGGCCGCGTGCAGACGCCAACGCTCGCCATCGTCACCGAGCGCGAGGACAAGATCCGCAAGTTCGTTTCGCGCGACTACTGGGAAGTGCGCGCGACGTTCGAGGCCAAGGGCGGCGCGTACGAAGGCCGCTGGATCGAACCGAACTTCAGGAAAGGCGACGACCCGGACGCACGCGCCGAACGCATCTGGGACGAAGCGCGCGCCGAGGCGATCGCGGCCGCCTGTTCCGGCAGGACCGGCACCGCAACGGAGGAGGCCAAGCCCAGCACCCAGATGTCGCCGCTGCTCTTCGACCTGACCTCGTTGCAGCGCGAGGCGAACTCCAAGTTCGGGTTCTCGGCGAAGACCACGCTGTCCATCGCCCAGGCGCTGTACGAGCGGCACAAGGTGCTGACGTACCCGCGGACCGATGCCCGGGCGCTGCCCGAGGACTACGTCGCGGTCGCGAAGAAGACGATGGAGGTGCTCGCCGACGGCACTCCCTACCGCGAATTCGCCAAGAGGATCACGAAGTCCGGCTGGGTGAAGCCGAACAAGCGGGTGTTCGACAACGCCAAGGTATCGGACCACTTCGCCATCATCCCGACGCTGCAGACACCGCACCACCTGTCCGAGGTCGAAGCGAAGCTGTACGACCTCGTCGTCAAGCGCTTCCTGGCCGTGTTCTTCCCGGCCGCCGAGTACCTCGTGACCACGCGCCTGACCGAGGTCGAAGGCCACACGTTCAAGACCGAGGGCAAGGTCCTGGTCGAGCCGGGCTGGCTGGCGATCTACGGGCGCGAGGCGCTCGAGGAGCAGGGCTCGCTGCCGAAGATCGAGCAGGGCGAGCGCGTGCGCACCGCCGATGTAAAGGCGGTCGGAGCCGCCACGAAACCCCCGGCGCGATACACGGAAGCCACGCTGCTCACCGCGATGGAAGGCGCCGGCAAGTTGATCGAGGACGACGACCTGCGGCTGGCGATGGCCGGCAAGGGCCTCGGCACGCCGGCCACCCGCTCGGCGATCATCGAGGGCCTGATCGACCAGCGCTACATGGTGCGCGACGGCAAGGACCTGCGGCCGACGCGCAAGGCCTTCGACCTGATGACGCTGCTCAAGGGCCTCGACGTGCAGGAACTGACCGCTCCTGAACTCACGGGCGAGTGGGAATACAAGCTCTCCCAGATGGAGCGCGGCAAGCTCAAGCGCGACCTCTTCATGCGCGAGATCTCCAGCATGACGAGCAAGATCGTCGACCGGGCCAAGAGCTACCAGTCGGACACCGTGCCCATCGAGGATCCGGCGACGCTGAAGACGCCGTGTCCCAAGTGCGGCGGCGTCGTCAGCGAGAACTACCGGCGCTTTGCCTGCGCCTCGTGCGACTTCTCCATCGGCAAGCACCCCGGCAGCCGCACGCTGGAAGTCGAGGAAGTCGAGCAGTTGCTGCGCGACCGCACCGTCGGCCCGCTGCAGGGCTTCATCAGCAAGATGGGACGCCCGTTCTCCGCGGTGTTGAAGATCACCCCCGAGTTCAAGCTCGAGTTCGACTTCGGGCAATCGAACGGCGAGGACGGCGGCGACGAACCCGTCGACTTCTCGGACCAGACGCCCGTCGGCGCGTGCCCGAAGTGCAACGCCAACGTGTTCGAGCAGCCGATGTCCTACGTGTGCGAGAAGAGCCTGGGCGCCGGGAAGACGTGCGACTTCCGATCGGGCAAGGTCATCCTGCAGCAACCGATCGAGCGCGCGCAGATGGAAAGACTGCTGTCGACGGGTCGCACCGATGTCCTGCGCGCCTTCGTATCCAACCGGACCCGGCGCAAGTTCTCCGCCTTCCTGGTGAAGAAGCCCGACGGCGCCATCGGATTCGAATTCGAACCGCGCCCGGCCAAGGCCGGCGGCGCGGCCAAGAGCGCGCGCAAGGCCGCGACCGCAACCGAGCCCGCTGCCGAGTACGCGGCGGAGCCCGCGAAGGCAGCCAAACGCAACGCCGCCAAGGCCACGGCCGTGTCTGAGCCGGACGCGACGCCGGCGAAGCGCGCGACGAAGCGGCCGGCCAAGACCACGCGCACGGCGGCCAAGGTACCCGCGCGCAAGACGGCACCCCGGAAGACAACGGGAAAGACCGCGGGAAAGACCGCGGCAAAGACCGGCGGCGCCGCCCGCAAGTCTTCCGCGCGAGGCTGACAACGCGTCCGCGGCTTGCCGCATCGGGCTCATGCAGCGCGCACTGATCGTCATCGGGCTGGTCCTGCTGCTTGCCGGACTCGCCTGGCCGTGGCTGTCGAAGCTCCCGTTCGGGCGGCTGCCCGGGGATTTCAGCGTCGAGCGGGAGAACTTCTCCTTCTTCTTCCCGCTCGCGACCTCGATCGTCGTGTCGATTGCGATCAGCGTGCTGATCTGGCTGTTCCGCAAGTAGCCGCACGACGCCTTCCCCCTCGCGCATGGCGAGGAGGCATGACCCGCGTGCGACAATCGCGCGCTTCGCGCCGCCCTCTCCGGCCTGCCCATCCATGCTGCTTTTCGCTTCGACGATCCTCCTGTCGGCGTTCCTGCTGTTCCTGGTCCAGCCGATCATCGCCAAGCAGATCCTGCCGTGGTTCGGCGGGACGTCGGCGGTGTGGACCGTCTGCCTGGTCTTCTTCCAGGTGCTGCTGCTGCTCGGCTACACCTACTCGCACCTGATCACGCGCCACCTCGCGCCGCGCCAGCAGACCCGCCTGCACATCGCGCTGCTGCTCGTCAGCCTGCTGTTCCTGCCGATCATTCCGAGCGTCGCCTTCAAGCCGACCGCGGACACCGACGCCGCACTGCGCATCCTGATGCTGCTCACCGCGACGATCGGCCTGCCGTACTTCCTGCTGTCGACGACCGGGCCGCTGCTGCAGAAGTGGGTCGCGCCGCACTTTCCCGAGAAGACGGTGTACCGGCTCTTCGCCCTGTCCAACTTCGGTTCGCTGATCGGCCTGCTCGCCTTCCCGTTCGCCATCGAACCGTTCGCGACCTCGCGCACGCAGTCGCTGGTGTGGAGCGGGGCCTACGCCCTGTTCGTGCTGACCTGCGCCTTTTCGGCATGGACGTCGGCTCGCGCGGCGAGCGCGCCTCATGTAATCGATCCGGGCACGACGATGTCCGACGCGCCTGTCGGGCCCGCCCCCACCGGCCGCGACTACGCGATGTGGCTGGCGTTCTCGGCCCTCGGCTCGGTGATGCTGCTCGCCTCGACGAGCCACATCACGCAGAACATCGCGTCGGTCCCCTTCCTGTGGGTGCTGCCGCTGTCGCTGTACCTGCTGACCTTCGTGCTCGCGTTCGAGGGACGCGGCGGGCGCGGCTGGTACGCGCGGTGGATGCTGTTCGTCATGCTGCTGTTCGTCGTCGGCATGGCCGCCGGCCTTTCGGCAGGCAAGGGCGTGCTCGACGTGAGCCTCGCGGTGCCGCTTTACGCGCTCGGCATGTTCATGGCGGTGTTGTTCTGCAACGGCGAACTGGCGCTGCGCAAGCCCGCGCCCCGCTATCTCACGCAGTTCTACCTGACGATCTCCCTCGGCGGGGCGTTCGGCGGCCTCTTCGTCGGACTGCTGGCCCCGCGCATCTTTCCGACCACGTATGAGCTGCCGCTCGCGCTGATGGCCCTGGCCGCGCTGGCGATCGTCGTCGTCTGGAACAACAAGTTCCTGATCGGCCCCGCGCTTGTGGCGAGTCTGGCGACCGCCTGGTACGGCGCCGACTATTTCACGTTCCTGCGCGACGACGTCATCTACATGCACCGCAATTTCTACGGCACCTTGCGCGTCCGCGAGCAGGGCAAGGGCGACCTGCAGGTGCGACGGCTGCTGCACGGGGTGATCCTGCACGGCGAGCAATCGACCATCGCCCCGGATCGGCTCGAGCCCGGCACCTACTACGCGCGCACATCGGGTGTCGGCCGCGCGATCGAGGCCCGCCAGTCGGCGGGGCCCGTTCGGCTCGGCGTCGTCGGCCTCGGTGTCGGCACGCTGTCGGCCTACGGCCGCGCCGGCGACACGGTGCGGTTCTACGAGCTCGATCCGGACGTGCTCGCGCTCGCGAAGAACTACTTCTCCTATCTGAGCTCCTCGCCCTCGCAGCTGGAGTTCGTCATCGGCGACGCGCGGCTGTCGATGGAGCGCGAGCTCGCCCGGGGCGCGACGCAAGGCTACGACGTGCTCGCCATCGACGCCTTCTCGAGCGACTCGATTCCCGTCCACCTGATCACCCGAGAAGCCATCGACCTGTTCATGCAGCACATGGCGCCGGACGGAATACTCGCCATCCACATCTCGAACCGGTTCCTGGACCTCAAGCCGGTTCTTGCGAACATCGCGCAGGCCTCGGGACTCGCTGCTCGACTCGTCACCGACGCGCCGAGCGGAAGCGGGTCCGCGTCGCTCACCGACTGGGTGCTGATCGCGCGCACGGAAGCGCCCTTCGGCCATCCCTTGCTCGACGTTGCCGAACCCATCCAGCCAAACCCGGCGTTCTCGCTGTGGACCGATCAGTTCAACAACCTGCTCGACGTGCTGAAGTCGAGCCCGCTGGCCGAGTTCTGGCGGCTGGTCGGCGTGCAATGAGCGGGCACCGCCGCTGCAGGTGGCGCACGACGAGCACTGCCCACCCCTGACCCTTCACTTCAACCAACCAAGACCTCAACCATGCCGTCCACGCGCAAACCGCGCATCATCGTCAGGAACTCCAAGATCCATGGTCGCGGCGTCGTCGCCGCACGGAAGCTGAAGGCCGGAGAACGCATCATCGAATACAGGGGCGAGAGGATCTCGTGGAAGGAGGCCGACCGCCGGCCGCCGTCGGACCCGGACGATCCTCACCACACGTTCTTCTTCTCGCTGTCCGACGGCAAGAGGGTCATCGACGCGGCTTCGGGCGGCAACGCGGCGCGCTGGATCAACCACTCCTGCGAGCCCAATTGCGAGACCGAGGAAACCGACGACGGCCGCGTCTTCATCCAGGCGGTGCGCGACATCAAGCGCGGCGAGGAACTGAACTACGACTACGGCCTGGTGATCGACGAGCGGATCACGCCGACCTTGAAGAAGAACTACGCCTGCCGGTGCGGATCGGCCAACTGCCGTGGCACCATGCTCAACCTCAAGCGGAAACGATAAGGGGAAGTGATGGACAACCTGATGTACGCGCTTTCCGCGCCGGTCTTCGTGCGCATGCTGCGCAACCTGGAGACGGTGCTCGACAAGGGCGCGGCGCACGCCGCAGCCCGCAAGATCGACCCGGCGGTGCTGGTGAACGCGCGGCTGTTCCCGGACATGTTCCCCTTGTCGGCCCAGGTGCGCATCGCCGGCGACTTCGCCAAGGGCGCCGTCGCGCGCCTGACCGGCAACGAGCCGCCGAAATACGAAGACAACGAAGCGACCTTCGACGACCTCAAGGCGCGCATCGCGAAGACCATCGCCTACGTCGAGAGCTTCAAGCCGGAGCAGTTCGCCGAGGCGGCGACGCGCACGGTCACGATGAAGATGCGCGGCGAGGACAAGAGCTTCGACGGCACGACCTATCTCGCGAACATCGTGCTGCCGAACTTCTACTTCCACATCACGACGGCGTACGACATCCTGCGTCACAACGGCGTGGAACTCGGCAAGCGGGATTTCACCGGCCCCGTCTGACGGACGAAACTCCGCGGAGACTCCCCGGTCAAATTCCCGATGCTTCGACTCCTGACCCGTCCCCTCGCCCTGCTCGTCGTGGCCCTGGGCCTCGGCGGCGCCTTTGCCGGCTGCGCGTCCCTCGACGAATGGCAGCGCCAGGCGATTTTCAACCCGGCTCGCGACAATCCGCGCTGGTTCTCCGAGCCCATCGGCGGCACGGAGGAGTACGACCTGGCATTGCCGAACGGGCACCGGGTCCACGCCTGGCATATCGCCCAGCCAAAGAATGCCGCGGCTGCGCCGACCGTCCTGTACCTGCACGGCGCGCGCTGGAACATGAACGGCAGCGTATTCCGCATCGCCCGCTGGCACGAGCTCGGTTTCAACGTGCTCGCCGTCGACTATCGGGGCTTCGGCA
This sequence comes from uncultured beta proteobacterium, assembly GCA_963726405.1. Lineage (GTDB taxonomy): Bacteria > Pseudomonadota > Gammaproteobacteria > Burkholderiales > Burkholderiaceae_F > JAOUJD01. Next base: position 103,672 of record CAVSCF010000006.1, on the reverse strand, counting down.
AGAGCACGGACCTGTTGCCGTCGGAGGAATCGGCGACCGAGGACGCGCGCCTCGCGTTCGAGGAATTGAAGCGACGCCAGCCGGATGCCTCGCGGCGGTACCTGTACGGCCACAGCCTCGGCGGCGCGCTGGCCATCGACCTCGCGGCGCGCGAACTGAGGGCGGACCCGAACGCCGTCGCCGGCGTCATCATCGAGTCCACGTTTACATCGATCCCGGATGTGGTCCGCGGAATGAAGTGGGGCTGGGTGCCCGGGATCGGGCTGGCCGTCACCCAGCCCTTCGACTCCGTGTCCAAGATCCGCGACGTCCCCGCGCCGCTGCTCGTGCTGCACGGAACCTCGGACAGCGTCGTGCCCCACACGATGGCCGACACCCTGTACGAGGCGGCCGGAAGCCGCGAGAAGACACTGGTGAAGATCGAAGGCGGCACGCATTCGGGGTCCAGCCGAACGGGCGGCCCCGTGTATCGCGAAGCCGTGCTGGACTTCGTCCGGCGTACCGGTTCGACCACCACGGCCGACGTGCGGTAGCGCAAGCGGCCCGGAGGCCTAGCGCCGGCGCGGACGCTCCTTCAGCCCGGTGACCTGCCCGATGCGCCAGGGCCGCATGCCCAATGCGAGGCCGATCGACTGCCGCTGTTCGGGCGGAAGCGTGCTGTCCAGTTCCGCGAGTTCGTTGAATTCCGCGGCCAGGCGGTCGATCTTGCGCTGGATGACGGCGAACGATGCGGCCGAGATGTCGCGGAACTCGAACAGGAAGTGCCCGCCGTGGCGATCGAACTCCACGGCGAGGAAGTCGGCCATCGTGCGCTGCCCGTGGCGGGCGCGGATCGCGCCGCTCGGCTTCAGCCGCAAATGGCGGCTTACCTTCAGCTTCACCCGGTTCCCGGGCATGAGGTCGATCAGCTGCAGACGATCGAGCCGGGTGAGCCACCGCGTGAGCTCGGCCTCGGCGATCTCGTAACGCGCGAGGATCTGCGCCGGCTGCCAGTCGTTGAACAGCAGGTAGAACACACCCATCAGGTGCGGTTCGGACGCGAGGGCCTGCTCCTGCGCTTCGCTCATCTCCGCCGGAGCGTCGCCCGCACCCCGCGCAAGACGCGCCAGCTCGAAAAAGTCCATGTCGAGCGCCTTGAGCACCTGCTGAAGGCGGCTGAGCGTGAATGTCTGCTGCGAGAAGAGCCGCTTGACGCTCGCTTCGGACAAGCCGATGCGCTCGGCCAGTTCGGCGTATGTGACACGGCGGCTCTTCAGCACGCGCTTCAATGCATCCAGCAGCTGGTCGGTGCCCATCACTCGACTCCCGTGGTTGTTCGCGTTGCCCGCCGGCACTGTACTGACTGGCAGTCGCGCCCTGGCCGGCGCGGCGACCGGCGACGGCTAACGGCCGGACGCGGAGCGCCCGCCGATGAGGTAGCGAATCGGCGCCGGCGGCTTGCGGATGGCCTTGCGCCCGTGCACGAAGGCGCGGACCGGCTCGTCGGCGATGAAGTCCGCCGATGATTTCGCCTGCAGCAACCGCTCGGCCGGCTGCGAGCGGGCGATCGCGTAGCCCTGCGCGTAGTCGGCCCCGAGTTCGGCGAGCAGTTCCAGCGTCTCCAGGTCTTCGACCCACTCGGCGATGCTCTTCATGCCGAGGTTGTGGGTGAGCTCGATGATCGCCTGCAGGATGGCGACGTTGGCCGGATGCGAACTGACGCCCTTGACGAAGGCGCCGTCGATCTTCAGCGCGTCGGCGGGAAGGTCCCGCAGGTAGTTGAAGGACGAGTAGCCGGCACCGAAATCGTCGAGCGCGATCTTCGCGCCGAGCGACTTGGCACGGTCGATGAAGCGACCGGTGTTCTGCAGGTCGTGCAGTGCCACGCTCTCGGTCACCTCAAGGCACAGCAGCGACGACGCCTTCGGATGCGAGGACAGCATCGCGAACGCATCCTCGACGAACCGTTCGTCATTCAGCGAGCTGCCGCTCAGGTTGACGCAGATGAAATGCGTCGCGGTGAAGCGTTCCCGGTGCTCGTCAATCCACTGCAGCGTGCGCTCGAGCACCCAGCGGTCGATGATCGCCATCCGCCCGTTGTTGTCCGCCGCCTTGATGATCTTTCCCGGCGGGATGATCCGGTTCTCCTTGTCGCGCATCCGCAGGAGCACCTCGAAGTTCAGCGACTCGAGAGGCCGGTCGAGCGACATGATGGGCTGCATCTCGAGGAACAGTCCGTCGTCTTCGAACCCCTGCCCGATCCGTTCGATCAGGCGCAGTTCGTCGATGCGATCCTGGAACGGTTCCGTGTCGCGTTCGTAGGCGACGACCCGGCCGCGGCCCGCCTTCGCCTCGCGGCAGGCGCGGTCGGCCGTCGCCACCGCGTCCCGGAAGGAGATCTCGCGATCGAGTTCGATCAGTCCGATCGATCCCTTGACCTGGAAAGCCTTGTCGCCGATGGTGAACGGCGAGTCCTCGATGGCCTCCACCAGCGCGGTGCAGATGGCCTTGGCCCGCAGGATCGCCGCATCGTGAAAGAGGATGACGAACTCGTCGCCGCCGACCCGCGCGAAGGACTCGGCATCCGCGAGGTGCGACCGCACGCGCGAGCACAGCTGGCGCAGCACTTCGTCCCCGGCCGGGTGTCCGTAGAGATCGTTGATGAGCTTGAAGCGGTCCAGGTCGAGGTAGGCGAGCGCCGCCGGGCGTCCGTTGCGGCGCCGGCGCAGCTTGGTGAAGGCCATTTCGATGCCGCGACGATTCAGGATTCCGGTGAGCGGGTCGTGGTCGGCGAGGAAGCGCAGCCGGTCGTTCGCGGTCTTGCGCTCGGTGACGTCCTGCAGGGAGCCTTCGATCACGTCGCCCGCGCGCGTGGCGTGCACCACGTACCAGCGCGCCTCGCCGTTCGGCGTGCCGCGGTGGACTTCGAGTTCGCGGGGCGAGTCGGCGGCCACGCTGAGCACCGACTTCCAGTCGTGGTCCGGGAAGATGTCCGACCAGAACGGGCGCCAGGCCTCCTCCGGCAGGCTCGCCAGCGCACGGAACGCCGGGTTGGTCTGCAGCAATGCGCCGCTCTCGTCGGCGGTGAACAGACCGATCGGAATCGCCTGGTACGTCGATTCGAGCTTGCTCGATGCGCGCAGCGATTCCGCTTCCGCGGCCACGCGCTTTTCCCGCTCGGCCCGGAACTGCGCGGCAATGGCGAGCGCGGCCAGCAGGCTCGATGCGAGCGCGGCCGTCACGCTGTTCACGGCGCCGATCAGCACTTTCACGCCGAACGCCGCCGCGAGCACTTCGTACAGGCCGGAGACGAGCGTCAGCGCGAGCGACGCGCCGTACCAGATCGCAACCGGGCTGCGCGCCGTGCCGAGGAGGCGCACGAGCAGGTACGCGATGACCGACACGCCGAGCGCGACCGAAGTCCACATGATCGGCAGGAAGATCGCGAAAGGCGCCACAAAGGCGGCGATCAGCAACGCGATGCCCGACCACTGGACGGGCACAAGCATCCAGCGCTCCGGCAACTGCTTCAGGTCGGCACTGAACAGGCGGCCGAACAGCGCGATCGTCAGCAGGCAGTAGAACGCGATGGCCGCCTTGCGCATGGGCAGGATGAACGACTCGGGCACCGCCTGGCCGAGCCAGGTCCAGTCGAACCCGGCGGAGATCGCCGCAAGCTGGAAGTTGGCCACCAGCCAGCCGGCAAAGAGCACATAGATCCACTCGCGATTGATCAGCGCGACAAGGAACACGAACAGGGCGAGGACCAGCGTTCCGCCTTCGAGCAGGCCGGACTCGCGGTGAAAGGCCGCCGCGGAGATCGCGAACTGGGCGGATTCCCAGCGCTCCGCCCGGATGCGGGCCGGGCCTTCGTACTGGCCCTCGCACAGCAGCGCCGGCGGCGCGTGCGCTTCCGCGAACTCGATGGCGAAGCCGGACTTGACCGGCCGCATGATGCCGTTCGACTGGCCGCGATCGGCCTCGGCCAGCGGAGTCTTCAGGTCGCGCACGTCCCAGCAGGTCAGCTTCCGTGCATGCCGCGACGGGAACGCCACGGTGGTCGCGCGGACGTCCGCCCCCTTGAGATCGATCAGCATCCAGAACGGGCGCGTCGACAGCCGAGTGTCGACGAAGGCCTCGGCTGGCGCCTGCGACAACCGCGAAAGCAGGAGGTCCGGCGTCTGCCCGCTCTCGGCCTCGAGGACTCGGACCGGAACGGCGATCGGGTTCTCGGCGGCGTAGCGGTCGGGCCAGAAGACGAAGGAAATCAGGGTGAGGGCGGCCATCACCATCGGCACCGCACCGATGGCGAACGCGTGGAGCGCACGGGTCGCGAGGCCGCCCTCCAGTTGCCCCTGCAGAAACGAAAGGGTGCGCCTCACCACCTGGCGCCCTCCGTCCGGCTTGGCGTGCACGATCCCCTGCGCAAGGATCTGCCGCAGCTTCACGGTCCTCGTCCCCTTGTTCGTCGGACAGGCGCGCGCCGGAACGGGATCGTCCCGAGGAGCCTGCCCCAACGTCAAGAATCGCCGACTAGGCGGCTTTGCGATCCCGGTAATAGGCGGTGTTTGGGACCGCACTTGGGCCGGGAAGCCCGACGTGGATGTCCGGGTGGACCGTCAAACCCATGAAGCCGTACAGCGCGTGGCCAACCGTCCGCCAGCGCGGCTCCGCGGTCCGCACGTTGAAGGCCAGCACGCGGTGCGGGATGTTGGCCGAGTGCTTGAGGGCAACGTAGACGCCGTCCTGCGCGACGTCCTCGAACAAAAGCGTGAGATAGATCCGGTCGAGCGGCGGCCGGGCGCAGACGACCATCCACTCGACATCCTGTTCAAGGCAGAACTGGAAGAACGCCTTGAACATCACCACGCTCACGAAGCGGCCGCGCACACCGTCCGCCACCGCAAGCCGTGTGGCTTCGGCCAGCTTGCGTCCTTCCAGCCATGGCGGCAGGGCAAGCGACTGCTCGAGCGCAAGCGGGCCGAACTCGTTGGTCTGCAGTCGAACCGTCGCGATCGGCGCTCCATCGAGGCGGTTCTCCGCCACGAGCACCGTGTAGCCCGGCTCGGTATCCGCAGGCTCCGGGGCCACCAGACGGCGGGCGAGTTCGGGCAGGTGCCGCGAATAGGCCTTGTAGCGAACCGCCACGGCCTTGAAGAGATCGTCCTGGATTCGCGCCTTCTTCACTTCGAAGGCAAGGCGCTCGGTGGCCAGGCGGACCCATCCGTCGTCGTCGAAGGAGCCGACGAACTTCTCGGGAAAGGGCAGTGTCGGAATCTCGTCCCGGACCACCCGGGTGGACGGGGCGATCGGGCGGTCAACAGTCAGGGCCGTAATGCCGGGCGGCTGTTTGCCATCCATGAACCGCTGCAGGAATTCCTTGGCTGAGACAAATCGATTGTCGCCGTCGGCCGGCGCGGTTCACAAGGACTTTCCCGATATGCGCTACTCGCGAAGCGGCGAGTGTTGCGCTTTGAATGAGAGCGCCGCGCCATGGCGCTCGAAATCAGTCCGCTGAGCTGCGGTTGATCGCGTCGATGATCGGGCAGCGGGGCGCGCCGGGCGCATGTTCGCAGTCCTCGATCACATGCTCGAGCGCGCGCCTGATCCGCTGCAAGTCGGCTACGCGCGACTCGACCTGCGCCAGACGGGCGCCGGCGATGCGGCGAATCGCACGGCGGTCCGTGCCGTCCTGCAACTTCAGCAATTCGCCGATCTCCTCGAGCGTGAAGCCGAGTTCCTGCGCGCGGCGGATGAATCGCAGTCGCGCCGCGTCGGCGGCGCCATAGCGACGAATGCTCCCGTATTTGCGGGCCGGCTCGGGCAGCAGGCCGCGCCGCTGGTAGTACCTGACCGTCTCCACCCCCACGCCCGCACTCTGCGCGAGCGCGCCGATAGTCATCGAATCCGGGGAAGCAGGCTTGGCTGTCGCCATCGTTTGACGAGGGGTTGCGTCCGTACCGGGGAACGGAGTCTACGCTGCAGTTGTCTGTCCTCCAGAGTGCAATGAGCTGCTCATGCTGACTGAATCGCCCCCTGTCGCCGATCCCCGGGCTACGATCGAAGCTCCCATCGGACCCGCCGTCGTGGACCGCGACTCTCCCGCCGCCCAGGGCGGCGCTCCCGCCTCTCAATTCGCGCAGCGCATGGTCCTGCCGGTGCAGGGCATGACCTGTGCAAGCTGCGTCGCGCACGTCGAGAAGGCGCTCGCCCAGGTACCGGGCGTGCGCAAGGTGGCCGTGAACCTGGCGACCGAGTCGGCCGCGGTCGAAGGCGCGCGACTGGAGGCGACGGCGCTGCGGGCGGCCGTCGGCGCCGCCGGCTATTCGGTGCCGACACAACGGCTGCGCTTCGCCGTCCAGGGCATGACCTGCGCATCCTGCGTGGCGCGTATCGAGCAGGCGCTCTCCCCCGTGCCCGGTGTACTGAAGGCGACGGTCAACCTCGGGACCGAGACGGCGAACGTCGAACTGGTTTCGGGAGCGGCGAGCGTGCGCGACCTGCTCTCGGCGATCAGGCAGGCCGGCTATGAGGCCACGCCGATCGTCGACGCCCGGCAGGGCGACACCGCGGTGCAGGACACCGCCGCCGGCCTGCGTCGGGACGCGCTAATGGCGATCGCGCTCGCCGTGCCGTTGTTGCTCGGCTCGCACCTTTCGCTGATCGGCATCGACTGGATGATGCCGGCGTGGATGCAATGGCTGCTCGCGACGCCAGTCCAGTTCTGGTGCGCGCGCCGCTTCTATGTCGCCGCCGCCCGGGCGGTGCGTGCCGGCACCGGCAACATGGACCTGCTGGTGTCGCTCGGCACGCTGGCGGCGTACGGCCTGTCGCTCTATCTCTGGATGGACGGCGTCCGGTCGCACGGCATCGGCCACATGCAGCACCTGTACTTCGAGGCGGCGGCCGTCGTGATCGCGCTGGTGTTGCTCGGGAAGTGGCTGGAGGCGCGCGCCAAGCGGCAGACATCGGAAGCCATCCGCCTCCTGGCCGAACTCCGCCCCGACAAGGCGCTCGTGTTGCGCGGCGGCCAGCCGGTCGACGTCCCGATCGACGAGGTCAAGCTGGGCGACATCGTCGTCGTCCGCGGCGGCGATCGGGTCCCCGTCGACGGCCTGGTCCGCGCCGGCGCGAGCAGCATCGACGAGTCGATGCTGACCGGCGAGAGCCTTCCCGTCGAGAAGGCGGTCGGCGACAAGGTGACGACCGGATCGATCAACGGCAGCGGCCGGCTCGAGGTCGAGACCACGGCCATCGGCGCGGAAACGGTGCTCGCGAAGATCATTCGCCTCGTCGAGGACGCGCAGGCGGCGAAAGCGCCGATCCAGCGGCTCGTCGACCGGGTGGCGGCGGTGTTCGTGCCGGTGGTGCTGCTCATCGCGCTCGCCACGCTCGCCGGCTGGCTGCTCGCTGGGGCGAGTTTCGAGATTGCGCTGATCAGCGCCGTCAGCGTGCTGGTGATCGCCTGTCCATGCGCACTCGGCCTCGCGACGCCGACCGCGATCATCGCCGGCACTGGTGTCGCCGCCCGTCATGGCATTCTGATCAAGGATGCGGAGGCCCTCGAACTCGCAAAGCGCATCGACGTGGTGGCGTTCGACAAGACCGGCACGCTGACCATGGGCAAGCCGCGGGTCATCGCCGTCGGTCACGAAGGAGGATTCGGTCGCGAACAGGTCCTGGCCATGTCGGCAGCGGTCAATGCCGGAAGCAACCATCCGCTGGCGGACGCCGTGCGCGACGCCGTCGCGCAGGAGGCGCAGGGCGGTTCGGGCATCGCGTCGCCTGCCGCCCAGGACCACCGGGCGCTCGCGGGACGCGGGGTCACGGCGCGCATGCGGGACGAGCTTGGCGGCACGATCGACGTCGCGTTCGGCAGCCGCCGCTTGATGGAAGACTGGAAGGTCGATGTGTCACCCGCGGCGGCGGCCGCGGCCGCCCAGGAGGCCGAAGGACGCACGGTCTCGTGGCTCGCCGAGCGCACGCCCGCCGGGCCTCGACTGATCGGCTGGCTGGCGTTCGGCGACGAGCCGAAACCCACGGCGCGAGCCGCGATCGAGGAACTGCATCGGCTCGGCATCCATACGACGATGATCTCCGGCGACAACGCCGGTGCGGCCGCGTACGTGGCGCGCCAGCTCGGCCTCGAGGACTACGAGGCCAACGTCCTGCCGCGCGACAAGGCGAAGCGCATCGAGGCGCTGAAGAAGGACGGCAGGATCGTGGCGATGGTCGGGGACGGCATCAACGACGCGCCGGCCCTGGCCGCTGCCCACGTAGGCATCGCGATGGGCTCCGGAACGGACATCGCCATGCACGCCGCCGGCGTCACCCTGCTGCGCTCCGATCCGCGACTGGTGGCCGACGCCATCGCGATCTCGCGCGCCACCGTCCGCAAGATTCGCCAGAACCTGTTCTGGGCCTTCATTTACAACGTCATCGGCATTCCGCTGGCCGCGTTCGGCCTGCTCACTCCGATCTTCGCCGGCGCCGCGATGGCGTTTTCGAGCGTCTCGGTGGTGAGCAACGCCCTGCTGCTGAAGCGCTTCCGTTCGCGGTCCGATCCAGGACGCGCGCCCCGCTGAAGCCGGCGACGCTGCGCCGTCGCGACACTCACGCGCACGGCGCGAGGCGACAGCCGCGCTACGGGCGGTCGAGAACGATCATTCTTGCGATGCGGCGACCAGCCGGTCGAGGTGCCAGCGTAGCGCCTTGATCGCGAGAAGACGGGCGAGCCACGCGAACAGCACGACGACGGCGACGAAACCGCTCCAGCGCGGAAGGTCCAGCGCGCCGGCGAGCGTGGACGCCGATATGGCGAAGGCCCAGAACAGGAACATGTTGCGAAACGCGTGGTGGCGAGGCGGCTCGTAAGCCACCAGTTCTTCGATCAACACGGCGTGGCGCGCGCGGTCCGGAACGCGTCGTTCGACCTCCTCGATCACCCACGCGCGCGACACCAGGCCGACCGCGGTCGGCGTGAAGCGATCCTTCAGGTGGGCTGCCATCGGCTTCTCCTGAAGCGGGTAGCGGAGCGGGAGAGAACTCCCGAGGTTTCGTCTCGTGCAAGCCTGAAGGCGCGAAGCATGCTCGAGGCGCTCGCACTCCGGCGGCGGTCCTGGACAGGCAGGTGGCGGATCGACTGGGTAGTCCGTCGCGCAGCCGTCCCAGCCTGTCCGGCTGCCGCCACCGTGTGGAGCAGTTGACCCCTACGCGAGCGAGCGCAACTCGCGCAACGCAACCGACAGCATGGCGAGATCGGCGTGGCGGCTGTCGGCCAGCTCGGCCAGCATCTTGCGCGCGCGCCCGATGGCGCCGCTTTGCGACCGCTCCCACTCCGCCGCGCCGCCCGCCTTCAGCGCATCGGCTGTGATCTGCCGCTGAAGGCCGGCGAGGTCGTCGTTGAGCGCGGTCTTCGCCATGCCCTGCCAGTAGCCATCGGCCGGCAGCTTCGCCACCTGGTCGCGCAGACGGGCCAGGCCGAGCAGTTCGCCCACGGCGAAGTACCCGGCCGCCACGTCCGGCAACGGCCGCTGCGCGGCATCGGCGATCTCGCTGATATCCAGAGCGGCGAGCGACGCCTCGGCCGCGGCGACGTTCAGGGCCAGGTCGCGCGGCACCCGGTTCGCTTCGAGCGCCTGCTGCCGCTCGGCGATCGGCGCGCGCCATGCCGCGCCCGCCGGCGCGCCGGCGATGAACTCGACCATCTGGCTGGCCGCCGGCGCGAAGCGCGCGATCGTTCGGTCCATCGGCTCGACGAGCCGGCGCGACCGCAGGAACCAGGTCGTGGCGCGACCGGTGCGCCGGCCGAGTTCGTTCAGCATCTGCGACTGCACTTCGTCGGCGACGACGTTGTCCAGGCGCTCGATGGCCTCCCACGTCGACACCAGCCCGAAGACCTCGCGCGCGAGCAGGTAGGCGCGCACGATCTGCGGAGGTGTCGCGCCGGTGGCCTCCATCAGTCGATGCACGAAGGTCGCGCCGACCCGATTCACCATGCTGTTCAGGACGTGCGTGGCGATGATCTCGCGCCTCAGCGGGTGCCGTTCGATGTAGGGACCGAAGCGCTCGCGCAACGGGACCGGAAAGTAGCGCTGCAGCCCGGTGGCGACCCACGGGTCCTCGAGCAGGTCGGACGCGAGCAGCGTGTCGAACAGCCACATCTTCGAGTAGGCCAGCAGGACGGCGCGCTCCGGGCCGGTCAATGCGACGCCCCGGGTGCGGCGCTCGTCGATCTCCTCGTCGGACGGCAGGTACTCCAGCGCCCGGTTCAGTCGACCCTCCTTTTCGAGGAAGCGAATGAAGCGCTGCTGGTGGTCAAGCAGCCGTCCGCCCGCGCGTCCGGACACCGACAGCGATTGCGTCTGGAAGTAGTTGTCGCGCAGCACCAGCTGGGCGACCTCGTCGGTCATCTCGGCGAGCAGGGCGTTGCGCTGCTTCTCGGTGAGCTCGCCCTCGGCGATCGGCAGGCTCAGCAGGATCTTGATGTTGACCTCGTGGTCCGACGTGTCCACGCCCGCCGAGTTGTCGATGGCGTCGGTGTACAGCCGAACACCCGCCAGGGCGGCCTCGACGCGGCCGAGCTGCGTGAAGCCGAGGTTGCCCCCCTCGCCCACGACCTTGCAGCGCAGTTCCCTCCCGTCGATCCGGACCGTGTCGTTGGCGCGGTCGCCGACGTCGGCGTGCGTCTCGCCCGAAGACTTCACGTAGGTGCCGATGCCGCCGTTGTAGAGCAGATCGACCGGCGCTTTCAGGATCGCCGAGATCAGCTCGGCGGGCGTCAGGCGCGCCGCTTCGATGCCGAGCACCGCCTTGACCTGCGGCGAAACGGGAATGGACTTCTCCGACCGCGCCCAGATGCCGCCGCCCTCGGAGATCAACGCCTGGTTGTAGTCGGCCCACGACGAACGCGGCAGCGCGAAAAGCCGTTCGCGCTCCGCGAAGGTTGCCGCGGGATCGGGATTCGGGTCGAGGAACACATGCCGGTGGTCGAAGGCCGCGACGAGCCGGATGTGCCGCGACAGCAGCATCCCGTTGCCGAACACGTCGCCGGACATGTCGCCGATGCCGACCACCGTGAAGTCGGTCGACTGCGTGTCGATGCCGAGTTCCCGGAAGTGCCGCTTGACGCTTTCCCAGGCGCCGCGCGCGGTGATGCCCATTTTCTTGTGGTCGTAGCCCGCGCTGCCCCCGGACGCGAAGGCGTCGTCCAGCCAGTGGCCGTACTCGCGGCTGATCGCGTTCGCGTAGTCGGAGAACGTCGCCGTTCCCTTGTCGGCGGCGACGACGAGATACGGATCGTCGCCATCGTGCCGCACGACTTGCGGGGGCGGCACGACCTTGCCGCCCATCAGGTTGTCGGTCAGGTCGAGCAGGCCGCGCAGGTAGTTCTGGTAGCAGGCGATGCCTTCCTTCAGCAGCGCGTCGCGGTCGGTGGCCGGCGGCGCCTTCTTCAGCACGAACCCGCCCTTGCTGCCGACCGGCACGATGACGGTGTTCTTCACCATCTGTGCCTTCACCAGGCCCAGCACCTCGGTGCGGAAGTCTTCCGGACGGTCAGACCACCGGAGGCCGCCGCGCGCGACCTTGCCACCCCGCAGGTGAACGCCCTCGAAGCGCGGCGAGTACACGAAGATCTCGAACATCGGCCGCGGTTCGGGCAGGCCGGGAACCTTCGCCGGGTCGAACTTGAACGACAGGAAGGGCCGGCGCGGGCCGTCGTCTCCGCTGGCACCCAGTCCTGTGCGCCAGTAGTTCGTGCGTGACGTGGCGAGGATCAGGGCGAGGTACTGCCGCAAGACACGGTCCTCGCTCAGGCTGCTCACCTTCTCCAGCGCCTGCTCGATCGCGTTGACCTGGCTGGTCGCGGCGGTCGGGTCGGCCGCTTGCGGGTCGAAGCGAAGCTTGAACAGCTGCACCAGCAATCGCGCGATGCGCGCCTGGTGCGCCAGCGTCGCCTCGATGAAGGTCTGCGAGAGCGCGAAGCCGATCTGCCGCATGTACTTCGCATAGGCCCGCAGCACCGTGATCTCGTCGGCCGACAGCGACGCCAGCAGGACGAGCCGGTTGAAGTCGTCGTTCTCGACGGCGCCCGTCACCACGCGGCGGAACGCATCCTCGAACAGCGGAGCGATGTTCTCCGCGTCGATCTCTTCATGGCCCACGAGATCGAGGTCGAAGTCATGGATCCAGAACGGGTCGCCGCGTTCGGGCCCGACTTCGTACGGCTGTTCCGAGAGCACGCGCACGCCCATGTGCTCGAGCATCGGCAGCGACTCGGACAGCGCCACCGGTTCGCCGGCGCGATACACCTTGAATCCGAGCCGGTTCGACGGCGCCTCCAGCGGGCGATAGAGGTTCAGGGCCAGGCCGCCGAGCGCGAGGCCGTCGAGCCGCTGCACGTCCGCCACCGCGGCGCGCGGCGATACGTTCTCGCGGTACGACGCGGGAAACGAGTTGCCGAAGCGCTTGAACAGCTGCGCCGAGCGCGCTTCGCCCTCCTCGTCGGTCAGCGCCTGGCGCAGGTCGTCTTCCCAGCGCCGCGCCGCGTCGGCCAGGCGCCGCTCGACCTCGCGGCGGTCGTAGGCGGGAATCCGGCCCGGTGTCGTCCGAACCGTCATGTGGATGCGCGCCAGCACCGCGTCGGTCAGCAGCACGTCGAAGTCCGCCGACGTGCCTTCGAACGCCTGCAACAGGATCGACTGGAACTTGCGCCGCAGCCCGGTCGAGTAGTTCTCGCGCGGGACGTAGATCAGGCACGAGACGAACCGTTCGAAGGGATCGCGCCGGATGAAGAGGCGAAAGCGCTGGCGCTCGCCCAGCTGCAGGATGCCGTTGGCGATCTCGAACAGCTCCTCCGCCGAGATCTGGAACAACTCGTCCCGCGGGTAGGTCTCGAGGATGTGCGCGAGTGCCTTGCCGAGGTGGCTGGCAGGCGCAAGGCCCGCGCGCTCGGACACATACCGCACCTTGCCGCGCAGCAGCGGGATTTCCGTCACCCGCGCGCTGTAGGTCGTCGAGGTAAAGAGGCCGAGAAAGCGATGTTCCCCTATCACCTCGCCGGCGGTGCCATAGCGCTTCACGCCGATGTAGTCGATGTAGCCCGGCCGATGGACGGTGGACCGCGCATTCGCCTTCGTCACCATCAGCAGCGGCGACTGCGACTTCGCGAGTGAGCGCGCCTGTGGCGGGAGCGCGACCAGGTTCGACGCGTCGTTCGCGGCGCCCGGCGTCTCGCGCAGCATGCCGAGCCCGGTACCCGGCACCACCTTGAGGGCCAGGTCGCCGTCGGTGCCGACGAGATCGTGCTGACGGTAGCCGAGCAGGAGCAAATGGTCCTCCGCCAGCCACTGCAGGAAGTCGCGGTTCTCGCCGACTTCCTCGCGGGACAGCGGCGGCGGCTGGCGATCGATCTCGCCGATCACCGCGCGCAGCTGCGCCACCATCGGCTTCCAGTCGGTGACGGCGGCGCGAACGTCGTTGAGCACGCGCTCGATGCCCTCGGCGAGCTGGGCGCGAGCCATCGGGTCGGCGAGGCGGTCCACCTCGATGTGCATGAACGACTCACGCGCCGCGTCCGGCTTCTCTTCGCGGGGATACAGTCCTTTCAGGACGCCGCTCGCGTCGCGCGCAACGGCGAAGATCGGATGCACGATCAGGTGCAGCGTCAGCCCCTGGCGATTGACCTCCATCGAAGCCGTATCGACCAGGAATGGCATGTCGTCGTTGACGATCTCGATGACCGTGTGGCGCGACGACCAGCCGTGCTCGCCCGCAACAGGGTTGAGCACGCGGATCTTCGGCTTGTTCGGTTCGCGCCGCTGGGCCAACTGCCAGTGCGACAGCAGCGCGCCGTAGAGGTCCTCGACGTCGCGCGCTGCGATGTCCTCCGGGTCGATCCGCTGGAAGTAGCTCGCCGCGAACGTCAGGATGGCATCCCGCTCTCCACGCTCGACGCGCTGCTCGATCAACGCCGCTACGGCGGACAGGCGGGCGGCCTTGTCCGCTTCCGGGGAACTCGTCATGGCATGTCTCCGATTCTTGTCGCGGGCCGTACGCCTCGTGAGCGGTGGCACGCGCTGCAAGCGGCAAGTATGCCCGGCCCGCGCGATGGCGATCGCGTGGCGCGAGCAGCGACCCGGCCGATAATCGGCGCCTACCTGCCGACCTCAGCCTTGCCGCCCCCGTGTCCATCCCCGCTTTCGCACCCCGCCTGGCGTTCGTCGACGTCGAAACGACGGGTTCGAGCCCGACGCGCGAGCGCGTGACCGAGATCGGGCTGGTGTGCGTCGACATCGACGGCGAATCGACGCGGATCGACGAATGGTCGACGCTCGTCAACCCCGGCGTTCCGATCCCGCCGGAGATCGAGTGGCTGACCGGCATCACGAACGAGATGGTGCGGCGCGCTCCGACCTTCGAGCAGGTCGCGCAGCAACTGATCGACCGCCTCGACGGCGCCGTCTTCGTCGCCCACAACGCCCGCTTCGACTATGGTTTCCTGCGCGCCGAGTTCGCGCGTTCCGGCCTGGCCTTCCACGCAAAGACGCTGTGCACCGTCCGCCTGAGTCGCGCGCTGTATCCGGACCGCGCACCGCATACGCTCGACGCCCTGATCGACCGCTTCGACATCGCGGGCGAACAGCGCCATCGGGCGCTCGGCGATGCACGCGTGCTGTGGCGGCTGCTGCAGACCTGGTGTGCCCGGCATCCCCCGGCCGAGATCGAGAACGCGGTGCAGGCCGTGCTCAGGCACCCGAGCCTGCCGCCGCATCTGCCACCCGATGCACTCGACGCGCTGCCCCACGCGCCCGGCGTCTATCTCTTCTACGGGCTCAACGAGCACCCGATCTATATCGGCAAGAGCATCGACGTCCGGACACGCGTGGCCAGCCACTTCAATGACGAACACCGGACGTCGCGCGATCTGCGGCTGTCGCAGGAAATCCATCGACTGGAGTGGGAGGAAACCGCGGGCGAGTTCGGCGCGCTGCTGCGCGAATCCGAACTGGTCAAGACGCGACTTCCGGCGCACAACGTCGCACTCCGTCGGCGCGAGAACCAGGTAGTAATGCAACTCGACGAGCGTCAACGCCCGGTGTTCTCCCGGGCACTCGACTTCGATCTGGCGCACCTCGGTGCGAGCTACGGGCCATTCTCGTCGCGCGCCTCGGCCCGCCAGTTCCTCGCGCATCTCGCGACCGAACACACGCTGTGCCTGAAGACGCTGGGACTCGAAGGCCGGCGCGCGGCCGCCGACGACGGCGCGCCCTGCTTCAATCGTCAGTTGAACCGCTGCGCCGGCGCCTGCGTGGGCGAGGAGTCGCGCGATACGCACGCCGCCCGGCTTCGTGATGCGCTCGCTCCCTGGCTGATGCCGGCGTGGCCGTATCGCGGGGCCGTTGCTCTGGCCGAGCGCAATGACGGCCGCTTTCGCGAGGACTGGCACGTGTTCGACCGCTGGTGCTGGCTCGGAACGGTGAAGACGCAGGAGGCGGCACAGGCCCTCGCGACGAGCACGCCGCGGATTTTCGAAGCCGACGCGGCCCGCCTCGCCATCCGCGCATTCTCGCCGGAGTCCCCGTGGCCGCTCGAACACGTCGAACTCGGCGCCGCCTAGGAAAGACGCCTTTCGATCGCGCTCCGCAGCGGCTCGCCTTCGCGGTAACCCAGCACGGCGGCCGCCGCGTTGACACGTGAGATGACGCCGCCGCTCCAGGTATCGGCCGCTTCTCCGATGCGCGCGGAGGTGTGCGCCACCGCGACCGCGGGCCGAGCGGCAGCGTCGAGCATGGCGAGCGCGGCAATGCCGGCTTCGTCCTTGCCGATCCCGGCATCGTTGAATACGTAGAGTCGCGCATTCACCGCCAGCGCATAGCGCCCGGCGCTCTGTCCGCCGTGCGAGCCGGTGACCACGAAGCGGTCGCCATGCGCGCTAGTGACCTCGGTCACGGAATCGAGAAGTACGACAGCAGCGGGCGGCAGCATCGGCATACTGTAGACGACCACTTGCTCACTCGGCCGCCGGGCTATCGCGGCCGCCGCATTCCCCCATTCCGGTTCAAGACAGGAGAACCCAATGCAAAGCACATATGGCTTCGGCAAGACCGTCAACCTCGGATTCGATGCGGCGATCGAGAAGGTCTCGGCGGAACTGGCGAAAGAGGGTTTCGGCATCCTCACCGAGATCGACGTCAAGGCCACGATGAAGAAGAAGCTGGATGCCGACGTCCGGCCGTATCGCATCCTCGGGGCGTGCAATCCGCCGCTCGCCAAGCGCGCGCTGGAAGCGGAACCGACCGTCGGCCTCCTGCTTCCCTGCAACGTCACCGTGCGCGAAGACGAGGCCGCCCGGATTCACGTGGACTTCATGGACCCTGGCGTGATGAGCCAGTTGTCCTCGAGCCCCGAACTTGCAAAGGTGGCGAGCGAGGTGCGCGAACGCCTCGTCCGCGTGATGAACGCCCTTTGATGCTCAGCGCGTTCCGGTGACCGGAGCGGCCGGCGGCAACGCCGCTGACGGCACCTGCACCTCCGGATAGCGCTCGCGGAAGCGCTTCAGTTCGGCGTCGGCATCGGCGTGGCGTCCTTCGCCGCGCAGCTTGACGATGCGGTCGAGCCAGTCCTGCGCTGACCGCTCGAAGTCGCGAAGCGCTTCCTCTCCCACAGCGCCCCTCACCGCAGGCGCCGCAGCGGGCGCGAGTTCCTTGCGTGCCGCCCGGTACGCGGGGGCCGGTTCGGCCCCGGCCGCATCGCGCGCACTGCGGCCGGTGACGGCCTCGGCGGGAACGGGCACCGCTGCCGACGGCTGCGGAGGAGCCGCGGGCAACGCGCGGCGCGCCTCGGCGCTCGACGTTTCCCGCTCACCTTGCGCTGGTGCGCGAGATTTCGCCGTGTCTGCCGCAACCGTCGGCTCATCTCTCCGCTCCGGCACCGTCGATGCGACGTTGGCGCGCTCGTCAGGGGCGCCGTCCGGCGCCGACTTCTTCAATCGCACACCCGGGAGCCACGGTGCCCGCACCAGGCGCTTCGCCAACGGCGTTCTTCCCGGACACCTGCGGCTCGGCTGCGGCAGTCGGCGGCGGAGGCGGCGAATCCTGCCTTTGATCAATGGCCACGGAGGGGACGGGCGCGGGCGGCACGGAAGCCGCCGGTGCCCGGTCCTGCGACCCGGCCGGCGCCGTGAAGGTCGGCATTTCCTCGGCGGTTCGCTGCGCCATCATCACCGCGAGCGAGGACAACAGCACCGCCGCAGCCGCGGCGAGCGGCCAGCGACGACGATGGGAAACGCGAGGCGCATCGGCCGCGCGCGGCTTCGCTTCGACGTGCCGCGCCGCGGCGGCGAGGATGGCCGCGCGCGCGGCCGCTGACGGTCGCTCGTCCAGTTCCGCGCTCGCCTCGCGGTAGCGGCGTGTTGCCGCGTCGTCGCGATCTGTCGTCATTGCCATGCCTCCATTGCGGCCCGCAGCTTTGCCATTGCGTAGCGCAAACGGCTCTTGACCGTCTCGTGGCCCGCGTTCGTCACCGTCGCGATTTCCTCGAGCGACAGTCCTCCTTCGGCCTGCAGCAGGAACGCTTCCTTCTGCGCGGGCGGCAACTGCTCGACCGCGTCGACGAAGGCGCGGGCCTGCGCGCGCGTCATCGCCTGCACGTCCGGGCGCGACGCGTCGCCGGC
Source organism: uncultured beta proteobacterium (assembly GCA_963726405.1). Lineage (GTDB taxonomy): Bacteria > Pseudomonadota > Gammaproteobacteria > Burkholderiales > Burkholderiaceae_F > JAOUJD01. The sequence goes on along the minus strand of CAVSCF010000006.1, from coordinate 86,019 downwards.
ATCGATCTCCAGCGGCGCGTCACCGTCCGGGTCGTTGGCGGCGTCATCGAGGCTGATCGCCTCGTCGCGGCCCCGCCAGTGATCGACCAGTTTGTTGCGCGCGATCGTGTAGAGCCACGTCGTGAACTTCGCGCGTGGCTCGAAGCGGTCGGCATTGCGAACGACCGCGAGCCATGTGTCCTGCAGCAAGTCGTCCGCCTGAGGTGGCGTCGCGCCCTGCCTGAGGAAGTAGCGGTACACGGGCCTCTCGTGCCGCTCGTACAGTTCGGCGAACGCGCGCGCATCCCCGGCGGCGTATCCCGCCAGCAGCGCTTCGTCGCTCGCCGCGTCGCTCAAACCGATCCCCTCGCCCGTAACGCACGGCGACCCGCGAAAGCCGGTCGGCGCGCAACTTCGCGGGCATTGTGCCCGCGAAGCAGCGGCGTCGAACCGGGGAGATGCGCCTGCGCTCAACGCCGGGGCGGATCGGGGACGAAGCCGACAGCCGCCGGGAACGGGTTGGGCGTGCCGGTCGGAGCCGGGATCACGCCCATCGCAATGAGGTTCTCGCGGCTGTCGTACTGGATGGTGATGACCTCGTCCGGAGTCGGCGAGGCGCGCTCGAAGTCCGTGTACGAGGTCGCGGAACGCTCGCTGCGTCCATGGCCGGTGCCGATGCGCGATTCCGCCGCGCGGTCGCTGCGCCGTGCCGCTTCGTTCGATCCCATCCCGTCGCTCGATGCGCCCGCGGCCGGCGCGGATGGCCCCGCGTCCCGGCTCGACTGCTTCTCGTGCAGCACCGGGGGCGCGGGCGGCGGGACCTGGCGGGGCTTTTCCCGGAACACCGCAACACCGACGACGCCGACGTTGTCGGGCCGGCCGGTGCGGGCGGCGTAGGAGTTGGCGAGCGAGGTGAACTCGAAGGCCGCCACGCGCGACATGTCCTTGCGCCAGCCCGTGATCTGCGCGGACTGTCCGCTCGCCAGAACGTAGCCCGTCTGCTCGGGCGCGGCCGATTCGCCGGAGATCACGTTCACGCCATCGACCGAGATCACGGTGAGCACGCGCCCGCCGCCGCGATTGGTCAATGCGACTGCATAGCGGCTGCCCGGATTTCCGGAAACCCACCATTTCCCGCCATGCCGGTACATGGGGAGCGTTTCGCCGGTAGTACGGTCGATCAGGCGGACGTCGACGTTCCCGCCTACCGCGTGCGCGCAGCCGCCGCCCAGCATCATGACGCCAGCCGTTGCCGCCGCCGCCAGTGTTCGCATCAGCATTCGAACTCTCCTTGTTGGTATTGGGCCGATGACCTGTAAACGGGGCTTGAAGCACAATGGGGTTAACCGGAGCGGGCCTCGGTCTTTCCAGGTCCGGTGCCTGCTACACCCGAGCGGTCCGATGCGCTACGAGCACCTGGTCCAGATCAACGATCCACTGATGCCGCTGCTGGATACGCTGACGCGCAATCAGCTCTGGCAGGGACTCGTGCTTCGCGCCGAGGAACCCACCCAGTTCGTGCTCGGACTCGAAAACGCCACCATCCACAGTCACGAGGTTCGCGACGGCGTGCACGAACTCACGCGCACGCTCGATTTCGGCTCGTTCCAGGTCGAGGACCGCGTGCGCCTGGTGCACGACCATCGCAGCGAGATCCACACGCAGGCCGGACCAACGTGGCCCGCAAGCCGCCTCACGATCACGATCGAGGAGCCCCAGCCCGAACTGCTCTTCCTGCGGTTCCTGTACGAGTCCGACGAACCCCTTGGCGAAACGGAGCGCGACCCGATCGTCGTGGCGCTGCGCGAGCAGGCGTACGAGAGCGCCGACCTGGACACGGTCGTGCGCATCCGGGCGCTGGCCGAGCAAGGCGTGCTCGGCTAGCCGCGGCGTCGCCGTCCGCGACACGCCGCCCGCTTCTACACTGCCGGCATGCATACGAGGGCCCTCGTGCTGTTCTCGGGCGGACAGGACTCCACCACCTGCCTCGCGTGGGCGCTCGACCGCTACCGCGAGGTCGAGACGATCGGGTTCGACTACGGACAGCGGCACGCCATCGAACTCGCCGTTCGGCCGGTCGTGCTGGAGGGACTGCGCACCCGCTTTCCTCGCTGGTCGGAACGACTCGGTGAAGATCACTTCGTCACGATGCGCGAGCTGGGGCAGTTGTCGCGCACCGCGCTGACCGAGACCGCCGAGATACGGCTGACGGACGAGGGTCTGCCGAACACGTTCGTCCCGGGTCGTAACCTGCTGTTCTTCACGTATGCGGCCGCCATCGCCTACCGCCGCGACATCCAGGTGCTGGTCGGCGGCATGTGCGAGACCGATTACTCGGGCTATCCCGACTGCCGTGACGACACGCTCAAGGCGATGCAGACCGCACTGTCCCTCGGCATGGACCGGCAGTACGTGGTGGAAACGCCGCTGATGTGGCTCGACAAGGCCGGGACGTGGCAACTGGCGGAGGAACTCGGCGGCGAAGCGCTCGTGGACCTGATCCGCACCGAGACCCACACGTGCTATCTCGGCGAGCGCGCGACCGCGCACGACTGGGGGGTTGGCTGCGGAACCTGCCCGGCCTGCCAGTTACGCGCCGCGGGGTGGACCGCCTGGAAACGCGGCGCCCCGCCTCCGCCGGCGCAGATCGCGACCGGCGCTGGCCTCTAGCGCGGCCTGATGGGGCTGCGCAGGCGTGCCGCGTTCGGCCGGCTCTGATCCGCGCCCTGCTCGCCACCGACCGGACGCGACAGGCGTTCGACCAGCGACCGGCGCATCGTCCACAGCGGCGTCTGCTGCGCGGACTGCGCCAGATAGGCGTCGACATCGTCGTGAGTCGCGTAGATACGCCGCACGAGCGGGATGAATTCTTCGACCAGCTTCGGGTCGAACTGCCGCCCGCTTTCGCGAACCAGGTGGCCGAGCGTTTCCTCGATGCGCCACGCCGAGCGCCAGGGTCGGTCGTGCACCAGCGCATCGAAGGAGTCGCACAAGCCGACGATGCGCGCCGGCAGGGGAATGGCATCGCCCGAGATCCCGTCGGGATAGCCTTCGCCGGACCACGCCTCGTGGTGATAGCGCGCGATTTCCTCGGCCAGCGGCGCGTAAGGCACCTTGGCGCGAATGAGGAAGTCCGCGCCCGTCGTGGCGTGCGTCTCGATGAGCTGCCGTTCGCCCTGCGAAAGCGCGGTCCGCTTCCGGATCACGCTGTCCGGAATGACGACCTTGCCGATGTCGTGCAGGCGCGCGGCCAGCTCGATCCGCTGCGCCTCCTCCGGATCGATCCCGTGCTCGAGCGCGAGCAGATGCGCCCACATCGCCACGCGGAAGGCGTGTTCACCGCTGTCTTCCTCGCGCAGTTCCACGGTCAGCGCCATGTGCTCGAGGAATTCGCCCTGCTTGGCGGCCGCGTCTTCGAGCTTCTTCTTCAGGCTTTCGTCCTTGTCCTCGATCGCGCGGAGGCTGGCCGTGTCCGCGTCCGGGAGCCCGAGGCGCTGCAGGTGCTGTTGCTGCTGCTGCACGATCGCTTCGCGATGCAGGTTGCGGACGTGCATCATCAGTTCGCGGTTCATGGACAAGGCGCGGTCGGGTTGGCCGGCCTTTTCGTAGGCGTTGACCGAGGCGCGCAGGGCCTCGTGGTACGACGCGGCGAGGATCTTCGACTGGTCCCGCACGGCGACGATACGAGAAATTCCGACGTCCACGTTGCCTCGATAGACCTCCACGAGGCCGCTGACCGTAGCGGCGGCAATCTTCGCGCGAGCAGCCCCGGATCGAACGGCCATATCGCGAGCCAGCGTCGCGTGAGCGGCTGCGTCGTCGATCCTGTGCAAGGCAAGCAGCAACTGGGCATAGGTCGACTCTACGAGTGCACGGACCTGCTCCTGCTCGCGGTCCTTCGGTTCCTTTACGAGGTTCAACGCTTCCTCGCACGCGTCGATTCCTGGCAGATACTCGTGCAGATAAAGGTCGCACTGAGCTGCGCCATACAAGGCTCGGCACCTCGTACTGATACTGAGCACCTCATCCGTTATCGAGGCAGCAGTCATCGCGCCACGTTCGTAACAAACGCGCGCATCACCATAAAGCGTTGCATCGAAAAACGTCACCGCGATGTTGACCCAGGCTGCGGCCAGGCCGGGCATGTCCTCCATCCGCTCTGCGAGTTCCAACGCCCGTAGAAGGCTTCGAAGAGCGTCCGGAGTATTTCGCGTCGCGGTGAGGATCAGGCCTTGAATCGACAGCGCGCGGCGGAGCTGGGCCTGCTCACCCTGCTGCTCCGCCAGCATGACTGCCAGTGCGATCGGTTCAACGGCGTTGAACACCCGCTGTCCGTGCAGGTAGTACTGCCCGGCGGCGTCGATCAAGAGGGCGACTCGTCGCTTGGGCGACGCCGAAAAGGGGACCCCTTTGAGTTTGGCGAGCCAGGAGTCGAGAAACGTCGGCAGATCGGGCGGAGGCGCCGAGATCGCCTGTTTCAACTCCTGTTCGAGTTCGTTCAGTCGTGCTTCGTTGTCGTCCATCAGCTGGCCGTGCCAGGCGACGGCAAAGTGGAAGCCGTCGGATTCTGCCCTGACTCGGTCGGCGTGGATAGCACCGTAAGGGGGGATTTGCCGCGGCTCGCGACGCGTTCAAAGTTCGCTTGTGCACGGTCCTCCGTGCGTACAAAAAAGAACAGACACCAACAACCCGCGGAACAAGGAATAGCCATGAACGTCGAAACCGTTGAACTGAAAGCCGTTGCCGAAGTTGCCAAGACCGATGAAGCCATCGAACTGCTGGCGCTCTCGATCGATGATCTTGACCTGGTCGCGGGCGGTGCGTCCCTCGGTTTGCTCACCTGATTTGTTGCATGCAGGAACGGAGCCGCGGAACGCTCCCTTCCTGAAATCGGCGCTCGCTCGCTGAACCCAAGATTTCGAACTCGAACTAAGTTTCCGCACCCTGCACACGGCGCCGACGGGCGCCGTATTTTTTTGGCCGCGCATCCCGGGCATCAGTGATCACCCGTTGTTGCGCGAAGCGGACGGGATGCCGGGCATCCCAAGGCCGATTTGTCAGGCCGCGCGCCGGTTCTCGGGCTCGTTCATGGATCCCAGCCGGACGATCCGGTCGACCGCCCCGACTGTCTCCGGCCGGTGGCTGACGATCACCAGTCCAATACCCGTCCTCCTGAGGCCGTCAGTGATCGCTCGCTCACGGTCGAGATCGAGCTGGTCGAAGGTCTCGTCGAGGAAGAGGATCTGCGGTTCGCGGTACAGCGCACGTGCCAGCAGGACACGGCTGCGCTGCCCGCCGGACAGGGCCACGCCGAGGCTGCCGACGATCGTGTTGTAGCCCATCGGCATTGCCTCGATCTCGGCGTCGATCATCGCCAGGCGCGCGCACAGGCGCGCACGGTCGGAGTCGTGCTGCGGGTCGAAGAAGCTGATGTTGTCTTCGATGGTGCCGACGAAGAGGTGGTCGTCCTGCATCACCACGCCGATGCGGCTGCGATACGCACCCTTGTCCCAGTCGCGCACATCGCGACCCGAGGCGGTCAGCATGCCCTCGGTGCGGTCGAGCAGCCCGGCCAGCACCTTGACCAGCGTCGTCTTCCCGGCACCGGAGGGACCGACGATCGCGACCATCTCGCCGGGGCGCGCGACGAAGTCCAGGCCTCGGAAGACGAACCCTTCGATGCCATACGCGAACCCGAGCCCGCGCGCCTCCAGCCCGAAGGTGGCCGTCGGCGCATCCGCCCGCGCCACCGAGGACATCTCCGCGACGCCTTCCGGCTGCGCGAGGGCGATGTCGGCGACGCGATCGGCATGCAGGTCGAGCATCCGGAACTCGATCGTCTTGTCGACGAGGTTGTTCACGCGCGTGATGAACAGCAGCTTGAACAGCATGAACGCGAACAGCATGCCGACCGACAGTTCGTTGGCGAGCACGGCATACGCGCCCAGCCAGATCACGGTCACGTTCTCGAGCCCGAAGATCAGCACGCTGCCCGCGCGCTGCAGCAGCGCGAGGTTCTGCACCCGCACGTCGGCGTTGGTCTGGTCGACCACATGGTTCAGGTAGGCCGAACGCCGCTCGCTTTCGCGCATGTTCAGCTTGATGGCCATCATGCCGCGCAGCGTCTCGATGAAGTGCGTGGCGGCCTTGGCTTCGTGGACGATCCGCTCGTCCATCGCGCGCCGCTGCGGACCGTAGAGCGCGGCACGCAGTGCCCCGTAGGCGAGTGCAGCGACCACGACGATGACGGTCAGGGTCGTGCTGTACCAGAACATCACCGCCAGCGTGACCAGCACCATCACGCCGTCCATCGCCGTCTCGAGGAAGGTCAGTGTCAAAGTGCGCTGGATGGCGTCGACGCTGCGGAAGCGCGAAACGATGTCGCCGATGTGGCGCTTCTCGAACCACGCGAGCGGCAGCCGCAGCAGGCGCGCGAACAGCGTGTCGAGCAACTGCAGGTTCAGCCGCGTGCTGATGTAGACGCCGAGCCACGCGCGCAGGGCCGTGATGATGGCGATCATGACGGCGAGCAGCCCGAAGCCGATGCCGAGCACGGCGAGCAGGTCGCGGTCGCGGCCGACCACCACGCGATCCACGACGAGTTGCAGGAAGAACGGCGAGGCGATCGCCAGCACTTCCAGCACCAGCGACAGCAGCAGCACCTGCGTGATCGCAGACTTGAGGCCGGTGGCCGTGCGGACCAGTTGCCACGCGCTGATCTTCTCGCGCTCGTCGCGCGCGGCAAACCCGGCGGCGGGCGTCAGCTCCATCGCCACGCCGGTGTAATGATCCGACGCTTCCTTGAGCGTCAGCACGCGGCGGCCACGCGCCGGATCGTGCACGGTGATCCTGTCGCCCGCGACCTTCGTCAGCACGACGAAGTGGTTCATGTCCCAGTGCAGGATCGCGGGGAGCTTGAGCTGCGACAGCGACTCGAGCGCCACTTTCACCCCGCGCGCGGCGAGGCCCATGGTCTCGGCGATCATCGCGATGTGCTTCAGCGTCACGCCCTTCATGGAGGGCGCCAGCCGCATTCGCATGCCGGTCAGGTCGGTGCGGAAGCCGTGATGGCTGGCCACCATGGCGACGCAGGCGATGCCGCATTCCGGCGCCTCGCTCTGCAGGATCATGGGGACGCGGCGACCCAGCATCAGCTCAGCCGCTCCTTCAGCGACAGGATCGGCTCGAAGACCCACTCCCACACCTTGCGCTTCTCCTGAAGGATGTCGGCGTTGACCGACATCCCCGGACGCAGCGCGAGGTTCTGGCCCCCGGACGTCACGTGCTGGCCATCGAGCCGGACGTCGACCCGGTACACCGGCTCCTTCACGGTGACCGGTCCCACCTTCTCGCCGGGCGACCATACGGTGCGGCTCACGCGCTCGACCGTGCCGCGGTACTGCCCGAACCGCTGGAACGGGAAGGCGTCGTAGCGCAGCACGACTTCCTGGCCGGGCTGCACGAAGCCGATGGCGCGGGTCGGCACCAGCAATTGCACGTGCAGTCCGCTGCCTTTCGGCACGACCACCGCAAGCGGAGCCTGCTCGGCCACCGCCTCGCCACGCGTCGCAGCGATGTTCGTGATCACGCCGGCGAGCGGCGCGCGGATGACGTTCTCCCGCTTGGCCTCTTCCTGCACGCTGCCCTGCTGCAGTTCGCTCATCTGGCGCCGGATCTGGTCGATCTGCGTCTGCACCTTCATGTCGATGGTCGGCAGTTCCGCCTTCGCCGATGACAACTCGCGCTCCACGCCTGCGCGCTGGCGCTTCGCGGCCTCGAGCTTCACCTGCTGGTCGAGCACGTTGTTGCGGAACTCGATCAGCTTGCTCTCCGAATAGAACTTGTCCTTGAAGAGTTCCTCGGCGCGCTGGAACTCGTTGCGCGACGACGCGAGCCGGCTCTGCTGGGCCTTGATCTCGGCGTCGAACTGCACGAGTTCGCGCTGCAGGTCGTCGATCTTGCGGCGGAGGATCTCGGTCTGCTGCGCGCCGAGTTGCCGCGCCTGCTGCTTCTCGCGCTCGAGGCCGGCGATGCGCTCGCCGATCTCCTTCTGGACCAGTTCCCCCGAGGTGACTCCCGATGCGGTCCCGCGCTCGAACGAGAGGCGGATCAGCGGTTGGCCCGCCTGCACCTCGTCGCCTTCCTTGGCGAGGATCTCCGCGACGACGCCCGCCTCGGGCGCAAGCAGCCGCGCGGCCCCCGAGTCGAGCGCGAGGAAGCCGTCGACCCGCTCGCGCCGCGAGTACTCGCCCCACACGGAGAACGCGACCAGGCCCAGTGCGAACGCGAGCGCCACCGCGGTGAAGATCCAGAGCGGTACCGGACGCGCGAGCGAGACCTCGCCGAGCAACTTCTCGCGCTGCGCGTCGATCGCTTCCTGACGGAAGAGCTTGTTGGCCATCGCGGACGGGATTATGGCGGGGCCGCGGCGCCAGGGCGCGGGCCGTACCCATTTCATGGCGCTTTTGAGGCGGGGACGTCGCGTTATATCGACATTACGAAACGGTCGCTGCGCAAGGCCGCCCCGCTCCTAACCTGCGGCTTCCCGACGAATCCGCTGCGAGTCCGCCATGCACCTGCCCGCCCGCCTCCTGGTCACCACCCTCCTCGCCGCCACCGCGGCCACGGCCCACGCGAGCGACGACGCGGCCGCCTGGCGGGCCGAGCAGCAGGCCCAAGCGCGCGCCACCCTGGCCCAGCAGGCCCTCAGCGACAGGTACACCGCGATCTGGTCGTCGCTCGACGCATCCCAGAAGACGCGCTTTTCGGCGCAGGAACGCGCATGGCTGAACACCGGCCGGCAGCATGAGCTGCAGGCGTGCGTCGCCAGCAGCGGCGCCCGGTCGGAAAACGCGGTGAAGAGTTGCGAGGCCGAGGTGACCGAAAAGCACCTCCGTGCCCTGACCGCGCCGCAGCGGGTCGCAACTTCAATCTAGCTGCGCGCCCTCAGGCGGCGGCCCTCCACTTGATCGAGCAGCCGATGCTCGGCACCTGCCGGGCTGGAGCTCGTCCGGTCAGCACCACCTGCTTCATCGCCTCGAAGAGCTCCCGATGCGCGCCCGCCGGCGCCGGCTGGCGGGCGGAGGCATCGAGCCGCCCGTGGTACTGCAGCCGCAACTCGCGGTCGTAGCCATAGAAGTCCGGCGTGCAGACGGCACCATAGGCACGGGCCACGGACTGGTCGGCGTCGACCAGGTACGGGAACGGCAGGCCCCGCTCGCGCCACAGCCGCTGCATCGCCTCGAACGAGTCCTCGGGATATGCCTCTGCATCGTTGCTGCTGATCGCCACCACGCCGACGCCGAGCGCCTGCAGTTCCCTGGCGTCGCGAACGATGCGGTCGAGCACGGCCTGCACATAGGGACAGTGGTTGCAGATGAACATCACGACCAGCCCGTTTGGACCGACCGCGCCGTCGCGCGACCAGGTCTGGCCGCAGGCGCCGGGCAGGGAGAAGTCGGGCGCGTAGCTCCCGAGTTCGGCTTCGATCGCTTCGGTCGCCATCACTGACTCCTCTTCTTCACGTCCATCAGCCGGAGGATCATCGGCGTGAAGATGAGCTGCATCGCCAGTCCCATCTTTCCGCCCGGGCAGATGATCGTGTTCGGACGTGTGAGCCACGAGTCGTGCAGCATCGACAGCAGGTACGGCAGGTCGATGCCCTTGGGATTGGCGAAGCGGATGATCACCATGCTTTCGTCCGCCGTGGGAATGTCCCGCGCGATGAACGGGTTCGACGTATCGACCGTCGGCACGCGCTGGAAGTTCACGTGCGTCGCGCCGAACTGCGGCACGATGTGGTTCACGTAGTCCGGCATGCGACGCAGGATCGTGTCGACGACGGCTTCCTGCGAATAGCCGCGCATCTTCTTGTCGCGATGCAGCTTCTGCATCCACTCGAGGTTGATCACCGGGACCACGCCCACCAGCAGGTCGACGTGACGCGCAACGTTGATCGCGTCGTCGACGTAAGCGCCGTGCAGGCCTTCGTAGAACATCAGGTCCGAACCGGGCTCGATGTCCTTCCATTCCGTGAAGTGCCCGGGTTCGACGCCGTGCTCCGCGGCCTCGGCGGCATCGTGCACGTACTTGCGGACGCGGCCGGCTCCGGACTCGCCGTAGCCCTTGAACAGCGCTTCCAGCTCGCCGAGAAGGTTCGAATACGGCCCGAAGTGCGAGTAGTGCTTGTTGCCGCTCACCTCCGCTTCCTTCATGCGCGCGCGCATCTCCGCGCGGTTGAACCGGTGAAACGAGTCGCCTTCGACGATCTGCGCCTTGAGGCCCTCGCGCCGGAAGATGTGCTGGAAACTCTGCATCACCGTGCTGGTGCCGGCGCCGGACGAGCCCGTGACGGCGATGATCGGATGCTTCTTGGACAACGGGGTTCTCCCTGGATGTTGTACTCGCGTGCCGAGCGCGTCAGGTCAGCGCTTCCGGCCGGTACAGCGAACGTTCGTTGAACAGCGGTGAGCTATACGGCTGGTCGGTGCCGTCGTCGTACTCGCGGTGGTAGCGCTCGATGCGTTCCACCTCGTTCTTCGAACCGAACACGAGCCCGATGCGCTGATGCAGTGCCTCGGGCTGCACCTCGAGCACCGGCGTGCGCCCGGTGCTGGCCCGTCCGCCGGCCTGCTCGATCACCATCCCGATCGGGTTGGCCTCGTACAGCAGCCGCAGGCGTCCCGGCTTGCTCCGGTCCTTGCTGTCACGCGGATACATGAAGACGCCACCGCGCATCAGGATGCGATGCGCCTCGGCGACCATGCTGGCGATCCATCGAGTGTTGAAGTCCTTGCCGCGTGGCCCGGTCCGGCCAGCGAGACATTCGTCGACGTAGCGCTTGATCGGCGGCTCCCAGAACCGGCTGTTGCTGCTGTTGATCGCGAACTCGTGCGTGTCGGCGGGCACCCGGATGTCCGGATGGGTCAGCTTGAACTCGCCGAGGTTGGGATCGAGCGTGAAGCCGACGACACCGTTGCCGACCGTGAGGACGAGCATCGTCACCGGCCCGTAGATCGCGTAGCCGGCCGCCACCTGCGTGAACCCGGGCTGCAGGAAGTCGGCCTCCACGACGTCGCGGCCGGAGTCAATGACGGCCTGCGGAGCACGCAGGATCGAGAAAATGCTGCCCACCGAGACGTTGACGTCGATGTTGCTCGAGCCGTCGAGCGGGTCGAACACCAGCAGGTACTTGCCGCGCTTGCAGTCGGGCGGGATCTGGTACGGCGCGACCATCTCCTCCGATCCCATGCCGGCCAGGTGGCCGGACCACTCGGCGGTGCGTATGAAGATCTCGTTGCTCACCACGTCGAGCGGCTTCTGCACCTCGCCCTGGACGTTGACCTGGGCGTGCGTCTGCGCGGCAGCCACGAGCTCACGGCTCATCGGATCGCCCAGCTGGCCGAAGGCGACCGCGCGAGCGATCGCCTTGGCGGCAAGAGCGACGTCGAGGATCAGCGCGTTCAGCGCCCCGCTCGCGTGCGGAAAGCGCTGGCGCTGCTCGATCAGGTACTGCGTCAGGGTGCGGCGATTGGACAGCGGCATCGGGATTCCCGGTGAGTCAGGCGGCGGCCTCGAACACGCGGCTGGCGAGGATGTCCTCGGGCGCGAGCGTCGTAAGGTCGGATTCGGTCAGGCCACGGTCTCGCACCGCGAACAGGCGCGAGGCGGCGCGCAGGCGCGCTCGATCGAGCGCGTTGCGCACGCTGCGCGCATTGGCGAAGTGCGGCTGCTTCATCCGGCGCTCGATGTACTGGGCGAACGCCTCGCGCGCGCCGGTCCCGAAGTGATAGTGCTGGCCGGCGAGCATGCGGTCGGCGATCTGCATCAGTTCGCCTTCGCCGTAGTCGGGGAAGTCGATGTGGTGCGCGATGCGCGAACTCATCCCCGGGTTGGACTTGAAGAACGTGTCCATCCGGTCCTTGTAGCCGGCCAGGATGACGACGAGGTCGTCGCGGTTGTTCTCCATCACCTGCAGCAGGATCTCGATCGCTTCCTGGCCGTAGTCGCGCTCGTTCTCGGGGCGATACAGGTAGTACGCCTCGTCGATGAAGAGCACGCCGCCCATGGCGCGCTTCAGCACGTCCTTGGTCTTCGGCGCCGTGTGGCCGATGTACTGGCCGACGAGGTCGTCGCGGGTCACGCTGATCACGTGGCCCTTTCGAACGTAGCCGAGGCGATGGAGGATCTGGGCCATCTTCAGCGCGACCGTCGTCTTGCCCGTGCCCGGATTACCGGTGAAGCACATGTGGAGCGACGGCGCGCTGCCTTCGAGGCCGAGCTGGCTGCGCGCCTTCGACACCACGAGGAACGCGGCGATATCCTGGATGCGCTTCTTCACCGGCGCCAGTCCGACGAGGTCGCGGTCGAGCTCCTCCAGCACCTCGAGAACGTGCGTGTCGCGCAGGATGGCCTGCAAGTCGACGGTGGGTGCAACCGCGGCGTTCATGTCTTACTCGTAGCGCGAACCAGCCGGGCGCATCGCGCCGTAGCCCTGGGTCGTGTAGCGCGTCATGCGGCCGGCGGCCTCCTGCCGCAGCAGGCCGAAACCCGGCTCTTCCTTCGGGCGGTTGACGATGAACGACAGGCACATCGACTCGACCCCGCGGGTGTTGTCGAAGGCGTTGACCTTGATGTAATGGCTCGGAAAGGCCTTGCGGCAGGCGTTCACCTCGAAGAGGACGGCGGCGCCGTCCTTCACCGTGAACATCGGCATGCCCCACATCTCCCAGTACACGTTGCGGGGGTGCGGGTCGTCGGTGTACTCGACCGACAGCGCCCAGCCGCGGCCGAGGGCGTAGTCGACCTGCGCGCGGATCTCGTCGTCGGTCAGATCGGGCAGGAACGAAAAGGTGCCTTGTGTGATGCGCATGAGAGTTCTCCTGCTCAGCTGGCCGTCGCGGTGACCGCGAAGTCCGGCGTGTCGGTCGAGGTGTAGTTGAAGCTGACGTCCTTCCAGGTGTCGAGCGCCTGCGCCAGTGGCTTGCACCACTTCGCGGCCGCCGCGAGGACATCCGGCCCTTCGTTGGCAATGTCGCGACCCTCGTTCCGCGCCTTCACCATCGCCTCCAGCGCGACGCGGTTGGCAATGGCGCCCGCCTGGATGCCGGCCGGGTGGCCGATGGTGCCGCCGCCGAACTGCAGCACGACGTCGTCGCCGAACAGCGTCAGCAACTGGTGCATCTGGCCGGCGTGAATGCCGCCCGAGGCCACCGGCATCACCTTGCGCAGGTCGACCCAGTCCTGGTCGAAGAACAGGCCGCGCTGCAGGTCCTGCTTCGTGTAGCTGTCGCGGCAGACGTTGTAGTAGCCCTGCACCGTCATCGGGTCGCCTTCGAGCTTGCCGACCGCCGTTCCGGCGTGCAGGTGATCGACGCCCGCGAGCCGCAGCCACTTCGCGATCACGCGGAAGCTCACGCCGTGGTTCTTCTGCCGTGTGTACGTGCCGTGCCCCGCACGGTGCATGTGCAGGATCATGTCGTTGCGGCGGGCCCAGTTCGACATCGACTGGATCGCCGTCCAGCCGATCACGAGGTCGATCATCACGATGTTCGAACCCAGTTCCTTCGCGAACTCGGCGCGCTCGTACATGTCTTCCATCGTCGCGCCGGTGATGTTCAGGTAGTGGCCCTTGATCTCGCCGGTGTTGGCCTGCGACTTGTTGACCGCTTCCATGCAGAACAGGAAACGGTCGCGCCAGTGCATGAAAGGCTGCGAGTTGATGTTCTCGTCGTCCTTCGTGAAGTCCAGGCCGCCCGTCAGCGCCTCGTAGACGACGCGTCCATAGTTCTTCCCGGACAGGCCGAGCTTGGGCTTCATCGTGGCGCCGAGCAGCGGGCGGCCGTACTTGTCGAGGCGCTCGCGCTCGACCACGATGCCCGTCGGCGGGCCCTTGAAGGTCTTCACGTACGCGGCGGGGATGCGGATGTCCTCCAGCCGCGCCGCCTTCAGCGGCTTGAAGCTGAAAACGTTGCCGATCAGGCTCGCCGTCATGTTGGCGATCGAGCCCTCTTCGAACAGGATGATGTCGTAGGCAATCCAGGCGAAGTACTGGGCTTCCTTGCCTGTCCCCTCGCCGGTACCCGGCACGACGTCCACCCGATACGCCTTCGCCTGGTAGGAGTCGTGGGCGGTCAGCAGATCCGTCCACACCACCGTCCAGGTGGCCGTCGACGACTCGCCGGCCACCGCGGCGGCCGCCTCGTCCGGATCCACCCCTTCCTGCGGGGTGATCCGGAACACGCAGATCACGTCCGTGTCCTTCGGCTCGTAGTCCGGCCTCCAGTAGCCCATCTGCTTGTACTTCAGGACGCCACCCTTGTAGCGCTCCTTCCTGTCCAGAATCATTCCCTCGACGGGCTTGTTCATTCGAACGTTCTCCTCTCGCCGCGCACACGCGCCTGCCTTTTGCGAACTCTATGGCGCTCGATGTTTAAGGTATAGTCACTTTTCTTGACGCTTCAATTAAGTTTTGCTTATGCGAAACGCCACCCTCCGGCAGCTCCGCGTCTTCGCCGCCGCCGCGCGCCATAAGAGCTTCGGGAAAGCCGCCGAGGAATTGCACCTGACGCCCCCCGCGGTCTCGATGCAGATCCGGGAACTCGAAGAGCACGTCGGTCTCCCGCTGTTCGACCGCAGCGCGAGGCAGGTCGCCCTTACCGTGACCGGTGAGTACTTACTTGTCTATGTCCGCAAAGTACTTTCGACCCTGAAGGACGCGGAGGATGCGATCGCGCGCTTTCGTGGACTCGAAAGCGGCCGGGTGTCGATCGGGATGGTGAGCACCGCGAAGTACTTCGTCCCGCGGATGCTCGCCCGCTTCCGGAAGGAACACCCGGCGGTCGAGGTCAAGCTGGCAGTGGGCGGGAACCGGGAGCAGCTGGTGACCATGCTGCAGGCCAACGAGGTGGACCTGGCGATCATGGGGCGGCCGCCACGGGAGTTCGCCACGCGGGCGGAGCCCTTCGCGGTCCACCCCCACTCCGTGGTGACGGCGCCGGAGCACCCGCTGATGTCCATCGGCCACGCCCCGGCCGCGCTGCTCAACAACTACGAATTCATCATCCGCGAGACCGGGTCCGGCACCCGGGCAGCGATGGAGAAGTACTTCGCGGAGTTTCGTCTGCAGCCCCGCGTGGCGATGGAAATGGCGAGCAACGAGACGATCAAGCAGGCCGTCATGGCCGGCATGGGCGTGAGCTTCCTGTCGCTGCACACCATCGGCATCGAGCGGAAGGCGGGGCTCATCGCGGTCCCGGACATCGAAGGCCTGCCGGTGCTGAAGCGCTGGTACGTCGTCAATACGCTGGCCAAGACCCTGTCGCCGGCGGCCGAGGCGTTTCGCTACTTCATCCTGGAGGAAGGCGAGCGCTTCCTGGCGAGCGAGTACGGCGAACCGCAATCGGCGGCGGAAGCACGCGAATCCGCATGAACGAACGCAGCCCCGCCGAAGCGCTCATTCCGGAGAGCGCAGCGCGGAGGGAGCGGGCTTGCAGCCGCGCTCAGCGCGGGAAGTACATCTTCTTCTTGTCGAGGTCGTAGCTCCACGGCAGGCCGCTGTTCTTCCAGCCGTTGACGTTGCGGCGGCCGTTGTCCGAAAGCTCGCCCTCGTAGCCGTAAAGCACGATATAGACGCGCTTGTAGCCCGAGTCGTTCAGCAGGTCGGCCGCCCGCGAGCTGCGCTCGCCGGAACGGCACATGAGCACCACCGGATCGTCCTTGGTGAGGCCTTTCTCCTTCAGGCGACGCTCCATCTCGGGAACGAAGTCGTTGAACGGCTCGAGCTTGTAGAAGGCGCGCTTGTCGTCCCAGTCGGTCATGAACTCCTGGAACTCGACGTACGGCACCAGCGCATCGACGCCGTCGGCCATCCCCAGGAACTGCGCCTCGGCGCGCGTGCGGACGTCGACGAACAGCACCTTGCCTTTCTGCGACTTCAGGAACTGCTGGGCCTGCTTGGGCATCAGGTAGAGCTGCTGCTTCGTCCGCATCTCCTCCGGCACCTTTGCCGGAGCCGTGGTCTGCGCGGCCGCCGGCCCTGCCGTCACGGTGACCAGCGCGGCGAACAAGGTTGCAAGGATGCGTTTCATGAAAACCTCCGAAGACAGCCGCGGGGAGGCGGCGACGAACCGGGCATCTTAGAGGTCCGGGACCCCCGCCTGCGGTCGCGCGTCACATATGCGTATTCCTGCACGTAACGAGCGCCGCCCACCGGGCGCACGGGGGTGTCCGGTATCGTCGCCGCGATGCATTCCCCGCCCCGTCTGACGGCCTACCTGCTGCTGACGGCGTCGATGACGCTGGTGGGCAGCTACGTTGCGCTGTCCAAGCCGCTGGTCGCCGTCCTGCCGGTGTTCGCGCTGGCGTTCCTGCGCTTCGCCATCGGAGCCGTGGCCATGGTTCCCTGGACCGCGCGCGCGAGCGGGGAAGCGCCGCTGACCTCGAGCGAACACCGGTGGCTCTTCCTGATGTCGTTCTTCGGCAATTTCCTGTTCTCGGTCTGCATGCTGTCCGGCATCCAGCGCACCACGGCGACGGCGGCCGGCGTGATCCTCGCCACCCTGCCGGCCGTCGTGGCGCTGCTGTCGAAGGTGTTTCTCCGCGAGGCGTTGTCACGGCGCACGCTCATCGCGATCGCCCTGGCGGTCGCCGGCATCGTGCTGCTGCAGTTCGCCAGGGGCGACGGCAGCACGACGACGCATCAACAGTTGCTCGGCAATCTGCTGATGTTCGGTGCGGTGATCTGCGAGGCAAGCTACGTGATCCTCGGAAAGCGCCTGGCGCAGACGCGCACGCCGCTGCGAGTGTCGGCCCTGATCAACCTGTGGGGCCTGATGCTCACCGCGCCGCTCGGCGTGTGGCAGCTGATGCGCGTCGACCTGGCTCCGATGACCGCAGGCCTGTGGACGCTGCTGGTGTTCTACTCGCTGGCGGCGGGCCTGTTCTCCGTCTGGATGTGGGTCTCCGGGCTCAAGCACGTTCCAGCCAGCCAGGCCGGCGTCTTCACGGTCGCGCTGCCGATCGCCGCGACCGCCGTCGGGGTGCTGCTGCTGGGCGAACATTTCACCGCGGTGCACGGCGCCGCGCTCGCGCTCGCCACCGCCGGTGTGCTATTGATTGCCACCTCGCCGGCCGGGACGCCGGCGCAGTCACCTGCCGTTCGCTCGGCACCAGAAAGGAGACTTCCATGACTTCGGCTAATCACGACGCCGCGCGCCGCGTGGCACTGCAGTCGGCCGCCGTCCTCGGCGTCGGCGCCCTGGCCGGCTGCGCCACGGCGGGCGCTTCCGGTTCCGCTCCGAAGTCCCCGTTCACGGTCGCCGACACCTACATCCCGATCGCGAACTCCGATCTCAAGTTCCCCGTGCGTCGCATCTACTGCATCGGCCGCAACTACGCCGCGCACGCGCGGGAGATGGGCTCCGACCCGACGCGCGAACCACCCTTCTTCTTCCAGAAGCCGACGGACGCGATCCAGAACGTGGCGCCGGGCACCGTGGCCGACCATCCTTATCCGTCGCTGACGAAGAACTATCACTACGAAGTCGAACTGGTCGCCGCCCTGCATCGCGGCGGCCGCAACATCCCGGTCGACAAGGCCCTCGACTGCGTCTACGCGTACGCGGTGGGTCTCGACATGACGCGGCGCGACCTGCAGCGGATGATGGGCGACCAGAAGAAGCCGTGGGAGATCGGCAAGAGCTTCGACAACTCGGCGGTGCTCGGTCCCCTGCACCTCGCATCGCAGACCGGGCACTTCACGAAGGGCGCGATCTGGCTGAAGGTCAACGGCCAGACGAAGCAGAACGCGACCCTCGATCACATGATCTGGAGCGTCGCGGAGCAGGTCAGCCGACTCTCCGAGGCGTCGGAGCTCGTCCCGGGCGACATCATCTATTCCGGCACGCCGGAAAACGTCGGACCGGTCGTGCGCGGCGACGTGATCGAAACGCACATCGACGGCCTGCCGAACATGAGCATCAGGATCGTCTAGCCGGGGCGGCCGGCACGTCGTCGAGCAGCGGCTGGATCAGCCTGCGCACGTCGATGCGCGCGCCGAGGCGAGCGACCAGCAGGTACATGCCGGCGATCTTGCGGTGCAGGAACATCGTTTCGGGCGGGGGCGCCTTCAGGAGGCCCTGCTTGAAAGCGAGGTCGAAACCGAGGTCGCGGGCGCGCGACGGCAGGTTCGAGGCGCCGAAGTCATACCGCCCGCGATGCTGCAGCGGTTCGCAGACCAGCAGGATGACGTCGACCACCGCCTCCACCTGGTCTGCTGGCGCATCGGCCGCGAGGTAGCCGATCGCGACCGCTTCCTTCGCGATCGCCATGCGGTCGTGCGCGATCACAGCGCGCGTGATGCGGCGGAACTTCTCCACCATCGCGGCCGGCAGCAGCATCGTCGCGCCGAAATCGAGCAGCACGAGCTGTTCCGTGTCGGGCTGGAACAGGTAGTTCGCGAAGTTCGGGTCCGTCTGCATCACGCGGAACTCGAACAGCTCGCGGAACATCAGGTGCTCCAGCGCCATGCCGAGCTTGTCGCGCTGCTTCTGCGGCACGCCGTCGCGCGCCATGTCCTCGAGCGGCACGCCCTCGACGAAATCCATCGCCATCACGCGCGGCGTGGTGAAGTCCCAGTGCACGCGCGGCACGCGCAGGTCGGAGTCGTCGGCGACCAGCTTCGCGTACTTCTCGAGGAAACGGCCCTCGGCGACGTAGTCCGACTCCTGCTGCAACTGGCGCTTCGCCTCGCTGGCGATGCCGCGAACGTCGATGCCCAGCGGAAGCACGTTCGCCATGCGCAGCAGGGCCGCGACGTTGTCGACGTCGCTCGTGATCGACTTCGCGACACCGGGGTACTGGATTTTCAGGGCGAGGTCGCGGCCGTCGCGGGTGCGTGCGCGATGCACCTGGCCGATCGAGGCCGCGGCGACCGGCTCGTCGTTGAACTCCGCGAAGCGGCGCTCCCACCCCTTGCCGTACTCGCGGCCAAGCACGCGATGCAGTTGCACCGACGGCATCGGCGCCGCCGACGAGCGCAGCACCGCCAGCGCCTGCGCGAACTCCGGCGGCAGCACGTCTTCACCCTGCAGCGAAATCAGCTGGCCGAGCTTCATCGCCGCGCCGCGCAGGTTCGAAAGCCGCTCGGCCAGTCGCCGCGCGGTGGCGGCCGTGAAGAGCGGACTGCCCGCCTTCGGATCGTTAGGCTGGCCCAGACGACGCAGTCCCTCGATGGCTCCGCCGACGGCGAGTTCGCCCGCGGCGAAGCCGATGCGGGCGAGGCGACCGAGGCGACTTTGGGGGACGGCGGCGGGAGAAGGCTTGCGGGTCATTGAAGGTCGCGCCGGTGCGTCATGAGGCAGAAGTGTCGGGACCGGCGCGAAGGGCCAGCCACGGCAAGGCCCGTTCCCGTGATGTTTCCATCCCTGAAGACAAAGCGAACGCACGGACCGCTGGACCGCATGCACGCGACAGTGAAGCGAGCGAGCAGTCTAGTCCGCGCACGCTCGGGTGCACCACGCACGTGCTCCGTCGTGCGGACAACGTGCCGCAACTCACGTTGTTGGTGCAGGTTGGCCGCTTCTCAGTGCAGAACGCTCTCGAAAACGCGTGGCATGGAACTTGTATTGCACTGCACAGCGCCGATCGGGTGCTCACTCAGGGGAAAACGGATGGACCGCAGACAATTCATTCAGGCGGGGGGCGCGGTTGCACTGAGCTGCTCGTCGATCTCAACGGCGTTCAGCCAGGCCAAGACGCCGATCAAGGTTGGAATTCTTCATTCGCTGTCCGGCACGATGGCGATCTCCGAAACGGCGCTGAAGGAAACGGCGCTGATGACGATCGCACAGATCAACGCGGCGGGCGGCGTGATGGGGCGGCCGCTCGAGCCGGTCGTGGTCGATCCGGCGTCGAACTGGCCGCTGTTCGCCGAGAAGGCACGCCAGCTGATCACGCAGGACAAGGTCGCGGTCGTGTTCGGTTGCTGGACCTCGGTGTCCCGCAAGAGCGTGCTGCCGGTGTTCAAGGAGCTCAATCACCTGCTCTTCTACCCCGTGCAGTACGAGGGCGAAGAGCTCGAGAAGAACGTGTTCTACACCGGGGCGGCCCCGAACCAGCAGGCGATCCCGGCCACCGAATACCTGATGAGCAAGGATGGCGGCGGCGCCAAGCGCTTCTTCCTGCTCGGCACCGACTACGTCTACCCGCGCACGACCAACAAGATCCTGCGCGCGTTCCTCAAGAGCAAGGGCGTCGCCGAGAAGGACATCGAGGAGGTCTACACCCCGTTCGGCCATAGCGACTACCAGACGATCGTCGCGAACATCAAGAAGTTCGCGAGCGGCGGCAAGACCTGCGTGATCTCCACGATCAACGGCGACTCCAACGTGCCCTTCTACAAGGAGCTGGGCAACGCCGGACTCAAGGCCAAGGACGTCCCGGTCGTCGCCTTCTCGGTCGGCGAGGAGGAACTGCGCGGTGTCGACACCAAGCCGCTCGTCGGTCACCTCGCGGCCTGGAACTACTTCATGTCGCTGAAGAACCCGCAGAACGACGCCTTCATCAAGATGTACAAGGAGTGGGCGCTCAAGCAGAAGCTCCCCAACGCGGACAAGGTCGTCACCAACGACCCGATGGAAGCGACCTTCATCGGCATGCACATGTGGAAGCAGGCGGTCGAGAAGGCGAAGACGACGGACATCGATCCGGTGATCGCCGCGATGGGCGGCCAGTCGTTCGACGCGCCGTGCGGCTTCAAGGTGAAGATGGACGAGAAGAACCACCATCTGCACAAGCCGGTGTTCATCGGCGAGGTGCGCGCCGACGGCCAGTTCAACGTAGTGTGGAAGACGAAGGGCCCCATCCGCGCGCAGCCATGGAGTCCGTTCATCGCCGGCAACGAGAAGAAGCCGGACAGTCCGGTCTGATCGTGCAGTACCGGAGCGGGCGCCTTTCCCTGGAACGGAGGCCGCCCGCTCCGCCTCTCTGGAAGTCCATGTTCCGTTCTCTCCGTCTTCTCGCGCTGGTGCTCGCGTTGTTCGTGGCGCCGGCGTCGGCGGCCATCGACCCCGCTCTGGTGCTGCAGCTTGCAGACGAGGACGCCGACGTGCGCATCGACGCGATCCGCAAGCTCACGGCCGCGCAGGAACCGCGGGCCACCGACATCCTGAAAGCGCTTTCGAGCGACGCGCTCGGACTGGTCGACGACGGCCGTCGAGCAGTCATCGTCGCCGACGGCCGGATGACCGACGCGGTGACCGGTGCGCCCCTCGGGCCCGTTGCCGCCGGCTTCGACGCGCTGGTCGTGAACAACCGCATGCGCGGCGAGATCGACACCGCGCTCGCGGCGCTCAAGCTCGCAAGCCCGGACGTCGCCGCGCGGCTGGCCGCGGCGAAGTCGCTGCAAGGCTCGGAGAACGAGGGCCTGCTGCCGATCGTTCAGCAGGCGATCGTCAAGGAGACCGACCCCGAGGTCAGGACGACCCTCGAGCTGTCCGCGGCCTCCCTGGCGCTGAAGAATTCCGACCCTGAACTGCGAGCCAAGGCCGCGGCCACACTCGCGAAGAGCAACGATCCGCAAGTGCGGCAACTGCTCTCGGCGCTCGTCGCAAAGGCAGGTGACGGCACCTACGCCGAACCCGACGAGCGCGTGCGGCAGACGGCGCAACTGTCGCTGAACGAAATCAACCGCCGCCTCCAGTCCACCGAGTTCGGCCTGGCGCTGTTCACCGGGCTGAGCCTCGGTTCGATCCTGCTGCTCGCGGCCCTCGGTCTCGCGATCACCTACGGGCTGATGGGCATCATCAACATGGCCCACGGCGAGTTCCTGATGATCGGTGCGTACACGACCTACCTGACGCAGGGCGTGTTCCGCCAGTACATGCCCGCCGCGTTCGACTGGTACGTCGTGGCCGCGCTGCCGGCGGCGTTCGCGGTAACCGCGATCATCGGCATGGCGCTCGAGCGCAGCGTCCTGCGCTGGCTGTACGGCCGGCCGCTCGAGACGCTGCTCACCACGTGGGGCGTCAGCCTGCTCCTGATCCAGGCGTGCCGCTCGCTCTTCGGCGCGCAGAACGTCGAAGTGGAAAACCCGTCGTGGCTGTCAGGCGGCATCGCGATCGCCGGCGGGTACGTGATCCCGTTCAATCGCATCGCCATCGTCGCGTTCGCACTCGTCGTGCTGGCCGCCGTGTGGCTGCTGATCAACCGCACACGCGTCGGTCTGTTCGTCCGTGGAGTGACGCAGAACCGCGCGATGGCGAGCTGCACCGGCGTGCCGACCCACCAGGTCGACATGCTGACCTTTGGCCTGGGCTCCGGCGTCGCCGGGCTCGGCGGCGTTGCCCTCTCGCAGATCGGCAACGTCGGTCCGGACCTGGGACAGGCCTACATCGTCGACAGTTTCATGGTGGTCGTGCTGGGCGGCGTGGGCCAGCTCGCCGGCACGGTGATCGCGGCATTCGGCCTGGGCGCAATCGCCAAGTTCCTCGAGCCGCTGTCCGGCGCGGTCCTGGCGAAGATCATGGTGCTCGTCTTCATCATTCTCTTCATCCAGAAGCGGCCCGCAGGGGCTGTTCGCTCTGAAGGGAAGGAGTGCCGAAGCGTGATGGAGAGCCTTCTTCTCATCGTGCGGTCTCTCGGGCCTCCATTGCTTGACGAGTCGAGGGGGCTGCCCGACCCGGCGCAGCCGGGGAGCGTCATGCGGCCCATCGGGCCAGCGCGCAGCGCTGGCCCCCTCGTGCTCCCCCAGTCACGGAAAGTGACGTCACGACTGCGCTTCGAAGTCCCCAGCGCGCTCCGCGCGCGCCGGCGTTGGAGGACGGGGATATGACGCGCCTGTTCAGCACGACGCGCATGGACCGCGATCCTCTTGATCGCAGCCCTGCTCGTCGTCGTCCTGCCGACGCTGCACCTCGCGCTGCCGCCGGCGAGTCCGCTGCATGTGTCGAGCTTCTGGATCACGCTGCTCGGCAAGTTCATGTGCTACGCGGTCGTCGCGCTGGCGATGGACCTGATCTGGGGCTACACCGGCATCCTGTCGCTCGGACAGGGCCTGTTCTTCGCGCTCGGGGGCTATGCCTTCGGCACGTACCTGATGCGGCAGATCGGGCGGGACGGCGTCTACAAGAGCGACTTGCCCGACTTCATGGTCTTCCTCGACTGGAAGGAGTTCCCCTGGTACTGGACCGGCACGGACCACTTCCTGTGGGCCTGCGTGCTGGTCGTGGCCGTCCCCGGGCTGCTGGCACTGGCGTTCGGTTTCTTCGCGTTCCGCTCGCGCATCAAGGGCGTGTACTTCTCGATCATCACGCAGGCCCTCACCTACGCCGCCATGCTCGCGTTCTTCCGCAACGACATGGGGTTTGGCGGGAACAACGGCTTCACGGACTTCAAGCGCATCCTCGGACTGCCGATCACCTCGCCCGAGATGCGCGTGGCGCTGTATGTGCTGTCGGGCGTGTACCTGCTCGGCGCGCTGCTGCTCGCGCGCTGGATCGTCACCAGCAAGATGGGCCGCGTGCTGACCGCGATCCGCGACCAGGAGTCGCGGCTGATGTTCCTCGGCTACCGCACCCGCTCGTACAAGCTGGCGATCTGGACCGTTGCCGCCGTGATGAGCGGCATCGCCGGCGCCTTGTACGTGCCGCAGGTCGGCATCATCAACCCGAGCGAGATGAGCCCGGCGAACTCGATCGAGATCGCGATCTGGGCCGCCGTCGGCGGGCGCGGCACGCTGGTGGGACCGATCCTCGGCGCGTTCGCGGTGAATGGCGCGAAGACCTGGTTCACGGTGGCGTATCCGGAGCTCTGGCTCTACTTCCTCGGCCTGCTGTTCGTGCTCGCGACCTTGTTCCTGCCGCGTGGCATCGCGGGCCTCGCGGAAACGGTGCGCACACGCCTGCCGGTCCGCATGGACACGAAGCCGGCCCCTGCCACGGCAGCGACGCAGGAGGCGCGTTCGTGAGCGACGGCTCGATCCACGCGCTGTCAGGTGCGGGCGATGCGGTGGGCTACAGCCACCCGGTGAACCCGGACAAGGTCGACACCCGCCACGGACCCATCCTCTACCTGGACGACATCACCGTCAGCTTCGACGGCTTCAAGGCGCTCAACGCGCTGTCGCTGACGATCGAGCGCGGGGAACTGCGCTGCATCATCGGACCGAACGGCGCCGGCAAGACGACGATGATGGACGTCATCACCGGCAAGACGCGGCCGGACGCCGGCACGGCGTTCTTCGGCCAGACCTTCGACCTGACACGGCTGCCCGAAACCGAAATCGCGCGCCTGGGCATCGGCCGCAAGTTCCAGAAGCCGACCGTGTTCGAGAACCACACGGTGTTCGAGAACCTCGAACTCGCCATGAAGGCGGACAAGCGTGTGCGGCCGACGCTCTTCGCTCAGTTGTCGCCCGGGCAGCGCGAGCGGATCGCGGGAACGCTGCGCACGATCCGCCTCGCGGGCAGCGAGCGGCGGCTCGCCGGCGCGCTGTCGCACGGGCAGAAACAGTGGCTGGAGATCGGCATGCTGCTGATGCAGGAGCCTGAACTCATCCTGCTCGACGAACCGGTGGCCGGCATGACGGACGCCGAAACCGCGCGCACCGCGGAACTCATCCTCGAACTCGCCGGCACGCATTCGATCGTCGTCGTCGAGCACGACATGGACTTCGTCGGCAAGATCGCCCGCACGGTCACCGTCCTGCACGAAGGCAGCGTGCTGGCCGAGGGATCGATGGCGGCCGTGCAGGCCGACGAACGCGTGATCGAGGTCTACCTCGGGCGCTGAGCGAAGACGAGCATGCTGACCATCGAACATCTCGACCAGTACTACGGCGGCAGCCACATCCTGCGCGACGTCTCGCTCGACGTCCAAGGCGCCGCGTGCACGGTGCTGCTCGGTCGCAACGGCGTCGGCAAGACGACGCTGCTGAAGGGCATCATGGGCCTCGTCGGCCCGCGCGACGGCCGCATTGTGTTCGATGGACAGGACATCACGCGGCTCGCGCCCTACCAGCGGGTGCGGCTGGGCATCGGCTACGTGCCGCAGGGCCGCGACATCTTCAACCGGCTGACCGTCGAGGAAAACCTGATGATGGGACTCGCGCCCAAGCGCGGCGCCGCCGGCCGCAAGGTGCCCGAGCACATCCTCGAACTCTTTCCCGTGCTTCGGCAGATGCTCAAGCGCCGCGGCGGCGACCTCTCCGGCGGGCAGCAGCAGCAACTGGCGATCGGCCGCGCACTCGCGGCGGACCCACGCCTGTTGATCCTCGACGAGCCCACCGAGGGCATCCAGCCGTCGATCATCAAGGAGATCGGCGCCGTCATCCGCAGGCTCGTCACCGAGAAGAAGATGGCGGTGCTGCTGGTGGAGCAGTACTACGATTTCGCCGAATCGCTGGCCGACGCCTACGCGGTGATGCTGCGGGGGCAGATCACCCACCGCGGACGGGGCGCTACGATGAAGGAAGAGAAGATTTCCGGCTTGCTCGCGATCTGAGCGGCCCCGCGAAGAGTCAGGATCTGGCGATGTTCGACGGCCCCACCGCCGCGTGGCATGCCTCGCTCGCGCTGCGCGTGCGCAGCGTGGGCGGACGATCGCTGCTCGCGGCCCGGCATCGCGGACCGCTGCGGGTGCAGAAGGCGCTGTACCCGGAAGGGGACGCTCCGTGTCACGCGGTGGTGCTCCATCCGCCGGGCGGCATCGCCGGCGGCGACGCGCTCGAGATCTCCGTGAGTGTCGACGCCGGCGCTCACGCCCTCGTCACCACGCCGGGCGCCGCCAAGTGGTACAAGTCGCTCGGCCCGGTGGCCCGGCAGCAGGTGCGGCTCGACCTCGACGGCGCCCTCGAATGGCTTCCCCAGGAAGCGATCGTCTTTGACGCCGCGAACGTGCGGTCGACGATCGACGTCCAGATGAACGACGGCGCGTCGATGATCGGCTGGGACATCGTCGCGCTCGGCCGTCGTGCCGCGGGCGAGCGCTTCGAGCGCGGGCTGTACGCGCAGACGATCCGGCTGCACATGGGGACCGAACTCGCGTGGGTGGAGCGCACGCGGCTCGCGGGCAACGACGCGCTGCTCGAATCGCCCGTCGGCCTGGCGGGCCATCACGTGTTCGGCTGCCTCTGGGCGGCCGGCCCTGCATTCGACGACGCGACCATGGAAGGGCTGCGCGCGGCGCTCGCCGAAAAGGTGCCGGCCGCGCCGTTGACGCGGTTGACGCCGCGGCTCGTCGTCGCGCGTGCGCTCGGCCCGAACACGCATTTCGTTCGCGCGGCACTCACCGAAGTGTGGGCCGCGCTGCGGCCGCTGGTGTTTGGACGGGCGGCCGTGCCGCCGCGCCTGTGGGCTACCTGATCACGAGGAATTCACGAGGACACCGGGATGGAACTCTCCCCAAGGGAAAAGGACAAGCTGCTGATCTTCACCGCCGGGCTCGTTGCCGAGCGGCGCAAGCAGCGGGGGCTGAAGCTCAACTACCCCGAGGCCGTCGCGTTCATCTCGGCCGCGATCCTCGAGGGCGCGCGCGACGGCCGGACCGTCGCCGAACTGATGACCTACGGGACCACGCTGCTGGGCCGCGACGACGTCATGGACGGCGTGCCGGAAATGATCCCGGACATCCAGGTCGAAGCCACCTTCCCGGACGGCACCAAGCTCGTCACCGTTCACCACCCCATTTCCTGAAGAGCCGCCATGATTCCCGGTGAACTGCTCGTCGCGCCCGGCGACATCGAACTGAACGCGGGCCGCGAAACCGTGCGGCTGAATGTCGCCAACACCGGCGACCGGCCGATCCAGGTCGGCTCGCACTTTCATTTCTTCGAGACCAACGAATCCCTGCGCTTCGACCGCAAGGCGGCGCGCGGCTTTCGACTGAACATCGCCGCCGGTACCGCGGTCCGCTTCGAGCCCGGACAGGAGCGCGAAGTGGAACTGGTCGCGCTCGCCGGCGATCGCGTCGTGTACGGGTTCAATGGCCAGGTGATGGGACGGCTCGACGCCGGGCGCGGCGCGAAGGCCTTGCCGAAAGCGGCGCCCGCCAGGAGGCCCGCCGTGAAGAAGGCCGCCGCCAAACGAGCAAAGGGAGGCCGCAAATGAAGATCGGCCGCCAGGCGTATGCCGAGATGTTCGGACCCACGGTCGGCGATCGCGTCCGGCTGGCCGACACCGCGCTGATCGCGCAGGTCGAGAGAGACTTCACCGTCTACGGGGAGGAGGTGAAGTTCGGCGGCGGCAAGGTGATCCGCGACGGCATGGGCCAGAGCCAGCGCATGTCGAAGGACTGTGCCGACACGGTGATCACCAACGCGCTGATCATCGACCACTGGGGCATCGTCAAGGCCGACATCGCGCTGAAGGGCGGTCGCATCAGCGGCATCGGCAAGGCGGGCAACCCGGACATCCAGCCCGGCGTGACGCTCGTGATCGGCCCGGGCACCGAGATCATCGCCGGCGAAGGCATGATCGTCACGGCCGGCGGCATCGACTCGCACATCCACTTCATCTGCCCTCAGCAGATCGACGATGCGTTGATGAGCGGGCTGACGACGATGCTCGGCGGCGGCACGGGCCCGGCCACCGGGACCTTCGCCACCACGGTCACGCCCGGCCCGTGGCACATGGAACGCATGCTGCAGGCCGCCGATGCGTTCCCGATGAACCTCGGTTTCCTCGGCAAGGGCAACGCGTCGCTGGTCGAGCCGCTGCTGGAGCAGATCAAGGCCGGCGCGATCGGCCTCAAGCTCCACGAGGACTGGGGCACGACGCCCGCCACCATCGATGCCGCGCTCACCGCTGCCGACCGGACCGACACCCAGGTGGCGATCCACACCGACACGCTGAACGAAGCCGGCTTCGTCGAGGCCAGCATCAAGGCGTTCAAGGGCCGCGTGATCCACACGTACCACACCGAAGGCGCGGGCGGCGGCCACGCGCCGGACATCATCAAGGTGTGCGGCGAGAAGAACGTGCTGCCTTCGTCGACCAACCCGACGCGGCCCTACACCGTCAACACGCTCGACGAGCACCTCGACATGCTGATGGTGTGCCATCACCTCGATGCCGCCATCGCCGAGGACCTCGCGTTCGCCGAGAGCCGCATCCGCAAGGAGACGATCGCGGCGGAGGACATCCTGCACGACATCGGCGCCTTCTCGATGATCAGTTCGGATTCGCAGGCCATGGGTCGCGTGGGTGAAGTGATCACGCGGACCTGGCAGACCGCGCACAAGATGAAGCTGCAGCGGGGATCGCTCAGCGAGCGCGGGTTCAGCGATCCGAAGGAACACGACAACGCGCGCATCAAGCGCTATGTCGCGAAGTACACGATCAACCCCGCGCTGACGCACGGCATCGCGCACGAAGTGGGCTCGGTCGAGGTCGGCAAGTGGGCCGACCTCGTGCTGTGGAAGCCGGCGTTCTTCGGCGTCAAGCCCTTCCTGATCATCAAGGGCGGCACGATTGCAGCGGCGGCGATGGGCGATCCGAACGCCTCCATCCCCACGCCGCAACCAGTCCACTACCGGCCGCAGTTCGGGGCGTTCGGCGGCGCGACGTCGAAAGGCTCGCTGACTTTCGTCTCGCAGTCGGCCCTGAAAGCCGGCGTGCCGGAGCGGTACGGCCTGCAGAAGCGGGCGGTCGCCGTGAAAGGCATCCGCAAGCTCACCAAGGCGTCGATGGTCCACAACGCGATGACGCCGAAGATCACCGTCGATCCCGAGACGTACCGGGTCCACGCCGACGGCGTCCTGCTCGACTGCGAGCCGGCGAAGGAACTGCCGCTCGCGCAGCGGTACTTCCTGTTCTGACTGCGAGTCGGCCCGATGCTGCGCCTGACCGCCTTTGCCGCCACACCGCTGACCGCGGAGCAGATGCAGGCCGCACCACGCCTGCGTCTGACCTATCAGGAGCGCGTCCGCAGCCGGCTCGCCGCGGTGCTGCCGAGCGGGGAAGCGGTGGCCATCACCCTGCCGCGCGGCAGCGTGCTGCGCCACGGTGCCGTCCTTGTCGGCGACGGCGGTGAGCACCTGATCGTCGAAGCGGTGGCCGAACCGGTGACACGCGTGACGTCCGCCAATGCACTCGCGCTGCTGCGCGCCGTCTACCATCTCGCCAACCGTCACGTTCCCGCGCAACTCGGGGCCGACCATGCCGTCATCGAGCGCGATCCGGTGCTCGAACGGATGCTGGCGGGGCTGGGCGCGAAGGTGGAGCACATCGAGGCGCCGTTCGACCCGGAGGCCGGCGCGTACAACGTGCACGGTCACGCGCACGCGGCGTCGCACCGGGAGGAGATCGACGAAGCGTCGGCAACGCGTTGGCGAGCAGTTGTCGATCGCAGCTCACCGTGCGCGGGGCGGCACGTGACCGAGTCGGGCGCGCGGCGTGCGGCGCTTGCTGGCGCTGCTGCAGCTCGCAAGCCCCGGCCTGCCGGTCGGCGGTTTCGCCTATTCGCAAGGGCTGGAAAAGGCCATCGAGGACGCCTCGGTTCACGACGCCGCCACGGCGCGGCGCTGGATCGAGGACGTCCTTGCGCTTTCGCTCGCGCGCTTCGAAGCTCCGTTGTGGCTGCGGGCGTGGGATGCATGGAAGTCGCACGATCACGCGCGGTTCGCGCACTGGAACGACGAATGCATCGCGGCGCGCGAGACCGCCGAACTGCGCGCCGAGACCTTGCAGATGGGCGTATCGCTCGTCCGCGTGATGCCGGCGCTCGGCATCGCGGCGCCCGCGTGTTCCCCGATCGCCTTTCCGATGGCGTTCGCCGCCGCCTGCGCGGCGCTCGAGGTCGAACGCGAGGCCGGGCTCGCCGCCTATCTGTGGGCCTGGGCGGAGAACCAGGTGCTGGTTGCGGTGAAGAGCGTGCCGCTCGGGCAGATGGCGGGGCAGACGCTGCTCGCGCAACTGCACGGCGCCATCGACGCCGCGGTGCGCAGCGCCATCGAGGTGGCGGACGACGAGCTCGGCACGGCCAGCGTGCGATACGCCATCACGTCAGCCCGCCATGAGGCGATGTATTCGCGGCTGTACCGGTCGTGACGGTCGCGCTGGCTATCATCCGCGCTCGGTCCGCGGAGTGCGATGCCTTGACACGAGTCGACGAGATTGCCGAGGCCCTGCTCGCGGCGCGCCGCCAGCGACGCCCCTTCGTGGCGCAGCCCGCCACGGCGCCCGCCACCCTCGAAGAGGCCTACGCGATCCAGGATGCGGTCGCCCAAGCGCTGTATCCCGGCAGGCGGCCGGATGCCTGGAAGGTGGGCTCTCCGCGCGCGGACGTGGAGCCGACGGCGACGCCGCTGTTCACCGTCTTCGACAGCCCGGCCATCTGGACCGACGCGCCAGTCGTCGAGCTGACGATCGAGGCAGAAGTCGGCTTCGTGCTCGCCCGCGACATCGCGTCGGCCGAGGTTGCGACCGTGCCGCTCGACGAAGCGTTTGACTTCGCATGCACGACGATCGAGGTCTGCGATGCGCGCCTCGCCAACTACCGCGACGCGCCGGCACTGTGGAAGCTGGCCGATTCGCAGGTCAACGCGGGCCTCGTGGTCGGTTCCGGCCGTCCGTTCGACGAGGTCGATGACTACGCGGCCGTGCGCTGCGAAGTGCTGGTCGGCGAGCGGATGGCGTTCGACGGTACCGGAACGCACGCGCTCGGCGATCCGCGTTTGCTGCTGCGGTGGTGGCTGCAACACGCGGGGAGTCGCGCCCGGCTTTGCGCCGGCGACGTCGTTACCACCGGCACCTGGTGCGGAATGATCGAGGCCCCCCCCGGGGCGGTCATCAAGGTGCTGATGCACGGCCTGGGCGAGGCCAGCGTGGAGTTCGTGGCCTAGGTCTCGTCCGCCAGCGCGGGCCAGCGCTCGCGCCACGGCTGCGCTGTTTCGAAGCGGCGCCCGATGTCGATCAGCATGTCGTCCGCGCCGAATGGACCGACGAGCTGGAAGCCGATCGGCAGGCCCGCCGGCGATGGCGCGGAAGGCAGCGCGAGCCCCGGGTGCCCGCAGACATTGACCCAGGCCGTGAACACGGCGTGACCGCGCGGGCCGACGGGCTGGCCGTCGATGACGGTCGGAAACGGCTCGTCCGCCGGCCACGGCAGTGCGGCCGCCGATGGCGTCATGATCAGGTCGACGTTCTCGAACGCGGCCGTCACGCTCCGGCGAAACGCATCGATCGCCTCGATCACCTCGAGGTAGCGGGTCGCCGCAATGCCTCGCCCTGCCTCCGCCTGTGCGCGCATGCGCGGCCCGATCGCCTCGAAACGGCCGGGATGCAGTCCGGCGACGAAGGCCGCGCCCACCTGCCCGAGCACCGGCCACATCTCGACCACCGACGCGATGTCGAACGGCAGCGGCCCCTCGTCGACCGCGATTCCGAGCGATGCGAGCGTCCGCGCCGCCGCATCGGTGCTCGCGAGGATCGCCGGGTCGACCGGCGAATCGCCGAAACGACGCACGTAGCGCAGGCGGAGTGGCGAGGCCTGTCGGCGCGGATCGTTCGCCACGAACGATCGACGATCGCGCACATCGGGCGCCCCGATGACCGACATGGCCAGAGCAAGGTCGTCGACCGTGCGCGCGATCGGCCCGATCGTCTCGAGATCCAGCAGGATCTGCGGCAGGCTCGGGCCCCGCGCGACGCGGCCGATCGACGTCTTCAGCCCCACGAGACCGGTGTGGCTGACCGGTCGCCGGATCGACCCGCCGCCATCGGTGCCAAGAGCGAGCGGACCGAGGCCCGAGGCCACCGCCGCCACCGCGCCGCCCGACGAGCCGCCGGGAGTGAGCCGCGTGTCCCACGGGTTGCGCGTGGTACCGAACAGCAGGTTCGTCGTGTAGCCCTCGAGCGTGAACTCCGGCACGTTGGTCTTGCCGACGATCACCGCGCCGCCCGCGCGCAGACGAGCCACCGGGAGTTCGTCCGCCGACGGAATGAAGTCTTCATACAGCCGACTGCCCCAGCGGCAGTGCAGCCCGGCCACGAGGATGCTGTCCTTGATCGTGACCGGCACGCCGTCGAGCGGTCCGAGCGGCGCACCGTGTGCGTAGCGCTCGGCGCTGCGCCGGGCTGCCGCCCTTGCATTCGCATCGAGTTCGACGATCGCCGTAAGCGCCGGGTTGATGCGTCCGATGCGATCCTGCAGCGCGTCGAAGACGGACAGCGGGTCCGTCTCCCCGCGCCGATAGGCCGATCCGAGCTCGGTCGCCGACAGACGCCAGACTCGCATCACGCTCACATCTTGCCGGGCAGGTACAGGACGATCTGTGGCCAGAAGATCAGCGAGATCGTGAACAGGAGCATGATGAGCGCGTACGGCAGCGCGCCCCAGATCGCGTCCTCGATACCCCCCTTGTCGGGGCGAATGCCGTGCACGACGAACAGGTTCATGCCCACCGGAGGCGTGATCAGGCCGAGCTCGCACATCAGCACGATGAAGACGCCGAACCAGATGGGATCGACACCGAGCGCGGTGACGATGGGGTAGGTCAGCGGGATCGTCGCCACCTGCATCGACAGCACGTCCATGAACATTCCAAGCACCAGGTAGAAGGCAATCAGCGCAAACAGCATGGCTGTGGCCGACATTCCGAACGACGTCACCCAGCGGGTCATCTGGTCCGCGATGCCGGTCAGGCTGATGGTGAGGTTCAGCACGAAGGCGACGGAAATGATCAGCAGGATCATCCCGCTGATGCGCGCGGTCTGCTGGAAGCAGTTGGTCAGCAGTTCGCGCGACAGGCGGCCACTGTGCCAGACGAAGCCGAGCGCCACGACGACGCCGAGCGCCGCGGACTCGGTGGCGGTGGCGATGCCGAAGTACAGACTTCCCATCACCACGCCGAACACGATCAGCGGCGGGATCAGGTTCACCAGCAGGCGGACCCGCTCG
Organism: uncultured beta proteobacterium; assembly: GCA_963726405.1. GTDB lineage: Bacteria > Pseudomonadota > Gammaproteobacteria > Burkholderiales > Burkholderiaceae_F > JAOUJD01. The sequence goes on along the minus strand of CAVSCF010000006.1, from coordinate 53,145 downwards.
GCGATCGGCAGCTTCGCCTCCTTCTTGACGGCCTTCATCGAGTCCGATGTCAGCGCGCGCACGAAGATGAACGCCATGAAACACGTCGTCAGCAGCAGGCCCGGAATGATGCCGGCGATGAACAGCTTGCCGATCGAGTTGTTGGTCAGCGACCCGTACACGATCATGTTGACGCTCGGAGGGATCAGGATGCCGAGCGTGCCGCCGGCGGCGAGCGAACCGAGCGCGTCGCGCATCGGATAGCCGCGCGCGTGCAGCGGCGGCAGCGCCACAGTGCCGATGGTCGCCGCCGTCGCGACTGACGATCCGGAAGTCGCGGCGAACAGCGCGCAGCACCCGATGTTCGTGTGCAGGAGCCCGCCCGGCAGGCGCGCGAGCCACGCCGACAGCGCGATGTACATGCGGTCGGCGATTCCGGAACGCAACAGCAGTTCGCCGAGCAGGACGAACAGCGGGATCGCTGTCAGAAGGTTCTCGTTGCCGACGCCCCACGTGACGGTTGCCATCGAATTCAGGAACGGCATCCCGTAGGCGAGCACGCCTCCAACGACACCGACCACCAGCATCGACACGGCGATCGGAATACCGATCAGCATCAGTCCGATCATCACGAAGAACGCGACGATGGTGGCGATGATCACTTCGTGCCTCCCGCCTCGCCGGCACCGCTACGCTGCGCGAAGTCGTCCAGTTCCTCCTTCAGCTCTTCCTTGGCGCTCTTCGGGTGGAACTCGACGTTCAGCTCGTCGAGCCGGCCACTGAACAGCAGGCGGGTCGCGCGGATCGCGTAGCCGACCGCGACCAGCATGAAGAAGATCAGCCCCAGGTACCAGAGCGCCTGTGGATAGATGAGCGGCGTCGCCCAGGGTGTCTGCGCGGTGCTGCCGTACTCGAGGCTTTCCCGCAGCACGCGCAGCGATACCCCAACGAAGAGGATGCCCGTCGCGGCAAGGCCGACGATCGACAGCCAGTTCAGCGCCGCCTTGGTGCGGCGAGACAACATCTCGTGGAAGACGTCGACCCGGATGTGGTTGCGGCCCACGAGTGCGAGCGAGAAGGCGATGGTCGAGCCAATCGCGAGCGAATAGCCGCCGAGTTCGTCCGCTCCCTGCAGGGAGAAGTTGAAGACCTTCCTGGAGATCGTCTCGATCGTCACGACGAACGACAGAGCGAGAAAGATCGTCCCGAAGATCCAGGCGAGCGCGGTTTCGATTCTCTTCATGCGTGCTCCCGGCGCGGCAACCGTGGCCGCCGCGCCCTGGTCATGTCGCGACTACATCCCGACGATCGGACCCACCGTCTTCTTCCACGTCGCCGAGCAGCCGGGGTTCGACTTGTCGCACACCTCGGCCCAGGCCGGGAACGACAGGTCACGCACCGATTTCCTGACGATGTCGAGATCCGACTGCGTCACCGGCACGTTGACGAGATTGAACTTCTTGCCCGTCGTGCAAGGGTCCTTGCCGATGTTGCAGTTGGAGGCGTCCACGAAGAGTTCCTCCGAGTATTTCCAGACCTCCTCGGTGAACGCGTCGAACGCGGCCTGCAGCTTCTGCTGCTGGTCGGGCTTCAGCTTGCGCCATGCGTCCAGCGTGATCGCATATCCGTTCATGGCCATCTGCATGCCGATCGGCAGGTAGTGCGTCGTCACCTCCGGCCAGCCGGCCGAATTGGCCGAGCTCGGCCCGGTGACCGCGCAGTCCACCACGCCGAGCGACAGGCTCTGGTGCGTCTCCGCGAACGCGATCGGCACCGGCGTGCCGCCGAGGGACTCGATGAACTTGGCCAGGTTCTGGTCGTAGGTCCGGACCTTCAGGCCCTTGACGTCGCCGAGCTTGGCGATCGGCTTCTTGCAGAACAGCACCTGCGGGCCGAACGGCCACACACCGAGCAGCTTCACGTTGAACTGCTTCTGCAGCCGCTGATCCAGCGTCGCGGCGTAGGCCTTGCCCACGGCCCGTCCGGTCTTGTAGTCCGGGTTCAGGCCGACCAGGTCGAGGCCCAGAATGGTCGGCTCGTCGCGCGAGTTCTGCGACATGCGCAGCGAGGCCATCTCGAACAGTCCGGCCTTCATCACGCGCAGCTGCTCGGTGTCCTTGATGCCGAGCGTGTCGATCGGCTTGTACTCGATCTCGATCGGCAGTCCGGTCTTCTGGGCCAGCGTCTCGAAGAAAGGCTGCTCCTTGTTCTTCTGGATCAGGCCGGTGGCGAGCGGCTGGCCGATCACCTTCAGCTTGATCTTCTCCTGCGCGCCGGCGGGGGCGACCCCCCACAGCGCGGTGGCGGCTACGACGGCGGACAGTGCACGCACTGCGAAACGTTTCATCGACATGGGCAACTCCTTTCGGGCAACGGATACGGACACGATCAATAGCCCAGTGCGCGCGGCAGCGTCGTCACGAGGGGCGGGAAAAGCATGCACGGCAGCACAACCGCAAACATCAGGACTCCTCGACCTCGGTGCCGGGCGATGCAGCGCGCTCCGCCTCGGCGCGGATCAGCGCCGACACGCTGTCCGAGATGTCGGGATTGATCAGGAGCAGCTTCATGGCGCGCGCGTCGATGGCCGCAACGTCGGCTCACCGCACCGGAGGAACTGGCCGCGCCCGGCGCGACCCGTGAAGTTCGTGCCATCCCACACGACTTCGCCGCGGGACAGCGTCATGGCGGGCCAGGCGTTGAGCTTGATCCCCTCGTACGGCGTGTAGTCGACCGCGTGATGCAGCATGCCGTTATTCAGGACCACCTCGCGCTCGTCCCAGATCACCAGGTCCGCGTCGGCGCCGATCGCGATCGTTCCCTTGCGCGGATGCAGGCCGTACGCCTTGGCGGGATTGGTGGCAGTCAGTTCGACGAAGCGGTTGACCGTGATGCGCCCGCCGAGCACGCCCTCGGAATACAGCAGCGGCAGACGCGTCTCGAGCCCGGGAATGCCGTTGGGAATGTGGCGGAACGGCACCTCCTTGCCGTCCGGCTTCTTGCCCTCCGGCGCCTCGTAGCGAAACGGGGCGTGGTCGGACGAGAACACGGTGAACAGGCCGTCGGCGATGCCGTTCCAGATGACATCCTGGTTGGACTTGTCGCGCGGCGGCGGGCTGCACACGCATTTGGCGCCCTTGTAGCCGTCGTCGATGCCGAGGTCGTCGGCGGTGAGGAAAAGGTACTGCGGACAGGTCTCCGCGAAGATCGACAGCCCGTGACCCCGCGCCCAGCGGATCTGCTCGACCGCCTCGCGGCCGGAGACGTGCACGATCAGGATCGGCACGTCGACAAGCTGCGAGAGGGATATCGCGCGGTGCGTCGCTTCGCGCTCGACCAGCATCGGCCGCGCGTGCGCGTGCCAGCGCGGCGCCGTGCGGCCCGCCGCTTCGAGCCGGCGCGTCAGCCACTCGATGCAATCGGAGTTCTCGGCGTGCACCATCGCCATCGCGCCGTGGCACCGCGCCACGTCGAGCACATCGAGGATCTGGCCGTCGTCGAGCTTCAGGTCGTCGTACGTCATGTAGATCTTGAACGACGTGTAGCCGGCGGCGATCAGTTCCGGCAATTCCCGCTCCAGAACGTCGGGCGTCGGATCGCTGACGATCAGGTGGAAGGCGTAGTCGATGCTCGAGCGGCCGTCGGCCCGCCGGTGATAGTCCTCGACCGCCGCGCGCAGCGAGTGTCCCTTCACCTGCGCGGCAAACGGGATGACCGTGGTGGTACCGCCGCATGCGGCCGAGCGCGACCCGGTTTCGAAGTCGTCGGCCATCTTCGCCGGCGGCGGCATCGGCTGGTCGAGGTGGCAGTGGCCGTCGACTCCACCCGGGAGCACATGCCGGCCTGCCGCATCGATGTCCCGCGTTCCGCGCGGCAGGTCCTCGCCGAGCGCCACGATCCGTCCGTCCCGCACGCCGATGTCCGCGCGCTGGGTGTCCGCGGCGGTGACCACAAGGCCGTTCCTGACGACGAGATCGAAGGTGCCGTTCATGCGCTGCGCTTTGAATACCGGGCGAGGTGGGTCGGAGGCCGGCCTCTCCGCGAAGAGAGGGAAAGCAAGACTGATGCCATGATCGGCGCCAACATGGGTTGTTTTTGGCGCCAATCCTGCATAGCATTGTGAGCAATGAAATCCAGCCATGTCAATCGCTCCGTTCGCACCAAGCCCGCGAGCAAGCGCACCACGACCGGTCAGCCGCGCACCAGGGCGGGGACCTTTGCCCTTGCCGTCGTCCACGGTGAACGGACCGAGGAAGGGATCTACGAGCGGCTGGTGGCCGCGATCTTCGAGCACCGCCTTCCACCCGGCACCAAGCTCGGCGAGGAGAGCCTCGCCGGCATCTTTGGCGTCACGCGCGCTCGCGTGCGCGCCGTGCTGCCGCGGCTCGCCCACGAGGGGCTGGTCACGCTCGAGCCCAACCGCGGCGCCTTCGTCGCGCAGCCGACGGTCGACCAGGCGCGCGACGTGTTCGAGGCGCGCCGGCTCATCGAGCCCGGCATCGCAACGCGACTTGCACGGCAGCCGGACCGCACGGGTGCGGTCGCCCGCCTGCGCCAGCACGTCGCCGCGGAGCGCAGGGCGCGCTCGGCCGGCGACGTCCGCACCATCGTGCGGCTGTCCGGCGAGTTCCACATGCTGCTCGCCGAGTTGTCGGGCAACGTGGTGCTCGCGAAGTCGATGCGCGAACTCGCGCTCCTGACCTGCCTGATCATCGCCCTGTACGACCGGCCGGCGACGCCGTCCTGCCTGGGCGAGGAGCATGGCGATATCACCGACGCGATCGCCACAGGCGATGCGCGCCGCGCAGCGTCGCTCATGGTCGAGCACCTGAACCACGTCGAGAAGGAACTCGACCTGTCGATGGGCGTGGAGGCGCCGATCGACCTCGCCGCGGCTCTCGCGTAGCGTCGATGTCCATGCCTCACCGCGTCATTCGACAAGGACCCGCATGAACTCGAAGAAGGACCGCGTCCTGCTCGGCATGATCACGCCGTCGTCGAACACCGCGCTGGAGCCCGTGACCGCACGCATGCTGGCCGGCCTGCCGGAGGTCAGCGTCCACGCGGGTCGCTTCCGCGTGACGGAGATCTCGCTGGGCGCCGGCGCGCTGGGTCAGTTCGACATGGCGCCCATGCTGGCGGCGGCTGACCTGCTCGCAGATGCGCACTGCAGCGCGATCTGCTGGAACGGGACATCCGCAGGCTGGCTTGGCTTCGACCGCGACCGCCAGCTCTGCGCCGAGATCGAACACCGCACCGGCATCCGTGCAACGTCCGCCGTGCTCGCCCTGCTCGACGCCTTTCGCCTCGCCGGCATAACGCGCTACGGGCTCGTCACGCCATACACCGAGGACATCCAGCAGGCGATCATCGCCAACTTCGCGCGCTCCGGCTTCGAGTGCGTTGCCGAGCGGCACGCGGGCATCCGGGTGAATTTTGACTTCTCGACGATCGAGCCCGCCGCCATCGAAACGATGCTCGCCGAAGTCGTGGCCGCACGGCCGCAGGCGGTGGTCATCCTGTGCACCAACATGGACGGCGCTGCGCTCGCCGAGGACTTCGAGCACAGGAGCGGTGTCCTGCTGCTCGACTCGATCGCCTTCGCGGCCTGGGGCACACTGCGTGCGGCCGGCGTGGACACGCGGCGCGTGCGGGGCTGGGGAAAACTCTTCTCCCTGACAGGCGCCTAGCCTGCCGCGCTGGCAAGCATCTTGCGTTGTCCCGTCAACGCCCCCGCTCCGGGCTGCGCCGGCATGGTCACTTCCATCGATCGCTCATGATGAACGCTTCCTCTCCTCTCCGCGTCGGCGTCGGCGGTCCCGTCGGTTCCGGCAAGACGACGCTCGTCGAAGTGCTGTGCAAGCGCATGCGCGACGACTACCGCCTTGCGGTCGTCACCAACGACATCTACACGAAGGAGGACGAGCGGCTGCTCGTCGCCGCGCAGGCGCTCACGCCGGACCGCATCATGGGAGTGGAGACCGGCGGCTGCCCGCACACCGCGATCCGCGAGGACGCGTCGATCAATCTCGAAGCGGTGGATCGCATGTGCGCGCGCTTCCCGGACCTCGAATTGATCTTCATCGAGTCGGGCGGCGACAACCTCGCCGCCACCTTCAGCCCCGAGCTGTCCGACCTGACGATCTACGTGATCGACGTGGCGGGCGGCGAGAAGATTCCACGCAAGGGCGGCCCGGGCATCACGAAGAGCGACCTGCTCGTCATCAACAAGATCGACCTCGCGCCGTACGTCGGCGCGAGCCTCGACGTGATGCGCCATGACACCGAGCGCATGCGCGGCGCACGACCTTACGTGATGACGAACCTGAAGACCGGCGAAGGCGTCGAGCAGGTGATCGACTTCATCGTCGAACGCGGCCTGCTGGGGGCCTCAGGCAGGTCGTAGACCGAAACCGAGTTCGGGTCCGGCGACGAACCCGCTCCGCGCCAGCCCGCCGGCTTCCTGCCTTCCTTCGACTTGGTTGCCAAAACGAGGCGGCGCGCCTGTCGCAGCGAGGATTTCCTTCCCCCTGTCACCTTCGACCTGCAACAAGAAGAAGCCCGGCAGAGGCCGGGCTTCATGGCAGGGCAGGCGAACTTTCAGCGCACGCGCCGCCTATGGACGGCCGATGACGGTGCCTTCGCGACGCGCATCCGCGCCGCCATACTGTTTGCCGGTCTGTTTGTCGACGATGACCGCCTGCACCGAGCCGATGTCTGCCGGTGGAGGTACGGTGTAGCCCAGATCCCTTAGTCCCTTGAGGGACGATTCCGGGAAGCCGCTGAACTTGCCGCCGGGCGCTCCGGTATCGACGCTGATGGTGCTTCCGGCGGAAGTGACTGACATGCGCGGCGCATCGATCGCATCCTGCAGCGTCATCTTGTGGTCGATCAGGTTGAGCGTCACGTTCAGCACCGAATTGATGATCGTGGCCCCGCCAGGCGAACCGAACGCCACGAGCGGCTTTCCATCCGGAGAGAAGATCATCGTCGGATTCATGCTGCTGCGTGGCCGCTTGTTCGGCTGCACGTCGTTGTAGCCGACCGTCCCCGTGTACGGGTTGGTCGACGGCGTGGTGTTGAAGTCGGTCAGCTCGTTGTTCAGCAGGAAGCCGAAGCTCTTGAAGGACCCGTCCGCGTTCCTGTAGCCCGCGAACACGCCGATGCCGTGCGAGGACTCGATCGTGTTCGTGTACGAGACCATGTTGCCCCACTTGTCCACGACCGAGAAGTGCGTGGTGGTTTCACCCGGTCCGGTGACCGGCTCGGCCACGGCCAGCATCGTCCGCGCCTCCAGACCGGCAACCTCGAAGGGCAGCGGATCGCCAGGCGATGGGTTCGGGTTGATGCGGGAACCGGGGACGATCGCCGCACCGCGCGATTGAACGTAGCTGGGATGCAGCAAGCCTTTGGACGGCACCGGGACGAAGTCGCTGTCACCCATCCAGATCGACCGGTCGGCAAAGGCCAGCCGCATCGCATCCGCCATCACGTTCATCGTCTTGACCGACCCGAAGCCGAATCCCTGGCTGGCGTCCCCGATCGGGAAGCGCTCAAGCATCTTCAGCATCTGGATCATCGTCAGCCCGCCGGACGATGGCGGGGACATCGACTTGATCCGGTAGCCGCGGTACGTTCCCTCGGTCGGCATGCGGATCGCCGCCTGGTAGTTCTCGAGGTCCGCGTAGTTCATGGTCCCGCCCTTGCCGCCGGGCGCCTGCGGCCGGTTGAACTTCTGCCCCTCGACGACTCCCTTCGCGATGTCGCATCCCGGGCTCAACTTGTAGAAGCAGTCGGGGCCGTTCACCGCGATCAGCCGGAGGGTCGCAGCGAGCGGCTTGTTCTGCACCAGCGATCCCGGTGCAGGCGGCACACCTCCCGGACAGAAGAACGCGGCCGCTTCGGGAGAGTTGGTCGAGCGCGCATTGCAACTCACCGCGGAATAGCGGGGTGTCGCGGCAAACCCGTCGTCGGCCAGCTTGATGGCCGGGAGCATCACCTGCGCCAGCGGCAGGTTGCCGTACTTCTCCAGCGCCATCGCCGTGCCGCGCACCATGCCCGGCACTCCAACGGCCACCCCTTGAAGAGAGGCATTGGGTACGCCAACGAACATGCCCGGCGTGGCTCCGGCCGGCGCTTTCTCCCGCGTGTCGATCGCGAACGTCTGCCCTGTCCTGGCAAGGTGGATCAACATGAATCCACCGCCGCCGATGCCGGCGGACTGCGGTTCGACGACGTTCAGCGCGTAGGCGATCGCCACCGCCGCGTCGATGGCGTTGCCGCCCTGCTCCAGGATCATTGCCCCCGCCTGGGCGCCATAGGGATTGCCGGCTGTCACGACCCCTTGCCGGAAGGCCTTGCCCGCCCATGACGGCGGCTTGCCCTTCGCCTGTGCCGGCAGGCTGACGGACGATTCGACGCCGATCGTTTCATTGCCGTCATCGGCCCACGCCGCCGCCACGACGCTGCAGGCGAGCAAGACGGCGAGGGAAATTCGAGAGGGGTACCGCCACGCTGCATTCCGTTCCGACATGCTGTTGTCTCCTCCGGGGAATTTTTCTGAAATGGAGCCGCTCACCTCAGCCAGCGACACCGCCGGCCGACGCCTGCTGTTGCGTCGATCGCCTGGTGCGCGGGAGGCAGTGTTCAGCCTACTCCCGCGCGACCAGGACCGTCGTGAGTGAGTTGACGCGGTCCGCGGATCTTACGAGACGAGGTCGACGATGCCGTGCTTCACCTTGGAACGACCAAGGTCTTCGTGAATGTTCACTCGGAACGACGCGCTGGTCAGGACCGCACCGGCACTTCCGAGCCCGACAATCGCCAGGGGCCTTGCCGGCGATCTCGATCCCTGCCCGCGTTTCGAACCTATGTTTCAGCGCCGCGCTCCCGCCGCGCCGCGAACTCGACGAACCACGCCAGGCTGCCCGGATTCGCCATCGCGTCGGCGTGCGCCACCTTCTCCAGCGGGTGCCCGAGCAGCAGCTTCTTGATCGGCAGTTCCATCTTCTTGCCCGACAGCGTGCGCGGCACTTCGGGGATCGCGAGGATCTCGCTCGGCACGTGGCGCGCCGACAGCGCGGCGCGGATCGCGCTGTTTAGCCTCTCCTTCAGCGTCTCGTCGAGCGCGGTGCCCGGACGGAGCACGACGAAGAGCGGCATGTAGGACGCGCGGCCGAGGAACTCGAGATCGACCACCAGCGAGTCGATCACCTCGGGCACCGCTTCGACAGCGCGGTACAGCTCCGCGGTGCCCATGCGGATGCCGTGACGGTTGATCGTGGCGTCCGACCGGCCGTAGATGATTCCTCCGATCGCCTCGGGCCGCTCGATGAGACTTCATCCAGTCGCCGTGGCGCCAGACTCCGGGATACATCTCGAAATAGCTCTCGCGATAGCGCGCTTCGCCGGGTCGTTCCAGAAGCAAAGCGGCATCGACGGGAAGGGCTCGGAACAGACGAGCTCGCCCGACTTCCCCGACCACGGAGCGGCCGTCGTCGTCGTAGGCCTCGACCTTCAGCCCGAGCGCGCGGCACTGCATTTCGCCTTCGTACACGGGCAGCGTCGGCAACCCGGTGAGGAAGGCGCCGGCGAGATCGGTGCCGCCCGCGATCGACACCAGCCAGAGATCGCGCTTCACATGTTCATATCCCCAGCGATACGCCTCCGGCGGCAACGGCGACCCAGTCGCCCCCAGTGTCCGCAGCGTGGAGAGATCCGCGATCGACGACGGCTGGATGCCGGCCTTCATGCAGTTCGCGTAGAAGGCAGCGCCGGCGCCGAAGAACGTCGCGCCGACGCGCTCGACGAAGCGCCAGAGGACGCCGAGGTCCGGATAGCCAGGGTTGCCGTCGTACAGCACCGCCGTCGCGCCCACGACCAGTCCGCTCATCTGGACGTTCCACATGATCCAGCCCGTGGTGGTGTACCAGTGGAAGCGATCACCCGGGCCGATGTCGCGATGCAGACCCACGCCTTTCAGCATTTCGACGAGCGCGCCGGCATGTCCGTGCACGATCGCCTTCGGCACGCCCGTCGTGCCCGACGAGTACACGACCCAGAGGGGATGGTCGGCGGCCACTTGCGCCGTCACGAGCGGGACATCGCCCGCGATCACCGTGGCCCAGGGGATGGCGCCGGGCGCGCGCGCTTCATCGTGGCGCCCGTCCAGATTGGGCACGAGCACGGTGTGCTGCAGCGACGGCAGCGCGGCACGGACTTCCGCGAGCAAGGCGGAACGGTCGTAGTCCTTGCCGCCATAGCGGTAGCCGTCCGCCGCGATCAGCACCTTGGGCGCGATCTGGCGAAAGCGGTCGAGCACGGCCACCGGACCCATGTCCGGCGAGCAGACCGACCACACGGCCCCAACGCTTGCGCAGGCGAGGAACGCGACCATGGTCTGCGGAATGTTGGGAAGGATCGCGACGAGCCGGTCCCCGGGCACAACACCCAGCGCGCGCAGGGAGGCAGCCAGGGCCGCCACCTGCCGCTCGAGTTCATGCCACGACAGCTCTTCGAGCGTGCCCGCTTCGTTCCCGGCCACGATCGCAGGACGATCCGCCGTTGCATGACGAAAGACCTGGTCGACGACGTTCAGGCGCGCGCCGGAAAACCACTCGGCCCCCGGCATCGTTCGCTTCCCGAGCACGCGCTCGTACGGCACGGACGCCCGGATGTCGAAGAAGTGCCACACCGCGCTCCAGAAACCTTCGAGGTCGGTGACCGACCAGCGCCACAGGGATTCGTAATCGGGAAACGTCACCCCGCGCTCGCGTTCGAGCCACGCGAGGAAGGCGGTGATGCGGGCGCGTTCGACGCGCCCAGGCGACGGCCGCCAAAGAGGCGCGGTGTCATTCATCGGCGAAATTCCTGCATCAGGCCCGACTTCATGAAGACGACTGCACCGTGGGAGGGAGCCGGGAAGCTTAAGCGCAGCGCGAGCATGGCACCAAGGCGACGGCCGGGCGGCGCACAATTCGCGCATGCCCGAGCACCTTTCGTCGAACGCCGCGGCGGCGTGGACCGTGGTCTGCCTGTGCGCCGATTGGTGCGGAACGTGCCGCGACTACCGGCGCGCCTTCGAACAGCGGGCCCGCGAACGCGCGGACGCGTCTCACGTCTGGCTCGACATCGAGGACGACAGCGACTGGCTGGGCGACATGGACGTGGAAACGCTGCCGACGCTGCTCGTCCTGCATGAGGACCGGCCGATGTTCTTCGGCCCGGTGCTGCCCCACATCGACGTCGTCGACCGCACGCTGCGCGCGCTCGGACAGCACGGGCCGGCGGGGCAGCCTGTGCCGCACGAACACCGCGACGCCGTCGCCCGCATCGTCGAGCATCTCCGGGACCGCGCCGGCGACGACTAGCAACGCCCCTGCGCCGACGCTCCGCGTCTTGCGACAATCCGCCCATGACGCTCGCCACCCTGCTCGACGCCGAACTCGCCTTCGGACTGCACCCGCTGCTCGACCGCGCCAGCCTGACGGTGCTGGAGGGTGACCGCATCGGCCTGATCGGCCGCAACGGCACCGGCAAGAGTTCGCTCCTGAACGTGATCGCCGGCCGCGTCGCGCTCGACGGAGGCGAGTTGAAGAAGCGCGACGGCCTGTCGGTGGCGCTCGTCGAGCAGGAGCCGGACATCCCGCCGGCGTCGTCGCTGCGCGAGAGCCTCGGTCTGCGCGGACACCTCGACCGCCACGCCGACGAGCGCGAGCGCTGGCGCATCGAGGCCCGGCTCGTGGAATACCTGCACCGGCTCGGACTGGACGAAGCGAAAGACCCGACGCAATTGTCCGGAGGCGAGACCAAGCGCGCGGCGCTCGCGCTCGCGTTTGCACTCGCGCCCGACCTCCTGCTGCTCGACGAGCCGACCAACCACCTCGACATCGACGCCATCGCGCTCCTCGAGGACCTGCTCCTGAAGGGGCCGGCGCTGATCGTCATCACGCACGATCGCGCCTTCCTCGACCGCGTCACGACCCGCATCGTCGAACTCGACCGCGGACTGCTGCGCTCGTATCCGGGCAACTACAGCGCGTGGGAGGCACGGCGCGCGACCGAACTCGCGGCCGAGGAAACGGCGAACCGCAAGTTCGACAAGTTCTGGGCGCAGGAAGAAACGTGGATCCGCAAGGGAATCGAGGCGCGGCGCACGCGCAACGCCGGCCGCGTCTTGCGCCTCGACCGGTTGCGGCGCGAGCGCACCGAGCGGCGCGAGCGCCTGGGTCACGTCAAGCTGACGCTCGATGCCGGCGAACGCTCCGGCAAGCTCGTCGCCGAACTCACGGACGTGACCAAGCGCTTCGGCGACAAGCGCATCGTCGAGCACCTCAGCACGCGCCTCATGCGCGGCGACCGTCTCGGCCTGATCGGGCCGAACGGCGCAGGCAAGAGCACGCTGATCAAGCTGATCCTCGGGACGCTCTCGCCCGACTCCGGGTCGGTCCGGCTCGGCACGAACCTGCAGGTCGCGTACTTCGACCAGATGCGCGAGGCACTCGATCCCGAGAAGACGGTGGCCGAGACGATCAGCCCCGGCTCCGACTGGATCGAGGTCGGTGGCACGCGCAAGCACGTGATGACCTACCTTGCGGAGTTCCTCTTCCCGCCGCAGCGCGCGAATGCGCCGATCAAGACGTTGTCAGGTGGCGAGCGCAACCGGCTGCTGCTGGCGCGGCTCTTTGCGCGGCCGACGAACCTGCTCGTGCTCGACGAGCCCACCAACGACCTCGACATCGAGTCGCTGGAGATGCTCGAGTCGACGCTGCAGGAGTACGGCGGCACGCTGCTGCTCGTGAGCCATGACCGCACGTTCCTCGACAACGTCGTCACGCAGACGCTGGTGGCCGAGGGCGATGGCCGCTGGACCGAGTACCCGGGCGGCTACAGCGACTGGGTCGCACTGCGGCCGAGCGCGCCAACGGCAGGCGCATCCGCAATCGCTCAGCCCGCGAAGAGCGAGCGTGGCTCCGGCGCGAACCGCACGCGTGAAGTTGTCGTTCAAGGAGCAGCGTGACCTCGACGGCCTGCCGGCCGAGATCGAGGCGCTGGAGCGCGAACAGCACGCGCTCACCGAGCGCATGAGTTCCGCCGACTATCACCGGCAGGGACCGGACGCGATCAAGGCGGACCGCCTTCGCGCGCAAGCGATCGAGCACGAACTCGCCGGCAAGTTCGAGCGCTGGAGCGCGCTGGAAGAGAAAGCCCGCCAGGCCGCCGCGCAGTCCTGAAAAGGCAATGGGCCGCGCGAGGCGGCCCGTCCATTGCGAGCAATTTCTTCATGGGATGCCTCCGTGAGGGATGCCTTCCATCAACAAGGCGCATGCCCGTTCGGCTCCGCCTCGAGTCGACATCCGCCGCGGCCGGCGGGAAGCTGCGCCGGAAATGTCGCCCTGCTCGCCACACGCCTTCGACCACGCGCGCAATGAGGACCGCGACCGATGCCCAGGCGAACGAGTAGAGTCGGCTCTCCGTGTTCAGGTGCCACCATGACTCTGCTGATCCTCGGACTGGTGTTGTTTCTCGGCGTGCACTCCACCCGCATCGTCGCGGACGGCTGGCGCACGTCGACCATCGCGCGCGTCGGCGAGAAACCGTGGAAGGGCGTCTACGCGCTGCTGTCGATTGCCGGTTTCGTGCTGCTCGTGATCGGTTACGGCGCGGCCCGGCAGTCGCCCGTGGTGCTCTACGCGCCCCCCGCATGGACGCGGCATCTCGCCGCATTGCTGACGATTCCCGCGTTCGTGCTGGTCGTCGCTGCGTACGTGCCGCGGAACTCGATCAAGCGGGCCGTCGGCCATCCCATGGTCGCGGGCGTGAAGATCTGGGCCTTCGCGCACCTCCTCGCCAACGGCACGCTTGCTGACGTCGTGCTGTTCGGAAGTTTTCTCGCCTGGGCCGTGCTGAGTTTCACCGCGGCCCGTCGGCGCGACCGCGCCGCCGGCACGGTTTACGCGACCGGCTCGGGTATGGGCAACGCACTCACCGCCGCCATCGGTCTCGTCGCGTGGGCAGCCTTCGCGTTCGCGCTCCACCGTCCACTGATCGGCGTCAGCCCGTTCGGGTGACGGTGCCTAGGGCTTCGGCTTCGCGGTGATCTCGGCGCGCAGCGCGCGCAACGTGGCCTTTACCCGCCGCGCGTTGTCCGGGCCCATCCGCAGCATGGCTTTCTGGCCGGCCGACAGCGTCTCGAGCTGCAGGGTCGGCGAACTCGTACTCACCTTCGGCTGCTTCAGCGCGAGGTCGCCGGCGATCTCCGGCGTGGCGAGCAAGTGGTCGATCGCATGCACGAGCCGGTCGTTGAAGTACGCCCTGGGATAGCCGAGCTCCTCGTAAGCCTGCTGGAACAGCGGATAGAAGCGCAGGTACACGCCGGCAAGCTGCCGCGCATCCACGCGCTCGAGCGCCTGCACGTACGGGGTGTAGCGCGCGGCATTGCCCGCGCTGATGGTGATCGCATCACCGTCGCGCGCGACCTCGAAGCGCCCCGGCACCGGTTGCAGCGAACGCACCTTCATCGCCACGGTCTGACGTGGCAGGTTGTCGACTGTCGCGACGAAGCGGCGCACCATCGCGTCCGCATGGAACCAGTTGCGCACGCCGCTCTTCGCCGATCAGGTGTGCCGAGCGCGGCAGCGAGGCGGCGTCGCTGTCCGCGAGGGCGACCGGTGGCGGCGGTCTCGCTCGGACGCAGCGTCTCCGACCGGAATGCTCGATCACCGGCTCGGCAGCGGGCTCAGCGTCCGGTGCAGCGGCGGGCGGCGGCGGAGCCACCGCGGCCGTGGGGACAGGCGCCGGCGTCTGCGGCCAGAAGAAATAGATTCCCGCGATGAGCGCGGCCGCACCGGCCAGGATCGCCACCCACCACACGCGGTCGTTACGTTCGTCCATCGTTGCCTCCTGCGTGTACCTTACGTCGTTCAGCGCGCGTGCGATCGGCAGATACCGGGTACTACGATCCCACGATCCCGCTAAGCGCTTCATTCGGAAGGACAGCCATGACCGCCAAAGGGTTCACCGTCAGCCACGCGAAGGACGCGGAATTCGCCTCCGGCCTGCGGTCGTTCTTCGAGTACCGCGACCTCGGCATCAAGGGAGCCACCGAGGGCCGCGTCGCCGCCCATGTAATCCGCGCCGTGCCGGGCGCGCCGTTCAACGGAACGCCGCACCGCCACGGCGTCGCGTTCCAGCTGGTGTACGTGCTGAGAGGCTGGGTCGAATTCGAGTACGAAGGCCAGGGCGCGGTACGCCTGGAGCCCGGCTCATGCGTGCATCAGCCCCCGGGCATCCGCCATCGCGAACTCGGGCACAGCGACGACCTCGAGATGCTCGAGATCGTGATGCCGGCCGACTACACGACCCAGGAAGTCGACGCGGTCTAGCGCGGGCGCTTGCTACTTCTTCAGCGACGACAGGTAGGCGACGACGTCCTCCACTTCCTGTGGAGTGAGGCGCGCTTTGCCCTGCGAGAGTGCCTCGGCCTTGTGGAAGCTCGGCATGCCGGCCTTCGGATTGATCCGCCCGATGTCGACCACGCTCAAGCGGAGTTGCGGCGGGGTCAGCACGGCGCCGATGCCGTCGAGCGCAGGTCCCTTGTTTCCTCCGCCCGCGAGGTCCTTGTCTCGCACGCTGTGGCATTCGAGGCAGGTCGCCGCGTCACGTTTCGCCAGCAACGCCTTGCCGCGCGCGGCCACGCCCGGCTTGCCGGTCAGCGACTTCGGGATGCCGTCGCCTTCGACCTGATACTCCGCGACCTGCGCCGCGCCGAGCGCGGGCAGCACCGACAGCAGCGCACAACACAACAATCGATTCATCGATCCTCCCGGCCATCCGAGCAGCGTCAAGTGAAACCAGCCTAGTCCGTGGATCGGACGGCGCCTTGAGGCGCCGCAAGCGCTCCCCGGGATGTCATGCGCCCGTGCCCTCCGGCAACTGCTTGCCGCACTGGTGGCAGAACCGCGCGGCAGGGAGGTGATGCGAAGCGCCGCATTCCGGACAGCGACGCTCCGGTGCACCGCCGCTGCGTCGTGTCATTTCCGCGGTCACGATGCCGGTCGGCACCGCCAGGATGCTCCAGCCGATCAGCATCATCACGCTCGCGACCGCGCGGCCCAGGTCGGTCTTCGGCACGATGTCGCCGAACCCCACCGTGGTCATTGCGGTGATGCCCCAGTAGATCGCGGTCGGGATGCTGGTAAAGCCGTTCTCCGGGCCTTCGATCACGTACATCAGCGTGCTCATCGTCACCTGGATCAGCATCACCGCCGAGAGGAACACCAGGATCTTGCGGCGGCTGTCGCGCAGCGCCGCCGCGAGGTACTTGTACTCGCTGACATACGCGACGAGCTTCAGGATCCGGAAGGTGCGGAGCAGCCGCAGCACCCGGATGTCGATCAGGGCGTGGAGTTCGGGGAAGAAGAACGCCAGGTACGTGGGCAACACCGACATCAGGTCGATGATCCCGAAGAAGCTCTTCGCGTAGCGCAACGGCCGGTTGACGCACACAAGCCGGGCCATGTACTCGGCCGTGAAGGCCAGCGTGAAGCCCCACTCGAGGACATCGAACAGCGTTCCATGCCGGTCGCTCACCGCGTGCACGCTGTCCAGCATCACCACCAGGACGCTGGCGAGGATCGCCACCAGCAGCCAGATGTCGAACAGCCGGCCGGCCCGCGTGTCGTTCTCGAAGATGACGATGAACCAGCGACGGCGCCAGCCCGACGCGGGTATCCCGAAGTGACGCGCCTCCCACGTGTGGCCAGCGCGCTCTTCGGGGGACGTCGTGTCTGTGGTGGACGGCGTGGTAGCGGAGGCCACTGGCGAGATAAGGACTGGAGCTGCGATCAGCTTACTCCGGCAGGTGTCCGGGCCAGTCGAGGAGCGGCGGCCAGGCTCTCGCGTGCGCGATCGGCCCAACGAGCGCGGCCGCAAGCATGGAAAGCGGGCGCGACCGGCCGGGCCCGTGGCCGCGGGCGAAGCGTCGAGGCGCAGCGGACGGGAGTGGCGTCATTCGGCAAACGCCGCGCCGACCTACGCAACGTTCACGCGATCCGTAAACTCGATGCGCCATGCCCGCACTGCCTCGATGCCTTTGCTGCCCCTGCTGCCCCCACTGCCCCCACTGCCCCGCGTGATCGCGCATCTCGACATGGACGCGTTCTATGCGTCGGTCGAGCTGCTGCGTTATCCGGAACTGCGCGGCCAGCCGGTCGTCATCGGCGGCGGCTCGCGCCACGAGCCGGTGTGGGAAACGGATCCCGCCAGCGGGGAAAAGCGCCGCCGCTTTTCACGCCTCGGCGACTATGCGGGCCGCGGCGTGATCACGACCGCCACGTACGAGGCGCGCGCGCTCGGCGTGAACTCCGCGATGGGGATGATGAAGGCCGCGGCGAAAGCACCCGATGCGGTCCTGCTGCCCGTCGACTTCGACCAGTACCGGAAATATTCGCGGCTCTTCAAGGCCGCGGTGCGCGCGCTCACGCCGCAGGTCGAGGACCGCGGCATCGACGAGATCTACATCGACCTCACGGAGCTGATCGCGTCGCGGCTGGGGCCGGACGTCGACCCGGTCGAAGCGAACGCGGAAGCCTGGTGGTGCGCTCGCGACATTGGCCGTGAACTGAAGCAGGCGGTGCGCGACGCGACGGGACTCAGCTGTTCGATCGGGCTTGCGCCCAACAAGCTGGTCGCCAAGATCGCTTCGGAGCTCGACAAGCCCGACGGCCTGACAATCGTCACCGAACACGACGTCGGACCGCGCCTTTCGCCGCTGTCGGTGCGCCGGCTCAACGGCGTGGGCCCGAAGTCGGCCGCCAAACTCGCGCACCTCGGCATCGCGACCATCGGCGAACTGGCCGACAGCGACCCGGCATGGCTGCGGCAGCACTTCGGCACGAGCTACGGCGCCTGGCTGCATGCCGCGGCGCGCGGACAGGACGACCGGCCGGTGGTGACGGAAAGCGAACCGAAGTCGATCAGCCGCGAGACGACGTTCGAGCGCGACCTTCACGCGGTGCGCGACCGGGCGCGGCTCTCTGAGATCTTCACGGAGCTCTGCGTCGACGTTTCGAACGACCTCAAGCGCAAGCGTTACACCGGACGCACCATCGGCATCAAGTTGCGCTTCGACGACTTCAAGACGGTGACCCGCGACCAGACGCTGGCGCTGCCCACCGACGACCCGGCCGCGATACGGCGGGCGGCCGGAGAGTGCCTGAAGCGGGTGGACCTCACCCGCCGCATCCGGCTGCTCGGCGTCCGGGTGGGCAGCCTGGTCCCGGCTTCCGCCTGACGCGACCCGCACGCGGGCCAGATCAGCGCCGCCGCATTCCCCACGCGGCGGCGATCGCCCCGCCGGTAATCACGCCGAGCAGCACGAAGGCTTCGTGAAACGCGCGGATCGGTTGGCTGGGGTCCGCGTGCAGGCGCCACGCGAGGAACACGCCGATCAACCCGACCCCGGTGGCCCCGCCGAGTGTCCGCAGCAGGTTGATCAGGCTCGTGCCCTGCGCCAGGAGCCCCGTGGCAACGCCTTCCATCGCCGCCAGGTTGAGGGACGGAAGGATGCAGCCGAGGCCGATGCGCCCGAGGATCGCCAGCGCGACGAGCCAGCCCAGGCTCGATCCGACGCCGATGAACATCATCGCGGCGAACGACACGGACAGGAACGACAGGCCGACGAGGATGTAGAGCGCGCGGTTCGCCACGGTCGACGAGCGGCCGACGAGCGGGATCACCACGGCGAGCACGATGCCCGCCGGCAGCAGCACGGCGCCCGCCTGCGACGGCGGCAACCCGAGTGCCATCTGCATGAACACGGGCAGCAGGTACGTGGAACCGAACAGGGCGGCCCCGTAGATGAAGGCGACGATCGCGCCGCGCGTGAACGCCGCATGGGTGAAGAGCTCAAGCCGGATCAGTGGATGCGCCACGCGGCGCTGATAGCCGACGAAAACCGCGAGCAGCACGAGGCTCGCGGCCATCAGCGCCAGCCCGAGCGTCGCTTCGGCCCCTTCGAGCATCGACAGTCCGTTGAGTCCCAGCAGGATCGCCCCGGCGACCAGCAGCAGACCGGGAAGGTCGAGGCGCGCGGCGTCGGCGTTCACCGGCCCGCCGCCCGGCGCGCTGTGCGGCAGCAGGCGGGCCGCGAGCGGCAGCGCGAGCAGGCAGAACGGTGCAGCGACGAAGAAGATCGAGCGCCAGCCGAACCATTCCAGCAGCACGCCGCCGATGCTCGGCCCGAGCGCCGGCGCCAGCACGACGCCCGCGCCGAACAGGCCCATGGCCTTGCCTTGTTCCTGCGGCTCGAAGCCCCGCAGGATGATGATGGCGGGAATCGGCTGCAGGATGCCGGCGGCCAGCCCTTCGGTCACGCGCATGGCGAGCACCAGCGGATACTGGTTCGCCATGCCGCCCGCGATGCTGCCCACCAGCAGCAGCAGGATTGCGCCGATGTAGGTGCGCCGGTACCCGAAGCGGTTCAGCAGCCACGGCGTCACCGGCATCGAGACCGTCATCGCGGCCATGAAGCCCGCGGACAGCCATTGCGCCTGCTCCGGCCCGAGCGTGAAGTGCAGGCTCATCTCCGGGACGGCGACGTTGACGATGGTCGACGCCATGATCGACGCCATCGTCCCCATCATCACCGTGAGCAGCACGTACCAGCGGTAACGCGGGCCGAAGCGTGTGCGCAGCGCGGCGAGGGAGGCCGGGTCGTGGTGGGTGGTCACCCGTCGAGCGTGCTGGATTTCCATCGTCGGGACAAGCAGCATCCCGCGTGCACGATGCGGGCGCGCGCCCTGCTTGCCCGCGCGCGCCCCCTCGCCAGTAGGATCCGGTGTCCGCGCCGCTGGAGCCCCACCGATGAACACCCGCTCGATCCACGCGCTCGTCCTCGCCGCCGCCCTGCCGTTCCTGGCGAGCGCCGCCGCGCCCGCACTGGGCCAGACGGTCCGCTACTTCCAGCTGCCGCCGCGCAGCGCGCCCCACGACGTCGCTCCCGCGCCGGATGGAACCGTCTGGTACACCGCACAGCGCAGCGGCCATCTCGGGCGGCTCGACCCCCGCACCGGAAAGGTCGAGGAGATCCCGCTTGGCGCAGGTTCGTCGCCGCACGGGGTGATCGTCGGCCCCGACGGCGCGGCCTGGGTCACCGACGGCGGCCAGAACGCGATCGTGCGGGTCGATCCGGCGACGAAGGCGGTGAAGGTCTTTCCGCTGCCCAAGGACACGCCCTACACGAACATGAACACCGCCGCGTTCGACGGCGACGGCGTCCTGTGGTGGACCGGCCAGGCCGGCTATTACGGCAGCCTCAACCCGAAGACCGGCGAGGCGCGCGTGATGGATGCGCCCGGGGGCCGCGGGCCATACGGCATCACCGCCACGCCCAAAGGGGAGGTCTATTACGTTTCGCTCGCCGGCAGCCACCTGGCGCACATCGACCGGAGCACCGGCGCGGCCACGGTGATCGAGCCGCCGACGCCGCGTCAGGGCGCCCGCCGCGTGTGGAGCGACAGCAAGGGCCGCTTGTGGATCAGCGAGTGGCTGTCGGGCCAGGTGAGCATGTACGACCCGGCGGGCCGGCAGTGGAAGGCATGGAAGCCGTTCGACCGCGCCCAGATGTACTCGGTCTATGTCGACGACCAGGACAAGGTCTGGCTGTCCGAGTGGTCGACCAACACCGTGCTGCGCTTCGATCCTCTCACCGAGAAGTTCGACCGCTACCCGAGCGACCGGCCGAACGCGCAAGTCAGGCAGATGCTTGGCCGCGCCGGTGAAGCGTGGGGAGCGGAATCCGGCACGGACCGGCTGGTGGTGATCTCGACGAAGTGACGCGCAGCGCTGCGCCGCGCGAGGACCGCGATCAGCGCGTCGCGGGCATCGGCACGCCGCGGTGGAACCACAGCAGCGACAGCAGCGCCCCCATCAGCAGCAGGGCCGCGGCGCCGGCGACGAGCAGCGCACTGATTTCCGTCTCCCGCGTTTCGAGCGCGATGCGCGCGTTCAGCGTTTCGTACACCTTCTGCAGGTCGGCCGCGGTTCCGGCGTGGAAGTACTCGCCGCCCGTCATCTTGGCGATCGCCTTGAGCGTCTCCTCGTCCAGACGCACGTAGAACGAATAGCCCTCGAAGTCGATCGACGCGCCGTCGCGCGTGCCGAACCCGACCGTGTAGACGCGCACGCCGCGGTCGGCCGCCATCTTCGCGATGTCGAGTGGGTCCGGTCCCGTCGTCCGGCGACCGTCCGAGAGCAGGATGATCACCCCGCCCGTGTAGCTCCCCGGCTTCACCGGCTCCCTGCTCGCGGCCCCGCCGGCCTTGGCCGCGTCGGCCGACTTGCGCTTGTCGAGCGGCGTCGGCCGCGGTCCCGCCCCGAAGCGACTGTCGAACACCGCCGACTCCAGGTCGAAGGCCTCCTCGGGGAACAGCATGGACAGCGCGAGCAGCAGTCCGCTGCCGGTGGCCGTGGCGCGCTGCAACTGGAAGCGGTCGATCGCGCTCAGCATGTCGTCGCGGCTCTCCGTGGGCGTCTGCACCACGGCCGCCGTGCCGGCGAACGACACGATGCCGAGCCGCACGTTCTTCGGCAATTCAGCGATGAAGGACTTGGCCGCGGTCTGGGCCGCGCTCAACCGGTTGGGCTCCACGTCGGTGGCCTGCATGCTGCGGGACACGTCCATGGCAAGCGCGATGGTCATGTACTGGGACGGCAGGGTCACCGTGGCCGTCGGCCGCGCGGCGGCGACGATCGCGCCGACGAGCCCGAGCAGCACGAGCGCGGGCGGGACGTGACGGCGGATGCGCTGCCCGGCGCCGATCGAGTCGCGCACGAGCGTCAGGCTCGCATACCGGACCGCCGCGTTCTTCCGTCGCCTGAGCATCACGACGTACGCGGCAATCAGCGCCGGTACCAGCAGCAGGAACCAGAGCACGTCCGGCCACAGAAACCGCATGGGTCTTGCGTCTCCTTGTCGAACCTTTCGACGCGCGGCCTGACCAACGTGGACGGACCGTGCCGCGAACCACTCTAGCACCGCGCGCGCCCGGATCGGCACCCATCATCACCACGAACCGAGGCACAACAACGGTGCAGAACCGTGGGACGACTCCGCGCGAAGGACGTTCGGCGCATTCGGCACGCTGCCGCGAATCGGGTACGACTTCTGCCCGTCGTGCGCCCCGACCAGCGGGCGGACACCCCATGACCTCGCAGGGCGCCCGTGCTACTTTTCCCCGGACACGAGGGGGCGTGTCGATGGAGTTCCGATGAAGAAGCCTGCGCTCTACAGCAGCGCCAGCCGGGTCCGCAAGGCGGCGGCGACGGCTTCGGCCGACCCTCCCGCTTCCGCGACGAGCACGCGCGCCGGCGCGGGTGCCGCCCCCGCCGCATCGCAGGCATCCACCGATGCGGCCGCGCCGAGGATCGGCGCATCCCGCCCCGGTTTCCTGAAGCGCCACGAGCGCGCGGTCGTATTCGTGGGCGGCGTCGCCTTCGCCCTCGCGCTGCTGGTCGCGCGCGATGCGATGCGGCCCGTGCCGCACGAACTGACGCAGGACGACGTCGACAACGCCGTCCTCTACACGATGGAGAACAAGCCGCTGCCGTCGCGCGCGGCCAAGGCCGCGGAGGTCGTGATGAACTCGGTCGTGCGCGTGCGCGGCTACGACGAGTTCGACGAGCCCGGCGGCTACGAGCAGATGCAGGGCGTGGGCACGGGCGTGGTGGTGATCGACAACGGCACCATCCTGACCAACCTGCACGTCGTTTCGGGCAGCAAGCGCGTCACGGTCACGTTCTTCGACGGCAGCGAGTCGGACGTCGAACTGCTGAAGACCTATCCCGAGAACGACCTCGCCGTGATCCGCGCGAAGCAGATCCCCGACGACCTCGAAGCGGCCACGCTCGGCTCGACCTCGAACCTGCGGCCCGGCGACGAGGTGGTCGCGATCGGATTCCCGTTCGGCATCGGCCCCTCGACCTCCGCGGGCGTGGTGTCGGGGCTGGACCGCTCCTTCCGCTCGCCGCAGGGCAAGCAGGTGATGACCGGGCTGATCCAGTTCGACGCGGCGGTGAATCCCGGCAACAGCGGCGGGCCGTTGATCACGATGGACGGCGAAGTGGTCGGCATCGTCACCGCGCTGCTGAACCCCACGCCCGCACGCACGTTCATCGGCATCGGTTTCGCCGCCACGATCGAAAGCGCCGGCGCGGCCGTCGGCATCCCCCCGTTCTGAGTCGACACGGCTCGCCCCGCACGAGGATTTCCATGGAAGAGCAGAACACCGCACGCAACACCGGCGAACTGATGCAGCGCGTGCTGTACGAGGTCAAGCGCATCGTCGTCGGCCAGGATCACTTCCTCGAGCGCGTGCTCGTCGCGATCCTCGCGCAGGGCCACCTGCTGGTCGAGGGCGTTCCAGGTCTCGCCAAGACGCTGACAGTGAACACGCTGGCCAAGACGATTCGCGGCTCGTTCAAGCGGATCCAGTTCACCCCGGACCTGCTGCCGGCCGACCTCATCGGCACGCGCATGTACAACCAGAAATCCGGCGAGTTCTCGACGGTGCTCGGACCGGTCTTCGCCAACCTGCTGCTCGCCGACGAGATCAACCGCGCTCCGGCCAAGGTGCAGAGCGCGCTGCTCGAGGTGATGCAGGAGCGCCAGGTGACGATCGCGGGCGAGTCGCACAAGGTGCCTGCGCCCTTCCTCGTCATGGCGACGCAGAATCCGATCGAGACCGAAGGCACGTACCCGCTGCCCGAAGCGCAGGTCGACCGCTTCATGATGAAGGTCGTGGTCGACTATCCGAACGAGGAAGAGGAGTTCGTGATCGTCGAGCGCGTCACCGGCGCGCCGACGACCGATGAGCGGCGTGTGCTCGACCGAGCAGCTGATGCAGCTGCAGCAGGAGTGCCGCCGCATCTACGTCGATCCGGCGCTGATGCAGTACGCCGTGAAGCTCGTCTCCGCCACGCGCCGCCCCGAGCAGTACGGCCTGCGCGAACTGCAGTCCTACATCACGTTCGGCGCCAGCCCGCGCGCGACGATCAACATGATCGAGGGCGCGCGTGCCCTTGCGTTCCTGCGCGGGCGGGCCTTCGTCCTGCCCGAGGACGTGATCGACCTCGTGCCCGACGTGCTCCGCCACCGCCTTGTGCTGAGCTACGAGGCGCTGTCGGACGGCCAGACCGCCGACGGCATCATCATGCGGGTGCTGCAGGCGGTGCGGGCCCCCGAGAAACCCCTGGAAACCCATGTTCGGGTGGCTACGGCCTAAGGTCGCGTCGGCCGCGACGATCGCGGACGACGTCCCGGCCGCCAACGAGCCCGCCAGCGCGGTCGATCCCGATCGGCTGCTGCGCAGGCTCGAGTGGACCGTGCTGCGTCGCCTCGACGGCGTCCTGCAGGGCGACTACCGCACCCTGTTCCGCGGCTTCGGGCTCGACCTCGCCGACCTGCGCGAATACCAGTTGCACGACGACGTCCGCTACATCGACTGGAACGTCACCGCGCGGGTGCAGGTTCCCCACGTGCGCGAGTTCCAGGAAGACCGCGAGGTGGCCGCGTGGTTCGTGCTGGATCTCTCGGGCTCGGTCGACTTCGGCTCGCAGCAGATGCGCAAGCGCGCGCTCGCGAGCGAGCTGGTCGCGGTGCTCGCGAGGCTCTTCACCCGGTACGGCAATCGCGTCGGCGCGGTGCTGCACTCCGAGCACGCGAGCGAGGTCGTCCCGGCGCGCAGCGGCCGCGTCCACGTGCTGCACATCCTCGACCGCATGCAGAAGCTGGCCGAGCGGCGCGCGAAACCATCTCCCACGGCGGTCGGCCGCGTCACCGATCTCGCCGAGCTGCTGAAGCTCGCGCGCCCGGTGATCAAGCGGCGCTCGGTGCTGTTCGTCGTTTCGGACTTCATCAGCACGCCGGGCTGGTCGCGCGCACTGTCGGACCTCGCCCGCCGCCACGACATCGTCGCCGTGCGGCTCACGGACCCGATGGAAACCGAGCTGCCGGACATCGGACTGGTGGTCATGCAGGACGCGGAGACCGGCGAGCAGCTGCTCGTCGACACGCACGACCGCGCGTTCCGCCTGCGCTTCGCGAAGGCGGCGGAGAAGCGCGAGGTCGAGTTGCGTGCCGCGCTGGGCGATGCGGGCGTCGATTGCCTCGAACTCGCGACCGACGAGCCGCTCGACGAAGCGCTGCTGCGCTTCACCCAGTTGCGCAAGCGCCGCCGCCAGCTCGCCTCGGGCGCAGTCCCCAGACACCTGCGAAGCTGAACCCTGACATGGGCAACCCGACCAGCTTCACCTTCCTGTGGCCGTCGATGCTGTGGCTGCTGCTCGCCGTGCCGCTGGTGATATTCGTCTACGCGCAGGTGCTGAAGCGGCGAAGCGCCTCGCTGGCTCGCCACGCGCGGCTGGAAACCGTCGGCGCGGCGACGACCGGACGCGTGCAGCGGGCGCTGCCGCCGCTGCTATGGCTGCTGGGCCTGACGATGCTGCTGCTGGCGGTGGCGCGTCCGCAGGCCGCGCTGGTGCTGCCGGCGCGGATCGAAACGATCATTCTCGCGGTCGACATGTCGGGCAGCATGCGCGCCACCGATCTGCAGCCCACCCGCATGGTCGCCGCGCAGAACGCCGCGAAGGCTTTCGTGGCCGACCAGCCGCGCCACGTGAAGATCGGTGTCGTCGGCATCGCCGCCTCGGCCGCGCTCGTGCAGTCGCCGACCGACAACCGCGAGGCCATCATCACGTCGATCGACCGGCTCGAGCCGCAGCGCGGAACGGCGCTTGGCAGCGGTCTCGTGATCGCGCTCGACGCCGCGTTGCCGCAGGCGCGCATCAACGTCGAGGAATTCATCAATCCGCCGAAGGGCAAGAAGGACGAGCCGCGCAAGAAGCTCGAGGAGCGCGAGATCACCGCCGGCAGCAACTCCACCGCCGCAATCGTCCTGCTGTCCGATGGCCAGAGCAACGTCGGTCCGGATCCGATGAAGGCTGCCGAACTCGCCGCCGAGCTGGGGGTGCGGGTCTACACAGTCGGCATGGGAACGCCGGAAGGCACGACGGTGAGCGCCGACGGCTGGCAGATGCGCGTGCGGCTCGACGAGGACAAGCTGAAGCAGGTGGCCCGCGCCACCGAGGGCGAGTACTTCCGGGCGGCCGACGCGAAGGAACTGAAGAAGGTTTACAGCCGGCTCAGCGCAAAGCTCGGGTTCGAGAAGCAGCAACCGACCGAGATCACCGCGCTCTTCGCGGGCCTCGGAGCCTTGCTCGCGGGGCTTGGGGCGGTGCTGTCAATGCTGTGGTTCAACCGGGTGCTGTAGCGCGGAATTCTCGTAGCAGGACTTCCTCTCCTGCGCCGAAGGGGAGCGCGGGGTACCTCGACTCCGCGGTCGTCGCGGCGGGCGTCATTCAGCGACTCTGGTTCATTGCGGGCCAGCAGCTTCGAATCCCGGCGCTCCCCCATAGCGGCTCGGGTGGCGAGCCTCCGCGGCCCGCCTCGCTTCGCGCATGGCACGCCCGCCGCCTGACGCCCGCTGCGCGAGATACCCCACACTCCCCTCCGGCGCCACACTTCGTGGAGCATGCCGGTTTCGCTTCGGTGGGGTCCGGATGCGTTTGCGAAGCTCGGCGCAGTGGCCGCGCTGTGGGGCGCCTCGCGGAGGCGGCTCAGGCGGCGGGCGTACTGATTGAGAGCCGGGGCGGGCCGAGCTCAGCGCCCAACCGAGCCGCGATCGCGCGACTCGCACGATGGAATTCGAAGCTGCCGCGGCCCGCAAGGACGACCTCCATCGAAGCCCGCCCGCCGCCGAGCCGCGCGGAGTCGAGGTGCCCCGCAGCGCGGCCGCTGCGCAAGAGGAACAGCCCGCTAAGACAACTGACGAAGCTGGGGCGTCAACGAATTCAGCCCCGCGCGATCGAGCTTGCCCGCCGCCGTCTGCGGCAATCGCTCGACGAACACGACCCGCCGCGGCCGCTTGTGCCCGGCGAGGTGATGTTCGAGGAAGGCCTTGAGCTGGTCGTCGGTCGGCGGCGTGCCTTCGGCCACGAACGCGGCCGCCACGATCTGGCCCCAGGTCGCATCCGGTACGCCGAACACCGCCGCGGCACGAATGCCGTGGCAGGCCTCCAGCACCCGTTCCACTTCGGCCGGGTAGACGTTGTCGCCGCCGGTGACGACCAGGTCGGCGCGTCGCCCACGCACGTGCAGGCAGCCCTGCGGGTCGAGCATGCCGAGGTCGCCGGTATCGAACCACTCCTCCTCGGCGAGCGGCGGCTGGCCGAGGTAGCCCGCCATCCGCATGGGGCCGCGCACTTCGATGCGGCCGTCGGTCACGCGCACTTCCGCGCCCGGCAACGGTTGTCCGGCGCCGCACGGGGTCGGGTTGAAACGCTGCGCATACGGCGTGACGACGACCTGCGAGCAGGTCTCGGTGCAGCCGTAGGTGATCACGACCGGCACCTTGCGTTTCGCCGCCTCCTTGAGCAGCCGCGGCGGCGCTTCCGCACCGCCGACCAGGAGCGCACGCAGGAAGGAAGGCGGGCGCCAGTCGGGAAACTCGTCGAAGAGCAGCCCGACCATCGTCGGCACGAGGGACACGAGCGTGGTTCGCCACTGCTCGATCCACTGCGGCAGTTCGCGGGCGTCGAAGCCGGGCGCGAGAGCCACCGCCCGGCGCGCGATGAGGGATCGCGTCAGGATCGAGAGGCCTCCGACGCGTGCAATCGGCATCGCCAGCAGCCAGCAGTCGTCCGGTTCCCAGCCGAGATTGGCCGCGCTCGCCTGGGCAGAGGCAACGAGCGCCGCACGCGTGAGCACGGCGCCGCGCGCCTCGCCCGTGGTGCCCGAGGTGTAGAGGACCACCGCCGCGTCGGGCGGCAGGCTGCCTGCGGCCCGCGCGGTGGCCGCGATTTCCGCCGCCCGCTCGCCCTCGGTGAGCTTGGGATGGATCAGCAGCACCGGCACGCGCGCTTCGAGCAGCGTGTAGAGCGCGACGACGCGTTCCAGCTTGTTGCGCCCCACCAGCGGCACGGGGCGCCCGGGCACGAGTTCGGAGGCGAGGTCCGCGCGCCGCGTACTGACGAGATCGGCGAGATCGGCGAAGGTGTAGCGGTCGGGGCCGACGTGCAGCGCGACGGCATCGGGCGCGTCGCGCGCGGCGGCCGTAATGGAGAGAGGATCGTTCACGCGTCGGAGCCTACACGGCGCGTGTCCTGCACGGCTACGGAAGCCGGCGGAACTTGCGGAAGTCGGGCTTGCGCTTCTCCAGGTAGGCGTTCTTGCCCTCCTGGCCTTCCTCGGACAGGTAGAAGAGCAGCGTCGCATTGCCCGCCAGTTCCTGCAGCCCGGCCTGGCCGTCGCAGTCGGCGTTCAGCGCGGACTTCAGGAAGCGCAGCGCGATCGGGCTGTTGGCGAGCATCTCGCGGCACCACTGCACGGTCTCCGCCTCGAGCCGCTCGTACGGCACGACGGTGTTGACCAGGCCCATTTCCAGCGCCTGCTTCGCGTCGTACTGGCGGCACAGGAACCAGATCTCGCGCGCCTTCTTCTGGCCGACGATGCGCGCCATGTACGACGCGCCGTAGCCGCCGTCGAAGCTGCCGACCTTCGGCCCGGTCTGGCCGAAGCGCGCGTTGTCCGCCGCGATGGTGAGGTCGCAGATCATGTGCAGCACGTGGCCGCCGCCGATCGCATAGCCGGCCACCATCGCCACCACGGGCTTGGGCAGCGTGCGGATCTGGCGCTGCAGGTCGAGCACGTTCAGGCGCGGAATCTTGTCGCCGCCGACGTAGCCGCCCGCGCCGCGCACGCGCTGGTCGCCGCCCGAGCAGAACGCTTCCTTGCCCTGTCCCGTGAGGATGATCACGCCGATGGTCTCGTCGTCGCGTGCGTCGTCGAACGCACGCTGCATCTCCTTGACCGTCTCGGGCCGGAAGGCGTTGCGCACCTCGGGGCGGTTGATCGTGATCTTCGCGATGCCCTCTTCCGCCTTCGAATAGATGATGTCCTCGTAGCCGGGGACGACGGTCCAGGCGGGAATCGGCGGCAGTGCTTTGGTATCCATGCTTCTCTACGTGAGAGGGAAAACAACGAAGGGAACGGACGGGCTCAATCGATCTTCGCGCCGGAGGCCTTCACCACCTGCGCCCACTTCTTGGTGCTCGCGGCGATGTGCTGCGCGAAGTCGTCCGGAGTGCCGGGGACGACGCGCGCGCCGCGGCTCTTCAGCAACTCGATCAGTTCGGGATCGGCCAGTGCGGTGTGGATCGCGCCATTCAGCTTGCTGACGATGCCCGGATGGGTGCCGGCCGGCGCCAGGATGCCGTCCCACGCGCTCGCCTCGAACCCGGGCACGCCCGACTCGGCGATCGTCGGATATTCGGGCGCACCGGGGAAGCGCACGGACGTCGAGACGGCGATGCCGCGGATCCGCGCATCCTTCACGAGCGGATACACGTTCGGCATCACGTCGATCATCATCTGCACCTGGCCGCTGATCAGGTCCGTCACCGCCAGGCCGCCGCCGCGATACGGAATGTGCACGATGTCGATCCCGGCCATCGTCCTGAAGAGTTCGCCGGACAGGTGCGAGGTCGTGCCGTTGCCCGCCGAGGCGAAGTTCACCTTGCCGGGATTCGCCTTCGCGTAGCGGATCAGTTGCGTCGTCGTCATCACCGGCAGTTGCGGGTTCACCACCAGCATCGCGGCGATCTCGGTCATGCGGCCGACCGGCGCGAAGTCCTTGATCGGATCGAAGCGCAGGCCCTGGTACAGGCTCTGGTTGATCGAGTGCGTGCCGTTGGTCCCGTACAGCAGCGTGTAGCCGTCGGCCGGGGATCCTGCGACGAGTTCGGAGCCGACGTTCCCGCCGGCGCCCGGCTTGTTGTCGATGATGATCGGCTTGCCGAGGGCCAGCGCGACCTTCGGCATGATCGCCCGGGCCAGGTTGTCCGCGCCGCCTCCGGGCGGAAACGGCACCACGAGCCGGATCGGCTTGCTCGGATAGTCATCGTGGTCGGTGGCGCGCACGGCGGGCACGACCGGCAGCAACGCCGCGGCCGCGAGCAGGCGACGCCGGCGGGCATCCAGCGCCCGGTTCGCCCTCACGATGCCGCCGATCGGCAGCGCACCAGCGACATCGCTTTCACCGTCATTGCGGTCCCTCCCTTTTCGTTCAGCACTTCGATCAGGATCCGCAAGAGACCCCGATCGGGTTTGGATTCCGACCGCCGCGCCTCGATGACCGTGACCTTGACCCACAGCTGATCGCCGGGCCGCACCGGCGCGGTCCAGCGCAATTCGTCCATGCCGGACGCCCCCAGGCCGGCCGTGCGGGACAAGTAGCGGTCGACGAGGACGCGCATCATCATCGAGCCGGTATGCCAGCCGCTGGCGATCAAGCCGCCAAACGGACTGCTGGCCGCCTTCACGGGATCCGTGTGAAAGTCCTGCGGGTCGAAGCGCTTGCCGAAGTCGATGATTTCCGCCTCGTCGACCGGGATCGGGCCGTACACCGCCACGGACCCGACAGGGTAGTCCTCGAAAAAACGCTGGTCGCGGGCGACCGGCAGGTCGTGTTCTTCCATCGGCATTTCGCTTCGAAGTGAAGATAAAGCATGCGCCCCGAAGGGCGCAGGGCGAACTTTACCGTGCCGGCCGCCCTTGCCGCCGCTCGAAACAGGCGCAGACGGGGCCGTCGGAGACGCGTTTTCGGAGGGAACGGGAAAACCGGGCTTGGGCCCGCCGAAGCGCCGTCGGATGGGGAAGCCTTGGCCGGTTCGCGCAGACGGGCCACACGGGAAGGCCCGGACGGCAGCAGCGGGAGATCTGAGTGGATCTACCAAGCCCGCGTCTTGTCTTGGACGTTGCGATGCCGCATTCATTGACGCAAGGCCATTCATTGCGCGGCCCACCTGCCATTAATGGAAAGGAATGCCGAACAACGTGGAGCGGAGACTATGGAAAAGGTATGGCTGAAGCAGTACCCCGAAGGTATCCCGGCCGAGGTCGACGTCAGGGCGTTCAACTCCATCAAGGAGATCCTTGAAACCAGCTGCGCCCGGTTCGCGGATCTGCCGGCCTACGGAAACATGGGTGTGTCGATCACCTACCGCGAACTCGACCGGCTGAGCCGCGACTTCGCCGCGTACCTCCAGAAGGTCGTCGGCCTCAAGAAGGGCGACCGGATGGCGATCATGTTGCCCAACCTGATCCAGTACCCGGTGGCGCTCTTCGGCGCGCAGCGAGCGGGCGTGGTGGTGGTCAACACCAACCCGCTTTACACCGCCCGCGAACTCGAGCACCAGCTGAAGGACTCCGGCGCGACCGCGATCGTGGTGCTGGAGAACTTCGCGCACACGCTGGAGGAAGTGCTGCCGCGCACGGCCGTCAGGACCATCATCACGACGCAGATCGGCGACATGTTCCCGGCGTTCAAGCGCATGTTGACCAACCTGGTGGTCAAGCACGTCAAGAAGATGGTTCCCGAGTGGCACCTGGCGCAGACCGTCGCGTTCAACGACGCGCTCACCGCAGGCGGCGAACACATGCTCGAGAACGTGGACATCCGCCTGGACGACCTCGCGTTCCTGCAGTACACGGGCGGAACCACCGGCGTCGCCAAGGGCGCGATGCTGACGCAGGCGAACATGGTCGCCAACCTGCAGCAGGTAGCCCCGTGGATCGCGCGCGACCTGCTGGACGGCAAGGAAACCACGCTGATTCCGCTGCCGCTGTATCACGTGTTCGCGCTCACGGTGAACATGGTGTTCATGAAGATCGGCGCGCACATCATCCTGGTGACCAACCCGCGCGACCTGCCGGCCTTCATCCACCTGCTGAAGAAGACGCCCATCACGGCGATGATCGGAGTGAACACGCTCTACAACGGGCTGCTGAACGCGCCCGGGTTCGCCGAACTGAGCCTGCACAAGCTGAAGATCTGTGCCGCCGGCGGCATGGCCGTGCAGCACGCCGTGGCGCAGCGCTGGAAGGCTGCCACCGGGGTGCCGCTGATCGAAGGCTACGGTCTCACGGAAACGTCGCCGATCGCGATCTCCAACCCGCTGAACATCCAGGAGTGGAGCGGCAACATCGGCGTTCCAATCCCGTCCACCGAGGCCACGATCCTCGACGAAAACGACACTTTGTTGCAGGTGGGGCAAGTGGGCGAGATCGCGATCCGCGGCCCGCAGGTGATGAAGGGCTACTGGAACAAGCCCGACGAGACCGCGAAGGTGTTCACGGCCGACGGCTGGTTCCGCACCGGCGACATGGGCTTCATGAACGAACTCGGGCAGTTCAAGATCACCGACCGGAAGAAAGACATGATCATCGTCTCCGGCTTCAAGGTGTTCCCGAACGAGGTCGAGGATGTGGTCATGATGCATCCGGGCGTGGTGGAGGTGGCCGCGATCGGCGTGCCGGACGAGAAATCCGGTGAAGCGGTGAAGATCGTCGTCGTCAAGAAGGACGCGACCCTGTCCGAACGCGAACTGCTCGAACACTGCCGCCTGCACCTGACCAACTACAAGGTGCCGCGCACGGTCGAGTTCCGCACCGAGCCGCTTCCGAAGACGCCGATCGGCAAGATCCTCCGCCGCGAACTGCGTACCGCGCCGAGCAAGGAGCCGGTGGCTGCGTAACCGCTGCACACGGGAGAACGAAGCGGCGGCCATGGCCGCCGCTTCCCTGTCTACACTCGCCGCATGCCTGCTCCGCCGCGTGCCCGCTTCAACTTCGCCATCATCGCGCTGCACTGGCTGACGCTGGCGCTGATCGCCGGGGCCTACCTGACCAGCGAGCTTCGGGAGGCGTTCGAGCACACGCCGACCGAGGCCCTGATCAAGCACTGGCACACGCTGCTGGGGCTGACGGTGTTGGGTCTCGTCGTGCTGCGGATGGCGGTGCGAGCGGCGAGCGCAACACCTGCGATCGAGCCGCCACCGCCGCGCTGGCAGGCGCGGATCGCCACGCTGGTCCACCTCGCCCTGTACGGCCTGATGATCCTGTTGCCGCTGACGGGCTGGCTCATGCTCAATGCCGCGGGCGAGCCGGTGACCTGGTTCGGCCAGGGCCTGCCCGTGCTGATCGGGCCCAGCCGGCGCCTCGCGCACACCCTCGAGGACATCCACGAGGCGATCGCGAACGCCGGCTACTTCCTGATTGCACTTCACGCCGCGGCGGCACTGTTCCACCACTACGTGGTCCGGGACAACACGCTGCGGTTGATGCTGCCGGGGTTGAGGAGCGCGGGGCGTTGATCCAACCGGCGAGCCAGGACCGAAACAGCCGCGGCGCCAGCCGCCTCCCCCGGTTGGGACGAGGGAGCCGGTCAGCGCCGCGAACTGCTTGCCGACGGCCTGACTACACCCGCCGCGCTACGCGGCCGGCCGACGCGCCCTGCGCACGAGAGGCAGTTTCATCACCGCCACGCCCGCGGGCGCGACTTCCTTCCACATCTCGACGGCATCGCGGGCGATGTGCCGCGTGGCGAGCCGCATGTTGCGCCAGAGCGCGTGCATCGGTTCGCGGGAGGCCTTCGCGGCGGTCGTCACTTCACGCACGGAACTGCGCGCGAACTTCGTCGCCGCATGGCCGGCCACCTGGACCTTGCGTCCTGCCACGTCAAGCCGTGCCTTCATTTCCGCCATCGGGGCGGGCCGTACTTCCATTGCGGTCGGCGTGCGCCGGGGCGCCGGCGTTACCGTGCGCCGCCGTGTTCCCGTTACTTTCCTTTGCCGCGTGACCATGGTTTCTCCTTTCCTGCGAACGACCACCCGACTTCCTCCGTCGGGGCACTTTCAGGGTCGCAGGTGCGAGGCCGATCACCGTGCCTCACGTCAGGCTCGGCGCATTGAAGGTGGAACCATCTAAAACGCAGGCTAGTGCCAGCCTCGATCCTCGCCATGCCGGTCGTACCAGTAACCGTAGCGATGCCGCGGCGGCGGAACGACGACGACCGGTGGCGGCGCCACGTACACACCGCGATTGGGGCCACCGTACCCGTAGCCCGGGCCGTAGCCATACCCCGGTTGCGCCGGCACCACCACGCACCCCGCCAGGGCGACGATCGCGCCAGCCAGCGCGATCGATATCCACACACGTTTCGACATACGTCCTCCGCCACTCCAGTCGCGCCGGGCGGCGCCACTGTCCGTCCAACGCCCCGCGGACGGGGGCGAGGACGAGCAAGTGGTAACGAAACGTAAGGGTGCGGCGCGCTGGTTCCACGCGCCTGCCACCGATGCACCTGATCGGGTCGCTGCATGCAATGGCGAACACGCCCGCTTCGCGTGATCGCCTCGAGGGCTCGACTCTTCTACCGTGAGCCAGCGTGCCCGCGTGGAACGGGGCTCCACCCAATCAACGCGGGACAACGATGGCCCCTGAACCCGATACCGGCGGCGAGATCGTCGCCGGCAACATCCACGCCGTGCAGGCGATCTACTTCGCCTGCATGCTCGAGGAAATGCGGGCGTTCCAGGTCGCCGAGCGCCTTGCGCAGCTCTTCGCCCAGGGCCTGCTGCCGATCCGCAGCGAGAAGACCAGGAAGGTGCTGCTGGCGATCGGATTCCGCAACGAGCGCATGACCGAACAGGACCGCAGGAGCCTGTATGCGCGCGCCCTCGGCATGGCGAACGGCGAGGCGGGCGAAGTCCGGCCGAATCGCGCGTTCCTGTCGCTGTGGCTGCGCTTCCTCGTTGCGGTGGTCGCGTACGCCGAGCAGCACGGCGCCGCGACCGTGCTGGCGCCACCGACCGTAACCAACGCCGCGGTTCGCGAAATCGCCCGCGACCTCGCACGCAATGCATCGGTTCACGGCGCCGGCCTCACCGGCCAGATGGCCACACGCCTGCTCGCCGAAGTGCATGAAACGATCGACCTGCTCGGCAGCCGCGATGTGCTGCACGCGTACGGCGCGCGTGACGCCTGGCAGGTGATCGAACTCGTCAGCCGCAACGATCTCGGCGGCGCCTGCAACGTGGTGCGCTTTCGAACCCAGGCCACCGCGGGCAGCCAGGTGCTCCGCTGGCTGGCGGAACACAGCGGCGTGCTGGATGACGCGCAGGCGGAGTCGCTATCGACGACGCCGGACGGCGCCGAACTGGTGGAGGCGGCGGTACAGATGCTGTCAGTCAGCCACGTACCGGCGGACGGCGAACCCGCGCCACCCGATACCGAGGCGCAGGCCAGCCCGCCGCGCCTCGGCTTCCGGCACGCCGCCCGCGACCTCGTCGACGCGGTCGGCCTCACCGACGGTGCGCAGTACGGCGCCAACGGCTCGGGGCACCCGCGTGGACCGTCAGCCGTGTTCCACGGCGATCGCCACACCGGCAAGACGCTCGCAGCCTACGAGCTCGCGCACGCGCTTGGCAGGCAGATCTACCGCGTCGACCTGTCGCAGATCGTGAGCAAGTACGTGGGCGAGACCGAGAAGAACCTCGACGCCGTCTTCCGGCGCGCCGAAGAAATGGATGCGGTGCTGCTGCTCGACGAGGCCGATGCGCTGCTCGGCAAACGCTCCGAAGTCAGGGACGCGCACGACCGCTATGCCAACGTCGAGGTCGCATACCTGCTGCAGCGGCTCGAGGAACACAAAGGACCGGTGATCCTGACGACGAGACTCAAGGACAACATCGACCCGGCATTCATTCGCCGCCTGCGGTATCTAGTGGAGTTTCCGCGGCCGCGCTAAGCGGGCGCCCGGCTACTTCTTCGCTTTGGGCAGCCGGTACTCGACGTGGTTCTTGTCGTTGAAGACGAGCACGCCGTCCCGCTCGAGCTGCGACATCAGCGTTTCGAGGTGCCCGGGCTCGAGGTTGCGGCCCAGGTGCGACTCGATGTGGCGCTCCAGCCCCTTGCGCTTCGTCGGGCGCTTCTCGCCCATGCGTTGCAGGCTTTCGATCACCTTGGCGCGCGCGTCCGGCGCGGCCGGAGCGCTGACGACCGGCGCCTCAGTGAGCCGCCCCGAGCGCCGCGCCCGTGGCGCGGGCACCGGGATGAGCGACTCCGTCTTCTTCACGGCCGGCGTCTTCTTCGCAACGGCCTTCTTCGCGACCGGTGCCTTCTTCGCGGCCCGCTTCGCCGGCTTCTCGACCGCCGCCGGTGCGGGTGCCGGCTCGGCCTTGCCGCGCCGGGAGCGCGTCTTGGCGACACGCGGCTCCGGCCTCTCGGGCGCGCCGCCGCTCAACGCCGCCTTGATCGATGCCACGCGTCCGGCCTCGAAGCCCTCGCTGCGGATGTGCATCAACAAGGGATCGAAATCGGTGTCGCGCGACACGATGAAGAAGCGCGCGCCCTTGCCCGCATCGGCGCGCTTCTGGGATGCGACCAGCTCGCCAAGGTAGAAGGCGATGTGCATGTCGACCGCGTTGCGCCCGGCCTTGGCGCAGCGGATGAAAGTGACGTTGGCGCCCAGAGGCTGCCACGCCTCGGCAACGTCGGCGGCGTACTTCATCTGCCCGGGCCCGCGGAAGATCGCGAGGCGCACGCCGTCCCCGGGCACGAGGCCGATGTCGAGGGCGGAGGGCTGGACGTTTTCGAAGTCGACGAGGATGTGGGTCAGGGTCATGAACTCATTCGTGGCACGGCGTGGCAGGTGCGTCACTTTACTACCGGGGTCGTTCGCTCACGCCGGCGACAACAGCCCGTGCCGCCGATGCCACTCGCGCAGCGATTCCTTCGGCCATCGTTCGCAAAGGACGTGACCCTTGCCCGCGGGCACGTCCACCCATTCGGGTGCGTACGCGGCGGCGGCTTCGACGACTTCCGGCGGCTTCGGCAGCGGTGTGTCGATGGCCGATGCGTGCGGATGGATCAGCTCGGGCCAGCGCGGGTCCCACAGCCACAAGGGGCTGCCGCACTGGCTGCAGAAGTGCCGCCACGCCGGCGAGCGCCGCGCGCGGCGGCCAGGCTCGCGGATCAGCGCGTGGAAGCGGGACACGTTCCGTCGGCCGCGAACCTTCATCGACGCGGCGTCGCCACCGAGGTTGATCGCATACCCACCGGAACCCGCGGTCTTGCGGCAGATCGAGCAGTGGCAATGCATGAAGGGCACGGGCGAGTCCGACTCCAGCGTGAACCGGACTGCACCGCAGTGGCAGGAGCCTTTCAGTTGCATGGGACCTCCAGGAAGGGTTGCGGCGGATAGCGAAGTTCATTCCACTGGCCTCTGCGGCCCATCACGCGTCCGGGCGGCGTGCCTCGGCTTGCCGCGCTGGGATAACTGCGCCCCGACCCGTATGCTGGCCGTTCGCAAGCGCACCGCACGGCGGGCCGCGGTGCGATGCGAAGTCCAACGACAAGAAATGAGGAGACACCGGATGAACCGAAACATCAAGTGGGCGCTGCTCGGCGCCGTGGCGCTGCTCGCCGCCTGTGCCGCGCCGATGCAGCCGGGCAAGCCCGAGTACATGGTGGTGGGCATCGACAACAAGGTGAGCTGGGGCGAGGACGGCAAGGTGCAGTTTTCCGCGCCGGGCAAGGACGCGGTGACCATCGTCGACATCGGCACCGACCCGGCCAATCCGAAGATCGTGACGAGCCTGCCGCTGATGAACTCGATCTTCGGCCCACCCACCAACCTCGCGATCACCCCCAACGGCCAGCTCGCGCTGGTGGCCAACTCGATGGACTGGGTCGCCGAGGGCCCCGGCTGGAAGCCCTCGCCCGACAACAAGCTCTACGTCATCGACCTCACCGCCAACCCGCCGCGCCTGATCGACACCGTCACCGTCGGCAAGCAGCCTTCGGGCATGTCGATCAACCGGGCCGGCAACCTCGCGCTGATCGCCAACCGCGCGGACAACTCGATCAGCGTGCTGTCGATCGAAGGCAAGCAGGTCAAGCTGGTGGAGAACGTGACGATCGGCGAGCATGTGGCCCACGTCGTGTTCACGCCCGACGGCCGACGCGCCCTGGCCGGCAAGTTCCCCGGCCACAAGGTGGCGCTGCTCGAAGTGAACGGCCAGAAGGTGACCTACACCAAGCGCGACCTCCCCGTGGGCCTGTGGCCGTACAACATCGACGTGACACCCGACGGTCGCCTGGCACTCACTGCGGACAACGGCAACAACGGCAACTCCGACGGGCACGTCGACACCGTGTCGGTGATCGACCTCGAAGCCGTGCCGTCGCGCGTCATCGACAGGGTGGTGGTCGGCGACGCGCCGGAAGGATTGGCCGTCAGCCCGAACGGCCGCCTCGCGGTCGCGCTGCTGCTGCGCGGCTCCAATAACGCGAAGACCGAGTTCTTCCACAACCGCAACGGCAGCGTCGTCGTGCTGCGGATCGACGGCAAGAAGGTCACGAAGGTCGGCGAGGTCGAAGTGCGAGGCCTGCCCGAGGGCGCCGTGTTCAGCCCGGACGGCCGCTGGCTCTACGTCGGCAACTTCCTCGACTCCGACATCTCGGTGCTGCGCGTGGACGGTGACACGGTTACCAATACCGGCACGCTCGTGAAGCTGCCGGGCGGCCGGCCTCGATGCGAGGCAGGACGCAATAGGGACGAAGACCTTCCTGGCGGCGCTGCTCGTCATGGCGGGCAGCGCCGCGCACGCCGCCGAGTGCGACGGACCGCACACGGCCGGCTATCGCGTGCTGGCGATGGAAAGCGGCCGCAAGCTGGCGGTCTGGTATCCGGCCGCTGCCGCCGAGGCGCCGTTCACTTACGCGCGCGCCACGACCCACTTCAAGGGCAGCGTGGCACGCGATGCACCGCCGGCCGCGTGCCCGCGGCGGCCGCTGGTGCTCTTCTCGCACGGGCTCGGCGGATGCGCGGTGCAATCCGTCTTCATCACGGAAGAACTCGCTCGCCACGGCTACGTGGTCGCCGCGCCCGACCACCGGGATGCTGCCACCTGCGGCATCGACGGCGAGCGGCTGCGGCTGGGCAACCTGCATACGGACCAATCCGTCCTGGAGCCCGCGCTGTGGACGGACAAGAGCGAAATCGGTCGCCTGCGCGACCTGCGCGACGCCATACGGCGCGTGGTGGAGGACCCGCAACTCGCGAAGGTCACCGATGCCAAGCGCGTCGGCGCGATCGGCCACTCGCTCGGCGGCTACTCCGTACTGGGCCTCGCGGGCGGGTGGCCGGAATGGCGAACGCCCGAGGTGAAGGCGGTGGTGGCGCTCTCGCCGTACGTCACACCTTTCATCGCCCACAACACGCTGCCGCGACTGGCGGTGCCGGTGATGTTCCAGGGCGCGCAGTTCGATTGGGGCATGACGTCGGCGATGGAAGGTCCGAAGGGCGCCTTCGCACTGAGCGCGGCGCCGAAGTATTACGTGAAGCTGCAGGGCGGCACGCATCTCGAATGGACCAACATGGCCTGCACTGGACAGCCGAGCGTCGCGGCGTGCCTCGAGGCGCGGCCCAACGTGGCGCTGATCACTCGCTACGCCACCGAGTTCTTCGACTTGTACCTGAAGGGCAAGCCGTCGCCGCTGCTGCCGTTCCCGCAGCGATTCCTGCGGCCAGTCGCTCGCAGCGCACGTGGCCCTTGCCCGCGGGCGCGTCCACCCACCCGGCGGCGTACGCGAGCGCGGCTTCAACCACTTCCGGTGGCCTCGACAGCGGTGTGTCGATGGCCGATGCGTGCGGATGGATCAGCTCGGGCCAGCGCGGGTCCCACAGCCACAAGGGGCTGCCGCACTGGCTGCAGAAGTGCCGCCACGCCGGCGAGCGCCGCGCGCGGCGGCCAGGCTCGCGGATCAGCGCGTGGAAGCGGGACACGTTCCGTCGGCCGCGAACCTTCATCGACGCGGCGTCGCCACCGAGGTTGATCGCATACCCACCGGAACCCGCGGTCTTGCGGCAGATCGAGCAGTGACAATGCATGAAGGGCACGGGCGAGTCCGACTCCAGCGTGAACCGGACTGCACCGCAGTGGCAGGAGCCTTTCAGTTGCATGGGACCTCCAGGAAGGGTTGCGGCGGATAGCGAAGTTCATTCCACTGGTCTCTGCGGCCCATCACGCGTCCGGGCGGCGTGCCTCGGCTTGCCGCGCTGGGATAACTGCGCCCCGACCCGTATGCTGGCCGTTCGCAAGCGCACCGCACGGCGGGCCGCGGTGCGATGCGAAGTCCAACGACAAGAAATGAGGAGACACCGGATGAACCGAAACATCAAGTGGGCGCTGCTCGGCGCCGTGGCGCTGCTCGCCGCCTGTGCCGCCCCGATGCAGCCGGGCAAGCCCGAGTACATGGTGGTGGGCATCGACAACAAGGTGAGCTGGGGCGAGGACGGCAAGGTGCAGTTTTCCGCGCCGGGCAAGGACGCCGTGACCATCGTCGACATCGGCACCGACCCGGCCAATCCGAAGATCGTGACGAGCCTGCCGCTGATGAACTCGATCTTCGGCCCACCCACCAACCTGGCGATCACCCCCAACGGCCAGCTCGCGCTGGTGGCCAACTCGATGGACTGGGTCGCCGAGGGCCCCGGCTGGAAGCCCTCGCCCGACAACAAGCTCTACGTCATCGACCTCACCGCCAACCCGCCGCGCCTGATCGATACCGTCACCGTCGGCAAGCAGCCTTCGGGCATGTCGATCAACCGGGCCGGCAACCTCGCGCTGATCGCCAACCGCGCAGACAACTCGATCAGCGTGCTGTCGATCGAAGGCAAGCAGGTCAAGCTGGTGGAGAACGTGACGATCGGCGAGCATGTGGCCCACGTCGTGTTCACGCCCGACGGCCGACGCGCCCTGGCCGGCAAGTTCCCCGGCCACAAGGTGGCGCTGCTCGAAGTGAACGGCCAGAAGGTGACCTACACCAAGCGCGACCTCCCCGTGGGCCTGTGGCCGTACAACATCGACGTGACACCCGACGGTCGCCTGGCACTCACTGCGGACAACGGCAACAACGGCAACTCCGACGGGCACGTCGACACCGTGTCGGTGATCGACCTCGAAGCCGTGCCGTCGCGCGTCATCGACAGGGTGGTGGTCGGCGACGCGCCGGAAGGATTGGCCGTCAGCCCGAACGGCCGCCTCGCGGTCGCGCTGCTGCTGCGCGGCTCCAATAACGCGAAGACCGAGTTCTTCCACAACCGCAACGGCAGCGTCGTCGTGCTGCGGATTGACGGCAAGAAGGTCACGAAGGTCGGCGAGGTCGAAGTGCGAGGCCTGCCCGAGGGCGCCGTGTTCAGCCCGGACGGCCGCTGGCTCTACGTCGGCAACTTCCTTGACTCCGATATCTCGGTGCTGCGCGTGGACGGTGACACGGTTACCAATACCGGCACGCTCGTGAAGCTGCCGGGGCGGCCGGCATCGATGCGAGGCAGGACGCAATAGGGACGAAGACCTTCCTGGCGGCGCTGCTCGTCATGGCGGGCAGCGCCGCGCACGCCGCCGGGTGCGACGGGCCGCACACGGCCGGGTATCGCGTGCTGGCGATGGAGAGCGGCCGCAAGCTGGCGGTCTGGTATCCGGCCGCTGCCGCCGAGGCGCCGTTCACTTATGCGCGCGCCACGACCCACTTCAAGGGCAGCGTGGCACGCGATGCACCGCCGGCCGCGTGCCCGCGGCGGCCGCTGGTGCTCTTCTCGCACGGGCTCGGCGGATGCGCGGTGCAATCCGTTTTCATCACGGAAGAACTCGCTCGCCACGGCTACGTGGTCGCCGCGCCCGACCACCGGGATGCCGCCACCTGCGGCATCGACGGCGAGCGGCTGCGGCTGGACAACCTGCATACGGACCAATCCGTCCTGGAGCCCGCG
Source organism: uncultured beta proteobacterium (assembly GCA_963726405.1). Taxonomy (GTDB): domain Bacteria; phylum Pseudomonadota; class Gammaproteobacteria; order Burkholderiales; family Burkholderiaceae_F; genus JAOUJD01. The sequence goes on along the minus strand of CAVSCF010000006.1, from coordinate 11,437 downwards.
CTGTGGACGGACAAGAGCGAAATCGGTCGCCTGCGCGACCTGCGCGACGCCATACGGCGCGTGGTGGAGGACCCGCAACTCGCGAAGGTCACTGATGCCAAGCGCGTCGGCGCGATCGGCCACTCGCTCGGCGGCTACTCCGTACTGGGCCTCGCGGGCGGGTGGCCGGAATGGCGAACGTCCGAGGTGAAGGCGGTGGTGGCGCTCTCGCCGTACGTCACACCGTTCATCGCCCACAACACGCTGCCGCGACTGGCGGTGCCGGTGATGTTCCAGGGCGCGCAGTTCGATTGGGGCATGACGTCGGCGATGGAAGGTCCGAAGGGCGCCTTCGCACTGAGCGCGGCGCCGAAGTATTACGTGAAACTGCAGGGCGGCACGCATCTCGAATGGACCAACATGGCCTGCACGGGACAGCCGAGCGTCGCCGCGTGCCTGCAGGCGCGGCCCAACGTGGCGCTGATCAATCGCTACGCCATCGAGTTCTTCGACTGGTACCTGAAGGGCAAGCCGTCGCCGCTGCTGGCGTCGGAGGGGCGGGGGTTGGAGGCGTATCGATACGTTCTGAGATGACGGCGCATCTCCCGGATCGGCCCCCAGGGGCAGGCTGTTGTCCGCTTGCCTTGCCTGGATAGTGGTTACGCAGCACCGCCACTGACGAATATTCGACAGACCGCTCGCGCAGGCTGCGCCAGAGTGGTGGAAGTGCTCAGCCGCCGGCCGAACGAACCGCCCGCTTCACTGCGCGGCCGCATCGGTGCGCCGAGCCGATCGATCCAACGTGCCCAGGGAGGCCTTCGATGAAACGCGTCACACCCATCCTTGCATGCATCTCCAGCGCCGTGGCCCTCGCCGCGGGCTGCGCACCGGTCACCACGCTCAACACGCGCGCCGACCCCAGCGTCACGATCCTCGCGCGCACCCAGGGAGGGGTCGACACCGTCAACAACTGCACGCCAGCGTCGCCCGCCGCGCCGCCGACGCCGAGCGCGTGGTGGAACGGCCTCGCTCCCGGGCAGCCACCGAAGCTGGCGGGCCAGGGCACGGTCGGCTTCGATCTCTGGCGCAACCAGACCGGCAACTGCCAGGAGTTCCGGCAGGATCTCTATCGCACCGCCTTCACCTACGACCTCGCTTCGCTGCAGCGGCTCAAGGGCCTGGTGACCAAGGCGCAAGTCTCGTTCAACGCGGCGATCATTCCCGCCACCCGGCCGAACTCGATGTGCCAGTCCATGACCGGCGCCGGCGGCTCCCTGCTCGCCCTGCCGCCAGGCACGGTGCTGCCCGCGTCTTCCTTCGCGCAACTCGCCCCGTCCGCCGTCTTTCCCGGCGGCGCGCGCCTGATGGCGATGACCTTTCCCTGGGTCGAAGGGCCGCTGGGCACGAACGCATCGACCGCGCGTGCCGCGCCGGACCGCGCGACGTTCACCGTGGACGTCACCGACCAGGTCGTCGCCGCGCTCGACCGCGGCGATGCGAAAGTCGGGTTCGTGTTGAGCGGCTCCGACGAAGCGCGGCCCGCGGTTCCGCCGCCGAACCGCTTCGATTGCCGCACGGTCTATCAGATTGGCCAGCTGGTGTTGACGCACCTCTGACAGAACCGACGCGCACGCCAGGGATGGCGTGTGCGTTCTGCGTCCGAAGGTCGGCTCTCAACCGCCCGCGAACACGTCGAGGCTCAACTGAAGACGTCGAAGGCTCGGGGACAGTGGCTTTCGGCCGCACGCGCTCGCGATCCGAATCAGGCGGCCAGCGCGTGCAGCCGGACCCCGAGGGCGCGAGCGACCTTCAAGACGGTGGAGAAGCTCGGGTTGCCATGCTCACTGAGGGCCTTGTACAGGCTCTCCCGGCTCAGTCCGGCGTCGCGCGCCACTTGCGACATGCCCCGCGCACGCGCGATGTCCCCCAGTGCGCGCGCAATTCCAGCGATATCGTCCGGCGCTTCTTCCAACCAGGCATCCAGGTAAGCCGCCATCTCCTCGGGAGTGCGCAGCTGCGCTGATACGTCATAGTTCACGGTCCGGGTCCTGGCGGTGGACTTCCCTCCCTTGGCTTTGACCATTACATCCGCTCCTGCAGGTTCGTTGCCAACTCGATTGCCGTCCTGATGTCCGAGCGCTGGGAGGACTTGTCGCCGCCCGCCAGCAAGATGATCAGCATCCCGCCGCGCTGCGTGTAGTAGACGCGATACCCGGGACCGACATCGATCTTGAGCTCGGACACGCCTCCACGCAGGGCGCGATGCTGCCCGGGATTGCCATGCGCCAACCGGTCGATGCGAACCTGGATGCGCGCACGGCCAGCAAGGTCTGTCAGCCCATTGATCCAGTCGCGATAGACCTCGGTCATCGCGACGCGCATAAGTAACTGTATCCCATGGGCTACATATGTCAAGACGCTGGCGGCACCGACCGAGGCGGGGAAGCAATCGCCAAGGTGTGCCTCCGTCCGCTACGCGACCATGAGACCCCGCAAGTCGACAAAGGCACGGGTCTGGAGCGTGAATGCTGGCCCGAGTGGAACGCCTTGCGGCGGCAGCCCCTGCATCGGGAGTCGCAGGCCCTGCTTCGCCGCGGGTCGTGAGCGGATCTCGAGCGGCCCAGCGACTTACTTCGGATTGGCCAGCCGCTGCCTGCGCGTCTCTGAGCGGCCGACCGGTTCCTCGCCTCATTCGCCCAGGTACTGCCGGCAGAACGCATCCACGCCGAGGACCGGGCACAGGCCGGGCGCGCCGGCCAGCGCCAGCAGGTCGCGGTCGCCGGAGACCAGGGCCCGCGCCTTCCCGGCGACGGCCAGATGAAGGAACGCCACGTCGAACGGATCGCGGCAGCGCGGCACCGCGGGCGGCGGGTCCGGTACATCGACGGCGCCGACCCACGGCATGAAGTCGGCCAGCAGCTCCGCCTGCTCCGCTGCCGACAGCCCGAACTTGGGATAGGCCAGCACGCGCACGAGTTCGCGTGCCGTGGACGCGCTGGCCAGGGGCACGAAGCGCGCGGACTGCCAGCCGGTGCGCACGCGCGCGGCCGGGCCGCTGCCGAACAGCAACGCGGACAGCACGACGTTGGTGTCCAGCACCACCCGCGGCGGCTTCATGCCCGCTTCGGCGACTGCTTCTTCCGCGACGAGGCGCGTTTGGACGGGCCGTACTTCGCCGCGGGCTCGGCAACCCGCATCGCGGGCGCCGCGGAGCGCGCCCACCGCACCGCGTCGGCCACATCCGCGTCGGTGAGGCCCAACGTCGCGAGTTTGGCGCGCACCACATCGCCGCGCTGGATGCGCACCGGCGTCAGGACGATCTGCCCGTCACGCACTTCGACGTCGAAGTACTCGGCCGCGGACACCGCTTCCACCACGCTCTTGGGCAGGGTGAGCTGGTTCTTGGAGGTGAGCTTCGCCAGCATGGGAATCCTTGAAGTAAGGCTTCCTTACTTTAGCAAGGATCGTGCGGTTTGGCTTAGAGAGCGCCGACGCCCGCGGTTGCACCACTGCCGTTTTGCACGGGATGCCTTCGCGGTCGCCGTCCGCCTCGTTTCCGGGACAGTGACGCAGGGACAACCTCGCCTTCCTGCGAGGACTATCGTGGACAGTTGTCCGGAGTTACCGGCGATCACAAGGAGAGGCATGGAAAGAACTGAAGTTTTCGTTTCGAAGGGAATCGCGCAAGTGCTCGCGGCCGCCGAGTTCGCCGCGTTCAAGCACCGCGAGCAGCGGCGCAAAGGCGTGCGCGGCAGCCCGTACATCAACCACCCGCTGGCGGTGGCGAGCACGTTGGCGCAACTGGGCGGCATCGATGACGCCGATGTCCTGGCGGCCGCGATCCTGCACGACACCATCGAAGACACCGACACGACCGAGACGGAACTCGAGCGCGCCTTCGGCCGCGCGATCGCCTCGATCGTCGTGGAGGTCACCGACGAGAAGAGCCAGAGCAAGGCGCTGCGCAAGCGGATGCAGATCGCCCACGCGCCGCACCTGTCGGAGCAGGCCAAGCTCGTGAAGCTCGCCGACAAGATCGTCAACCTGCGCGACATCGTCGCGCGGCCGCCGAGCTGGGACCTGAAGCGCAAGCAGGAGTACTTCGACTGGGCCAAGCAGGTCGTCGACGGCCTGCGCGGCGTGCACCCCGCACTGGAAGCCGAGTTCGACCGCGTCCACGCACTGCGCCCACGGTAGGCCGGCGGCCGACCTTCTCGCCCGCGGGAAATCGCGGGAATAGGCGCGGCCAATCGGTGGATATTCATCAAGCTGCCCTGGCCGCGGTCGACTAAGGTCGCCGAACCAGGAGACGTCATGAGCCAGTTCGAACGACTGCACCGCATCACCAACCTCATCCAGGCGCGCCGCGTCGTGTCGTTCAGCGACCTGATGCGCGAACTGGAGGTGTCGCGGGCCACGCTGAAGCGCGACCTCGTCAAGCTGCGCGACAACTTCAACGCGCCGATCGTCCACGACCGCGATGCCGGCGGCTATCGGTTCGGCACACCGAACGGCGGCCCGACCTTCGAGCTACCCGGGCTGTGGTTCAACCCGGAAGAGATCCTCGCGCTGATGTCCATGTACCAGATGCTCGAGGGCACGGACGAGAGCGGCATGCTCGGCCGCCACATCAAGCCGCTGATGACGCGCCTGCAGGCGCTGATGGACGACACCGCGGACGGCTCGGCCAACGAGATCCTGAAGCGCGTGAAGCTCATCTCGGTGCAGCGCCGGCGCGTCGAGCCGAAGCACTTCGAGACGATCGGCGCGGCGCTGGTGAAGCGGCTGCGCCTCGTCATCGACTACTACGGCCGTACCAAGGACCGCCGCACCGAGCGCGAGGTGTCGCCGCTGCGGCTGGTGAACTACAAGGGCAACTGGTACCTGGACGCGTGGTGTCACCAGTCCGACGGCATCCGCATGTTCTCGCTCGATTCGATCGAGGGCGCGCGGCTCACCGACCAGAAGGCGAAGGAGGTGTCGCTGAAGACCGTCGACGAGGAGCTCGGCGGCGGCTACGGCATCTACCGCGGCAAGGACCTGCAGTGGGCGACGCTGGTGTTCAACAAGGACGCGGCGAAGTGGGTGCGCTCCGAGGTGTGGAACGAGCGGCAGAAGGGCCGCGCGCTGGACGGCGGGAAGTACGAGCTGAAGGTGCCGTACAGCGACCCGGCCGAGCTCGAGCTGGAGATCCTGCGGCACGGGGAGAACGTCGAGGTGATGGCGCCGGCGGCACTGCGGACGCGCATCGCGAAGCGACTGTTGACCGCGGCGAAGCTCTACGGCGGGGCCTGACTTGCCGGCAGGAAAGCCGAAACGCGGCGAAACACCACCGCCGCGGCTGTCGCACAACGTCTACGTGATCGAGCTGGCGCCCGAGGTCCTGCGGGACCGGCGCTTTCGCAAGCGCAACCCGGGCTACGTCAAAGGCAAGCCCTGCGTGTACGTGGGCATGACCGGGCTCGCCGTGGCGGATCGATACAAGAACCACAAGCGCGGCCACAAGGGGAACGTGTTCGTGCTGCGGTTCGGCACCCGGTTGCTGCCGGAACTGTTCGCGCACCTGAATCCGATGCCGTACGAGGCGGCGCTGACGATGGAGCGGGAGCTGGCGGAAGAACTGCGCGAGGCGGGGTATGGGGTTTGGCAGGCCTAGCTTGCCGAACTCCATCTCGTCGCCGTCGCGCGCGACGGTGCGGTAGTTCCGCGGCCCTGAACGAAGAAAGAAGTGTTCATGGGGTCTGCGCGCCCATGAGCCCCGCATGCAGGGCTTTCAGGAGCTTGAGAGCACGATCTGGATCGGCCGGACTCAGTTGCAGAACGAGCGTCGACTTGTCTTCCGAGTTCAGTTCTGGCGCAAGCACGGCATCGAGCCTTTCAATCAACCGGTCCAGGCGCACGCTGTGCTTCTGCAACGCCACGCGCGCGTCACGTCCCAGTAGCCAGCTGCCGGTCGGCTCGAAGTCGAACTTCTCCGTGATTACATGCGGAAATTCTGCATAGAGGCGGTCAAGGTTCCCGGCCTCGAGATAGCTGCGCATGATGAGCCAAAGGTCGACGGCGTCCTTGCCTTGCGTGAACCGGTGCCGGTCTTTCCAGGCCAGCACCTTGAGTACTGCCAGCAGGGGCAGCGACACCGCTCGGACCGCCTGGCCCTTCGGGAGCTCGACCGCAACCGCGTCCGCGGCAGCCTCCGAATAGCCGAGAACGGCCATGACCTCGTCGCCAGTCGGTGGCCATGCGATCGTGCCGTCCGCCTGCTCCACAGCGCCGAACGGGATGAAGTCGATCGTCCCGGATTTCGTGTGCTGCAGCCTATGCGCCATGTTGCGATGGGGCTCGAAGAGGCCACTCGCCACCAGTGCAGCCTTGGCGGCCGAAAACCGGCTCCAGTCTTCAACGGCGATCGCGAAGTCCACATCGCTCGTCGCGCGCTCGATCGCAAGGCCATGGCCGTAATGCAACAGGAGATCGCGCGCTTGGGCGCCAACAAGTAGCGGCTTCAGGCCCGGCGCAGCTGATTCGACGTCTGCAAGCAAGGCAGACAGCCAGGCCAGCTCCGATCGGCTCGAGAGATCCAGCCTCATCGAAAGATCTGCTCGTAGACCAGCTTGGCGGTCTCAATGCAGCGACCGTCTCCCGTCGCCATCAGGTCCGCGTAGACCAAAGGCTCTGGCGTCAGGGCTTTGTCTTCGCCATCGAAAGTCCAGAAGCGCCGATAGATCTCGACGTTGCCGTTCGGGTCGGTCCGCAGCCGCAGGTCGACCAGGAGCCGCGGATCGATCTTCTCCATGTAGAAGGTGGCGGCGCCCGGGCGCAAGTAGCGTGTGATCCGGCCGCCGGCCGGCTCGCCGCCAAGCACGGCGCCGTACTTGGTGGGGTCGATCGTCTCCCACCACTCCAGAGTCTCCGCACGGTATCGCCCCAGCGCCAGCCGCGGCCGCAATGTGCGCGGATAGAACTCCGCCCACTGCTGCAGCAATCGTTCGCGTTGCATCAGTCGCCGCTTGCCACCTAACTCGGCCAGGAAGCCAAGCCTTGGCAGTTCTGCCATCACCCAGCCCACGGTCCCATGCGCGACGTTGGCTCGCTGAGCGATTTCTCGGTAAGGCAGGTCGGCCCACTCGGGGTGGCATATCAACGCGAACAACACCTGCAGGCCGCTCGCCTGAAATGCTCGGCCCACAGGCTGGTCTGCACCCGTGGTGAGCTGGCGCTTCTCGCCCTTGACCCATATGAACAACGGCGGCTGCTCGATGAACGCGTTGCCTGCCGCATCGACGAACGGAATCCCGCGGGCACGAAGTTCTTCAGCCATCGGTGGCGTGACGTAGTCGGCCACCAGGAGCCCTTGTTCACCGAGCCGTTCGAGTTGATGAATGATGGCCGCCAGTCCCGCCGGGCGCAGGCCGTGCTTCAACTCGACGGCGTACGTCAGTTCCTGTCCGCCGTAGCCGAGCCGCACAACGGCGTCGGCAAAGGTCTTGCGCATCTTGACGTCACGCCGTTCGATCGCGGTCGTCATGCCATAGCCCTGCAGCCGTTTGAGGGCGGTGTCGAGAAGGCCTTCGCGGGCGGGCGGCTTGTCCATAGTTATGGCATTGTCCATGAAACGTGGACAATGTCAATTCAGTGGACAAAAAGCCTATTCTGGCTGGGCGTGATCTCGCCTGCGCTGTCCATTATAGATTATTTGTCCACGTAACGTGGACAAAGGTCAATTCTGAACACAGAGGCGCGATACCCCCGTCACCGCAGGGACGCCGGACTCGCAAGCCACCCAAGCATCAAATCGGCGTCTCCTCAACTACGGAACGCGCGTCGCTCCGCGAGAGGCCGCCCGCACGCCACCGCCCGCCCGGATAGCCCGCTTGCCGGCCGTCGAACGCGCCGCAGGGCGGACTCCACGCCGCTCAAAGGCCGCAAGCACCGCCAGCGGCTCGGCGGACGCGACGTGCAGGAACGCGCGCGCCGGTCCCTGCGGCTCTCGCCGCAACTGCTCCCAGTTGCGCAGCGTTCCGACAGAAACGCCCATGAAGGCGGCGAACGCCGTCTGCGACAGGCCCAGGCCATTGCGGATCTTCGCGACGTCGGCGGCACGCGGCAAGTCGATGGTCACCGTCCGCAGCTTCCGCTCCCCGGCCCGCCAGGCCGCGAAGTCGTCCAGGCCCTTCCAGCACTTCCTTCGCGATGTTCCGTTTCGTCATTCACTTCAATCCCTTGATTCTCTGCTGATCAGCTTCAAGTCCGCCGCTGTCAGGTTGCCCTGCTCGCTCTTGGCATAGATCGTCAACAGCAGGATCTGTTCGTCCGCGGTGATCCAGTAGTAGATGACCCGTACGCCCCCTGACTTTCCCCGCCCCTCGGAGGCCCATCGGATCTTCCTCGCACCGCCGCTGCCTTGCACGAGCGCTCCCCGTCGGGGCGCGCGGCGAGGTGCCGTTGCAGCCCGCTGTAGTCCTCTCGCTGAGGTAGCGATAGACGAGACGGCTGAAGATCTGCGACTCGATGAAGACCATGAGCTGTCACGGCGCATGCTGATCAGACTACGTCACTGCGTACATACGTCAATGACGCATCCTGCCGAAGGCAGGCTTAGCGCGGTCTCGGCGTGGATACCGAGGCAGCGCATCTGAGCTGCCTGCGCAAGGCCCAGCCTATCCCCGGTGCCCGCGCCACTTGCCCGATGATGTCGGGGTGTCTGCAGGGGCAGTGCAGCTGGCGGCGTCCACCCCCGGCGGACCCGGGGTGGGGCCCCAAAGTCAGGTCGCCCCGCGCCGACCCACCGCCGCGCCCGCGCGCCCCGCTCGTACGCGAACTCCAGCAACCGCGGGTCCTTCGCCGCCGGCGTGCACAGATACCTCGGATGCGGCCGTATGCCGACCCGCCCGAGATCCAGGCGGTCGGCGTCCCAGCAGGTCTGCACCGTCACGTCGGCCTCGGTGTAGCCGTCGCTGTGATGCGTGCACGCATAGGCCAGCAACTCGGCCTCGGTGGCCGAGATCCAGATCACCGAGCCGCGCAGCTGGTGCACGAACTCCGCCGCGCGCGCGCCGTGCTGCGGGTCGTGGTGGTCGTTCTGGCGGCACACGTCGTGCACCAGCGCGAAGAGCTCGACGACCGTGCGGTTGGCGCCGGTCTGCTCGGCGAGCGCGCGGCCGTTCCAGCGCACGCGCGCCCAGTGGGCGGCGCCGTGGATGCCCTTCCAGCGCAGCGCAAAGCGGTGTCGCAGCCGCACGACGAGTTCCGGGGTGGCGAGGCGCGGCGTCATGCGCTTTCGACACCGAAGCGCGCCATCTTCGCGGCGTAACCGCAGTACTCGCACTCCGGATCCGACTCCGGCGGCTCGTCCAGCGCCAGGCACTGCGCGGTCTCCATCAGCACCGGCTCGACCCAGTCGGCGTTGCCGTCGTAGGCGAGGATCTTCGTGCGGAACCGCAGCACGTCGTCGAACGGGCCGTCGTCCTTGATGCCGTTGGCGTAGACGAAGAACGCGCGGTCGGCCATGTCCAGCCCGCGGCCGCGCAGCAGCCATTGGTAGAACTCCACCTGCCGCTTGTAGGCGATCTGCCAGTCGGCATCGAGGCTCACCTCGTCCGCCTTCGCGGTGGCCTTGTAGTCGACCACGTAGTGGCGGCCGGCGGCGTCGACCCAGAGATCGTCGATCGCGCCGTAGACCGTCAGGCCCGAGGCCGCGTGCTCGACCCGCACGCCCTGGAAGTTGTGGCGCCAGGCGGGGAGGTCCGCATGCGCGGCCGGGATGAACGCCAGCCCCTCCTTGGCCACGCGCGGCGGCACCACAGACCCGCCCCGGTAGCGGTCGAACTCGTTCTTCAGCAGGTGATCGACCGCAATGTTGAGGCTGAAGGGCGGCCCGGACGGCCGGCGCAGCTTGGCTCGCACATCGAGCCAGAAGCAGCGCGGGCAGTCCAGGAACAGCTCCACCTTGGAACGGCTGATCGCTCTACCCATCCCTTAACACCACGGACGAACCGCGGAGAACTTTAGTCCACCCAGCTGCGCGAGGGCGTATCGGGATCTCCGGGGAACCCGAGCAAGGGGTGCGGCTTCTCGTGCGCCCGGTCGTCCTCGACCAGGTTGAAGGCCACGCAGTGGCCCAGCTTTGCGTGCGCGAGCAGTTCCTCGATCGAGTGGCAGAAGTGGACCTCGGTCTCGCACTCCGTGCAGTGGCGCACGGCCGCGTCGGGCAACTCGATCAAGTCCTCCCACTTGCGGTCGCACACCATCTCCAGCGGGCAGTTCGCGATCGGACGCATCAGGCGCGCTCCTCCACGAACGCCGACAGGTGCAGCAGCCGGTCGCCCTCGACCAGCGCCGCGGCCTGCAGCGATGCGCCCTGGATGCGGAGATCCTGTCCCTTGTCGATGGCCGGGTAGGCCTGTACCGGCTCGCCGGCGATGCGCTCGAGGATCTGCTGCACCTGCGCGAGCGTGGGGGCCTTGCCCTCGCCGCGCGCATCCTCGATGGCGTCGAGCGCGTAGCTGTCGACCAGCTTCGGCAGCATGTGCCGCAGCGTCTCCGCCGAGTCGTAGACCTCGCAGCCAACGGGCTGCCCGGCGACGTAGAACACCGCGCCGACCTGACCCAGCACCGCCACGAACTGGCGGCGCAGTTCGCCCAGCCGGGACTCGGACGAGTCGTAGACGTCGTGCAGCGAGCTCGTCCCCGAGGGCACCCGCAGCGACGCCATCTTGTCGTCCACCGAACGCCACACGGCGGCCTGGACGTCGCTGCGCGCACGCTCGCCGCTCTCCTCCATGCTGCGGCTGACGCGCGCCATCTTCTCGATGCGCGCCTTCGCGTGCAGCTTGCGCTTGCCGGCGGCAAAGCGCGTCGAGCGCCAGGCCCAGCGGCCGGCTTCGACGCAGGACACCGGGATCTTCACCGTCTTGCCGGCGGACACGAGGATCGTCAGGTTCAGCACCCGGTTCTGCTTGGCGCCGACCAGCTCCTCGCCGTCGACCAGCAGGACGTCCTTGTCCGCCTTGTTGCGGAACTGCAGCTCGGGCACCGAGCCGGCGTCGGAGATCTCGCTGACTTCGGCCAGGGCGCCGTCGAGCACCTGGTCGAGCAGCAGGTAGTCGGGATGCGAAGCGCGGTCGGCGACGAGCGGGAACATCGTCAGGCCGGCGTGGGTGATGGGGGAACCGATCTGGAGACTCTGGAGTGTCGAGGAGAGCGCGTTCATGGTTGTTGTCGTTCGAAGTTTTTAGGGGAATCGCGCAGCGGAGGGGGAACCTCACGCTGGATGGGAAGTGTCGTGCGCGAGGGGCTCAGGGCGAGAGCCTGCGCCGCCATAAAGAGGGGACACGGGCTCACGGGAGGGCTCGTCGCTTGAGCCTGTCGATTCCCATGATTCCGGCAACAACGCAGCAAGGAGGCGACGATGGAGCAGGCACTCACTGAGCATGCCGCCGTTCGGATACGGCAGCGAGGA
>CAVSCF010000005.1:0-841883 GCA_963726405.1 uncultured beta proteobacterium | reverse complement strand
AGGATTGCCCGGCGCCGCGTCGAGCGCCGGTCTGGACGGCGGGGCCAACCACGGCCTCGCCGCCACGCGCAACGAGTACGTCGACACCCGGTCGAAGCCGGGATCATCGACCCGACCAAGGTGCTGCGCGCCGCGCTCGAGAACGCCGTGTCGGTCGCGAGCGTGCCGTTGCTGACCGAAGCGACGATGACCGAAATCGAGGAAAACAAGCCCGCAGGCGCCCGCGAACCCGAGATGGAGATCTAAGCTCGCGGGATGGCTTTCCATGACGTCTGCAACGGGGACGCCGACGGGCTGTTCGCGTTGCGGCAGCTGCGCCTGGACAACCCGGTCGAATCGATCCTGGTCACCGGCATCAAGCGTGACATCGGGCTGCTCGAGCGCGTGCGCGCGCGCGACGGCGACCACGTGACGGTGCTGGACATCGCCATCGGCCCCAACCGGGACGCCCTGGAGGAGCTGCTGGACACGGGCGCGACGGTGACCTGGTACGACCACCACGCGCCGGGGGCGATCCCGGAGCATCCGCGGCTGAAGGCGCACATCGACACGAGCGCCGACACCTGCACCAGCCTGCTGGTGGACGCGAAGCTCAACGGCCGCTTTCGCGCGTGGGCCGTGGCGGGAGCCTACGGGGACAACCTGCCGCGCTCGGCCGAGCGGCTGGCCGCGATGTTGTCGCTGTCGGCGAAGCAGCGAGCACAGTTGCGGTTGCTCGGCGAGGCGGTGAACTACAACGCGTACGGCGATACGGAGTCGGACGTGCGGATCCCTCCGGCCGCGCTGTACCGCTGGATCGCGCATTACACGAACCCGTTCGAGCTGATGGCGAACTCGCCCGTCGTCCACGAGTTGAACGAGCTGCGCCGCAACGACCTGGCGCGCGCGCGCACGGAGACGGCGCGGCTGGAGGACGCCCGCTTCACGATGGTCATGCTGCCCGACGCGCCGTGGAGCCGGCGCGTGATCGGCGTGTTCGCGAACGAGCTCGCGACGAGCGATCCGCAGCGCGCGAATGCCGTGCTGAAGGAGCTGCCCGAGGGCGATTACACCGTGAGCCTGCGCGCGCCCGTCGGCGCGCCGCATGGAGCGGATGCGCTGGCAAGGGAGTTCGGCGGCAATGGACGCGCCGCGGCCGCCGGGATCGCGCGGCTCCCGCTGGCCGACGTGCCGCGCTTCGTCGCCCGCCTGGCCACCGCGGAGTGGTCCGTCCGGCCCGTCGCGAACGTCTGAATCGGGGTCAGACCCCGTTTTTCGGCGCCCCCCGACATGTGTCGGGGAGAAATCGGGGTCTGACCCCGATTTTTCGGACTACTCGCCGGCGTGGCGGAAACCCAGGACCTCGATCAGCGAAATGGCCACCATGATCAGGAAGGCCATGAGAAGCATCACATTGAGGATCAGCATGACGGTGCCTCGTTGAGGGCACACTCCACACATCGGATAGATGGCCATTCTTCGGCGCGCTGCAAGGCGCCGATCGCGCGAGAAGAGCGATGGTTGACGCCGCGCAAGCGCGACGCGCGGCACGCCGTGAAGCGAGATTCCGACCCCGAATCCGGCCTTCGGCCGGTTCAGCCCTTGACGCAGACCAGCGGGCGGAGGGAAGCGACGCGACGCGCGAGCCCGGCGCGCTCGGTGGCCTCGGCGACCTCGTCGATGTCCTTGTAGGCGCCAGGCGCTTCCTCGGCGATGCCGCGCATCGAGTTCGAGCGGATCACGATGCCGCGCGTGCCGAGTTCGTCGACGACGGCGCGGCCGCGCCACTGCCGCAGCGCCTGGTTGCGGCTCATCGCGCGTCCGGCCCCGTGGCTCGCCGAACTCCACGCGCGGTCTTCGCTCTGCCGGGTGCCGGCGAGGATGTAGGAGCCGGTGCCCATGCTGCCGCCGATGATCACCGGCTGCCCGACGTCGCGGTAGGGCGGCGGAATCGCCGGATGCCCCGGCCCGAAGGCGCGCGTGGCGCCCTTGCGGTGCACGTACAGCAGGCGGTCGCGGCCGTCGACCGTGTGGTGCTCGGCCTTGCAGGTGTTGTGCGAGACGTCGTACAGCGTCTCGAGGCGCGCGTGCGGAAACCGGTGCGCGAACGTCGCGCGCGTCAGGTGCGCGAGGATCTGCCGGTTCGCGAGCGCGCAGTTGATCGCGGCGTTCATCGCGCCGAGGTACTCCTGCCCCTCCGGCGAGCGGATCGGCGCGCACGCGAGCTCGCGGTCGGGCAGCGCGATGCCGAGGCGGCCCGCGGCCTTGGCCAGGCTGACGAGGAACTCGGTGCCGATCTGGTGGCCGAGGCCGCGCGAACCGCAGTGGATCGACACGACGACCTGGTCCTCGTGCAGGCCATAGGCGGTCGCCGCGCGCGCGTCGTGCACGCGCTCCACGCGCTGCACTTCGAGGTAGTGGTTGCCCGAGCCGAGCGTCCCCATCTCGCCGCGCTGCCGCTTCTTGGCGAGCGCCGACACGTTGCCCGGCCGCGCGCCGTCGATGCGGCCGCGTTCCTCGATGAACGCGAGGTCGTCGTTGACGCCGAAGCCCTGCTCCACCGCCCAGCGCGCGCCGCCGAGCATCACGCCGTCGAGCGCCTCGGCGTCGAGCCGTATACCGCCTTCGACGCCCATGCCCGCCGGAATGTCGCGCAGCAGCGCGTCGCCGAGCAGGTCGCGCTGGGCGACGATTTCGTCGGCCGTCAGGTTGGTGCGCAGGCAGCGAATGCCGCACGAGATGTCGAAGCCGACGCCGCCCGCGCTGATGATGCCGCCGCGATCGGGGTCGAAGGCGGCGACGCCGCCGATCGGGAATCCGTAGCCCCAGTGCGCATCCGGCATCGCGAACGCCGCGCCGACCAGCCCCGGCAGCCGCGCGACGTTCGTGATCTGCTCGAGCACCTTGTCGTCCATCGCGGCGAGCAGCGCGCGGCTGCCGTAGAGCCGCGCCTCGTGGCGCGTGTCGTCGGCGGCGCGCCGGACGTCCCAGGTCCAGTCGTCGATGCGGCTCAGGTGCGCAAGGTCCATGGCCGCTTCCGCTCTACAGGTCGACGACGCAGCGCGCTTCCCAGTGGTCGCCGACGCGGGCGACGCGCAGCGCCGTCAGCGTCGCGCCCTTCACCTGCGTGCCGCGCTCCAGCCCCGGATGCCACGGTTCGCCGCGCGCCCGGCCGCGCCATTGATCGCCGTCCCGCGTGAGGGCGAAGCGCGACAGCACGAGGCCGTGGGCGTTCGCGTGCGCGAGCAGGAGGTTGAGCCAGGTGACGAGCGCGAACTCGGGATCGGCTTCGGTGAAGTCGATGTCGATCGGCACGCGCGGCTGCACGGCGTGCAGATCGCACATCAGCGCGAAGGTGGCCTCGGCCGCGTGCACGAACGCCTGCGTCAATGTCGGGCCGCGCCCGATCACGCCGGTGTCGGCATCGTGGTCGAAGTACTCGTAGGTCGGCCGCACGACGTCCGTCATCATCATGGCGATGTCTCCACTTCGCAGGCGGCGGCGCGCTCGCGCGCGTCGACCTGGTCCGCCAGCAGGCGGACGGCGGGCGAGATCGACACCGGATAGCGCGGCCACGGCGGGTCGATGCGCTTCAGTTCCTCCGGCAAGGCCTGCAACTGCGCGCGGCAGTGCGCGCGCACCCGCGCCAGCGACAGCGACGGCTCGACGCGCCGGCCATCGCGCATCACGCACTCGAGCAGCGGCGTGCCGACGCCCGCTTCGTCCGCGAGGCGGACGCTGTCGCCCGCGAACGTGCGGGTCGGCGACGTGCGCCGCCACACCTGCTTGCGGCCCGGCCAGGTGGCCTTGCCCGCCGAGCGCTTGCGGCGCGCGACGCCGTCGTACTCCTGCAGCTTGTAGACGGCGTCGAGGTACGGCGCGTCGCTGCTGGTGGTGAGGCTGGTGCCGACGCCGAAGCTCGCGATCGGCGCGCCGGCCTCGACCAGCGCGCGCACGCGGTGCTCGTCGAGGTTACCGCTGGCGAAGATCACGGTGTCGCGCAGGCCGGCCGCGTCGAGGATGGCGCGCACTTCGCGCGACAGCGCGTCGAGGTCGCCGCTGTCGAGTCGCACGCCCTTGATGCGGATGCCGCGGGCCGCGAGCTTCGGCGCGATCGCCACCACCTTGCGCGCCGCCGCGACGGTGTCGTAGGTGTCGATCAGCAGCACCGCGTTGCCGGGGAACGATTCGGCGAAGGCGATGAACGCCTGCGCCTCGTCGTCGTGCGCCTGGACGAACGAGTGCGCCATCGTGCCGAACACCGGGATGCCGAAGCGCGGGGCCGCGAAAGCGGTGGCAGTGCCGGCGAATCCCGTGATGTAGGCAGCGCGCGCGGCGAGCACTCCCGCTTCGGCTCCGTGCGCCCGGCGCAGCCCGAAGTCGATCAACGGCCGCCCTTGCGCGGCGAGCACGGCGCGCGCGGCCTTCGACGCGACCACGGTCTGGAAGTGGATGAGGTTCAGCAGCCGCGTTTCGACCCACTGCGCCTGCGCGATCGGGGCGACCACCCGCAGCACCGGCTCGTGCGGGAAGAACACGGTGCCTTCGGGCATCGCCCACACCTCGCCGGTGAAGCGCATGTCCTGCAGCCAGTCGGCAAAGCCCGGCGCGAACGTGCCCGACCCTCGGATCCAGTCCAGTTCGTCGGCCGAGAAGCGTGCCTGCTCGACGAAGTCCAGCGCCTGCTCGAGGCCGGCGGCCACGAGGAAGGCGCGCTGCTCGGGCAGCTTGCGCACGAAGAGTTCGAACGCCGCCGTGCCGTCCATCCGATGCTGCCAGTACGCCTGCAGCATCGTCAGCTGGTACAGATCCGTGAGCAGCGGCGAGGTCGCCGATTCCCTCATGAGGCGGCCGATTGCTCCTCCACCGCTCCGCGCGGTGCCTGTCGCATCAGCGCGATCACTTCGTCGTCCGTCAGCTGATGGAAGTCGAGGTAGAAGTAACCGATCGCGCCGAAGGGTTCCGGCTGCGCGAGGCAGACGACGTCGTCCACTTCGAGCCGCAGTTGCTCGATCGTCTCGGGCGGCGCCACCGGGACCGCGAGCACCAGGCGCGCGGGCCGGCGTTGCCGCAGCCCGCGCAACGCGGCGCGCATCGTGGTGCCGGTCGCGATGCCGTCGTCGACCACGATCGCGGTGCGGCCCTCGACCGGCTCCGGCGCCCGGTTCGCGAGGTACGTGGCGCGGCGGCGCTCGATCTCCTTCAGTTCCTGCGTGGCGCGGTCTTCGATGTACGCGCGGTCCACGCCCGCTGCCGCCTGCACGTGCGGCTCGACGACGATGACCGGCGCGCCGCCGTCCATCACGGCGGCGACCGCGAGTTCGGGCTGCCAGGGCACCCCGATCTTGCGCACCAGCAGCAGGTCGAGCGGCGCGTTCAGCGCCCGCGCGACCTCGAGACCGACGGGTACGCCGCCGCGCGGCAGGGCCAGCACCACCGGATCGGCGAGCCCCATCGCCGCCAGTCGCGCGCCGAGCGCACGACCGGCCGTCACGCGGTCCTGGAAGGGCAGTCCGTCGTCACGCATGGCTCTCTTCCCGCATGGGCTGCGATTCGCGCATGTGCTGCACGAACCACGCGCCCGCGAGTTGCGCCACCGCGTCGAGGGTGCCGCGCTCCTCGAAGAGGTGCGTCGCGCCCGGGACCACGCGGACCGCGTGCTCGCACGTCATGCGCTCAGCGGCCCAGCGGTTCAGTGCGAGCACGTCGTAGTCCGCACCGCCGACGATCAGCAGGGTCGGCGCGCGCACGCGCGGCAGCGCGTCCGCGGCGAGGTCGGGCCGCCCGCCGCGCGACACCACCGCCGTGATGCGCTCCGGCGCGTTCGCCGCCGCCACCAGCGCGGCCGCCGCCCCCGTGCTGGCGCCGAACAAACCCGTCGGCAGATGGGCGAGTTCCTCGAACTCGGCCTGCCAGTCCAGCGCCTCGCCGAGCCGCTGCGCCAGCAGCGGAATGTCGAACACGTTCGCGCGGTCGGCCGATTCCGCGTCGCTCAGCAGGTCGAACAGCAGGGTGGCAAGGCCCCGCTGGTTCAGGGCATCGGCCACGAACCGGTTGCGCGGGCTCAGGCGGCTGCTGCCGCTGCCATGCGCGAACAGCACCAGGCCGCGCAGCGGACCGGCCGGAAGCTGCAGGTTCGCCGGAAGCCGATGCGGACCGATCCGCAGGTCGCGCGATGTTTCATGGAACGTCATTGAGGCCTCCTTGCCGCAGACGAAGGCATGCGGCCATCCACGGATGTACAAATCCAGCATCGGCGGCGCCGTCCCGTGCCCCTTGACGGCAGTCAACGCATTCAACGGGACCTTCGCCAGCAAGACACCCTCCCCATGACGCCCGATCCGCTGTCCGGCCGCTCGGTTTCGACCGCCGACAAGGTGCGCTTCCTCGGGTCGCCCGTGGCGCACGGTGGAGTACGGCCGGAAGTGACCGAGACGCACATGTCCTGGCTGTTCGCGGCCGGGGACCGCGTGTTGAAGCTCAAGAAGCCGGTCCGCACGCCCTTCCTGGACTTCTCCACGGTGGCGTTGCGGGCGTTCAACTGCGAAGAAGAGGTGCGCCTCAACCGCCGCCTCGCGCCGGACGTGTACATCGGCGTCACGCCGCTGGTGGCCACCGCAAACGGGCAGCTCGCCGTCGGCGCGGCGCCCGCGGGCGAGCCGATCGACTGGCTGGTGGAGATGCACCGGCTCCCGGCCGACCGCATGCTCGACGCGGCAATCCGCAGCGATAGCGTGAGCCCGGACGACATCGAGCGGCTCGGGCACCGGCTCGCCAGCTTCTTCCGAACGGCGCGCCACGTGCCGTTGTCGGCGGACGCCTACCTGCGCCGGTTCGACGCGCTGCAGGCTGCCAACCGCGCCGTGCTGCTCACGGCGGAGTTCGACAGCGCCCAGGCGGCGCCGGTGCTCGACGCCGCCGACGCGCTCCGAAGCCGCCATGCCGAAGCGCTCGGCCGGCGCGCCGAGGACGGTCACCTGCGCGAGGGCCACGGCGACCTGCGGCCGGAGCACATCGTGCTCGACGGCACGCCGGTGGTGATCGACTGCCTGGAGTTCAACGCCGAGCTGCGCGAAGTGGACCCGTTCGATGAACTCGCCTTCCTCGGCCTCGAGTGCCGGATGCTCGGCGCGGCCTGGATCGAGGGCACGCTGCTCGCGCAGGTCGCACGCGCACTCGGCGACGCGCCCTCGCCCGCCGTGCAGGCTCTCTACACGGCGCACCGGGCGCTCCTGCGCGCGCGGCTGTCAGCCGCGCACCTGCTCGACGCCCATCCGCGCACGCCGCAGCGCTGGTTGCCGCAGGCGTCACGCTATCTGGCCGAGGCGCGCGACGCCCTGAAGGCGCTGGCCTAGCTCCTGAGGGCTTGCGGCACGTCTTGCGACTGCGGGCCGCGTCGCCGCAGGGCGCGTCTGGGAACGGATCCCCTTGCGCGCCGTCAACCGGGCCGATGCAGGCGACTGGAGCGCGGGTCGGACACCGACTACGGTGAAGCAGGAAGGAGTTCCGAACATGCGGACCGAGCCGCTTGCGCGCCGCGCATCGCAACGCGCCCTGCGCACCCTGTTCGCGCTCTGCGCCCTCGTCGTCGCCGGATGCGCCAGCGAGCCGCTGGTCTTCGAGGCCGCGCCCGCGCAGCCGACCGCGCGCATCGATCGTCCCATCGCGTTCCTTCATTCGGCGGAGTTCCGTGACCGACAGGAAACGCTGGAGCCGTACGGCAACAAGTACTACGTGCCGTTGAAGATCGGCGAGGCGAGCGACAAGGCGTTGCGGGCGACCTATCCGCGACTGTTCGCCGACGCGCGCGAAGCCTCGCCGACCGATACGCCGGCGAGCACCGGCGGTGCGCCGCGCGACGTCTCGCTGCTCGAGCCGTCGATCGTCGGACTCCGGTACCTCAATGCGTCGCACCGCATGGAAGGGCCGTTCTACTCGCAGGTCGAGTACCGATTCCGACTCAGCGACGCCGGGGGCGCGGCAGTCGCCGAGTGGACGGTACGCGGCTTCGGTCGCTTCCCGTCGGACGTGGACCGCCAACCGCGCACGAAAGACTCGCCACCGGCGCCACGCGGCGAACAGGGTTACCTGATCGAAGCGCCACGGCGCGCCGTCGAAGACGGCGTGGACGCGTTCACGCACAGCTTCAACCGCGTCCCGGAACTCATCCGCTGGACGCGTGGCGAAGGCACGGCGGACGCGAACGCCCCGCTTTCGTTGCTGTCGACGAAAGGTGCGCTGTCGTCGTCGGAAGCGGTCGAGGCCGGCTACCCGGGTGTGTTCACGATGACGGTCGAACGGGCCGCACTGCCGAGACCGAGCACGCCGCCGTCCGAAGAACGTGCGCCCGACCCGCCGCTGATCGCGGTGCGCATCACGCTTCGCAACGAGGCCGAGCGCCGTCTCGCGCTGGACCCCGCCGACATCGAGTGGATCCCGGAAGGCGCAGCAGCGCTGGAACCGATTCCGCCCGCCGTGGCGGCGGCACTCGTCACGCGCCTGCCCTTCGGGCTGGCGGTCGCACCGGGTGTCGGCGCCGCCGCGCTGCCGGCCTTGTTCGCGGCACTCATCAGCGCCGCCGAAGTCACTCGCCATCAGTCGGAGTACGCCGCATGGAGTGCCGCCGCGACGTCCCAGACGCTGGCCGACGGCGTCACCGGCCCGCGTGCCACGACATCGGGGCTCGTCTTCTTTCCCCGGCCCGACGCGGCAGGCGGCGTGGTGGTCGTCCGCGTGGTCGACCTCGACGCCGCGGTGCGTTACACCGTGCGCATACCGGTTGCGAGCCGCTGAAGCGGCCCGTCCGGTTCTCCGTACGGCTGGCGCGGGCCGTGCCCGTCGCACGCGACGAACGCGACGAGCGCCTAGCGGGCTCCCGGGGCTGAACCGCGGGCCGCGGGTTTCAGCATCGCACCGAGGCGGATTGCCACTGGCCTGACGAAGGCCGCGCCGGCGAGCGCGAAGGCGGCAACGACCAGGACGAGCGACGCCAATCCGGCGGCAAGGGAGGCGGCAACCGCGCAGGCGAAGGCCGCCAGCAGGAGCGCGACCCGTCCGGTCAGCGCCGCCTTGCCGACCGGAGCGGGCGATGCATTCATCGTCATCACGTTGTTGCCATCACTGGTTCGGCGCTCAGCGCGTGGCCGGCTGTATGCCAAGCTCGTGCCGGATCGCCTCGGCGAACAGCGCCGCGCAAGGCAGAACGTCGACCCGCGAGCGCGCGGAGTGACCTTCGAGCCGGAACAGCGGAACCGTGTCCGTGACGAACACGCGCGCGACCGCGGTTTGCGCGAGCACGTCGGCGGCGGGGCGGACGAAGAGGCCATGCGCGGCGAATGCGAGCACGCGTTGCGCGCCGGCCTTGATCAGCGAGTTCGCGGCGCGGTCGATGGTGCCGAAGGTCGCGATGAGGTCGTCGACGATCAACACCGTCGCGCCGGCAACGTCGCCGGTGACTACATCGCCGCCGCTGACGACGCCCGCGGCGCGCCGCTTATCGACGAACGCCTGGCCGATCGGCCGCCCGGCCGCTTTCTCGAGCGCTTCGCGCCAGAGCTGCGCGCGCTTCACGCCACCGATGTCGGGCGATGCGACCGCGAGGGCCTCGCCGGCGGCCACAGCCAGGACGACTTCGGTGTAAAGCGCGTTGGGCGAGAGGCTCACCGCGCGCATGCGGAAAGCGTTGTCGAAGGCCGCGGCGTTGTGCGCCTCGAGCGTCAGCAGCGCGTCGCAACCCACCGCCTCGAAGAGCTGCGCGACGACGCGGATCGAGACCGGGTCGAAGGGCTGCGTGCGGCGATCCTTGCGCGCATACGCGAGGTACGGCACGACGGCGATCACGCGGCGGGCGCCATGGTCGCGCAACGCCGCGAGGAACATGAGCAGTCGCACGAGCTTGTCGTCACCGCTGCAGGCCGGCTCGCCGTGCAGGCTCTGGACGACGACGCAATCCTTGCCGAGCGGATCGGCGAGCGGGCGGATCTTGTGCTCGGCGTCCTCGAACGTCCGCTCCTCGTGGGGCGCCAGGGCGAGGCCCAGCACCTCCGCGACGCGGGTGCCGAACGCGCGCGTGGCGTCCAGGGCGAACAGCAGCATGGCTGGCTGTCTATTCTTCCGGCGCACCCTCGTTGTTCACGTTGGGCTCGATGAAGCGGATCTCCGCTTCCACCCCCGGCATCGAATCGTCCGGTTCGAGGCCGGTTTCGATGCCGGACCGGAGCGCGAGCAGCGCCTCCGCCGCCGAGGTGAACGGGCCGAACTCCTGGTGGCCATCGTCGGCGACCCAGTAGAAGCCGTCGGGACGCGCGACCACGCGCGAGCTCTCGTCGTCGGTCGGCGCCGCCAGTTCCTCGCGCATGCGCTCCGAATGCGCCGGATGCAGGTTGGCGGTGTGGGCTGTTCGTGTCATGACTCCTCCTGCAACTGCACAAACCCTACTTGCAAGGTAGGAGTCGTGGCGCGCGAGCGGTTGATGACCATCAACGGGCGGCCGATGCGGTCCCATCCCGATTCGTCGCATTGGCCCTTGGCCTCGTCGCGCCCCTGTAGCAGACTGCCCGGCCCTGCTCCCCTCCCACAGGAGATTCCCATGGCCGTGCAATCCAGACCCGAGGGTTATCACAGCGTCACGCCGTACCTGCTCGTCGACGACGCGAAGGCGGCGATCGAGTTCTATGCGAAGGCATTCAATGCGAAGGAACTCTTCCGCCTGCCGATGGGCGACAAGATCGGCCACGCCGAAATCATCATCGGCGACTCGCACGTGATGCTGTCGGACGAGTGGCCCGACATGAACCTGCGTGGCCCCAAGGCGCGCGGCGGCGCCACTGCCAGCATGATGGTCTATGTCGATGATGTCGACGCGATGTTCGCGCAGGCGCTCAAGGCCGGCGGCGCGATCGAGCAGAATCTCGCGAACCAGTTCTGGGGCGACCGCACCGGCACGCTGGTCGACCCGTTCGGCCATCGCTGGATGCTGGCAACGCACGTCGAGGACGTGCCGCCGGACGAACTGGAGCGGCGCATGGCCGCCGCCAGCGGACAAGCCGCGTGACGCTCCCATCGCCGTAGCCCGCGAGCGCGATCCGCGGCGTCGCGGGTCCGCTCGCGTCCCGCCGCCGGTTCATGCGTTCACAGGATCAGTCGACCCGCGCTCGGCGATGAGCCGGGCCGGTCACTGACGCGGGCGGAAGACCAGGAAGTACTGGTTCGGCAGGAAACCGTGCTCGGTGGCGAGCACATAACCCGCGCGCTGCATCTCGGTCTTCACCTCGCTCGCGGCGAGTCGCGTCGACGGCGGCGGCCCGACGGGCGACTCCTTGGTGAAGTCGATGATCGCCACCGCCCCGCCCGGCTTCAGGCTGCCGGCGAGCTTGCGGAAGTACGCCTCGCGCTGGCCGATGTGGTGATAGACGTCGACCATCAGCGCGAGGTCGACCTTGTCCGGCAGCCTGGGATCGTCGGGCGCGCCCTGCACGGGGACGAGGTTCTTCAACCCGGACTTCCGTGCGCGCTCTCCGAGGTACTGCACCATGTCCGGCTCGATGTCGACGGCGTAGACGCGGCCCTTCGACGTCATGTGCGCAAGACGCACGGCGAAATAGCCGGTGCCGGCGCCGATGTCGGCCACCGCGGCGTCCGGGGCGAGCTTCAACGCCTGGATCACTTCATGCGGCTTCTGCCACGCATCGCGCGCGGGATCGTCGAACACCTTGGCCCAGTGCTCGGCGCCGGAAAAGCTGTGGTCGTGCGTGTGGGGCGCCTGCGCGCAGGCGAGCGTCGCGACGGCTGTAGCTACTAATGCGAACCAAAAGCGCGTCATTGGTGACTCCGGGGCAAGCGGCGAGTATTCCACTTCCCCGCGCCCCCGGGGGCTGCGACAGGACCGGCGTCACACGGCGAACATCCTCCCCTGCTGTTCGCCTGTGACGTCCGGCGCAGCGCTGCTCGTCAACATCGATGTGGGGTCAGACGCCGATTTTCAGAACGGCTCGATCGCCATGAAGGCGCCGAGGCCGGTGAGGTTGTAGCGGGCCTTGAGGGCGGCGAGGGCGGGCTCGGGAGAGTCGGCCATGACGCTGCCGTGGGCGTAGACCTGCGACCAGCGGGTGCGGTCGACCTGCGCGGAGACGATGTAGCGCGCCGGCCGGTGATCGGGTTGCTGGAGCGCGGTGACGGTCGCACGCTGCACCGTCGGCAGGGCGGCGAAGACTTCGCCCAGCAGCCGCAGCGTCAGGCCGAGCGCGTGGCGGTCCATGAGCTTGACCTTGTTCACTTCGGTCATCCGCTGCACCGACACCCGATTGCCGTAGGCGATGACGGCCTCGCGATCCGGCAGCACGTCGAAGCCCGGCATCAGGACGTCGATGCGCACTTCGCCCGTGCCGCTGAATTCGTACGCGGCCTGGATGGGCACCGGCCACAGCACGTCGTGCAGGCAGGTCAGCAGGTGCTCCTGCATCGCCGCGGCGTCGCCCTGCGCGGCCCGCGCCCCGCGCTCCTGCAGCGCGCGCTGTCCGCTTTCCCATGCGAAGCGGCGCGCGAGCCAGCCCGCGCGGGCATCGAGGTAGTCGTCCATCTCGCTGCGCCGGACCTTGGGCCCGCCCTTGCCGTCGGCCGGCTGCACCTTGCGCGGGAGCTCGGGCTGCGGTTCGGAAAACGCCCGCACCGAGGTCGGCACCAGCTGCGCCATGGGCGAGGGCGTCCAGCGATGGGCGACGGCGATGCCGTCCACGTGTTCGTTCAGGTGCTTGCAGACGGCGAGCGCGGCGTCGCGCTCCATGTCGGCCGCGCCGTCGACGACGTTGGACAGCGGATCGACGTGCTGCTGCGAACGGCTCGGACGCACCAGGCGCGCGTAACCGTACTGGTCGATGCGCACCTTGTACTCGTTGCCGCCGAGCTTGACGGTGGCGTCGTGCACGACCTGGGTGTTGTCGCTGTCATCGGTCAGGACGATCTGCGACCGGCGCCGGTACACCGCGGTCTGGCCGTCCGCGCTGGCGAACGACGGCACCAGCCGGTACGGGGGCAGCCACTTGGCACGCTCGCCGAACAGTGCGCGGCGGCTGTACCGCCAGGCGATCGCCGCCGGCTCCGCCTTCTCCGCCACACTGCCGAATCTCGGATCCACGTTCCCTTGTCCTGCCGTGTTGATTGCCGTCTCCGGTTCGCTGACCGGAGACTCGACGATCATCGACGAGCGGCAGCGCGCCTGACGCCGCGAAAAGCCTCCCGGAAACAGGGCATTTGTCAGCGGTCGCTATCGGCGACGTGCCCGTGAGCCGTACGTTCGGATGAGGCGCGCCGGGGACGGGCGCCGACAGCGCGATTACTCGAAGGGGTCGATCGGCAGGAAGGCGCCAAGTCCGGTCAGGTTGTAGCGCGCGCCGAGCGGCTTCATGAGGCGCTCGGGCGAGCCTTCGCGGACCCAGTTTTCGGCGTACAGCATCGACCACACCTTGCGCTCCGCCGAGACGGAGATGATGTAGCGCGGCCGCGCGCCGGCGGGGCTCTGGAAACCGCTCACGATCACGCGCTTCACCGTGGGCAGGGCGGCGAATGCCTCGCCGACGAGGCGCACGACGAGGCCGAAGGCGTGGCTGGTGTGCAGCAGGTTGTGCTTGAGCGGCGACATCGGGCGCACCACGACGCGGTTGCCGAACGCGGTCTGCGCTTCGCGGTCGGGCAGAGTCTCCGCGTCGGGCACGCGCACGTCGAAGCGGATCTCGTCCCGGCCGAGGAAGCCGTAGCTCATGAAGATCGGCGCCGGCCACAGGACGTCCTGCAGGCAGCTGACGATGTGCGCGCGCATGGCGGCCGGATTGCCCGCCGCGGCCCGCTCGCTCAGTTCCCGCACCGCACGTTGCCCGTTCTCCCACGCGAAGTGGCGCTTCAGCCAGGCCGCACGGGCGTCGAGGTAGGCGTTGATCTGCGCCGGCGTCCGGCTCACGCCTTCGCGCTTCGGCGGCGGCGGCGGTGGCGGCTCGGAGTACGGCCGTGCCGCGAGGGGCACCAGCTGCACGGTGGGCGGCGGCGTCCAGCGATGCGGCTCTCCGATCGCCTCGACGTGCTGGTTCAGGCGCCGGCACACCGACTCGGCCGCCTCACGCTCGAGTTCGTGCGAGCCGTCGGCGAGATGCGTCAGCGGATCGATCCGCTGCTGCGTGCGCGACGGACGAATGACGCGTGCATAGCCGTATTCGTCGATGCGGACCTTCAGCCCGCTGGCGTTGATCGCAAAGCTCGTCGGCTCGCCCGCGACCGTGGTGTCGGACGATTCGGTGAGGACCACCTGCGAGCGGCGCCGGTAGATGACCGGCTGGCCGTCGGCGCTGGCGAAGGAGGGAACGAGCCGGTGCGGGGGGAGCCAGCGCACGCGCTTGCCGAAGAGCGCCGTGTGCCGGTACCGCGTCGAGACGAGCTCGGCGGGCGCGTCGGGCGAATCGATGACTTCGAATTTCTCGTTCAATGCCCACCTGTCGTCGCGAGGAAGCGTCCTTCCCGCGATCTGTTCTGGTGCTGCCGGCGCCTTCGCTCTTGTTGTTCGGGCCGCGCCGTTCCTGCCGCGCCGCGAGTGTAGGGCGGTCGTGCGCGTTTGTGGGCACAAATTGCCAGACGGCGGGTGATGCGGCGCACTGCGTGACAGGCCGCCGTCCAGGCAAGCGTCCATCGCCATCGAGGCCTGATCGCCGGGGCACAAGGGCCCGCATTCGGCACCGCCGCGACAGACGTGGCGTCATTGCGATGGGTCAAACGGGACCGGGCCCGCCGTTCCCGCGCGGGCCGCTAAGCTTCGCGCCATGCTCTCCACCCTCAAGGGCGTGTTCGCGTCGGTCACGCTCGCGCTGAATGTCCTGCTCGGCGTCACCGCGATGATCCCGTTCGCGCTCGCCAAGCTGCTGCTGCCGTTCACGGCGGTACGGCACGTCACCGACCGCGCGCTGAACGCCATCGCCACCGAGTGGATCGCCGTGAACAACTGGTGGATCGGCGTCGTCGGCGACGTCCGCTGGGACGTGCAGGGCGCCGAAAACCTCGACCTGAAGGGCTGGTATCTCGTCGTCAGCAACCACCAGAGCTGGGTCGACATCCTCGTGCTGCAGAAGATATTCAACCGGCGGGTTCCGCTTCTGAAGTTCTTCCTGAAGCGCCAGCTCATGTACGTGCCGGTGATCGGCCTGGCGTGGTGGGCGCTCGATTTCCCGTTCATGCAGCGCAAGGGCGGTTCATCGGGACCCAAGGACCTGGAGCGCGCCCGCAAGGCGTGCGAGAAGTTCCGCGTGGTTCCGACCTCGGTCATCAACTTCCTCGAAGGCACGCGCTTCACTCCGGACAAGCACGACCGGCAGCGCTCGCCGTTCAAGCACCTGCTGAAGCCGAAGGTGGGCGGCATCGCCACCGCGCTGACGACCCTCGGGGCGCAATTCCACCGGCTGCTCGACGTGACCATCGTCTACCCGGACGGACCGCCGACCTTCTGGGACATCCTCAGCGGCAAGGTGCGCGCTGTGACGGTGCGCGTGCAGCAGCGCGAGATCCCCGCTGAACTCCTCGACGGCGACTACCTGGGCGACAAGGAGTTCCGCGGCCGCATGCAGGAGTGGGTGAACTCGCTGTGGGTCGAGAAGGACGCGCTGCTCTCCGAACTCAGGCGGCCAACGGCAACTGCACCTTGAGCGACGGCGACTCGCCGCGCCGATAGCGCCCCGGCGTCTCGCCGGTCACGCGCTTGAAGGCCTTGGCGAACACGATGTCGGATCGATAACCGACGGCCTCGGCGGCGCGCGCGAGGCTCAGGCCCTCGGTGCGCAGGGCGTTCGCGGCGCGCAGCACGCGCCACCGCTCCAGGTAGGACATCGGCGACTCGCCCACCAGCGCCTTGAACGTCACGGCAAACGCGGTGCGCGACATCGCCGCTTCGCGCGCCAGCGCCTCGAGCGTCCATGGCTCCGCGTAATGCTCGTGGATCGCCGCCAGCGCGCGGGCGATGCGCTTGTCGGTCAGCCCGCGCAGCCAGCTGCGGGTGCGCTTGTCGCGCCCGGCGACATGCGCGCGCACCGCCTGGATGAACAGCACGTCGGCCATCCGACGCAGCACCGTGCGGGAGCCCTGCGCGTCGGAGGCGATCTCGGCGTCGATGAACGCAAGCGTCGGCTGCAGCCACTGCTGCACATGCGGATCGTCGCCGCGCAGATGGATCAGCGGCGGCAGCGCCGAGAACAGCGGATTCACCTTGACCGACTGCGTGGAGAAGAAGCCGCCCGTGACCCGGGTGACCGGCCCGGCTCCGCGGTGGCGGACGAAACCGCGATGGTCCATCGGGTGCGTGGCCAGCCACTCGTCGAACGGAACGATCTTCGCCCCGGGGCCCGAGCGCACCACGTGCGCAGCGCCACCCGGCAACAGGACGAAGTCGCCGGCGTGCACCTTGCGCTCCGCGCGCTCGCCCACCTTGATGCTGCACTGGCCCGAACGCACGGCGTAGAAGGGCGCGCGGCCGGCCCGCACCACGTGGATGCCATAGGGGGCCGCCAGGTCGCCGGTGAAGAACACGGGCGCTTCCAGGCGCACCTGCTCCATGACGTCGGTAAGCAGGTCGAACGCGCCGTCTACGGGCTCCGCCGTCCTCTTTGAACGATTCGACATGTTTTTCGTTCTTTAGCGTCTTATTTTTCCGTCGCCAGCCGCGCACGATACGCCTCATCAAGTCGCCGGTCGCTTCGGCCGGATGCCAAACAAGAGGAGTGGATATGCGCACCAGCAAATCGATGATCGCCGCCGTACTCGCCGCCGCCGCGTTGTCGGCGAACGCCGCCGGGCCGCAGACCGAGGGCGCCAACAGCCCGTTCACCTACGAAGCCGTCGGCGCGACGCCGTCGTTGACGTTCGGCCGCGCACGGTCCGCCGCGCCAGCCGCCGAGGCGCCCAAGCCCGCGGCCCCCAAGGCGGCCGCCACCCGCGCGGAGAGCGCGCCGCGTGCGGCCGCCGCGCCCACAACGCCGTTCACGTACGAAGCGCTGGGCGCCACTCCGCACGTGGAGACCAGGAAGCCGGCCAGGACCGAGGTCCTCGCGCAACCCGCGCGCTGAATGATGTGCTGACAGCGGACAAGGGGCCCGCTCCGGTCCCTTCGTCCGCGCGGCAGAAGGTGCTAAAACGTAACCAACTGCCCACTGGAAGGTTGGTATGCGTCTCGTCCCGCTGACCTGCATCGCACTCGCGCTGGCACTCGCCGGTTGCATCGAGCCCGAGGAGGACACCGGCAGCGGCTCGGGCACCACGGTGTGGGTGCAGACGGACATCGCCGGCGCCGACCTCGACGGTGACGGTCGCGCGGACATCGTCACGCTCGCGTCGCAGCAGCGCGATTCGGCCGCGGCCGAGGGCGTGCTGAAGATCTATCGGCAGACCACGCCGGGCGGCTTCGTCACCAGCCAGATCACGGTGGGCCGTCGCCCGTGGCGCCTGAAGATCGCCGACGTCAACGGCGACGGCGTGCCCGACCTGCTGGTGCTCGACGTCATCGGCGGCTCCGACGTGAACGACGACGTGCTGTATCTGCTGCTGCAGGATGCGAACAACCGCGGACGTTTTATTCCGGCGCGCGCCGTGGCCACCGGCCTGGCGGCGAACGACTTCGTCGTCACCGACGCCAACTTCGATCTCGCGCCCGACATCGTCACCGCCGGCATTCCCGGCGGCGGCAACGGCGCGGCGCAGTACCTGCAGCGGCTTGCGGTGCGGGGCGAATTCGCGCCACCGACGACGATCGCGATCGACGGGCGCGTTGCAAAGGTCACCGCGGCGGATGTCGGCGGCTCCGGGCGTTCCGACCTCGTGTCGTATTCGGTGGTGGGCAGCACTACCGTGGCCAACTCGCCCGGGCAACTGGTCGTCAACTATTCAACGCTGCTCGCCGGCGGCTCGACCTTCTTCAGCACGCCGGGCCGTGTGATGGCGTCGTACACCGGCCTGGACGCCCAGGCCATCGACGTTGTCGATGTGGATGGCAACGGCTTCGTGGACATCGTCACCTGCTTCACGCCGGTCTCATCGGCGTTCGCGGCGCGGATCTCGGTGGTGCGCCAGTTCGTGCTCGACCGGATCGACGTCGTCGACACCGACATCTCGAACCTGAGCGGCCTCGACGCCTTCGTCGTCGCCGATCTCAACGGCGATGGCACCCCGGATATCGCAACGACCGGGGCCTTCAGCTCCGGCACTCCCGCCACCGTGCGTTCGCGCACGAACATCCTGGCTCCGACGACGGCCGGCCGGTACCTGCAGACGGCGGCGATCGACATGCCGATCGCAATGTCACGCATCGGTGCAGTGGACGTCGACGGCGACGGGTTGAACGACCTGATCCTGCTCGGCGACGGCAACCGCGCCTACGTGATGTACCAGCTGTTCACGGCGCGCGGCACGTTCGGTGTTCCGCGGCCCTTGTAGCGAGCCTTCCGCCCTTCACGCGGCGAGGATCCGCGTCAGCCACTCGGCCACGAGAACGGGCTTGTCGTCGCCTTCGCATTGCACCGTCACGTCCCACACGAACTGCGCGCCGCCGGCGATCGGCTTCGCTTCGCGCAGCACGAAGCGCCCCCGCACGCGGCTGCCGGACGTCACCGGCCTCGTGAACCGCACCTTGTTGAAGCCCACGTTGATGCCGGTCTGCCGGTCCGATACTTCGATCGCGTTTTCAAGCATCCGAGTCAGCAGCGACAGCGTGAGAAAACCGTGCGCCACCGTGCGCCGCTCGCCGCAGGAATCGCGAAACGGCGACTCGCGCCCAGCGCGCTCGGGGTCGACGTGGATCCACTGGCGGTCCGAGACCGCGTCGGCGAACTCGTCGATCATCGGCTGCGAGATCGTGAGCCAGTCGCTGACCGCGACTTCGCGTCCGACGCTTGCGACCAATTGCTCGAGGGAAAGAGGGATGGGCATGACCTACCTTTGCCTTCGGTCCGCGGCCGTTTCGTCGAGCAACCGCCGGAGGCACGACTCGCACAGGCAACCGGACGCTGCATCGTAGCGAGCACCATCGAGCGGCGGCAGGCGCGCGCACCAGCACCCGGACGCATCGTCGCGACCGCAGTGAAAGCGCGTCCCGCAGCGGGCGCACGTGGACGGCGACAGGGTCGACACGGACTGCACGACGAAGGCTCCGGACAGACGCCCGCGAAGCCGGACATCTCTCCGGCATCGTAATCGACCGGGCACGAGCGCTTCCAGGTCTCGAACTCGATGCCGCCGGTGTCCTCGATCTGCATCAGGCTGCCATCGGACAGCAGCTTCACTCACGCCATGTTCGTGATCGCCACGGGGGTGTAGCCGAGCCTCAGCAGCAGCGCGCCCTTCCCCCCGAGTTCGACAAAGACCGTGCAGCCGCGCTGATCCCGGCGGCCGCGGACGCGTACGCTCCGGACTCAATCGGAGGAGTTCCATGAGCGAAATGACCATCGACAAGGGCTGGCTTTCGGGAACGGCGGGCGCCTATGTGCTGCTGAATTCCATCACCGCGCTGCGCATCGTGCCGCGAGCCCCGAGCAGCGCCGTGGCCGGCGGCTTCAACGTCGACGCGCTCGTCCAGGGCAACTGGGTGACGATCGCGACCTTCGACGAAGAAAAGCCCGCACTCGAGCGGCTGGCCGGCGTGTTGAAGGAAATGAAGAACCTGTTCCGCTACGGAAACTGATCGCCGGCGCGCATCGGCCGGCGCGAGGAACCGCTCCGCACCGCCCGTTCGTCGCCTCGTTCTCGGCGTACCGCTTCCCACCGGGGCGGTTACAAATTGCAACGGCTTTTCGAGTCAGCCCGAACTAGCATGAGATCGTTGAAGTCTCATGAGCGGGTGGTGTGGCAGGCCGCCCGCACAAGGACAGGACCATCATGAAAAGAGCCAAGGCATTTGGCGTCGCGGTGCTCGTCGGAGTGGCGCTCGCCGCGATCAGCGCGCCGGCATCTGCAGGGGGCTCGCGCGGCCACGGCGGCCACCGCGGTCCGAGTGTTTCGGTCGGAATCCATGGCGGACCGGTCTGGTGGGGGCCGGGCTGGGGCGCCGGATGGGGCCCCGGATGGGGCTGGGGTCCAGGCTGGGGGACCCGTTGGGCGTGGGGGCCCGCTTGGGGCTGGGGACCGGGCTGGGGATCGGGCTGGGGACCGGGCTGGGGACCGGGCTTGGGGACCAGGTTGGGGACCGGGCGTCTGGGGTCCGAACTGGGTTGTCGCGAGTTCGCCGGTGGTGGTGATGCAATCCGAGCCCAGCGTCTTCGTCGAGCGGGATGGGGCGCAGCCGGCCGCACCCGCCGCCGCGGCACCGACGCAGTGGTGGTACTGGTGTGCAAGCGCCAAGGGCTATTACCCGTATGTGAGCGCATGCTCCGAGGGCTGGCAGCGGGTTCCTCCGCAGCCGCCGCAGCAATGAGCGCCTGGCTGTTCCGCTCCGTTTTCGGCACGGCGCTGGTCGCCGTGCTCGGCCTGACCGGTTGCGCGACGCTGCCCGAGGGTCCGACCGTGGCCGCAATGCCGGGCAGCCGGTCCACCTTCGAGCAATTCCAGTTCGACGATGCCGCGTGCCGGCAGTTCGGCACGCAGGCGATCGGTGGCACCACGCCGAATCAGAACGCGAACAACGCCGCCGTCGGCAGCGCCGTGGTCGGCACTGCGCTTGGTGCCGCCATCGGCGGCCTGCTGGGCGGGCATGAGGGCGCGGCCGTCGGCGCCGGCATGGGACTGTTCACCGGCGCCGCGGTCGGCGCCGGCAACGCTCAGGCGGTGGGGTTCAGCTCCCAGCAGCGCTACGACAACGCGTATTACCAGTGCATGTACTCGCGCGGCCATCGGGTGCCGATGCCCGCCAGCATGGCGCGCTCGATGCGCCCGGCGAGCCCGAACTATCCGCCGCCGCCCAATGCACCGCCGCCGTACGTGGCCCCTGCTCCTCGCTTCGCGCCGCCGCCGAATGCGGCCATCCCGCCGCCGAACGCGCCACCGCCGAACGCCGCGATTCCGCCGCCGAATGCGCCGCCGCCAAACGCTGCGATTCCGCCGCCGAATGCTCCACCGCCGAACGCCGCCGTTCCTCCACCGAACGCGCCGCCTCCGCCGTACCAGCAGCGCTGACGCGCGCCGCTTTCCCTTCCCGCCGATTCCTCCAGGCCGCCCGCCGTGCAGCGGGCGCGACGCGCCGAACCGGGGACCGCTGCACGGCCGTGAGTTCCATCAGGCGTCGCGCGTTGTCCGGCGCGTGCCGTTTGTCGGTGTTGTCGAAGTAGCAGCAGACATCACGGGGCACACCCGGCGGCTGGCCCTGCGGCACGACCAGGCTGGCGTCGGTCGGCCGGTCATCCGCGCGTCGCGCTTGCGAGCGAGCGCCAGCCGGACACCCCGATCCGGATCGTTCCGCGTTCCATGTTCCCGGTCGAGCAGGGGTTGCGCCCGCGGCGGTATGCTCGACCCGCAATCCACATTCCGCACGTCCCTTGCCATGAGCCAGAAGCACGTCAAGCTGCTGACCGAAATCTTCCACGACCCCATCGGCACCAACATCCACTGGCGCGAGATCGAATCGCTGCTGAAGCACCTCGGCGCCGAAGTGGAATCGCTGTCCGGCGCCCGCATCCGCGCCAAGCTCGGCCACGCCGAAGGCATCCTCCATCGGCCGCACCACGGCAGCAACGCACTCGACCGCCACTCGGTCCAGATGCTGCGCGAGTTCCTCGCGCGCGGCGGTGCCACGCCGTCGCAGTACGCGCAGCGCAAGGAAGACTGATCCGGTGTCGCGGCGAACGCTGACGGTCGACGAGGGACTGCACGATTACGTGATCGAGCACGGCGTGCGCGAGCACCCGGAGCTGGCGGCGCTGCGCGAGGCAACGCGCGACCACCCGCGCGCCAACATGCAGATCAGCCCCGAGCAGGGCCAGCTGATGCAATTGCTGGTGCAGATGCTCGGCGCGCGGCGCACCATCGAAGTCGGCGTGTTCACCGGCTACAGCGCGCTCGCGGTGGCCCTCGCGCTGCCCGCCGACGGCCGCGTCCTCGCCTGCGACATCAGCGACGAGTTCACGCGCGTTGGCCGGCCCTACTGGAAGCGTGCCGGGGTCGAGCACAAGATCGAACTGGTGCTGGAGCCGGCGGTGAACACGCTCGACGCCCGCATCGCGGCAGGGCAGAGCGGGCAATACGACTTCGCCTTCATCGATGCCGACAAGTCGAACTACGCGAATTACTACGAGCGCTGCCTGAAGCTGCTGCGTACCGGCGGGCTGATCGCGATCGACAACGTGCTGTGGAGCGGGCGCGTGGCCAGGCCGGCGGAGCCGGGCGACGCCGACACGCTGGCCCTGCAGCAACTGAACAACGCGCTGCACGGCGACGCCCGCATCGACCTCGCGCTCCTGCCGATCGGCGACGGCCTGACGCTCGCCCGCAAGCGGTGAGATCGAATCGGGGTCTGACCCCGATTTCGGATGGTCTGGCGTCGACTACGCCGCGTGCGGACCGACGATAGCCTCGATCTTCAGCAGCACCTCCGGCGACAGCCGTGCCGCGACGTCGAGGGCCTTCATGTTCTCGTTCACCTGCTCGACCCGCGTCGCGCCGGTGATCACGGTGCTGACGTGGCGATTCGCCAGACACCACGCCAGCGCGAGCTGCGCGAGGGTGCATCCCAGGTCCTTCGCCACCGCGTCGAGTTCGCCGACGAGCCGGTTCCTGTTCGGATCGGTCAGGCCCTCGCGCAGGAAGGCGTACGTCTCGAGCGCACCGCGCGATCCCGCGGGCACGCCGTTGCGGTACTTGCCCGACAGCAGGCCGGAGGCGAGCGGGCTCCACGTCGTCAGGCCGAGGCCGATGTCCTCGTAGAGCCGCGCGTACTCCTTCTCGACGCGCTTCCGGTGCAGCAGGTTGTACTGCGGTTGTTCCATGACCGGCTTGTGCAGGTTGCGCCGGTCGGCGATGTCCCACGCCGCGCGGATCTCGTCGGCGCTCCACTCGCTCGTGCCCCAGTAGAGCGCGCGGCCACGCTCGATCATGTCGTGCATTGCCCAGACGGTTTCCTCCAGCGGAGTTTCAGGGTCGGGGCGGTGACAGAACACCAGATCCACGTAGTCGAGCTGCAGGCGCTTGAGCGAGCCGTCGATCGCCTGCCGCAGGTACTTCCGGTTGAGGGTGTTGCGCTCGTTGGGAAAGGCGCCCTTGCCGGTGGCCAGCCCCCAGTAGAACTTCGTCGAGATGACGTACTTGAGGCGCGGCCAGCCGAGTTCCTTCAGCACGGTGCCCATGATCTCCTCGCTCTGGCCGCGCGCGTAGATCTCGGCGTTGTCGAAGAAGTTGACCCCGGCGTCGAACGCCGCGGCCATCAGCTCGCGCGCGGCGCGCGTGTCGACCTGGTTGCCATACGTGACCCAGGAGCCGAAGGAGAGTTCGGAAACCTTGAGGCCGGAGCGGCCGAGACGGCGGTAGTTCATCGATGATTCTTCAGAGTGGAGGCGAGGGAATGCCGCGCGAGGGGGCGAAGTCTAGACCGGCGCGACGCGGCCTGCGGCTGCCCGGGACCGCGGCGGTCGCCACGCTGATCACCGCTCGCGCGTCAGCGGAACGAAGCGCACCGGCAGCGTGCGCTGAGTGACCGTGCGCCCGTCGGCCTCCTTGCGGATCACCTGCAACTCCTGCGAGAGCCAGTTGGGGCCGACGGGAATCACCATGCGCGCGCCCGGCTTCAACTGGGCAACCAGCGCTGGCGGCACGTGGTCCGGCGCCGCGGTCACGAGGATGCCGTCGAAGGGGGCGACGTCCGGCCAGCCCTTGTAGCCGTCACCGACACGGGTCACCACGGACCCGTAGCCCGCGGCATCCAGAGCGGCCCGCGCGCGGGCGGCCAGCGGCGCGACGATCTCGATCGAAAAGACACGCATGCCGAGTTCGGCGAGCACCGCCGCCTGGTACCCCGAGCCGGTTCCGACCTCCAGCACCATGGCGCCTGGCGCGACCTGCAGGAGTTCGGTCATCAGCGCCACGATGAAGGGCTGCGAAATGGTCTGGCCCTCGCCGATGGCGAGCGGCCGGTTCTCGTAGGCCAGGTGCGCGACCTCCGGCGGAACGAAGCGTTCTCGCGGGACCCGGAGGAGCGCCCGTCGCAGCGCAGCGCTCGGCGCGGCGATGCCGGTGTGTGCCGCGGTGTCACGGAAGTCCGCTTCAACCGCGCGCAGCATCCGCTCTGCCGGGGACAGCGCCTCGCGCGTGAACGCCGCCTTCACCGCGCCGGACAGTCCGGCAAGGGTCAGCGCCTTCATCAACGCACGACGCAAGGGCATAAGTCCCGCTAGTGTAGGTTCGCCGCCGATGACGATGGAAGTCGCAGCGCTTCGCGGTGCCGGTCGCCGGCAAATCCCCTGCCGGCGGGAGGCGAATACGCATATGCCGGATCGATCCGACGCAGCGTCCCGCCGTTGGGCACCATGCGGCTTCGATTTCATCGCGGAGTCCGCCATGTCACGCCTGCTCGCCTTGTTCGCGCTGTTCCTGGGAGTCCCGTCGCTCGCCGCGGCGCAACCCCTGATCACCCCCGCGGAACTGTCCGCCCGCCTGTCCGAGCCGCAACTTCGCGTCGTCGACATCCGCGACGGCAAGGACGACGCCGGCAAGGCGCCCGTACGAGGTCGGGTCATATCGCGGGCGCACTGTCGGCGCCGTACTCGAAGTGGCGCGGACCGAAGGACAACCCGGGCAGGCTGCCGAGCGAAGACGCGCTGACGGCCGTGATCCAGAAACTCGGCATCGACGCCGCCACGCCGGTGGTCATCGTCTACGAAGGCACCAACGCCACGGACTTCGGCGCCGCGGCGCGCGTGTACTGGACGCTGAAGGCGTCCGGCGTGCAGAACCTTTCCATCCTCAACGGCGGCGTCAAGGCGTGGCGCGCGGCGAACCTGCCGCTGACGACCGACGTCACTGCCGTGGCGCCGTCGCGTTACGTGGCGAAGATCGACCCGAAACTCGTTGCGACGCAGGAGGAAGTCGCGCGCGTGATCGGCAACGAGAACTGGCGCCTGCTCGATGCGCGGCCTTCCACCTTCTTCCTCGGCGAGACGCGGCATGTCGCCGCGAAGACGCCGGGCACGCTGGTCGGCGCGAAGAACGTGGACAACGCCGTGTGGTTCGCGAAGGGCAGCGGCGCGCTGCTGCCCACCTCGGACGTGAAGCGCATCGCCCAGGAAGCCGGCGTGCAGGCGGACCAGCCCACGGTGTCCTTCTGCAACACCGGGCATTGGGCGGCAACCAACTGGTTCGTGCTGTCCGAAGTGCTCGGGCAGAAGGACGTGAAGCTCTATCCGGAGTCGACGGTGGGCTGGTCGAACGCGGACTTGCCGATGGCCAACGTGCCGAACCGCCTCGCCCAGTTCTGGCTGCAGCTCAGGGAGGCAACGGGTAACCTCTGACCCCGTTTTCCGCAATGGCGAGGGTGATGACTTCTGTTCCGGGCGACGGCACGTCGTCGGTCCGCGCGGCCGGCGCCAGCGCCGGGGCGCGCATCGCCAGCGCGCCGCTGGTGCTGGGAGCGCTCGCCGCCTGGCTCGCGATCACCTGGCTCGTCGGGCTGCGGCAGGGCTTCCTGTTCGTCATCGGCATCGGCCTCGGCGCCGTGCTCGCCGGCGTGTCGTTCGGCTTCACCACCGGCTGGCGTGCGTGGATCCGCGACCGTGACCCGACCGGCTTCCTCGCGCAGTTCCTGACGATCGGGCTGGCGATGGTGGTGTCGATCCCGCTGATCGCGACGCACGAGGAACTGTCCGGCGCCATCGCGCCGCTCTCGGTGAGCCTGCTGATCGGCGCCTTCGTGTTCGGCGCGGCGATGCAGATCGCCGACGGCTGCGGGTCCGGCACGCTCTACAAGGCGGGCCTCGGCAACGGCTTCTCGCTCGCGGTGCTGCCGGGCTTCGTCTTCGGCAGCTTTCTCGGCGCGGCCCATCTCGACGCCTGGCTTTCGCTCGGCAGCCTGCCGCCGGTGTCGCTGCCCGCGACGCTCGGCGCGGTCCCCGCGCTGCTGCTGCAGCTCGCGGCGTTGGGCGGGCTGGCGCTGTATTTGTGGAATAAGCGCGGCCCCCGCACCGACACCCGCTGGAAGGGGCGTGCGATCTACATCGGCGCGATCGTCATGGCGCTCTTCGCGGTGCTGAACCTGCTGGTCGCCGGGCAGCCGTGGGGCGTCGTCTATGGGCTGGGGCTGTGGGGCGCGAAGGTGGCCACGTGGCTCGGCGCGGACCTGACGGCCAACGCGTTCTGGGGCCGCGAGGCGCAGCAGGCCCACATCCATTCGTCGCTGCTGACCGACGTCACCTCGATCACCAACCTCGGCCTGCTGGTGGGCGCCCTGATCGCCGCGAACGTGCGCGGGACGGCGTGCCCCGAGACGCACGCGAACCCGAAGCAGTGGCTCGCGGCGGTCGTCGCCGGCGTGCTGCTCGGCTACTCGTCGCGACTCGCCTTCGGCTGCAACGTCGGCGCGTACTTCTCCGGCATCTCCACCGGCAGCGTGCACGGGTGGGTCTGGTTCGCGATGGCGTTCCTGGGCTCGATGTTCGGCGTGCGCGTGCGCGAACGACTGGGGCTTAAGGCATGAAGCGGCGCACCCTCGCATTCGCCGTTGCGTTCTGGGTGGCGTCGGCGGGCTTCATCGCCCTCGACTGGTCGCGCGCGACGCCGCACAACCGCTTCGACGAGCCGCCACCCTGGCAGCTCGGACAGGAAAAGGTCGAGGGCGCGGGCCACTGCGCCGCGCCGCTGAAGTAGACGCCCCGGGGCGGTCAGGCGGCTTCGCGCCACCCGCGCGTCACGGCCCTCTGCAGCGGCAGCTCCGCGTACACCACCCCGTTGCGGACTTCCGTGCCTGCCGAATGCGGACCTGCGAGGCAGATCCGAAACGGCCGTCGCAAACCCGGCAACCCGCTTGTGACAACTCGCGCTCACCGCTTGGCGATGACCACCGATTGCTGCGCCAGTTGATTCGCTTCGCCCGGGTAGTGCGTGGCCAGCCCGTCGATGATGGCCGCGATGGCCAGCGTCATGACGATCGCCGCAGCAGCGCAGCCGCAACGTACGAACGGGGCCTTGAACGGGGTCTGGATGAGAGTTGTTCATGGTGCACTCCTCATCGGTTGGACGGTTCGGTCCGGGTGGACCGACGGAGCCACGTGGCGGGCTCTTGTCCTTAAGGACGCGGAGTGGCGGCAAATCCGGACATTGCCGATGCCGAAAGCGTCAGCGCGCGGCGGTCTGCGCCTTTGGCCTGGGCGTGGAACTGGCGGCCAGCGGGATGGGAGCCGGCGCGGTGGCGAGCGGGCGCAGGTGCGGCAGGAACGAGGCGGCCAGCCGCGGGCGGGCCTCGGCGACCATCGCCTTGCCGCGCTTCACCTCGCCGGTGGCGATCAGCGCGTGCCCGTACCACCAGGCGGCTTCGGCGGCCATCGGATGCTCGGGGTCGAAGTCGCGCCAGAAGTCGACGACGCGTTCGAACTGGTCGCGAGCCTCGAACGGGCGATGCAGGTGCAACAGTGCCTGACCGCGCAAGAGATCAAGCTGCGCGTCAGGGGAAAGAACGGCTCAGGATGCCCCGTGACCTCGGAGCGGTTCGACTGCGACTCGTCAAGGGCGGCCAGAGCCTCCTGATACTTGCCGAGACCGAGCTTGGCAGCCCCGAGCTCGCCGAGCTCGGACCGAAGCCCACTGCGATCCGTACGCTTCACGCCACAACAATCGACTTTCACGAACGCCCTCTTCGGCAAGGGCCTCCGATGCCCGGAAGTCGCCCTCAAGCCGCAACACGACCTTCGGTCGGAGCGTCTCGCCACTCGCTTGCCACCGTAGGTCTCCCTCTGCTTCAGCCTCCCGTCCGATCTCCGCGTACCGAGCTAGCGCCTTCTTGGTGTCGCCCGACTGTGCCAACGTTGTGCCTTCAAGACTGTGCAGCCTCCACGCAGCTCGGCTTCTCATGGGTCCGTCCGGCAAGTTCTCATTTCCCCGGCGCACCTCTTCGAGCATTGGCCACACCTCGTCGGGCCGCCACCGGCTGACAAGTGTGTTGAGCAAGCATTAGTGCGATGGAGGCGCGGCGCAGACTGCCGATGGGTTCCGTCGCTGCCGCGATCCTGAAGGCTTCTCGTTCCAACGCATGCATTTCCTTGAAGTCACGGGCTCCTTGCCGTAGCTGCCACGCCCCAGCTGAGACCGAGCAGCGCTTCGCCGAGCACATGACTGTTGGGACCGTGGTGCGTTCGCGCGAGATCGACGTTCTCGCGCAGCAGCTTCAGGCCGTCTTCGCAGCGACCTGTCGTGCAAAGGAGGTTTGCGTACCAATCCTGCGCTCTCAGCATCAGAGGATGTCCCGGGCCCAACTGCGGGCTTGCGCGTGCCGTGCGCCACGCCGGCTCAATCATGTTGAGCGCTTCCCTGCGCGTGCGCGCCCGGTCCAACGCCGCGACCATGGAAAGCGTCGCCTCGATCCTCTGCGGATGTCCCGATGGATACATCTGCTCGGCGAGCGCCACGATCTCCTGGGCCTCTGCCAGCGCCTCAGCCGTGGGGTCCTCTGCCGTATATCCGATCCACAACACCGCCTTCAGCGTTTTGCGTGCGAGCAGTGCCTCGATGAGCAGCGGCACGGCCGGCTTGCCGAGTTGGCGGGCTGCCGCGACGACCGCGTCGAGTTCTTCGAGCGCCTTCGTGCCGTCGACGATCGGCCACTCGGCGAGCCGCACGCGCGCGGTCAGGAGATCGAGGTTGTCGTCGCTCACCTTGCCGCGCGCCTCGTCCACCGCCGCGCGCAACGTCTGCCGCGCCGGCTCCCACGCACCGCGATTGCGATACGCGGTCGCGATCGCCAGCCGCACCTCCAGTTGCAGGTCGGGCCGGCGTGGCGAGTTCCCTGGCGACCCGGTCGCGGGTGGCATCGAGCAGCGCCATGTCCGCTTCCCGCGTCCGTTGACTCGCCTGCGGATCGGCCTCCTGGATCACCGACAGCACGAACTGCTTGATGGTGTTCGCATGCTCGGCCTCTTGCCGGGCTTCCCGCGCCTGCCACAGCGTGGCGGCCAGGCCCGACGATCAATGCCAACGC
Organism: uncultured beta proteobacterium; assembly: GCA_963726405.1. GTDB lineage: Bacteria > Pseudomonadota > Gammaproteobacteria > Burkholderiales > Burkholderiaceae_F > JAOUJD01. The sequence goes on along the minus strand of CAVSCF010000005.1, from coordinate 812,788 downwards.
CGACGGCGGTGGCGGCGCCCACCGCATACGCGATTGCGCACGACGAAGCGGTGCAGCCGGTAGGCGCGGCTGTCGCGCTGCGCCCGCACCGGTCGGTGGTCCAGATGCCGTTCGAGGTCGTCGGCGAGCTCGGCCGCCGTCGGGTAGCGCTCCTCGGGCCGCTTCTTCAGCGCCTTGAGCACGATCGCGTCGAGGTCGCCGTGCAGCGCCCGCCGCACCACCTTGTCCTTGGCCGCGGTGCTGGGTGTGGCGGGATCGACCTTGACGATGGCCTCCTCCAGCGCAGCGCGGCTCTGCACATCGGTGCGACCTAGTCGGTACGGGCGTTCTCCGGTCAGCAGTTCGAACAGCATCACGCCGAGCGCATAGATGTCGACCGCGGTGGTGACCGGCTGGCCGAGGATCTGCTCGGGGGCGGCGTAGCTCGGCGTCAGCGCCCGGCCGCTCATGCGCGTCAGTTCCGTTTCTTCCGCCGAGGCGCTGTCGGCCGCCAACCAGCTTGGCGATGCCGAAGTCGAGCAGCTTGACGTGCCCCTCGGCGGTGACCAGCACGTTGCTGGGCTTCAGATCCCGGTGCACGACCAGATGCGCATGGGCATGCGCCACCGCGCGGATCACCTCGACGAACAGCTGCAGTCTCGCTGCCGTGTCCAAGTGATGCTGCTCGCACCACGTCAGGATCGGCTGGCCCTCGACGTACTCCAGCGCCAGATACGGCCGGCCCGCCTCGGACCAGCCGGCATCGAACAGCTGCGCGATGTTCGGGTGGTTCAGCGACGCCAGCACCGCGCGCTCGCGGGCGAAGCGCTGTGCCAGGCCGCGGTCGATCCACTCGGCGTGCGGCAGCTTCAGCGCCACCTGCCGCTCGAACGCGCCGTCGGCGCGCTCGGCCAGCCAGACTGCGCCCATGCCGCCTTCGCCCAGCGGGCTGAGAAGACGATACGGGCCGATGCGCTGGCCCGGCTGCTCCTCCGCGGGCAGTGGCGGCGGCCTGGCGACGAAGTCGGCGGTTTCCGTGCGGTCCGTCGCCGCCAGCAGCTTCGCCAGCAGCGGCGACAAGGTCGGCATCGGTCGACTGGCAACTGCTTCAGCCAGGCCGCCGCGCTCGCCCTCGTCGAGCGTCAGCGCGGCCTCCAGCAGCCGGTTCAGCCGGTGCCAGTCCTGCGCACGGAGTTCAGCGATCGCGGGCATCGCCGCCTCGATTGATTGCAACTCTCGCTACTGGAACGGCCGCACTGCAGAGGAAAGAGCCGACATCCGATGGGGCCGCAGCCAGTTGCGACTGCGGCCCGGTGCCGGATCAGATCACTTGAGCCATCCGGCCTTCGCTATCTCGAGCGCAAAGAGATTCGCAATCCACTTGTGGCCGGGCGTTGTCGGATGACTGCCGTCCCAGAACCAATGTTTGTTCGGATCGCTGCAGATAGAACCGTCGGCGTAACTCTTGTAGCAACCCTCCGTCGTGTTCGTGAAGCCGAACGCCCCCGGGTACCTGTCGATCATGGTCTTCAACCGGAATACGTCCGCGATCCTGATGTCTGCGCTCGGAAATCGCGCCGGCAGGGTCATCAGCAGTTGGTTGAACAGCACCGTCATGTCGCTGAGTTGCTGCGCGTAAGCTGGATCACCCCAGGAGATCACCGAAGGCAGCTTGCCAGTGTCATCGTAGGTGGGGACGAGAAAGCGGTGAGCGCCCGCCGCGTGCAGGCGGCCGATCAGTGTCACCAGCTGGTCAAAGGCCTGCTCGGTGAGGCTCGCGGGCGACTCGATGTCATTGCCCCCGATCCACACGATGTGGACTGCTTGCGGGTGTGCACGATGGAAGGCAGTCAGGTACTGGTCGACCTGCGCGTATCCGCTCATCTCAGGTCGCGCGTTGTAGATGCCCTCGGGGGAAACGGTGGAGCCGGCGATCGCGTAGTTGGTGCCGCCGCTTACTTGCGGCTTGATCGTCAGGCCGAACGTCGTGCCCAGGTAGTCCGGCCACATAAGTCCGTTCGACCATCTGGGCACGGCATAGTAGGGCGGATACAGCTTGAAACCGAACCCAGTGAAGACATCGTAGAAGCGCGCATAGCCGTTGCCGGTGTCGGACATACTGTCACCAAAGATGTACATCGACTTCGGTGTGTAGTCGGGGCCGCGCCCCGCTGGCGCCGCGTTCCCTGCCGCCCGCAGTTCCTTTGCCCGCTGGTTCGCTTCCAGCTCACTCAGGTTAAGTGCGCGCTGGACCGTGGCGCTCCTCTGCACGGAGTTGGCAGTGGTGTGAGTGTCACGCTGCGCCTGAGCGGCAGGCAGCAGCCCGATGAATGAAACAAACGCCACAAGGGCGATGGCGGATAACCGAGTTGAAGCGCACGACGAACTTGTATTGCCCCCCATGTCTGTCTCCTCGTCAATGTTCCTTCGTTTCGATCGTGCAGCGCCGGCGTGGACAGGTTGATCGCTGAGCACGCCGGGTGGCGGGAGCCACGCGGTTGAGTCGCCGGACCAGGGGGTGGAGGGGCGGGACGCCCGGGGCGTCTCGGACACGCCCGGAGATTCGGTGTGGACTTCGTCGCGTGCGCCGGTAGTCCGCCGGCCGCTCGCGCAACGCACAAAGACTGCTCCCATGATGTGGTTATTGCAATGCACACTGCACCAACCACACTGCGTTCGGCCTTCTTGCATTGTGCGATCGCAGGCCGACGCGCGGCGGCACCCATGCGTGCCCTGCGCAAGCATGGCAGTGTCTACCGCTGCGAGACGACAACGGCCCGTTGCGCCAATTGCTCGGCTTCGCCTGGGTAGTGCGTGGCCAGCCCGTTGATGATGGCCGCGATGGCCAGCGTCATGACGATCGCCGCAGCGGCGCAGCCGCAACGCACGAACGGGGCCTTGAACGGGGTCTGGAGAGAGTTGTTCATCGTGCACTCCTCATCGGTTGGACGGTTCGGTCCGGGGGGACCGACGGAGCCACGTGGCGGGCTCTTGTCCTTAAGGACGCGGAGTGGCGGCAAATCCGGACATCGCCGATGCGCGAAAGCGTCAGCGCGCGGCGGTCTGCGCTTTCGGCTTGGGAACGCTGCCACTGGCGGCCAGCGGGATTGGCGCCGGCGCAGTGGCGAGCGGGCGCAGGTGCGGCAGGAACGAGGCGGCCAGCCGCGGGCGGGCCTCCGCGACCATCGCCTTGCCGCGCTTCACCTCGCCGGTGGCGATCAGTGAGTGCCCGTACCACCAGGCGGCTTCGGCGGCCATCGGATGCTCGGGGTCGAAGTCGCGCCAGAAGTCGACGACGCGTTCGAACTGGTCGCGAGCCTCGAACGGGCGATGCAGGTGCAACAGTGCCTGGCCGCGCCAGAGATCATGCTGCGCGTCAAAGGGAAAGTACGGCTCACGTGCGTCCGTGTCATCGGAAATGCGGTTTGCAATAGATTCATCGAGCAGCGGCCAAGGCCTCCTGATACTTGCCTAAACCAACCTTGACGCCACCGAGCTCGCCGAGGTCGTACCGAAAATCGAAGTATTCGACGTCAGGGCGCTTCACGCGACAGCGCAATCGAATGTTCGAGAATCGGCTCTTCGGCAATGCGGCTGCCGATCAGCCATGAAGTCGCCTTCAAGCCGCGACATGGCATACGGTCGAATCTCGCCTGGATGATCCAGCCTGTATCGCCCGTTTCGCCCTCTGCCTTCTGTCACGAGTCTCCTCGAAGATTCGAGCTCGCGCTTCGGTGTCTGCCCGACATCATGCCAAGTTCATTGCCGTCAAGACGGTCCAAGGTCCACCCTTCCTCGGTTCGCAAGCGTCCGGGCGGCAGTTCTCATTGCCAAGACGCATCTCTTCGATTAGCGGCCAGACGTCGTCCGGTCGCCATGACTCCAAGAAGCGTGCGGTCAGGGCGGTATGCGAGGGATGCTCGTCGCAGACTTCCCGCGGGTTCCGTCGCTGCCGCGATCTTGTAGGCCTCGCGCCGCAACCCAATGAATTCCCTGTAATCGCGGAACTCGTAGAAGCACGCCAGTACCGAGACTCGATCAGCGCATCCCCGAGCACCCGACTGCCCGGTCCGTGCTGCGTTCGCGCGAAACTTCGACGTTCTCGCGCAACAGGGGCAGCCCCTCGTCGCAGCGAGCGGACTGGCAAAGGAGCACACCGTATGACGCCTGCAGGCGCAGCCTCATTGGATGACCGGCGCCAAGCTGCGGGCTTGGCGCTGGCTGCGCGCCACGTTGGTTCGATCATGTTCGAGTGCCTCCTTGCGCTTGCCTGCAGCGGACAAGCGTCGGCGAGCATGGAGAGTCTTCGCCTCGATCACGTTTGCGGATGTCCCGGCTTCGTACGTGCGACTCGGCGAGCGCCTCGATCTCGCTGCGCCTCTGCCAAAGCCGACAGCTGTGGGGTCGTCTGCCGACGTAGCCGATCTCGAGAGCCGCCTTTAACGAGTTGCGCGCGAGCAGTGCTTCGATCAGCAGCGGCACGGCGGGCTTCCCAAGTCGGCGCGCGGCCGCGACGACGGCGTCGAGTTCTTCGAGGGCCTTGGCGCCGTCGACGATCGGCCATTCGGCGAGCCGCACGCGCGCGGTCAGGAGATCGAGGTTGTCGTCGCTCACCTTGCCGCGCGCCTCGTCCACCGCCGCGCGCAACGTCTGCCGCGCCGGCTCCCACGCGCCGCGATTGCGATACGCGGTCGCGATCGCCAGCCGCACCTCGAGTTGCAGGTCGGGCCGCGCGGCGAGTTCGCTGGCGACCCGGTCGCGGGTGGCATCGAGCAGCGCCATGTCCGCTTCCCGCGTCCGTTGACTCGCTTGCGGATCGGCCTCCTGGATCACCGACAGCACGAACTGCTTGATGGTGTTCGCGTGCTCGGCCTCCTGCCGGGCTGCCCGCGCCTGCCACAGCGTGGCGGCGAGGCCCGACGACCAGTGCCAGCACGACGGCCGAGACCGCGAGACTGCGACCGCGGTTGCGCACGACGAAGCGGCGCAGCCGGTAGGCGCGGCTGTCGCGCTGCGCCCGCACCGGCGGTGGTCGAGATGCCGCTCGAGGTCGTCGGCGAGCTCGGCCGCCGTCGGGTAGCGCTCCTCGGGCCGCTTCTTCAGCGCCTTGAGCACGATCGCATCGAGGTCGCCGTGCAGCGCCCGCTTGCACCGCCTTGTCCTTCGCCACGGCGCTGGGTGTGGCGGGATCGACGCGCACGATCGCTTCTTCCAGCGCGCGCGGCTCTGGACGTCGGCGCGACCCAGTCGGTACGGTCGTTCTCCGGTCAGCAATTCGAACAGCATCACGCCGAGCGCATAGATGTCGACCGCGGTGGTGACTGGCTGGCCGAGGATCTGCTCGGGGGCGGCGTAGCTTGGGGTGAGCGCGCGGCCGCTCATGCGCGTCAGTTCGGTTTCTTCCGCCGATGCACTGTCGGCCGCAACCAGCTTGGCGATGCCGAAGTCGAGCAGCTTGACGTGCCCCTCGGCGGTGACCAGCACGTTGGAGGGCTTCAGATCCCGGTGCACGACCAGATGCGCGTGGGCATGCGCCACGGCGCGGATCACCTCGACGAAGAGCCGCAGTCTTGCATTCGTGTCGAGGTGATGCGTGTCGCACCACGCGAGGATCGGCTGGCCCTCGACGTACTCCAGCGCCAGATACGGCCGGCCCGCCTCGGACCAGCCGGCATCGAACAGCTGCGCGATGTTCGGGTGGTTCAGCGACGCCAGCACCGCGCGCTCGCGGGCAAAGCGCTGTGCCAGGCCGCGGTCGATCCACTCGGCGTGCGGCAGCTTCAGCGCCACCTGCCGCTCGAACGCGCCGTCGGCGCGCTCGGCCAGCCAGACTGCGCCCATGCCGCCTTCGCCCAGCGGGCTGAGAAGACGATACGGCCCGATGCGCTGGCCCGGCTGCTCCTCCGCGGGCAGTGGCGGCGGCCTGGCGACGAAGTCGGCGGTCTCGGTGCGATCCGTGGCCGACAGCAGCTGCGCCAGCAGCGGCGCAAGGTCGGCGTCGCTGACTGGCAGACTCTTCAGCCAGTCGCTGCGCGCGCTCTCGTCGAGCGCCAGCGCGGCCTCCAGCAGCCGGTTCAGCCGGTGCCAGTCCCCTCGTTCACAGATTCAGCCATCGCGGGCATCGACGCCCTGACAAGAAACAACTCGCGCTAGATGCAAGGACGCATTGCGGACGCAAAACCGGACATCGGCTTACGGCCGCAGCGCCACCGACAGCAGCAGGCGGGCGCGCTCCCAGTCGCGCCGCACGGTCCGTTCGGTGAGTCCCAGTGCCTCGGCGATCTCCGGCTCGGTGAGCCCGCCGAAGAAGCGCATCTCGACCACCTGCTTGAGCCGCGGATCGGTCTTCTCGAGTTCCCTGAGCGCTTCGTCGACGCGTTCGACGTCGTCGTCGGTGCTGGGCGAACCGTCGAGGATCGCGGTGGCCAGCGTCGCGTCGGCCACGCCGCCGCCGCGCCGCTCGGCGCGCCGCTTGCGGGCGAAGTCGACGATCACCGAGCGCATCGCCTGCGCGGCATAGGCCATGAACTGGCCGCGGCAGTCGGCGTCGATGCGCGCGGCGTGGTGCAACTTCAAGTACACCTCGTGCACCATCGACGTGGTATCGAGCAGCGTGATGGTGTCGTTGGCGGCCAGCTTGGCGCGCGCCATGCGCCGCAGGTCGGGGTAGAGCAGGGCAACAAGTTCGTCGATCGCCGCGGGGTCGGCGCCCTGCGCGCGTCGCAGCAGATCGGTCACATCGCCCATGGCCCCCTCTCACCACGACGACGGAATGGTCAATATAGACCTCCCGCCAAAGGCGCGTGCGATGCCAGGTCAAAGTGGAGGTATCGACGCGAACTCGCTCTCCTGCCGCGCCCCGGCCATGCTGCATCGCGACCTCCCCGGAACGCCCGGTGTCGGAGCCGAAACCGGGATGTCCGCCGCTGCGCGGAGGCCCGCAATCGGGCGCATCGAACTCCGGTCAGGGGTGGCGGGTTTTGGGCCAATAGCGGACGACGAGGGAATACGAATGGAGCGAGTCAGGGCTGAGCAGGGAAATCTCACTTTCTGCGTGTGCCGTTGTTGCAGTAACTCTGGCAGGGATTCGACTATCAACGGCACCCTACATTCGGGCGCGCCACCCTCGCGTCACTCGGTCGGCAGGAACCCTTCGATCGAGAGGTAGCGTTCGCCGGTGTCGTAGTTGAAGCCGAGCACGCGCGCGCCCTGCTTCAGCGCCGGCAGCTTCTTCGCGATCGCGGCCAGCGTCGCACCGGACGAAATGCCGACGAGCAGGCCTTCCTCGCGCGCGGAGCGGCGCGCCATTTCGCGCGATTCCTCGGGCTCCACGGTGATCACCCCATCGAGCAGTTCGGTCTTCAGGTTGGTCGGGATGAAGCCGGCGCCGATGCCCTGGATCGGGTGCGGCGACGGCTGCCCGCCGGAGATGACGGGCGAGGCGGCCGGCTCGACCGCGAAGACCTGCAGGCCCTTCCACTTCGGCTTCAGGACCTGCGCGACGCCGCTGATGTGGCCGCCGGTGCCGACGCCCGTGATGATCACGTCGAGCCCCTCGGGGAAATCGCGCAGGACTTCCTGCGCGGTGGTGCGCGCGTGCACTTCGATGTTCGCGGGGTTCTCGAACTGCTGCGGCATCCACGCGCCCGGCGTGGCGGCGACGATCTCCTGCGCGCGCGCGATCGATCCCTTCATGCCTTTCTCGCGCGGCGTGAGCTCGAACTTCGCGCCATAGGCGAGCATCAGGCGACGCCGCTCGACTGACATCGAATCCGGCATGACGAGGATCAGCCGATAGCCCTTGACCGCCGCCACCATCGCCAGGCCGATGCCTGTGTTGCCCGACGTCGGCTCGACGATCGTGCCGCCCGGCGTCAACTGCCCGCTGCGCTCCGCCGCTTCGACCATGGACAACGCGATGCGGTCCTTGATCGAGCCGCCCGGATTCGCGCGCTCGGACTTGATCCACACCTCCGCGTCCGGCCCGAACAGCCGGTTCACCCGGATCGAGGGCGTGTTGCCGATGGTGTCGAGGATGGTCTTCGCGCGCATGGGAGTCTCCGCAGTGGGTTGGGTTCAGCCGACCATACGCCTGAACAGTGCCACGCCATAGGCCGCGCGGGGATACGCATATCCCCGCGCGGCATATCCCGGATGGCGTCGCTGGATCATCGCGGCCGTCGCGCTCGCGCTCGCGCGGAGCGTTTAAGCTTCGCGCATGTCCCTTGCCATCGCCTTCGACGACGTCGCCGCCGCTGCCGGCCGGCTGGCCGGCGTCGCGCACCGCACGCCGGTGATGACCTCGCGCACCGCCGACGCGATCTGCGGCGGGCGGCTGTTCTTCAAGTGCGAGAACCTGCAGCGCATGGGCGCGTTCAAGTTCCGCGGCGCGTACAACGCCCTGTCGCAGTTCACGGCAGAGCAGCGCCGCGCCGGCGCCATCGCCTTCTCGTCGGGCAACCACGCGCAGGCGATCGCCCTGTCGGCCCGGCTGCTCGGCATGCCGGCCGTCATCGTGATGCCGAAGGACGCGCCGCAGATGAAGATCGACGCGACGCGCGGCTACGGAGCGGAGGTGTTGCTGTACGACCGTTACACGGAAAACCGTGAAGCCCTCGGCGCCCGGCTCGCCGAGGAGCGCGGCATGACGCTGATTCCGCCTTACGACCATCCGCACGTGATGGCCGGGCAGGGCACGGCCGCGCTGGAGCTGATCGACGAAGTCGGGGAACTCGACCTGCTGTTCGTCTGCGTCGGCGGCGGAGGACTGATCTCCGGGTGCGCCACGGCCGCCCGCCATCTACTCCCGGACTGCCGGGTCATCGGCGTCGAACCGGAGGCCGGCAACGACGTGCAGCAGAGCCTCGCGCGCGGCGAGATCGTCCATATCGACGTGCCGCGCACGATTGCCGACGGCGCGCAGACGCAGCACGCCGGTCGCTACACCTTTCCGGTGATCCAGGCGCTGGTCGCGCAGGTCGTCACGGTCACCGACGACCAGCTCGTGAAGACGATGCGCTTCCTGGGCGAGCGCATGAAGATCGTCGTTGAACCCACCGGCTGCCTGGGCGCCGCGGCCGCGCTCGACAACGTGGTCGACGTGCGCGGCAAGCGCGTGGGCGTGATCCTCAGCGGCGGCAACATCGACCTGCGACGCTACGCCGAACTCGTCGCACCTGCCGCGCGTTAGCGCGACAGCCGCGGGTACAGCGCCTCGGAGCCCTGGTCGACCTCCCGGATCAGGCCGCACGCGATGCGCGGGCCCGAGTTGCCGGCGGGCTGCGACGCATAGTCATCCGGGTTCCTGTGGATCACCACCGCCCTGCCGACCACCGAAGTCGGTCCGGGCTTCACCGCCAGCAGCGGGGTTTCGAACGACATAGGTCGCGTTGCCTTCCGCGGTCGCGCGCAGGTTCGCCAGGTCACCCGCGTGGCGCTCGGGCTTGCCGAAGTGCGCGTGGGGTTTGCCCCCCGGATTGAAGTGGCCGCCGGCACTCATGAAGTCCGGCAACGAGCAGTCGCCCTTCTCGTGAACATGGAACCCGTACTCGCCCCCGGCGGGCAGGTTGCGCACGTCCGCAAGCACCTGCACTCCGGTGGCGGTTTCCACGAACGACACCGAACCCCAGACCTCGCTGCCTGGTGCCGCGTCAAGCTTGGCCATGGCGCGCGGGCCCTGGGCTTCGAACGTGGAACAGCCACTGGCCGCAATCGCCGCCGCCATCATCGCCACCATCGCCAATCGCCTCATGCCGTCGTCTCCCGTTGACCGAGCGGCGCATCGTAGCGGCAATGGCCGGCGAATAGCGGGCCCGCGCGCACGCTTTCCGCGCGATTCGCCGGTCCCTCCGCTTCCTAGGATCGGCGCATGGCATCGTTCATCGCGCGCGCGGTCCTCCCTGTCCTGCTCCCGGCGTTGCTGGCCGCCCTCGCGTATCCCGCGCAGGCGGAGCAACTGCGCGGCAAGGTCGTGGGCTGTGGCCGACGGCGACACGATCACGCTGCTCGACGAGCAGCGCCAGCAGCACCGCATCCGTCTTGACGGCATCGATGCACCCGAGCGCTCGCAGCCGTTCGGCCAGCGCGCCCGGCAGTCCCTCGCCGGCCTGGCTCACGGCCGCGAAGCGGTCGCGGAGTGCCCGAAGACCGACAAGTACGGGCGCTCGGTGTGCCGCGTGACGGTCGACGGCATCGACGTCGGGCTCGAGCAGGTGCGGCGCGGGCTGGCGTGGCACTACGTGCGCTACGCGCGCGAGCAGACCCCGGAGGCGCGAGTGGAGTACGCGCGCGCCGAGCAGCAGGCGCGCGGCGAACGTTCCGGGTTGTGGTCGTACCGCGACCCGACCCCGCCCTGGGACTACCGGCGCGCCGCGCGGACCGCGGACCGCGATCCGTCCTAGGCGCGGCCGACGATCTGCGCGGTCGCGATCAGTTCTTCCAGCAGCGCCATCGACGCCCGGCCCGAAGCGGCAAAGGGATCGAGCACCGGCCGGTCCGAATACTTCAGCAACAGCGACGGGTTGATCTTGGCCAGGTTGACCTGGCCCATCGTCCAGCCCGCGAACTTGCGCTCGGCGACTTCCTGGTAATGCAGCAGGGCAATGTCACGGTGCCGCTCGTCGCGCACGATCTTGTTGTAGAGCTCGTTGACCGCCGTGCGGCCGCCCTCGAGCACCTGCATGTAGACGTCGCCTCCGTAGCAGAGCACGCCCGTGATGCCGAGGGCCGGGTTGTGCTTGCGCGACGACTGCAGGATCGCGTCGACGAGTTCCTGGGTGACCGCTTCGGCGGCACGGCTGGCGTAGAGCAGGCGGACGAGCATCGGTGCTTCTCCGTGGTCAGGCGTTCTTGTTGCTCAGCAGCGCGAGGAATTCGCGTCGCAGGTTCGGATCCTTGAGGAACGACCCGCGCATCACGCTGTTGATCATCTTCGAGTCGGTGTCCTTCACGCCGCGCCACTGCATGCAGAAGTGGTCGGCTTCCATCACGATCGCCAGGCCGTCCGGCTGCATGGCTTCCTGCAGCAGGTCGGCCAGGCGCGTGACGGCCTCCTCCTGGATCTGCGGGCGGCTCATCACCCAGTCGGCGAGCCGGGCGTATTTCGAGAGGCCGATCAGGTTCGAATGCTCGTTCGGCAGCACCCCGATCCACACCCTGCCGATGATCGGGCAGAGGTGGTGCGAGCAGGCGCTGCGCACGGTGATGGGCCCGACGATCATCAGTTCGTTCAGCCGCTCGATGTTCGGAAACTCCGTGATCGCCGGCCGCGCGGCATAGCGCCCGCGGAACACTTCCGTCAGGTACATCTTCGCCACGCGACGCGCCGTTTCGCGCGTGTTGTGGTCGCTGTCCGTGTCGATGACGAGGCTTTCCAGCACGCCGAGCATCTTCGCCTCGACCTCCGACTGCAGCGCTTCCATTTCGCCGGGCTCGAGGAAGCGCGCGATGTTGTCGTTCGCGTGGAAGCGCTCGCGCGCCTCGCGGATCCTTTCGCGGATGCGGACGGACACCGGGATGCCAACATCGACGTCGGCGGCGGGGACTGGCTTGGAATCGTTCATGGGTAGGCCCGAAGGCGACCGGGAAGGGAGATGCTAGCCCGGATTGCTGCGGCGTCGTCAGGCGGTTCTCGCGCCGGCTTCAGGAGTTCGATCGGCCGCCACTTGCCTGACGTTCCGCGGCTCCTTGCGCCAGAGCGGGCTGCGGGGCCGTTCCACCGCAACCACGAAGCTCGGCGCGTCGACCGTGGTGCGGGCGTGCCTCGCGGAGGGCGGCTCAGGCGGCGGGCGTACTGATTCGCAGCGAGGCGGGCCCAACCCGGCGTTCAAACCGAGCCGCGATAGCGCGACTGGCAAGATGGAATTCGAAGCTGCCGCGGCCCGCAAGGATGGCCTGCACCGAAGCCCGCCCGCCGCCGAGTCGCGCGGAGTCGAGGTACCCCGCGCCGCGGGCGGCGCGCAGAGGACTCCATCACCAAGCCGCCAGCCCAGTAGCCCGCTATTCCGGCGGGATCGCCCCCGCGCGCTCGACGATCATCCGGTACTGCTCCGGCTGCCGGTGACGCGCGAAGTTGAATGTCGTGTTCTTGTACGAAGCGCACAGGTCGAGGTCGCAGCGCGCGACCGCCAGTTCGTCGGCGGTCGTCGTGCAGGCCGCGACGATCTCGCCGCTGGGCGCGACGATGATCGAGTTGCCGATCTGCTCGACGCCCTCCTCATGGCCTGCCTTGGCGACGCCGACCACCCAGGTGCCGTTCTGGTAGGCGCCCGACTGCATCACGAGTTCGTTATGGAAGTGCGACAGCGCATCGTGCTCCGGCGCGGGCGGGTTGTGCACCGGCGTGTTGTACCCGATCAGCACCATCTCCACGCCCTGCAGCCCCATCACGCGGTAGGTTTCGGGCCAGCGGCGGTCGTTGCAGATCGCCATGCCGAAGAGTCCGCTCGCCTCTTCCGAGAATCGCCACCGCACCACCGGCCAGCTCAAGTTGCCGACTTCGAAGTAGCGCTTTTCCAGGTGCTGGAAACGCCGCCAGGGCTCGTGCTCGGCATGCCCGGGCAGGTGGATCTTCCGGTACCTGGAGACGATGCGGCCCTGCTTGTCGACGAGGATCGAGGCGTTGAAGCGCCGGATGCGCCCGTCCTCCTCGACCAGTTCCGCGTATCCGAGGCAGAAGCCGAGGCGCAGTTCGCGCGCCGCGTCGAACAGGCGCTGCGTCTCGGGCCCCGGCATCGCGCGCTCGAAGAACGCGTCGACGTCCACCTGGCGTTCGAAGAACCAGCGCGGGAAGAAGGTCGTCAGCGCGAGTTCCGGGAACACCACCAGATCGCACGCATGGCGGGCGGCCGCGCGCATCAGCACGAGCATCCGCTCGACCACCTGCGTGCGCGTGTCGCTGCGCGCGATCGGTCCGAGCTGCGCGGCGCCGACGGTGACGATGCGGGCCATGGCCTCGACCTCAGGCGGTCAGCTCGAGCAGCGTGTGCAGCAGCACGTCGGCGCCCGCCGCCAGGTGCTCCGGCGCCGTGTGCTCGGCCGGGTTGTGGCTGATGCCCTTGACCGACGGCACGAAGATCATCGCGGTCGGGCAGATGCGCGCGAGCATCTGCGCGTCGTGGCCGGCGCCGGACGTCATCGGCCGCACGGAGTGGCCGAGTTTCTGCGCGGTGCGCGTCACCAGCGCGGCGATCCCCTTGTCGAACTGCACCGGCGCGAAGCGCGCGAGCGAGTGCGTCTCGATCTTCACGCCTTCGTCGCGCGCCAGCTTCTCGAGGAAGGCCGCGAGGCGCGCCTCGGACTGCTTCAGGACGGCGTCGTCGGTGTTGCGCAGGTCCACGGTGACGCGGGCGCGCGCCGCGACGACGTTGGTGAGGTTCGGGTGCAGCGTGATCGACCCCACGGTGCCGACCTGCGCGCCGCCGATCTCCTTCACGAGCTCGCGCACGAACACGCCGATCGCCGCCGCGCAGTAGCCCGCGTCGTGGCGCATCCGCATGGGCGTGGTGCCCGCGTGGTTCGACTGGCCGGCGATCAGCACCTCGGTCCACGAAATGCCCTGGAGGTCCCCGACCGCGCCGATCGTGATGCCTTCGAGGTCCAGGATGGGACCCTGTTCGATGTGCAGCTCGACGTAGGCGTGCGGCCGATAAAGCGGCACCGGCGCATCGCCGAGGTAGCCGATGCGCGCGAGCTCGTCCCTGAACACCTTGCCGTCGATGCCTTTCGTCGCGTACAGCTCCTCGAGGGCCATGCCGCCGACGTACGCGAGCGAGCCCGCCATGTCGGGATGGAAACGCGCGCCTTCCTCGTCGGTGAACGCGCCGACGACCAGCGGCCGGCGGGTGGTCACGCCGGCGTCGTTCAGGGTCTGCACGACCTCCAGCCCGCCGAGCACACCGAGGTTTCCGTCGTAGCGGCCGCCGGTGCGCACGGTGTCGATGTGCGAGCCGGTCATCACCGGCGCGCAGGCATCGACGCTCTCCCGGCCCTTGCGCAGGCCGAAGATGTTGCCGATCGGGTCGATGCGCACCTCGAGGCCCAGGTCGCGCATCCAGCCGACGACGAGGTCGCGCCCGGCCTTGTCCTCGTCGGTGAGGGCAAGCCGGCAGCAGCTGCCGTCGGCCGTGGCGCCGATCGCGGCCAGCGTGTCCAGCCGCCCGATCAGGCGCTGGGGATTGATCCGCAGTTGTTCAGACTTCATCGAGCACCTCCTCGGCCGTGCGGCCGACCACTTCGAGGTAGATCCGGGCGTCGGTGTCGCCCTCGCTGCCGAGCAGCAGCACCTTCGAACGGTCGTCGAGTTGCAGCGTCTCCCGGATCTCGGGATGGTCGCGCGCCGCCAGCAATGCAGCCAGTCCCGTGCCGCCGGTTTCCCCCGCGACGATGGCCGGCTGGCCGCTGGCCGGAAACGCGAGCGTGCGCATCGCCTCCAGCGCGTAGGCGTCGTCGACCGCGACGGCCGCGTTGGCCCCGTGATGCAGGATCTCCCACGCGAGTTCGGAGACCTCCCCGCAGGCGAGGCCGGCCATCACCGTGTCCAGCGAGCCACCGACCACCACGGGATGTCCGGCGGCAAGGCTCTGGTAGACGCAGTCCGCGCTCGTCGGCTCGACCACGACGAAGAACGGCCGTCGGGCCTCCCAGCGCAGCCAGAAGCTCGCGCAGATCGCCGCCGCCAGGGCGCCCACGCCGGCCTGCGCGAACACGTGCGTCGGCGGTTCGTCGCCGAAGGCCTCCGCGATCTCCGCCGCCATCACGCCGTAGCCGTGCATGACGTCGATGGGGATGTCGCGATAGCCGGGGTAGGACGTGTCCGAGACGACGGTCCAGCCATTCGCCGCGGCAGTCGCGGCCGCGTGGCGCACCGCGTCGTCGTAATTGCCCCGGACCTCGCGCACCTCGGCGCCGTAGTGGGCGATCGCGTCGCGCCGTCCCTGGCTCACGTGCTCGTGCACGAAGATCACGCAACGGCAGCCGAAAAGCCGGGCGCCCCAGGCGACCGAACGTCCATGATTGCCGTCGGTGGCGCACGTGACCGTCGCCGTGCCGAGAAGCTCCGCGAATTCACCGGACAGCAGGTCGGCCGAGGTGATGTCGCGCCGGCCGGTCGCTTCGGCGACCTTCCGGCGCAGCACGTTGGCCACGGCATACGCCCCGCCCAGTGCCTTGAAGCTGCGCAACCCGAAACGGCCGCGCTCGTCCTTGTAATGGATCGCGCCGAGCCCGAGCGAGCGCGCCAGCGCCGGCAGCGGGACCAGCGGGGTCGGTGCATAGCCCGGCCAGCTCGACACCTCCGCCAGCGCGGCGCCGAAGCCCGAGTGACTGAGCACCGCGGAGCGCGCGGCGCCGTAGTGCTCGGCGGCCGCGGCGGCCGCCGGGTTGCGTATCGCGCGTGCGTCCGCCGTCATGCCGGGCCTCCATGTCCATGCAAAACGACCGGCTGCCGCAGGTGACAGGCGACCCACTGGCCCGGCGCGACCTCCTTGAGCGGAGGCTCCTCCACCTTGCAGCGGGCCTCCACATACGGACAGCGCGTGTGAAAGCGGCAGCCGGAGGGCGGGTTGATGGGGCTCGGCACGTCGCCGGTCAGCACGCGCCGGCGTTTGCGGCGCGTCGGGTCGGGCACCGGCACGGCTTCCAGAAGCGCCTCGGTGTACGGATGCTGGGGCCGCGTGAAGATCGCTTTCTTCGGGGCGATCTCGACGATCTTGCCGAGGTACATCACCGCCACGCGGTGGCTGATGTGCTCGACCACGGCCAGGTCGTGGGCGACGAACAGATACGACAGGTGGAATTCCTTCTGCAGGTCCATCAGCAGGTTGATCACCTGCGCCTGCACGGAGACATCGAGCGCGGACACCGGCTCGTCGCAGACGATCAGTTTCGGCTGCACCGACAGCGCGCGCGCGATGCCGAGGCGCTGCCGCTGCCCGCCCGAGAACTCGAAGGGGTACTTCACCATCTGGTCCGGCCGCAGCCCGACGCGCTCGAACAGCTGCGCCACGCGGTCGCGGCCGGTCGCCGCGGACATGTCTTCGAAGTTGCGCAACGGCTCGGCCACGATGTCGGCCGCGCGGATGCGGGGATTGAGCGAGGAATACGGGTCCTGGAACACCGCCTGCAGTTCGCGCCGCACCGGCCGCATCTCGGCGGCGCTCAACTTCTCGATGGGCCGCCCGCGCCAGATGATCTCGCCGGCGGTCGGCTCCTGCAGCCGCAGGATGAGCTTGCCGGTGGTCGACTTGCCGCAACCGGATTCGCCGACCAGGCCGAGCGTCTCTCCACTGGCGATCGAGAAGCTCACGCCGTCGACCGCATGCACCTTGGGGCCGATGCCGCCGAAGAACCCTCCCTTGGTGGGGAAGTGCTTGGTCAGTCCGCGCACCTCGAGCAGCGTCTCGCCACCCGGCGCCAGCGCGTCGGAGCGGCCATGCACGCTAGTCGGACGACCCTCCGCGCTTGCGCGCTCCGGGATGAGCGCTTCGGGGCGGCCGTGCGCGCTCATGCGCTCACCTCGGCATCGCGTGCACGGCGCGGCGCGGCCACCGGATGCCAGCAGGCAGCCCAGTGTCGCGCGGCATGCAACTCGAGCGGCGGCACTTCCGCGCTGCAGCGTTCGTCAGCGTTGGGGCAGCGCGGCGCGAAGAGACAGCCGGGGGCCGGCTCCTTCAACGAAGGCACCATGCCCGGGATCTCGACCAGCCGCTTGCCGGTCTCGTTGACCGAATCGCCGAGGTGCGGCATCGACCCGAGCAGCCCGCGCGTGTACGGATGGCGGGGAGCGGCGAACAGCTCCTCGATCGGCGCCTCCTCGACCTTGCGACCGGCGTACATCACTACAACGCGGTGGGCGACCTCGGCAACGACGCCGAGATCGTGCGTGATCAGGATGACCGAGGCGC
Source organism: uncultured beta proteobacterium (assembly GCA_963726405.1). GTDB lineage: Bacteria > Pseudomonadota > Gammaproteobacteria > Burkholderiales > Burkholderiaceae_F > JAOUJD01. Next base: position 795,908 of record CAVSCF010000005.1, on the reverse strand, counting down.
CCGTCTCGTCGCGCAGTTCGAGCATCAGTTCGAGGATCTGCGCCTGGATGGTGACGTCGAGCGCGGTGGTCGGCTCGTCGGCGATCAGCAGCCGCGGCCCGCAGGCAAGCGCCATCGCGATCATCACGCGCTGGCGCATGCCGCCGGACAGCTCGTGCGGGTACTGCGTCAGACGCCGCTCCGCCTCCGGGATGTGAACCTTGCGCAGCATCTCGGCGGCGCGCGTCATCGCCTGCTTCTCGCTCATGCCCCGGTGCAGCACCAGCGCCTCGGAGATCTGCCGGCCGATCGTCAGCACCGGGTTCAGCGACGTCATCGGCTCCTGGAAGATCATCGAGATCGCGTTGCCGCGCACCTTGCGCATCTCCGGCTCGCTGAGGTCGAGCAGGTTGCGGCCGTCGAACTCGATGCGGCCGTCGGCGATGCGCGCGGGCGGCATCGGCAGCAGGCGCAGGATCGACATCGCCGTCACGCTCTTGCCGCAGCCGGACTCGCCGACCACCGCGAGCGTCTCGCCCGGCATCACGTCGAAGCTCACGCCGTCCACCGCGCGCACGATGCCGTCGCGCGTATGGAAGTGCGTCTTCAGGTTCTCGACGCGCAGCAGTGGTTTGGCGTTGGCGTCCATCATCAGAGGCGGCGCGCGAGCCGCGGGTCGAGGGCGTCGCGTAAGCCATCGCCGAGGAGGTTGACCGACAACACGGTCAGCGACAGGAAGAGGCCGGGGAAGAGCAGGATCGTCGGCCGCAGCTGGATCAGGCTGCGGGCCTCCGCCATGATGTTGCCCCAGCTCGGGATGTTCGGCGGCGTGCCGGCGCCTATGAACGACAGGATGGCCTCGGTGATCATCGCCGAGGCGCAGATGTAGGTCGCCTGCACCAGCAGCGGCGCCATGGTGTTCGGCAGGATGTGGCGCAGCAGGATCGCAGGCAGCCGCGTGCCGGAGGCGATCGCCGCCTCGACGTAGGGCTGCTCCCGCAGCGTCAGCACCAGCGAGCGCACCAGTCGCACGACCCGCGGAATCTCGGCGATGGCGATGGCCATGATCACGTTCTCGAGGCTGGCGCGCGTGAGCGAGATCAGCGCGATGGCGAGCAGCACGGACGGGATCGACATCAGGCCGTCCATCACGCGCATCACGATCGCGTCCATCCAGCGCAGGTAACCGGTGACGAGCCCGATTGCGAGTCCCACGGTGGTCGACGAGCAGCGCGACGGCGAGGCCGACGGTCAGCGAGACCCGCGTGCCGTAGATGACGCGGCTGTAGACGTCGCGGCCGAGCATGTCGCTGCCGAACCAGAACTCCTCGCTGATCGGCCGCAGGCGGCGGATCGGCGACAGGGCCTGCGGATCGACGGTGCCGAGATAGGGGGCGAAGATCGCGACCAGCCCCATCAGCAGCAGCACGATCGCTCCGGCGATCGCGGTGGGGTGGCGGCGCAGGGCATCCTTGAAGCGCTGCACCGTCGGCGAAGCCGACTTCGGCGCGACGGCGATGTCGACCACGGCGGCCATGTCAGTGGCGCCCGGCCGCCCGAAGCCACTGACGCGCCCCCTCGGGGGGCAGCGAACGAAGTGAGCGTGGGGGCCGAGCCATGCTAGTACCGGATCCGCGGGTCGAACAGCGAGTAGCTGAGGTCGACCAACAGGTTGACGATGACGTACACCGCGGAAAACAGCAGCGTCACGCCCTGGATGATCGGATAGTCGCGCCGCAGGATGGCGTCGACGGTCAGCCGGCCGAGGCCGGGAATTGCGAACACGGTCTCGGTGACCACCACGCCGCCGATCAGCAGCGCGACGCCGATGCCGATGATGGTGACGATCGGCACCGCGGCGTTCTTCAGCGCGTGCCGGACGAGGACCGTGCCGGGCGCAAGGCCCTTGGCGGTGGCGGTGCGCACGTAGTCCTGCGCCAGGACGTCGAGCATCGTCGCGCGGGTGATGCGCGCGATCAGGGCCATGTAGACCAGGCCCAGCGCCACACTCGGCAGGATCATGTGCCGGATGAACGGCACGAAGCCCTCGCTGAGGCTGCGGTAGCCCTGCACCGGCAGCCATTCGAGCCACACGGCGAACGTGAAGATCAGGCCGTACGCGATCACGAACACCGGCACCGAGAAGCCGAGGACCGACAGCGCCATCACGAACCGGTCGACCCAGCCGCCGGCGCGCGCGGCGGCGAGCACGCCAAGCGGCACGGCCAGCCCGACCGCCACGATGAGGGTGCACAGCGTCAGGGCGAGCGTCGGCTCCACGCGCTGCGCGATCAGGGTCGACACCGGAAGCTGCGTGAAGATCGAGGTGCCGAGGTCGCCTTGCGCAAGGTCGCCCACCCAGTGCGCGAAACGGACCAGATAGGGCTGGTCGAGTCCGAGTTGCGCGCGGATCTTGGCGATGTCCTGCTCGGTGGCCATGTCGCCCGCGATGACCGCCGCCGGATCGCCGGGGCTGACATACAGCAGCGAGAAGACGAACAGCGCCACGACCGCCATCACGGGGATGGTGGCGAGCAGGCGTTTGAGTGTGTAACGGAGCATCAGGCGGCGTGAGGCGGCACGCGGGGAGGGCTGGGTCCCGGGCGAAGCCGGGACCGTATCACGATGAATGAATCCTCGCCCCGGACAGCGCCGGGGCGAGTCAGGCTGCCGCTATTTCTTCTCCACGTTCCAGAGGAATGTCACGGGCGAAATGATCACGCCCGACAGGTTGGTCCGGTACGCGGTCGGGATGATGAATTGCGCGGTCGGCACGTACGGCACCGACTGGAACGCCTGCTTCTGCATCTCTTCGGCGACCCTCTTCTGATCCGCAACCGCCGGCGCGGCGAACCACTGGTCACGCAGCTCTTCCAGCTTGGGATCGGTCGGCCAGCCGAACCACGACTTCTCGCCCGCACCGCGCAGCGGCGAGTTGAGCGCCGGGGTCGTGATGTCCGGGCCGACGAACCACGTGTGGAAGATGCTCCAGCCACCCTTCTCGACCGGCTCCTTGGAGCCGCGGCGCGTGATCATCGTGCCCCAGTCGCTCGCTGCCAGTTCGACATTAAGGCCGAGCTTCTTCAGGATGTCCTGCGTGACGAGTGCCTGGTTGTTCACGATCGGCTGGTCGGTCGCGTAGATCAGGACGATCTTCTCGCCCTTGTATCCGGCTTCCTTGATCAGCGCCTTCGCCTTGTCGAAGTCGCGCTTGCCCGTCAGCGCCTCGGAACCCGCGGTGCTCGCCATCGGCGTGCCGCAGGTGAAGAACGACGGGCAGACCTTGCCGTTCTTGTCGTCGCCCGCGATGGCGATCGCGTAGTCGTGCTGGTTGACGACCATCTGCACGGCCTGCCGCATCTTCACGTTGTTGAACGGCGGCTGCAGGTGGTTGAAGCGCAGGATGCCGATCGAACCCAGTGGATCGACGCTCTCGACCTTGACGTCCTTGTTCTTGGCGACGACCGGGATCAGGTCGTTCGGCAGCTGCTGCCACCAGTCGACCTCGCCGCTGTTCAGCGCGGCAGCGGCCGTGGCCGCATCCGGGATGTAGACCCACTCGACGCGGTCGACCTTCACCACCTTGCCGCCGGCGCCCCACGAAGGCGCTTCCTTGCGCGGCACGTAGTCCGTGTTCTTGACGTACACGACCTTGTTGCCCGGCACCCACTGCTCCTTGACCATCTTGAATGGTCCCGAGCCGGTGGGATCGGTGATCGCGGTGTTGGCATCGGTCTTGGCGATGCGCTCCGGCATGATGAAGGGCACGTTCGACGACGGCTTGGCAAGCGCTTCCAGCACGTACGGGAAAGGCTTCTTCAGCTTCAGTCGGAACGTCTTGTCGTTGACCGCCGTCCACGACTCGGTCATCTCGTCGAGTTTCTGGCCGAACACGTCACGCTTGGCCCAGCGCTGGATCGACGCGATGCAGTCCGCCGACTTCACGGGCTGGCCGTCGTGGAACTTCAGGCCATCCCGCAGCGTGAACGTGTAGGTCAGCTTGTCCGCGCTCGCGTCCCACTTGTCGACCATCTGCGGCTGGACCTGGAACTTGGCGTCGGTCGCGAACAGCACGTCGTACACCATGTAGCCGTGATTGCGCGTGATGTACGCCGTGGTCGTGATGGGATCGAGGATCCGCAAGTCCGCCTCGGGCACGAACCGCAGCACCTTGCCCTGTGCAGCGGCGGGGCCGCTCACCATGAGGCTCGCCGTCATCGCCAGACCGAGCGCGATCGCCACTCCGGATCGCCGCCAACCGCTCATTCGCATGCTCATTGACTTCCCTCTCCTCTTGGACAACAAACAAGAAACGACAGCCGAACGCCCCGTTCGCGTGGAGCAACGGGGCGGCTAAAACGCAAGAAGCATTCCAGAGCACCCGGCGCAGGCGATGCGCGACCCGACGCACTCGTACATTGCGCTCGACCGCGTGCCGGTGTCTCCAACCCGGTCTGCACCGTGCGTCCCATGAAGGTGCACGGATGCGCCGTCTGCGTGCAATGCGAGCCTCGTCGATTTGCCGAGCCTGCAGCGAAAGGACAGACTACACGCAGCCGAATCACAAGGGAAACATGTGACCACCGTAGTTCTACGGGGCGGACTCGTCGTCGACGGCACCGGCGCCGCGCCGCGCCATGCGACGTCACGCTGCGCGAGCGGCTTCATCGCGGCGGTCGGCGAGCCGTCGGCACCGAGGCCAACGAAACTCGTCGACGTCGACGGCCTCGTCGTCGCGCCCGGCTTCATCGACGTGCATACGCACGACGACCGGTCTGCTGCTTGCCGACCCGTCGATGACACCCAAATTAAGCCAGGGCGTCACGACGGTGGTCACCGGCAATTGCGGCATCAGCCTGGCGCCGCTCGGCGATCGCGCAGCGGTGCCGCCCTCGAACCTGGTTGCCGCCGATCCGGGCAGCGCGCCCTCGCAGCGCTTCACGAACTTCCGCGACTACTTCGACGCGCTCGAAGCGCAGCCGCCCGCCGATCAACTGCGCCGCCGCTCGTCGGTCACACGACGCTGCGCGTGGTCGCGATGGGTGCACTCGACCGGCCCGCACGCGAAAGCGAGATCGCCGCGATGCAGGCGGCCGTCGCCGAGGGCCTCGACGCCGGCGCCATCGGCGTGTCCACCGGAACGTACTACGCGCCCGCCAACGCGGCGACGCCCGACGAGATCCGCCGCGTGTTCGAACCGCTGCGCGGCACGAGCGCCCTGATCGCCTCGCACATCCGCGACGAAGGCGAGCGCGTGCTGGAGTCCATGACGGAAGCGATGGAGATCGCCAACGCCCTCGGCGTCCGGCAGGTGCTGTCGCACCACAAGGTGATCGGCCGCGCCAACTTCGGCCGCTCCACGCAGACGCTCGCGCTGCTCGACGAGGCGCGCCGCCGGCAAGACGTCTGCCTCGACTGCTATCCGTACATCGCGTCGTCCACCGTGCTGCGCAAGGATGCGGCCGCGCAGGCCCAGCGCGTCCTGATTGCGTGGTCGAAGGCGCGGCCCGCCGCGGCCGGACGCTATCTCGACGAACTGGCGTCGGAGGAGGGCGCGTCGATCGAAGCGGTGATCGACGCCCTGCAACCGGCCGGCGCGATCTACTTCTCGATGGACGAGGCCGACGTCGAACGCATCCTCGCCTATCCCGAGACGATGATCGGTTCGGACGGCCTGCCCCACGATGAATTTCCGCACCCGCGCCTGTGGGGCGCGTTTCCCCGCGTGCTCGGCCACTACGCGCGCCAGCGTCATCTCTTTCCGCTCGAGCAGGCCGTGCACAAGATGACCGGCCTGCCCGCGGATCGCTTTCGCCTCGCCGGTCGAGGCACGATCGCGCCCGGCATGCGGGCGGATGTCGTCGTCTTCGATCCCGCGCGCATCGCCGACGCCGCGACCTTCGCCGCGCCGAAGACGCCCGCCACCGGCATCGAATCCGTCTACGTGAACGGCACGCTCGCGTGGCACCGGGGCGCGCCGACCGGCGCGCGCACGGGGCAGGTGATCCGCCGCACACGATGAGTCGCCCGATGAAGATCGTCGCCGCACGCCTGAACCACGAAACGAACACCTTTTCGCCGGTGCCTACGCCGCTCGCGTCCTTCGGGCCGGATGGACCCACATTCGGCGCGGAGGCCTACGCGCAGGCGAAAGGCAGCCGCACGGGCCTGGGCGCGTTCATCGACGCCGTCGAGCGCCGCGGCGACGCGCTTGCCGTGGCCGTGAACGCCACGGCGAATCCGAGCGGACGGGTTGCCGCAGACGCCTACGAACAGCTCGCGGGCGGCATCGTCGACGCCGTGCGCGCCGGCGCCGACGCAATCCTGCTCGACCTGCATGGCGCGATGGTCACCGAGCGCTTCGACGACGGCGAGGGCGAACTGCTGAAGCGCATCCGCGCCGTCGCGCCCGACACGCCGCTCGCCGTGGCGCTCGACCTGCACGGAAACATCACTCAGGCGATGGTCGATCACGCGGACGTGATGGTCGGCTTCAAGACGTACCCGCACGTCGACATGTACGAAACCGGCGAGCACGCCGCGCGGCTGCTCTTCGGGTGGCTCGATGGCGGCGCGCGTCCCCACGTCGCGTGGGCACAGCCGCCGCTGTTGTCGCACACGCTGCGCAGCGCGACCGGCGATGGCGCGATGCGCCGCGCGGTGGAGCGCGCGCGCCAGGCCGAACACGATGGCCTGCTCGCCGCGACGGTGTTCGCCGGCTTCTCGCTTGCCGACTTCCGGGACGCGGGGGTCAGCGTCGTGACGGTGGGCCAGACCCGTGAAGCGGCACAGCGGGCCGCCGACGAACTGGCGCACTCCATCTGGCGCGACCGCGACGGTTTCGTCTACACCAGCGTGCCGCTCGCCGACAGCGTTGCGCAAGCGCGTTCGCTGCATGCGCAGGCGGGCGGGCGTCCGGTGCTGCTGCTCGATCACGGGGACAACGTCATGTCCGGCGGCACCTGCGACACGACGGACGTGCTGGAGGAATGCCTCCGGCAGGGGCTGTCGAACATCGGGGTCGGCCCGCTGTGCGATCCCGAGGCGGTCGCCGTCGCCACGTCGGCGGGCCTCGGCGCGACGCTGGACCTGGAACTCGGGAACGTTCGTCCTCTCGGGCTCGGTACCGATCCGCGGCCGCGGCTGCGGGTCCGTGCGCGCGTGCGCGCCCTCACCGACGGCCGCTTCCGGATCAGCGGGCCGATCTACACCGGCGAGACCTGGGCGATGGGCCGGACCGCGGTGCTCGAATCGGCCGCCTTCACCGTCGTGGTGACGGAGCGCCCGATGGAGCCGCTCGATCTCGGCGTATTCACGAGCGCAGGCATCGATCCCGCGCGCTTCGACTACCTGATCCTGAAGTCGCGCATGTATTGCCGGCCGAGCTTCGTGCCGATCGCGGCCGGCCTCGTCGAGTGCGACAGCCGCGGGGTGACGAGTTCCGACTACGGCCTGTTCCGCTTCCAGCGCGTGCGACGCCCGATCCATCCGCTCGACCCCAAAGTCGACTACTGACCTGCCAATGACCCATCCCTTCGCTTCGATCGCGGAACTCGCCTCGTCCCTCTCGCAGGGCGCGACCAGCGCGCAGGCGTTGGTGGAGCTGTATCTGGCGCGCATTGCGGCCGCCAATCCGAAGCTCAACGCGTTCGTGCATGTCGACCCGGATCTCGCGCGGCACCACGCGCGCGCGGCCGACGAGCGTCGCGCGAGCGGCGTGCCGCTGAGTCCGCTCGATGGCGTGCCGGTCGCGCTGAAGGACCTGCTGGACATCGAGGGCACGCCCACGGGCGTCGGCTCGGCGCATTTCAAGGCACGGCGCAGCACGACGACCGCGACCGTCGTGCGTCACGTGCTCGGCGCCGGCATGGTGCCGCTCGGCAAAACGCAGATGGTCGAGTTCGCCTTTGGTACCTGGGGTGCCAATCCACACCTCGGCACACCGTGGAACCCGTGGGACCTCGCCACGCACCGCGTGCCCGGCGGCTCGTCGAGCGGGTCGGGCGTGGCCGTCGCGGCCGGGCTCGCGCCCGCGGCGATCGGCTCCGATACCGGCGGGTCGGTGCGCATCCCGGCGGCATTGAACGGGATCACCGGGCTGAAGACGAGCGGCGGCCTGCTGAGCACCGAAGGCGCATTCCCGCTGTCGACCACGCTCGACACGATCGGGCCCATGACACGCAGCGCCGAGGATGCGGCGCTGCTCTGCGCGGCGATGCTCGGCTGGTCGTCGGACACGGCGCGGCGGTTTGCGGCCTGTGCTGAAGAGGGCGCGGCGAGCCTGGCCGGACTGCGGGTGACGGTGCTGCCGGCCCACCAGTATCCGATCGCCGTGCAGAGCGATGTCGACGCGGCGATGAACGCCGCGCAGCAGGCGCTGCGCTCGCTGGGTGCCGAGGTGACCGAGCGCCGGTTTCCGTTCGCCTTCGATGACCTCATGCGACGCAACGGCCGGCTCATCGCCGCCGAGGCGTACGCGGTGCACCGCAATTACATCGAGGACCGGGCGCTGCCGATCGGCGACGGCGTCCGTGGACGCATGCTCGGCGGCAAGGCGATCACCGCCGCGGACTACATCGAGGCGCTCGAGCACCGGCGCGCGGCGCGGGCCGAGTGGATCGCGTGGATGCGCGACTGCGACGCTCTGCTCACGCCGACGGTGCCGATGACCGCGTGTCCGGTCAGCGACGTCGACGAGAGCGTGACTCCGCTCGCGAGCTTCACGCGCGCGGGCAACTACCTCGACGCCTGTGCACTGTCCTTGCCCGCGGGCTTCTCGAATGGCCTGCCGATCGGGATGCAACTCCTCGGACGCCCGGGCACGGACACCACGGTGCTGCGCATCGGCGCCGCGTTCCAGCGCGCCACCGACTGGCATCGCCGCACGCCCGACCTCGCGTCGCTCGTTGCCGCGAAGCACTGATCACCACGGAACCCCACGAAGGGAGACACCATGTTCGAAGCCACCATCGCGGGCAGCCTGCCCAAACCTTCCTGGCTCGCCGAGACGCACAAGCTGTGGCCGCAGTGGAAGGCGCAGGGCGAGGAACTCGCCGAAGCCAAGCGCGACGCCACGCTCGTGTGGATCAAGGCGCAGGAAGACGCGGGCCTGGACATCGTCACCGACGGCGAGCAGTCCCGCCAGCACTTCGTCCACGGATTTCTCGAAGCCGTCGATGGCATCGATTTCGAGCACAAGGTCGAGATGGGCATCCGCAACGACCGCTACAAGGCGATGGTGCCCCAGGTCGTCGGCCCGCTGCGCCTGAAGGGCCGGGTGCACGCGACCGAAGCGAGGCTCGCGCGGGCGCATACGAAGAAGAAGCTGAAGATCACGATGCCGGGGCCGATGACGATCGTCGACACGGTTGCCGACCGCTACTACGGGGGCGGTGAAGACGGCCGCATCGCGGCCGCGATGGCCTTCGCCGACCTGCTGAACCAGGAGGCGAAGGCACTCGAGGCCGACGGCGTGGACATCGTCCAGTTCGACGAACCCGCGTTCAACGTCTACATGAAGGACGTCAACGTGTGGGGCCTGAAGGCGCTCGAGCGCGCAGCGGCGGGACTGAAGTGCACCACCGCGGTCCACATCTGCTACGGCTACGGCATCAAGGCGAACATCGACTGGAAGAAGAGCCTCGGCGAACAGTGGCGGCAGTACGAGGAGATCTTCCCGGCGATCGCGAAGAGCTCGATCCGGCAGGTGTCGCTCGAGTGCGCGCACTCGCACGTTCCGATGGACCTCATCCGGCTGCTCGAGGGCAAGGAGGTGATGGTCGGCGTGATCGACGTCGCGTCCGACGTGGTCGAGACGCCGGATGAAGTGGCCGACACGATCGGGCGCGCGCTGCAGTTCGTCGCGCGAGAACGGTTGCTGCCGTGCACGAACTGCGGCATGGCGCCGATGGACCGCGACATCGCGGTACGCAAGCTCGAGGCGCTCGCACAGGGAGCCGCGCTCGCGCGCCAGCGCTACGGCTGAGCGGCGGCGTGCGCGCACAGCCGGAGGAGAGTCATGCGGAAAGCGATCGCCTTGACGGCAGCCGCGGGGTTCGCGTTGTCGGCGTGCACTTCCATGGATGGATCGCAGCGCAAGACGGCCCAGACGACGGGCATCGGCGCGGCGGTCGGCGGCCTGGGCGGCTATGTCTGGAGCCAGCACATGGCGAACCAGCGCAAGCAGCTCGAGACGTCCACGCAGGGCCCTAGGCCGGGCGAGGCCGCCCGGTCGGGCGCCATGACGCGATCAGCAGCAGCAGGTCACGTCGCCGCCTGCGCGCGCGTCTTCGCCGCGATGTAGTCGCCGTGCGCCACATGCAGCAGTTCCGCGACCCGTCGCAGCACATGGTTCTCGTGCGCGCTGATCCGCGCGTCGGCCAGCGCGGCGCGCCACATCAGTTCGATCACCCGCTGCTTCTGCTCCTGCGTGAAGTGGCGATTGATCAGCGACGTGAACTGGAAAAGATCGTTGGCTTGCGCGACTTCGTCCTCCGCGAGGCGAATCAGCGTCTCCGCCTCCTCGGGCGGCAGGCCGAACTTCTCGCGTACGGCCCCCTGCACGGAAAGCCGCTCGTCGTCGGTGATCCCGGCGTCGCAGCGCACGACTTCGATCAGCAGGGCGGCCGTGGCCAGCTCGATCGAGTGCCGCGCCGGCCCGTCGTCGCCAGGCGCAAGGTTGCGTTCGAAGAATTCGCGGATCGACTTCAGCACGGAGATGTCCTCGCCAGGCGCGCGGGGCAAACGCCGCGCCGCCCTGCCGAGGATTATTGCAGCGTGGCGCTGGCCTGCTCGGAGCTCGTGCGAGGGCGACGCCCGAGCAGCCGCGGCACGTCGGGCGCATCCTTGCTCAACTGGGCCCCCACGAGCGCGGCCTGCTTCCGGACGATGATGCCGACGCGCTCGATTTCGCTGTCTGCGATCGGTTCCGGCAGGCTCACGCCCATGCTTCCGCGCACGAGACCCTCGCACATCACTGGCGCGCCGATGCCGATGCGGCCGACGACGACGACGGATCTGGCCGACGTCCAGCCGCGTTCGCGCAGCGCCTTGATGTGCGCGCGAAACTCGCGTTGATCGTCACCGAGGCCGGACGCGGCGATCTCCGCGGGGTGCGTCTGGTACAGCCCGCGCAGCGCACGGTCCGGCAGCGCGAAGAGAACGGCGCGGGCCATCGCCGCAGGGCTGAACAGCGAGATCTGCTGCCCGCGCCCATGGGTGCTCGGCGCATCCCGGCCGCGCTCGATGAGCGCGAACATGACGCAGTCGCGGTAATAGCGTGCGAGCACCGTGGTGGTCTGCGGTCCGAGCATTTCATGCAGCTTGCGCATGTGCGGGCCCGCAGAGCGCAGCAGCGGATCGCTCAGGCGCATCCGAAGGTCGAATTCCGTGAACGCCGGCCCAAGGACGTACGCGCCGCCCGAGACGGGCTGCAGGAACCCGACACGCACGAGCTCCGCGACACAGCGATACGCCGTCGACGTCGAGACCCGCATCCGATCGGCGATGTGCTCGACTCGCCAGCGTGGAGCATCCACGGTGAACAGCTGGAGTATCTCCAGGACTTTCGGCCCTGCCATCGCCCCTCCCGCCCTGCCGTGACCCCCTTGGACGGGGCCGGCTTTTTGTTCCACTTTGCGGACCCATTTTGTCCTGCACGGCAAGCGTTGACTAGCCTTCGGCGCCACTTTCTTGATGCAGCGACGCTTTTTCGGTTCGTGGCGAGCGGGGAAAGATCAGAAGCCGTCGTAGGTGACCCCGAAAAAATTGGACGGTATTCCTCCCTGGTGCGAACTATGTCCGCGCGGAGGAACCGGCGGTCGAGGCCGGTGGCCAAGCGCAGCGCCGTCGTAGTCGCCTGGTAGCTCTGCTGGTACTGGCGATACATCTCGATGCCAAACGGCAGCCCGCTCGGCGCGTACTGGATGACTCCCGGCCACGCTTCACGAAAGGTCGACGCCTGCAACAGCGCGCAATCCGCACCGCCGGCCGCGGGTCCATAGGCTTCCGCCTGTCCGCGAAGGGACACGCCCGACTCGTCTTCGCCTGGCCGGTCCTTGTCGCGGAAGGAGTTCGCCGCCTCGAGCATCAGTCGCACCAGCAGCGCGCGCTCCTCCTGGCCGAACGGCCGCAGGGCGCCGTCGGCGGCGACCTCGGCGAGCCAGTGGATGCGGCCGCTCGGAGCGCGGCAGGCCAGCACCAGCCCGCCCTGGGCCCGGCGTTCCGGCACGTTGAGGCGGCTCTCGTTCCGCGCCCATCCGTGCAAACGAGTGACATGGCTACTCGAGCAGCCCGACCCTGCTCGCCGCACTCGCCAAGGACGATCCGCTGATACAGGAACAACGGCAGCAGAGCGCAGCGGGCCAGGGAGCGACGGCGCACAGGCGTGGTAAGTTGACTCTCGCCTGTCTCCCCCGTGGAGGACTGCCCACCTGATGCTCCGGAACACGCATGGTTTTCGAGCCAGGGTGATGCAGGTCGCCGGACGCTGGTGGGAGAACGCCTGGTCCATCTCTGCGTTCGATGCCGAGCCCGGGCCCGCGCCCCACGAGGAGCCGCTCCGCGCCGAGTTGTTCAGCGCCGAGCAGATGGAGAGGCATGGCCGGCGCCTCGCCGCGTTGCACGTGCTCGGCGCGGCGGGAGCGACCGACCGGCTGCTCGCCCGGCTCGCGTCGAACGAGCGCGTCCTCGTCGATCTCAACCGGCGGCTCGCGGCGACGGCCGAGGCCGAGCGGCGCTTTTCGCCCGCCGCCGAATGGCTGCTCGACAACTTCTACCTGATCCAGGAAGAGATCCGGACCGCGCGGCGACACCTGCCGCAGGGTTACAGCCGGCAGCTGCCACGCCTGGCCCAGGGCCCGGATAGCGCCTCCCCGCCCAGCGTGCCGCGCGTGTATCACCTCGCGCTGCAACTGGTTGCGCACGGCGACGGCGCGATCGGCCGCGGAACGTTGATGCGCTTCATTGCCGCCTACCAATCGGTCCAGCCGCTGCTGCTGGGCGAACTGTGGGCGATTCCGATCATGCTGAGGCTCGCACTGATCGAGAACCTGCGCCGCGTTGCGGCGCGCGTCGCCACGGCGCACGCCGAGCGCGAAACGGCCGGCGTCTGGGCTGACAGCATGGTCCAGGTGGCGGAGAACGCCCCGAGCGACCTGATCCTCATCATCGCCGACATGGCGCGCTCGGCACTGCCGCTGACGAACGCCTTCGTCGCGGAGTTCGCCCGCCGACTGCAGGGGCACGGCGCCTCGCTCGCGCTGCCGCTCACCTGGATGGAGCTGCGACTGGCGGAGGCCGGGCAGACGATCCAGCAACTCGTCCAGATGGAAGGCCAGCAGCAGGCGGCCAACCAGGTGTCGGTCAGCAACAGCATCGGCAGCCTGCGCCTGCTGGGCACCATGGACTGGCGGGAGTTCGTCGAAGCGCTCAGCGGCGTGGAACAGACGCTGCGCGACGACCCGAGTGGCGCCTACGGGCTGATGGATTTCGAAACGCGCGACCGCTACCGCCACGCGGTGGAAGCGATCGCAAAGGTCGCGGAGGTGACGGAGGCCGACGTCGCCCGCCGCGCCGTCGCGCTGTGCACCGAAGCGGGCGACGAGACGGGGCCCATGGCCGGCAGACGCCGGCACGTTGGCTTCCACCTGCTCGGCGCCGGCCGCGAGGCGCTCGAACGCGCCGTTGGCGCGCGCATCTCCGCCGGCGCGCGGCTGGCGCGCGCCGTGCGCGCCCGGGCCCTGCCGCACTATGCGGGCGCGATCGCCCTTGGCGCCCTCGCACTCGCCGCGGTGCCGCTGGTGCACGCGCAGGAGCACCTGCAGTGGCCCCTATGGGCCGACGCCGTGCTCGCCTTGATATTGATCGTCGGCTCGAGCCAGCTCGCGATCGCGCTCGTCAACTGGCTGGTGACCGTGTGCGTCGCGCCGGAGCCGCTGCCGCGCATGGACTACAGCTTCGGTATCGCCTCGGCGTCTCGAACGCTGGTCGTGGTGCCGACCATGCTCGGCAGCGCCGACGGCGTGGAAGCCCTCGTGGAGGCCCTCGAGGTGCGCTTTCTCGCCAATCGCGATCCGAACCTCCACTTCGGCCTGCTGACGGACCTGTACGACGCGGCAACCGAGCACTTGCCCGGCGATGCGGCCCTGGTGGACCTGGCGGCCGAGCGCATCGAGGCGTTGAACGCCAAGTACCGGGCCGCGGGCGACGCTCCGGCCGGACCGGCCTTCTACCTCTTCCACCGTCCCCGCCGCTGGAACGCGCGCGAACGCGTGTGGATGGGCCATGAGCGCAAGCGCGGCAAGCTCGCCGACCTGAACGCGCTGCTGCGGGGACGCGCCACCGTCGGTCCTGGCGAAGCCTTCGACCGGCTGGTGGGCGAGCCGCTCTGGCTGTCGGCGGTGCGCTACGTGATCACGCTGGACACGGACACCGAACTGCCTCGTGGCGCGGCGGCGAAGATGGTGGCCACCATGGCGCATCCGCTGAACCGGCCGCGTTTTGGCAGCGGCCGCCAGCACGATCTCGTGGTGGATGGCTACGGCATCCTGCAGCCGCGCATCGCCGCGAACCTCCCGAGCACGAACCGCTCGCTGTACGCGCGCCTGAACGGCGGCGACCCGGGCATCGACCCGTACACCCGCGTCGTCTCGGACGTGTACCAGGATCTCTTCGCGGAAGGCTCGTTCATCGGCAAGGGCATCTACGACGTCGACGCCTTCGAGCGCGCCCTGGCCGACCGTCTGCCCGAAAACCGCATCCTGAGCCACGATCTGCTCGAAGGCTGCTACGCGCGTTGCGGGCTGCTGAGCGACGTGCAGCTGATCGAAGGCGCACCTGCCTCGTACGAGGCGGACGTCGCGCGTCGCTATCGCTGGATCCGCGGCGACTGGCAGCTGATCGGCTGGCTGCGCCGACGCGTGCGTGCGCTGCCGCAGGCGCCCCTCAATCAGCTGTCGGCGCTGTCGCGGCTGAAGATCCTCGACAACCTCCGGCGCAGTGTGGTCCCCGCCGCGCTCCTGTCGCTGTTCCTGGTCGGCTGGTTTGTCCTGCCGTCGCCGGGCTGGCTCACGCTCTATGGCGTGGGCATCGTTGCGCTGATTCCGCTGGCAGCGCATTTCGCCGGCTGGCTGCGCCGTCCGCTGCAGTTGCTGCGCTCCGGTGCGCGAGCCGCGGCGCCGGGCGACCAACCCGTGGTGCGCCTGCTGCTGCAGGGTCTGCAGGCGCTTGCCTGTCTTCCGTTCGAGGCGTCCTACAGCAGTGCCGCCATCGCCCGCACGCTGTGGCGCGTCCTGCTGTCGAAGCGCCGGTTGCTGGAGTGGCGGCCGTCGGCCGACGTACGTGTCGAGACGGAGCCCGGGACCTTTGCGGACCTCGTGCGCAGCGCCCGCACGCTGGCCGCCGGTCCGTTGTTCGCGGTCGCCGGCGCTGCCGGGTTGGCGGTGCTGCGTCCGGAGGCGCTCCCCGTGGCGGCGCCCGTCATGCTGCTGTGGCTGCTGTCGCCGCTGCTCGTCTGGTGGCTCGACCGCCCGCTGGCGCACCGTCGCCCCGCGCTGACATCGAACCAGACCGCGTTCCTGCGCCGGCTCGCACGGCGGACCTGGAGCTTCTTCGAAACGTACGTCACCGAAGCCGACCATCACCTGCCGCCGGACAACGTGCAGGAACACCCGGTGGCCCGCGTTGCCCACCGCACGTCGCCCACGAACATGGGCTTTGCGCTGCTGGCGGCACTGGCGGCGCGCGAGTTCGGCTACCTCACCACCGGCCAGTTGCAGAAGCGGCTGGACGCCGCACTGACGACGATGGAGCGCATGCCGCGGCACCGCGGCCACTTCTTCAACTGGTACGACACCACCACGCTGGAGCCGCTGCGCCCCCGCTACGTCTCCAGCGTCGACAGCGGCAACCTCGCCGCGCAGCTCATCACCTTGCACTCGGGACTCCTTGCGCTTGCGGACGAGCCGCTGCTTCCCGCCGCGTGGCGCGACGGCG
This sequence comes from uncultured beta proteobacterium, assembly GCA_963726405.1. Lineage (GTDB taxonomy): Bacteria > Pseudomonadota > Gammaproteobacteria > Burkholderiales > Burkholderiaceae_F > JAOUJD01. The sequence continues at coordinate 779,936 of CAVSCF010000005.1, read as the reverse complement.
CGGAGGACACCTTCGGCGTGCTGAAGGAATCGCTGGCGATGGAGCGGGGCGCACCGGACCGGGCATTGCGGGACGCCGTGGCGCGGTTCGGCCAGGCGTTGCTGGAGTACCGGAACAGCCCGCCGGTCAGCGTGCGTGACTGGGACACGATGCTCGACGCCCTCGAAGTCGCGGCAAGTTCGATCTGCTCCGCGCTCGCGTTGCCCGCGTCCGCGCCCGATGAAGCGACCGCGACGGCGGCCGCGAGTGAAGGCGAGGTGGAATCGGAATCCGCGACCTGGGCTCGTCGGCTGCTGGATCAGTGCCGCGCAGGTCGCGACGAGTTGCGCGCGCTCGGACTGGCCGAGCACCTGGACATGGCACGGGCGGAGCGGATGCCGAGCCTGCGCGAACTCGCAGCGAGCGGCGACTGCCTGGAACCGGGCGTCGAGGCCGCGCGACTGACGGCGCGCGCGTGGCTGCAGAGAATCGAGGACCTCGCCGCGCGGGCGGAAGCCATGAGCGAGGCCGACCAGGGGTTCCTGCACGACGACGCTCGGCACCTCATGACCATCGGCTACAACGTCGACGAGCGGCGCACCGACGCCGGCTACTACGACCTGCTGGCCTCGGAGGCGCGGCTCGGCGTCTTCGTCGCGATCGCGCGCGGGCAGATCGGGCAGCAGAGCTGGTTCGCGCTTGGCCGCCTGCTCACGTCGGCGGCGGGCGTGCCGGTCCTGCTGTCGTGGAGCGGCTCGATGTTCGAGTACTTGATGCCGATGCTCCTGATGCCGAGTTACGAACACACGCTGCTCGACCAGACCTGCCGCGGCGCGGTCCGGCGTCAGATCGAGTACGGCCGGCTGCGCGGCGTGCCGTGGGGAATCTCGGAATCCGGCTACAACGCGACCGACGCCTCGCTGAACTACCAGTACCGCGCGTTCGGCGTGCCCGGCCTCGGCTTGAAGCGCGGCCTGGCGGACGACCTGGTGGTCACGCCTCACGCATCGATGATGGCGCTCATGGTCGCGCCCGAAGAGGCGTGCGAGAACCTGGAACGGCTCGCGGCCACGGGAGCGGCCGGGCGCCACGGCCTGTACGAAGCGATCGACTACACCGCAGCCCGATTGCCGCGCGGGCAGAAGAGCGCCGTGGTTCGTTCGTTCATGGCACACCATCAGGGCATGGGGCTGCTGGCGCTGGCGCATCTGCTGCAGAACCGTCCGATGCAGCGGCACTTCGAGGCCGATCCCGGCATGCAGGCCACCATGCTGCTGCTGCAGGAGCGTGTGCCGCGCGTCGTTACCTACCAGCCCGAACTGGACGAGCGCGCCATGGCCCCCAGCACGACGGTCAGCGCCGCGGCGCCGATCCGCGTCATCCGCTCTGTCGATGGCGTCGCACCCGAGGTCCAGCTGCTGTCCAACGGCCGCTATCACGTGATGGTCACCAGCGGCGGGGGCGGCTACAGCCGCTGGAACGACCTCGCCGTCACACGCTGGAACGAGGACACGACGAGCGACGCGTGGGGCAGCTTCGTCTACCTGCGCGACGTCGCGACGGGCGAGACATGGTCTGCCGCGCATCAGCCCTCCCGCACCAGCGGGGATGGCTATGAAGCGATCTTCACGGAAGGTCGGGCCGAGTTCAGGCGCCGGGATGCGGACATCGAAACGCACACCGAGATCGTCGTGTCGCCGGAAGACGACATCGAACTGCGGCGCGTGCGGATCACCAACGGCAGCGCCGTGCGCCGGACCGTGGAGGTGACGAGCTACACGGAGGTCGTGCTCGCGAGCGCGGCCGCCGACGCTCTGCATCCCGCCTTCAGCAAGCTCTTCGTGCAGACGGAGATCCTCGACCGGCCGGCCGCCGTCATCTGCACGCGTCGCGCGCGCTCGGCCGGCGAAGTGACGCCCTGGATGTTCCAGCTGCTGGCGGTGCACGCCGGGCGCGGACCGGCCGGCGCGCCCCCGCTGGTGAGTCCGATCACTCACGAAACCGACCGCGCCGCGTTCATCGGCCGGGGCAACGACCTGTCGGCGCCGAGTGCGCTGAGCGCCGTGGGGCCGCTGGCCAATCGCGCCGGGCCGGTGCTCGATCCGGTCGCCGCGAGCCGCTGCACCATCACGCTCGCACCGGACCAGAGCGCGATCGTCGATGTGGTGGTCGGCGTCGCCGCCAGCCGGGCGGCCTGCGTCGCGCTGGCCGAAAAGCACCACGACCGCCGTCTCGCGGAGCGCGTGCTCGAACTCGCATGGACGCACTCGCAGGTCGTGCTGCGCCAGCTCAACGCCAGCGAACTCGACGCACAGCTCTACGCGCGCCTGGCCGGCGCCGTGATCTACGCTCAACCGCGCTGGCGCGCCGACAGCGCGGTGCTGCTGCGCAACCGCCGTGGGCAGTCGGGTCTGTGGGGCTACGGCATTTCGGGCGACCTGCCGATCGTGCTCGTGCAGATCGGAAACGCGGACAACATCGAACTGGTACGCCAGCTGGTACAGGCCCATGCGTGGTGGCGCCTGAAGGGCCTGGCCGTCGACCTCGTGATCTGGAACGAGGAGCGCGACATCTACCGGCACCGGCTGCAGGAGCAGATCACGGGGCTCATCTCCGCCGGCGTGGAGGCTCACTACATCGACCGGCCCGGCGGCATCTTCGTGCGGCACGTCGAACAGATCGCGCATGAAGACCGGAATCTGCTGCAGTCCGTGGCGCGTGCCGTGTTCAGCGATCACCGTGGCAGCCTGGCCGAGCAGATCAACCGCCGTTCGCAGCGGCCGCCGCGGCGCGCCGCGTTCGTTGCCGCGCGGGCCGCGGAACGGCCCGCGCATGCGCTCGTCGTCGGCGTCCCGGTCGATGTCGACCGGAGCACGCGCCGTGCGGAAATCGGTAGCAACGGCATCGGCGGCTTTTCGGCGGACGGGACCGAATACGTCATCGCGCCTGCGCCCGGCGAACGCCCACCTGCGCCCTGGGTCAACGTGCTCGCCAATCCTCGCTTCGGCTGTGTGATCTCCGAGGCGGGGAGCTCGTATACGTGGTGCGAGAACGCGCACGAGCTGCGGCTCACGCCCTGGCACAACGACCCGGTCCGCGACACCAGCGGCGAAGCGCTCTACCTGCGTGACGAGGAAAGCGGCGAGGTCTGGTCGCCGACGTCCCTGCCGTGTGTTCCCGACGGTCCTGCGAGCGCCGGTTTCGTCGCGCGCCACGGTTTCGGGTACAGCGTGTTCGAGCACACCTCGCACGGCGTCCGTGCCGAACTGACGGTCTTCGTGGCACTGGATGCGGCCGTGAAGTTCTCGGTCCTGCGTCTCACCAACGTCGCGGGCCGCCCGCGCCGGATCAGCGCAACCGCCTACGTCGAGTGGGTCCTCGGCGACCTGCGGCCCAAGACCGCGCCGCACATCGCGAGCGAAGTCGCGGACAGCGGCGCGCTGTACGCGCGCAACCCGTACAGCTACGACTACGGCGACTGGATCGGTTTCTTCGACGTCGATGACGAACAGCGCGCCGCGGGCAGCTTCACGTGCGACCGCGCCGAGTTCATCGGCCGCAACGGCTCGCCCGCTCGACCCGCGGCCCTGAGCCGTGCGCGGCTCGGTGGCCAGGTGGGTGCGGCGCTCGATCCCTGCGCGGCGTTCCAGGTTCCCGTCACCCTCGAGGAGGGCGGCGAGGAAACCATCGTGTTCCGGCTTGGCATGGGCCGCAGCGCCAACGAGGCCGAGGAGCTCGTGCAGCGCTTTCGCGGCCCCGCGTGGACCGAGGCCCTCGAGGCGGTGCGAAGCCACTGGCGAACGACGCTCGGCTCGGTGCGGGTCCGTACACCCGACCCGACGGTGGACGTCATGGCGAACGGCTGGCTGCTCTACCAGACGATCGCCTGTCGCCTCTGGGCCCGCAGCGGCTATTACCAGTCGGGCGGGGCCTTCGGATTCCGGGACCAGCTGCAGGATGCGATGGCGCTCGTGCATTCACAGCCGCAACTGCTCCGCGAGCAGCTCGTGCGATGCGCGGGCCGGCAGTTCCTCGAAGGCGACGTCCAGCACTGGTGGCACCCGCCGCAGGGACGCGGCGTGCGCACGCGCATCTCCGACGACTACCTGTGGCTGCCGCTGGCGCTTGCGCGTTACGTCGAGGCCACGGGCGATACCAGCGTGCTCGACGAGCAGGTCAACTACCTCGAGGGACGGCCGGTCATCGCGCCTGACGACTCCTACTACGACCTCCCGGCTCCTTCGCCGACGGCAGCCAGCCTTTACCAGCACGCGGCCGACGCGGTGTGGCACGGGCTGCGCTTCGGCCAGCATGGCCTTCCCCTGATCGGCACCGGCGACTGGAACGACGGCATGAATCTCGTCGGTCACGAAGGCCGGGGCGAAAGCGTATGGCTGGGCTTCTTCCTGTGCGAGGTGCTGAGTCGTTTTGGCGCGCTGGCCCGCGGGCATGGCGACATCGCGGGCGCCGCGCGCTGCGAGAGCGCACGGGCCGAACTGGAAGCGAAGCTCGAAGCGCACGGATGGGACGGCGCGTGGTATCGGCGCGCGTACTTCGATGACGGCACGCCACTCGGCTCAGCGAACAACGCGGAGTGCCAGATCGATTCGATCGCACAGAGCTGGTCCGTGCTGTCCTCGGTGGCCGCCCCTGACCGGGCGCAGCGCGCGATGGACGCCATGTACGCACGCCTCGTCGATGCGGAGTCCGGTGTCGTGCGTCTGCTCGATCCGCCGTTCGACCAGCACGGTCCGAGTCCCGGTTACATCGCCGGCTACCTGCCGGGCGTTCGCGAGAACGGCGGCCAGTACAACCACGCCGCCATCTGGGCCGCCATGGCCTTCGCGAGGATGGGCGATGCCGCGCGCGCCTGGACACTGCTCGGACTGATCAACCCGCTGAACCGCACGGCAACGACGGCCGACATGGCGCGCTACAAGGTCGAGCCCTACGTGATGGCGGCGGATGTGTATACGGTCCCGCCTCACACGGGGCGCGGCGGCTGGAGCTGGTACACCGGCTCCTCGGCGTGGATGTACCGGCTGATCGTCGAGTCGTTGCTCGGATTGCGCTTGAGCACATCGGAAGAGGGCGCGCATCTCCTGCTGGCGCCCTGCCTGCCCGACGACTGGCCCGGCTATTCGCTGGAGTATCGCTACGGCCGCACGCCGTACACGATCGAGGTCACCCGCGCCCAACCCCCGCCGAGCCGCATCGAGTTGACGCTCGACGGCGCGGTGCAGGCGGCGCCTTCGGTGCCGCTCACCGACGACGGCCGGCCGCATCGCGTGGAAATGCGCTTCTGAAGCGCCGTGCTGCCGCTGCAGGCCGGGGCGTGCCCTTTCCATTTCACCGAGCGGCCGCCGCGCGTCGCTGTAACGCCCGGCGCTTCTCCGGAGCGCGGTGCCCGGAACGGCGCTGCGACGTCGGCAACACGCGGCGCACGCGCGGGTCGACCTCGCGCTCACCTGCAGCGCGCTCCACGGGTCGGTGCCGCAATCACGTCGGGCCGGACGCCGAGGCGACTACCATCGCGCTCCTGGCTGCAGGACCGTGCAGCCGCCTCCGGGCTCACGGGTAAACCTCATCACGCGAGGGTTGGTTCACTTGTCTCGTGGCGTCGTCTTCGCGCTGACCGCGTACCTGCTCTGGGGCGTCTTCCCGATCTACTTCAAGCAGGTGCAGAGCGTCGCCCCGCTCGAGGTGCTCGCCAACCGCATGCTCTGGTCGCTCGTGTTCGTCGCCGGGTTGCTGACGGCGCTGCGCGGCGCGCGGTGGCCGCGCGATCTGCTGAAAGATCGCCCGCCGCTCGGTTGGTTCGTCCTCAGCGCCCTCGCGGTTTCGCTCAACTGGCTCATCTTCATCTGGGCCGTGAACTCGGGGCACATCGTCGATGCGAGCCTGGGCTACTTCATCAATCCGCTCCTGAACGTGCTCGTCGGCGCATTGTTCCTGCACGAGCGGCTCCGTCCTGCCCACTGGGCGGCGGTGCTGCTGGCCACCCTGGCCGTTGCCTGGCTCACGTGGAGCGAAGGGCGGCTGCCGTGGATCGGCCTCACCCTCGCCTTCTCGTTCTCCCTGTACGGACTGCTGCGCAAACGCGCTCCGCTTGGCGCGGTCGAGGGTCTTGCCGTCGAAACCGCCCTGCTTGCGCCGCTCGCAGTCGCGTATCTCTTCTGGCTCGCCTTTCGAAACGAAAGCGCGCTCGTCAACGCCTTCACGCAGGATCCGGCACTCGTGGGCTGGCTGCTGCTCGCCGGACCGGTGACAGCCGTGCCGCTTCTGTTCTTCGCGGCCGGCGCGCGGCGCATTCCGTTCGCCACGCTCGGCATTCTTCAGTACGTCGGGCCTTCGCTGCAGTTGCTCATCGGCGTCCGGGTCTATGGCGAGCCCTTCGACGTCGACAAGCTCGTCGCCTACGGCCTCATCTGGGTCGCCCTCGCCATCTTCAGCCTCGATGGACTGTGGCAGTGGCGCGTGAGCAGGGCGGCTCGAACGTAACGAGGCGCCCCGCGGTCGCCGAGGGCCAGCAACGCCTGTACCGGTGGCACCGGCCCGCCGTCGCGGTCGCCTAGAATCAGGCGCCTCCCGCGAAGGATGAATACACATGTCACGCACACCAGGCTGGATCGTCATGCTGCTGATGGCCGCGTCCGCGGGCGTGCTGCCGGCGCAGTCGGCGGCGGCAACCGGTGCTTCGGCGCCGACAGCGCCCCGTCGTACCGCCGATGCCGCGCTGGTCCGCGCGCTGCAGGACCACGAATGGACGCTGCAGGCCGCCGTTGATGCCAACGGCAAGCCGGTCGAGGCGTTGCTCGTGCCGGGCCATCCGTTCGTGATGCGCTTCGACGGCGCGCGCATCGCGGTCCAGGGCGGCTGCAATCTGCTGTCGGGCGCGTGGCGCCTCAGCCCTCAGAACCGCATGACGGTCGGCCGCCTGGCCGCGACGCAGAAGGCCTGTGAGCCGCCGCTGATGGCCGCCGATGCGGCCCTGGGCGCGGCGCTGGCCGCACCGCTCGAGGCGCGCGTCGAGGCCGGTGCGACACCAACGCTGCACCTTGTGTCGGCCGACCGGCAAACGCTGAGCTTCAACGGCCGGCGCACGTCGAAGAGCCTGTACGGTGCGCCGACCCGCATCTTTCTGGAAGTCGCGGCGCAGCGCGCTGCCTGCACGCCGGCGCTGCAGCCGCCGAGCACCTGCCTGCAGGTGCGCGAGCTTCGCTTCGACGACAAGGGCCTGCGCGTCGGCGAGCCGGGCCCGTGGCAGGTTTTCTACGGCGAGATTGCGGGCTACACCCACCAGCCGGGTGTGAGCAACGTGCTGCGGATCAACCGGTACAAGCGGCCGCAGGCGCCGGCCGACACGTCGGGTTACGTCTACGAGCTGGACCTCGTCGTCGAGTCTCGCGTCGAACCAGGGAAGTAGCGGCCAGGCGATCGATCGTTTCCGAGCGCGCCGTGCCGCCGCCCCGCGAATGCCGCGCTTGATGGATCCGGGTCGTCGGCGTCGCGCCGCCTTGATGATCGCGGCGCTGATCGGCGTGCCGCTGGGTGCGCTGCTGATCGCCATCGGACTGGCCGTGGCACTGGCGTTGTCCGACATGTCGATCGACGCCTCGCGCTGGCGCGACACCATCGCGCGCAGGGCTTCTGGCGCGCTCGGGCGCCCGGTCACTCTGCAAGGTGCCCTCGAGCTCAAGCCGACGCTGAGCCGCGAGGTGGGCCTTCGCATCGGCACACTGCGAATTCTCAACCCGCCCGGGTTCGCGGGGCAGGAATTGCTGGCGATCGGTGAACTGGATGCGCGGGTCGACCTGTTCGAGGCGCTGCGTGGCCGGTTGCGGTCGAGCAGCATCGAGGCCCGCGATGTGGCCGTGCGGCTCGAACGGGGCGCCGATGGCCGCGACAACTGGTCCTCGACATCCCAGCGCGATTCCGGCTCGCCGCAACCCGCGATCGACGTTGCCCGCATCGTGCTGCACGGGTCGGCCATCCACTACGACGACGCGCGCTCGGGAACGCGCCACGTGGTCGAACTGGACGAGTTGTCCGGCAGCGCCGGGCCCGATCGGCCTCTGCGCCTGGAAGCCCGCGGCCACTTGGAGCCGCGCCTCGCCTATTCACTCGGCATCGAAGGCGGCCCGCTGCGGCTGCTTCAAGGCGACGCCGGGACCTGGCCGTTCACCCTCGACCTCACGACCAGCGGCGCACGGTTGCATGCCCAGGGCGCGCTCGACGCGCGCCAGCGCGCGGCACACTTCCAGGTCAATGCCGAGGCCGAGGATCTCGCGCCGATCGAGCGGCTCGTAGGCTCGACGCTGCCGCGCTTCGGCAACGCGGCCGTGGTCGGCGTCGTCAGCATTGCAGGCGATGCCGTCCGCGTCAGCGCCCTGCACGGGCGGTTGGGCGAATCCGAGTTTTCCGGGCAACTCGCGCTCGATTTCGGTGCCGCACGGCCGCGCCTGAGTGGCTCCCTGAGCGCCGCCACGCTCGACCTGCGACCGTTACTGACGGCGCAACCGCAGGCGCAGGGTCAGGCGTCCGACGTTGGCGCACGGGCGCGGCAACCGCTGCCCTTGCGCGATCTCGCGGCGTTCGATGCCGAGGTCGACCTGAAGGTCGAGCGGTGGCTCGGGCCGAGCATCGACATCCGCGACACGCGCTTTGCGTGGCGTGCCGACGCGCGCGGCCTGCACGTCCCGCTCAGCGCGACGATCGCCGCCGTGCCGGTCGCCGGCGGCCTCGAACTCGACACGTCGACGCCGACGCCGACGCTTGCCTTCCGCCTCGGCGCGACCAACGTCGTGCTCGCTGACGCTGACGCTCACGCCGCCGGGTCACCGGGCTTTGCGGGCGGCCTCCAAGGTACGGTCGGGCGCTTCGACCTGCGCATGGATGGCCGCGGCGAAACGCTGGAATCGGTGGCGCGCGACCTCGAGCTTTCGCTGACGCTGGCGGCCGCGCAGTTGAGTTTGGCAGGCGCCGCGGGCGAAGGTCGCATGGCCGCTTCGCTCGACACGCTGGACCTCGTCGCGCGCCGCGGCGATCGCCTGCGCGGCCGCGCACGCGGCTCGCTGCAGGGTCAGCGCGCCGTGCTGAGCTTCCGCGGTGGAACCGTGCCGGACATGCTGCGAGAACGTGCGCTGCCGCTCGCGCTGGACGTGGCGCTGGCCGACGCCACGCTGCGGGTCGAAGGCATCCTCGCCTTTTCCGAGTCGCCGCGCGCCACGGCATTGCGCTTCGATTTTCGAGCCAGGCGCGCCGGGGACCTGGCGCCCTGGCTGGGGGTGTCGCCGGAGTCGAACCTGCCTGTCGCGCTCCGCGGGCAGGTGCGCGTGATGGACGAGGCCTGGATGCTCGACACGACGACGCTCGAACTCGGCCACAGCCAGCTGACGATCGATGCTCGCCGCACGCTCGTCGCGGGCCGCTCCGGCATCGTCGCGTCCGTTCGCGGCCCGCTCGTCGATGCGCAGGAGCTGTCGACGCTGCGCGCCGGCCGCGACGACAGCCGCGCTGGCGCACGCAGCGACGCGCCGGTCATTCCGCCCGTCATCGCTCTTCCCAACGCCGACATCGACGTCAAGCTGCAGCGGCTGCGGCTTGGCCGTCCGATCTCGAGGACCTCGCGTTCGTCGCCCGCGTGCGCGAAGGACGCCTGTTGCCCTCGACGATCACCGGCAAGCTCGCCGGCGCGCCGTTCACCGCAAGCGTCGAGCTTGATCTGAAGTCGCCGCGGCCCATGGCGAGCCTCGATCTGTCCGCCGAGGCCATCGACGTTGGCGCGCTGCTGCGCGGGCTGGGCGTCGCCGAGGACATCGATGGACACGCGCAAACGTTGCGGCTCAGCCTGGTGGGCCGCGGCAGCCGCCCGAGCGAATGGGCCGCGGAATCCGCCATCGACGTGCGTCTGCGCGGCGGCCGCCTCACCGTGCTCGGCGCGGCGCAGCGCCCGGTCGCCGAGATTCGCGTCGACGAGGCGCGCATCGGCGCGAACGCGGGCGAACCGGTGCGGGTCCGGCTCGACGGCGAGATCGACGACACCCCGGTGAGCATCGAAGTCACGAGCGGCACGCTCGCCGACTTCGTGCGCGATGCCACCCGCGTGCCGTTCGCGCTGGCAGCGCGGGCCGCAGGAGCGCAGCTGACACTCGACGGCGAGGTGAGCTTGCCCCTGGGCAGCGGCGGGCAGCTGCGCTTCGAGATGCGCGGCGAGCGGCTCGATTCGCTCAGCAGCCTGGCGCGGGTCGAACTGCCCGCGTGGGGGCCGTGGTCCTTCAGCGGTCCGATCCACATGACGCCCACCGGCTATGAAATGCAAGGGTTGCGCGCGGCCGTCGGGAGCAGCCATCTCACCGGAACCGCCAGGCTCGACCTCAGCGGGCCGCGGCCCTATCTGGAGGTACAGGTCGCCGCACCGAGCATTCAACTCGACGACTTCCCCTTGCCCGAGCGGCTGACCGAATCACCGGCCGCCGGCGCGCAATGCCGACGGCCGGCGCGAAGCGGCAAGCCGGATGGCGGGGCGCACCGACAAACTGCTCAGCGCAGCCTTCCTGCGCCGGCTCGATGCGACCGTCGACGTGAAAGCGAAGGAAGTGCTCTCCGGAAGCGATCGCCTCGCGGACGGCGCGTTGCGCCTGAAGCTCGCGAGCGGGCGCCTGCACCTGGACCCGGTCGTGGTCAACCTTCCCGGAGGAGCGGTACGGCTGGCGATGTCGTACGACCTGAAGGACTCCGAGGTGGAGTTCGGGGTATCCGCCAATATCCAGCGTTTCGACTACGGAATCATTGCCCGCCGCATGGGTGCCGCGGAGCCCGTTACCGGCCTGTTCACCCTCGACCTGGCGCTTGCGGGCAAGGCGCCGTCGCTCGACACGATCATGCGTAACGCCAACGGCCGGGTGGACTTTGCCGTCTGGCCGACCGAGTTGCGCAGCGGCGTCTTCAACCTCTGGTCGGTGAACCTGCTGCTGAGGCTGGTGCCGCTGATCGATCTGAACGCGCGGCCCGAGGTCAACTGCGTCGTCGGCCGCTTCGACCTCGAGCGCGGCATCTTGCGCGACGACAAGATCCTGATCGACACCTCCGCCGTGCGCATTGGAGGCACCGGCAGCGCAAACCTGGCGACCGAGGAACTCGAGTTCGTCTTTCGCCCGCGCGCCAAGGGCTTCGCGATGTTTCGCCTTCAGACCCCTTTGCGGGTGACCGGCACGCTGGACGACCAGCGCTTCGGCGTCGAGTCGGGCGACGTGGCGGTATCCGTGCTGCGACTGATCGCCTCCCCGATCCTCTTCCCGATCGAACGGCTCAGGCTGGGACCGATGCCGCGCGACGGGGCCGACGTGTGCACGGACCCGCTGCGAACGATGGCTCCTTGACCTGCGGCGAGGCGGGACTACAGAAGACCCGGGTTGGCCTGCCATAGCGCCCACGTGAGCACTGAAGCAAAGCCGACCCAGAACAGGTACGGCATCAGCAACAGTGCCGCCAGGCGACTGGTACGCCAGAAGGCGACGGCCGTGGCCACGATCAGCGCCAGCAGGACCAGGATCTCCACGGCGGCGAGCGCGCCCCGGTGCCATGCGAAAAACATCCAGGACCACAACGCATTGGCCGCCAGCTGCGCGGCAAACAAGCCGAGCGCCAGACCTTTCCGCCCGGGCGAGCGCCATACCAGCCACGCGGAAACCCCCATCAGCGCATACAGCGCCGACCAGACGGGACCGAAGACCGAAGCGGGCGGCGCCCAGGACGGCTTGCTCAACTGGGCATAGAAGGACGCGGCATCGACGGAGGCAAGTGCCCCCAAAGCGCCCGCAGCGAACGCCGCGAGCAGCCAACCGAGCAAGCCCAGAAGTTGCGACGAAAGGGAACGGGACGTCATTCGGAGAAGGAAAGAGCTGACCTGATCTGGATGTTCGAATTGCGCGACTGGCGGGAACTTCGGTGATGTTAACCGGTGCCTGCGTTTCGACCCTCAGCCACTGTACGGCGACGGGTTCTCGAATCGACTTTCGTCAGCTCGCCCGCCGATAACCCACAGGTCGGCAGGGGCACCCGGTCCCGATGCCGGAATTCTGCGACTTCCTTCCTCGCGGTCCACATCGCGACGGTAATATCCCCTACGAACAATTCCTTACCGGCCAGCGGGAGCGAGCATGAAGCAACGATCATTGGTAGCGATGTGCACGGTCGCCGTCGCGGCCTCCGCGGGCTTCGCCCAGGCTCCTTCGCCTGGAAAAGCTGACGCATCGCCCGCCGCGCGCGGTCTGATCGAGGATTACTACGGCGAATCCAACCGCATGCGGCCGGGCACGCCATCGCCGCAGGCGAAAGCGTATTCGCCATCGGCCGGGCGCAAGCTGCCGACGCGCGTGCTGTGGGGCGACCCGCACGTGCACAGTAACAACTCGCCCGACTGCCTTTGCCGGCGGCAATCGCTTCACGCCGGAGGAGACCTTCCGCATCGCCCGCGGCGAGGAGTTCGCCTCGTCAACCGGCGCTGCCGGCGAAGATGACGCGCCCGCTCGACTTCGTCGTGATCTCGGACCACTCCGAGGCGCTCGGCATCATGGCGCAGGTCTTCGCACGCAACCCGATGTTCCAGTCCGACCCCACGCTCGCGCGCTGGGGCGAGATGATGCGGGCGGGCGGCGCGCAGACCGCGCAAGCCATGAACGAGATGATCGGCGCCCAGGCGATCGGCAAGTTGCCGCCGGTGCTCACGGACCCGAAGGTGGTCGGCCCGGTCATGCAATCGGTGTGGCAGCAGTACACGGCGATCGCCGACAAGTACAACGAACCCGGCAAGTTCACCACGCTGATCGGGTATGAGTGGACGCCGCAGCCCGGCGGCGACAACCTGCACCGCAACGTCATCTTCCGCGACGGCAAGGGCCAGGCCGACCAGATCATCCCGTTCTCGTCGTGGAACAGCGAGAACCCGGAAGACCTGTGGGCCTGGATGGAAGGCTACGAGCAGCGCACGGGCGGCAAGATCATGGCGATCCCGCACAACGCCAACCTGTCCAACGGCCGCATGTTCGAGGGCAAGCGCTTCGACGGCACCCCGCTGACCCGCGAGTACGCCGAGCGCCGCACGCGCTGGGAGCCGATCCACGAGATCGTGCAGATCAAGGGCGCCTCGGAGAGCCACCCGATGATCGCGCCGACCGACGAGTTCATCGACTACGGCATCGCCGGCTGGGACCTCGGCAACCTGACGCTCTCCGGCCCGCCGCTGTCGAAGGCGATGATGCCGACCAACTACTTCCGCGAGGGACTGAAGCGCGGCATCGAGCACCAGGGCACGCTCGGCGTGAACCCGTTCAAGTTCGGCGTGGTGGGCGCGAGCGATGTCCACAACGCGTTTCCGTCGGTGGACGAAGCCAACTTCTTCGGCAAGTTCCCGAGCCAGGAGCCGAGCCCGGACCGCTGGGAGCAGTCATCGACGCTCGGCGGATCGAAAATACGGCGCTACACGTGGCAGGACCTCGCGGCCGGTTACGCGGCCGTCTGGGCGACCGACAACACGCGCGAGGCGATCTGGGAGGCGTTCAAGCGCAAGGAGACCTACGCCACCTCCGGCACGCGGATGGTCGTGCGCTTCTTCGGCGGCTACGACTTCATGCCGGCGGATGCGACGTCGCCGGCGCTGGCCGAGGCCGGCTATGCGAAGGGCGTGTCCGATGGGAGGCGACCTCGCCAAGGCGCCGGCGGGCAAGGCACCAACCTTCCTCATTGCGGCGCTGAAAGACCCGCAGGGCGCCAACCTCGACCGCATCCAGGTCGTCAAGGCATGGGTCGACGCCTCGGGCAAGGCGCAGGAGAAGATCTTCGACGTGGCATGGTCCGGGAACCGGAAGCGGGGCAAGGACGGCAAGCTGCCGCCGGTCGGCGACACGGTGAACGTGGCCAAGGCCACGTGGACCAACACGATCGGCGCGCCCGAGCTGTCGACGGTCTGGAAGGACCCGGAGTTCAAGGCCGAGCAGCGGGCGGTGTACTACGCACGCGTGATCGAGATTCCGACGCCGCGCTGGACGGCCTACGACCAGGTGCGCTTCGGCGTCAAGATGAGCAAGGAGGTGCCCATGAAGGTGCAGGAGCGCGCCTGGACGTCGCCGATCTGGTACACGCCGGGATGAGTTGCGTCGGTAGCGGAGAACACGGATGAGAACAGACCGCTTGACCGAGACGCTGTTCGCCGCCGCGCTGTGCGTGGCGCTGCCTGCGGTCGCGCAGGACGTGCCGAAGACCGATCCCGGCAACCGCAAGTACTCGCCCTACCCGGAGCAGAACTTCCCGAACCGGGTCTTCTTCGGCGACACGCACCTGCACTCGTCGTACTCGACCGACGCCGGCATGCTCGGCAACACGCTGGGACCGGAGGAGGCGTTCCGCTTCGCGCGCGGCGAGACCGTGACGTCGAGCACCGGCATTCCGGCCCGGCTGCGGCGGCCGCTCGACTTCGTGGTGCTCACCGACCACGCCGAGAACCTGGGCCTTGCCCCTGCGCTGAAGGAAAGCAATCCGCTGATCCTGAAGAGCGAGTGGGGCCGGCAGCAGCACGAACTCGTAAAGCAGGGCACGCTCGCGGGGCTGATCAAGGCGTTCGAGAACTGGCTGTCACGGGTGTCGGCGAACGATGACCCGACGCGCGACGTGCCTGAGCTCAAGCGGGAAATGTGGCAGAAGATCACCACGGCCGCGGAGAAGTACAACGAGCCGGGCCGTTTCTCGGCATTGATCGGCTTCGAATGGACGAGCCAGCCGGGCGGCGCCAACCTGCACCGCAACGTGATCTTCCGCGACGGCAAGCAGCGCGCGGACCAGATCGTCCCGTTCTCGTCGTTCGACAGCCAGGATCCCGAACAGCTCTGGGCGTGGATGGACGCCTACGAGAAGAAGACCGGCGGCCGCGCGATGGCGATCGCGCACAACGGCAATATGTCAAACGGCGTTATGTTCGACGACGTGACCTACTCCAGGAAGCCGCTCGACCGCGCCTATGCGCAGGCGCGGATGCGCTGGGAGCCGGTGTACGAGGTCACGCAGATCAAGGGCGACGGCGAGACGCATCCGGTGCTGTCGCCCACCGACGAGTACGCCGCTTTCGAGCGCTGGGACAAGGTCAGCATCGGGTCGCAGCCCAAGGAGCCCGGCATGCTGCCGCGCGAGTACGCGCGCCAGGCGCTGAAGAGCGGCCTCGCGCACGAGGCGAAGCTCGGCGCCAATCCGTTCAAGTTCGGGATGATCGGCTCGACCGACTCGCACACGTCGCTCGCGACCTCGGACGAGAGCAACTTCTTCGGCAAGGTCGTGGCGCTCGAGCCGACCGCCGACGAGGTGCGCTTCAACGAGATCATGTTCGGTCGCAACCTGCCGAAGAACTACCAGATCGTCGCGCGGCAATCGAGCGCCTCGGGGCTCGCGGGCGTGTGGGCGCGCGACAACACGCGCGAGGCGCTCTGGGATGCGATGGCCCGCAAGGAAGTCTTCGCCACGACCGGCACCCGCATGCTCGTGCGTGTCTTCGCGGGTTTCGACTTCACGGGGGCCGATCTGCACCGCTCCGACTTCGCGCGCAACGGCTATGCGAAGGGGGTGCCGATGGGCGGGGACCTCAAGGCCGCTCCCGCGGGCAAGGCACCGGTGCTCCTGATCCGCGCCGTTCGTGACGTCGACGGCGCCAACCTCGACCGCGTCCAGGTCGTGAAGGGCTGGCTCGACGCGCAGGGCAAGACGCACGAGAAGGTCTACGACGTCGCCTGGTCCGGCGCCCGCAAACCGGGCAAGGACGGCAAGCTCCTGCCGGTGGGCAACACGGTCAACGTGGCGGAGGCCACCTACACGAACGCGATCGGCGCGCCGGTGCTCGAGACCACCTGGAAGGACCCGGCGTTCGACCCGCAGCAGCGGGCGTTCTACTACGTGCGCGTCATCGAGATCCCGACGCCGCGCTGGACGACCTACGACGCGAAGTTCTTCGGCGTCGCGCTGCCGAAAGACGTGCCGGCGAGCATCCAGGACCGCGCCTACACCTCGCCGATCTGGTACACACCGGGGTGATGAGGATGCAGCGCTCCGCGACACTCGCGTGCCTTGCGGCCGGGCTCGCATGCGCCGCCGCGACGCTGCCGGCGCTCGGGTGCGGTCTCGAGGATCCTTCGTCCATCGCGATGCAGCGTGGCATGCTCAACCTCGCCTACCCGCAGTCGCTGCACGTGGGCACCGCGGTCTGGCAGGCGCAGGCTGCCGGTCGGCTGCCGCGCGATCCGGTCGCCCAGCAAGGCGACTTCACTCCTGAAGCGCGCGCCGCCTTCCGGCTGCTGCGCGCCGGCAGCCTGCTGCGGCAGTTCTCCACGAAGCTCGCCGAGCAGGCGGCCGCTCCGCACGCGCCCCTGGCGGTGGTGCTGCTCGGCCCGGTGATGTGGAACCGGTTCGAGTTCGACGGCTCGGCGGTCAGGCCGACCCTGCATGCGACGGGGCCCCAACCGGGCGACGTCGTCGTCGTGACGGACATCGCCGTGATCGAAGCCATCGGCTCCGGTACGCTGACTCTGGCGGAGGCCTTGCAAGGCGGCTTGTTGCGCCTCTACGGCCCGGCGACCGACGTGGCGGCCGTGGCAGGCTGGCTGGGCGGCCCGGCGGGCGGCTGATCGCCACACTCGTTTCGAAGGGTTGACGTTGAAGGCGTTGTTGCGCGAACCCCTGCTGCACTTCCTGTTCCTTGGAGCACTGCTGTTCGCCGTCGACGCGTGGCGCCGGCCGCCGGAGCGCGTCGGCGTCAGTGGCGAGATCGTCGTGAGCGAGGCGCGTGTCCGCACGCTGGCGCAGAACTTCGCCCGCACATGGCAACGGCCTCCCACGCGCGAGGAACTCGACGGCCTCGTGGAGTCGCACGTGCGCGAGGAAGTGATGGTGCGGGAGGCCCTCGCGCTCGGCCTCGACCGCGACGACGCGATCATCCGGCGGCGGCTGCAGCAGAAGGTCGAGTTCGTGTCGGATCAGGCCGCTGCGCTGACGGCACCTAGCGACGCGGACCTCGAGACCTACCTGGCGAAGAACACCGACGCGTTCCGCCGCGAACCGCGCGTCACCTTCGTGCAGGTCTATCTTGACGCGGGCAAGCGCGGCGCGGCCCTGCAGGCGGATGCGGCGCGGCTGCGCGAGCGGCTGGCGGCCGGTTCGGTTGACGCGGCCAGGGCCGGCGACCCGCTGATGCTGCTCGACGCGCGCTACGAGGACATGCCGCAGGCCGAGGTGGCGCGGCTGTTCGGCGCGGAGTTCGCCGATGAAATCGTCAAGCAGCCGCCGGGCGCATGGGTCGGGCCGCTGCGATCCGGGTACGGGGCGCACCTCGTGAAGGTCGAGGCGGCGAGCCCGGCCGGCATGCCGTCGCTGGCGGAGGTGAGGCCGCTGGTCGAGCGCGAGTGGACCAACGCACGGCGCCGCGAACTTGCCCAGGACTGGTACGCGACGCTGCGCGCGAAGTACAAGGTCAGCGTGCAGATGCCGCAACCGGCGAAGCCATGAGCGCGCACGGCCGCCCGAAGCGCTCATCCCGGAGCGCGCACGCGCGGAGGGTCGTCCCATGAGCGCACGCGCAGGGCAGCGCAATGAGCCGCATGATCGGCGTTGCGGTGCTGGCACTGGTTGCCCTGTTCGCCGCGCTGCTGCCTGCGCGCGCGCACGAGCTGCAACCGGCCTTCCTCGAACTGACCGAAACCACGCCCGGCGGTTACTCGGTGCTGTGGAAGCTGCCGTCGCTCGGCGAGGCGTCGGACGTTCGGCTGCCGATCGTTCCGGTGTTCCCGGAGTCATGCCGGTCCACCGGCGAAGCACGCACCGCGCGGGCGGGCACTGCGTGGCTCTTCACGGGGCGCATCGAATGCGCCGCACCGCTCGCGGGCCGAACGATCGCGTTCGAGGGGCTGGAGGCGTTCACGACCGACGTGCTGGTGCGCGCGCAGCACCTCGACGGCAACGTGGAGACGCACGTCGTCAAACCGCTGCAGCCCTCGGTGACGCTGCGCGCCGCGGACGACAGCCGGCGTGGCATCGGCGCCTACCTCTACCTGGGCATCGAGCACATCCTGCTCGGCGTCGATCACCTGCTGTTCGTGCTGGGCCTGCTGCTGATCGTGCGCGACCGCTGGATGCTCCTGAAGACGGTCACCGCGTTCACCGTCGCGCACAGCATCACGCTGGCCGTTGCCACGTTCGGCATCGCTCAGGTGCCGGCGGCGCCGCTCAACGCCGCGATCGCGCTGTCGATCCTGTTCCTCGGTCCGGAGATCGTGCGGCGGTGGCGCGGCGAGACGAGCTTCACGATCCGTCACCCCTGGGTCGTGGCGTTCGCGTTCGGGCTGCTGCACGGGTTCGGGTTCGCGAGCGGGCTCGCGCAGCTCGGCCTGCCGCGCGGCGAGATACCGCTCGCGCTGCTGCTCTTCAACGTCGGCGTGGAGATCGGCCAGCTCGCGTTCGTGCTGCTGATCGTGCTGCTGGAACGGTCGTTCCGGCTGCTCGAGATCCATTGGCCCCGCATCGTCGAGCGCGCGCCGGGCTATCTCGTCGGAGTGCTTGGAGCGTTCTGGACGCTGCAACGTGTCGCGGTCGTCCTTCGGAGCGCGGTATGAAAGGGGCGCTTGTGCGATCGGCGCACGCCGCGCTCTGGCTGGCGCTCGCGCCCGCAGTCGCGCTGGCGCACGAGGAGGCAGGCCAGGCGGCGGGCTTTCTCGCGGGCCTTGCGCATCCTGTATCGGGTCTCGACCACGTGCTCGCGATGATCGCGGTGGGCCTGTGGGGTGCCGTGCTGGGCGCGCCCGCGATCTGGGTGCTGCCCGTCGCGTTCCCGATGATGATGGCCTTCGGCGGGTTGCTCGGGCTGCTTGGCATCCCGCTGCCGGGGGTCGAGGTGGGTATCGCGCTGTCGGCGCTCTTCCTCGGCGCGATGGTCCTCGTCGAGGCGCGCCCGCCGCTTGCGGTCGCCACCGTCGCCGTCGCGATATTCGCGATCTTTCACGGCCACGCGCATGGCACGGAACTGCCGGCCGGGTCGAGTGCGTTGCTGTACAGCCTCGGATTCGTGATTGCGACCGGCCTGCTGCACGCGGCCGGCATCGCGATCGGCGCCATGCGCCGCTGGCCGGCGGGCGCAGTCGCTATTCGACTGGCCGGCATGAGCGTGGCCGGCGCGGGCGCGTTCTTCCTCTGGCGGGCCGTCGCATGATCATCCGCCGCGCCGTCCGCAGCCTTCCTCTTGCCGCGGTCGCCTGGCTGACGCCCGCGCAGGCTCACCTCGTCGAGACGGGCTTTGGCGGGTTCTACGACGGCATCGCACACCTGGCGATCACACCGTCCGATCTGCTGGTCGTGCTTGCCTTCGCGCTGCTCGGGGGGCAAGGCGGCCCACGCACGGCACGATGGGTTCTGCTGTCATTGCCGCTTGCCTGGCTCGTCGGCGCCGTCCTCGGCGCATGGCGTCCCGCGGAGGTGACGCCGCCCTTGCTGACGACGCTCACCTTCGGCATCGCCGGTGTCCTGGTCGCGTTTCGCGCGCCGTTGCGGGCCGAGGCAGCCGGCGGGCTCGCGGTGGCGGCCGGACTGCTGCACGGCTACGTCAGCGGCGTGACGATGATTCCAGTCGGTGGCAACGCGCTTCTCGTCGCCGGCGCGGTGACGGCGGTGTTCTGCATGCTCGCGCTCGTTTCGGCGCAAGTGACCGCGCTGCGCGCGGCATGGAGCCTCGTTGCTGTGAGAGTCGCCGGCAGCTGGCTCGGCGCGGCAGCGCTGCTGATGATCGGCTGGCTGGTGCGCCTGAGCGGATGAGGACCTGCCTGGCCTTCCGAACGCCTTTGCAGGAACCCACACGCCGCGTGCACCTGCAAGTTCCCTGCGACCGCTCCTGAGTCGCGCTACGGCCGCAGTTCGCCGGGAGCAATCAGTGCATACGAAAGCGGCGGCTCAACATCTGAGCCGCCGAGGGGCGCAGCCATCGGCGACCCTCCCGATGTATCTCAGCCTGTGGCTGGCGGAGGAACTGAGTCCAGCGGCAACTGCGTTGCTTGAGACCAGACGGCTCTCCATGAGCCGGACTGTTGTGCGTAAATGTCCGTGTGCCAGCAATTGACGACCTTGCCAGATGGGAAGGTGATCTGGGCTTGGTACCTGACGGCCGCCATGTCCTCGGATACTAGAACTCTCATGGGACCGTGCTCCCACTTCGCGTAGAACACGCCGGTTGCCATGAGAGACAGGTACCGCTCGAGACTCATGACGCGACCTGGCACGCTGATGAGTTCATAGTCCGGCGCATGCAAGCGACGTATCGCCCCGACGTCACGATTGACGAGGGCTTGGGTCCTTTCGAGTTCTAACGCCCGAAAGAAGTCTTCGGCAGGTAGCGTCACTGCGTGGAAACCGCCGTAATGATGACGTTCACAGTACTAGATGCGAAGGTGATGAGCCCAGCTTAAGTGTCTCTGCTGTTGAGGGCAGAGAACCCGTATGACAGAGCAAATTATTTGGCGCACTAGTCGCATGTAGGTCGCCACAGTTCGCGATGCGACCACACTTAATGCATCAAGTACTTGCGCGATATAGCGCCACACACCGATTGTCGCTCGCGCAAGAGATAACGAGATTTCCCTACCGAATCGCCAAAGTCTTTGGAAACGTTCTGCACGCACGACCAAGTACCGAAGCCGGCCGCTTTCGTCCCGTTACTGTCCTCGTTCGTCCCCGAGAGCAGACGCGGCCGCCCTCCCGAAAGCGGCCACTAAAAGTCTGAGGCAATCGACCGCCTGAAGTGCTCCCGTCCTGCGTATCAAGGTCTTCGCCAGTCTTTGACGGTTCTGCCGGTTGAATGAAACTCCAAGTCTTTGTGCCGCCGGGCGAATACGCCCGGCGGCACCTCATTGAGAGCCATGTGAGGTCGGCTCGCGTTGTAGTCGATGCGCCAAGCCTCGATTGCCGATTCAGGTTGCGTTTCCTACGCCTTGCACCTGCGACCGCCCGGCCCCTGACAAGCACGCCCGTCAAGAGGAGCGACCTGGCCCGCAGGCTTGATGAACTCACCCAAAACGCTCCATGCGCTGCACGACTTAGAAGCTGGCGAGACCGCAACGAAAGCGACAGAGGGCGAAGGCAAGCGAGCGAAACCGGCTCAACGAATGACCGCGCGGCGATAGCCGCGGCGGGCAACCCCCGCGACCGAGACGGGGGTCATCGGCATGCCGATCACGTCGATGAAGACGGACACATCGTTACCCTTCGACGGCAGGTCTCCCTGCAGCACTTTTACGGTGTAGGTCAGCGCATCGCCCTTGAGTACCGGCGACTGCAGGACCACCACGGTCTGGCGCAGCGTATCTCCCTCCATGATCGACACGTCGGCGTTGGGCGGGTCCGACAGGAAGCTGTCCTTGCCCGTGCTCCAGAACGGCACGAAGGCGCTCGTCTTCATGTTGCCGGCGATTCGTTCGGGCCGGTCGGAAAAGAAGACCGTCACCGGGCTCACGCCGTGCAGCGTCAGCTTGTTCGTCTTCTTGTCGAACGTCATGCTCTTCGCGCTTTGCACGAACAGGAAATCTGGTTGCTTTGCGCCCTCCGCTGGAGCCTGCGCCCGCGCGGAAGCGAACGGCGCAGCCATCGAAGCGAGCGTCGCAGCGGCGAGGAAATTGCGTCGAATGATCATTTGGGCCTCTATGTGAGTTCGTATACAAGCTTCTCGCCGGGACTTCTTACGTGTGTGTCTCCGGTGCTTGCCATTCTTTCCGCCGCGCCAGCTTCGCCAGTTCCTCGGCGCTCAATTGCGCATGCGCGGGAGCAGTCAAGGTCAATCGTTGCCGCTGCCGCAGCCCCGGCTGCAGCGATTCATTGTCGTGCGATCCGTGTCACAACCTTTCCTCCCATTGAACAGTTTCGAAGGCAGTCGGGCGAACATCCTCCAGACGATGCGGCGGCGGGACGCGTTGGTCGCGGGCCAGCGCAACGGAACGGGTGACTTCGCCCCGCGCGCATATCGAAGCCGAAGCGGAATTCGAATGCCTGTGCGACCCCGAAGGAGCGGTCGAAATCGAGGCTCCGTCCCCCTTCACTACTTTGCCGCCCGCTCCATCGACACGGCCACTGCCTCCGTATATACCGCCTGGACCTGGTCGCCGACCTTGATCGCCTTGAACTGATTCTTGTCCGGCACGCGAAGGTCCACTGTGTGCTCGACACCGCGCAGCGTGACTGTCTGCGTGCGCGTGTTCACCGCGACCACGTTCGCGACGACGCTTACCCGGTTGACCTCGGCCATGCCCGGCTTGGCGCCGGCCGGCGTGCGCGCGGCGCCCTGGCTTTCCACGCGCTCGCGGATGCCATCGCCGCCCTTCTTCAATTCGAGCGTCAACGCCTCGACATGCGTCACGACCAGTTCATCGCCCACCTTGATCTGGTCGAAGTTGCGGACCTCCTTGCCCGCCACGACGCGGAACTGATTGCCGAGCGGCCCCTGCAGCGTCACGAGGCGCTTGTCCTTGTCGATGGCGACGACCTTCGCCGATACGGTCGCCACGTGCGCACCCGCGGCCATCCCCGGCGCCTTCTCGACGACAGTGCCGGCAGCGGCGCTCGGTTGCTGCGCGGAGGCGGGGGCGGCAACGATGGCCGAAAGTCCGATCATGGCGGCGACGATTGTGCGAATGCGTTTCATCTGATCTCTCTCCTGGATAGTCAACATTGAAGTTCACTGCGGGACCACTCGAGCACCTTCTCCACTGCCCTCGATGTAGACCCTCTGACCGACCCTCAGCCGCGCATCGACGGGCTGGGTAACCGCGACCAGCACGCCGCTCCTGACGCGCACGATCACCTGCTGCGCGCTCTGCGGCTGGTCGTACCTCTTCTGCGTTTCGTTGCCCAACAGCGCGCCGCCAATCGTGCCGACGACCATGGCCACGTCGCGACCCGTGCCACCGCCGATCAGGCTGCCGATCCCGAGTCCGCCCAGGCCGCCGACGACCGCACCGACGCCGCGGTGATGGTTGCTCTGGATCTGCGTCGCCGTGATCTGCTCGATCACGCCCTGCCGAATCTCGAGTTCGCCCGGCGTCTGCGCAAGCAGCGGCAGGCTGAAGCCACCAAGCAGCAGCGCCGCGAAGAGCCATCGAACCAGCTTTCTCATGCTTCACCTTCCCGGTTGAGTTGATCTACCAATCCCTGGAGACGCCTACGACGAATCCGCCTCACGGCCCGAAGCTCACTGCTGGGGCACCACGCGCGCGCCGTCTCCATTGCCCTCGATGAAGACGCGCTGGCCGACGCGCAGGTTCGGTCCGATGGGCTGGGTCACGGCCACCAGTACGCCGTTCGCCGTGCGGACGATGATCTGCTGCCCCGGGACCGGCTGGTCGTGTTTCTTCTGGACTTCGTTGCCCGCGAGCGCGCCGCCGACGGCTCCGACCACCATCGCGACGTCGCGCCCCGTGCCGCCGCCGATCAGGCTGCCGACGCCTAGACCGGCGAGGCCGCCGACGACAGCGCCAACGCCCTGGTGATGGTTGGTCCCGATCTGCACCGCCGTGATCTGTTCGATCACCCCACGGCGGATTTCGATCTCGCCAGGCTGCGGGCCCGGAGCCGCGCAACTCGCCAGCCCCAGCGTGACGAGAACGACCGATGCGTACTTGCGAATGTTCATGGTTACCCCTTTCCTTTGGACGATGTCCTTGTCATGGCGCGCTAGCGCCGGAACCTTCCGCCGCCACCACCGCCGAAGCGACCGCCGAAGCTCCCACCGCCTCCGAAGCCGCCGCCCCCGCCGAAGCGATCCCCGCCGCCAGAACCGCCGCCGCCGGACCGATCCCCACCACCGAAGCCGCCACCCGAGAAGCCGCTGGAGCGGTCTTCGCCGGCACTACGTGCCTGCGCCTCCCGGTCGCCCCACGACGACGCGTTCGCCGCGCTCGACCAGTTTCCGCCGCCACGCCGGGCACTTGCAGTAATCCGGCAACGCCGAGGAGGAGCGCCGCGGCGCGAATGGCTGTCTTCATCGGAAGTCCTGGAAGGTGCGGCTGCCCTCGTCACTTTGGAAACATGAACTGCACTTGCGCGCGCAACTGCCAGCGCGGACCGAAGTCCGGATGCACCACGTTGTAGTAGGCCGACAGTTGCGTGTTCACCGGCAGCTTGCCGAGGTGGAAAATCTTCCCCACCCCACCGCCGAGCGGCACGGTCCACTGCTGCCCGCTGTCCGCCTCCCAGTTGACGGTGACGATGGGCGCGCTCGTCAGGTACAGGCCACCCGCGAAGTTGTAGTTCAGGAACGGCTGGAGGATCCCGTTGCTGTACTTGCCGCCGGACTTGTCGCTCGTCAGCGACCACACGTTGTTCACCAGTGCGCCGAACACCCATGGCTCGCCGTGTTCCATGTGCAGAACCACGAACGACGCGCCCATGCCCCAGTTCTTGTTGCCGAGACCGTTCGTGTGCGTGGGCAGCTGCAGCACCGGTCCGGCACCCCAGATCCAGTGGCCGGGGTTCGCAGGCGACAGGAACGCGGTGAACACCGTGTCCCCGAGGCCGTTCTCGCGGCTGCTGCCAGGGGCCAGCGCCGGCATCGAGACCACCGGCAGGATCGTGCGCGTGATGACGTTCCAATCCTTGTCGATCGACACCGGAATCACAGGCTGGATGTTCAGGATGTTCTGCGTGCCCTGCTGTGGACCCAGGTCGAAGTTGGTGTTGTTCTGGAACGGCACGCTGATCAGGTTGCCGACCGGGTTCTGCGCCAGCTTGGCCAGTTCCTCGGCCGAGAGCGCCGCGCGGGCCTCCGGAGTTGCCAACGCAAGGCAGCCAAGCAATGCCGAAATGGTCGCCAGGTCACGCATGGCTTTCATCGATCCTTCTCCGAGCGAAATCGGGACGGGCCCGCAGGCCCGTCCTTCGAACAGGAAGGAATGCACGTCGGCTTAGCGCTGGCCGTCAGCAGCAAAGCAGTTGCCGCTGCCGTCGTCCGGGCACACCACGACGTACGTTGCGCGCTTGTTGCAGCCGCTCACGCCGATGGTGTAGACGGCCCGATCCGGTGCCTGGAAACGAACGGCGCGAATCTCCGGCTGCACGTCCTGCTCATTGAGAACCTGGGCCGTTGCGGCGGGGCAGTTGAGTTCGAATCGGCCGCGCTTCTCGGCCGCCTGGATGGCCTTCGGCTCCATCGACTTCATCCAGTCCTGCGTGGACTGGCAGCCCGTGATTGCGACGCACCCAAGAGCGATGACGGCTAGGGTTGTACTTCTCATTTAGGACTCCTCAGTTAAGCGCTGCCAGGTTACGGCTGCAGTTCGATCTCGCCCGGCCGCCACGTCTTGTTGAACCACGGCTCCAGCGGACCGTACAGGCGCAGGATCATGAACCAGCCCTTGCCTGGAATCGTCTGCACCCAGTTGTTCTCCATACCCTTCGGCGCTTTGGGTCCGAAGTAGACATCGACCGAGCCGTCCGCATTGACCTTGACCCCCTTGCCCTGGCTGCTGACGCTCGGGGCCTTCTGGTCGGCCTGCACCATCGAGCGGGTCTGGTTGTCGTAGACGATCACCGACCAGAAATTCTTGACCGGGATGTTGGGCGGCAGGCGCAGCTTGTAGGTCTTGCCGCCATCGAAGGGATTGCCCTTCGCATCCTGCACCGACCAGGGGTACTGCGATCCCTGGCCCACCATCTTCTCCTCCATCGCCGGCGTGACGCCGGTGGCGAAGTAATAGTAGAAAGCCGCACCGTCCAGGTTGCTGACACCGGGCGACACCTCGAACCTGTAGCCGCCGAAGAACGGCAGGCGCCACGCACTGCCCGGATAGAAGTACGCCTCCTTCGAGCGGATCTTGAAGGCGATAGTGCGCGCGGTCACGGCGCCGATGTTCGCCGCGTCGGTCAGGATCTTCTTCATCCGCTCATCAGGGTTGAAGGGCTGGCCCTTGACGATGCCGATCGAGGCGAACAGGCCCAGGGTGGTGGGGTCCGAACCCTCCGGCGGCTCTTCCTGGATGACCTGGTTCAGCAGGCCCCAGAACGAATAGTCGCCCGGTGCGACGAAGTTCGCCGGAACGCCCGACGCGTTGACGAATTTCATTGGCGGCGGGTTCGCGGCGTCGCCCAGGCGGTAGATCCGCAGGTTCTTCTTGACCGACTCCACGCCGGGCCGGGTCGAACCGTCCACGAGAAAGGCGCGGAAGACGAGCCAGTTGCCGAAGGTGCTGGGCCGAATGACGTGGTACCCGGACGGGATGTCGCCCTTGTATCCGGGCGGCAGCAGCAGGTACTTGCCGCCCGCGCCCTTGTCGGCGCCGGTGAGGCCGACGTCGGCCACCCACTTGTACCAGAAGTCGTTGACCAGCCCGAGCACCCTGGGCGGGATCTCGGCCACCAGCGGCCCCTTGCTGGTGTCGACCCAGACGAAGTTGTAGATCGTGTTGTCGTTGGCGGTCAGCTCGACGGTCCTCGGGTCGACCAGGTCTTCCCAGATCACATCGGTCTGGTTGTCGGGCCCGAACTTGCGGATCGAGTCGCGCATGCCCGCTTGATTGACGATGGGGATCGCGAGCAGGTAGGCCTGCAGCGCCCGCGAGCGGTCGAGGTTGTCGTAGATCTTCTCGACGGTCTCGGCCGACGGGTAGCCGTAGTTCAGGTTCAACGTGCCGATCGAGGACTCGAGCTTGTCGGGCACGGCAACGCCCGGGGCGAAGGGCGTCGTCATCTTGAAAGTCTGCGCGGAAGCCGTCGCGGTGAACGCGACGGCGAGAATCGCGCCCAGCAGCGCATGTCTCGTCATGTTCTTCTCCTTTTGCGCTATGAGTGCGCACCGTAACGGCGAAAGCCGGGCCGGGACGCTAACAGACCTTCAGGAATCGCATTTTGCAAATCCGGCCCTGCAGTTGGCCCGATTGGAAGAGCCTCCGCCTACAATGATCAGCTCCGATCTGGCCCAGCAGGAGCGTTGCCGGATGGCTAGATCAACGCAGCCCATCGCCGACAGGTCGTTTGCCAAGAGGCAGCGCCACGCGCGCGACCACGGCCGAGACGACGCGGTCCCGGAGTCGGCCCCGCGTAGTCGCCTGTCCGCTACCGGCGACGGCGAAGTCAGGATCGGTCCTGTCGCCGCGATTCCAGACGTCTTGAGGAAGTTCGGGGTCGACCCGAGTCTCCCGTTCGTGCGGGCGGGCGTGCCGCTCCGGGCCTTCAGGAATCCCGAGAACCGGATCGCCTTCGAGGCGCTTGGACGCTTGTTTGCCGAATGCTCAACGGCAACGTCCTGCGGCCACTTCGGCCTCCTCGTTGGCGAGTGCTTCGAACTGGATGGCCTCGGCGCCATCGGATACCTGATGCGCAACTCGGCCACCGTTGGCGACGCGCTGCGGGCCCTTCTTCTGCATTTCTACCTGCAGGATCGCGGGGCCGTACCGATACTGCTCAGCCTGGACGCTTCCTATGTGCTCCTCGGCTACTCCGTATATCGACATGGCACGCCCGGCACCGAGCATCTTTACGACGCCGCCATTGCCATCGGGTACAGGATGCTGAAGGCGATCTGCGGCCCCTCCTGGAGGCCAGCGCACGTCCAGTTCGCCCATGCTCGGCCGAAGGATGCGCGACCCTATCGTCGCCTTCTTGGTCCGAATGTTCGATTCGACACCGAGGTGTCCGGCATCGTGTTCGCAGCATCATGGCTCGACCGTGCCATCCCCGGCGCGGACTCCAACCTCCACGAACTGGTCATGCTGGCCATCCAGCAGGCCCGTGCAACCAGTGCGATGGGCTTCGCCGACGTCGTACGGGGCGCGCTCCACCAGATGGTACTTAGCGGCACGTCGTCGGCCGAGAGTGTGGCGCTACTGTTCGGCATACACGAGCGGACGCTGCGCAAGCGGCTGACCGCCGACGGGACCAGCTTGCAACAGCTCGTCAGTCAAGCGCGCTTCGAGCTGGCGAAGCAACTTCTGGAGAACACACAACTTCCAATTTCGGAGATTGCCGCGGCGCTGCACTTCGCAGACGCGGCGGTCTTTTCACGGGCGTTCCGCAACTGGTCAAAGACGAGCCCCAGGGAATGGCGCGCCCGATGTAACCGCAAGGCCGTTCCTCCCGCCGATGAACCTAGAAGAGGGGCGAAGCAACGACCGGTTTGAAGCGAGTACGTCGATGGCCGCTACTCGCCGGAAAGCGTCTTTCGCTCCACCATCGCTTTGCGACCCGAAGCGGTAGCAAGGCGCTTCTGCCCTGCGCGCACTAGCCCTTTACGGCGATCGTGGGTGGCAGCTTGTAGCCGCCGTTGAGAACCGACGGGTCGGGCCGGTACACACGCATCATGAAGTTCCAGCCCTCCGGCGTGTCGATGCGATTGCGTACATCGCCACAGAGTTCCTTGGATCCGAAGAAGACGGTGAACGTGCCATCGCTGTTGAGCTTGACGGTGCTGCTGTTCACGATCGAGTTTTCCGACGCAATAAATCCTTTGGCGTCGTAGACCGTGATCGACCAGAACGCACGGTTTTTCGGCACCGCGTAGGTAGCGGTGCGGCATACCGTCATCGGATGGCCGCCGGGGTACGAGAAATAGGTGGCCTCCGTCGCCGGCAGCAGACCCCAGCCGCTAGCGGCGGCATACAGGCGCTGCTCGGGGTCCGCTTTCCCGCGGGGCATCATCGCCTTGTCGAAGTTCGGAAAGCGGCGGGCTCCAACTTCAAGTTCAGCCCGCAGCGCATCCATGCTCGTCTTGTCCCAGGTGCCCGGCTTGAAGGACTTCGCCCCCTTGGCATGGACCGCCAGCCGGTCCTGCCACGCGTTCACAACGGCCACTTCCTTCGCGTCGTTCGGATTGAAGACCTGGATACGGACGGCGGCTGCCACATGGCCCTTACCCTTCGGCAGCGCATGGACGCCAGGCGCTGAGATCACGCCAAGGTCGTAGTGATCGTTGTCGATGAAATGCACTGACATGTAGCGCCCGCCCGGGCTAGGGGGCAGCGTGATGGTGCCGCCCTCGCTCGTGTCAACGATCGCAACGGAATACAGGGTGTCGCGGTTCATCCGAACCACGGTTTGCTGGTCGAGCGGGGTAGGCCTGCGAATGTGGTGCCAGCGGTTGACTCCACCCGTCAACTTCAGGAAGTCGCTGAACATGCGGTCGGTCTCGGCGCGAATGAAATTCTCGCGCGTCACGATCGTGGGTTCAGCGGCAAACCCCGTGGACGCGATCAGGACGAGGCAGGCAGCACTGGCAGCGCGGAGCAGTTTCATGCGATTCCCCTCATTGGTCGTTCTTGTGCGCACCGAGGCAGCGCCGCCCTCAGGCCGAGCGATTATATGAACGAACCCGAGTGCCATTTGTGATGCAGGACCGGTCCTCCGCGACTGGCCGACTGCAGCCAAAGGACGAAGGGGCCGGAACACCTTCGCATCCCGACCCCCTCTACCAGCCCACTCACCCAGCCCTGTTTGCAAACGCTGAGAAGGTTTGCAGGTCTTCTCAAAACCTACAGCCCTAGACGTCGATATTCCCCGCGTACAGCGCGTTGGTCTCGATGAACTGCCGACGGGGCTCGACATCGTCGCCCATCAGCGTGGTGAAGATCTGGTCGGCCCCGATGGCATCCTCGATCTGCACGCGCAGCATGCGGCGCACCGCGGGATCCATGGTCGTCTCCCACAATTGCCCGGGGTTCATCTCGCCCAGGCCCTTGTAGCGCTGTCGGCTGACGGCGCTGTCGGCCTCCTTCATCAGCCAATCGACAGCCTCGGCGAAGCTCGCGACGGCGGCCTGCTTCTCCTTGTCGCCGCTGCCTCGGAAGACTCTTGCCCCGGCCCCGATCATGCCCTTGAAGGTGCGTGAGGCGACGTTCAGCGCCGCATAGTCGGCGCCGTGCACGAAGTCGGCGTCGATCACGCTCACCTTCGCGTTGCCGTGGTGGCGGCGCTCGATGCGCAGGCGATGCTTGTCGGTCACCGCGTCGTGCTGCGCATGGACGTGGACGGTCGAGTTGCCGAGCGCTTCGGTGAGGCGCGCGGCCGATGCTTCGGCGCTCGCCGTGTCGTCGAGGTTCAGTTCGACGCCGTCGAGGA
Source organism: uncultured beta proteobacterium (assembly GCA_963726405.1). Lineage (GTDB taxonomy): Bacteria > Pseudomonadota > Gammaproteobacteria > Burkholderiales > Burkholderiaceae_F > JAOUJD01. Next base: position 749,849 of record CAVSCF010000005.1, on the reverse strand, counting down.
GCGCATGCAGCGCGGCGCGGTCCATCACGCGCGCCAGGCGCTCGATCACGGCATCGGCCAGCAGGAACTGGCGGGCCAGCGCCTCGAGGGCACTGCCTTCGATCGGCGTCGCTCCTTCCGCCGGCACCAGCTTCGCATCCTTGAGCGCGACGGTGACCATGTACTGCGCGAGTTCGGGGTCGTCCTTGATGTAGCGCTCGTCCTTGCCGTTCTTGATCTTGTAGAGCGGCGGCTGCGCGATGTAGATGTGGCCGCCTTCGACCAGTTGCGGCATCTGCCGGTAGAACAGCGTCAGCAGCAGCGTGCGGATGTGCGCGCCGTCGACGTCGGCGTCGGTCATGATGATGATGCGGTGGTAGCGCAGCTTCTCGATGTTGAAGCCGTCCGGCGTATCGGGCGCCCCGATGCCGGTGCCGAGCGCGGTGATCAGCGTGGCGATCTGCTCCGAGCCGATGAGCTTGTCGAAGCGCGCCTTCTCGACGTTCAGCACCTTGCCGCGCAACGGCAGGATCGCCTGGAACTTGCGGTCGCGACCCTGCTTGGCGGAGCCGCCGGCCGAATCGCCCTCGACGATGTAGAGCTCGGCGCCCGCCGGATCCTTCTCCTGGCAGTCGGCCAGCTTGCCCGGAAGCCCGACGCCGTCCAGCACGCCTTTCCTGCGCGTCATCTCGCGTGCCTTGCGGGCGGCCTCGCGCGCGCGGGCGGCCTCGACGATCTTGCCGCAGATGATCTTGGCATCCGTCGGGCGCTCGAGCAGGTAGCTTTCAAGTGCGCGTGCGACAACCTCTTCGACGGCCGGGCGCACCTCGGAGGACACCAGCTTGTCCTTGGTCTGCGAACTGAACTTCGGCTCGGGCACCTTGACCGACAGCACGCAGGTCAGGCCCTCGCGCATGTCGTCGCCGGTGGTCTCGACGCGCGCCTTCTTGGCCAGCTCACTCTGCTCGATGTACTTGTTGAGCACGCGCGTCATTGCGGCGCGCAGGCCCGTGATGTGCGTGCCGCCGTCCTTCTGCGGAATGTTGTTGGTGAACGCGAGCAGGCTCTCGTTGTAGCCGTCGTTCCACTGCATCGACACCTCGACGCCGACCGGCACTTCGGTGAGCGATTCGCCGCTGGCATAGAAGATGTTCGGGTGCAGGACGTTCTTGGACCGGTTGATGTACTGCACGAATCCCTTGACGCCGCCGGAGAACGCGAAGTCCTCCTCCTTGGCCGTGCGCTGGTCGACGAGCTTGATGCGCACGCCGTTGTTGAGGAACGAAAGTTCGCGCAGCCGCTTCGACAGCACCTCGTAGTGGAAGTCGACGTTGAGGAAGATTTCCTCGTCCGGCAGGAAGTGCACCTCGGTCCCGCGGCGATCGGTCGGGCCCGTGACCTTCATCGGCGACACGGCGATCGGGCCCTCCGGCGAATTCATGGTCTCCACCACGCGTTCCTGGACCGCGCCCTGGCGGAACTCGAGGTAGTGCACCTTGCCGTCGCGGCGGATCGTGAGGCGCAGCCACTTGCTGAGCGCGTTGACGCAGGAAACGCCGACCCCGTGCAGCCCGCCCGACACCTTGTAGCTGTTCTGGTTGAACTTGCCGCCCGCGTGCAGTTCGGTCAGCGCGATCTCTGCCGCGGACCGCTTCGGTTCGTGCTTGTCGTCGAACTTGATGCCGGTCGGGATGCCGCGCCCGTTGTCGACCACCGAGATCGAGTTGTCGGTGTGGATGGTGACGATGATGTCGTCGCAGTACCCGGCCAACGCCTCGTCGACGGAGTTGTCGACGACCTCGAACACCATGTGGTGCAGGCCGGTGCCGTCGTGCGTGTCGCCGATGTACATCCCCGGGCGCTTGCGCACCGCCTCGAGGCCCTCGAGGATCTGGATGCTGCTGGCGCCGTAATCGGCCTTGCCGTCGGCTTCCTGCTGGCTGGGACTGGGTTGATTCATCGGCGGATTCGGTACTGCTGACATCAGGTGACGCTCTCTTCTCTTGCTTGCTGTTGAAATCAAGACGGGCGCCGGGCCGCCCCAAGCCCGTCTTGCACTTCAGATCGGACGAGGTGCACGTGCGACCGCGCAGCGGTCGCGTACACCGAGTCCGCCTAAATCCGCATCGGCATCACGACGTACTTGAACTTCTCCGAGTCGGGCATCGTGATCAGCGCGCTGCCGAGCGCATCGCCAAGGGAAAAACTGATCTGCTCGTTCTTCAGGTTGGCGAGCACGTCGAGCAGATAGTTGACGTTGAATCCGATGTCGAGTCCGTCGCCCGTGTAGTCGATCTCGAGTTCGTCCTGCGCGTCTTCCTGGTCGGCATTGGTCGACGTGATCTTCAGGCTGCCCGTGGCGAGCACCATGCGCACGCCCTTGAACTTGTCGGTGGTCAGGATGGCGGCGCGCTGCAGCGCGTGCATCAGGTCCTCGCGTCCGATCGCGAACACCTTGGTGTTGGCAGCCGGCAGGACGCGCTGGTAGTCGGGAAACTTGCCCTCCACCAGCTTCGACACGAGCTCGATGTCGCCGAAACTGAACTTGACCTGGTTGGCGGCCATCTGCACCCGCACCGGATCGTCGGAGTCCGGCAGCAGACGCGACAGTTCGAGCACGGTCTTGCGCGGAATGATCGCCTCGATCTTGCTGGAGGCGCCGTCCTTGGTCACTTCGCACAGGGCCAGCCGGTGGCCGTCGGTGGCGACCGCACGCACGGTGGTGCCGTCGACCACCAGCAGCATGCCGTTGAGGTAGTAGCGGATGTCCTGCTGCGCCATGGCGAAGTGGACCATCGACAGCAGGTACTTCAAGGTCGATGCCGCCAACGTGAAGTCGGCGGTGAAGTCGGCCTGCGCAACGGTCGGGAACTCCTCGGCCGCCAGCGTCTGCAGGTTGAACCGGCTCTTGCCGCTGGCGATGGCCAATTTCTTGTTCGACAGCGACAGCGCGACGTCGGCTTCCGGCAGGGCCCGCAGGATGTCGACCAGCTTGCGCGCGGCGACCGTCGTGGCGGCCGCGTCCTTGCCGGCCCCGATGTCGGCGCTCGTCTGGATCTGGATCTCGAGGTCGGTCGCGGTGAACGACACCCGCTCACCGTCCTTGCGAACGAGGATGTTCGCCAGGATGGGCAACGTCTGCCGCCGTTCGACGATGCCGCTGACGACCTGCAGTGGTTTCAGCAACGCGTCTCGGGAGGCTTTGACCAGTTGCATTTCTTCTTTCCTCTTCTTCTAAGTAATAAGATACTAAGTAATAGGTAAAGGCAGTTTCTGGGGACAACTGCCGGTATCGCTGTTCCGTCATGCACTTACGGCGCATGGAGCCCTGTGTACACCCATGCACGCGCCCTGTGGGGCGGCTGTGGAGGGACGGGACAACTTCGGGCTCAGCGTGCGCAACCGTCGATCCATCCACACCCGTCCACAAGCGTTCCACAGGCTTTCAGAGAGTTATCCCGGGCACCGGTCACCTGCGACGTCACCCCTTCAGCGTCTGCTCGAGAACGTGCAGCGCGTGATTCATCTCGGGATTCTTGTTGCGCTCGCCGCCGATCTTGCGAACCGCGTGCAGCACGGTGGTGTGATCGCGTCCGCCGAAGAGTTCTCCGATCTCGGGCAGGCTCTTCTGGGTCAGTTCCTTCGCCAGGTACATGGCCACCTGGCGCGGCAATGCGATCGCGATCGGCCGCCGCTTGCTGTACATGTCGGCGACCTTGATCTTGTAGTAGTCGGCGACCGTCTTCTGGATCAGTTCCACCGTCACCTGCCCGGTCGAGGCCGACAGCAGGTCCCGGAGTGCCTCGCGCGCCACGTCGATGGTGACGACCCGCCCGTGGAACGACGAGTACGCCATCACCTTGCGCAGCGCGCCTTCCAGTTCGCGGACATTGCTGCGCAGGTTCTTGGCGATGAAGAAGGCCACGTCCTCCTTGAGGTCGACCCCTTCGGCCTCCGCCTTGCGCAACAGGATCGCCACCCGCATCTCGAGCTCCGGCGGCTCGATGGCCACCGTCAGGCCCGAGGCGAAGCGGGACACGAGCCGGTCCTCCATGTCCTTCAGTTCCTTGGGGTAGGTATCCGACGTGATGATGATCTGCTTGCGCCCGACCACGAGCGCCTCGAATGCGTAGAAGAACTCCTCCTGCGTGCGCGCCTTGCCCGCGAAGAACTGAATGTCGTCGATCAGCAGAAGGTCGAGCGAGTGGTAGTACCGCTTGAAGTCGTCGAACGCCTTGCGCTGGTATGCACGCACGACATCGCTCACGTACTGCTCGGCATGGATGTAGCGCACCTTGGCGTTCGGCTTGCGCGCCAGGATGCCGTTGCCGACTGCGTGGATCAGGTGCGTCTTGCCGAGCCCCACCCCGCCATAGAGAAAGAGCGGGTTGTAGGAGCCCCCCGGGTTCTCGGCCACCTGCATGGCGGCGGCGCGGGCCAGTTGGTTGGCCTTCCCGGTCACGAACGTGTCGAACGTCAGGTTCGGGTTCAGCCGGCTGCGTTCGAACTGCTCTGAATTGACCGGCATCGCTTCGGGCGGAGCGGCTTGCACTTCGTCATTGTCGGCTTCCGGGAAGCGCAGGACGGCCGCCAGCGCCGACGCGCCATCGACGGCAAAGACAATGGCCACGGGCCGCTGCGCCACCCGCGAGGCCGCTTGGGCGATGCGATCCGAGAATTGGGAACGGATGGCGTCCAGCTTCAGGCGATTGGGCGCGCCGATGGTCAGCGTGGCGGTCGATTCGTCGAAGTCGAGCGCTTTCAGTGGTTTGATCCAGGCCGAGAATTGCTGCGGGGTCAGCTCGTTCTCGAGGAGACGCGAGCAGTCTTGCCAGATGTGCTGCATTGAAGTTTTGTCCCGCCTTTTTATATTCCACGGAAGAGCCGGCCGGGCCGGTACTGCCTGCCCGCGCTTCGCTTCCGCCCTGTCGCCGGTGGCTCGCATCCCCTCGGTACGATGACCCCGACGAAGCCTGCCATTCTACCCGAAGTGACGGGGTTATCCACAGGCTGTGGCCCCCGCGAGACGGCCTCGCCGCCTGCCTAAACCCGCGCCGAAACAAGGAGTTCTATGGTAGCGGGCGCTTACAGTCTGCGGGATTCGCTCGGCCATGGAGGGTAGTTTCTGTCCTGCGGCGCAAAACGGACTTATCCACAACCCTATCCCCCGGGTTGTCCACCGAACGGGGCTCGAAGGACCCTCCTCGCGGCCGGTGAAGGGATGCGGGCGGCCGTGGTTTGACAGTGTCTCGCTGCATCGCGTCTAATACCGCGCTTTTCTCCGCGGCCTTCGTTGGCCGGCGAAGCGGCACGTTTCCTCGATGTCGCCTTCGTGCGCGACGCCGTCCTCGGCGCCTCGGCAAACAGCGATGAGGACCTGCGCGAGGACACGCGAGCGCTCCGTCGCCGCCCACTTCGCATCACCCAGCGGATTCGCTGCCACCCCGTGACGTGGCAACCGCCAAGGAAGAACGATGTCAACCAAACGCACTTACCAGCCCTCCAAAGTCAAACGCGCGCGCACGCACGGGTTCCTCGTCCGGATGAAGTCCCGGGGTGGCCGCGCCGTGATCGCTGCCCGCCGCGCCAAGGGGCGCAAACGCCTCGCGGTCTGACGCCAGGCGCGGCTTGCGTGCCGCCAGGGACGGTTCCCGATGAGCCCCATGGTGCTGCCGGTGCGACGCGCTCGACCGGGACCGGCCGTTTCGGTCCATCCCGGCGTCTGCGACGACCATCCGAATTTGCCGCCGTGCTGGCGGCGCCGCGGCCGCAGTCGCTGCGCGCAGCCCGTCACTGGCTGTCGATGACCGCGGCGTGGTCGCCCAGCGAACATCCGACCGTGCGTTTCGGCGTGACGGTGGGTAAGCGCAATGCCCGTCGCGCCGTCGACCGGAATCTCGTGAAGCGGATCCTGCGCGAGGCCAGCCGTCACGCCGCACCGGCGCTCGATCTTGCCTGCGCTACACGCGGACTGCGACTGGATGTGGCCTTCCGCCTGAAGACTTCCCGGGATCGCCCCGCCGAGGCCCAGCCGCCGCTGACGGCCTGGCGACGGGCCCTGCGCGACGAAGCGGATCACCTGCTTGACCGGCTCGGCCGGCACCTCGCGCGACCGGACGCCTGATGGCACCCGGCATCACTCAATGATCAAGCGTCTTCTGCTGGCGCTGATTCAGGCCTATCAGTACCTCGTGTCGCCCTGGGTCGGCGGCGCCTGTCGCTATTGGCCGACCTGTTCCGAATACTCGCGTGAGGCCATCGAGACTCACGGCGCGCTGAAGGGCAGCTGGATGATGGTCACGCGACTGGCGCGCTGCCATCCCCATGGACGCGGCGGGGTGGATCCGGTCCCGGCCCGGTTTCGCCTGCGCTGCTGGTGTCAGGACGAACACGCACACAGCACCCGCGCGTTCACCGATCAATTGAAATCGCAGTAGGAATCGAGCACCCGATGGGCACAGATTTTCAGCGCACCGTGTTGTGGGTCTTCTTCGGCATGTCCCTGTTTCTCCTCTGGGACCGGTGGCTCGTCTACACCGGGAAGCCGTCGATGTTCGGCACCACGCCGACGCCTCCCCCGGTGACGGCACCGGCCGACGCATCGAAGACGGCCGCGCCGCCGTCGGCCGCCAGCACGGCGCCAGGCGGCGTTCCTGCCGCTGCCGTGCCGAGCGCCACCAGTTCCGCAGCGGCGCCAGCCGCCGTCCCTGCGCAAGGACCGGCGGTCGCGACAGCCGCGAAGGCGCCGCCGGTGGTGATCCAGACCGATCTGCTCAAGGTGTCGATCGATCCCGAGGGCGCGGTGGTGTCCCACGCCGAATTGCTGAAGGAGAAGGTGGCGCCGGACTGGACGGCAAGCGGCCTGCTCGGACTGGTCACGGGCAAGAAGCACGACGCGAATCGGCATACCGCGCTGCTCGAGGTGAGTCCGTCACGGGTGTACGTCGCCCAGACCGGCGTCGTGGGCGGAGCTTTCCCCAATCACCGCACGGCATTCACGCCGGTCGACGGCCCGCGTGAACTCGCGGCCGGACAGGACAGTCTCCCGGTCAGCTTCGTGTCGGAAAGCGGCGGCGTGCGGGTGACGAAGACCTACACCTTCCATCGCGGCCGCTACGACATCGATGTCGCGCACGAAGTGGCGAACATCGGTGATGCGCCCGTCACGCCGTCGGTGTACCTGCAGATCCTGCGCGACGGCAACAAGCCCGAGGGCGAGTCGTCGCTCTACTACACGTACACCGGGCCGGTCGTCTACACGGAGCAGGAGAAGTTCAAGAAGATCGAGTTCTCCGCGATCGAGAAGAACAAGCCGGAACTGCCCAAGCAGGCCGACAACGGCTGGATCGGCATGATCCAGCACTATTTCGTCACCGCCTGGGTTCCGCAGAAGGGCGAGCGCCAGTTCTACGCGCGCGGCGTGGACAAGAACCTGTACTCCATCGGCACCCTGCTGCCGCTTGGCACCGTTGCGCCGGGCGCCGCGGCGAGCGAGCAGTCGACCCTTTACATCGGGCCGCAGGACCAGAACGTCCTCGCGAAGCTCGCCCCGGGCCTCGACCTCGTGGTCGACTACGGATGGCTGACCTTCCTCGCCAAGCCGATCTACTGGCTGCTCGAGTTCCTGCACCGCATCGTCGGCAACTGGGGCTGGGCGATCGTCCTGCTGACCGTGCTCATCAAGGCCGCGTTCTATCCGCTGTCCGCGGCCAGCTACAAGTCGATGGCGAAGATGAAGGAAGTCACGCCGCGCCTGACCAAGCTGCGCGAGCAGTACGGCGACGACAAGCAGAAGCTGAACACCGCCATGATGGAGCTCTATCGCAACGAGAAGATCAATCCGCTCGGCGGCTGCCTGCCGATCCTCGTGCAGATCCCGGTGTTCATTTCGCTCTACTGGGTGCTGCTCGCCAGCGTCGAGATGCGCAATGCGCCCTGGATACTCTGGGTGCAGGACCTCGCCACGCCCGACGCATGGTTCATCCTGCCCGCGCTGATGATGGCCACCATGTGGATCCAGTACAAGCTCAACCCGACTCCGCCCGATCCGGTTCAGGCCAAGGTGATGATGTTCATGCCGCTGATCTTCGGCGTGATGTTCTTCTTCTTCCCGGCCGGCCTGGTGCTGTACTGGCTGACCAACAACATCCTGTCGATCGCGCAGCAGTGGTACGTCACGAAGCAGATCGCGAAGGCGAAGAAGCCGGGCTGATCCGGACGGTGCCGAGGGAGACAACGGGCCGCGCTGTCACCAGCCGCGGCCCGTTTTCATTGGCGACCCTGCCGGGCGAGCAGGGCGAACACCGGCCACAGCCAGATGGTGGCGGTCCACAGCAGCACGCGGCCCGGCGACAGGCGGCCGCCTTCCGACCGATGCGCCAGGATGAACATCACCACCGCACCGACAAGCACCCACAGGACCAGGCCCGTGTAGACCAGCGCGCGCGTCGAGTAGTCACCTTCGAGCAATCCGGCCAGCATCGCCGCGATCATGATCGACACGACCACCGCGATCAGCACGGCGGCCAGCGGTGCGCCGTAGCGCACGAGCGGGTCGTTGTCTTCGGGGCCGGACACGGCAAGGTTCTCCTGGGCGGCGTGAGAGACGAAGAGTGCCGCAAAAGGGCCCGCGCCGCGCTCAGGGTCTTCCGCGATGGAACCGTACACTCGTCGCATGGCTGCTGAACCCATCGTCGCCATTGCCACCGCTCCCGGCCGCGGCGGCATCGGCATCGTCCGCGTCTCGGGCGGCGATATCGCCCCCGTGATCGCCGCGCTGCTCGGACCGAAGGCCGGGCAGCTGATGCCGCGGGTGGCCCTGCATGCGCCCTTCCTTGGCGCCGATGGGTCGGCGATCGACGATGGCATCGCGCTCCTGTTCCCCGCCCCGCATTCGTACACCGGCGAGAACGTGCTCGAACTGCAGGGGCATGGCGGACCGGTGGTGCTGCGCCTGATCGTCGAGCGGTGCCTGGAGGCGGGACGCGCGATCGGCCTGCGCATCGCGCAGCCGGGCGAGTTCACCGAGCGCGCGTTCCTGAACGATCGCCTCGACCTGGCGCAGGCCGAAGCCGTGGCCGACCTGATCGACGCGTCCACGGAACTCGCCGCGCGCAGTGCGGTGCGTTCGCTCGCCGGCGAGTTCTCGCGCCGCGTGCACGCGCTGCACGATGTCCTCGTCGAGTTGCGCATGCTCGTCGAGGCCACGCTCGATTTCCCCGAGGAGGAGATCGACTTCCTGCAGAAGGCCGATGCGGCGGGCCGCCTGCAGCGTCTGAAGAGCGACCTCGAGCGGCTGCTGGCGCAGTCGAGGCAGGGTGCGGTGCTGCGCGACGGCCTCGACGTGGTCCTCGTCGGCGCGCCGAACGTCGGCAAGTCGAGTCTGCTGAACGCTCTGGCCGGGGAGGAGGTGGCGATCGTGACCGCCGTGCCCGGGACCACGCGCGACCGGATCGCACGGACGATCAGCGTCGACGGGATCCCGCTCAACATCATCGACACGGCGGGCCTGCGGGCCACCGCGGACGAAGTCGAGAAACTCGGCATCGAACGCACGCTCGGAGAACTGGAACGCGCTGACGCCGTGCTGCACCTCGTCGACAGCGTCCACCCGGACCGCGACGAGGACGTGATGCAGCAGGTGCACGCGCGCGTCGGACGCGGGGTGCCTGTGCTCACCGTACTCAACAAGATCGACCTGGCCGGGCAGGGGCCGAACGTGGACGCCAACCGCGTGTGGCTGTCGGCGAAAACGGGAGCCGGCGTGGATCTGCTGCGCGGCGAGCTGAAGCGCATCGCCGGCTGGGAGCGCGACACGACGGGTGAGACGCTGATCCTCGCCCGCGCGCGTCACGTCGAGGCGCTGCAACGCGCACGACTGCACCTCGCGTCCGCCGCCGAGCACGCTGCACAGCGCGACAGCGCGCTGGATCTGTTCGCCGAAGAACTGCGCCTGGCCGGCAATGCACTGAGCGAGATCACCGGCGAGTTCACCGCCGACGATCTGCTCGGCGCGATCTTCAGCCGCTTCTGCATCGGCAAGTAAGCGCAAGCGGCGGAGTGTCGACTGCGCATCCGATAGCATTGCGCTGCTCCCTCTCCCGGATTTCCCATGGTGGACCAGCCCTCCAGCAGCAGCTCCGCACCGTCGCTGTCCCGACTTGCGATCGACCGCAGCGCGACGGCGCCTCGACGGCGGCGGCCGCTCTGGAAACGCTGGTGGGCATGGCTGATCGTGCTCGTTCTCGTGGCCGGGGCAGCCGTTGCCATACGCACTCGCACAGCGGCCTTGCCGGTCGAGGTCGCCACGGTCGCGGCGGCCTATCCGTCGGCCGCGGTGGCGGTGCTGAATGCGACCGGCCGCGTCGTCGCGGCGCGGCGTGCCTCGGTGTCCTCCAAGGGAACCGGCCGCCTCGAGTGGCTTGGCGTGCAGGAGGGCCAGATGGTCAAGGAGGGCGAGGTGATCGCCCGCCTCGAGAACCGCGACGTTGCCGCGCAGCGCGAACAGGCGCTCGCGCAGACGCAGGCCGCACGCGCCAATGTCGCCCAGGGGCAGGCGGAACTCGACGAAGCGGCCGCGGCATTGAACCGCGCGCGCGACCTGGCCGGCCAGAAGTTCATATCCGGATCGGCTCTCGACACCGCCGAGGCCCGTTACAACAAGGCCCGCGCGGCGATCGATAGCCTGAAGGCCCAGGTCGGCGTGGCCGAGGCGAACGCCCGCGTGGCCGGGGTCACATTCGACCAGACGCTGATCCGGGCGCCGTTCACCGGCATCGTGCTGACGAAGAGCGCAAACGTCGGCGACATCGTCACGCCGTTCTCGTCCGCGTCCGGCACGACCGGCGCGGTGGTCACGATGGCGGACATGGAGACGCTCGAGGTGGAGGCCGATGTGTCGGAGTCGTCGATTGCGAAGATCACGGTCGGGCAACCGGCCGAGATCCAGCTCGACGCCTTCCCCGATCTCCGCCTGCTCGGCCAGGTGAGCCGGATCGTGCCGACCGTCGATCGCAGCAAGGCCACCTTGCTGGTCAAGGTGTCCTTCGTCGAACGCGACCCCCGCGTGCTGCCGGACATGAGCGCGAAGATCGCCTTCCTGTCGCGTGCGCTGACGCCGGAGGAGCGCAAGCCGGTTCCCGCCGTGCGGGCCGACGCCGTGGTCAGGCGCAATGGCGGCGACGTCGTGTTCGTGGTCACGCGGGACGACAAGACGGGCGACGAACGCGTGAAGGCGCAGCCGGTGTCGGTGGGCGCGAAGGTGGGCGACCTGGTCCGGGTCGACCTGAGCCCGGGCACGCGCGTCGTGTCCGCGCCTCCCGACCGGCTGGCCGACGGCGCGCCGGTGGTACAGGCCAAGAAGTAGGCATGGAAGCGACGCCGCGGCAGGCGGGCGAACGGCCGCTGCTGGTCGAGATCGTGGGCCTCAGCAAGGCATACGTTCGCGGCGACCAGGTCGTCCCCGTCCTCACCGATATCAACCTGACGATTCGCGAAGGCGACTTCGTGGCCCTGATGGGCCCGTCCGGTTCGGGCAAGAGCACGCTGCTCAACCTCATTGCCGGCATCGACAAGCCGGACGCCGGGCGCATCGCCATTGCGGGCGAGGACATCACGCTCTTCGGCGACTCCGAACTGGCCGACTGGCGCGCCCGCAGCGTCGGTTTCGTATTCCAGTTCTACAACCTGATGCCGGTGCTGACGGCCTTCGAGAACGTCGAGTTGCCGCTGCAGCTGACCGACCTGTCGCGCGCCGAGCGCCGCGAGCGCGTCGAACTCCTGCTCGACATGGTCGGCCTCGGCGAGCGCACGCGGCACTATCCGAACGAACTGTCGGGCGGCCAGCAGCAGCGCGTTGCGATCGCCCGCGCGCTCGTCACCGATCCTCTGCTGGTGATCGCCGACGAGCCGACGGGAGACCTTGACCGGCAGTCCGCCGCCGACATCCTGAAGCTGCTCGACCGCCTGAACGTCGAACTCGGCAAGTCGATCGTGATGGTCACCCACGATCCGCGCGCGGCCGAGGCCGCCCACCACCTGATCTATCTCGACAAGGGTCAGTTGACCGACACGGCGCCGGAACATTGATGTTCTTCTTCAAGCTCGTTGCCCGCAACGTCTTCCGCGCGAAGCTGCGCTCGACGCTGACGATCGTCGGGCTCGTGATCGCCGTGCTCGCGTTCGGCCTGCTCCAGACCGTGGTGCGCGCCTGGTACGCGGGGTCGGACGCCGCCTCGGCCACCCGCCTGATCGCACGCAATGCGATCTCCCTGACGTTCTCGATGCCCGTTTACTACCGGGAGAAGATCCGGGCGGTACCCGGCGTGACGGGAGTGTCCGTGTCGAACTGGTTCGGCGGCATCTACAAGGAGCCCAAGAACTTCTTCGCGCAGTTCGCGGTGGACGCCCCGACGTACTTCCCGATGTACCCGGAGTTCATCTTCCAGCCCGATGAATACGCGGCGTTCCTGCGTGACCGGCGCGGGGCTGTCGTGGGGCGGCAGCTCGCGGACCTGTACGGCTTCAAGGTCGGCGACACCATCCCGCTGAAGAGCTCCATCTACCCCGGGGACTGGGAATTCGTCGTGCGCGCCATCTACGACGCGAAGGACGAAACGACCATCACGCGGCAGATGTACTTTCACTTCGACTACCTGAACGAACAGATCAAGAAGGTCTTCCCGCGGCGCGCCGACCAGGCGGGCGTGTTCGTCGTCAGCATCGCCGACAGTTCGGCCGCGGCCGACATCTCGCGCGCCATCGACGCGGAGTTCAAGAACTCGCTGGCGGAAACGCTGACGGAAACCGAAAAGGCCTTCACGCTCGCTTTCGTCGCGATGATCGAGACCATCGTCGTCGCCATCGAGGGGGTCAGCTACGTCGTGATCCTCATCATCATGGCGGTGGCGGCGAACACGATGGCGATGACCGCGCGCGAGCGGATGTCCGAGTACGCGACCCTGAAGGCGCTCGGCTTTCCGCCCCGCACCGTCGGGTTCCTGATCCTCGCCGAGGCGATGCTGCTCGCGGCGCTCGGCGGCGCCATCGGCATGCTGCTGACGCCGCCGGTGGTGCAGGTCTTCCATGCGGCAACGATCAGCGTGTTCGCCAAGATGCCGCTCGTGCCGCAGACCTTCTACCTTCAGGCCGCCTGTGCGCTGGTCGTCGGCGTCGTGGCCGGCATCGTGCCGGCGTTTCGCGCCGGGCGGATCCGGATCGTCGACGGCCTTCGGCACGTGGCGTAGCGGCGATGCGGATTCCCCTCAGCTACGTGGCGCGCAATCTTTGGGTCCGCAAGCTGACGACCGCGCTGACCGCGGGGGGCATGGCCCTCGTCGTGTTCGTCTTCGCCGCGGTGCTGATGCTCGATGCCGGGTTGAAGACCACGCTGGTGTCCACGGGGTCGTTCGACAACGTCGTAGTGATCAGGCAGGGCAGCCAGACGGAGATCCAGAGCGGAATCCTGCGGGACCAGGCTGCACTGATCGAGACCGCGCCCGAGGTCGCGCGGGGCCCCGACGGCCGCGCGCTGGTCTCGAAAGAGGTCGTGGTGCTGAACTCCCTGCCGAAGATCGACCAGCCGAACAAGCGCAGCAACGTCGTCGTCCGGGGCGTGCCGGAGATGGGCAAGGTGCTGAGGCCGCAGGTGAAAGTCGTGCAGGGCCGGATGTTCCGCTCCGGTTCGTCCGAGATCATCGTTGGCGGCTTCGGTCGCGCGCGGGTTCGCAGGCGTCGAGCTCGGCCAGCAGTTGTCGTTCGCCGGCCGCGCGTGGACGGTGGTGGGCGTGTTCGACGCCGGCCGGACCGGTTTCGATTCGGAGATCTGGGGAGACGTCGACCAGATGATGCAGGCGTTCCGGCGCGTCGGCTATTCCTCGGTTATCGCGCGGCTGGCGACGCCGGGCTCGTTCGATCCCATGAAGGCCCGGCTCGACGAGGATCCGCGGCTGAAGGTCGACATGAAACGCGAGACCCGGTTCTACGAAGACCAGTCGGCCGGCCTGTCGACCTTCATCACGCTCCTTGGCATGGCCTTGTCGGTGATCTTCTCGCTCGGCGCGATGATCGGCGCGACCATCACCATGTACGCGGCGGTGGCCACCCGCACCGGCGAGATCGGCACGCTGCGGGCGCTTGGCTTTCAGCGCAGCTCCATCCTCGCGGCGTTCCTTGGAGAGTCGCTGCTGCTGGCCCTGGTCGGAGGCCTCGCAGGACTGCTCGCCGCGAGTTTCCTCACGGCCATCACCGTGTCGACGACCAACTTCCAGTCGTTCTCCGAACTCGCGTTCTCGTTCACGCTGACCCCACGCATCGTAGTGCTGTCGCTGGCCTTCGCCCTGCTGATGGGATTCGTCGGAGGCTTCCTGCCCGCCATCAAGGCGAGCCGGATGAAGATCGTCGACGCGCTGCGGGCGGATTAGACAGCGGTGCGCGCACGGTCCTGCGGCCGGGCGACAGCCCTGGCCGAAGGTGCCTCGTCGGCCGGTCCTAGGTATGCTCCCGTCCATCGAACCTGCATCGATTGGAGGAGACACCCATGAAACGCCGAGAATTTTCCGCCGCCGTTGCGGCCACCTTTGCGGCCGCGCCGTTCGGCCTGCTGACGCCGGCCTATGCCCAGCAGGTCGGCACGCTGAAGATGATGATTCCCGCCAACCCGGGCGGCGGATGGGACCAGACCGGCCGCCAGCTCGCGGCCGCCATGCAAAGCGCGAAGCTGGTGCAGGCGGTGTCGTTCGAGAACAAGGGGGGTGCGGCCGGCACGCCGGGCCTCGCGCAGTTCGTCAACAGCGCGAAGGGCGATCCGAATGCCGTGATGATCGGCGGGCTCGTCATGGTGGGCGGCATCATCCTGAACAAGTCCCCGGTTGACCTGTCGATGGTCACGCCGGTCGCCCGCCTGACCAGCGAGTACGAGGTGATCGTCGTGCCGGCCAACTCTCCGCACAAGACGATGGACGACCTCGTGAAGGCGTTCAAGGCGAACCCGGGCTCCGTGTCGTGGGGCGGGGGATCCGCGGGCGGCACCGATCACATCCTCGTGGGCATGATCGCCAAGGCGGTCGGGGCAGACGTCACGAAGATCAACTACGTGCCGTTCAAGGGCGGTGGCGACTCGATCGCGGCCATCGTCGGCGGCCACGTGACCGCAGGCGTATCGGGGCTCGGCGAGTACGCGGAACAGATCAAGGCGGGCCGGATGCGCGGCCTGGCGGTGTCAGGACCGACGGGGGAGGAAGGGATCAAGTCGCTGAAGGAGCAGGGCATCGATGTGGTGCTCGGCAACTGGCGCGGCATCTTCGGTGCGCCGGGCCTCACGCCCGCGCAGCGCGACGGGCTGGTGAAACTCGTCCAGGCGGCGACCGAAACGCCCGCGTGGAAGGAGACCCTGAAGAAGATGGGCTGGGCCCCGTGGTTCCTTGCGGGCGACCAGTTCAAGACCTTCCTCGAGGAAGACATCCGCCGCGTCACGGCGATCATGGAATCGCTCGGACTGAAGAAATAGCGTGAGTGAAGACCGCCCCGCGCCCGCACGCCGCGGGGCGCGCGTCGACGTCATCCTGTCGCTCGGGGTGATCGCGCTCGGCGTCGCCGCGGCCGCCGTGGCCCTCAGCCTGCCGAATGCCGGCGGCTATTCGCGGATCGGGCCCAACGTCATTCCGGTGGTGGTCAGCTTTGGTCTGATCGTCCTCGGCGGCGTGCTCCTGTTCGAATGCTTCACCGGGGGCTGGCGGGCGCGCACGTCGGACGATCCGGCCGAGCGCGGCGAGCACCCCTTC
Source organism: uncultured beta proteobacterium (assembly GCA_963726405.1). Lineage (GTDB taxonomy): Bacteria > Pseudomonadota > Gammaproteobacteria > Burkholderiales > Burkholderiaceae_F > JAOUJD01. The sequence continues at coordinate 734,091 of CAVSCF010000005.1, read as the reverse complement.
CTGCCGAGCGCCTTCTGGTGGGTGAGCGGGGGATTGTTCGCGCAGATGGCCCTGATCCACACCGCCGGCTTCGTCCTGGCTGCAGCGGCCCTGTTTGGCTGCGTTGCGCGCGGCTTCGGCAGCCGGCGCTTCCTGCGGGACGGGGCGATCGGCCTGCTGCTCGGGCTCTGCGTGTTCCTGTTCTTCGTGCAATTCCTCAACGTGAACCTGCCGGCGGGCTGGCTGCAGCCGATCCTCGGCAGCGCGGGCGTGTGATGGACACCATCAACGCCCTGCTGGCGGGCTTCGGCGTCGCGCTGACGCCGCTCAACCTTCTGTGGGGCCTGATCGGGGTCACGCTGGGTACCTTCGTCGGCGTATTGCCGGGCGTCGGACCGGCGCTGACGGTCGCCATGCTGATGCCTCTGACGGTGAAGCTCGACCCGACGGGCGCGCTCATCATGTTTGCCGGCATCTATTACGGCGCGATGTACGGCGGCTCGACCACGACCATCCTTCTGAACACGCCCGGCGAGTCGGCCTCGATCGCCACCGGGCTCGAGGGCAACCAGATGGCAAAGCGGGGTCGCGCCGGTCCCGCGCTGGCGACGGCCGCGATCGGCTCGTTCGTCGCAGGGTCCATCGCGACGGTCCTGCTGACGCTTCTCGCGCCCGTCGTGGTCGAGATCGCGCTGAAGTTCGGTCCAGCCGAATACTTCGCCCTGATGGTGTTCGCCTTCGTGACGGTCGCGGCCGTGCTCGGGCAGTCGACGCCGCGCGGACTGACGATGCTGTTCCTCGGCCTGTTGTTCGGCCTCGTCGGCATCGACGAGCAGACCGGCCAGCAGCGCTTCGCCTTCGGCGTTCCGGAGTTGCTCGACGGTGTCGATGTGGTGGTCCTGGCGGTCGGTCTGTTCGCGGTCGGCGAGGCGCTGTACGTCGCCGCCTACAGCAGCCGGCAGCGCGAAGAGATGGAGCGGCTGTCCGGCTCGTTGATGATGTCGAAGGAGGACTGGCAGCGTTCGTGGCCCGCGTGGCTGCGGGCGACGGCGATCGGCTTTCCCTTCGGCACCATTCCGGCCGGAGGGGCCGAGATTCCGACGTTCCTGTCCTACGCGATGGAGCGGAAGCTCAGCAAGAAGCCCGAGGAGTTCGGCCACGGCGCCATCGAGGGCGTGGCCGGTCCGGAGGCCGCGAACAACGCGGCGGCCACTGGCGTGCTGGTGCCGCTGCTGACGCTGGGCATCCCGACGTCGGCCACCGCCGCCATCCTGCTCGCGGCGTTCCAGAACTACGGGATCCAGCCCGGGCCGCTGCTGTTCCAGACGCAGGCAGGCCTCGTGTGGGCGTTGATCGCCAGCCTCTATGTCGGCAACGTGCTGCTGCTGGTGCTGAACCTGCCGCTGATCGGGCTGTGGGTGCAGGTGCTGAAGATTCCGAAGCCCCTGCTCTACGGAGCGATCCTCGTGTTCGCGACGCTGGGCGCGTACAGCCTGCACCAGTCGGTGGTCGATCTGCTCACGCTCTACGTCTTCGGTCTGCTCGGGTTCGCGATGCGTCGCTGGGGCTTCCCGGTGGCTCCCGCGGTCATCGGCCTGATCCTCGGGCCGCTGGCCGAGTCGCAGTTCCGCCGTGCGCTGTCGATCAGCCAGGGGGACCCGACCGTGTTTCTGACGCATCCGATCTCGGCTTCGCTGCTGGCATTGACGGCGATCATCCTGTTCGCGCCCATGGTCGCGCGCGCAATGAAGCGGCGGCGCGCGGGCTAGCCAGCACCGCCCGATTGCTCCCGGAGAAACGCGCACTTCGCGCCCGCCCTTGCCGGCCGCTGATGGTTCAAGTCGTTCCCGTCCTCCGATCCTTCGTCGTGGCCCTGGCCGGCGCCCTCCTGTGCGTCTGGTTGCGGACGCCGCTGCCGTGGCTGATCGGGCCGCTGGTTGCCGTCGCCCTCGCCAGCATGCTGCATGGACGGCTCGAGTCGCCGCCCGGAGGCCGGCAGGTCGGCCAGTGGATCATCGGGGTCGCGCTCGGCCTGTACTTCTCTCCTGATGTCGTCCGGGAGGTCGGCCGCCTCGGGCCATGGGTCGCCCTGGCCGTCGTCTTCGCGCTGGCGCTCGGCCTGGTCGGCAGCTGGATGCTGTCGAAGCTGGTGGCGACCGACTCCGCGACGTCCTTCTTCGGCATGGCCATCGGCGGGGCCAGCGAGATGGCAGTGATGGCGGAACGTCACGGCGGGCAGGTGGAGCGGGTCGCCGCCGCCCACAGCCTGCGCATCATGCTGGTCGTGCTCATCGTGCCGCTGCTGCTGAATGCGTTCGATGTCCACGGCCTCGATCCCTACGTGCCGTCCGCGCGCCAGTTCTCCTGGAGTGGCTTCGCCCTGCTGACCGCCGCGACCGGCCTCGCCGCGCTGGCGATGCGCCGCCTCGGGTCGCCCAACAGCTGGATGATCGGACCGCTGCTCGCGGCGGCGGTGCTGACCGCGCTCGGCATCACCTGGTCGTCGCTGCCCGGGCCGGTGGTCAATGCGGGCCAGTTGCTCATCGGCATCGGTCTCGGTACGCGGTTCACGCCGGAGTTCTTCGAGTCGGCGCCGCGCTTCCTCGGCGCGGTGGCCGCGATCACGATCGTGTACCTCGCCATCGCGGCCGCCTTCGGCTGGGTGCTGTCGCTCGGGTCGGGGTTGCACTGGTCCACGGCGATCGTTGCCACCACGCCGGGCGGCATCGGCGAAATGGCGTTGACGGCGCAGGCGCTGCGGCTCGGAGTGCCGATCGTCACGGCCTTCCACGCAATCCGCATGGCGGCGGTGGTGTTGAGCGTCGGAGCCGCGTATCGCGGCTGGACGCGGTGGAAGAAGGAGCGCGCCAGTGCCGCTTGAACTCGTCCCGCTCACCCGCGAGGGGGCGCCGGCCGCGGACGATTTCTTCGCAGCGGTCGACGAGTCGCGCGCCTCCCTCACGCACTGGATGCCGTGGTGCCATGCCGGTTACGGGCGCGCCGACGTCGAGCGCTGGTTCGGCGAGGCGGACCGGATGTGGCGCGAGCGCAGTGCGTTCCACATGTGGCTGCGCGACGGCGTTCGCGTCCTCGGCGTCGTCGGCATTCATGACATCCAGCGCTACGGCAAGAGCGAAGGTGAACTCGGCTACTGGGTGCGCCTGTCCGTACGTGGACGCGGCGTCGCGAGCACCGCGCTCCGCTCGATGGCGGCGTTTGCGTTCAATGAACTGAATCTCGTGCGCGTGTCGATGCGCATCCGTCTGGACAACGCATCCAGCCGGCGCGCGGCGGAGCGCGCGGGAGCGCGTTACGAAGGCGCCTTGCGGCATGGCATCGTGCACGGGGAAGCCCGTTACGACGCAGCCCTGTACGCGCTGCTGCCCGGCGATCTCGCGCGCAAGTGGGCACCGTAATTGCCGCAGCCGCCGCACGACGTAAAGTGCAGACAGAAGCGCCCGTAGCTCACCGGGCGCTGATGCAGCGTGGAGATGCAGTCGATTCGGGCTGTGGATTCTGAAAGCTCAACCGCCAGCCGCCCGGTAACACGAGACGGTCGCCGGCGATGCCCGGCGGTCCGGCTACCGGGCTGCCAGTGCCCCGGAATTGACGACGTTGCGGGGCTCGCCGGCGGCGAACGCGGCCACGTTGTCGAAGGCCCCGCCGAACAGCGTCTCGTAGGACGTGCGTTCGACGAACCCGAGATGGGGTGAGGCGACGACGTTCGGTAGCGTCAGCAGCGCTTCGTCCCGTACCGGCTCGCGCTCGTAGACGTCGATTGCGGCCATCCCTGGATGACCGCGGCGCAGCGCATCGACCAGCACGCCGGGAGCGACGAGTTCGGCGCGGCTGGTGTTGACGAAGAGCGCCGTCCTCTTCATCCGCGCGAGGTCCTGCGCGGTCACGCTGCCGCGCGTGTTCTCGCCCAGACGCAGATGCAACGACAGCACGTCGGCCTGCTCGAAGAGTTCATCCCGGCGGTCCGTGCTTGGGTAGCCGTCAGCGTCCGCACGCGCGCGGGCCTGCTCGCTGCCATGCACCAGCACCCGCATTCCGAACGCCTTGCCATAGCCGGCGACGAGCGCGCCGATCTTCCCGTAGCTCCAGATCCCAAGGGTCTTGCCGGTAAGCGCGACCCCCAGCCCGGCCAGCGGCCAGTCGGCCGGGGGCGGGAAGCTTTGCTGCCAGGCGCCCGCATAGAGGTTTGCCATGTAGGCGGGCAATCGGCGCATTGCGGCGAGGATCAGAAGCCAGGTGAACTCGGCGGTCGCAGGCGAGTAGCCCGTGCCCTCCGCGACGGCGACGCCGCGGCGGGTACAGGCGTCGACGTCGATATGCGGCCCGACCTTGCCCGTCTGGCTGATCAGCCGAAGCTTCGGCAGGCGCCCGAGGAGCGCGTCGGTGATCCGCGTGCGTTCGCGCGTGAGCACGAGCGCCTCCGCCTCGCGCAGGCGGACCGCGAGTTGCCCGACGCCCGCCGCAGGGGCCGTGAGAACCCGTACGTCGTGCCCCTGCAGCCGGGCGAAGCAGTCGAGATGGCGTACAACGTCCTGGTAGTCGTCGAGGATGAGGATCTTCATGGCGGTGCGCGGCAGTTACGTTGCTCGGAGGATGCGCCGGAGGCGGCGCGGGGCTTGCTCGTAGGCCGACCTTGGTCGGGTCATGGCCGACGGCTAAAATAGCCCTCTTTCCCGCAATCCGGCGCTTCCCGGCCATCCGCCCGCCCCGCCGATTGCTCGCGGCCACGAGCCACGAAGTGGCAAGAATCTTGATCGCTGCGCCCTCGCGGAAAGCGGGGGACAAGGCGACGACCTGGAGGCAGGACCAATGAGCGCAGTGCTTTCCGGGCAGGCCGCGGCCGCCCCTTCGTACGTCAAGAACCGGAAACTGATCGCCTGGGTGGCCGACATCGCCCGGCTGACGCAGCCGGACCGCGTCGTGTGGTGCGACGGCTCGCAAGCGGAATACGACCGCCTGTGCGAGGAGATGGTGCAGGCGGGCACGCTCAAGCGGCTCAACCCCGCGAAGCGCCCCAACAGCTATCTCGCGCTGTCCGATCCGAGCGACGTCGCCCGCGTGGAGGACCGCACCTTCATCTGCAGCGAGCAGAAGGACGATGCCGGTCCGACCAACAACTGGATGGCGCCCGTGGAGATGCGCGCGACGCTGAAGGACGTGTTCGCCGGCTCGATGCGCGGTCGCACGATGTACGTGGTGCCGTTTTCGATGGGGCCCCTCGGCAGCCACATCTCGCAGATCGGCGTCGAGTTGTCGGACAGCGCCTACGTGGTCGTGAACATGCGCATCATGACGCGCATGGGCCGGGCGGTCGTCGACCTGCTCGGCACCGACGGCGAGTTCGTGCCGTGCATCCACTCGGTGGGCAAGCCGCTGTCGACCGGCGAGAAAGACGTGCCGTGGCCGTGCAACGACACGAAGTACATCGTCCACTTTCCGGAGACGCGCGAGATCTGGTCGTACGGCTCCGGGTACGGCGGCAACGCACTGCTCGGCAAGAAGTGCCTGGCACTGCGCATCGCCTCGACCATGGGACGCGACGAGGGCTGGCTCGCCGAACACATGCTGATCGTTGCGGTCACCTCTCCCGAGGGAAAGAAGTATCACATCGGGGCGGCCTTCCCCTCGGCCTGCGGAAAGACCAACTTCGCGATGCTGATCCCGCCGCCGGCTTTCGACGGCTGGAAGGTGACGACGGTCGGCGAGGACATCGCCTGGATCAAGCCCGGCGCCGACGGTCGGCTGTACGCCATCAATCCGGAAGCGGGCTGCTTCGGCGTCGCCCCCGGAACGTCCGAGAAGACGAACCACAACGCGATGGCGATGCTGCACGAGAACGTCATCTTCACCAATGTGGCGCTGACGGACGATGGCGACGTGTGGTGGGAAGGGATGGGTCCGGCGCCGGATCACGTGATCGACTGGCAAGGCAAGGACTGGACGCCCGAGGATGGCAAGGCCGGTCGCAAGGCGGCGCATCCGAACGCCCGCTTCACGGTGGCGGCGCAGCAGTGCCCGTCGATCGACGTCGACTGGGAGAACCCGGACGGCGTGGCGATCGACGCCTTCCTGTTCGGCGGCCGGCGCTCGACCACGGTGCCGCTGGTGACCGAGGCCCGGAACTGGGTCGAAGGCGTCTACATGGCCGCCACGATGGGCTCCGAGACCACGGCGGCGCAGGCCGGCGCACAAGGCGTCCTGCGGCGCGATCCGTTCGCGATGCTGCCGTTCTGCGGTTACAACATGGGCGATCACTTCGGCCACTGGATTTCGCTGGGCGAAAAGCTCGGTACCAGCGGAGCGACGCTGCCGAAGATCTTCACGGTGAACTGGTTCCGCACCGACGAGAACGGCAAGTTCGTCTGGCCGGGCTTCGGCGAAAACATGCGGGTGCTGAAGTGGATCGTCGACCGCGTGGAAGGGCGCGCCGGCGGGGCGGAACATGTGTTCGGCGTGTCGCCGCGCTACGAGGATCTGCAGTGGACCGGGCTCGAGTTCCCGCGCGCTCAGTACGAGCGAATCACGGCGGTGAACCTCGACGACTGGCGCAAGGAACTCGCGCTGCATAGCGAGCTCTTCGCCAAGCTTTCGCCGCGCCTGCCACGCGCCCTGCAGGAGACGCGCGTGGCACTCGAGCAGCGAATCGCGGCGTGACAGGGCGGTTGGTCAACGGAAAGGCCGCCCCCGGGCGGCCTTTTTCGTTTGAGCCGCTTACATCGTCGGCTGACGCGAAGCAGATGGCGCTTCTCTCGAAGGTTCCTCATTGACCCTTCGCCTTGCACCGATATGGCTTTACGAAGATACTGATTGACCCGCCCGAAAGGCCCGCAACGAGGCCGGCGGGCGGCCAGTCGACAGCAGTACCGGTACGCAGGAGACCGTATTGGCACTGATCTACTACATCACGCAGGTCCAGTTCGACTTCGGCGCGCTGGCGTTCGCCCGCTCCGAGTGCGAGCGCGTGGGCATTCGCCGGCCGCTTATCTGCACGGATCGCGGTGTCGTCGCGGCGGGACTGCTTGATCGCCTCCAGACGGTGCTTGGCGCTTTGCCCTTTGCGGTGTTCGCCGACACGCCGTCCAACCCCACCGAGGCGGCGGTGATGAAGGCAGTCGACGCGTACCGCGCGCACGGCGCCGACGGCCTGATAGCGCTTGGCGGCGGCAGCCCGATCGACCTCGCCAAGGGCGTCGCGATCATGGCGACGCATGCAGGCGCGCTCGCCGACTACGCAACGATCCTCGGCGGCAGCCCGAAGATCACGTCGGCGGTATCACCGCTGATCGCCATTCCGACGACCGCCGGCACCGGCAGCGAAGTCGCGCGCGGCGCCATCATCATCCTGAATGACGGGCGCAAGCTCGGCTTTCATTCGTGGCATCTGGTTCCGAAGACCGCGATCTGCGACCCCGAGCTGACCTTCGGCCTTCCTCCCGGACTCACGGCGGCGACTGGCATGGATGCGGTGGCCCATTGCGTCGAGACCTTCCTGTCGAAGGCCGTGAATCCCCCCGCCGACGCCATCGCCCACGACGGGCTTGTGCGCGCGCTGAAACACATCGACCGCGCGGTGAACCAGCCGACGGACCGCGAGGCGCGCTGGAACATGATGAGTGCGTCGATGCAAGGCGCGATGGCCTTCCAGAAGGGACTCGGCGCCGTGCACTCGCTGTCGCACGCGCTCGGAGCGCTGCCGATCGGCCCGCACCACGGCACGCTGAACGCCGTGCTCCTGCCCGAGGTGCTCAGGTTCAACGAGGCGGCGGTCCCTGACAAAGTGCAGTCGATCGCCGACGTCTTTGGCGTGAGCGGCGGAGCGGCCCTGGCGAACGGCCGTCCGCGACCTCAATCGGCGCCTGGGCCTGCCGGCCGGATTGGGCGACATGGGCATCGGACCGGAGCTCTATGAAGACATCGCGACGCAGGCGATGAAAGATCACTGCCACGGGACAAACCCGCGCATTGCATCCCGCGACGACTACGTTGGTATGCTCGCCGCCTCCGCGTGACGGGCCGGCGGCAAGACCAGCACGTGCAACGACGACGAATTCAATGAACCCTTCCGACACCATTCTGGAAACGCGCGGCCTGACGAAGGAGTTCAAGGGCTTCGTCGCCGTCAGTGAAGTCAACCTGAAAGTCGTGCGAGGCACGATCCACGCGTTGATCGGTCCCAACGGCGCGGGCAAGACGACCTGCTTCAACCTGCTTACGAAGTTCCTGACGCCCACCCGCGGCCACATCCTGTTCAACGGCACCGACATCACCAAGGACACGCCCGAGCACATCGCCCGGCGCGGCATCGTGCGCTCCTACCAGATCTCGTCGGTGTTTCCTCACCTGACGGCGCTGGAGAACGTCCGCATCGCGCTGCAGAGTCCAACCGGCCTGTCGTTCCAGTTCTGGCGCAGCGAGCGCGCCGCTCGACTACCTGAACGAGCGCGCGCTCGCGCTGCTCGACCAGGTCGACCTTCGTTCGTTCGCCGTCCACCGCAGACCGTTTCGTTGCCCTACGGCCGCAAACGGGCACTGGAAATCGCCACGACGCTCGCCACGGAGCCCGAACTGATGCTGCTCGATGAGCCGACGCAGGGCATGGGTCACGAAGACGTGGCCCGCGTAACGGAACTGATCAAGCGCGTGGCCGCTGGCCGCACGGTGCTGATGGTCGAGCACAACATGAACGTCGTTTCCAGCATTGCCGACACCATCACGGTGCTGGCCCGCGGCGCGGTGCTGGCGGAAGGACCCTACGCCAAGGTATCGAGAGACCCCGCCGTCATGGAGGCCTACATGGGCACGGCCGCCGCGCAGCTGGAAGGCATTGGACACTGACATGGCGGCGGCGCTCGAGATCAAGAACCTGCACGCCTGGTACGGCGAGTCGCACATCCTGCACGGGGTCGACCTGCAGGTCGACCAGGGCGAAGTCGTCACTCTGCTCGGCCGCAACGGCGCGGGCCGAACGACCACGCTGCGCGCGATCATGGGTCTGACCGGGACGCGCAAGGGCTCGATCCAGGTCAACGGCACCGAGACCATCGCCATGGCGACGCACCGGGTCGCCCACCTGGGCATCGGCTACTGCCCCGAGGAGCGGGGCATCTTCGCGAGCCTGTCGTGCGAGGAAAACCTGATGTTGCCCCCGCGTGTCGCCGCCGACGGGGGGATGAGCGTTGATGAGATCTACGGGATGTTCCCGAACCTGAAGGAGCGGGCCAGGAGCCAGGGTTCCCGGCTGTCGGGTGGCGAACAGCAGATGCTCGCGGTGGCCAGGATCCTGCGGACCGGCGCGCACCTGCTGCTGCTCGACGAGATTTCCGAGGGCCTGGCGCCCGTCATCGTCGCGAAACTGGGCGAGATGATCCGCACCCTGAAGGCCAAGGGATACACCGTCGTGATGGTCGAACAGAATTTCCGCTTTGCGGCGCCTCTGGCCGACCGTTTCTATGTCATGGAGCACGGGCGCATCGTTGAAACTTTTGCCGCGGCGCAGCTGCGGGAGAAGGAAGCGACGCTGCACGAGCTCCTTGGAGTTTGATCCACCAACGCTTCCCCTAGAGGAGGAGACACTGTGAAACTGAAGAAGATTTGCGCCGCGCTCGCAATGTGCGGGCTGGCATTCGGCGTCGGCAGCGCGCAGGCGCAGAAGCTGTCCGGCGACAAGATCGTGATCGGCTTCGTCACCGACATGTCCTCGCTGTATTCGGACATCGATGGACAGGGCGGCGTCGAGGCGATCCGCATGGCGATCGCCGACATGCAGAAGGAGTTCCCGGGCAAGAAGATCGAGATCGTCTTCGCCGACCACCAGAACAAGGCGGACATCGCCTCGTCGAAGATTCGCGAGTGGATCGACCAGGCGGGCGCCGACGTCATCATCGGCGGGACCAACTCGTCGACTGCGCTGGCAGGTGCCAAGGTCGCGGCGGAGAAGAAGCGTCCGTACATCTCGGTCGGCGCCGCAAGCTCGCGGCTGACGAACGAGGACTGCACGCCGTACACCGTTCACTACGCGTACGACACGGTCGCACTCGCCAACGGCACCGGCGCCGCGGTCGTGAAGAGCGGTGGCAAGAGCTGGTACTTCCTCACCGCCGACTACGCGTTTGGCCATTCGCTCGAGAAGGACACGGGCGACGTCGTCAAGGCCAACGGCGGGAACGTGGTCGGCGCGGTGCGCCATCCGCTGAACGCTTCGGATTTTTCGTCGTTCCTGCTGCAGGCACAGAGCAGCAAGGCCCAGATCCTCGGGCTGGCGAACGCCGGCGGCGACACGATCAACTCCATCAAGGCGGCCAACGAGTTCGGCGTGACGAAGAGCATGAAGCTCGCCGGCCTGCTGATGTTCATCAACGACATCCACAGCCTGGGTCTGCAAGACGACCAACGGCATGTACCTCACGACCGGCTGGTACTGGAACCAGTCGCCCGAGTCGCGTGAGTGGGGCCGCCGCTTCTTCGACAAGATGAAGCGGATGCCGTCGATGCTGCAGGCGGGCGACTACTCGGCCGTCACCACCTACCTGAAGGCGGTGAAGGCGGCGGGGACGGACGACGCCGATGCGGTGATGGCGCAACTGAAGAAGACCAAGATCAACGACATGTTCACCAAGAACGGCATGGTCCGCGCCGACGGCCGCATGGTGCACGACATGTACCTGATGCAGGTGAAGTCGCCGGCCGAGTCGAAGGAGCCGTGGGACTACTTCAAGCTGGCACAGACGATCCCGGGCGACGAGGCGTACACGAAGCTCGCGAACTCGAAGTGCCCGCTGGTCAAGAAGTAATGCCGTGAACGCACCGGGCGGCTTTCCGCCCGGTGCCTTTTTCTACGTTCGCAATGTCAGAACTCTTCGGCATCCCGCTGCCTGCCCTGCTGTCCCAGCTGCTGCTGGGCCTCGTCAACGGCTCGTTCTACGCCATGCTGTCGCTCGGGCTCGCGGTCATCTTCGGGCTGCTGAACGTGATCAATTTCACGCACGGCGCGCTCTACATGATGGGCGCGGTCTTCGCGTGGATGGGCCTGACCTACTTCGGGCTCAATTACTGGGTGATGCTCGCAGTCGCGCCGCTGCTGGTCGGCGTGTTCGGCGTCGTCGTCGAGAGGCTGCTGCTGCGGCACCTCTACAAGCTCGATCACCTCTACGGGCTGCTGCTCACCTTTGGCCTGGTCCTGCTGATCGAGGGATTCTTCCGCTCCTTCTATGGCGTGTCGGGCCTGCCCTACAGCGTGCCCGACCAACTCGCCGGCGCCACGAACCTCGGCTTCATGATCATGCCCAACTACCGGGCGTGGGTCGTCGTCGCGTCGCTGATCGTCTGCTTCGGCACCTGGTTCGTCATCGAGCGCACCAAGCTCGGCGCCTATCTGCGCGCGGGGACGGAGAACGCGCAGCTGACGCAGGCGTTCGGCGTGAACGTGCCGCTGATGGTCACCCTGACCTACGGCTTCGGCGTCGCACTCGCGGGCTTTGCGGGCGTGCTGGCGGCGCCGATCCTGCAGGTGCAGCCGCTGATGGGCAGCAACCTGATCATCGTCGTGTTCGCCGTGGTGGTGATCGGCGGCATGGGCTCGATCATGGGCTCGATCCTGACCGGCCTGGGGCTCGGTGTGATCGAGGGTTTCACGCGGGTGTTCTATCCCGAGGCCTCCTCGACCGTGGTGTTCGTCATCATGGCGATCGTGCTGCTGATCCGGCCCGCCGGCCTCTTCGGCAAGGAGAAATAGCGTGACGGCTCTCGAAAGAGTTCATGGTCTATCTGGCGCTGCTGGCGCTGGTGGCCATCCTTCCCCTGGTCGGCGCGTACCCGGTCTTCGTGATGAAGGTGATGTGTTTCGCGCTCTTCGCGTGTGCCTTCAACCTGCTGATCGGGTTCACCGGCCTGCTGTCGTTCGGCCACGCCGCATTCCTCGGCGGTGCGGCCTACGCGACCGGGCCATGCGCTCAAGTTCTGGGGCGTGCCGACGGAGGTCGGCCTGCTGGCCGGATCTGCTGAGCGGCGCCGTGCTTGGATTCGTGATGGGCGCGCTGGCCATCCGCCGCAGCGGCATCTATTTCTCGATGATCACGCTCGCGCTCGCGCAGATGCTGTACTTCTTCTTCCTGCAGGCGCCCTTCACCGGGGGCGAGGATGGACTGCAGGGCGTTCCGCGCGGCAAGTTCCTGGGCCTGATCGATCTCACGAGCGACGTCGCGCTGTACTACGTGGTGCTTGGCATCTTCGTGGTGTCGTTCCTGCTGATCTACCGCACGGTGCACTCGCCGTTCGGCCAGGTGCTCAAGGCGATCCGCGAGAACGAGCCGCGCGCGATGTCGCTCGGCTATGACACGGCGCGTTTCAAGCTGCTGGCGTTCGTGCTGTCCGCTGCTCTCGCCGGTCTCGCCGGCGCGACCAAGACGCTGGTCCTCGGATTCGCGACATTGACCGACGCGCACTGGAGCATGTCCGGCCTGGTGATCCTGATGGTGCTCGTCGGCGGCATGGGAACGATGCTTGGTCCGATCCTCGGCGCCTTCATCATCGTTGCGCTCGAGAACAAGGTCGGCGACATCGGCATGTTCATCGGCAGCGTCACCGGGATCGATTGGTTCAACGGGCTGGGCGAGTCCGTCACGGTGGTGATCGGGCTGATCTTCGTGATCTGCGTGATGGCGTTCCGCCGCGGCATCATCGGCGAGTTCAACGAGTGGTGGGCTCACCGCCGCGCGGCGGCGACCTAGGCGAGCGGCGAAGCGGCAACGAAGAGGGCGGCCAAGGCCGCCCTTTTTGCTGGATGCGGCCTTTCCATCTGCGTCGATGGCGCTGCTTATCGACCGAATGACGCACTACGAACGCCAGCGCTTGGTCGATACAATCGATCGACTTCAGCCACCGACCTGCGCGAGCAGGCGCGAAGAGTGACGCGATGTCGTTGAACCCCGCGATGATCTACCGCCGCACCGACCGAGGTGTGCGCGAGGTCTATGAGAAGTCGCATCAGTTCACGCAGAGCGAACGGCTGATCCTGATTCTTCTCGATGGCCGGCTCAATGTCGCCGGACTTCAGGCGCGGCTGCCGAGCCTGAACGACGAGCGCATCGAGCGCGCGATGGGCAAGTTGCAGGAGGCCGGTCTCGTCGAACCCATGGGCTCGATGGAGGCGATCAAGGCGACCGGCTTGGTCCCGGAGATTGCTCGTCTGGAACCAGAAGCGGTCGCGCACTTCCTTGAGCAGACCGATCTCGATCCAGTCACTGTATTTGGCGCCACCGAAGAAGAGGTCGCGTCCGAGTTGGTCCGCGCCAGCGTCGAGCACGCGGCCGCTCAGCTCGCGCGCGAGGCTGCGGGCGAGGCAGCGGGTGCGAGGGCCCCATCTTCTCGTGTCAAAGCCCGAGCGGCCGAGAGCGGGCACTCACATTCGGAGCCCGTTGCCCTGTTGGAATCCGCGACGGAGCCGGAATGGGACGCGACGGAAGCCACGCGCTTTGCCATCACGACCGTGAATGTTCCGGATCGCCTGGATCTGCAAGAGGAACGAGACCGCGCGGAGATGGAGGAGTACGCGGAGGAGCACCGCCGCGCCAGTCTCCGGACGTGGATGAAGCGACTGTTGATCGTCGCCGTGATCGGTGTCTTCGGCGCGGTTCTCTACGGAATGCTGAAGCCGCTGCGCGATGAGACATCGGCCGTGCGGGTCGGTGAGCGGTTGAGTGCCGCGTTCAAGCGGCCGGTGACGGTGGCCGAGACCTCGTTCCAGGTCACACCTGCGCCGCGCCTGTTGATTCGCGGGGTCGACGTTGCCGGTCAGTTCTCCGCCGAAGAAGTGTCGTTGCTGATCAACTGGAAGGACCTCTGGTCCGCGCTGCGAGGCGGGCAGTGGGTTTGGGGCGAGGCGACGATCGCGCCGATGACGATGACCGCGGCTCAGGCGTTGGCCGCGGTGAAGGCTGTACCGGGAGGTGCTCGCGACCTTCCCGGCAAGATCTCGACGATTCGCTTTGAATCGATTCGAATCGCGGACTCGCGCTTGTTCCCAGGCCGGTATGAGGCCGTGCTGCGTCGGACGGAGGATGGAAGGTTCGGGCCGATGGCCGTCCGCCAGCAGGACGCGGACGGCGGGGCCATGCAGATGCAGATTCGCCCAGGCGCGGAGCTGGAGACGGTGGATTTCGAGGTTGCGGCCGAGCGCTGGGCCATGCCGGTCGGCCCTCGCGTTCGCTGGAACGAGGTCCGGGCGAACGGGCGGATTGCCGGCAATGTCCTCGAGGTAACCAACTTCACGCTGGCTGGCTTCTTCGGAGTCACAACCGGGACCGTGTTCGCGGCCAGTGACGTCGAGTGGGTCATCACCGGATTTGCCAACGCGTCGAACATCGATGTCGACGCCGTTCTGCAGTCGTTGCGCCCGCGCGTGCAGGGAGCGCAGGACGCTCCGGTGGCGCCTTTCCAGGGAACCGCGGGCTTGAGCCTGACGATCGTTTCCCGCGGGACCAGCTTAGACGATGCCCTCGGGAGGGCTGCGGTCGCCGGACCCTTCCAGATCCGCTGGGCCACGCTGAACGGCATCAATCTCGGGCTGGCGGCCACCCAGGGCGCCACCGCGTCGGGAACCACGCGGTTCACCGAGTTTGACGGCACCGTGATCGCGTCGCCCAGTGGCGTGCGGTTTGAAGATGTTGGTGGACGCGCGGGCGCCATGGCGGCCCGGGCCAACTTTACGGTCGGTGATGATCGGTCGCTGACCGGCGCAGTGCGTGTCGAACTTGGCGGGCAGACGGTTCAAGCCCCGATCAGCCTGAACATTCACGGCACCGTACTGGATCCTCGTTTCGGGAAATAGTGTTTCACGTGGAACCCGTTCCACGTGAAACAGTCGCAGCAGGCAGGGCCGGCTCGTATACTCGCGGCCCCTTAGGCGCGTTTGTATCGCAGGCTTCGGCGCCCTCGCCAATTCCAACGCTGCGCATAACGAAATGCTGTACCCGGAATCCTTCGACGTGATCGTTGTCGGTGGCGGCCACGCCGGCACCGAAGCGGCCCTGGCCGCCGCACGAACCGGGTGCCGGACGCTTCTGCTGACCCACAACATCGAGACGCTGGGCCAGATGTCCTGCAATCCGTCCATCGGCGGCATCGGCAAGGGCCATCTGGTCAAGGAAGTCGACGCGTTGGGCGGCGCCATGGCGGCGGCGGCTGACGAAGCGGGGATCCAGTTCCGGATCCTCAACGGGTCCAAGGGCCCGGCTGTCCGGGCCACGCGCGCACAGGCCGATCGGATCCTCTACAAGAAGGCGATCCGCGGGCGGCTCGAGAGTCAGCCAAACCTCTCGATCTTTCAGCAGGCAGTGGACGACCTGATCCTGGAGGGCGACCGTGCGGTCGGGGCGGTCACGCAGGCCGGCATCCGCTTCCGCGGCCGGGCCGTGGTGCTCACCGCCGGCACGTTCCTGAACGGCCTCATTCATATCGGCATGGAGCACTACGCGGCGGGCCGCGCGGGGGATCCGCCTGCAATCTCTCTGGCGCGACGCCTGAAGGAGTTGCGGTTGCCGCAGGGCCGACTGAAGACCGGAACGCCGCCGCGGCTGGACGGCCGCACGATCGACTTTTCGCTATGCCAGGAGCAGCCCGGCGATCTGGATCCGATCCCGGTGTTCTCGTTCCTCGGGACGCCGGCGCAACACCCCGCCCAGGTGCCGTGCTGGATTACGCATACCAACGCGTCGACGCACGAGATCATTCGCGCGAACCTTGACCGTTCCCCCATGTACTCCGGCGTCATCGAGGGCGTGGGACCGCGCTATTGCCCGTCGATCGAGGACAAGATCCACCGCTTCGCCGACAAGTCGAGCCACCAGATATTCCTTGAGCCGGAGGGGCTGACCACCCACGAGTTCTACCCGAACGGCATTTCCACGTCGTTGCCCTTCGACGTGCAGATCGCTGTGGTCAGGTCGATGCGCGGCCTCGAGCATGCGCACATCCTGCGACCCGGCTACGCGATCGAATACGACTACTTCGACCCGCGAGCCCTCAAGAACTCGCTCGAAACCAAGGCGATCGAGGGACTGTTCTTCGCCGGCCAGATCAATGGAACGACCGGATACGAGGAGGCCGCTGCGCAAGGGGTCCTGGCCGGCCTCAATGCCGCATTGCTTGCGAAGGGGGAGGCGGCCTGGTGCCCGCGCCGGGACGAGGCTTATCTTGGCGTTCTGGTCGACGACCTCATCACCCGCGGCGTTTCCGAGCCCTATCGAATGTTCACGAGCCGTGCGGAGTACCGCCTGTCCCTCCGCGAGGACAACGCGGACATGCGTCTCACGGAAGCCGGGCGGCGCCTGGGATGCGTCGACGACGCGCGCTGGGAGGCCTTCAACCGAAAGCGCGACGCCGTTGCCGTCGAGTTGGAGCGACTGAAATCCACTTGGTTGAACCCGCGCGTCTTGCCTGCTGACGAAGCCGAACGCGTGTTGGGTAAAGGCATAGAACGAGAGTACACGCTTACCGACCTTCTACGCAGGCCGGGCGTTTCCTATCGCGAACTGGTTTCCTTGCGAACTTCCGAAGGGGAGTCGTTTGGCTCTCCAGCCTCAGACGATCCCGTGGTGGCCGAACAGGTCGAGATCGCCGTCAAGTACGCCGGATACATCGCAAGGCAGGGCGAAGAGGTCCTTCGCCACGAGGCGCACGAAACGACGCGCATTCCCGTGGAGCTGGACTACGACCAGGTGCGCGGTCTGTCGATCGAGGTTCGCCAGAAGCTGAAGTTGCAGCGCCCCGAGACGATCGGGCAGGCCTCCCGGATATCCGGAATCACTCCCGCGGCGGTCTCGCTGCTGCTCGTGCACTTGAAGCGGTTGGCGAAGAGCGGTGGCGCCGGTCAACTCGCGGCCTGAGGCCGGCAAGGGGCTGACCGGGGCTTGCGTCGTCGCCGGCGCCCGCGAGTCCGGGGTGGACCTGACACAGGAGCAGGGCGAGCAGCTGGCACGCTTCGCGGCCCTCCTCATACGCTGGAACGCCGTGCACAACCTGACAGCGATCGACTCGCCGGACGAGATCCTCTCGCACCATCTGCTTGATTCGCTCTCCATTCTGTCGCCAATTCTCCGTATCTTCGGTCAAAAGCAGGTGCGAGTGCTCGATGTCGGATCGGGCGGGGGGTTGCCAGGCATTCCCCTCGCGGTGGCGCAGCCGCACTGGCACGTGACGCTGGTCGACAAAGTGCAGAAGAAAGTGGCCTTCCTGACACAGGCGCGTGTCGAATTGGGCTTGGCGAACGTCGAGTGCGTGCATGGCCGGGCCGAGGAGGTGAGCACTGGGCCGTTCGACTTGGTCGTGTCGCGCGCCTTCGCCTCCCTGGACGAGTTCATCCGGGTGAGCGCCGGTCTGATTGCACCCGGCGGCTGGTGGGCCGCGATGAAGGGAGCCGTCCCGAAGGCGGAGATCGCGCGGCTCGCCTGCCTGTTCCCGGAGGCCCGGGTCGCCGACATCGTTAAACTCGATGTCCCTCGGCTCGGGGCCGAGCGTCACCTGATCCTTCTGCAACGTCCCTGATGCTCGGCATCTCCGATTACTGGGCCTTCGTCGCCGCCATCCTGGTGTTCCTGGCGCTGCCTGGTCCCGGCACGTTCACGCTGCTCACTGCGACTGCCAAGGGCGGGCTGCGCGCCGGAGCGGCGGCCACGTTCGGCCTGATTGCCGGCGACCAGGTGCTGATGTGGCTCGCCGCTGTCGGCGTCGCGGCCATCCTGCAGGCGAACCAGACCGTGTTCAAGGGGCTCCAGTACGCCGGCGCCGCGTATCTGGTCTGGCTCGGCATCAAGCTGCTGCTCGCGAAAGCGGGGTCCGCCGCGCCGGTCGCGCTGAAGGCGGGGCACTTTGCTCGGCAGGCGTTTTTGATCACCCTCATGAATCCGAAGGCCATCGTCTTCTACATGGCGTTCTTCCCGCTGTTCATCGACGCCGAGCGCCATCGGGGATTCGTCACCTTCGCCGCCATGGCGGCGACCATCGCCGTCATCACGTTGGCCTACTGCCTGACCCTGTGCGCCTTCGCAAGCGCCATCCGAAATCGACTGCGGTCGAATCGCTGGTTGGCGCTCCTTCTGCAGCGCGCAGCCGGTCTGGCATTGATCGGCTTTGGACTGCGGCTCGCCCGATGAACGCTGTGCTCCTGGCTTTGTTGCTGGTCGCCGGCCTCGCGTCCGCCGCCGAGCCGCTCGCCACGGTCGGCGCGGTCGATCTTTCGCGTTACGCAGGCCCGTGGTTCGAAGTCGCGAAGTATCCGAACCGCTTTCAGCGCCAGTGCGTTGCCGACACCACGGCAACGTACCGCGTGCTCGACGACGGCAATGTCGGTGTGGTCAATCGATGCCGGACCGCGGAAGGCATGGACGAGGCAAACGGCCTTGCCCGTCGACTGGACGGCCGCACCGACCGACTCGAAGTCAGCTTCCTTCCAGCCGCGCTGCGCTGGCTGCCGATCGGCTGGGGCAATTACTGGATCATCGAACTCGCGCCCGACTATCGCTATGCCGTGATCGGCGAGCCGTCGCGGGAGTACCTGTGGGTGCTGTCGCGGACGCGCACACTGTCGCCCGACGACCGGCGGGCGATCGAGGCCCGCCTTCCGCTCCACGGGTACGACGCAAAACGCCTCGTCGACTCGCCTCAAGAGAAGAACTAGATGGCCCGGATTTTCTGCGTTGCGAACCAGAAGGGTGGCGTCGGCAAGACGACCACGGCAGTCAACCTTGCGGCCGGCATCGCTGCCCACGGGCAACGCGTGCTTCTCGTGGACCTTGATCCGCAGGGCAACGCGACGATGGGCAGCGGTATCGACAAGCGCAGCCTTGTCGCCTCCGTGTACCAGGTGCTGCTGGGGCTGGCGGACGTGCATCACGCGCGCGTCGTGTCGGAGCACGGCGGGTTTCATGTCCTTGGCGCAAATCGCGAACTTGCGGGTGCCGAGGTCGAACTCGTCGACTTCGACGATCGCGAGAGCCGGCTGAAGAGCGCGCTCGCCGCCGTCGAGTCCGAGTACGACTTCATCCTGATCGACTGCCCGCCGTCGCTGTCGATGCTGACCCTGAACGGGCTGTGCGCCGCGCACGGCGTGATCATCCCGATGCAGTGCGAGTACTTCGCGATGGAAGGGCTGGCGGACCTCGTCAACACGATCAAGCGCGTGGCGGCGAACCTCAATCCCGAACTGCGCATCATCGGCCTGCTGAGGGTGATGTTCGACCCGAGGATGACCCTGCAGCAGCAGGTGTCCGAGCAACTCGTCGCGCGTTTCGGCGACAAGGTATTCAGCACCATCATTCCCCGCAACGTCCGCCTGGCGGAGGCGCCGAGCTACGGGCTGCCGGGCGTCGCGTACGACCGCACTTCCAAGGGTGCCCAGGCGTACGTGGCCTTCGGCGCCGAGATGATCCAGCGCCTCGCGACAATGTGACCGTGCTGGACCTGGCATCGATTCCCGCAACGCTGCGCGAGGCGCGCGATCCCGCACTGGCTCGCATCGAGGATGCCGGGTTGACGGCGTCGCAGCCGCGCGAGCAGGCCTTCCATGACGGCTGGCTGCTGCGCTACGCGAACGGGAAGGCGAAGCGCGCGCGCTCGGTCAACATGATTGGCGCCGGCGAACGAGCGCTGGACGACAAGCTCGCCTACTGTGCGGCGTTCTATGCGCGACATGGCCTGCCCTTCATCCTCAGGATGACGCCGTTCTCGCGCCCGCACGGCGTCGATCGCGGACTTGCCGAGCGCGGGTACGCAGCGTTCGAAGACACGCGGGTGATGGTTGCGCCCCTGGCGACCCGGGCCCCGGCGGCCCCCGATGTGTCCGTCGCCACGCTGGACCGCGCGGCGTTCGGTGCTGCGCTGGTCGTCCTGCACGGTCTCGATCCCGCGCGGGCCGCGGTGGAGCGCGATCGCTTTGCGCACGCGGTCGTCGATGGCATCTACCTGGCGGTCGTCGAGGACGACCGCGTGGTTGCGTGCGGCAGCGGCGTCATCGACGGCGAACTGGTCGGGATCTTCGGCATGGTCACGGCACCTGAGCGCCGGGGCGAGGGCCTCGGCACCGCATTGATCGCCGCGCTGCTGCAGCGGGCCCGCATGCGGGGCTGCACGAGCGCGTATCTTCAGGTCGAAGCCGGCAACGCACCGGCCCGAAGGCTCTATTCGAAATTCGGTTTCAGGGACGGCTACGCCTACTGGTATCGGCGCCCGCCGGCAGAGGGGGACACATGATGATGAAGCGACCCAAGGGTCTCGGGCGCGGGCTCGACTCGCTGTTGGGGGAGGAGCGGCCGGCACCCCCGCCCGTGGGCGCGCCGAATTCGGTTCCGATTGCCCGGCTGCGGCCCGGGAAGTACCAGCCCCGCACCCGCATGAACGCCGAGGCGCTGGCTGAACTGGCCGAGTCGATCAAGGCGCAGGGCGTGATGCAGCCGATCCTCGTGCGTCCGGTCGGAGCAGACCAGTACGAAATCATTGCGGGCGAGCGCCGCTTTCGCGCCGCGCAAATGGCGGGCCTCAGCGAGGTTCCGGTGCTGGTCAAGGACGTGCCGGACACCGCCGCGCTGGCGATGGCGCTCATCGAGAACATCCAGCGTGAAGACCTCAACCCTCTCGAAGAGGCCCAGGGCGTGCAGCGCCTCGTCCGCGAGTTCGACTTCACCCACGAGCAGGCCGCCACAGCGATCGGCCGCTCGCGCAGCGCGACGTCGAACCTGCTCCGGCTGCTGAATCTCGCCAAGCCGGTTCAGGAACTCCTGATGGACGGGCGACTGGACATGGGGCACGCGCGGGCGCTGCTCGGGGTGGATTCGGCACACCAGATCCAGTTCGCCAATCGCATCGTCGCCAAGGGGCTGTCCGTGCGCGAAGCGGAATCCCTGGTTACACACGCGGCGAAGGCTGACAGCGGCGGACTGAAGAGGGCGGCCGCCCCACGCAGCCGCGACATCGTGCGCCTGGAAGAGGAACTCGCCGACAGGCTTGGCGCGACGGTCAAGCTGACGGCGAACGCGAAGGGACGCGGCAAGCTCGTCATCGAATTCGCCAGTCTCGACCAGCTCGACGGCATCGTCGAGCGCCTGCTGCGCGCTTGATGCGCTGGCCGGCACGTTGGCTGGTCGCTGCCGCGATCGGCTGGCTGGCCGCGGCAGCGCTATACGCGGCAACCGGGCACCTCTCACTGGTGCTGTTGCTCGGCCCGATTGCCTTTGTTCTTGGCGACGTCGCCGCCGAACGGCGCAAGGTGCGGCTGCAACGGCTGGTGGATGCCGCGTTCGTTCAACTGGTCAGCGATGACGACCCGGCGTTCTCGGGCCGCGCTGTTGTCGTCCTGCGCCGGCGCGCGCGCCTGCTGGGATGGCCGCCACGGTTGATCGACATCCGCATCGCCCGTTCACGCGACGGCAGCCATTGGGCGGTGAGAGCCGAGGCGCGGGGACCGACCGCCGACGACATCCGCTGGCGCGTCTCTCGCCTCACAGAAGCCGAGGCCCGCGCGGCCATCCAATGAGATCCGGCCCCGTTTGCAGTCTCATTTGCGCTGCAGCACAAATTTGACCCGGTCACCCCCCGCCTCGTAGAATCTCGCGGTTTGGCGAAAACGGACTCAGTCCCGCGGAAGGCGGTCTCGGAGGCGCATGTTCCGGGTGGTCTTCCTGCAGATACTCACAACCGTCATCGTCTCGCTGGTGGCCGGGCTTTTGGGGGGCTCCCACGCTGCGATCTCCGCGTTGTTGGGCGGCGCCGCCTGTGTCGTTCCGAGCGGGTTGTTTGCGCTGAAGCTGGCTGCCGCAGCGCGGCGGCCGCAGGGGACCGATCCAGCCGTGTTTCTGATCGGCGAAGTCGTCAAAGTAGTGTCGACGCTGGCGCTGCTCGGGCTGATCGTCGTGTTTTACAAGGACTTGGTGTGGCTGGCGCTGCTAGGGTCAGTCATCGTCGTGCTGAAAAGTTACGTGCTGACGCTGCTGGTCAGATAGACGAATAGGGTTCCACCATGGCTGCGACCGGCCAAGCTCCCACCGCCACCGAATACATCGTTCACCACCTGACGCACCTGTCGTCGGCGAAGCAGAAGGTCATCATCGACTTCTCGATCGTCAACTTCGACACGGTGTTCTTCTCGGTCCTGATCCTCGGCGTGACGCTGTGGGTCCTGCGCTCGGCGGCCAAGCGGGCGACGTCCGGCGTGCCCGGAAAGTTCCAGGCGTTCGTCGAGAT
The DNA here is from genome assembly GCA_963726405.1 of uncultured beta proteobacterium. Taxonomy (GTDB): domain Bacteria; phylum Pseudomonadota; class Gammaproteobacteria; order Burkholderiales; family Burkholderiaceae_F; genus JAOUJD01. The sequence continues at coordinate 711,867 of CAVSCF010000005.1, read as the reverse complement.
GCTGGTGGAACTCGTCGAGGAGCAGAGCAAGTCGATCGTCCACGGCGACCGCACCTTCATCGCGCCCCTCGCGCTGACCGTGTTCGTCTGGGTCATGCTGATGAACGCGATCGACCTGGTTCCGGTCGACCTCCTGCCATGGATCGCCGGCCTGTTCGGCATCCACTACCTGCGGCCCTTGCCCACCGCGGACCTGAACGGCACGCTCGGCATGTCGTTCGGCGTGTTCCTGCTGATGATCTACTACGGCATCAAGGTCAAGGGATTCGGCGGCTTCCTGCACGAACTCGTCACCGCGCCGTTCGGCACGTCGAAGAACCCGCTCTACGCGATTCCGCTCGGGGTGGCCAACCTCGGCATCAACATCATCGAGTACCTCGCCAAGATGGTGTCGCTGGGCATGCGGCTGTTCGGCAACATGTACGCCGGCGAGTTGCTGTTCTTCCTGATCGCGCTGCTGGGCGGCTTCGCGGCGATGAACGCCACGGGCGTCTTCATGGCGATCGGGCACGTCGTCGCCGGCACCGCGTGGCTGCTGTTCCACATCCTGATCATCCTGCTGCAAGCCTTCATCTTCATGATGCTCACCCTGGTCTACATCGGCCAGGCGCATGAAGGCCACTGACCTCTTTCTCAAACAGCTTCAACTCTCTCTGCCAACAAGGAGTAAGAAATGACCAACGTCGCGTTTGTTGCCCTGGCCGCTGGCCTGATCATCGGCCTCGGTGCCATCGGTGCCTGCATCGGCATTGGCATCATGGGCGGCAAGTACATCGAGGCCGCGGCGCGCCAGCCCGAACTGATGAACACGCTGCAGACCAAGATGTTCCTGCTGGCCGGCCTGATCGACGCCGCGTTCCTGATCGGCGTCGGTATCGCGATGATGTTCGCGTTCGCCAACCCGTTCGCCGGATAAGCGACCGGTTTTGCCGAACCTACTCACGAACCAGCGCCGGACGGGGCCTCCCCGCACGGCCAATCGAGTTCCCCTATGAACATCAACGCCACGCTGTTCTTTCAGCTGGTGGTCTTCTTCATCGGCGCCTGGGTGACGATGAAGTTCATCTGGCCACCGCTGGTCAAGTCGCTCGAAGAGCGGCAGAAGAAGATCGCCGAAGGGCTCGCTGCGGCCGATCGCGGCCAGAAGAGCCTGGACGAGGCCAAGCGCAAGATCGCCGAGGAGCAGGCCACCGAGCGCGCCCACGTCCAGCAGCTGATCACCGAAGCCGAGAAGCGCGGCCAGGCCATCGTCGATGCCGCCAAGGCGCAGGCGAAGGTCGAAGCCGACCGTATCGTCGAGGCGGCCAAGGCGGAAGCGACGCAGGAAATGCAGCGCGCGAAGGACACCCTGCGCGACCAGGTCGCCGTGCTCGCCGTTGCCGGGGCCGCCCAGATCCTGCAGCGCGAGGTGAATCCGCAGGTCCATTCGGAACTGCTCGCCCAGCTGAAGGCGAAGCTGTAGCCATGGCCGAACTGTCCACGATCGCCCGTCCGTACGCCGACGCGCTGTTCGAGACGGCGCGTGGCTCCGGCGAGGGCCTGGGCCGCTGGCTCGTCGTCGTCGAGGAACTGGCCGCGCTGATGTCCCATCCGCAGGTGGCACAGGTGGTCGCTGATCCGAAGCTTGGCGATGAGCAGGTCGTCGACCTGCTCGCCGGTCTGGTGAAGCAACCCCTCCCTGCAGCGGCAACGAACTTCCTGAAGCTGCTGGTCGCCAACCAGCGGCTGGCGGCGATGCCGGAGGTCGCGGTGCAGTTCCGGCAGCTGAAGAACCAGGCCGAGGGCGTCGCGGACTGCACGATCGAGACCGCTTTTCCGCTCGCCGATGGCGAGGTGAACGACCTGCTGGGAGCGCTCGCCAAGCGCTTCGGCACCAAGCTGCAGCCGACCGTGCGGGTGGATCCCGCGCTGATCGGCGGCGTGCGCATTTCCGTAGGCGACCAGGTGCTCGACAACTCGGTGCGCGCCCGCCTGAACCAGATGCAGACGGCCCTGACGGCCCAATGAATTTTCGGAGTTGAACGATGCAACTCAATCCAAGTGAAATCAGCGAACTGCTGAAGAGCCGTATCCAGAACCTCGGTGTGTCGACCGAGCTGCGCACGCAGGGCACCGTCGTCACCGTCACGGACGGGATCTGCCGCGTGCACGGCCTGTCCGACGTCATGCAGGGGGAGATGCTCGAGTTCCCGAACAACACCTTCGGGCTCGCGCTGAACCTCGAGCGCGACTCGGTCGGCGCGGTGATTCTCGGCGCGTACGAGCACATCACCGAGGGCGACACGGTGAAGGCGACCGGGCGCATCCTCGAGGTACCCATCGGACCGGAGCTGATCGGCCGCGTGGTGAACTCCCTCGGCCAGCCGATCGACGGCAAGGGCCCGATCAACGCCAAGATGACCGACGTCATCGAGAAGGTCGCGCCGGGCGTGATCGCGCGCAAGTCGGTGTCTCAGCCGGTGCAGACGGGCCTCAAGGCCATCGACGCGATGGTGCCGATCGGCCGCGGCCAGCGCGAGCTGATCATCGGCGACCGCCAGACCGGCAAGACGGCGGTCGCGGTCGACACGATCATCAACCAGAAGGGCAAGGACCTGATCTGCGTGTACGTCGCGATCGGGCAGAAAGCCTCGACTGTCGTCAACGTGGTTCGCAAGCTCGAAGAGACGGGCGCGATGGCCTACACGATCGTCGTTGCGGCCTCCGCGTCCGAGTCGGCGGCGATGCAGTACATCGCCCCGTACTCCGGCTGCACGATGGGCGAGTACTTCCGCGACCGCGGCCAGGACGCGCTGATCATCTATGACGACCTGACCAAGCAGGCTTGGGCGTACCGCCAGGTTTCGCTGCTGCTGCGCCGTCCGCCGGGCCGCGAGGCGTATCCGGGCGACGTGTTCTACCTGCACTCGCGCCTGCTCGAGCGCGCGGCGCGCGTGAACGAGGAGTACGTCGAGAAGTTCACGAATGGCGAGGTGAAGGGCAAGACCGGGTCGCTGACCGCGCTGCCGATCATCGAGACGCAGGCCGGCGACGTGACCGCCTTCGTCCCGACCAACGTCATATCGATCACCGACGGCCAGATCTTCCTCGAGACCGACCTGTTCAACGCCGGCATCCGGCCCGCCATCAACGCGGGCATCTCGGTGTCGCGCGTCGGCGGCGCGGCACAGACCAAGGTCATCAAGAAGCTCGGCGGCGGCGTGCGCCTCGCGCTCGCCCAGTACCGCGAGCTGGCGGCGTTCGCGCAGTTCGCGTCCGACCTCGACGAGGCCACGCGCAAGCAGCTGGACCGCGGCCGCCTGGTGACGGAACTGATGAAGCAGCCGCAGTACAAGCCGTTGCAGGTGTGGGAACAGGCGGTGACGCTGTTCGCGGTGAACAACGGCTACTTCGACGACGTCGACGTGAAGGATGCGCTGACGGTCGAGAAGAACCTGCGCGAGTTCCTGCAGACCAGGCACGCCGCGCTGGTGGATCGCATCGAGTCGACCAAGGACATGTCCAAGGACGACGAGAAAGCGCTCACCGACGCCATCATGGAATTCAGGAAGTCCGCGGGCTACTAACAGGACTCGGCACGGCGCGCTCACGCTCACCGTGCCGACTTAGACGATGCCAAGTACCAAAGAAATCCGCCTGAAGATCAAGAGCGTGCAGAACACGCGCAAGATCACGAAGGCGATGGAAATGGTGGCCGCGAGCAAGATGCGCAAGGCGCAGGACAGGATGCGCAACACGCGTCCGTACGGCGACAAGATCCGCAATATCGTCGCCCACCTCGCGCTGGCCAATCCCGAATACCGCCACCCGTTCGTGGTGAAGCGCGACACGATCCGCAACGTCGGCGTGATCCTGATCTCGACCGACAAGGGGCTGTGCGGCGGACTGAACACCAACGTGCAGCGCGCCCTCCTGCAACTGATCAAGCAGTGGGAAGGCGAAGGCATCAAGTTCGAGGCGAGCGCGCTCGGCAACAAGGGCTTCGGTTTCCTGCAGCGCCTGAACGCGAAAATCGTGGCCAGCGCCGTCCATCTCGGCGACAAGCCGCACGCGGAGCGACTCATCGGGCCGGTCAAGGTCCTGCTTGACGGCTACGCCGAAGGCCGGCTGGACGCGGTGTACATCGCCTACTCCCGCTTCATCAACACGATGAAGCAGGAGCCGGTGATCGAGCAGCTGCTGCCCCTGTCGGCGGCGCGCTTCGAGCAGACGCCGGAGGAGAAGCGCGCCTACGCGTGGGACTACCTCTACGAGCCCGATCCGCAGCGCGTGATCGACGAGCTGATGACGCGCTATGTCGAGGCGCTGGTGTACCAGTCGATGGCAGAGAACCTGGCCTCCGAGCAGAGCGCCCGGATGGTCGCGATGAAGGCAGCGTCTGACAACGCCAAGAAGGTGATCGAGGAACTGCAGCTGATCTACAACAAGACGCGGCAGGCGGGCATCACGAAAGAGATTTCCGAGATCGTCGGCGGCGCGGCGGCGGTGTCGTAGTGACGGGGCGATCGCGGTGAGTCGGCCAGGCCGACGGGAACGCAGCGATGGTCGAGTGAGCAGAGCGAGAGGCCGGAGCCGGGTTGAGCGTGGCGCAGGCCAATGAATTCGAATACCGAGACTTGAGGAAACAAGCATGAGCACCGTAACCACCGGGACCATCGTTCAGTGCATCGGCGCCGTCGTCGACGTAGAGTTTCCGCGCGACGCGATGCCGCACGTATACGACGCCCTCGTCCTGGAACAGGACGTCGGCAACAAGCTGGTCGAACAGGGCCTGACGTTCGAGGTCGAACAGCAGCTCGGCGACGGCGTGGTCCGCACGATCGCCATGGGGTCGTCCGACGGCCTGAAGCGCGGCATGAAGGTCCGCAACACGGGCGACAACATCAAGGTCCCGGTCGGCCCGGGCGTGCTGGGCCGGGTGATGGACGTGCTCGGTCGTCCGATCGACGAGCGCGGCCCGATCCAGTCCGATGAACGGCGCGGGATTCACCAGCCGGCGCCGTCCTTCGAAGAGCTGTCGCCGTCGGTCGAGCTGCTCGAGACGGGTATCAAGGTCATCGACCTGATCTGCCCGTTCGCCAAGGGCGGCAAGATCGGCCTGTTCGGTGGCGCCGGCGTGGGCAAGACCGTGACCATGCTGGAACTGATCAACAACATCGCCACGCAGCACTCGGGCCTGTCGGTGTTCGCCGGCGTCGGCGAGCGCACGCGCGAGGGCAACGACTTCTATCACGAGATGTCGGATGCCAAGGTCATCGTGCAGGAAGACCTGTCGAAGTCGAAGGTGGCGATGGTGTTCGGCCAGATGAACGAACCGCCGGGCAACCGCCTGCGCGTCGGCCTGACCGGCCTGACGATGGCCGAGCGCTTCCGCGACGAGGGCCGTGACATCCTGTTCTTCGTCGACAACATCTACCGCTACACGCTGGCCGGCACCGAAGTTTCCGCACTTCTCGGCCGGATGCCGTCGGCCGTGGGCTACCAGCCGACGTTGGCCGAGGAAATGGGCCGCCTGCAGGAGCGCATCACGTCGACCAAGACCGGCTCGATCACGTCGATCCAGGCCGTGTATGTGCCGGCGGACGACCTGACCGACCCGTCGCCGGCGACCACCTTCGGCCACCTCGACGCCACCGTGGTGCTGAGCCGCGAGATTGCCTCGCTCGGCATCTATCCTTCGGTCGACCCGCTCGACTCGACGTCGCGGCAGATCGACCCGCACGTGGTCGGTGACGAGCACTACAACACCACGCGCCGTGTGCAGGCGACCTTGCAGAAGTACAAGGAACTGCGCGACATCATCGCGATTCTCGGCATGGACGAACTGTCGCCGGAAGACAAGCTCGCCGTGGCGCGCGCGCGCAAGCTGCAGCGTTTCCTGTCACAGCCCTTCCACGTCGCGGAGGTGTTCACCGGTTCGCCGGGCAAGTACGTGCCGCTGAAGGAGACGATCCGCGGGTTCAAGATGATCGTCGACGGCGAGTGCGACGCGCTGCCCGAGCAGGCCTTCTACATGGTCGGCACGATCGACGAGGCGTTCGAGAAAGCGAAGACGCTGCAGTAACGGGCGCCACGCACGGAGAGTCAGATGGCCAACACGATCCAGGTCGACGTCGTCAGTGCGGAAGAGTCGATCTTTTCCGGTCTGGCGGAGTTCGTCGTGCTGCCGGGCGAAACGGGCGAGCTCGGCATCTACCCGCGGCACGCACCGCTGATCACGCGCATCCGTCCTGGTGTAGTGCGCATCAAGGTGGCTGACCAGGCGGCCGAAGAGCAGGTCTTTGTCGCCGGCGGTATCCTCGAAGTGCAGCCGCACGTCGTCACCGTCCTCGCTGACACCGCGATCCGTGGCAAGGATCTGGACGAGGCAAAGGCCCGCGAAGCGCTGAAGGACGCGGAGGAAGCGCGCAAGAATGCGACCAGCGATCTCGAAATTGCCAAGGTCGAGGCCGAGATGTCGTCCATCGCTGCGCAGCTTGCTGCCATCCGGAAGCTGCGCGGCAGGTAACCGGCTCAGCGCGGCTTTGCTTTAGCCCAAAGGGCAGCGTTCGCTGCCCTTTTTGCTGGGCGCTTCGTCCTACTATCAAGGGACCGGCGGAGGACTCATGTTCAACGGCAGGATTCTGGTTGCAACCGATGGCTCCGCGTTGTCGGACAAGGCAGTGGCAACGGCGGTGGAACTGGCCCGTGCGCTGGGCGCAGAACTGATCGCGTTCACGTCATTGGCGGCCTATCCGTACGCGGGCATCGGCGAGTCGAGCGGCGTGGCGGCGGAGGACTATCAGGGACGTGCGGGCGCCGAAGCGAGCGATCGGCTGGCGCAGGTCGCGCGGGCCGCGGCCGTGGCCGGAGTTGCCTGCCATACCTCCATGCTGCAGGACGATGAGCCTTACCGCGCGATCGTCACGGCCGCCGATAAGCATGACTGCGGACTGATCGTGATGGCCTCCCACGGACATCGTGGCGTCCAAGGGCTGTTGCTCGGCAGCGAGACGCAGCGCGTGCTCACGCACACCGTCCGCCCGGTGCTCGTCGTGCGCTGAACCATCGAGGCGTCGCGCTCGCGCTTTCGCGGTATCCGGCGAAGCGCACAAGCCAGCCTGATTGCCCGGGCGCGCGGCTCTACATAGACTCGGCGCATCGCACGCGCCAGTGCGATGCAAAGTCATAAAAACGACGCACGAAGACAGGAGACATTCATGAAACGGACCTGGAAGGCGACCGCCGTCGCGGTTGCGCTTGCGGTCGGCAGCATCACACCCGCCGTCGCGCAGCAGAACATCGAGAAGCTCAAGCAGATGAGGGCCTCGGGCACGGACCCGAACATCCCGTCAGTTCCGCAGTCGGGCAAGAACGCCGATGCCCTGCGCGAGAACCTTAAGCGCATCAAGCTGCCGCCTGGTTTCAAGATCGAGCTGTTCGCGATCGTCCCGGACGCGCGCCACATGGCCATCGCACCGAGCACCAACATGCTCTTCGTCGGCACGCGCAAGACGACGGTGTGGGCAGTGACAGATCGCAACAGCGACTACGTGGCCGACGAGGTCAAGCAGTTCGCGCCTTCGCTGAAGTTCCAGGTGCCCAACGGCGTGTGCTGGACCAAGGACGGCTTCCTGATCGTCGTCGAGCACAACCGCGTGCTGAACTTCCCCGCGGCGGAGTTCTTCTACGAAGGCCCCGATGTTGCGGTGATCGAAGTGGTGCCGCAAGGGCAGCTGATTCCGGTCGAGGAGGAGTCCTACAACCACCACGCGCGCACCTGCCGCGTCGGGCCGGACGGCATGCTCTACATCACCCTGGGCCAGCCGTTCAACGTGCAGCCGCGCGACAAGATCGCGTTGTTCAACAAGGTCGGCATCGGCGGCATCGTCCGCATGAACCCGTTCGACGGCTCCAAGCGCGAGGTGTACGCCACCGGAATCCGCAATTCGGTCGGTATCGACATCAGCCCGAAAGACGGCTCGGTGTGGTTCACCGACAACCAGACCGACGGCATGGGTGACGACATCCCGGCGGGCGAACTGAACCGCGCCACCAAGCCCGGCCAGTTCTTCGGCTATCCGTGGAAACAGGGCAAGACGCGCATCACGGAGCACGGGTATGACAAGGACCCCCTGCCGGCCAACATCACGGATCCGCAGGTCTACATGGATGCGCACGCGGCCGACCTCGGGCTGACGCACTACACGGGCAAGCAGTTCCCGGCGAAGTACCAGGGCGGCATCTTTTCGGCGCAGCACGGCTCGTGGAATCGCACCAAACCGATCGGCGCGCGCGTGATGTTCACTTCCCTCAAGGCCGACGGCACGGCCGACAAGACCGAGGTGTTCGCCGATGGCTGGCTGGACAGCGCTACGGGAACTTATCGTGGCCGGCCCGTGGACGTCGCCGTGATGAAGGACGGGTCCCTGCTCGTGTCGGACGACTTTGCCGGTGCGATCTACCGCATCTCCTACCAGCCCTGAGCGGGATGGGTCTCCGCACGCTCGCCGCCGCCGCGCTTCACCGCGGCGGCGGTCCTTTCCGGAGCCCTCGCCGCCTGCGGCGACGCCATCGCGCAGGATGTGGCCACGGGTCGCCGCAAGGCAAGCGCCTGCCAGGCGTGCCACGGACTGGACGGCATTGCGAAGTTGCCCGATGCGCCCAACCTCGCGGCGCAGCCGGCGTCCTATCTGGAACGCGAACTGCGCGCGTACCGCGCCGGAACGCGACGCAGTGAAGTCATGGCGGTCGCCGCCAAGGGACTGAGCGACGACGATATTCGCGAGCTCGCTGCGTACTATTCCGCGATCCAGATTGAAGTGAAGGCCGTGCCGCAGTGACCCGTTCCATGTTGTCTCGACGCAGCGTTGGGGCTGCGAGCAGCCGTTGTCGACCGGGCGCGTCGCCGCTGTGCTGTCTGGTCGCGTTCGCACTGGCTCCGGTCGTTCTGACTGCACCGGTCGCCTTCGCGCAGACTGCCCCGACCACGCTCGAGACGACGGTCGTCACGGCCACGCGCACCGAGCGCGCCGCACTCGATGTTCCCGCGTCAGTCGACGTGATCGATCGCGATGAAGTGCGTGACGCGCAGTGGCGTGTGAACCTGTCGGAGACGTTGGCGCGCATCCCTGGCGTGGTGGCGCTGAACCGGCAGAACTATGCGCAGGACCTGCAGATATCCATCCGCGGCTTCGGTGCGCGGTCCACCTTCGGCGTGCGCGGCGTGCGGCTCTACCTGGACGGCATTCCGGCCACCATGCCGGACGGTCAGGGGCAGGTCTCGAACTTTCCTCTCAACGCCGTCGAGCGGATCGAAGTTCTGCGCGGGCCATTTTCCGCGCTGTACGGAAACTCCTCGGGCGGCGTGATCTCGATGACCACGCGCGTCGGTCCTTCGGCGCCGACGGGCGAGATCACGAGCGCCGCCGGGAGCTACGGGACATGGCGACTCGGAGCGAGTGCGGCGGCTGGCAATGACGCTGCCTCGATCGCGCTGGACGCGGGGCGCTTTTCCACCGAGGGGTACCGCGAACACAGCGCGGCGACCCGCGACGTCGTCAATGTCGCAGGCGCGGTTGCAACTCCCCTGGGGCAACTTCGACTGATGGCAAACGGCCTCGACATGCCGGATTCCATGGATCCGCTCGGCCTGACCCGGGCGCAAGCCAGCGCGGACCCCCGCCAGGCGTCGCCTCAGGCGCTGCAGTTCGACACCCGGAAGTCGGCGCAGCAGATGCAGTTCGGCGGCGAGCTCGCGTCCGACCTCGGCGGCGGGTGGCGCTCCAATATCGCGGCCTGGATCGGCAATCGGGAGGTCACGCAGTTCCAGGCGATACCGGTGGCGGTACAAAGGCCGCCGACGCATCCGGGGGGCGTGATCGACTTCGCGCGCGACTTCGGCGGGGTCGACGCGCGCGTTCAGCGTTACTTCGACCGGGCGACGGTCACTGCAGGCGTGAATGTCGAGCGCATGAGCGAAGATCGCCGCGGGTACGAGAACTTCATCGGCGACACGTTGGGCGTCCTCGGCCGTTTGCGTCGCGACGAGAACAACACGGTCACCTCGAACGACGCCTACCTGCAGGTGGAGGCCGACCTCGCTGCGCGCTGGAAACTCACCGCTGGCGTGCGCGCCTCGCGTGTCGAGTTCCGGAGCGAAGACCACTATCTGGCCAACGGGAATGACTCGGGCAGCATCGACATGAGCAGCGTCAACCCGGTCGTTGGCCTCGTCTACCGGGCTACGCCAGGCACGAGCTACTACGTGTCGTACGGGCGTGGGTTCGAAACGCCCACGTTGAACGAACTCGCCTACCGGCCGGACGGCAGCGCCGGCCTGAATACGTCACTGAAGCCCGGGCGCAGCAACAACGTCGAACTCGGCTGGAAGTACATGCCCTCCACGTCGCTAAGCGTCACCGCGGCACTGTTCGGCGTGCGCACGGAGGACGACATCGTGGTGCTGACCAACGTCGGCGGGCGGTCTTCGTTCGGCAATGCCGCAGCGACGGAGCGGTACGGCGCGGAGGCGAGCGTGGCGTGGCGGCCTCTCGACAACCTGACGCTGCAGGCCGCGCTGGCGACGATACACGCGACCTATTCGGAGCCGTTCGCGGTCTGCCAGAGCGCGCCCTGCACGCAGCCGACCCTGGTCGTGCCGGCCGGAAATCGCCTGCCCGGTGTGCCGGCGCAAACTTTATTCGTCCGGGCCGATTACCGCACACAGGGCGTCGACCTCGGGGCCGAGTGGCGGGCACAGTCACGCCTGCCAGTCGATGACCGTAACAGCGATTTCGCGGCCGGATGGGGAGCGGTAAACCTCTCGGTGCAACGGCCGTTCGTCGCAGGTAGCTGGAAACTCCGCGCTTTTTTCCGCATCGACAACGTGCTGGACGCGCGATACATCGGCTCGGTGATCGTCAACGAAAGCAACGGCCGGTTCTTCGAACCGGCTCCCGGCCGGTCCTGGACCGTCGGGCTCGACGCGAGGTACTGAACCATGTTGAAACGCACGTGCCTGCTCCACGCCACGCTGGCCTCGGTGATCGTCGTCGCGGCCGGCTGCGGCTCGACCCCGCCCGCATCCTCACCGGCCGCGCCGGCTCCCGCCGCCTCCGGACCCGCGACCGCGCCCGCGGCGCCGGCGGCGAGCTGGCCGGCGACCAGTTCCGGTCCGCGCTTGGCCGCGCGCGACCCGGCGCTCGAGCAGTGGAAGCGGCTGGCGGCCGAGCGCATCCACGCCGCCAATTCCGCGGAGCTGTTCGAAGGGCGGCCGCATCACCTGTTGCAGGGCGTTATCGTCGTCGATGTGACCGTCGACAAGAGCGGCAACGTCACCAGATCGAAGATCGTTCGGTCCCCGGGCATTCCGAAGCTCAACAACATGGTCCAGGCGTCCCTGAAGACAGCCTCTCCGCTGCCCGCCCCGCCCGCGGCCCTGGTGAAGACCGGGGCCATGACGTACTCGGAAACCTGGCTGTTCACCAACGACACCAAGTGGCGCGTGCGGACGCTGACAGTCCCGCAGGAGTAGCGAAAAAGCGCCACTGCGCCCAGGTTGGGGGCGATTCTGTGTGCCGGGTGACCAAACCGGCGACTTAACCGTACCCCCGTGTCAACCTCCGGCCCGGCTGTTTCGTTAGCCGCACTGAGTCTGCAGGGGACTGGGGAGATGTTCGGTCTTGGGCGGGCTCGCAACCAACCCAAAACCACGTTCCAGGAACACAGACCATGAATAAGCTGATTGCTGCCCTGATCGCCACGGCCTTCGCGTCGGGCGTCGCTTTCGCGCAGGACAAGAAGGCCGAAGCCAAGCCGGCTGATGCCAAGCCCGCGGCTGCTGCGCCGGCGAAGAAGGACGAGAAAGCTGCCGCTCCGGCCGCCAAGGAAGAGAAGAAGGCCGCCCCGGCCGCCAAAGAAGAAAAGAAAGCTGCCGCTGCGCCGGCGAAGAAGGACGAGAAAGCTGCCGCTCCGGCCGCCAAGGAAGAGAAGAAAGAAGCCCCGAAGAAGTAATTCGGAAGCCTTTCTCCGAAGAAGCAGGCCCTCGGGCCTGCTTTTTTTATTGTCCTTGCGTGGAAGCAAGGAATCCGCGATCGAGGACGGCGGCAGAGACGTCGCTACTGCCACGCGCTTTTCGCGCGATGTCTCTCCAGACAGCAGCGTCAGCGCCGACTTGGGCACCGCAAGACGGTCGGCGATGAAACCCAGGAGCGCGGCGTTGGCGCGTCCCTCCAGCAGGCGGGGACGCGATGGCGATCTTCAATCGCGTTCCATGGGTTCCGACCACCTGCTGCCGTTTCGCTCCCGGTTGCACGTGGAGGGCGAGAACGACTCCTGCCGGGCGCACATCCGATCCAGGGCGGCAGCGCGGTCGTGCGAAAATCGCCGCCTTTTGGCTCACCCACCGGACCGGCCCCTCGTGAAACTCCAGAACGACACGCTGCTGCGCGCGCTGCTTCGTCAACCGACCGAGTACACGCCGGTGTGGCTCATGCGTCAAGCCGGCCGCTATATGGCCGAGTACAACGCGACGCGCAAACGGGCAGGCAGCTTCCTGGGACTCGCCAAGTCGCCTGCGTTTGCGACCGAGGTCACGATGCAGCCTGTCGATCGTTTTCCGCTCGACGCCGCCATCCTGTTTTCGGACATCCTGACCGTTCCCGACGCCATGGGTCTCGGCCTCTACTTCGCCGAGGGGGAAGGCCCGAAGTTCGAGCGGCCGGTGCGCACCGAAGCCGACGTCGCGCGCCTGGCCGCGCCGGATCCCGCGGGCGAACTGCGCTATGTCACCGATGCCGTGCGCGAAATACGCAAGGCGCTCGCTGGCCGGATTCCGCTGATCGGCTTCTCTGGCAGCCCGTTCACGCTTGCCTGCTACATGGTCGAGGGGGGCGGCTCGGATGACTTCCGCCTGATCAAATCCATGATGTACGGTCGGCCGGACCTGTTACACGCGATCCTGCGAGTGAACGCCAAGGCCGTCGCTGACTACCTCAACGCGCAGATCGACGCCGGCGCGCAGGCCGTGATGATCTTCGACACGTGGGGTGGCGCGCTGGCCGACGGCGCGTACCAGTCGTTCTCGCTGGCCTACATGCGTGAAGTTGTCGCCCAACTCAAACGCGAAAATGAGGGCCGGCGCGTGCCTTCCATTGTCTTCACGAAGGGCGGCGGCCTTTGGCTGGAGGAAATCGCGCTGACCGGCTGCGATGCGGTCGGTCTCGACTGGACCGTGAATCTCGGCAAGGCCCGGGCGCGGATCGGGGATCGATGCGCATTGCAGGGCAACCTCGACCCGATGGCGCTGTTCGCTCCGCCGGACGCGATCCGGACTCAGGCGGAAGGCGTGCTCGACGCGTTCGGTCGCCCGCAGAATGCGGATGGTTCCTGGGCTGGACACGTCTTTAACCTCGGTCACGGAATCTCGCAATTCACTCCGCCGGAGAGCGTGGGGGTCCTGGTGGATGCCGTGCACTCACATAGCCGCCGTTTGAGGGCGTAAGTAGTCACTTCGGCCGCGGGCACGCGACGCTGCGGACTTGACTTATTCACAAAAGCCAGGCTTCCCTCGGTTCGCCGCCCGCTTTGGGAAAGATTTTCCGGCTTTTCTTCGCGTTGCTCGTAACCCCTTGATTACTAAAGGTCCGCTCTTGCCGCCATTCCATCCGCATTCCGGATGGGTCCAATTCCCATGCGGGTTTCGGCGGGGTCCGAGCATGTTTTCCACAAAGTTATCCACAGTGTCGCGCCCTGTTTTTTGGGCTCCTTTCGTTTCAGGGACTTAGCCTGATTCCTTCACGTCTTTCCTGACAATGATGACGACCCTCGCGACTCGCTACGCCCGCGTCGTCGTCGATGTTCCGATCCCGCAGCCGCTCGACTACACCTTGGTAGTCGACAACGCGCTCGCGGGGCAGGTCTGCCTGGTGCCGGTAGGCCGACGATCGCAGCCCGGATTGATCGTGGATGTGAGCGACACCACGGCGGTCGATGCGAAACGCTTGAAGTACGTCAGTCGCGTCATCGACGAGGTGGTGCCGCTGGATCGGCACTGGCTCGACTTCACCCACTTCGCCTCGGACTACTACCAGCAGCCCTGGGGTGAAGTCGTACTGCCTGCCCTTCCACCGTTGCTGCGCGTGAAGCCGGGTCCGCGCTTCGTGCAGACCCTCGCTCGCCTTCGCCGGGCCGGGCCCACGCCTGCCCCGGGGGCAGGCGCATCCGACCGGCAACTCAATGGCGAGCAGCAGAAGGCGGTCGACGTCCTCGTAGGCGCACGCGGCTTTGGAGTGCATCTGCTGTTCGGCATCACCGGCAGCGGCAAGACCGAGGTGTACCTGCGTGCGATCGACGACCGGCTGCGCTCCGATGCCCGTTCCCAGGTCCTGCTGCTGGTGCCGGAAATCAATCTGACACCCCAACTCGAAGCGCTTCTGCGCGCGCGCTTCGGCCAGGCAGGCGTGGTCACACTGCACAGCGGCCTGCCCGATGGTGAGCGATCCGCGGCCTGGCTTGCCGCCCATGAACGACGGGCTCGCATCGTGGTCGGAACGCGGCTCGCGGTGTTCGCGTCGCTGCCGGCGCTCGCCCTGATCGTGGTCGACGAGGAGCATGACCCCTCATACAAGGCCGGCGAGGGCGTGCGGTACTCGGCGCGAGATCTCGCCGTCAAGCGGGGACAGATGCTCGGGATTCCAGTGGTGCTCGGCTCGGCGACGCCCTCGCTCGAAACATGGGCCGCCGCGCAGTCGGGCCGCTACGGCCTGCTCCGTCTGACGCAGCGCGCGGTGGACGAAGACGCGGACCCGCCCGCGATCGAACTCGTCGACCTGCGATCGCCGGATGCGAAGGCGAGTTCCGCCATTGCCCCGCCGGTCGCCAAGGCTCTCGCCACCACACTGGAGGCAGGCAGGCAATCGCTCGTCTTCCTGAACCGGCGCGGATATGCGCCGGTCGTGGCCTGCGAGGCCTGTGGCTGGCTGTCCCGCTGTTCGCAGTGCTCGACCTTCACCGTCTTCCACAAGACCGATCGCACGCTGCGCTGCCATCACTGCGGCTTCACGGAGCGGGTACCGCAGGCCTGCCCGACCTGCGGCAACCAGGCGCTGCATGGCGTCGGGCACGGCACTCAGCGCATCGAGGAATTGCTGCGCGAAATGCTGCCCTCGGCGCGCGTGATGCGGATCGATCGGGACTCGACGCGCAAGAGGCACGCCGCGGAGCAGGCCTTCGATGCGGTCCACGCGGGCGAAGTCGATGTCCTCGTCGGAACCCAGATGATCGCGAAGGGGCACGACTTCCAGGACGTCGCGCTCGTCGTCGTCCTCAATCCGGACGGGCAACTGGCGTCGCATGATTTCCGCGCGCCCGAGCGATTGTTCTCGACGCTGGTGCAGGTCGCTGGCCGTGCGGGGCGCGGAGGACACGCGAGCCGCGTCCTGCTGCAGACCCGTTTCCCGGCACACCCGCTCTTCGCGGCGCTTGCGCGCCACGATTACGCGGCCTTCGCCGATGGTCAGCTTGCCGAGCGCCGCTCCGCGAACATGCCGCCCTTCACACACCAGGCGCTGCTCACCGCCGAAGGACGAACGATGGATGCCGCGCTCGGGTTCCTGCGTGCGGCGCGCGACGAAGCGCCGGCCGAACCCGATGTGCGCGTGTTCGACCCGGTGCCGATGGCCCTTCAGCGGCTCGCCGGCGTGGAGCGCGCGCAACTGCTCGTCGAAGCGGACCGCCGTGGGCCACTGCAGTCCTTCCTGCGGGCCTGGATGGAGGGGCTCCGTGCAAAGCGGAGCAGGATCCGGTGGCAGATCGAGGTCGATCCGCAGGAAATCTGATGGCCGGAGTCCCGGAAGAGGGAATAACTTTGGGGGTCGCCGCGTTCGCTCCCATGTCACTCAACCAGAAGGAGAGCTTCATGCGCCGTTTTCTGATCATTCTTGCCGCCGTTGTGCTGTCTGCCTGCTCGACCATGGAGGGCATGATGGGGTCGACCCCCGCTGCGCCGACGAAGACGGCGGACGGTGTGCTGACCAACAGCGCCGGAATGACGCTTTACACGTTCGACAAGGATGCGGCAGGCAGCGGCAAGAGCGTCTGCAACGGTCCCTGCGCCACCAACTGGCCGCCGCTGATGGCGACCGCCGATTCGAAGCCTTCGGGCGACTACACGGTGGTCACGCGCGATGATGGCGCCAAGCAGTGGGCCTACAAAGGCAAGCCGCTGTACCTGTGGATCAAAGACAGCAAGCCGGGCGACAAGACCGGCGACGGCTTCAACAACGCCTGGCGCGTCGCGCGTCCCTGATCGGAACCGGCCAGCCCGGGCCAGCGCAGGCAGTCGGAGATCGAATTGGCGGAGTCGTCGTTCGGCGCGTCTGATCTCGAGGCAGTGGTGCCCCGGCTGCGGCGCTACGCCCGGGCACTCACCGGCAACCGTGAAGCCGCGGACGACCTCACCCAGGACACGCTGGAGCGCGCATGGAGCAAGCGCGTGCTCTGGCAGCCGGGGACCGATCTGCGCGCGTGGATGTTCACGGTGATGCACAACGTGTTCGTCAACGGCACACGCCGAAGTCGCCCGACGGTATCGCTGGACGACCTCGTCGTGGAAGACGTGGGCGCCGCGACCGCGACCTCCGTCGAGACGGGCGTTGTGCTTGCCGAGTTGGCTCGGGCGCTTTCCTTGTTGCCCGAGGAGCAGCGTGAAGTGCTCCTCCTGGTGGGGCTCGAACAGTTCAGCTACGCCGAGGCATCGGAGGTGCTCGGGGTCCCGATGGGAACCGTGATGTCGCGCTTGTCGCGCGGCCGCGAGCGGCTGCGCATCCTGATGGAAGCGGGCACGGCCGGCGCAGACCGGCCGTCGCCTCTGAGACGTGTGAAATGAACCAATCATTGACCGACGAATTGCTGCACGCGTATGTCGACAATGCGTTGACCGACGAGGAACGGGGCGAGGTCGAACGCTGGCTCGCGGAGGACTCCGAGGCCACCAGGCGCGTGCGCGCTTACCTGGAACAGAACGTCGGACTGCACGCGCTTTACGATTCCGTGCTCGCCGAGCCGCACGCCCTCGACGTTCGTCCGCCGCGTCGTGCAGCCAACGCTTCGCAGTGGCTGGCGCTCGCGGCCACGCTCGTGCTCGGTGTCGGCATCGGGTTCGGCTGGCGCAGCTGGCAAGGCGGAGCAAGTGGTCCCATCACGATTGCCCGTGAAGCCGCTCTCGCTCACGTTGCGTATGTTCCCGAGGTGCGTCACCCGGTGGAGGTGACGGCCGCCGAGGAGAAGCATCTGATCGCCTGGCTGTCCAAGCGCCTGGATGCGCCTCTGCGCACCCCGTCGCTCGCAGCCTTCGGCTACCAGTTGCTCGGTGGCCGCCTGCTGCCCCCAACGGATCGCCGCGATCCGGCGCCGCTCGCGTTGCTGATGTACGAAAACGCGCAAGGAAAGCGGCTCTCGCTCCTCGTCAAGCGCGAAGCGAACAACTCCGAAACGTCGTTCCGCTTCAGCGAGGACCAGGGTGCGCGCGTGTTCTACTGGATCGACGGACCCTTCGGATACGCCCTCGCCGGCGACATCGAGCGGGGGGAACTGCAGAAGATCGCGCGGGGCGTGTACCAGCAACTGAATCCGTAGGGGCGGTACACGCAAATGAAAACGGGCGCCACGGCGCCCGTTTTCATGGATGCCGAAGCCGCT
Source organism: uncultured beta proteobacterium (assembly GCA_963726405.1). Lineage (GTDB taxonomy): Bacteria > Pseudomonadota > Gammaproteobacteria > Burkholderiales > Burkholderiaceae_F > JAOUJD01. The sequence goes on along the minus strand of CAVSCF010000005.1, from coordinate 694,188 downwards.
ATTTCGCCGCGGCGACGATGTGCTCCACTGCCGCGCGGATTTCCGCGTCGCTGGCGCCGCCCTGCCCGCCCTTCGGTGGCATGGCTCCCTTGCCTTTGATCACAGATGCCGTGAGCGCCGGGATGCCCTGCTGCATGCGGGGCGCCCAGGCCGCCTTATCGCCGAACTTGGGTGCGCCCGCCACGCCGGTCGCATGGCAAGCGTTGCAGCCTGCGGCGTAGACCTTGGCGCCATCCGGCTTGCCGCTCGCTCCCGCCGCCGCAGCGGCCGCAGCCGGGGCTCCGCCCGGTGCCGGAGCGGCAGCCGCTCGTGGCGCCGAAGCCCCGGCGGCCGCAGCGGCCGCCGTCGCGCCCGCCGCGCTTGGGGCGGAAGCCGATCCACCGCCGGTGTTGAACATGTAGAGCACAGCGGCCTTCATTTCAGGGTCGGTGAGGTTCGCCATGCCGCCGCGAGCGGGCATGCCGGCGTGGCCTCGGATGGCCGAGGCGGTGACCGCATCCAGTCCATTCGAAACGCGCTTGGCCCACGCCGTGCGATCGCCTATCTTCGGTGCGCCGCCCTTGCCGGTGTCATGGCATCCGCTGCAGACCTGCTTGACGACCTGCTCCCCCGTACGGGCGGGGCCGACGGCGGCCGCCGGCGCCGCAGGTGCGGCGGGCTCGGTGAACTTTCCGCCCGACTTGTTGCCGATGAAGGCCACCGCGCGGGCGACTTCGATCGGATCGAGGTCCGGGTTGCCGCCTTTGGCTGGCATTGCCTTGAAGCCGTCGACAGCATGCGTCACGAGCGTATCGAAGCCCTGCTTCAGGCGGGGACCCCACGCCGCGGTATCGCCGAGCTTCGGCGAGCCGGCTGCACCGGTGCCGTGGCAGGCCACGCATGCCGACTGGTAAACCGCCTCGCCCGACTGCAGAGTCCGCGCTCCGCCGGTTTGCTGCAGAGCCACCACGCCAACAGGACGCAGCCGGTCCGCGATGGCCTCCGGCGTCATGGCATCCGAACCCGCGCCGCCGGTTTTGGTGCCGGTCACGAAGACCGCGAGCAGGATGATCACGATCACGGGCACCACGAACGCGAGGATGACGACAGTAATCAACTGACGCGGCGTCTTGATCAGGGCGTTGTGCTGGTCGGACATGCGTGGCTCCTGGCCTGTGCAGCGATGTGCGGCGGACTGTTTGGGCAATGTGGTGTGCGAGAACTGCAGGACCGGTGTCGAGGCATCCGGCCAAGCGTTCAAGTATAGCGGGGGCGCGATTCCGATCGGGGCGAGCCCTTGATTTCATTCGCGTTTCGGGAGGTGTTGCGGGGACGGGGGATGCAGAAACCGCTACCATTCGGCCTCGCTTCGATTGCCTGCGGCAGTCGACATGCGCCCGTAGCTCAGATGGATAGAGTACTGGCCTCCGAAGCCAGGGGTCGTGGGTTCGAGTCCCGCCGGGCGCGCCATTCGCCGCGAAGCATCCTGCTTCGCCTGGCCTACATCGGACAACCACCCAACGTGTCCACTACGCCGACCAGCATCACGCTCCACGCCGCGTCGCGGGTGCTCGAACTCGAGTACAGCGACGGACCGACGTTCCGACTGCCCTTCGAGTTCCTGCGCGTTTACTCACCGTCGGCTGAAGTCCGCGGGCACGGGCCCGGGCAGGAGACCCTGCAGGTCGGCAAGAAGGACGTCACCATCACCGCGCTGCAGCCTGTGGGCTATTACGCGGTCCAGCCGGTGTTCTCCGACGGCCATACGAGCGGCATCTACTCGTGGGATTACCTCCACGAACTCGGCGTCAACCAGGAACGGATGTGGGCCGAGTACCTCGCAGCGATCGAGGCAGCGGGCGCAAGCCGCGAAACCGGCGCGCCTGAAAACGCCGCGTTCATGCCCGCGGGCGGCAGCGGCTGCGGTCACCATTGATCAGGGCTGGCGTGAGCCGCGCGCGTATCCTTTCGCCATGAACGACAAGCAGCGCGATTCCACCACGCACTTCGGTTTCCGCTCCGTCGACGAGGCGGAGAAGGCGCAGCACGTGGCGGGGGTCTTCGACTCCGTCGCATCGAAGTACGACGTGATGAACGACGTCATGTCGGTCGGCCTGCATCGGATCTGGAAGGCATTCACGGTCCGCCAGGCCAACGTGCGTCCCGGCATGAAGGTGCTCGACATCGCGGGAGGCACGGGAGATCTCGCGAAGGCCTTTGCGCGGCGCGCTGGCGCCAGCGGCGAAGTCTGGCTCACCGACATCAACGGTGCGATGCTGGCGGTGGGGCGCGATCGACTGTTCGACGCCGGGCTGCGGCTGCCGCTCGCGCAGTGCGATGCCGAGAAGCTGCCCTTCCCGACGGCGCACTTCGATCTCGTCTCGGTGGCCTTCGGGCTGCGCAACATGACGCACAAGGACCAGGCGCTCGCGGAGATGCAGCGCGTGCTGAAGCCCGGTGGCCGGTTGCTGGTGCTGGAGTTTTCCCGCATATGGCAGCCCCTCGCGCCGCTCTACGATGCGTACTCGTTCAACGTGTTGCCGTGGCTGGGCAGGAAGATCGCGGGCGACAGCGACAGTTATCGCTACCTCGCGGAGTCGATCCGCATGCATCCGCCGCAGCAGGAACTGGCGAAATTGATGGAACAAGCCGGCTTCGACCACGTCCAATGGTTCAACCTGACGGCGGGCGTATGTGCCCTGCACGTCGGCACCAAGTACTGACTTCCGGAGGTTCGATGAAGAAGTTGCTCGCCGGTCTGATGATCGGTGCACTGGCTGCAAGCTTCACGTTCGACGTCGAGGCGCAGCGCCGTCTGGGCGGTGGCCGCAGTATCGGCAAGCAGTCCCCCACGGTGCAGCAGCGGCAGGCGACGCCGCCCGCTCAGACACCTCAGCAGCAACCGGGAACGCAGGCCGCCCCGGCGCAGCAGCCGGCCGCCGCGACAGCAGCCCGCCCGGGCGCCGGGCCGGCGGCCGCGGCGCCGCGCAGCCCATGGCGAGGCGCGCTGATGGGTCTGGCCGCCGGACTCGGAATCGCGGCGCTCGCTTCTTGGCTCGGCCTCGGTGAAGGCCTCGCGATGATCATGACCATCCTTCTCATCGGCCTCGCCCTGATGTTGATCGTCGGCTTCGTGATCCGTCGGATGCGGCCGGCACAGCAGCCCGCCTACGGCGCGGCCGGCGCGCAGCGGGGGCCGGGCACGTACACGAACATGGGGTACGAAACCACGCCCGCGCCGACACCGGCGCCGGTGGAGCGGCGCATCGAGCCGACCATCGGCGGTCGGCCGGGCTCCGCGATGGACGAGTTTTCCCGCCCGGGCGGCGAGCGCGTCGCGACACAGTGGGGGGTGCCGGCGGGGTTCGATGTCCCGGCGTTCCTGGCGGCTGCGAAGAGCCACTACGCCAAGCTGCAGCAGGCGTGGGACACCGGCAATCTCGACGAGCTTTCGGAGTTCACGACCAATGAGATGTTCATCGCCCTCACCCATGAGCTGCGCGCGCGTGCCGGTCACTCGAAGACCGAAGTCGTGTCCGTCGACGCAGAACTCCTGGGCATCGAGTCCTCGGCCGACGAGCACGTCGCCAGCGTGAAGTTCGACGGCACGCTGCGCGTCGACGGGGAGATCGAGCGCGTCTCGGAGGTCTGGAACCTTACGAAGCCGGTGCGCGGAGGCGGGTGGGTGCTGGCGGGAATACAGCAGCTCGCCTGACGACGCGACTACACGCAGTCGCGAGCGGCAAGGGGCGCCCGAGGGCGCCCCTTCTTTTTGCCCACTACACTTCGCCCCATGGTCGATCAGTGGATGAATCAGGCGTCGGTGGCGGTGCTCAACCGCATGCTCGCTCGCGAGGCATGGGCGCGCGAGAAGCTTGTCCCGTTCGCCGGACGCGCCGTCCGGTTCGAGGCCCCGCCCTTCTCGATGCAATGGGGCGTCACCGGCGAGGGGACCCTGAAGCCGAGTACCGAAGGCGCGCCAGCGGTCACGATCGGCCTCGCACTGGGGTCGTTGCCGTTCGCGTTGCTCGATCCTCCGGCGGCCACGCGCGACGTGCGCCTGCAAGGCGACGCCGACTTCGCGCAGGCGCTTTCCTTCGTTCTCCAGAACCTGCGGCCCGAGCCCGAGGAGGAGCTTTCGCGCTTCGTGGGCGACGCCGCTGCGACACGCATCGTCGGCTTCATGCGCCTCAGTGCCTCGCACTGGCGCCAGCTCGCCGAGCGGATGCTCGACAACGCCGCCAATTACGTCGTGACCGAAAACCCGATGATCGTGGCGAGGGACGAGATCGCGACGTTCGTGCAGGACGTTGCCCGTCTGCGCGACGATGTTGCGCGGCTCGAGAAGCGGATCGACCTCGCATCGCGCGCCTCCTGAGCGCGCAGTAGCCGGCCCTACAATCGTCGGCTATGCGCTTTTTCCGGCTGCTACGCATCCTGTCCGTCGTCTGGCGCTATCGCCTCGACGAGATCGCCGTCGCGAGCCTGCGCAGTCCTGCGCTGGTGCGCATCGTCAGCTGGACCATCGGCCGCGGACCGGCCGAAGCGCGCGCCGTGCGCCTGCGGCGGGCCCTCGAGGACCTCGGTCCGATCTTCGTGAAGTTCGGGCAGGTGCTCTCGACACGGCGCGACCTGTTGCCCGCCGACGTCGCGGATGAACTCGCCAAGCTGCAGGATCGCGTGCCGCCGTTTCCGTCCGATGTGGCCATCCGCGAGATCGAGCGCGGGCTAGGTCGTCCTCTCGACGCCGTCTTCACGGATTTCGAGCGTCAACCCGTCGCCTCTGCGTCCATCGCCCAGGTCCACTTCGCTGTCCTGAAGGACGGGCCGCACGCCGGCAAGGACGTGGCCGTCAAGGTGCTGCGTCCGAACATGCTCCGCGCGATCGACAGGGATCTGGCGCTGCTGGAAACGGGCGCGTCGCTGGTCGAACGGCTCTGGCGCGACGGCAAGCGCCTGCGGCCGCGGGATGTCGTCGCCGAGTTCGACAAGTACCTGCACGACGAACTCGACATGATGCGCGAGGCGGCGAATGCGTCCCAGCTGCGTCGCAACTTTGCCGGCTCGAAGCTCCTCGTCGTCCCCGAGATGTACTTCGACTACTGCGCCGACAACGTGCTCGTGATGGAGCGGATGCACGGCATTCCGGTCAGCCAGATCGAACGCCTGAAGGAGGCGGGCCTCGACATCAAGAAGCTGTCCCGCGACGGAGTCACGCTGTTCTTCACGCAGGTGTTCGACCACGCGTTCTTCCACGCCGACATGCACCCGGGGAACATCCTCGTCGGGATCAACGGCGACCAGTTCAACAAGTACATCGGGCTCGACTACGGCATCGTCGGGACGCTGACCGAAACCGACAAGAACTACCTCGCCCAGAATTTCCTCGCCTTCTTCCGGCGCGACTACAAGCGGGTGGCGGAACTGCACGTCGAGTCCGGCTGGGTGCCGGACGGCACCCGGGTCGACGAGCTCGAAAATGCGGTGCGGGCGGTCCTCGAGCCGGTCTTCGACAAGCCGCTGAAGGACATCTCGCTCGGCATGGTGCTGCTGCGACTGTTCCAGGCGTCGCGCCGCTTCAACATCGAGATCCAGCCGCAACTGGTCCTGCTGCAGAAGACATTGCTCAACGTCGAAGGGCTCGGGCGGCAACTCGACCCCGACCTCGACCTGTGGAAGACGGCCAAGCCCTTCCTCGAGCGCTGGATGGAAGAGCAGGTCGGCCTGAGCGGGATGGAAGCGCGCATCCGCCGCGAAGCGATGCAGTGGAGTTTCCTGCTGCCGCAGCTTCCGCGCCTCGTTCACGGAGCGCTTACCCGCCACCAGGACGCCGACCGGCTGATCGACGAAGTGCGTGCCCTGCGGCGCGAGCAGGGACTGACCAATCGCTGGTACGCGGCCGCCACAGTTTTGCTGATGATCGTCGTCGCCCTGGCCGGATGGGCGGTGCTGAAGGCCTGAGCGGCGGCGATCGCTCCTGCCCGTGCTCGTCCGGTTTCCATCGTTCTTCAGGCACTCGGAGTCCTACTCATGAAATCCAGGTCCTCGTTCCTCGTTGCCGCAATCGTCGTCGGCGCCCTTGCGGGTTGCGGTGGGGGCGGCGGCGGTGGCGGCGCTCCGTCGCCCGTGCCGCCGGTCGGTCCATCGCCGACGTGCACCGGAACGGAAGCGTTTTCCGCGATTGCGGATGCGACTGCGACGGTCAACAAGGCGGCCGGAGCCGTGATCGCCGGATGCGCCGGGCCAATCACGAACGTTCAATGGACGCAGACCGCCGGTCAGCCGGTCACCTTGCTCTCCGCGAAGAGCCAGGCGATCAGCTTCGAGCCGCCGGCTGCCGGCACGTACGCGTTCCTGGTCACGTTCGTCGATGCAACCGGCGCCGTGCGAGGCGCGAGCGTGGGCACGGTCGCCTCGCCACCGCCGGCCTTGAATGGCGTGGTGGTGCATGCGCGCGTCGACCAGGCCGTGCGCCAGGGAGGCAGGATGTCGCTGCGGGCGTGGCCCTCGGCGGCAGCGGACGAATCGATCCGGTGGACGCAGGTGGCCGGCCCGACAGCGACGATCGACACGACGAACACGGATCAGAACCGTTTGCTCTTCACCGCTCCGCAGGTGACCCGGGATACGGCCCTCGTGTTCCGCGTGACGAAGCAGGCCGCCTCGGGCGCAACCGACAGCGACGACGTCATGGTGCTGGTGGAGGCGTACACGCAGGCCCCCGCCGATCCGTCGAACACCGGCCCGTACGTCTTCAGCGAATCGCACGTGTCGCGCGTCTATCCGTATCGCGCCAACGGGCCGTTCGCGGCCATGCTCGTGCGCTGCACGTACGAAGCGAACCTTCAGTATTTCGGCGCCGGGGCAAACCTGTGTCCGCTGTCATCGCTGCCGTTCCTGCATCAGACCACCCGCGGCGCCGTGCCGACCGTCAGCCAGATCATGGATCGGGTGGTCGTGTCGCATGACTGGATGGGAAGGGCGTTCGAGGACTTCCTGACGACGCAGTTGAACGGCAACGACGACCTGAAGCGACTGTTCAACGGCGTGACCGCGATCGTGATCGGGGCCCACGTGCGGCCCAGCTTCTATTACGCGCTGACCGGCGCGATCTATCTGGACGCCGACAATTTCTGGCTCACCGCCGAGCAGCGCGACGTCATCGACGAGACGCCCGATTTCCGGTCGGACTTCGACCGCGACCTGGCCTATTCCGGTGCCTGGCGCTACACCAGCACGGCCGACGGGGCGACGCAGAGCATCTTCATCAACTTTCCCGCCGATTCGCGCATCGGTCGCGACCAGAGTTACCTGCTCGCCGAGGCAGGATGGCTGCTGTACCACGAACTCGGGCACGCCTCGGACTTCCTGCCACCGGTCGAGCGCACGCGCCTGGACAGCAACCCGTTGCTGTCGGCGTGGGGCTTCATCGAGCCGATGTTCTCTGCCGGGACCCTGCCGTCCAACCGGCTGAATTCGGACCCGACGTTCACCTTGCAGAGCGCGGAGATGCGCGCCCTTGCCGAGGTCAAATTCGTCGGGGCCACCGCGACTCCGCTGCAGCGAACCTACACGCCGGACACCGTCGCCTCGTTCTTCGCGCCGGATCGCGCAACCGATGAATACGCCTACCACCCCTCCCTGCGCGAAGACATTGCCATGGTGTTCGAGGAGTTCATGATGGCCCGCAATCATCAGTGGCGACGGGACATCGCGTTCACGGACAAGATCACGTCGACGACGACCGGTTCGAACCTCACGGTCCGCTGGGGCCAGCGCGGCCGGGTGGGGGATTCCAAGGTGAAGCCGCGCGCCGAGTTCGTCGTCGGCCAGCTCGCACCGTGGGTGCTGGCCGCGAATCCGAATGCCGTGCAGAGCCTGCCGCCCCCGCTCCAGATGCGCCCCGGCGAGAGTTGGACAAGCAACCTCACGCTGCCGGCGCCGCTCGCCGGCACGGCGGGCATCCAGGCGCTGCGCTCGCCGGGCGATTTCGCCGCCGAGCGGGCGATGCTTCTGCGCGATGTCAGCCGTCACGGCGGCACGCCGAACGACCGGTTCGTGCGGCGGCTCGGACGCTGAGAGGCGGATGGTCGAGTTTTCCACGCGCGATCCGGCGACGTCCGCGTTCTGGGACGAGCGGTACCGCGCCGGCTTCACGCCGTGGGACGCGCGGGGCGTGCCGGCCGCCTTGGCGCGGTTCCTTGAGGTGGCCCGGCCCGGCCGGCGTGTGCTGGTGCCGGGTTGCGGCAGCGCCTACGAGGCCGGTTACCTCGACGCCCTGGGCTTCGAGGTGACGGCCATCGACATCGCGCCCGAGGCCCTTGCGCGTGCCCGCATGGTGCTGGGCGACGCCGTCGCCGATCGCGTGCTGGTGCAGGCCGACTTCTTTTCCCTGGAACGCGAGATCGACTGGATCTACGAGCGGGCACTGCTGTGCGCGCTGCCCTACCGGCTTTGGCCGGAGTACGGGACCGCGGTGCGTCGCCTGCTTCGTCCCGGGGGCCTTCTGGCCGGCTTCTTCTACATCCAGAACGGGGCGGACGAGCCGCGTCGAGGCCCGCCCTTCCCCGCGCACCGAACGGAAATCGACGCGCTGTTCGCCCCGGGTTTCCGCCTCGAGGCGGACGACAAGGTGCCACAGGACGAGTCGATTCCGGTGTTCGCGCGGCACGAGCACTGGATGCTGTGGCGGCGCTTCGACGACGCGGGTGCCGCCGTCCCGCGGAGCGTTGCTTCATAATTCGCGGCACTTCCCGCGTGCCGCCACCCGGGCGGAACCGACATGACGCTGATCGCCTTCATCGCCCTTTACCTGCTGGCGTCGATCGCCATCGGTCTTTACGCCGCCACGCGGGTGAAGAACACCTCGGATTACGCTGTCGCGGGCCGCTCGCTGCCGCTGCCCGTGATCATCGCGACAACGTTCGCGACGTGGTTCGGATCGGAAACGGTGCTCGGCATCCCGAGCAAGTTCGTCGAGGGCGGCTTCCAGAAGACGGTGGAAGACCCGATCGGCGCCGGCATGTGCCTGATCCTGGTCGGCGCGTTCTTCGCCCGCAAGCTCTACAACATGGACCTGCTGACGATCGGCGACTTCTATCGCAAGCGGTACGGGCGGGGCGTGGAGATCTTCAGTTCGATCGTCATCCTGATCTCCTACCTCGGCTGGGTCGCCGCGCAGATCACCGCGCTGGGCCTGGTGTTCAACCTCCTGTCGGTGGGCTCCATCTCGGTCGCCACCGGCATGACGATGGGCACGCTCATCGTGCTCGTCTACACGCTGTTCGGCGGCATGTGGTCCGTGGCGCTGACCGACTTCTTCCAGATGATCATCATCGTCGTCGGCCTCTCGCTCATCGCGGTGTTCGCCGCTGAACACGCGGGCGGGGTCGGCCGGGTCGTCGAGTACGCCCAGTCGCGCGACATGTTCCGCTTCTTCCCGGACAGTGGCCTGCACGGCTGGCTGTTCTGGCTGGGGGCGGCGATCACGATCATGATCGGCTCGATCCCCCAGCAGGACGTCTTCCAGCGCGTGATGTCGGCGAAGACCGCGGACATCGCGGTCAAGGGGCCCATCATCGGCGGCATCTCGTACACGCTGTTCGCGCTCGTGCCGATGTTCATCGGCGTGTCCGCGTTCCTGATCATGCCGGACGCCGCCAACGGCCTGCTGAAGGACGACTCGCAGCGGATCCTGCCGACGCTCGTGATGGACCGCATGCCGGTGTGGCTGCAGGTGTTTTTCTTCGGCGCCCTGCTGTCGGCGATCATGTCCACCGCTTCGGCCACCCTGCTCGCGCCGTCGACCACGTTCGTGGAGAACGTTCTGAAGAACTTCATGACGATGAACGACAAGCACGCGCTGCGCTACATGCGCGTCACGGTGGTCGTCTTCACCGCCTGCGTTCTCGCCTACTCGATCATCATGGAAGGCACGCCGATCTACGAGCTGGTGTCGAAGGCGTACCAGTTCCCGGTGGTCGGTGCCTTCTGGCCCCTCGTGTGCGGGCTGTACTGGAAGCGGTCGACGCGCCAGGGTGCCATCTGGTCGATCGTCCTCGGCATGACGGCGTGGGGCCTGCTCGAGTACACGCCGCTCGGCGAGGTATTCCCATCGGTGCTCGGCGGTTTCCTGCTGGCCGGCGCGGGAATGGTGATCGGATCGCTGGTGCCGACCACCGGAAATCACGCCTACCGCGCCCACACGGCGCGGCACGGCGAGCACTCACACGCGCATCGCTGAGCGGCCCCGCGGACCGGCTCCGCCCGCGCGATATCAGCCCGCGCTGCCCCGCGCGGCGAGCTGGACGAACTCCGTCGCGAAGCCCGCGAGACGGCGATCGAGGTTGGCGCGCTGCTGTGGCGAGGCGCTCTTCATGAGCTGCGCGACGAGCTCGGCGTTCTCGCGCCTGAACGCGTCGGCGCGCGCACGCTGGTCCGCGTTCGATGGCTTCGCCAGTTCACGGAAATACGCGCGGAACCAGTTCGCGGCGGTTTCTTCGGAGGGGCGCTCGGCCTGGATCCTGCGGAGCAAGGCCACCAGGCTGCGGGTCCGGCGCTCGCGCGCCTCCAGCCAGTAGAGCGAATCGACCGGCCGGTTGGCGAGCGAAGCGCGCACGATCTGCATCTGCTGCTCGTTGAGCTTGCCCAGCCAGAACTCGGACCGCTCGGCGTACTTCTTCGCGCGCTCGTCCACGGCCTGCTTCAGTTCGCGCGCCGAGTCCTTGCGCGCCTTGGCGTTCTCGTCGACGAGCTTGCGTTCCACCTGGTCCACCTGCGCCGGTGTCAGCGTGAGGGTCAGCGCCGCGGCATCGGGCGCCGCATGCTCGCCGAGGGTGGCCAGACGAGCATTCAGTCCTTCTGTGAAGTCGATCACCTCCGCCTGCGTGACGTCGCCGTCGAGGCGGCTGCGGGTGTGCTGAATGAAGGCGGCGTAGTCGGAGAGCTGGGTCGCGCGGTGCCAGGCCATCAATGACCCCACGCGCTGGCGCACCATGTGCTCCTGCTCGGCGGTCAAGGCCACGTAGCGGTCGAGCGTGTGCAGCAGCACGGTGTCGGCGTGGTTGTAGCCCAGCTTGATCGTGCTGCAAGCCGCGATAAGCAGGACGAACAGGCCCAACACCAGCAGGCGCTGGCCACGGCCGAATAGAGTCGGTGATCTAGAATCGAAGCGCAATCGAGGACCTCCGCGCGCCATGAATATCGTGATACTCGCCGCCGGACAGGGCAAGCGCATGCGCTCGTCGCTGCCGAAGGTGCTGCACCCTGTTGCGGGGCGGCCAATGTTAGCGCACGTCATCGCCGCCGCGCGGAGCGCCTGCACGGAAGCGGCCAGCATCACCGTCGTGATCGGCCACGGTGCCGCAACCGTGCAAGAAGCATTCCCCGAGACACAGGGCCTGCACTTCGTGCGGCAGGAGCCTCAATTGGGCACCGGTCACGCGGTGATGCAGGCCGTTCCGCACTTGGACGATGCGACCCCGACATTGGTTCTCTACGGGGACGTGCCGCTGATCACCGCGACGACGCTTCGGCACCTGCTCCAGGCGGCCGGGCGGGATGTCGGCGTGCTGACGGTGCGCCTGGCCGACCCGAGCGGCTACGGGCGGGTGGTCCGCAACGAGCGAGGCGACGTCGTTCGCATCGTCGAGCAGAAGGACGCCAGCGCGGCCGAACAGGCCATTGACGAGGTCAACACCGGCATCGTGGTCGCGCCGACCGCCCGCCTGAAGGCCTGGCTGCGGACCCTGTCGAACGACAACGCGCAGGGCGAGTACTACCTGACGGACGTCATTGCCCGCGCGGTGCAAGACGGTGTTCGCGTGGCCGGAGTCCGCAGCGCCGACGTCGACGAAACACTCGGGGTGAACAGCAAGGAGCAACTCGCGGCCGTGGAGCGGATCGCGCAGCGCCGCGTTGCGCGCGCACTGATGGACGCCGGCGTGACACTGGCGGACCCGGCGCGGCTCGATGTCCGCGGCGAGGTGATCGCGGGCGCCGAGGTCTCGATCGATGTCGGCTGCGTTCTCGAGGGCCGCGTGGTCCTCGGCGACGGCGTTCGTGTGGGCGCGTACTGCGTGCTGCGCAACTGTTCGTTCGGTGCCGGTACGGAGCTGCTGCCGTTCACCTATGTCGAGGACTCCACCGTCGGCGCGGGGGCCCGCCTGGGACCGTACTCGCGCCTGCGGCCCGGCAACCGGCTGGACGACGCCGTCCACGTCGGCAATTTCGTGGAGATCAAGGCGAGCACGATCGGACGCGGCTCCAAGGCGAACCACCTTTCGTACGTCGGCGATGCCGTGGTGGGGCGCGACGTGAACATCGGGGCGGGCACGATCACCGCCAACTACGACGGCGTCAACAAGCACCGGACGGTCATCGGCGACGGAGCCTCGATCGGTTCCAACGCCGTGCTGGTCGCTCCGGTCAGCATCGGTGCCGGCGCCACGATCGGCGGGGGCTCGACGATTGCGAAGGATGCCCCCGAAGGCAAGCTGACAGTCTCACGCGCCCCGCAAGTGACGCTCGACAAGTGGCAGCGTCCGATCAAGCAGAAGAAAGGTTAGGAACATGTGCGGCATCGTCGGAGCCGTCGCCACGCGCGACATCACTCCCGTTCTGGTCGAGGGCCTGCGTCGCCTCGAATACCGCGGTTACGACTCGTGCGGAGTTGCGCTGCTCACCGACGGCGGCGCGCTGACGCGCTCCCGCAGCACCGCCCGCGTCGCGGACCTCGATGCCCAGGTGAAGAAGACCGGCCTGGCCGGGTGGCTGGGCATCTCGCACACGCGCTGGGCCACGCACGGAGCGCCGGTCACGACCAACGCGCATCCGCACTTCTCGCGCGACGAGGTTGCGGTCGTCCACAACGGCATCATCGAGAACTACGAGGAAATCCGCGCGGAACTGAAGCGGGCGGGGTACGAGTTCGTCACCGAGACCGACAGCGAGGTCATCGCGCACCTGGTCCACTCGCTCTACAAGGGGGACCTCTTCGCCGCCGTGCGTGGCGCGGTGGCGCACTTCAAGGGCGCGTACGCCATCGCGGTGATGCACAAGGCCGAGCCGCGCCGGCTCATCGGCGCCCGCCACGGATCGCCGCTCGTCGTGGGGCTGGGCAAGGGCGAGAACTTCCTCGCGTCCGACGCCATGGCACTGGCGGGGACGACCGACCAGATCATCTATCTCGAGGAAGGGGACATCGCCGACATAAATCTGGCGCGCGTGCGGATCGTCGACGCCACGGGTGCCGAGGCGCAGCGGAGCGTGCAGACGGTCCTGGTCGGAACCGGCGCGGCCGAGCTCGGCCCTTACCGGCATTACATGCAGAAGGAGATCTTCGAGCAGCCGCGCGCGATCAGCGACACGCTCGAGTCCATCGAGGGGATCGATCCCACGCTGTTTGGCGACGAGGCCCCCGCGATGCTGGCGGAGATCGATTCGGCGCTGATCCTCGCGTGCGGGACCAGTTATTACGCGGGACTCACCGCCAAGTACTGGCTGGAGTCGATCGCCGGACTGCCCACGCAGGTCGAGATCGCCAGCGAGTACCGCTACCGGGACAGCGTGCCCAATCCGCGCTCTCTCGTGGTCGTCATATCCCAGTCGGGCGAGACGGCCGACACGCTCGCCGCCCTGAAGCACGCGCAGTCGCTGGGAATGACGAAGACGCTCGGCATCATCAACGTGCCGACGAGCGCGATGGCGCGAACGACGAAGCTGAAGTTCTTTACCCGCGCCGGGGTGGAGATCGGCGTGGCCTCGACGAAGGCTTTCACCACCCAGCTGGTCGCGCTGTTCCTGCTCGCGCTGACGGTGGCCAAGCAGCGCGGCAGGCTCTCGCCGGAACAGGAGCAGGGCCACTTGCGCGCGCTGCGCCATCTCCCCGCGGCGCTGCAGGCCGTTCTGGCCCTCGAGCCCCAGATCATTGCGTGGGCGGAGGATTTCGCGCGCAAGGAGAATGCGCTGTTCCTCGGCCGCGGGCTGCACTATCCGATCGCCCTCGAAGGCGCGCTGAAGCTGAAGGAGATCAGCTACATCCACGCCGAGGCGTATCCGGCCGGCGAACTGAAGCACGGACCGCTCGCGCTCGTGACCGAGCAGATGCCGGTGGTGACGGTGGCGCCGAACGACGCGCTGCTGGAGAAGCTGAAGTCCAACATGCAGGAAGTGCGGGCGCGCGGCGGCCAGCTCTACGCCTTTGCCGATGCCGACACCCACATCGAATCCTCGCCGGGCATTCATGTGATCCGGCTGCCGGAGCACTACGGCGCGCTGTCGCCGATCCTGCACGTCGTGCCGCTGCAGATGCTCGCGTACCACACGGCGGTCGTGCGAGGCACGGACGTGGACAAGCCGAGGAACCTCGCGAAGTCGGTCACCGTCGAGTAGGACGCCGACGATTCGGACAGGATTCAAATCCTGCCGCGCCGTGGTGTCGACAAGCTGGGTGTCACGTCGCTGCCAAAGTTGATGCAGCTCAGCGCCGGCCTCACGGCGCCGCAGGGTCCCGCCGGTTGAAGCGGCACTGCAGCTCGGCCTCCTGCGAGTTCAGGGCCGTCTCGCGCTCGCGAAACGCCGCCATGAACTCCAGCGCACCGGCCGATACCGCGCTGTCGCGCCGCCGGATGAAGCCGTAATTCAGCCGCAGCCACGGCGTGTGGACGGGCAGCAGGCACAGTGCCCCGGTGTCCAGCTCGTGGCGAATCTGGGTCAACATGGCCGCCCCGATGGCGTCGCTCGAAGCCACCATTTCTTTGGCGGCATCGATGGCATTCACCTCCCATGCCGGAACGAAGTCGCCCGTGGTCTTGTCGAAGACGCCGGCGCGGCCACCGAGCTTGACCAGCGCGGTGCCGAGCCGAACCGACGCACGCGTCCCCACAAGCACCGTGTCAGCCAGGTCCGCCAGCGAGAGCTCGCCTCGCCCCAGGATCGGATGGCCCGCACGGCAATAGAAGTGCAGCACGTGCTGGCCCACCAGCTCGGTGTCCAGACGCGCATCGTCCGCGGTAGCGGTGAGGTCTCCCACGCCCAGATCGACATCGCGGCCGAGCACCTGGGTTGTCACCCCCCTCCAGTCACCCAGCAACAGCCTGCACTGCAATCCGGGGTGCGCCGACCCTACGGAAGCCATCACCTCCGGCCCGTGCAGGTCGAACGGGTAGGGGGCCATCGCGATGCACAGGTCGACCTGCTCCAGCGCCTTCAAAACCTTCATCTCACGGGTCAGGTCGTCGCGCACCTGCAAGAGCAAGTGCGCCTTGGGCATGAAGGCCTCGCCGAAGCGCGTGAGCTCCACGCCCAGTGCCAGTCGGTCGAACAATTGCACGCCCAGCGCCGCCTCCAGTGTCTGGATGCTGCGGGTGAGCGCCGGCTGGGAGATGTGCAGCACCTGCGCCGCAAGGCGAAAGTTGCCCATTTGCGCCAGGGTACGGGCGTGTGTCAGCTGCCGCAGAGTGATCACGATGCAAAAAAGTTATTGCCGTCACTCGATGATCGCATTGGACGCACGCTGCCGCCAACCCTAGAGTCGCGGGTCCAAAGCGAGCCCGGCCCCAAGGAAATTTGCGATGAACCCGACAAAACGAATCCTGGGCTGGCTGGCGGTTGTCGCCGCCCTGTTCGCCTGCACCGCGCCGGTCCAGGCGCAGCCGAAGTCCACACCCAAACCGCCCAACATCCTGGTGATCTGGGGTGATGACATCGGCTGGCAGAACGTCAGCGCCTACGGCATGGGCACGATGGGCTACACCACACCCAACATCGACCGCATCGGGATGGAGGGCGTGCGCTTCACCGACCACTACGCCCAGCCCTCGTGCACCGCGGGCCGCGCGGCCTTCATCACGGGGCAGTACCCCATCCGCTCGGGCATGACCACGGTGGGATCGCCGGGCGACAAGCTCGGCCTGCAGGCAGCCTCGCCGAGCCTGGCCGAGGTGATGAAGCAGGCCGGCTATCGCACCGGGCACTTCGGCAAGAACCACCTGGGTGACCGCAACGAACACCTGCCCACGGTGCACGGGTTCGACGAGTTCTTCGGCAACCTGTATCACTTGAACACGCAGGAAGAGCAGGAGCAGCGCGACTTCCAGCGTTTCGGCAAGGCCTACTCCGGCAGCGTCGAGGCTTACGAGAAGAAATTCGGCACGCGCGGCGTGATCCATGCCTTTGCGAGCGACAAGGACGACCCGACCGTCGATCCGCGTTTTGGCCGCGTCGGCAAGCAGACGCTGACCGACACCGGCCCGCTGACACAGGAGCGGATGAAGGACTTCGACGCTGCCGAAGCCATTCCCAAGGCCACCGATTTCATGAAGAAGTCCAAGGCCGACGGCAAGCCCTTCTTCGTGTGGCTCAACGCCACGCGCATGCACCTCTACACGCGCCTGAACGACAAGTGGCGCTACGCGGCCGAGAAGTACACCAGCGAAGCCGACTTGCACGGCAGCGGCATGCTCCAGCATGACCACGATGTCGGACTCGTGCTGGCCTTCCTGAAGGAAAACGGCCTCGACGAGAACACGATCGTCTGGTACTCCACCGACAACGGCCCCGAGCATTCCTCTTGGCCGCATGGTGCGACCACGCCCTTCCGCGGCGAAAAGATGACCACCTACGAGGGCGGCGTGCGCGTGGTATCGATGTTGCGCTGGCCAGGCACCGTCAAGGCCGGCACCGTGCGCAATGGCATCCAGGCGCATCAGGACATGTTCACCAGCCTGGCCGCGGCAGCGGGCGTGCCCGACGTGGTCGAGCGGATGAAGGCCGAGAAGAAGCAATACATCGACGGCGTGAACAACGTCGACTACTGGGCCGGCAAGTCGGAAGACTCTGCGCGCAACCACATCTTCCACTACTACGAAAGCAAGCTCATGGCGGTGCGCATGGGGCCGTGGAAGTGGCACTTCTCAACCAAAGAGGATTACTACGCCAATGTGGTGCCACGCACGGCGCCGCTGGTGTTCAACATCCGGATGGACCCGTTCGAGAGCTACGACAACAAGGACTCGTACGGGCATCTGCTGCAGAAGACCTCATGGATGCTGGCGCCGCTGGGCGAGCTCATGAATGCGCATCTCAAGACACTTGCCGAGTTCCCGCCAGTGCAAGGCGGCAAGACCTTCGACATGTCGAACATCGTGCAAGAGTTCATCGGCAAAGCCAAACAGTAGGGACTCAAGGCAGCCAGCAGTTCGCCGGACTGGCGGTCACATACAGCCCGTATTGGAATCGGCTCTGGGCGGACACGCCATCGTCGCAGGCAGTACGTCGATCGCGGTCGGCCGCGACCGGCCGGGTTCTTGGGGATTGAATGTGGGCCTCAGGGTCAGACTGGCCCGTCAGGTCATTGCTCCATCGGGCGTCATCAAAATGCGCACTCGCGGGGATTGATCATGAACAGGTGCCACAGTCTCATTGCCCTGGTGATCGGCTGCCTGCTGGCCTGCGCCGCCCAAGCGCAGCAGATGTGCGCCGACGGGACAGGAGGCCGCCCAGGCTGTGGACAACGGCACCGACCCGACCAAGTTCTCGAGGGTGGCAGAAGCCAAGTACGAGTATCTGGATCTGAGAGACGGGTTCAGCAGCAGTACTCTGCGATTGAGCTTCACGCAGCCGCTCGGCGAGAAGCGCGACTACAGCCTTCGGCTTCGCGCGCTGGTCACGTCTGTCGATGTCTTCGGCAATGAACAGTATGGGGTTGGCGATGTTTCGGTGCAGCTCGCCCATGTCTTCGGGCTGACCAAGGAACATGGCTTCGTGGCCCAGGGCGAATTGTTCTTCAACACCGCGCAACGGCCCGAGCTGGGTTCTGGAAAGAACGCATTCAAGGGCACGCTGATCTATGCGCGGTTCCTGGAGGACGGATCGATCTTTGCGCCGGCTTTCGTGCAGAACAACAGCTTCTCGGGCGACAAAAATCGGCCCGATATCAATGTCACTACCCTGGATTTCTACTACGTGCCCAAGTTTGCCGATCCCCGCAACCTGATGACCTTCGACCCGGCGCTCAACTTCGATTGGGAAAACGACAAGCGCTTCTTCAGTCTGCAGGTCACAGCGGGCCGTGTGGTCGGAAAGGCGTTCGGCGGCAACGCCATCCTCTTCATCAAGCCATCGGTTTTTGTCGGCGGTGACAGGCCGGGTTCGTGGGGCCTGGAAGTGGGCTACAAGGTTCTCGGGTTCTGAGCATCCCTGGTCCACCAGGCCAGCGCGCCGTTTGGTTCTGAGCCGGTAGCTGTGGCTGCGGATCGTGATGACGTGGTGGCGTGGCAGACAGTGCTGCGAAGACGATCCTGGTTGACGATTCGGGTGGAATCGGCACCATGTGCCATCCGCCTGCAAGATCGAGCTGACATATGCGACAACCCTCGGCGCTCGTCACCAACGCTCTGGAATTTGCCGGACCACCTGCGGCGGAAGCGCTGCTTGCAGCAGGCTTCCGAGTCGCCGTTCATGATCGGCAGTTCGCCGACGAGCGAACACGCGCATCGTATGCCGAGGCTTGGCCGGGGCGGATGGTGCTGCCGGACCAGGAGCCGACGCGGATCGTCGAAGAGGCGTGGGATGCGCTCGACGGCCTGGACGTCATCGTAAGCAACGATGCGTTCCGGGCCATTCATGGTCCTATCGAGACGGCCAATCTTGAAGATCTTCGGGCGACGCTCGAGAGCCTTGTCGTCTTCCCCTTCGCCCTGGCCAAGGCCGCGATCCCGCGGCTCAAGACCCGGCGCGGCGCGCGCATGGTCATGATCACGTCAAATCGAACTCGCCTGCCCTTGCGCGGCGGGGCGATTCCCGATGCTGCGCGCGCCGCCTTGAATGCCCTGGTGCGCTCGATCAGCCTGGAACTGGCGCCCTACGAGGTTGCCGTCAACGCCATCGCACCGAACTACCTTTACAGCGAGACGTACTACCCGAGGTCGGTGTTCGTCGAGGATCCGAAAGGTCGGGCGTTCATCGAACAGGTGGTGCCGGTTGGCCGTCTTGCGCGACCAGACGAGATCGGCGAACTGGTCCGCTACCTCGCAACGGCCCAGGGCACGTTCATGACCGGCGCTGTCATCGACTTCTCCGGCGGCTGGCCGGCAGCGCCGGAGCGGCCGTCGTGAACGGCCAGTGGCAGGCAACTACCGCGCAACCGGATCGTCGCCGACCATGGCCGCCGTCAGCGTCACCAGCGCGCGCCACTGGCGTTCATTGCGTCGCGTCCTGGTCGGGACGCTCGGGGAGGCCCTCGGCGCGGGTCGCCGGCTGATCGCTCCGACCAAACGGCCCAGCGCAGGCGCCAAGCCGCCGCCGTGAGGTGTCGGAGCCGCCGGTTTGCGAGTAACGTCGACCACACACCCGAGGTCGACCGTATGCGTGCCTTGCTGACGTCCATCCTCGTCGCCGCCGGCGTCGTACTCGCCGGCTGCGCGACTTCGCTTTCGCCCCGCGGGGAAGAGCCCAGGGAGCTGTTTGCCGACGCGCTCTTCGGGCCGCCGAGCGAGAAAGTCGGAGCGCAGGAGCTCTTCGCGCTGAACGACGACATGCGCCGCCTGGCTCACGGCGAGATGACGGCGCTCGTCCGCAAGCACGGTGTGCACGGCGCCATCGTCGAAGGGCTCTTTCGCACCGGCCGCCTGAAGCTCGAGTACGAGTCGACCGTCACGCGCAACGCCGCCGGGGCGTTCGAGGCGCGCGCGGGCAACTGCCTGTCGCTGGTCATCATGACGGCCGCGTTCGCGAAGGAGCTCGGCCTGCAGGTGCGCTACCAGAGCGCGTACATCACCGAAGCGTGGCGCCTGAAGGGCGACCTGCTGCTGCTCAACGGCCACGTCAACCTGACGCTTGGGCAAGCGTCGCGGCTCACGCGGCGCTCGTCGAGCCCGGGAGCCGACTGGATGCGCTACGAATCGACCATCGACTTCCTCCCCGCGGACGAGATACGCGGCCTTCGCACCGTCGAGATCCCGGAGTCGCTCGTCGTGGCGATGTACATGAACAACCGCGCGGTGGAATCGATGGTCGAGGGGCGCCTGGACGACGCCTACGCGTGGGCCCGCGAGGCGGTGCGCACCCGGCCTCGGTTCGTGGCGGCCCAGAACACGCTCGGCGTGGTGTATCTGCGTCGCGGCGCGCTCGCGCAGGCCGCTGCCGTGTTCGACCACGCGCTGGCGATCGAACCGAATCACACCAGCCTGCTCGCCAATGCCGCCGAGGTCGCAAGCCGCGACGGTCGTGTCGCCGAGGCCGAGCAGTTGCGCGCGCGCCTGGCTCGACTCGAGACCGAGCCGCCGCTGCACTTCTTCAACCTCGGACTCGCCGCAATGCAGCGGGAAGACTTTCGCGCCGCTCGCACGCTGTTCGAGAAGGAAGCGGCGCGCGGCGACGCGTCCGCCGACGTTCACTTCTGGCTGAGCGTCGCGCTCTACCGGCTGGGCGACATCGAGCGCGCGAAGCGCGAGATGTCGCTCGCGTCGGAAGCCAGTGCATCCCAGAGCGAACGCCAGTTGTACGCGGCCAAGCTCGACTGGCTGCGCGCACGACACACGAACTGAGCGCATCGACCGCGGCAGGAAATTCGATCGTGTTGCGCGATCGCGACGAGTGCCGGAGTTCGCACCGGAAACTCTCCTTTATTGCATCAACTTTCCCGATGAACGCAGGCAGACTTCGTTGGTCGTCTGCAGGGGGAGGTCAGGATGGCGATGCGTTCGAGACGAGTTTCGTGATGGCCGCACAGCGAATCATTCACCTGTGCAACAACGTCGAGTTGCTGGCCTACACGCTGGAAAAGCTGAACGCCCGCGGTCGTGGCGCGAGCACGCAGGCGGTGATGCTGCGAATGAAGCTCGCTGCGCTGACCGTCGAACTGGTCGCCGCCGACGTGATCGAACGCGTGCGACAGAGTTCGGCGATCAGCTAGTTCACCGCCCTACTTCGTGCCGCCGAGGCCGAGCTTCTTCGCGGCGTCGGTGTAAAGCTTGACCTTTTCCTTCATGAAGGCGTCCATGCCGTCGACGCCCACGTTCACCAGTTCGAACCCGCTTTTCGCCGCGAGTTCCTTCATCTCGGGGTCGTTGTTCAGCGACGCCCACAGGTCGGACATCCGCTTGCGCTGCTCGGGTGTCGACGACTTCGGCATTCCGATTCCCCGGTAGGCGCCGTCGACCCAGTCCACGCCGAGTTCCTTGAACGTCGGCACGTCCGGCAGGAGCGGGTGCCGCTTGTCCATCGCGACTGCCAGCGCGCGCACCCGCTGCTTGTTGTTGATCGCGAACGCCGTGTAGGTCATCGCGCCGTCCACGTGCCCGGCGAACACCGCCGTCTGCATGTCCCCCGTGCCCTTGAACGGGACGTAGGTCGACTTCACGCCGAAGGCGGCATTCATCCGCTCATGCGCGGCATGGTTGGCGGAGTTCAGCCCCGAACCGGCGAGGTTCAGCTTGCCGGGCTCCGCCTTCGCGGCCTTCAGGAACTCCTGGAAGGTCGTGATCGGGCTTTCGATCCGCACGACAAGGATGTCCGGCGTGTAGTGGAACCAGTACACGGGCACGACGTCGTCGGTCTTGTACTGCACCTGACCCTCGAGCGGCTGGAAGACGATGTGGGGCAGATTCACGCCAACCACGTTCAGGCCGTCGGCCGGGAGCTGGTTCATCTGCGCCCACATCAGCCCGCCGCCCGCCCCCGGCTTGTACTGGATGATCGCGTCGACCTTCGGGCACTTCTTCTTGAGCACCAGTGCCTGGTGGCGCGCCGAGAGGTCGGACTCGCCGCCGGGAGAAAACGCCTGCCAGTACATGATGTTCTTCTCGGGGCATGGCTGCGCGGACACCGCCGACGCCAGGCACACGGACAACAGGGCCAGCACTCTCTTCATCATCGTCTCCTTGCGTTGGACTGCGCGCTCAGGCGGCGCGCTCATGACGGGAACTCGCGGCGATCCTCGCGCACACGGCGGCCGTCACCTGCTGCGTCGTGGCCGCGCCACCGAGGTCGCGGGTGTGCAGTGACGGGTTCGCGGTCACGTGCTCGATCGCTTCCATGACGCAGCGTGCCGCGGCGGGCTCGCCAAGATGGTCCAGCAGCATCACGACGGACCAGAAGGTGCCGAGCGGGTTGGCAAGGCCTTTGCCCATGATGTCGAAGGCCGACCCGTGGATCGGCTCGAACATCGAGGGATAGCGGCGTTCGGGGTCGATGTTGCCGGTCGGCGCGATCCCGAGGCTGCCGGCCAGCGCTGCCGCGAGATCGCTCAGGATGTCGGCGTGCAGGTTGGTGGCCACGATGGTGTCGAGCGAGGCGGGCCGGTTCACCATGCGTGCGGTGGCGGCGTCCACCAGTTCCTTGTCCCACCGCACGTCGGGGAACTCGCGGGCCACTTCCGCGGCGATCTCGTCCCACATCACCATCGCGTGCCGCTGCGCGTTGGATTTCGTCACCACGGTGAGCAGCTTGCGCGGGCGCGACTGCGCGAGCCGGAACGCAAACCGCATGATCCGCTCCACGCCGGCCCGCGTCATGATCGACACGTCCGTCGCCACCTCGATCGGGTGCCCCTGATGGGCACGTCCGCCGACGCCGGCGTATTCGCCCTCGGTGTTCTCGCGCACGATCACCCAGTCGAGATCCGACGGCCGGCAGCGTTTCAGCGGCGCGTCGATGCCGGGCAGGATCCGCGTGGGCCGGACGTTCGCATACTGGTCGAAGCCCTGGCAGATCTTCAGGCGCAGGCCCCACAACGTGATGTGATCGGGAATGTGGGGATCGCCCGCGGAGCCGAACAGGATGGCGTCCTTGTCGCGCAGCGCCTCGAGGCCATCGGCCGGCATCATCACGCCGTGGGCGCGGTAGTAGTCGCCGCCCCAGTCGAACTCCGCGAACTCGAAACGCAGCGATGGGTCCGCTGCGGCCAGCGCCTCCAGTACCTTGCGGCCGGCCGGCACCACTTCCTTGCCGATTCCGTCGCCCGGAATCAGCGCGATTTGCCACGTTCCCATCTCCCTCTTCCTCCTTCGTGAATGTCAGCTGAAAGTCCAGGCGTCCGGCGCGGGTCACTTCCGCTTCTGGTACGTGCCGACGAGTTCCGCCTGCGCAATCACGTGACCTTTGATCCGCGCTTCGAGTTCGGACTTTGACGGATGAACGAGATTGGACAGTACCGTGTCGAGCGCATAGAGCTTGAAGAAATAACGATGACGACCGATCGGCGGGCACGGTCCGCCGTAGCCAGTCCGCTTCCAGTCGTTCACGCCTTCCAGCGTCCCGGGCGGCAGGGGCTTGCCGCCTTCCGGCAGACCGCTCGGCGTCGGCGGGATGTTGTAGAGGACCCAGTGAACCCAGGTCATCCGCGGTGCGGCCGGATCCGGTGCGTCCGGGTCGTCCACGATCAATACGAGGGTCTTCGCCGCGGGCGGCACACCGGACCACACGAGCGGCGGCGAGAGGTCCTGCCCCTCGCAGGTATGTCGCGACGGAATGTCGCCGTTGTGCGAGAAGGCGGTCGATGCCAGGTGGAGCGTCATGGCGGTAACCTCCCTGGGTTGAGTCCGCGCCGGCGTGACGCCCCCGGCGCAAGCGAACAGGACGGCGAGGAGTGCTGCACGACGACCCATCGAAGGCCGCCTTGTGCCGATCATGGTCGGTCCTCCACGGCGAGTGCGTGTTTCGCCGCGCCGAGAGAGTGTCGATAGGCCCGAAAGAAAGACATGATCACCCCGGCGCGCGGCCGTCTCGCGGGGCCACGCCAGCGCGCTTCAATGCAGCAAGTGTAGGCACCGTACGGATCATGCGACCCGCACGGCACTCGCCTTTGCCGGCTCGCGGAACGGCTGCAGCGCTTCTTCGACGGATTCCGCCTTGAGCAGCCGCTCCTGCACCTGGGCCGGCGACCAGCGGTCCGGCGCGACCTCGCTGGCGAAGCGGGCCGCGGCCGACGCGTCGTCGAAGAACTTCAGGAACATGCGTTCGAGCTGGCTGGCGTCGCACAGGCCGAGTTCCATGCGGAAGTCGACGCGGCCCGAGCGGATGGCCGCCTCGTCGATCAGTTCCGGATGGTTGGTGGTGAGGAAGACGACCGAACCTTCGTGCGCCGCCACGCCGTCGAGCGCATTGATGAACCCGGAGTACGAGACCTTCACGCTGTTGTCGGCCTTGTCCCGCTGGCGGAAGAACGCGTCGACGTCCTCGATCAGGATCACCGAGCGTTGCGGGACCGAGGACAGCAGGTTGGCAATCTTCTCGTCGTTCACCGTCGGCGACGCGAGCGACAGCACGCAGACATTGAGCTTCAGCTCCGACGCGAGCGCGGTGACGAGCGAGGTCTTGCCGGTCCCCGGCGGGCCGTACAGCAGGTAGCCGCGCCGCCAGGGGATGCCCAGCGCTTCGTAGCGATCGTGCGAAGCGAAGAAGCGGTCGAGGTCGGCGACGATCGCCTCTTTCTGCCCCGCCTTCAGCACGACGGAATCGAGCTTGCGGTTGTTGCCGAGGCGCGCCCGCATCCACTCGTTGTTGTACGGGCTCGGCATGTAGACCGCGATGCGGTTCAGCTCGCGCGCGATCCGGTGCTCCATCGCCTCGTGCACCAGCGCCTCGAGCGGCCCCTTGTTGCGGCCGAGCGTCGACAGGCTGATCTTCTCGAAGATCGTCGGCCCCGCCTGCACTTCGCGTTTCATCCACATCAGCCGGCCGTCGAGCACGAAGATATGGAAGCCCTCGCCCGGGGATAGCACCGTGAGGGGGCGCCCGCCCTGCTGGAGCTCGTCGTGCAGGCTCTGGTAGCTGGTGCCCTGGCGGACCGCGCGTGCGGTGAAGTTGTTGAGCCGCCGGAGCGCTTCGCGGCTGTCCATGTACTCGACGAGCGCCGGGAACATGAGCTCATCGCGTGAATCCACGGTGAGGGTGCTGACGAAGAAGTGCTTGGCCCAGCCCAGCACCTTTCCCGGGACGTCCCGCAGCCAGACGGCGAGCAGGCCGAACAGCGCCAGCGCCGCGCCGCCGGTGACGACCGGACTGCCGGCCAGCAGACCATCGAACCAATCCATCGCGTTCGCTCCGCCCCTCGGGAAAGTCCGACGATCCTATCAGCCGGAGGGCATTCCTCCTGCTGTACATTGGTCTAATCGCTATCCGGTCATCCCAGGAGTCCTGCCGTGCTATCGAGCAAAGGCTACGCCGCCGAATCCGCCGCCTCGCCCCTTGCGCCGTTCGCGTTCGAACGCCGCGATCCCGGTCCCGCCGACGTCCAGATCGACATCCTTTACTGCGGCGTGTGCCACTCCGACCTGCACACCGCGCGTGCCGAGTGGCCCGGCACCCGGTATCCCTGCGTGCCGGGCCACGAAATCGTCGGCCGCGTCGCGAAGACGGGAGGTCAGGTCTCGCGCTTCAAGACCGGTGACCTGGTGGGCGTGGGCTGCATGGTGGACAGCTGCCGCACCTGCGCATCGTGTGCCGAGGGATTGGAGCAGTACTGCGAGAACGGCTTTACCGGGACCTACAACGGCCCCGAGCAGGGCACCGGCGCGAACACCTACGGCGGCTACTCGAACCGGATCGTCGTCGACGAGAGGTACGTGCTGAGGATCCGCCACCCCGAGTCCCAGCTGGCGGCGGTGGCGCCCCTGCTGTGCGCCGGGATCACGACGTGGTCGCCCTTGCGGAAGTGGGAGGTCGGCCCCGGCCAGACGGTCGGCGTCGTGGGCCTCGGCGGCCTTGGCCACATGGGCGTGAAGCTCGCCCGCGCGATCGGGGCTCACGTGGTGATGTTCACCACGTCGCCGAACAAGGCGGCTGATGCGATGAAGCTCGGTGCGCACGAGGTGGTGGTGTCGACCGACCGCACGGCCATGGCGGCGCAGAAGAACCGCTTCGACTTCATCCTCAACACGGTCGCGGCGCCGCACGACCTCGATCCTTTCCTCGGCATGCTGAAGCGCGACGGCTCGCTGGTGTTGGTCGGCGCGCCGTCGTCCCCGCATCCGTCGCCCGGCGTGTTCAACCTCATCATGAAGCGGCGCAGCCTCGCGGGATCGCTGATCGGCGGCATCGCCGAGACGCAGGAGATGCTCGACTTCTGCGCCGAGCACGGCATCGTCTCGGACATCGAGATGATCCCGATCGCCGCGATCAACGAGGCCTACGAGCGGATGCTGAAGAGCGACGTGAAGTACCGCTTCGTGATCGACATGGCGACGCTCTAGCGCGCCGGCCGAGTCAGCGAGCGAGGAGCGGGGCCGGGACGCGGCCCGGATAGAGCCGCTCGAGTGCAAGGGCACTGACGGCGGCGATGGTGTCCGCGAGGCGACCGTCGATCGTCGCCTCACCGCCGCGCGCCTCCTGCCACAGGGCGTGCAGCGCCTCCCGCTGCGTCGCCATCGCCTGCTCGACCTCGCCTTTCCAGAACGACGGCGCTTCGCCCTCGACGTACCGTCCACGGCCCCGGCCGAAGTGCGCGACGGCGAGATAGCGAAGCACGCTCGAGCGGACGAGGCCGTCGAGGAACTCGTCCGACCAGCGCACCGCGGGGTGCTCCGCGCCGCGCAGCACGTTCATGCCGCGCGCGAGCCCCGCCCCGGCCAGACCGCCGATCACGCCGCCCACCAGCATGCCCGCGCCGAAGGTCAGTCCACCGGCGGCGAGGTCCGCCTTCAGTCCTGTCAACGCGCCGGTGACGATGCTGCCGAACAGCGCCGCCCGGCCTTCGTCGACCTGGGCCGGCACGGCAAAGTTTTCCTGCATCCGCTCGAGCACGGCCTGAGTGGCGCTCCCCTCGAGCCCGTGCAGGGCGATGAGGCGATCGGTCGCCGCGCGGATCGCGGTGTCGAGCCGCTCCGCGAGCGCCGCCATCGCCCGCTCGCGCGCGGGGTCGGCGTCGCGGCGCCCGACCCCGACCGATCGAAGCAGTTTCTGCGCGGTGCTCGCCGTTTCGCCGTCGATCGGCTCGGCGTCGCGGGCCGCCGCCGCGAGTTCCTCGCCGAGCACTTGCATCGAGGCTTCGAAGCGCTCGATGCTGGCGCGCTCCCACGCCGATTGCAGCCGCGACAGCGCGGCACGGCGATCTGCCGGAAGGGCCGCGGCGATGGCGTCGAGCAGCACCCGTTCCTGGACCCAGCAACGGGCGAACGCATCGAAGGCAAGCACGTCGTTGACGATCCCGTGCGGCGCCAGGTGGCTCCGCCAGCGTTCGACGTCGCGTCGCTCGTCATCGGCCGCACGCGGTGCGCCGACCTGGTTCAGCAGCACGATCACCGGCTTGCCGACCCATCGCAGCACCTGCATCTCGAAAGCCACGTAGCCGGCGTCGCCCGGATCCTCCGCGGCATTGACCAGGTACAGGACGATGTCGGCGCTGTCCCGCGCGGCGCGCACCGCCTGCTGGCTGCACCAGAAGGGACGGTCGCGGTAGCGGTCCCATACCTCGCGCAGCAGCCAGCCGAGCGGGTTGTCCGCCACGCGCAGCCGTTGCACGAGACGAGCGGAGTCCCCGAAGCCCGGCGTGTCGGTCAGGCGCAGGATGTCGCCTTCATCGCTACTGATCAGCGTGTGGGACTCGGCGAGGTCCGTGACGTGCGGGGCATCGCGCACTTCGCCCACGTCGCGCCCGAGCAGCGTGCGGGCCAGCGTGGTCTTGCCGGCGTTGGTGTGCGAGATCAGTGCGATCTCGATGGTGCCGGGCGCGGTCATGCGGCGGCCGCCAATACGGGCTCCGCGTCGCGCTCCAGTTGCGCGAGGTCGGGTGCCGTGAGGTCGACGAAGGCAACGTTCACCCGATGCGCCGAGCAGAAGGCAGACCAGGCCTGCCGCCGCTCGGCCAGGCGTTCGTGGCCGGCGGGCTGCTCGCCGAGGCGGCGCCGGTAGGACGCCTCGTCGACCAGCGCGATGAGCGGCGACCGCAACGCATCGCGCAACGTGTCGAGGAACGTCCCGTGGTTTTCGTGCTCGGGTGTGGCGGCCAGGCTGAAGAGGGCAACGGTCAGCCCGACGGTGCGGTCGCCGAGGTCCAGGCCGGCCGTGGCCCCCGTTTCCTGACCGAAGGCGACGGACGGCCGCATGGCGAGGTCACTGTTGTCTCCGAGCAGGGCGCGCGTCGCTGCGCGCAGTCCGCGGACGCTCGCCTCGTCGAGCGTGTAGCTGTAGGGCACCACGCGCAGCTGCGTGCGCTCCGGGCTGAAGGCGCCGAGCAGGCGGCGGAAGTAGGGTTCGTCGAGCGGAATCGGAAAGCGCCTGCTCAGGTGCTGCTCGCGCCAGCGGGACCACGCCGCGAGCGCCAGCCGGGGCACCACGACGAGGGCCGAGACCAGCAGCGCGTACCAGTGGATCCAGCGCGCCGCGTTCTCGCCGATGGAATCGGGCCACCGTATCCGGGCGAGTTCGTCGGCGCCCGGGAACGGCTGCCCGAGGGCGGAGGCGACCGGCCCGAGCAGCGACGACAGCAGCGCGTGCACCTGCGAGGGCGCGAGGAACGTGCTCTCCCAGCCGGCCCGGTACTCGAAGACGAGCCCTCGCACATAGAGGCCTCCGATGGCGCCGACCGCGAGCAGTGCCGCCGACAGGTGCAGCACCCGGCCCGCGCGCGCGGCGAGCAGCGGAGCGCCAGCGCGCATCCATTCGTCCATGAAGGCCGCGAAGGCTTCGCCGGCCGTTCCTTTCAGGCGGCGGCCGCCGCGCCGCGCGGATCCCATCAGCAGGGCACGCAGGCCCGCAAGCCGCTTGCGCCCGCCGCCGAGCGCGGCCAGGGCGTGTGCGACCAGGATGAGATAAACCGCCCCGTTCCAGACGACGACCGTCAGAAGCGGAAAGGCGAGCACGTTGATGTGCTGTCGGTCGCCAACCTGCTGGAAGAAGGCGCCGAACGCAAGGGCTGCCATTGGCAGCAGCACGCCGACCCATGGACGCCATGCAAGCGCCCCCACCGCCTGCGCCAGCCGACCCTCGCGTTCGCCGACCTTGCCCATCAGCAGTTCGGCGCGCTTCTCGATGAAGCGCTCCGCCGAGGCCGCTTCACCTCGCTCGCTTGCGCTCCAGCGCGCCAGCTCCGTCGCCGCGCGGGCCGCGTGCTGGCGATCCACCTCGGTGATCAGCGTGCGGTCGCGGTCCGCGCTTTCCACGGCGCGGACCAGCAGCACGTTCCGGGCGGCCTGTTCGTTCATGGCGGCATTATCGCGGCCGTTGTCGTGCCGCGGATTCCGGGCGCGGCGCGATTGCCTCAGCGCTCCGGCGCTTCCGCGATCGACGCTTCCAGCAGGCAGCCGAACTCGCGCGGGAAATCGATCGAGACCCGCGCGTGCACGGCACCCTGCTCATCGTGGAAGCGCTGGGTGCCGGACATCGTGAACACGCCCTCGTGCCAGATGTTCGGGTGGATATAGAGGCCCCGGCTTCCATCGAATCGAAAACAGACGAAATCCTCGGGCTTCACGTCGTCGCCCGGCCGGGCCAGCGGCACGAGGAAGGGCCGCGGCTCGAGCGGGAAGAAGAGCTGGCCGCCGTCCGGGTGATAGTTGGCATGCCAGAGCAGCATGCGCACAGGTGCCCGCGCGTGGTCCTCGCGCGCGTCCGCCGGCTCGTCGCCGTACGCGAGGATGTAGTGGCCGCCGACCGCCTCGTTGCGGCCATACAGGACGTCGCCCTTCCACTCGCTCACGAAGACCCCCCGCGTCGTGCCGCCTTCGTTGCCGCTGTCGCTGTCCACCGGACGCCAGCCCTGCGCGGGCCAGCGCACGATCTCGATGCCGAAACCCTGTGGATCGTCCACCAGCGCGCCGAATCCGCGAAGGTTGTCCGCGGTGGCGACGACGACCGGCATCGCGACTCGCCGCATTCCGCGCGAAACGTCGGGGTTGAGGTAGTTCGGCGGTTGGCGGACGTCGTCCATGGGGAGTTCTCCATCGGCGGATGAGAGGGAGGATCGCAGGCGCCGCGAGGCGCCCGATACGCGACTTTTTACACGCGCGCAATGGCGCGACTTCAGCATTCGCGGGTCCGCTCACGGCGGATCATGCAGGATGTGTGGTGCCTCTCGTCCGACTGATCGATATCAAATGCGCCACTACGGTGCGGCCCTAACCTGCGACGCAAGGGAGCGTGCAGTGGAATCGGACTGCACCATATGAAAAGAGGGCCAATGGCCATCGTCACGTCAAGGGGATACGACCTCCCGGTCGGAGGCCGTCCGCGCGCGAGCACCGAATTGGGTGCCGCATCCCGCCGCCAGGAACGTTCAGGAGCGCCAGCTCGATGAGCCCATATGTCGTATTTCTGCTGTACATGCTCGCGATCCTCGGCTTCGTCGGGTTCACGCTGCTGCTGAACGCGCTGCTCGGCCCCAAATCGACCCCGAGCGCGTTGAAGCTCGAACCGTTCGAGTGCGGTGCCACGCCGATCGACCGCCTGAACGTCAAGGCCGTGCCGGCCAAGTACTACGCGGTGGCGATCGTCTTCATCCTGTTCGATCTGGAAACCGTGTTCCTGTTCATCTGGGCGCTTGGCGCGCAGCCGATGACGGGCTTCATGCTCTTCACGTTCTTCCTGTTCACGTTCCTGCTGATCGTCATCCTGCTGTATGTATACAGGGCGCGGCTGCTTGAAGGCGTGACGGAGTAGCCGCGATGAACGACAAGGTCATCCCCATTCGCTCCGAGCCGACGGGCGCGTTCGAGTACATCTCGACCAAGAAGGACGAACTGGTCGGCTGGGCGAGGAAGTTCTCGCTCTTCCCCTATCCCTTCGTCACCGCCTGCTGCGCCATGGAGTTCATGGCGGTCAGCTCCACCCCGTACGACACCGACCGTTTCGGCGCCGCGCTGCCGCGTTTCTCGCCGCGCCAGTCGGACCTGTTGATGGTCGTCGGCACGATCAACCACAAGCAGGCCCCCATTCTTCTCAAGGTCTACGAGCAGATGTGCGAGCCGAAGTGGGTGATGGCCTTCGGCGCGTGCGCGACCAGCGGCGGCTTCTATCAGAACTACGCGACGCTGCTGGGCGTGGACCGCATCGTCCCGGTCGACGTCTACATCCCGGGGTGTCCGCCGCGTCCCGAGATGGTGATCGACGGCATCATGAAACTGCAGGACAAGATCGCGCACGAGCGCCATCCGATCCTGACGAAGGCGTTCTGACATGAGCACTCCGGTTCTCGATCGAGTCAAGAGCGAACTGGGCGCGTGGGCGCAGGAGGCCGTCGTCTCGCACGGCGTGCTCGTGATCAGCGCGCCCACGGGTGGCGTGCTGCCCCTGGTGCACATGCTCAAGGGCCGCGGCTTCGACATGTTCCTCGACGTCACCGCGGTCGACTGGCTGGGCCAGGCGCCGCGCTTCGAAGTGGTGTGGCACTTCTATTCGACCACCCACAAGGTCCGGGTCCGCGTGAAGGCGCGCGTCACCGAGGAGCAGCCTGAGGTCGACTCCCTGGTGCCGCTGTACGGATCCGCCGCCTTCATGGAGCGCGAGTGCCACGAGATGTACGGCATCCGCTTTCGCGGCAATGCCGACCTGCGCCCGCTCCTGCTGTACGAGGGCTTCGTCGGGTTCCCGCTGCGCAAGGACTACGCGAAAGAGCAGGAGCAGCCGCTCGTGCCGTACCGGGAGGGGTTCCAGTGATGGACATGCGCGAACTGAAACTGCCGAACCCGATCAAGCCGGCGTTCGACACGCCGACGAGCGACGAACACGTCATCGTCAACATCGGGCCGTCCCACCCGGCCACGCACGGCACGATCCAGATCGTCGCCGAGCTGGACGGCGAGAAGATCGTCCGCAGCGACGTGCACTGCGGGTACCTGCACCGCGGGTTCGAGAAGGAGTGCGAGTCGCACACCTGGCACAACCTGATCCCGTACGTCGATCGCCTGAACTACTGCTCGGCGCTGATCAACGACTTCGCGTATTGCGCGGCGGTCGAGGAACTGATGGGCGTGGAGATCACCCCGCGCACCAAATACCTGCGCACGCTGCTCGCCGAGTACTCCCGCATCGCCGACCACATGACCTGCATCGCGGCCGGCCTGATGGAGCTCGGCGCGATGACCGCGTTCCTGTACCTCGTCTCGATCCGCGACTGGATCTACGAGCACATCGCCCAGGTCACCGGCGCGCGGGTCACGTACTCGTTCGGCCGGATCGGCGGTCTGGCGCGCGATCTGCCGGACGGCTGGATCGACCGGCTGCACTGGATCCTGGGCCAGTACGACGACTTCGTCGGCCGGGTCCACGGGCTGGTCGATCGCAACCGCATCTTCATCGACCGCATGCGCAACGTCGGCGTGATCAACACCGCGGACGCCATCAGCTACGGCCTCACCGGCCCGATGCTGCGGTCGACCGGCGCGCCGCGCGACCTGAGGAAGGACACGCCGTACCTGGCGTACGCCGAGCTGGATTTCGAGGTGCCCGTCGGCATCAACGGCGACAACTACGACCGCTACTTCGTGCGGATGCGCGAGATGGACGAGTCAGTGCACATGATCCGCCAGCTGGTCGACATCCTGGCGAAGGTCGAGGGTCCGATCAACGTCGACGACCGCCGCTGCTCGTTCCCCGAGAAGGAACACGTCTACAACGAGATCGAATCGCTCATCAACCACTTCAAGCTGGTGATGGACGGTCCGCGCGTCCCGGCTGGCGAGGTGTACGTCGCCCACGAAGGCGCCAACGGCGAGCTCGGTTTCTATCTTGTCAGCAACGGCGCGGGCGTGCCGTACAAGGTGCACTGCCGCTCGCCGTCGTTCGTCGCGATGGGCGCCGCGAGCCGGATGCTCGACGGTTACCAGCTCGCGGACCTGATCCCCACGTTCGGCTCGATCAACATGATCGGCGGGGAGTGCGATCGATGAGCGCTGTCTTGATGCCTGTCGTCGAACGCCTGATTCCGGAGTTCGAGAGACTGAAGAAGCGGCTGCCGCCGAGCTTCGATTCCACGATGGTGCTGCCGTTCCTGCACCGCGTGCAGGACGAGCGCGGCTACGTGGCCGAAGAGGACATCATCGCGCTGACCGACTACCTCGGCGTTCCGCGCATCCAGATCGAGCAGGTCCTGTCGTATTACACGATGTTCCGACGCAAGCCGATCGGCCGCTGGCACCTCCAGGCGTGCCGCAACGTGACGTGCTCCATGCGCGGCTCCGAGCGCCTGGTCGATGCGCTCAGCCGCAAGCTCGGCATCAAGCCCGGCCAGACCACCGCCGACGGCCGCTTCTCGCTGTCCGAGGTCGAGTGCCTCGGCTCGTGCGGCACCGCGCCCGTCGTGATGGTCAACGAGGCCTATCACGAAAACCTTTCGATCGAGAAGCTCGACGAGCTGCTCGGCCGGCTGAGCTGAGAGGACCGACACCATGCCCGGCACTCCGCTCCTGATGACCTTCCCGGTGACGACAACGTCCCACCTGCTCGCCGAGTACCGCGCCCGTGGCGGCTACGGCGCGCTCGAGAAGGCCCTGACCACCATGCAACCCGCCGACGTGACGAAGGAAGTCACCGCGGCGGGCATCCTCGGCCATGGCGGCGCCGCCTTCCCGGTCGGCCGCAAGTGGGCCGTGATCAAGCCGAACGACGGCCAGCCGCATTTCCTGTGTGCCAACGCCGACGAAGGCGAGCCCGGCACCTTCAAGGACCGCTGGATCCTCGAGAACAACCCGCACCAGCTGATCGAGTCGATGCTCCTCGCGGGCTACGCGCTCGGCGTGCGCAACGCGTTCGTCTACATGCGGGGCGAGTTCGACCAGCCGTATCGCCGCCTGCAGGCCGCCATCGAGGAAGCGTACGAGGCGGGCTACCTCGGCAAGCCGCTCCACGGCACCGAGTACCTGATGGATCTCGTGATCATCCGCGGCGCCGGCTCGTATGTCTGCGGCGAAGCGTCCGGACTGCTGACTTCGATCGAAGGCAAGAAGGGCTATCCGCGCAACCGGCCGCCGCGCCTGACCGTGAAGGGCCTGTACCAGCGGCCGACGGTGGTGAACAACGTCGAGACCCTGTCCAACGTCGCCGTAATCATCCGCATGGGCTCCGAGGCGTTCCGCAAGGTCGGCACCGCCAAGAGCCCCGGCACGCAGCTCGTGTCCATCTCTGGGCACGTGGTGAAGCCGGGTGTCTACGAAGTCGAGCACGGCTATCCGCTCTCGAAGTTCATCTTCGAGGACTGCGGCGGCATGATCGGCGGACGCCAGTTGAAGGGCCTGATCCCGGGCGGCATCTCGGCGAAGGTGCTGACGGGCGAAGACTGCAAGGACCTGACGTACGAGCATGGCGTGTTCGACAAGGCCGGCTCCGCGCTCGGTTCGGGCGGGATGATCGCGATCGCCGAGGGCACCTGCATGGTCCGCCTGCTGCAGGTGATGCTGCGCTTCTGGCACCACGAGTCGTGCGGGCAGTGCACCCCTTGCCGTGAAGGCATGGGCTGGATGCACCGGATCATCGACCGCATCGTCAACGGCCAGGGGCGAATGGAAGACATCGACCAGCTGATCGCCATTTCCAACGCCAACGACGGCACGACCATCTGCGGGATGGGCGACGCGGCGGGCTATGCGACGGTGGGCTTCATCGCCAAGTTCCGCGACGAGTTCGAGTACTTCATCCAGAACAAGCGCTCGAAGTACGACGGCGTACTCGATGTGGCGAGTGCCGACGCAGCCGAGGTGGCCCATGCCTGAGTTCTTCATCAACGGCCAGCCGGTGCATGCCGAACCCGGCCAGACGGTGTTGCAGGCGGCGCTGGCGGCCGGGCACTACATCCCGTACTTCTGCTGGCACCCCAACCTGTCGGTCGCCGGCAACTGCCGCATGTGCATCGTCGACGTCGAGGACGGCAAGGGCGGCACGTGGTCGGAGATCGCCTGCAACATGCCTATCGAAGAAGGCATGAAGGTGCTGACGGAAACCGATTCCGTGAAGGAACGCCGCAAGGAAACGCTGCAACTGATCCTGCTGAACCACCCGGTCGACTGCGGCATCTGCGACAAGGCCGGCGAGTGCATGCTGCAGGACCAGCACTACGAGTACCACGGCGAACGGCCGGTGTCGTTCGAGCCGAAGGTCACGGCGACCAAGTTCCATTCGCTGTCCGACCGCATCGTCATCGACAACGAGCGCTGCATCTGCTGCTCGCGCTGCACGCGCTTCACCGCGGAAATCTCCGGGTCGCATTCGCTGGCGATCCAGTTCCGCGGCGACCACTCGCTGGTGCGCGCGGTCGAGGACGGGGCCTTCGAGCGCGACCCGTACTCGGACAACGTGGTCGACATCTGCCCGGTCGGTGCCCTGCTGTCGAAGAATTTCATGTACCGCTCGCGCGTCTGGTACCTGCAGCCGACGCAATCGATCTGCCCGGGCTGCGCGCGCGGCTGCAGCGTCAACATCTGGCACCGCAAGCCGGACTGGAAGCTCAACGCGCTCGATCCGCGCCGCAACGCGTCGATCGACCGCGTGACGCCGCTCGAGAACCCCGCCGTCAACGGGCCGTGGATCTGCAACAAGGGCCGCGACCTCGCGAAGATCTTCGAACGTCCGCGGGCCGAGCAGTCGATGCTGAAGGGCAAGCCGGTCGAGCTGGTCCAGGCCGTCGCCCGCGCGCGCGAGCTGATCGCCGAAGCGAAGCGGCCGGTGGCGCTCGTGTCCTCGTGGGGCTCCAACGAGGAACTCGAGGGCTTCAAGGCGATGCTGGCGGGGCGGGTCACGGCCTTCGTCAAGCATGACGGCGTCCCGATGCCGGGCGAGGTCGTCGAGGACAACATCCTCATCAAGGCCGACAAGAACCCGAACCGGCGGGCCGCCGAGGCACTGTTCGGCGCCGCGCCCATCGCGTTCCCGGACGACACCGACCTGGTGCTGGTCTGGGGAGAAGGCTTCAACTTCGCGGGCCTGCCGCGGGGCGCGAAGGTGGTCTTCCTGAACTCCTACCTGCAGCCGGAGAACGGGCACGCCGATGTCTTCGTCGCGATCAGCGTGCAGACCGAGCGCAACGGTCACTACACGAACTTCGAGGGCACGGTGAGCGAGTTCCGCGCCTGCTTCCGCAAGAAGCCGAGCGTGGCGGATGCCGAAGAGGTGTTCGCGGCGCTCGCGACGCGCGAGAGGGCCGCCGCATGATCCAGGATCTCGTCGTCTACACCGCGTACATCGCGTACGCCATCGCCGTGCTGATGGGCTTCGGCATCATCCTCACGTGGGTCGAGCGCAAGCAGTCGGCCGTGATGAGCGACCGCATCGGCGCCAACCGTGCCTACATCCGCCTGCCGTTCACGCAGATCAAGCTCGTCTGGCTGGGCCTGTTCCACGGCATGGCCGACGGCATGAAGATGCTGCTGAAGGAAGACTTCAAGCCGAAGACCTACGACTGGTACGCGTACATGGTCGCGCCGTGGGTGGCGTTCACGCCCGTGCTGCTGGTCTTCGCGGTGATCCCCTTCGGCGGCGTCTTCATCCCGTCGGCGATCTTCCCGGGCGCGGTGGGCGAGTGGTTCGCGGGCAAGACCTACCCGATGCAGATCGCGCGCCTCGACGCCGGCCTGCTGATCGTGTTCGCGTTCTCCGGCCTGACGATCATCGGCGCCATGCTGGCGGGCTGGTCGTCGTCGAACAAGTTCTCGCTGCTCGGCGCGCTGCGGGCCGGCTCGCAGATGATCTCGTACGAACTGATCCTCGCGCTGACCGTGCTCGGCCTGATCCTGATCTACGGCACGCTGGACCTCGGGGTCATCGTGCAGCAGCAGTCGGGAACGGTGCTCGGTTTCCTCCCTGCGTGGGGCATCGTGCTGCAGCCCTTCGCCGCAACGCTCTTCCTCGCGGCGGCGATCGCCGAGAACAAGCGCATCCCGTTCGACCTGCCCGAGGCCGAGTCCGAGCTGATCGCCGGCTACTTCACCGAGTACTCGGCGATGAAAATGGGCCTGTTCATGTTCGCGGAGTTCATCGAGATCGCGATCGTGGCGGCGCTGTTCACGACGCTGTTCCTGGGGGGCTACAACCTGCCGTGGATGACGGACGCGGGTTTCGTCTTCCCCTGGGGCGCGAAGCTCGCGATGAGCCACGGGTTCGTCGTGCTGGTGCAGATGATCACGTTCCTGGCCAAGGTCTTTCTCGTGTGCAGCTTCCAGATCCTGATCCGCTGGTCGCTGCCCAGGTTCCGCTATGACCAGGTCCTGATGTTCGCGTGGAAGTTCATGTTCCCGCTGGCACTGGCGAACCTGATGGTCACCGCGGTGGCCGTGTGGCTGATCAAAGGGGGTGCGTGAGATGGCCTACGACGCCCGCGCGTACCGCCGCAAGCAGTACTGGAACGAGCCCACCATGGGGCTCTGGGAAAAGCTCTACCTCCCGGAGATCCTGCGTGGCCTGTTCATCACCAGCCGCGTGTTCGTCCGCAACATGGCGAAGTGGATGACCGGCAGGAAGGGCGCGCTGACCACGTACTACCCCGAAGAGCGCCGCTCGGATTACTCGCCGATCAACCGCGGCAAGCACATCCTGACGCTGCGCGCGGACGGCTCCGGCAAGCCGCAGTGCATCGCCTGCAACATGTGCGCAACCGTCTGCCCGGCCAAGGTCATCGAGATCGAAGCCGGCTTCGACGCCACCGACCTCGTTCATCCCAAGGTGCCGGTGCGCTTCGAGATCGACTACTCGCGCTGCATCTTCTGTGGACTGTGCGTGGAGGCGTGCCCCGAGGACGCGATCCGCATGGACAAGGACACCCCTGAGCTGACGTCGCGCGACCGCACGACGATGTGGATCGGCAAGGAAGAACTGATGAGCTGGAAGCCGCAGAGCGACGTTGCCAAGCGTTACCCGAAGGCGAGCGCCCGCGTCGAGGGAGGACACTGACTGAACGACTTTGCCTCCCGGAGGCTCCGCGCGTAGCGCGGGGGAGCACAAATGGAAACTTTCCTGGGCAACCTCGACACGCCCCTGCTCTACATCTTCGCGTTCTGCGCCCTGATCGGTTCGATCCTGGTGGTCGCGCTGCAGCAGCCCATGCGCGTCGCGATGGCGCTGATCTCCACGATGATCTTCCTTGGCGGGGTGTATGGACTGCTCGGCGTGCACTTCATCGCGGCCTTCCAGGTGCTGATCTACGTCGGCGCCGTGATGGTCTTCATGGTGTACGTCATCATGCTGATGGACCCCCGCGACCCCGCGCTCAAGGGCCGGTTCTCGCCGCTGGTGGTGCCGGGCATCATCGGCGGACTGATGCTGGCGTATGCGCTCATCCACGCGGTGAACGGCCTGCTGGGCAACACGACCAGCGCACCGGCCCGCTTCGGCCTGAAGGAGTTCTCGGTCTCGTTCCTGAACGAGTACTGGCTGCACTTCGAGCTCACTTCGGTGCTGCTGCTTGCGGCAGTCGTCGCCGCGATGGCGGTCATCAAGGGTGCCACCGGGAGGAATCGTGGATAAGGTCCAGGTACTCCTGTCGCTCGCCGTCTCGATGTTCGCGATCGGCATGGTGGGGGTGATCGTCCGACGCAACGTGCTGGTGATGCTGATGTGCATGGAACTGATGCTCAACGGCGTCAACCTCAGCCTCGTCACCTTCGCCCACCAGTCGGGCACGACGGTGGGCGCCGTGCTCGTGTTCCTGATCTTCGTGGTCGCGACCGCCGAGATCGCCATTGCCATCCCGATCGTGCTCATGCTCGTGCGGCGCAAGCACACGCTCGATCCGGACGCCTACACCGACCTGAAGGGCTGACCGATGCACGCGCTGACCCTGATCGTCATCCTCCCGCTGGTCGGTTTCCTGATCAATGGCCTGGCGGGCAACCGTCTGGGCCAGAAAGCCGTCTCCGTGATCGGCTGTGGCCTGCCGATCGTCTCCTTCGCGATCACCGTCGCGATGTTCATGCTTCTGCTGCAGACGGGGGAGCCGCGGATCGACATCGCCTACACGTGGGCGACCGTCGGCAAGACGTCCTTCGAGATCGCGCTGTACTTCGACCGGCTGTCCGCGGTGATGACGCTGATCGTCACCGGTGTGGGCTCGCTGATCCACATCTACTCGATCGGCTACATGAAGGAGGACGCGAGCTTCGCGCGCTTCTTCGCGTACCTGAACCTGTTCCTGTTCTTCATGCTGCTGCTGGTGCTCGGCCGCTCGCTGCTCGTGATGTTCGTCGGCTGGGAGGGCGTGGGCCTGGCGTCGTACCTGCTGATCGGCTTCTGGTTCGAGGACCCGGTCAATGCCAAGGCCGGCAAGAAGGCGTTCATCACGAACCGTGTGGGTGACGCCGGCTTCCTGCTCGGCATGTTCCTGCTCTTCAACGCCTTCGGCACGCTCGACATGGACCGCATCAACGCGGCTTTCCTCGCGGGTCCGGTCGCCGTGTCGGCGAGCCTCGTCGGCGTGTGCCTGTTCATCGGCGCCACCGGCAAGTCGGCGCAGATTCCGCTGCACGTCTGGCTGCCGGACGCGATGGCCGGCCCGACCCCGGTCTCGGCGCTGATCCACGCGGCGACGATGGTGACCGCCGGCGTCTACATGATCGCGCGCCTGAACGGCCTCTACCTGCATGCGCCGGAAGCCTCGGCCCTGGTGGCGTGGGTGGGCGCGGCGACCGCCTTCTTCGCGGCGACCGTGGCGATCGTGCAGACCGACATCAAGAAGGTGCTCGCCTACTCGACCGTGTCGCAGCTGGGCTTCATGTTCGTCGCCCTGGGCGTCGGCGCCTACGGCGTGGCCGTGTTCCACCTGCTGACGCACGCGTTCTTCAAGGCCTGCCTCTTCCTCGGCGCGGGCAGCGTGATCCATGCGCTGTCGGGCGAACAGGACATCCGCAAGATGGGCGGGCTGGCCAGGCGGATTCCGGTGACGTTCTGGACTTTCGCGATCGCCACCGGCGCCATCGCCGGGCTGCCGCCGCTGTCCGGTTTCTTCTCCAAGGACGAGATCCTCTGGTTTGCGCTCGCCAGCGAGCGCGGAGGCTCCGTGGCGCTGATGACGGTGATGGCCGTGACGGCGCTGATGACCGCCTTCTACATGTTCCGCCTGCTGTGGCTCACGTTCATGGGCGCGTCCCGGATGGACCACGAGGTCGAGCACCACGTGCACGAGTCGCCGTTCTCGATGACCGGCGTGCTGATGGTGCTGGCGTTCCTCGCGGCCGTCGGCGGCTTCATCCCCATCCCGCACTTCCTCGAGCCGATCGCACCGCTGCCGGCGACGAAGGAATCGATGCACGCGATGCACGTGCCGTTGATCGGGCTCGCCATCGCGATGGGCGTCCTCGGGCTGATCGCCGCGGCATTCGTGTATCGCGGGGACCTGGCCCTGCCGAAGCGGCTGCGCGAAAGCTTCTCCGGGCTGCACGCCCTGCTGTCCGGCAAGTACTTCATCGACGAGCTTTACGAGAACCTGATCCAGCGGCCGCTGCTGTGGATCTCCGAAAGGGTGTTCCTGAATTTCGGCGACCGCCGCCTGTTCGACGGCACGCTCAACGGCATGGCCAGCGTGGCCAACGCCAGCGGTGGCGTGCTGGCGCGCGTGCAGAGCGGCAGCCTGCACCTCTACGTCCTGCTGGTGATGATCGGCAGCTTCCTCGCGCTCGTCTGGAGCTGGGCCCATGGCTGAGCTGCTGAACTTCGTCGTCTGGCTGCCGGTTGCCGGCATGCTTCTCATCGCCCTGATTCCTGCGTCGCAGGAAAACATGGTTC
Organism: uncultured beta proteobacterium; assembly: GCA_963726405.1. GTDB lineage: Bacteria > Pseudomonadota > Gammaproteobacteria > Burkholderiales > Burkholderiaceae_F > JAOUJD01. The sequence goes on along the minus strand of CAVSCF010000005.1, from coordinate 653,574 downwards.
GCCAGGTGACACTCTGGCTCATGATCGTCCAGTTCGTGGCGACCGCCATCCTGTACGTGAACTTCGACGCGGCCGCCACCGGCCTGCAGTTCGAGACTCGCGTGCCGTGGATCGAGAGCTGGGGCGTCAGCTATCACATCGGTCTGGACGGCATCAATATCCTGCTGGTGCTGCTGACCGCCTTCCTCGGCCCGCTGGTAGTGGCCGGCGCCTTCAGCGCGATCACCAAGGATGTGAAGCTCTTCTACGCGATGGTGTTCTTCATCCAGTTCGCGATGATGGGCACCTTCGTCGCCCAGGACCTGTTCCTGTTCTACGTGTTCTGGGAAACGATGCTGATTCCGATGTTCCTGATCATCGGCATCTGGGGCGGGCAGCGCCGCATCTACGCGACCATCAAGTTCGTGCTGTACACGGCCTTCGGCTCGATCCTGATGCTGGCCGCACTGATCTACCTCGTCTGGTCGCTGCAGAACGCGACGGGCCAGCTCTCCTTCGCGTTCGCGGATCTCTACAAGGTGAAGCTGCCGGTGCAGACGCAGACCCTGCTGCTGGGCGCCTTCGCGCTGTCGTTCGCGATCAAGGTGCCGATGTTCCCGCTGCATACGTGGCTGCCCGATGCGCACGTCGAGGCCCCGACCGCCGGCTCGGTGATCCTGGCCGGCGTGCTGCTGAAGATGGGAACGTACGGCTTCATGAAGCTCGGCTTCCCGCTGTTCCCCGACGCGACGCACGTGTACACGCCGCTGATCATGGCGCTCGCCGTCATCAGCATTGTGGTCGGCGCCTGCCTCGCGCTGGTGCAGACCGACATCAAGAAGGTCATCGCCTACTCCTCGATCAGTCACCTCGGCTACGTGATGCTGGGACTGGTGAGCCTCGACCTGCTCGGCATCCAGGGCGCGGTCATCCAGATGGTGAGCCACGGCCTGACCGCCGCCGGATTGTTCTTCCTGGTCGGGATGATCTACGAGCGCTGCCACACGCGTGACATCGCCGCGTACGGCGGCCTCGCGAAGATCATGCCGGTGTACTCGGTGTTCTTCGCGATCATGACCCTGGCCGCCGTTGGCCTGCCGACGACCAGCGGGTTCACGGGCGAGTTCCTCGTGCTGCTCGGGGCGTTCAACGCGGCGTGGCCGCTGCACCTGGCCGGGTCGAACTTCTCGCTCGTGATGGCGGTGACGGCCGTGTCCGGCGTGGTGCTCGGCGCCATGTACATGCTGTGGCTGGCGCAACGGATGCTGTTCGGCTCGGTGAAAGCGCCGCATCTGCCGATCACGGACATCAATCTTCGCGAGAAGACGATCATGGCGATCCTCGTCGTCGCGGTCTTCTGGCTCGGCCTGTTCCCGCAGGAGGCGATGCGCAAGACCGAAGTCGCGGCGCGTCAGTATCAGCAGATGGTGTCAGGCGTACCCGCGGCGTCGCGGACGGCCGCGGGGGTCGTGCCCGCTTCAGCGCCGGTCGCCGCCACGGTGGGGAGTGCACGATGAACTGGCAAAACGTCCTGCTCGCGATGCTGCCGGAGCACATCCTGCTCGTCGGCATCGTGCTGCTGATCATCCTCGAACTGATTTCGGACCGCCCGCGTGGCGCGCTCGCGCTGGCGCTGGTCACGGTGGTCGCGGCAACGGCCGCCGCGGCGCTGCTCGCGACCAACGGCTACACCGCGGCGCCGTTTGCCGGGCAGTTCTCGGTGAATCCCGCCGCGTTCACCGCGAAGGCCCTCGTGCTCGCGCTGGTGCTGCCGACACTGCTGCTGTCCCGCGACGACTTCAGCGAAACGCGTTTCCACATACTGCTGCTGTCGTCGGTCTACGGCGTGTGCCTGCTGCTTTCGGCCGACAGCTTCCTGACGATGTTCCTCGGGCTCGAGCTGATGTCCCTGCCCGTGTACGTGCTCGTGCTGCTCGCCTTCCAGCGGCCGGAAAGTCCCGAAGCCGCGCTGAAGTACCTGGTGCTCAGCAGCGCCGCCACCGCCACCTTCCTGATGGGTGTATCGCTCCTGTACGGCGGCACCGGGAGCCTCGCGCTGTCGGCGTTCGGCCGCGCGCTGGGGTCGCCGAACACCATGGCCCAGGCGGCCGTGGTTCTGATCGTGGTCGCGTTCTTCCTGAAGGCCGCGCTCGTGCCCTTCCATGCGTGGGCGCCGGACGCCTATGAAGGCGCCAGCGTGCCGGTGACCGCGTACATGGCCACGGTCGTGAAGGCGGCCGTGCTGCTGGCCGCCGCACGGCTGTTCTCGACCACACCGGTCGGGCGCCCGATGGCCGACCTGCTGACGCTGCTTCCGCTGATCTCGATGGTGTGGGGCAACCTCGCCGCGATCCGGCAGACCAGCTTCCGGCGGATGATCGCGTACTCCTCGATCGCACACGCCGGCTACCTGTTCTTTGCTTTCCTCGGCGCGGGCCCGGGACGCTTCCAGGCGGTGATGTTCTACATCCTCGCCTATGCGCTGATGAACCTGCTGGCGTTCGCTTCGCTTCCACGGGGCAGCGACGATGCGGTCAGCGACCGGCTGGACAGCCTCAAGGGCATGTACCAGCGCCGGCCGTTCGCCGCGCTGATGCTCGGGCTCGCGATGCTGTCGCTGGCCGGCATACCGCCGTTGCCGGGTTTCGTCGCCAAGTTCCTGATCTTCAAGAACGTCATCGCGGCCGGGTACACCGTCTACGCGGTTCTGGGCCTGCTCGGCAGCTACCTCGGCATCTACTTCTACCTGCGCGTGATCCAGTACGCGTTCATGAGCGGCGATGTGGTCGAGCAGCCGTCGAACCAGCGCACCCTGGCGCTTTCCGCGAGTGTGCTGTGCCTCGTGCCGGCGGTGCTCGTCGCGCTGTTCCCCGGCTGGTTCATGAGCCAGCTGTAAGCTTCACAGCCTCCCGGAACGCCGTCCCCAGGGACGGCGTTTTCGTTCATGGGGCCGTCTCCCGTCGGATTCACGATGAAGCCTGCTGCCTGGATCACGCTTGGCCTCGGCGTACTCGCGGTCGCCGCCGCCGGTGCGTGGCTGTACGTCTCACGCGAACTCCGCATCGACCCGAAGGACGCCGCTGCCGTCGCCCGCGGCGAGAGACTCTATGCGAAGCACTGCGCCGCCTGCCACGGCACGAACCTCGAAGGGCAGCCGGACTGGCAGTCGCGCAACGCCCAGGGGCGCTTGCCGGCGCCACCCCACGACGAGCACGGCCACACCTGGCATCACGACGACCAGGTCCTGTTCGAGGTGACCAAGTACGGCCTTGCAAGACACGCTCCGCCGGGCTACGAGTCGGACATGCCGGCGTTCGAAGGCAAGTTGGCAGATAAAGACATTGTCGACGTGCTGGCCTTCATCAAGAGCCGCTGGCCGGCGTTGATACTCGACAAGCGGCGAGAAGCCGGCATGAACTGACTCCGGTTCCCGGTGCCAGAGCTTTTGGCACAATCCGCCCGAACATCACGGAGAATTTCGAATGAAGCGCATTCTGTCCGCCGTTGCCATCGTCTCCCTCACCGCCTTCGGCGGCTCGCCGGGGCCCAGGCCGGCCACGATCACGGCCATGGCGCCCCCGAAGCGAAGAAGTCCTCGGCCGAGGTCGTCAACACCGGGGAAGTGAAACGCATCAACCAGGACACCAGGAAGATCACGATCTCCCACGGGCCGCTCAAGGCGTTCGACATGCCGTCGATGACCATGGCTTTCGGGGTGAAGGACCCGTCGATGCTTGGCAAGGTCAAGCAGGGCGACAAGGTGAACTTCGTGCTCGAGAAGGCCGGCGAGGATCTCGTGATTACCCGCATCGAGTCCGCGCGGTAATTGACCGGTTGACGCCCGTCAAGCGCGCCCGGCCACCTCCCCCGATACTGCCTCCATCGTGAAACCGGGTCCGTTACAGCTGTCCTGCCGCCGCACGCTTCGCCATGTGGCAGGTTTCGTTGTGACGTTCCTGCTGGCCGGACACGTTCTCGCCGCGACCGGCCTGTGCGTCGTGACGGCCCCCGGCGAACCCGCGCAGATGCATGAGTCAAGCGCGGCCTGCCCGGAGCATGGGCCGCAGGCCGGGCAGGGACACGGCAGCACGGTCAAGCATCATTGCCCGGCCGAAGAACCTTCTCCGCAGTCCCGCTCGGCCGACCTCCCGGTGGCGCAGCCCGTCGCGGCCATCGCCTCCGTTCACCTCTACCTCCTCGACCCGCCCGTCGGTCGCCTGCTGCAGCCAACGCCCGACCACCAGGTGCCGCCGCCACCGCTGTACGCGCGGCTGCAACGACTCAGGCTCTAGCCCCTGGCTTTCTGGTGAGGCGCGCCGACTGTGGCGCGCGATCCCTGGGCGCGCTCGCGCCTGCCCCCATCAGGAGGTTGCCTTGAGAGTCACCTTTCGGTCGTTACGCGCATCCGATTTCCGTCCGCTCCGCCCACTCCTCGCGGCGGCGACACTGCTCGCGCTGGCGGCCGGCGCCGCCGCTCAGGCGCCGGCCGACGAGGCAGGGCTCGGGCGCGACCTGAACGGCGTGCTCCAGTACCTGGAAGCACGCAACCCGGAACTGCGCGCGATGGGGCTCGAGGCCGAAGCCGCGCAGCAGCGGCTGGGCACCTCGGGCGCGCTGCCCGACCCGATGTTCGGGATCGAACTGCGCGACATTCCGGTGAGCGATCCGACGCTGTCTCCCGCTCTGGCCGGCAGCGCGCGCTACGCGCTGAAGCAGATGTTTCCGCTCGGGGACAAGCGCGGCCTCCGGCGGGGTGTCGCCGAGGCCGAAGTGTCGGCCGCGGACGCGCGCCGCCGCGCGACGCTGGCGGAACTGCGCATGAAGGCGAAGATCGCCTACAGCCAGTACTGGTACGCGACCCAGGCCCACCGGGTCACCGAGGGCGTGCGCGGTCTGATGACGGACCTCGAGCAGATCGCCCGCGCCCGCTACGGCAATGGCCTCGTGCCGCAGCAGGACGTCATCAAGGCGCAGACGGAAGTCACGGCGATGCGCACGGAACTGCTCATGCTCAACTCCGAGCGACGCCAGGCGGCCGCCCGGCTGAACGGCATCCTCGCCCGTGCGGCCAATTCGCCGCTCGCGGAAGCGGAGGCGCCACGCGACATTCCCACCTCCGCCCGCGACTTCGCGACGCTGGTGAGGACGACCAATGACCGCAACCCGACACTCGCGCTGCAGGCCGCGCAGGTGGCGAGTGCCGATCGCAATTCCAGCCTGGTGCGCGCCAGCCGCTGGCCGGACCTCACGGTCGGCCTGGCCGGCATCCAGCGGGGCACGCGCCTCACGGAATACGAGGTCATGGTCGAGGTGAACATCCCCTGGCAGCGCGACGTGCTGCGCGCCAACGAGAGCGAGGCGCTGGCGATGCGCGGCGCGGCGGAAGCGAAGCGCGATGCCGCCGCCGTGCAGCTGCAGAGCGAACTCGGCCAGAACTGGGTCGCGCTCGACGCGTTGCGCGAACAGGGAGCGATCCTGCACGACACGCTGCTGCCGCAGGCGCAACTGACGTTCGACTCCGCCATGTCGGCGTACCAGGCCGGCCGGGTCGACTTCGGGACGCTCCTCGACGCGCAGCGGCAGATCCGCAAGACGCGGCTGGACCTCTTGAAGGTGCAACTGGAACAACAGATGCGAGTCGCCGAGATCGAGCGCATCGTCGGAGAAGACCTATGAACGGAAAGACAGTCGTCGCAGTCGCCGCGACGGTCGCGGCCGCGCTGGTGACCGGCTATTTCGTCGGACGACTCGGGATGCCTGCGGCGCAGAAGGACGCGGCCGCGCCCGCGGCCCAGTCCGCCGCGACGAAGTCCGGCGAACCCAAGCTCCTCTACTACCGCAATCCGATGGGCCTGCCCGACACGTCGCCCGTCCCGAAGAAGGATCCCATGGGGATGGACTACGTCCCGGTGTACGAGGGCGAGGACCAGGGCACTCCCGGAACGGTGAAGATCTCGGCGGACCGGATCCAGATGCTTGGAGTGCGGACGGAGCCGGTCGGCAAACGCTCCCTGGCGCGCTCGGTCCGCGCGGTGGGAACGATCGAGATCGACGAGCGCGGCCAGCACACCGTGTCGCCGAAGTTCGAAGGCTGGATCGAGAAGCTGCACGTCAACACAACGGGTCAGTTGGTGGCGCGCGGCCAGCCGCTCGCCGAGGTCTACAGCCCGGAGCTCGTGTCCGCGCAGCGCGAATACCTCATCGCCTACAAGGCGACGCAGAGCCTGAGCGGCGCGGGCACCGACGCGCAGGCCGGCATGCAGCAACTGGCGACGGCGGCGCTCGACCGCCTGCGCAACTGGGACATCAGCGAACAGCAACTGCAGCGGCTGCGCGAGACGGGCGAGCCGCGGCGGACGTTGACGATGGTCGCGCCCGCGAGCGGAGTGATCGTCAAGGATCCGCCGGTGGCCGGCATGCGCTTCATGCCCGGAGAGCCGCTGTTCCGTATCGCCGACCTGTCGCGCGTCTGGCTGATCACCGACGTGTTCGAACAGGACCTGTCGCTGGTGCGGATCGGAACGCGTGCGAACCTCACGGTCGGCGCAGTCGCGGACAAGACTTTCCCGGGGCAGGTCACCTTCATCTATCCCACCCTGAATTCGGAGACGCGCACGGCGCGGGTGCGCATCGAACTGGCGAACCCGCAGGGGCAGTTGAAGCCGGGCATGTACGGGACGGTGCTGATCGATGCGGGGCCGAAGCGCGAAGTGCTCACCGTGCCGGACTCGGCCGTGATCGACAGCGGCACCCGTCAGGTGATGCTGGTCGCGCTCGGCGAAGGGCGGTTCGAGCCGCGCGACGTCAAGCTCGGCAGCCGGGGCGAAGGGTTCGTCGAGGTGCTCTCCGGGGTCAAGGAGGGCGAGTCGGTGGTCACGCGCGCCAACTTCCTGATCGACTCCGAGAGCAACCTGAAGGCTGCGCTGTCCGGCTTCAATGCCGACAAGAACACGAGTGCGGGCGGTGGCGCGGCGGCGAGTGGCGAAGGCAACGTCGTCGAGATCGACGTGGCGGGCAACAAGATGACGCTCGACCACGACCCGATCCCGGCGCTCAAGTGGCAGCGCATGGAGATGGAGTTCGAAGTCGCTCCGGGTGCATTGCCAAAGAGCGTGAAGCCCGGCGACCGCGTGAAGTTCGACATGAAGGCGGGCAAGCCCGGCGAGTTCATCATCACCCGCGTGGAGCCCGTCGCCGCGGCGAAACCGGCGGCTTCTTTGCCCGCGCCGAAGTCCGACGCGCACAAGCATTAAGGACCGCCCATGCTCGCCCGCCTGATCGACTGGTCCTTGCGCAATGTGTTCCTGGTCCTGCTCGCAACCGCCTTCGCGGTGGCCGCCGGAATCTATGCGGTGCTGAAGACGCCGGTGGACGCGATTCCGGACCTGTCGGACGTGCAGGTCATCGTGTTCACCGAATTTCCAGGTCAGGCACCGCAGGTCGTCGAGGATCAGGTCACGTATCCGCTGACCACGGCGATGATCGGCGTGCCGCGTTCGAAGGTCGTGCGCGGGTTCTCCTTCTTCGGTGCGTCCTTCGTCTACATCATCTTCGAGGACGGCACCGACATCTACTGGGCACGGTCCCGCGTGCTCGAGTACCTGAGCGCCGCGACCGCGCGGCTGCCGACCGGTGTCACGCCGACGCTGGGACCCGACGCCACCGGGGTCGGCTGGGTCTACCAGTACGCCGTGACCGGCGCCAACCGTTCGCTCGCCGAACTGCGCACGCTGCAGGACTGGTTCATCCGTTACCAGCTGTGGAAGGCCGCCGGCGTGTCGGAGGTCGCGTCGATCGGCGGTTTCGTGCAGCAGTATGTCGTCACCGTCGATCCGCGCAAGCTGCAGGCATACAACCTCCCGCTGTCGAAGATCATCGAGACGATCCGCATGAGCAACCGCGACGTCGGCGGGCGCATCGTCGAGCTGTCGGAGACCGAGTACATGGTGCGCGGCATCGGTTATCTGCGCGGTGCCGCGGATCTCGAGAAGCTGACGGTGCGCGCCGAAAAGGGCGTGCCTGTGAGGCTGTCAGACGTCGCGCGGATCGAGCTCGCACCCGATGAGCGGCGCGGGCTCGCGGAACTGAACGGCGAGGGCGAGGTGGTGGGCGGCATCGTGGTTGCCCGCTACGGCACGCACGTCATCGACGTCATCGATAACGTGAAGAAGCGCATCCAGGAGATCAGCACCGGATTGCCGGAGGGCGTGAAGATCGTGCCGGTGTACGACCGCTCGCAGCTCATCGAGCGTGCGATCGACACGCTGAAGCGCACGCTGGCCGAGGAGGCGCTGATCGTCGCCGTCGTCTGCGTCGTCTTCCTGATGCATGCGCGCAGCGCGCTGGTGGCGATCCTGATGCTTCCGGTCGGGATCCTGATGGCGTTCATCGCCATGCGCTGGCTGGGGATCAACGCCAACATCATGAGCCTGGGCGGTATCGCGATCGCCATCGGCGCGATGATCGACGCGGCGATCGTGATGATCGAGAACGCGCACAAGCACCTGGAACGCGCCCCGCCGGACGCGCCCCGGCTGCCGCTGATCCGCGACGCGTGCATCGAGGTCGGACCGGCGCTGTTCTTCAGCCTGCTGATCATCACCGTGTCGTTCCTGCCGGTGTTCACGCTGGAGTCGCAGGAAGGACGAATGTTCGCGCCGCTCGCGTACACGAAGACCTTCGCGATGGCGTCCGCCGCGCTGCTGTCGGTCACGCTGGTGCCCGTGCTGATGCTGCTGTTCATCCGCGGCAACGTGATGCCGGAGAAGAAGAACCCGATCAACCGGTTCCTGATCTGGATCTACCGCCCGGTCATCGACCTCGTGCTGCATCACCGCGTCCTGACGATCGTCCTCGCGGTCGTGATTCTCGTGGTCTCGTGGATCCCGGCATCGCGCCTGGGCGCCGAGTTCATGCCGACGCTGAACGAAGGCACGCTGTTCTACATGCCGACGGGGCTGCCCGGCATGTCGGTCACCAAGGCCGCTGAACTGCTGCAGACGCAGGACCGGATCATCAAGAGCTTTCCGGAGGTCGAGTCGGTCTTCGGCAAGGCCGGGCGCGCCATCACGGCCACCGACCCGGCTCCAATCGAGATGTTCGAGACGGTGATCAACCTGAAGCCCGAATCGCAATGGCGGCCGGGCATGACGACCGACAAGCTGATCGCCGAGATGGACAAGGCGGTTCAACTGCCCGGTATCGCCAACTCCTGGACGATGCCCATCCGTGCCCGGACCGACATGCTGTCGACGGGCATCCGCACGCCCATCGGCATCAAGGTCTTCGGCCGGGACCTCGGCGAGATCGAGCGGCTGGCGAAGGAAATCGAAGACGCGGTGAAGACCGTTCCCGGAACGACCAGCGCGTTCGCCGAGCGGCTCACGGGCGGCTTCTACCTGGACATCCAGCCCGATTACGAGAAACTGTCCCGTTACGGCGTGCGGGTCGGTGATGTGCAGGAGGTGGTCGCGACCGCGCTTGGCGGCGAGATGATCACGACGACCGTGGAAGGCCGCGAGCGATTCGGCGTCGCCGTGCGTTACCCGCGCGACTATCGAAGCGACCCGCAGGCGATCGCCACGCAGGTCCTCGTGCCCACCACGATGGAAAAGGAAGGGCGGGCGCCGATGATTCCGCTCGGGCAGCTCGCCAAGGTGAGCCTGTCGAAGGGCGCGCCGGCCGTGCGGACGGAGAACGCGCAACTCGTCGCCTACATCTACGTGGACATCCGCGACCGGGACATCGGCGGCTACGTGCGCGACGCGCAGAAGGCGGTTCGCGAACAGGTGAACTTCCTGCCCGGCTACACGATCCAGTGGAGCGGCCAGTTCGAGTACATGGAACGCGCGACCGAGAAGCTGAAGCTCGTCGTGCCGCTCACGCTCGTGATCATCTTCCTGCTGCTGTACATGAACTTCCGGCGCATGACGGAGACGCTGATCGTGATGATGTCGGTGCCGTTCGCGCTGGTGGGCGGCGTGTGGCTGCTGTGGTGGCTCGACTACAACCTGAGCGTCGCGGTGGCCGTCGGCTTCATCGCGCTGGCCGGCGTCGCGGCGGAAACCGGCGTGGTGATGCTGATCTACCTCGATCACGCGCTCGAGAAGATCCGCGCGGAGCGCGCGGCCAGGGGCGAGCGGATGACGCTGCAGGACCACTACGACGCGATGATCGAAGGGGCCGTCGAGCGGGTGCGGCCGAAGATGATGACCGTGGTCGCGATCATCGCGGGCCTGTTGCCCATCATGTGGGGCACCGGCACGGGCAGTGAAGTCATGCGCAGGATCGCCGCGCCGATGGTGGGCGGCATGATCTCGTCCACCGTGCTGACGCTGGTCGTGATCCCGGCGATCTACATGATGGTGAAGACCCGCCAGGCGGGCCTGGGCGCGTGGTCCCGCAAGCCGGTAGCATCCGCCGCGTGAACCGACTCGACCCCACCATCGTCTGGCGCAGCGCCGGCGCGGCCTATCTCGCGATCGGCGTGGTCGCCTTCGGCCTCATCGGCGTGGGCATGTTCCTGCAGCACGCGATGGGACTCGAGCCGTGCCCGCTGTGCATCTTCCAGCGCATCGCCTACTTCTTCGTGGGCGTCTTCGGGCTGCTTGCGGCCGCCGTCGCGCCGCGCCGGGCCGCCCGCGGCGTGGCGGCGCTGATGCTGCTGGCGGCGCTCATCGGGCTCGGGATCGCCGGCTGGCACGTGCGGCTGCAGTTGAACCCGGAAAGCCTCGCGTGCGGGCCGGGACTCGAGGTCATGCTGGAGAACTTCCCGTTGACGCAGGTGCTGCCGCGCGTCTTCAAGGGCAGCGGGGATTGCGCGCAGGCCGGCTGGACGCTGTTCGGCCTGAGCATCGCCGGCTGGTCGCTGGTCTGGTTCAGCATCCTGTCCCTGGCTTCCGTCGCGACCTGGTTCCGGCCGCTCGTCCGGAAGTAAGCCCCTTCTGCAACGCACGCCCGGATAGACCCCAGCTTCGCGGCGCGGCGGTCCGCGTCCCGGCCTCGTTAGACTGCGCCGATGCACATCTGCATCATCGGCGCGGGCGTCGTCGGGCTAACCACCGCCTATTTCCTTCAGAGCGAAGGCCACACGGTCACGGTGGTCGACCGCGAGCCGGGTCCCGGCCTTGGCGCGAGCGGGGGTAACGGCGCGCAACTGTCGTATGCCTTCGTGGCGCCGCTGGCTGACGCCTCGATCCCCGGCAAGCTGCCCGGCCTGCTGCTGTCGCGCCACGCGCCACTGAAGATTCATCCCCGCGCGGACTTCCGTCTGGTTCGATGGGGCCTGCAGTTCCTGAAGAAGGCGAACACGAAGGCGGCACGCGACACCACCGAGGCCTTGCTCAAACTTGCCGAACTGTCGCGCGAGTTCATCGAGCCTCTGATCGAGGGCGAGCGCATCGAGTGCGATTTCACGCGGGGCGGGAAGCTCGTGCTGTATCCGGACGGCGCCTCGCTGGAGGCTGCCCGCGCGCAGGTCGTCTACCAGGCAGCGCTCGGCACGCGCGGGCAGGTCGTGTTGTCCGCCGCCCAGTGCGTGGAGCGCGAACCCGCCATCGCCGGCTACGTGGACAGGATCGTGGGCGGCGTGTGGACGCCGACCGAAGCGGCGGCCGATTGCGGCGCGTTCTGCACACAGATCGCCGCCCTGCTGGCGCGGCGGGGCGCCGAGTTCCAGTACGGCCGGACGGTGACGCGCATCGACCGCGAGAACGGGCAGGTACGCGCGCTCGTCAGCGACGCGGGCGCGATCCGCGCCGACGCGTATGTGCTCGCCGCGGGCGAGGCCGCCGCCGCGCTCGGGCAAACGGCCGGCGTCGACCTGCCGATTCTCCCGTTGAAGGGATACTCGATCACTGTGCGGCCGGAACGCGGCGCCGTGCTGCCGCGCGCATCGATCACCGACATCCGCCGCAAGATCGTGTTCGCCCCGCTGGGCCGTAGCGTGCGGGTGGCCGGCTTCGTCGAGATCGGCAACGACGACCGTTCCATCCCGCCGCGCCGGATCGGCGCGCTGATGGATGCGACCCGGGAGGTGCTCGGCTACGACGTGATCGCCGGCGATCTGCAGCCGTGGGCCGGGCTTCGGCCCACCACGCCGAGCGGGCGCCCGATCATCGGCCGCACGCCACTCGCCAATCTCTACCTCAACGTCGGCCACGGAGCGCTGGGGTGGACGCTGGCGGCGGGCAGCGCGCGCCTGGTGTGCGATCTGCTCGCACGGCGCGCTCCTACAATTTCCATGACGCCCTTTCAGTTGAGCGCCCAGGAGGTTCTGCATGCATCCCGACTCCCACCTTCTGCACCGCCAGCTGCGCGGTAACTACCCGATCGCCGCCAGTGCGGCCGGCTGCTGGATCACCGACGCGACGGGCAAGCGGTATCTCGACGCCTCCGGCGGGGCCGCGGTCTCCTGCCTCGGGCACGCGCATCCGGACGTGCTCGCCGCCATGCACGCGCAGATCGATCGCATCGCGTACGCGCACACCAGCTTCTTCTCCACCGAGGTGGCAGAGCGGCTGGCCGATTCGCTGATCGGCAGCGCGCCCGAGGGAATCTCGCACGTCTATCTGGTGTCCGGCGGCTCGGAAGCGGTCGAAGCCGCGCTGAAGCTTGCGCGCCAGTACTTCGTCGAGAAGGGCGAGCCGCAACGCTCGCGTTTCATCGCCCGCCGCAACAGCTATCACGGCAACACGCTCGGGGCGCTGGCGGTTGGCGGCAACGCCTGGCGTCGCCGGCAGTTCGCGCCGCTGCTGATCGACGTCGAGCACGTCTCGCCGACCTATGCCTACCGCGACCGCCGCGATGGTGAAACCGATGCGCAGTACGGTGCCCGCCTGGCGCAGGAATTCGCAGATACGGTCGAACGCGTCGGCGGCGAGAACGTCATCGCCTTCGTCGCCGAAACCGTCGGCGGCGCCACGAGCGGGGCGCTGACACCGCCCGCCGGGTACTTCAAGCGCATTCGGGAGATCTGCGACCGGCATGGCATCCTGCTGATTCTCGACGAGGTGATGTGCGGCATGGGTCGCACCGGCACGCTGCACGCCTGCGAGCAGGAAGGCGTCGCGCCCGACCTGCTGGCGATCGCCAAGGGGCTCGGCGGCGGATACCAGCCGGTGGGCGCGGTGCTGATCGGACGGAAGATCATCGACGCCATCGCTGCCGGCACGGGTTTCTTCCAGCACGGGCACACCTACATCGGCCACCCGGTGGCATGCGCGGCGGCGCTGGCCGTGCAGCAGGTGATGGCGCGCGACGGGCTGGTGGACCGGTGTGCACATCAGGGTCGACGGTTGCGCGAAGCCCTGGACGAGGCCTTTCGCGACCACCCGTTCGTCGGCGAAGTGCGTGGCCGGGGGCTTTTCCAGGCGATCGAACTCGTGGCCGACCGCTCGACCAAGGCGCCCTTCGACTCGAAGCTCAAGCTCAACGTCCGCATCAAGAGGGCTGCCATGGAACTCGGGCTGATGACCTATCCGATGGGCGGCACCATCGACGGCGCCCGGGGCGACCACGTGCTCCTGGCTCCGCCTTTCATCATCAGCGACGACGAACTCGATCTGCTCATCGAGCGGCTGGTCGAGGCGGTGGACGTCGCGGTCGCGACCGCCCTGCGGGAGCGGGTGTAAGCACCAAGGCGGTTCGCCTTGCGTGCGATCATTCGGCGGCGTAACGTTTTCGGTCCCCAGCAAGCAAGCCAAAAAGAGGAGATGGGCTCATGAAGTTGTTCCGCGTTTCGATGTGCACCGCCGCGTTTGCCGCGGCCTTCGCAGCGAGCGCGCTTCCGCAGGTCGCGAGCGCGCAGCAACAGAAATTCATCACGATCGGCACCGGTGGCGTCACGGGCGTGTACTACCCGGCTGGCGGCGCGATCTGCCGCCTGGTCAACCGTGACCGCACCAAGCACGGCCTGCGTTGCTCGGTGGAGTCCACCGGCGGATCAGTAGCCAACGTGAACCTGCTGAAGTCCGGCGAGATCGAGTTCGGCGTTGCCCAGTCCGACGTGCAATTCAACGCGACCAAAGGCCAGGGCCAGTTCCAGAAGGACGGCGCGATGTCCGATCTGCGCGCTGTGTTCGCGCTGCATCCGGAGCCGTTCACCGTCGTGGCGCGCAAGGAAGCGAACATCTCCAAGTTCGAGGACTTCAAGGGCAAGCGCTTCAACATTGGCAACCCGGGTTCGGGCACCGTGGCCTCGATGGACGAACTGCTCGGCGCGATGGGCTGGAAGCGCACGGACTTCGGCCTCGCCTCCGAACTGCGACCCGACGAGCATGGCCCGGCGCTCTGCGACGGCAAGATCGACGGCTTCTTCTATGCCGTCGGCCACCCGTCCGCCAACATCCAGGACCCGACGACCATCTGCGGCGCCAAGCTCGTGTCGCTGACCGGTCCCGCGGTGGACAAGCTGGTCAAGGAGAGGCCGTACTACGCGGTGGCCACGATTCCGGGCGGCATGTACCCGAACAACCCGCAGACCACGACGACGTTCGGCGTGCAGGCGACCATCGTCAGCTCGGCCAAGGTTCCTGCCGACGTGGTCTACACGGTCGTGAAGACCGTGTTCGACAACCTCGACGAATTCAAGAAGCTGCATCCGGCGCTCGCCAACCTGAAGCCCGAGGACATGGTCAAGAACGGCCTGTCCGCGCCGCTGCATGAAGGTGCGGCCAGGTACTACAAGGAGAAGGGCTGGATCAAGTAAGCAGCCATCGAGGGCGAGCGGCCGAACGCTCGCCGGACGAGTAAAGTTCGACGGGCGGCAGGTCCCTGACTTGCCGCCCGTCGTTTTTTTGCGGGGTCGCTGACGGCGACGCCTGGAGAGCCGCTGTGGATCCGAAGAAGATCGAGAAAGAGCTGGCAAGACTGGAAGATGAACTGGCGCCCACCGCCGAGATGCAACTCGGCGAGACGGACGTCATGCAGCTGGTCAAGGACACCGACTTCGGGGGCCGCTCGACCGCGGGCTTCGCCGGGAAGGTCATGCTGGGCGTCGGGCTGCTGTGGGTCGCATTCCAGATGTGGTACGCGTCCCCGATCCCGTTTTCGCTGCCCGCCGGCCTGCGGTTCGGCCTCTTCAACGACACCGAGGCGCGCTCGATTCACCTCGCCCTCGGCCTCTTTCTCGCTTTCCTTGCATTCCCTGCGTTCAAGCGTTCGCCGCGCGACCATGTGCCCTGGCACGACTGGCTGTTTGCATTCGTCGGCGCCGCCACCGCCCTGTACCTGATCGTTTTCTACCAGGAACTGGCGCTGCGCCCGGGCAACCCGACGACCCTCGACGTCGTCGTCGGCGCGGTCGGCATGCTGCTGCTGCTCGAAGCTACACGGCGCGCCGTCGGCCTCCCGATGGCCGTGCTGGCCGTGCTGTTCCTCGTGTACACCATGGCCGGGCCCCACCTGCCAGACGTCATTGCCCACAAGGGTGCCTCCGTCCCGCGTGTGATTTCGCACATGTGGATGGTCACGGAGGGCGTGTTCGGGATCGCGCTCGGCGTGTCGGTGAGCTTCATCTTCGTGTTCGTGCTGTTCGGCACGCTGCTCGACCGGGCAGGCGGCGGCAACTACATGATGCAGGTGAGCTTCGCGCTGCTCGGGCACCTGCGTGGTGGCCCCGCCAAGGTCGCCGTGGTCTCGTCGGCGCTGAACGGATTCATATCCGGCTCGTCGGTCAGCAATGTGGTGTCGGGCGGCATCTTCACGATTCCACTGATGAAGCGCGCGGGCTACGGCGGTGTCAAGGCCGCCGCAATCGAGACCGCGTCGTCGGTGAACGGGCAGATCATGCCGCCGGTGATGGGCGCGGCCGCGTTCCTGATGGTCGAGTACGTCGGGATTCCCTACTCGGACATCATCAAGCACGCATTCGTCCCCGCAGCGATCAGCTACATCGCGTTGTTCTACATCGTCCACCTCGAGGCGCTGAAGCTCGGCCTGTCCGCGACGGCGCGCGAGCGCGACCGCACGATGGGCAACCGGCTGACGTCCTGGGGACTGGGCCTGGCGGGCAGCGCGGTCGTGCTCGGCGTCATCTACTACGTGGCGGTCGGCGCACAGGCGATCTTCGGTGGCGCGGCGCCGCTGATCCTCGGCGTGCTGCTGGCGGCGCTCTACGTGTACAGCGTCTGGGTGGCGGCGAAGCAGCCCGACCTGCCGACGGAAATCGACGTCAAGAACCCGATCCTTCCTCCGACGTGGCCGACGGTGAAGGCCGGCCTGCATTTCCTGATTCCCGTCGGCGTGCTGATCTGGTGCCTGATGGTCGAGGAGCTGTCGCCCGGCCTTTCGGCTTTCTGGGGCGTGGTCACGCAGGTTGCGCTGATGCTCACGCAGCGACCGCTGATCGCATTCTTCCGCAGGCAGGGTGGTATCGCGACTCAGTTCCGCGACGGCGCGCGCGAGGTCATCCAGGGTTGCGACGACGGCGCACGCAACATGATCGGCATTGCGGTGGCCACCGGTTGCGCCGGCATCATCGTCGGCGCGATCACGCTGACCGGCCTCGGCCTGCGGATGACGGACTTCGTCGAGTTCGTTTCGCAGGGCAACGTCCTTGTGATGCTCTTCTTCACGGCCTTCGTTTGCCTCGTTCTGGGCATGGGGGTGCCGACCACGGCGAACTACATCCTGGTGGCCACGCTGATGGCGCCCGTGGTGGTGGAACTCGGCGCACAGTCCGGCCTGGTGATCCCGCTCATCGCCGTGCACCTTTTCGTCTTCTACTACGGGATCATGGGCGACATCACGCCGCCGGTGGGTCTCGCGAGCTTCGCCGGGGCGGCGATCGCCAAGGAGAACCCGATCGACGTCGGCCTGCAGGGATCCGTGTACGCGTTCCGCACCGTCGTGCTGCCCTTCATCTGGATCTTCAATCCGGCGCTGTTGCTGATCGACGTCCACGGCTGGGGCGAGGCACTGCTGGTGGCCTTCGCCTCGACGATTGCTTCGCTAGTGTTCGCCGCCGCGACCATGGCGTGGTTCCGCATCAAGTGCCGCTGGTGGGAAATCGTGCTGCTGTTGTTCGCGACCTTCTTCCTGTTCCGGCCCGACTGGTTCGCCGACCAGGTCGCACCGGAATACAGCGATGCGCCGGCGTCGAAGTTCTACGAGGTCGCCGCCAACCTCGATCCGGGCGACCGCCTCGTGTTCCTGATCCGCGGGCAGTCGCTGGAAGGCGAGGAAACGAAGAAGACGGTCGGCGTTCAACTGGGCCCGAAGACGAGCAACACCGGAAACGCGGTCGCCGATGCACGCAAACGCCTCTCCGATGTCGGCATCTCCGTTTCCGGCATGGGAGAAATGCTTCAGGTGAGCAACGTGCGTTTCGGCAGCATCGCGGCCAAGGCGCGTATCGAGCAGGGCTTCGAGATCGTCGGCGTCAAGGTGCCCACCGATCGGATGAATGCGCACTGGTTCTACATCCCCGGGCTGCTGATCGTCGTGCTGGTGTGGGTGATGCAGGGCTTGCGGATGCGGCGCCTGTTGCCATCACCCGCGGCGGCGTAGAGGAGATCCGATGCGCCTGATCACCGACGCCGACGTCGCCGAAGTCATCACGATGCGTGACGCTGTCGCGGCCATGGCGGCGGCGTTCGAGCAGTTCGGCAACGGAGCTGGAAGCATCGCTCCGCGGGTGCGCGCGGCCGCCGAGCAGGGCGGCCAGTCGACGGCGATCGCGATGATGGGTGCGGCATTGCCGGCCGCGGGCGTCGTCGGCGCGAAGGTGTACGCGACCGTCAAGGGGCAGTTCAATTTCGTGATCGTGCTGTTCTCGGCGCTGACCGGCGAAGCGCTGGCCGCCATCGAGGCCAACGAGATCACCAAGTACCGCACGGCTGCGGCGAGCGCGGTCGCGATGCAGCGACTGGCGGCACGCGACGCGGCGACGCTTTCGCTGTTCGGGACAGGCGTGCAGGCGCGCGCGCATGCGGAAGCCTTCCTCCTGTCGCATCCATTCCAGCGCGTGCTGGTTTCCGGACGCGCGGCTGCGCCCGACTTCGCCAACTGGGTGCAGACGGAGTTCGGCGTGCCGGCCACCGCCGTCGATGCGGCGACTGCAGCCAGTCGCGGCGACGTCGTCTGCACGGCGACCCGCGCGAGCGAGCCCCTGTTCGACGGGGGGCTGGTGAAGCCGGGCGCCTTTGTCGCGGCCGTGGGTTCGAGCAAACCCGCCGCGCGCGAACTGGACGACGCCTTGCTCGCCCGTGCCGACCTCATCGTCGTCGAGTGGTTGCCCGCGGCGCAGAGCGAGGCGGGCGAATTCGTGCGCGCCGCGCCGGGCACCATCGATCCCGAGCGGGTGACCGAACTCGGCAAGCTGCTGGTGAAGGGGACGACCTTCGAACGCCGCCCGCACGACGTCATCGTCTACAAGTCGGTCGGCATCGGGCTGGAGGACGTCGCGCTGGCGAACTTCGTATTCGAGCGCGTGCGCTGAGCGAGCGGCGACCGTCGAAACGATTCTGGCTGGTGGCTCAGGATGTGCGGCCGTTACGACCTGTCTGACAACCCCGCGGCAATCAAGGCCAAGTTCAAGGTTGCCGTCGTCCCCGATTTTCCGGCGAACCCCGACCTCCGACCTACGGACACGGCGCCCGTAGTCCGGCGCTCCCATCGCTCCGAGGAGCGCGAGATCGCGCTGCTGCGCTGGGGACTCGTTCCGACCTGGGCCAAGGAGCTGAAGTTCGGGGTTCGCTGCATCAACGCGCGGGCCGAGACGCTTTCGAGCACGCCGTCATTCCGCCTGGCGTACCGCAAGCGCCGTTGCCTCGTTCCGGTGAACGCGTTCTTCGAGTGGAGCGGGGAACCGGGTCACAAGGTCAAATGGCGCATCGGCCTGAAGGACGAGCCGCTGTTTGCGCTGGCCGGGCTATGGGAGTGGTGGAAGAATCCGGCGACGGACCAGGGCGTCGAGACCTACACGATCGTGACCACGCGCGCGAACGAGCTGCTCGCCCCCATTCATGACCGCATGCCAGTCGTCATTACCGAGCGCGATCACGACCGCTGGCTGAACGCCGATGATCCCGCGCTCGATCTCATGGAACCGCTGCCGGCGGAGGCGCTCGAGGTGACGAAAGCGTGAGCGTTCCAACAGCGAAGCTCAAAAAAAAGCGCCGCTCGGAGGGGCGGCGCTTGAACGAGTGAGTGAGAACACAACCGCAAAACCGGTGTCTCTCGAAACGCAAGGTACGACCGCCGTCTTAAGCGAGTCTTAAGAGCAGAAGCCGAGAAGGCGCATCACGCAGCCTTTGTCGGCAGCGGGCTCAAAGGAAAGCGAGCGCTCACAAGGAGGCCTTTGGAACGGCTTTCGTCTAGAACGATCGACCCCCCGTGCAGCGTCGCCACCTGCCGCACGATGGCCAGTCCCAGGCCGCTGCCGCCGGCCGGAGCGTTGCGCCCCCGATAGAAGCGGTCGAACACCCGCTCGCGTTCTTCTTCCGGGATGCCCGGGCCGGTGTCGGCAACTTCCACGCGCGCCTCATCGCCGTCCGGCCAGACCCGCACCTTCACCGAGCCGCCGGGTGGCGTGTAACGCAACGCGTTGTCGACCAGGTTCGTCAGCAGGATGCGCAGCGCGTCTTCCTGTCCGGTCAGAGTGACCGGCGAGGTTTCCACCGAGAGGGCGATGTGCCCTTGTTCGGCGAGGGCCTTCTTCTCATCGACCACGGAGGCGGCGAGGGCCGCGAGGTCGACGGAGCTCGCGGGGCGCGCGGCGTCCGGGTCGAGCCTCGCCATCGTCAGCAGTTGCTGCACCAGGCGCGTCGAACGCTTCACGCCCTGTTCGAGACGGTCCAGTGCGATGGCCCGCTCCTCGGGTGATTCCGCCCGCCGCGCGAGTTGGATCTGCAGCGTGAGGGCCGTGAGGGGGGTTCGCAGCTCATGTGCCGCGTCGGCGGCGAACCGTCGTTGCGTATCGAACGCATCACCGAGCCGCCCCAGCAGGTCGTTCAGCGAACGCACGAGAGGCTGCACTTCCTCCGGCGTCTCCATCACCGGGATGGGTTCAAGCGATGCGGGGGCGCGGCGTTCGAGTGTCTCGGCGAGCACGCGCAGCGGCGCCAGCCCGCGCCCGACAATCCACCAGCCGAGCAGCCCGAGGAGCGGCAGGATCAGCAGCACGGGCAGCAGCAGGCGGGCTGCGGTGAGCGCGGCCAGTTCGGTACGCAGCAGGGTTGGCTGGGCGACCTGGATCGTCTGGGTGGAAGACCGCGTGGTGTAGATGCGCCACGAGCGGCCCTCGTGCTGGAGCGTCGTGTAGCCCTCGGCCGTCTGGCGCGGCAATGGGGACGCGACCCGCGACGAGTAGGGCCGATCGAACGCCGGATCCCAGATCTGCACCAGTACGCGCAGGTCGGGGTCGCTGGTGCCTCGCTCGAGCCGCGCGTAGTCGAGTTGCGCATGGTCCCGCAACGACAGGGCGACCTGTCGCAGTTCCTCGTCGAGCAGGCGGTCCACTTCGCCGCGCGCCGACAGGTAGGTCGCGACCGCGCCGGCGAGGCCCGCGAGCAACAGCGCGCCAAGCAGCGCGGCGAGCAGGCGACGGCGGATCGAGTTCACGCCTCGTCCGTTGCGAGCCGGTAGCCGAGGCCGCGGACCGTGCGGATCGCGTCTTCGCCCAGCTTTCGGCGCAGGTTGTGGATGTGCACTTCGACCGCGTTGCTGCCGATCGACTCGTTCCAGCCGTACAGCTTTTCCTCGAGTTGCGCGCGCGACACGACGGCGCCGTGCCGTTCCGCAAGGGCCGCGAGCAGGGTGAACTCGCGACCGGAGACGTCGAGCGTTTCGCCGCGCCAGCGCACCTCGTGCGTGGCCGGATTCAGGACCAGGGAGCCCCGCTCGATGAGCGGCTCGGCGCGTCCGGAGGCGCGGCGCAGCAGCGCGCGCACGCGCGCCGACAGTTCGTCGAGATCGAAGGGCTTGACGAGATAGTCGTCGGCGCCTGCGTCGAGCCCTGCGACGCGGTCGCGCACGGTATCGCGCGCCGTCATCACGAGCACAGGCAGGTCGAGCTTGCGCGCGCGCAAGTCCTTGAGGACCTCGATGCCATCGCGCCTGGGCAGGCCGAGGTCGAGCAGGACGAGCGCATAAGGGGTGGTGGCAACCGCCGCCTCGGCGGCAACGCCGTCGCGCACCCAGTCGACGGCGTGGCCCTCGCTCGCCAGCCCGCTGACCACGCTCTCCCCGATCATCGGGTCGTCTTCGACCAGCAGGATGCGCATGCCTGGCGTCCGCTCTCAGCTCTGTCGGTCGCCTCTGCGACCTCGCCGCAGAGAATACTCAAGGGCGGCGCGTTCTGCCGCCCGGGAGACTAGCTGGAGAAGTGGCGCCGACGCTCGACGTGGCGAATGCGCTGCTCCAGATCGGTGACGCTGGTTGCGCCGGCCAGGTAGTTATGGACGGCCACGGCCGTCCCGCGTTCCCACTGATCGGCGCACCAGCCGAAGAGCTTCGGGAACATCTGGCGCATCGCGGCGCCGCGCATCTCTTCAAGCTCCAGTTCGCGGGTCGACGGGAGGGCGGGTGGGGGCGCCGAAACCTGGCGGGGCCGTTGGGCGCTGGGGGGGCGGCGCCAGAACACGGAGGTAAACGGAAGGCGACTCAGCAAGGTGGGCATTGGAACTCCTTTTCGCTGCAACCGACGGCTCAGGCTGCCGGATTGCTGCTATGCACAAGTCAAATATTGGCCCTGCTAGTCAGAAAAACCAATCATATTTTCAGATACTTGTGATCATTGGTGCCAATTGCCTATTCGGTTAATTGCCGCATTGCAAAAACTGCGTTACGGTGGGCCTGCAGTGGAGGTTCCCTATGGAGCTTTACCAGATTCGGGCCTTTGTCGCGGTCGCGGAAGGCGGTCACCTGACGCGGGCGGCCGAGCGGCTGCACGTCAGCCAGCCCGCCCTGAGCGGGCAGATCAAGGCGCTGGAGTCGCGGCTCGACCTGAAGTTGTTCGAGCGCGCTCCTTCCGGCATGGTCCTGACGAGCGCCGGGAAGCAGTTGCTGCCGCTGGCCCTGGAAGCGCTGGCGGCCGCGGACGAGTTTCGGCATGCCGCCGCACGCCTTTCAGGACAGGTGGCCGGGACGTTGCGTGTCGGTACCGTGAGCGACCCGGCCTCGGTTCGGCTCGGCCGCGTGCTCGCGGCGGCGATGCGGGTCCATCCGCGGCTCGAACTCATGGTGTCGCACCAGGTGTCCGGCGAGGCGCTGGCGGGCGTGCGCGAGGCTCGGCTGGATGCCAGCTACTACTTCGGCGATCGGCCCGCGGACGACATCACCGCGTTCGAGTTGCGCAAGATCGTCTACCGGATCGCCGTGCCGTCGGCGTGGTCGCATCACCTGGCAAGCAAGGAGTGGTCGACGATCGCGTCGATCCCATGGGTGCTCACGCCGCAGATCAGCACGTATCACATGCTCGTCACCGACCTGTTCGCCCAGCACGGATTGCCGTTGCCCTCGCGCTTCGTCGAAGCGGACGACGAAAGCGTGATCCGGAACCTCGTGGCGTCCGGCGTCGGCGCCTCGCTGCTGCGCGAAGAGGCCGCCCTCGACCTGGAGCGTGCCGGCAGCGTGAAGATCTGGGGCGAGACGCGGGTGGTGAGCACGCTGTGGTTCATCGCGCTCGCTTCGCGCCGTGATGACCCGTTGATCAAGGCCACGTTCGACCTCGTGCGCGACTCGTGGCAGGCGGAACTGGCGCCCGAGCGCGACGCCGCAACCGCCACCTAGAAAAAAGGCCGCCGTCCCGCACGCGGGAGGCGGCCCAAAGCAACGAGAGCGAAGGGAGACAGCCCCGCTCAAGCTAAAGCGAAGCAGCAGGCGCTGCTCCGCAATCCGGGTGTGCTCAGTAGGTGTTGAAGTGCGCGTCGCCCGCTTCGAGCCGGTGCACGCGCTGCGACACTTCGCGTTCGTTCGCCGCACGCGCAATCGAGCGCTCGAGGTCTTTAAGTTGCGAGCGCTCCAGGTTCTCGAAAAGCCGGTCGATCAGTCCGCGCAATGTGCCGACGATCGAGGATTTTTCGCTGCTCATCTGTTCACCATCCGTATTGCCATTGCACGAGTCACATGGTGAGGGCGCCGCGCGCAAAAATAAAATCGCAATTTCGGATCGTTGCGATCGGCGCGGCCGATCGCTCACTTCCGTGCCAGCTCGCCACGTTCGAGTCGGCGTTTGGCAACGACATGAACGAGCGTGACCAGCACGACGATCGCCGCGACGATGCCTAGCACGACGTATTCGACCCGCGCTGCGTTGTCGAGCAGCCGCGCCGCCGCGTGCCCGAAGCCCCAGCCGAGCGCGCCCACCAGCAGTGCCCACAGGACCGCTCCGGTGGCGTTCGCCCAGAGAAAAGTGAGTGTGCGCATGCGCCCGGCGCCCAGAACGATGGGACCGGCAACGCGCAATCCGTAGGCAAAGCGCAATACGATCACCGCCAGCGCGTGCCATCGACCGACGAAGCGGTCCACGCGCGGCACCGCCCTGGCGAGCGCCGGAAAGCGCTGCATCAGGCTTGGACCGTAGAAGCGGCCGGCGAAGAAGTAGACGTTGTCGCCGATAAAAGCGCCGACGGCCGCCACGATGACCACGGCAGGCAGCTTCAGGTAGCCGAGGTGCGCACTGATCGCCGCCAGGATCAGGACGGTCTCGCCCTCGAGGAAGGCACCGACGGCGACGGCAGCGTAGCCGTAGTCCTGGATCAGTTGTGGGATGTCCATGCCGGATCGAAGCCACGAGGCAGGTCGTGAACACGGCCCTCGCCGCGCTTCTCAGCACGCCTCGCGCTTGTCCGACGCGGTCCGCGCGCTGAGCGCGGGCGCTCCAGCATCACTCCTACAGACCGCCCGACGCGTGTTCCAGCCGGTGGATCCGCTGTGACGCTTCACGTGGGTTCAGCGACTGCTCGACATAGCGGTCGCGGTCGTGCGCCTGTGCGCGCTCAAGGGCCTCGGTCAGCCAGTCGACGATGCGCTGGAAGAGTCCTGTTTCTTCGTTCATCTGCTGCTCCACGCCGGCACACGCAACTGCGCCGACATCTTCATCATGACGCTGGTGGCCGATGCCATACAGATCGGCATCAGGGCGCCGGCCATTTAGAGCGGCGGCTCGGGCGTTCCTTGATGCCCGTCAGGCGGGCGCACTTCAGCGCAGCGCGAACTGATCTGGCGACCAGCCACCTCCGAGCGCCTTGTAGAGATCGACCAGCGCCGACTGACGTGCCCACAGGGCCGCCAACCGGGCGCGCTCCGCATCGAGCAGGTTGCGCTGGTTGTCGAGCACTTCGATGTAGCTCGTGTAGCCAGCCGTGTACCGCAGTTCGGCGAGGCGCAGCGCTTCGGCAAACTGCGCGCGCCGGTCCTCCTGCGCGACGTAGCTGTCGCGCGCGCCGCGGTGCGCGACCAGCGCGTCGTGCGCGTCGCGGAAAGCGGCCTGCACGGAGCGGACGTAGGCGTACTCGGCCTGCTCGCGCCGCGATGTCGCGGCTTCGACCTGCGATGCGATGCGGCCGGCGCCAAAGATCGGCTGGAACACGGACCCTGCCACCGTCCAGACCAATGCGGGACCGCTGAAGAGATCGCCGAGTTCGGAGCTCTCGCTGCCGAACCGGGCAGTCAGCGAGATCGCCGGGAAGTACTGCGCACGCGCTTCGGTGATACGAGCGTTGGCGGCGACGAGGTCGGCTTCGGCCTGGCGGATGTCGGGCCGGCGCGCGAGCAGGTCCGAAGACAGTCCTTCGGGCACGGCCGGTCCGGCGTCATCGACCTTCAACTCGACCGTGCGGGCCACGGACGGCGTGAATACCGCGCGCGCGCTGCGTCCCGCCAGCACGGCGATCGCCGCCTCGGTCTGCGCGACGGCGCGCTGCAGCGGCGGCACCGAGGCGGCGACGGTCGCGCGCTCGGCTTCGGCGAGGCGCAACTCGTAGTCGCCGATCAGTCCGGCATTGAACCGTTCCTTCTGGAGGTTCACGCTTTCCACGCGGGTGGCAAGGGTTTCTCGGGACAGCCGCAGCTCGGCGTCGTAACCGAGCAACTGGAAGTACGCGCCGGCCACCTGCGCAGCGAGGACCGTGCGCACCGTCTCGGCGCTGTAGCGCGTGCCGAGCAGCGTCGCCTGCGCGGCGGTCGTGCCGGCCGACAGCCGGCCCCAGAGATCGACCTCGTAGGCGACGTTCAGGCCGGCCCCGTAGCTGTTGCTGATCAGCGGTCCGGGGAAGCGCGGCTCTGTCGCATCGCTGCGCCGGACGCGCGCGGCGCCGGCATCGGCGTCCACCGTGGGCCACTGGAACGATCGGGCGAGCCGCAGATTGGCGCGCGCTTCCTCGATGCGGGCGATGGCGATCCGCAGATCCAGATTTGCGGCGAGAGTCTCCTCGACCAGCGCGGTCAGCTGCGGGTCGTTGAACTGCGTCCACCAGCGGTCGATTCCGGGGACGGCGGCGGCGTTCGCCGGCGGCAGTTCCACCTCGGGCACGCGCGTCTCCGTCGACGCGCAGGCGGTCAGCGCGACGGCGATCGCCGCCGCGAGCAGGGTGCGCGATGTCCTCATAGCTCGCCTTTCCGGTGGTGCACGTGCGTGGCCTCCTGCTGCGCGAGGGCGCGATGGTGCTCGACGCTGCGGCGCTCGCCTTCGGTCACTTCCTCGCGCAGTTCAGCCTCGCTGCGCGGCTCGCGCAGCTTGCGATCGGTGATGAGCTTGAAGAAGAAAGGCACGAAGAAGATGGCGAGGAAGGTCGCCGCCAGCATGCCGCCCATCACCCCGGTCCCGGCGGAGATCCGCGCGCCGGCGCCCGCGCCACTAGAGAACGCGAGAGGCACCACGCCGAGGATGAACGCCAGCGACGTCATCACGATCGGACGGAACCGCAGCCGCGCCGCCTCGATGGCCGCGGCGGCGGTCGAATAGCCTTCGCCGCGCTTCAGCGACGCGTATTCGACGATCAGGATCGCGTTCTTGGCCGCGAGGCCGAGCAGCGTGACGAGGCCGATCTGGAAGTAGACGTCGTTCGTCAGGCCGCGCAGCCAGACCGCGGCCAGGGCGCCGAAGGTGCCGAACGGCAGGGCCATCAGCACCGACAGCGGCAGCGACCACTTCTCGTACTGCGCGGCGAGGATCAGGAACACCATCACCACCGCCATGCCGAGCGCCAGGCCCGAGGTGCCAGCCGACCGCTTCTCCTGGAAGGAGGCCCCGCCCCAGTCGAAAGATGAAGCCCTCCGGCAGGGCCTCGCGCGCGATCTGCTCGACGCGCGCGATCGCCTGCCCCGAGCTGACGCCGGGCGCCGCCTGCCCGAAGATCTTCACCGCCGGCAGGTTGTTGAAGCGGTCGAGCGAGTCCGCGCCCGAAGTGAAGCGCACGGTCGCCAGTGACGACAGCGGCACCATGTCGCCGCCGGACGAGCGCACCCACATGTTGCCGATGGCGTCGGGCCGGCTGCGGAACTGCGGCTCCGCGCTCATCAGCACCTGCCACGTGCGGCCGTACTTGTTGAAGTCGTTCACGTAGAAGCTGCCGAGCGTCGCCGACAGCGTGTTGAACACGTCGGCGAGCGGCACTCCGAGCGCCTTCGCCTTTTCGCGATCGACGTCGACGTAGAGCTGCGGCACGTTGGCGCGCCACAGCGACTGCGCGCCGCCGAGCATCGGGTCGGAATTGAGGCGGCCCAGCAGCGCCTGCAACGCCTCCTGCATCTTTGCCGGCCCGCCCTCCCCGCGGTTCTGGATGTAGAGCTCATAGCCGCCCGCGGTGCCGAGGCCGAAGATCGCCGGCGGGGCGAAGGCGAGCACCAGGCCTTCCTTGATGTGCCCCGTCTTCATGAAGAACTCGCCGACGAGCTGCTGCGTGTTGACGCTGCGCTCGTGCCACGGCTTCTGCGTCACGAAGATGGTGGCGGCGTTGTTGCGGAAGCCGCCGCCGAGCAGGTCGAAGCCGGTGAACGCCACCACGTCCTGGTTGACCGGGTTGGACGTCAGGATGTCCACCACCTCGTTCACCACCTTGTCGGTGCGCTGCAGGCTGGCGCCATCGGGCAGGATCACCGCGGCGATGTAGAAACCCTGGTCCTCGTCCGGAACGAGCGAGCCCGGCGTGATCCGCCACAGGCCGGCGGCAATGAGCACCATGCCGCCGAACAGCAGCAGCGCGATGGTGCCGCGCCGGATCATCCAGATCACCCCGCTCGAATAGCGGTGCGTGACGCGCGTGAACCAGCGGTTGAAGGCGGTGAAGAAGCGCCCGGGCTGCTTGTGCTCGCGCTTGAGCATCATCACGCACAGGCTCGGCGTCAGGGTTAGCGCCACCACGCCGGAGATCGAGACCGCGATCGAGATGGTGATCGAGAACTGCCGGTACAGCTCGCCCGTCAGCCCGCCGAGGAAGGCGATCGGGATGAACACCGACACCAGCACCAGCACGATGGCGATCACCGGACCGGTCACTTCGCGCATCGCGATGATGGCCGCCTCGCGCGCGTTCAGCCGCTCCTCGTGCATGATCCGCTCGACGTTCTCGAGCACGACGATCGCGTCGTCGACGACGATGCCGATGGCGAGCACCATGCCGAACAGCGTCAACGTGTTGATCGAGTAGCCAAGCATCAGCAGCCCGGCGAAGGTGCCGATCAGCGACACCGGCACGGCGATGATGGGAATCAGCGTGGCCCGCCAGTTCTGCAGGAACAGGTAGACGACGAGGAACACCAGCAGCATCGCTTCGGCGAGCGTGATCACCACCTCGCGGATCGACACCTCGACGAAGCGGGTCGTGTCGTACGGCACGGCGTACGACAGTCCCTGCGGGAATCCGCGCGCCAGTTCGTCGACGCGGCTCTTGACCGTCTGCGCGACCTCGAGCGCGTTGGCGCCGGGCTGCAGGAAGATGCCCACCAGCGTCGCGTTCTTGCCGTTGTAGCGTCCGATGAAGTCGTAGTCCTTGCTGCCGAGCTCGACGCGCGCCACGTCCTTCAGCCGCACCGCGGACGCGCCCGGCGACGAGCGGATGATGATTTCCTCGAACTCCTTCGGATCGGCGAGGCGGCCGCGTGTCGTGACCGTGTAGACCAGTTCCTGGTTGTTGCCGCCGTACGGGGCCTGGCCCACCTTGCCGGCGGCGAACTGCGCGTTCTGCTCGTTGACGGCGCGCAGGACGTCGGCGGTCGTGAGGTTCAGCTGTGCCAGGCGGTCCGGCCGCAGCCAGATCCGCATCGCGTAATCCTTGGCGCCGAAGATCTGCACGTTGGTCGTGCCGGGCAGGCGTTTCAGCTCGTCGAGCACGTTCAACGTGACGTAGTTGGACGTGTACAGGTCGTCGTAGCGTCCGTCGGGCGAGTAGAACGCCAGCACCTGCAGGAACGCCGACGAGCCCTTCTCGACCACTACGCCCTGGCGCCGCACTTCCTCGGGCAGTCGCGCCTCGGCCTGCTTGACGCGGTTGTTGACGTTCTGCGCCGCCTGGTCGACGTTGGTGCCGATGTCGAAGGTCACCTGGATTTCCACCAGGCCGTTCGACGACGAGTTGCTGCTCATGTACAGCATGCGCTCGACGCCGTTGATCGCGTTCTCGAGCGGCGCGGCGACGGTCTGCTCGAGCACCTGCGCCGACGCGCCCGGATACACGGCGCGCACGCTCACCACGGGAGGCGAGATCTCCGGGTACTGCGCGACGGGCAGCACGCGCATGGCCGCGAGGCCGGCGATCACGATGAAGATCGAGAGCACGACGGCGAAGATCGGCCGGTCGATGAAGAAACGGGAAAACATGGGAGTCCTGTTCTCGCGTGGCGGGCGCGGCGCGAAGAAGTCGAGGCGGGATGGGCCGAGAACGCTGTCGCGCTATTTCTTCGGCGCGGCGCCAGGCTTGCCAGCGTCCTTGCCGGTGTCGACTTTCGGCTGGCCTGGCGGCCCGGCCTTGGCGTCCATGCCCGGCGGCGGTCCGAGCATGATCGGAGCGCCGCCCGGGATCGGGAAGATCTTCGCGGTGCCGTCGACGATCACGACATCGCCGGGCGCAAGGCCCTTCTCGACGATCCACTGTGGCTGGCCGTCGACGTCGACCCACTCGCCTACGCTCACCGGCTTTGGCAGGGCGACATCCTTGCCGTCCTGCGACTTGCCCGTGGTGTAGACGAACTTGCCTTGCGGGCCGTCCATGACTGCGCGCTGCGGGACGACGATCACCTCCGGACGCGGCGCGCTCTCCAGCACGACGCGCACGAACTGGCCCGGACGCAAGGCACCGTCCGGGTTCGGCACCTCGGCACGCGCCTCGAACGAACCGGTCTGCGGGTTGATGCGCGGATCGATGAACGCGAGCTTGCCCTTCAACGGATAGACCGTGCCGTCGGAGAGCTTCAGCGTGACGTTGGCGGCCTGGACGTCCTTCGGGTTCGCCGCGATCGCGTTGCCGCTTCCGATCGCCTTCAGCATCTGGCGCTGCTCGGCTTCGGACACGCCGAAGTTCACATAGAGCGGGTCGACCTGCGAGATCGTGGTCAACAGGCTGTCCTGCCCGGGCGCCACCAGCGAGCCTTCCGAGCGCAGCGCCCGGCTGGCGAGGCCGGTCACCGGCGCGGTCACCGACGTGTAGCCGAGGTTCAGCCGCGCTTCGGTCAGCCGGGCCTGGGCCTGCTTGACCGTGGCCGCCCCGCTCTCGGCGGCCGAAACCGCCTCGTCGTACTCGCGTTGGCTCAACGCCTTGCTGCCGGCGAGCGGCTTCACGCGGTCGAGGTTGCGGCGGGCTTGCGCGGATTGCGCTTCGGCCCGGGCGAGGTCGGCCTCCGCCGCCTGCAGCTGGGCTGCATACGGCTTCGGATCGATCACGAAGAGGAGTTGTCCCGCCTTGACCCGGCTGCCTTCCTGGTAGGTCCGCCGCTCGAGAATGCCCTGGACGCGAGCGCGCACCTCGGCTTCCTTGGAGCCGGCGGTCTGGCCGACGAACTCGAAACGGACGGGCACGGACACCGGCTTGACGGTCTGCACGGCCACCAGCGCGGGCGGCATGCCACCACCGCCGGGCCCCTGCGCCTGCTCGTTACGGCCACAGGCCGCCAGAACAGCGACAGTTGCAACAACGGTTACGACGAGGGTGAGCGCCCGCACCCATGCTGCTCGCCGATCGGCGACGTCGAGGGGAACATGGCGGTCCGCGGTCTGTTTGATCATGGCGAATCCCGGGGGCGGCGGTTTTCCTTGCGATGCCGCATAATACATACATTCGTGAATGTTTATATTTCACTTATGTTTCAGGGCAGGCCCAAAGTGAAGCGAGATGGCTAGAAGGACCAAGGAAGAGGCGGCGGAGACGCGCGAGCAGGTGCTCGACGCCGCGGAGCGCGTGTTCCTCGAGCGCGGCGTCGGCCATGCCTCGCTGGCCGAAGTCGCGGATGCTGCCGGCGTGACGCGCGGCGCGATCTACCACCACTTCGCCAGCAAGGCAGAACTCTTCGAGGCCATGGTGGCGCGCGCGGAAATGCCGCTCGACGCCGCCTTCGACGTTGCCCAACTGCCTGTCGCCGATCCGCTTGGGGCGGTGCGCGAGACCGCCGTGAAAGCCCTGCTGCATCTCACGTCGTCGGACCGCGTGCGGAACATCTTCGAGGTCGCGTTCCTGCGCTGCGAGTACACCGACGAACTGGCGCCGGTCGAGCAGCGCCACCTTCAGGAGCGCCAGCATTGCCTCGGGTTCTGCGGCGGCCTCCTTGAACAGGCGGTCGCGCGCGGGCAGCTTCCCGGAGACACCGACACCCGATTGGCGTCGCACTTGCTCTATGCGCTCATCGGCGGCCTG
This sequence comes from uncultured beta proteobacterium, assembly GCA_963726405.1. Taxonomy (GTDB): domain Bacteria; phylum Pseudomonadota; class Gammaproteobacteria; order Burkholderiales; family Burkholderiaceae_F; genus JAOUJD01. Next base: position 622,810 of record CAVSCF010000005.1, on the reverse strand, counting down.
ATGCGCGACTGGGTGCAGGCGCCGGCGAGCTTCGACCTGAAGGCCGCCGCGCCGCAGCTGGTCGACCTCTTCCTGGCCGGGCTGCGCGCGGCTCCACCCCGCAAAGCCGCCTGAATCTCCAAGTTGACGTTAACGTCAACTTTGGCCAAGCTAGCTCTTCTGCGCCTCTCAGGCGCTGCCCCATTTCCGGCCCGGGAGTCGTGATGACCGATCTCTCCGAAATCAAGAAGCTCGCGAGCTACCGCCCCAAGCACAAGGTCCGCTTCGTCACCGCCGCATCGCTGTTCGACGGTCACGACGCCAGCATCAACATCATGCGGCGCATCCTGCAGAGCATGGGTGCGGAGGTCATACATCTCGGACACAACCGCTCGGTGGACGAAGTTGTGACTGCTGCCTTGCAGGAAGACGTGCAGGGCATCGCGGTGTCGAGCTATCAGGGCGGGCACGTCGAGTTCTTCAAGTACATGCTCGACCTGCTGCGCGAGCGCGGCGGCGCGAACATCCGCGTGTACGGCGGCGGCGGCGGCGTGATCGTCCCGGACGAAATCAAGGAACTGCACGACTACGGCGTGGCGCGCATCTTCTCGCCCGAAGACGGCCAGAAGATGGGCCTCGCGGGAATGATCGGGCTGATGGTCGCCGAGTGCGACCTCGACCTCGGCCAGTCGGCGCCGACGTCGCTCGACGCGCTGAAGGACAAGGACGCCACCAAACGCTGGCGCGCGCTGGCGCAACTGATCACCGCGCTCGAACTGAACGAGGTCGACGCGAAACTGGTCGAGGCGCTGCACAAGCACGCCGACACGGCGAAGGTCCCGGTGCTGGGCGTGACGGGCACGGGCGGCGCCGGCAAGTCGAGCCTCACCGACGAACTGGTGCGCCGCCTGCGGCTCGACCAGGGCGACAAGCTCGACATCGCCGTCATCTCGATCGATCCGTCGCGCCGCAAGAGCGGTGGCGCGCTGCTCGGGGACCGCATCCGCATGAACGCGATCGGCCCGTGGGGCAACGGCGCGCGCGTCTACATGCGCTCGCTCGCGACGCGCGAGGCGGGTTCGGAGATCAGCGAGGCGCTGCCCCACGCGGTGGCCGCCGCCAAGGTGGCGGGCTTCGACGTCGTGATCGTCGAGACCTCCGGCATCGGCCAGGGCGACGCGGCGGTCGTGCCGCACGTCGACCTCAGCCTGTACGTGATGACGCCGGAATACGGTGCCGCGAGCCAGCTCGAGAAGATCGACATGCTGGACTTCGCCGACTTCGTCGCGATCAACAAGTTCGACCGCAAGGGCGCGGCCGATGCGCTGCGGGACGTCAGCAAGCAGGTGCAGCGAAACAAGGGCGACTTCGCAAAGAAACCGGACGAGATGCCGGTGTTCGGCACGATGGCGTCGCGCTTCAATGACGACGGCGTCACCGCGCTTTTCCAGGCGCTGCTGCCCCGCCTGAAGGAACACGGCCTGAAGGCCGGTGACGGCGTGCTGCCCAAGGTCGCGACGCGGCACTCGACCAACCAGACTCCGGTGGTGCCGCCGCAGCGCACCCGTTACCTCGCGGAGATCTCGGACACGGTGCGCGGCTACAAGAAGCGCGCGACGGAACAGGCGCGGACCGCGCGCCAGCGCCAGCAGTTGCGCGAGGCGAAGCGGATGCTGGCGGCCGAGTGCAAGGAAGAGAACGCGAACCTCGACGCGCTTGCCAGCGACCGCGAAGCGAAACTCGATGCGCGCAGCCGCAAGCTGCTCGACATGTGGCCGCAGATGCAGAAGGCCTACGCGGGCGACGAATACGTCGTGAAGATCCGCGACAAGGAGGTGCGGACGAAGCTGACGACGACGTCGCTGTCGGGCAGCAAGATCCGCAAGGTCGCGATCCCGCAGTACGAGGACCACGGCGAATTGCTGAAGTGGCTGCTGCTGGAGAACGTGCCCGGCAGCTTTCCTTACACGGCTGGCGTCTTCGCGTTCAAGCGCGAGAACGAGGATCCCACGCGCATGTTCGCGGGCGAGGGCGACCCGTTCCGCACCAACCGGCGCTTCAAGCTGCTGTCCGAGGGCATGCCGGCCAAGCGGCTGTCTACGGCGTTCGACTCCGTGACGCTGTACGGAAACGACCCGGACCTTCGGCCGGACATCTACGGCAAGGTGGGCAACAGCGGCGTGAGCATCGCCACGCTCGACGATCTGAAGGTCCTCTATTCGGGCTTCGACCTGACTGCGCCGAACACCTCCGTCAGCATGACGATCAACGGCCCGGCGCCGTCGATCCTCGCGATGTTCATGAACACCGCGATCGACCAGAACCTCGACAAGTTCCGCGCCGACAACGCGCGCGAACCCACCGAGGACGAGGCCGCGAAGATCCGCCAGTGGGTGCTGGAGAACGTGCGCGGCACCGTGCAGGCCGACATCCTGAAGGAAGACCAGGGCCAGAACACCTGCATCTTCTCGACCGAGTTTTCGCTGAAGGTGATGGGCGACATCCAGGAGTACTTCGTCCACCACAACGTGCGGAATTTCTATTCCGTATCGATCTCGGGTTATCACATCGCCGAAGCCGGGGCCAATCCGATCAGCCAGCTCGCGTTCACGCTGTCCAACGGCTTCACGTTTGTCGAGGCTTATCTCGCGCGCGGCATGCAGATCGACGACTTCGCGCAGAACCTGAGCTTCTTCTTCAGCAACGGCATGGACCCCGAGTACACCGTGATGGGCCGCGTGGCAAGGCGCATCTGGGCGGTGGCGATGCGCGACAAGTACGGCGCCAACGAACGCAGCCAGAAGCTGAAGTACCACTGCCAGACCAGCGGCCGCTCGCTGCACGCGCAGGAAATCCAGTTCAACGACATCCGCACGACGCTGCAGGCGCTGATCGCGACCTACGACAACGCGAACTCGCTGCACACCAACGCCTACGACGAAGCGATCACCACGCCGACCGAGGAGAGCGTGCGCCGCGCGATGGCGATCCAGCTGATCATCAACCGCGAGTGGGGCCTGGCGAAGAACGAGAACCCGAACCAGGGCAGCTTCATCATCGACGAGCTGACCGACCTGGTGGAAGAGGCGGTTCTGAAGGAGTTCGAGTCGATCAGCGAGCGCGGCGGCGTGCTCGGCGCGATGGAGCTCGGCTACCAGCGCGGCAAGATCCAGGAAGAGTCACTGCACTACGAGCACCTGAAGCACACGGGCGAGTACCCGATCATCGGCGTCAACACCTTCCGCAACCCGCACGTGTCGGACACGCCGCAGAAGATCGAACTGGCGCGCTCGACCGAAGAAGAGAAGCAGAGCCAGCTCGCGCGGCTGCAGGACTTCCACAAGCGGCACGAGAAGGAAGCCCCGAAGATGCTGAAGAAGCTTCAGCAGGCGGTGATCCGCAACGAGAACGTATTCGCGGTGCTGATGGATGCGGTTCGCGTGTGCTCGCTGGGGCAGATCACGAATGCGCTGTTCGAGGTGGGAGGGCAGTATCGGAGGAGCATGTAGGCTGGTACAGCCCAATGTAGATGCGCTCGACCCGATCGTCCTCGCCCTGCGGGCCCGCACGGGGCGCATCGGGACGCAGATGACGGACCCAGTTGCCGGACGACGCGGGCGTCTTCGCGAACGCAAGGAACGCCCGCTCTAGAACGCGAACTTCATTCCGACCGTGAACAGCGCCGCACCGTCGCGGCCGGTCTGCCGTCCCATCGAGCCGTCGACGAACACCTTCCCCGGCACCGCGTTCCACCGTAGCCCGGCGTTGGCCCACGGTTTCTCGCTCGATTCACCGAAGAACTCGAACATCGCGTCGACCGGGCCAAGCAGTCCGAGGTGTTCCACCGCCGCACCCCACACCGTCGCGTCGCGATGCTCGGCCTCGCTGCGGCGCCAGCCGGCGTTTCCGTGCAGCAGCCAGGGACCGATCGGATGTGTGACGACGGCGCGCACTTCGTAGCCCTCGCGGTCGAGCCCGCCCCCGCGCGGTCGCAGGAAGCCGGCCGCCCAGGCGAGCGTGATGCCGGTCTGCTCCTCGGTCAGTTCGATGAGCCAGGTCTTGCCCACGATGGCGGCGAGATCGGCCCGCTCGCCGCCCTGCTCCCGGCCCAGGGACAGCGCGACCTGCGAGCGCAGTCCGATGCCGCATCCGATCTGCGCCCGGCCGGTGTCGGTGGGCGGCGCGGCGTCGGAGCGGACGCGCGCAGCCGCCAGTTCGACCTCGCACTCGCCGCGGTCGAGCACGCCGGCGTCCTCGGTCTGAAGCGGCCGGCCCGCCTGAGCCGGGGCGGTGGCCAGGAAGACGGCAGCGGCGATCGCGGCGGCCGCGGGGCGGTGGGTCACGGCGTCTGAAGGTCCTGTGAGGGGGTCGGGAAACTTCGTGTCCCGGAGAATGCGGCACCGAGCGTAGTCACAGGTCGCGGCGGGCGACTGCCATGCGCGCAGCTTCTCATACGAGCGGCGCGGGGAGCCTCTCCGTCGCGAACGCGCGCTGCACCGCCGGCCGCGCCAGCATTCGCTGCAGGTACGGCCCGAGACGCGGCAGGCTGCGCGCCGGCCGTGCGAAGTTGCGGGTCCAGCGGCACAGCATCAGTGCGTACGGATCGACCGCGCTGAATGTAGGGCCGAGCATCCAGTCGCCGCCGTGCGCGGCCAGTTGCTCGTCGAGCCGATCGAGCATCGTGCCGGCGCGGGCTTCGGCGTGCTGCTTCACCTGCGCGGCTGCCTTCGCGTCGCCGTCGTCGACCATGCGCTCGCTGTAGAAGTAGTGCATCAGCATCGCCTGCAACGTGTTGGTGCACCAGAAGAGCCACTGGTGGAAGCGCGCGCGCTCCGCGTTCGGCAGCGGCGGCACGAGCTTCGCCTCGGGATGCCGCTCCGCGAGGTAGAGGCAGATGGCCGCCGCTTCGTACAGGACGACGTCGCCGTCGACGAGCACCGGGATCTGCCCGTTCGGGTTCAGCTTCAGGTACTCGGGCGATTTGTGGGCCGCGTTGGCGCGGTCGACGAACACCAGTTCGAACGGTGCCCCGATCTCCTCGAGCAGCATGTGCGGCGCGAGGCTGGCGTTGCCGGGGTGGTAGTAGAGCTTGAGCATCGGTTGTGTGGCTCGAGAGAAGCGGCGGTCGAGGATCGCATGAACGATCAAGGGCGGCATCCGGCGAGCCCGGGCAGTCATCCGGTGGCGCCGAGTTCCCGGGTATCGATCGGTCTCACGGGACGCCGCGGCGCGCCGAAAAGAGCGCGTTGAGTTCGGCGCCGCTTGCCGCGCCCTGCAACCCGGAAAACGACCCCTCCTCGGCGAGCAGTCGCGCTGCCCGCATGAAGCCACCCCATGCGCAGCGCGCCAATGCGCCGCCGACGCTGATGCGCCGCACGCCAAGCGCGGCGATGTCCGGCACGGTCAACTCGTCCGGCCAGCCGATCAGCACGTTCACCGGCTTCGGCGCGACGGCGGCAACGACAGCAGCGATCTGTTCGCGCGTGCGCAGGCCGGGCGCGTACAGGCAATCGGCGCCGGCGCTCGAGTACGCCTGCAGGCGCGCGATCGTTTCGTCGAGGTCGGGTCGGCCGGCGATGAAGCCCTCGGAGCGGCCGACGAGCAGCGTGTCGCCGCCCGCCCGATCGATCGCGCGGCGCGCCGCACGCAGGCGTTCGAGCGCGAGATGGAGGTCGTACAGCGGCCGCGCCGCGTCACCGGTGGAATCCTCGATCGAAAGTCCCGCCACGCCGGCCTCGATCGCCCGCCGGACACTCTCCTCGACGCCGTCCGCATCGACGGCGAATCCGCTTTCGAAGTCGGCGTTCACCGGAAGGTCGGTGGCCTCGACCATTTCCTGCAGGTGAGCGATGACCATGTCGCGCGTCGCGCCGTTGTCCGGGCGCGCTTTCGACCACGCGAACCCCGCGCTCGTGGTGGCGATGGCCTTGAATCCAATGCTCTGCAGGAAGCGCGCGCTGCCCGGATCCCACGGGTTCGGAATCACGAAGCAGCCCGACTCGTGCAGGCGATGGAATGCGCGCCGCTTGTCCGCGACGCTCGGGCGGTGTTGATCCATGCGCATCCTCCTCGATGTGCCGTAGTCCGATCCGCGTGGCACTCCTCGCAACGCGGATCGGAACTCCCGGTTTCATTCTGGACCCCTTATGCCGCGCGCATCGCCACTACGGCATGCGCGTCGGCTTCCGCGAGCATCAGGCGAGGCTGGGCGGCCTCGTTGAAGTCCACGAAATACGCTTCGGGGACGAGCGCGGCGAACTCGGCGGCGACATTGAAGACCACCACCGCGAACATCGCGAACATCACCAGGGCGTAGAAGAAGTCGTTCTTCGCGTCTCGCTTGCGGTACATGAGACTCTCCTGAGTGATGGCTGCACGAAAACAAAAAGCCCGGAGGCGTTCGACGCGATCCGGGCTTTGGCTGCAGCCGTGTCCAGCTACCTGCCTGGACCTCCGCCCGGATCATGGGCCTGCATGGAACGGCTCGACCGCGCGCCGGCCAGCGACGCGGCCCCGGCCAGCCACTGGGGCTGCCGGCGCGCACCCTGCACAGCGAACATGGTTCGCTGCTCGGGGAGGCATGTGCCGATCGCGTCGCTCATCTCGAGACTCTCTCCATTTCCGGCGGAAATGCCGGTGCACAAATATTAGGCAGACTCGTTGCTCGCATGCAATCACTTCCAGGCGTGAATATCCGACGATGTCGCGAACAGCCAACGCGTTTGCATGGGGACCGCCGCAGTGAACATCGCCGTCGCAAGTGCACGTGACACTGCGCTGCCGAATCGGCGCAACAATGCGCGCTTGACCGCCGATCTTGCGTGAACGATGCAGCTTCTGCTGACACTGATCGAGCAGTACGGCCTGTGGCTGGTCTTCGCCAACGTGCTCGCGCTGCAGCTCGGCGCGCCGGTGCCGGCGTATCCGACGCTGATCGTCGTCGGCGCGGTGTCGTCGCGCGGCCACTTCAATGCGGCGCAGGTGATCGCCGTGGCGGTTGCAGGCAGCCTCATCGCCGATCTCGCTCTGGTACTGGGCGGGCATGCGCTTCGGCCGTCGCGTGTTGCGGCTGATGTGCCGCATCTCGCTGTCGCCCGACAGTTGCGTGCGGCAGAGCGAGGACCTGTTCGACCGCTGGGGTCCGCCCTCGCTGATGTTCGCGAAGTTCGTGCCGGGGTTCGCGGCGATCGCGACCAGCATGGCCGGCGTGGTCCGCACGCGGCTTGCGACCTTCGCGTTCTTCGATGCGATCGGCGCGCTGCTATGGAGCGGCCTCGCCGTAGCGCTCGGCTGGGTCTTTCGTGATGCGATCGACGGGGTGCTGGACGTTCTCGCGCAGGCCGGCCGCTGGGCCCTGGCGGGACTCGCATCGCTGCTCGCGCTGCATGTGGCGGTGAAGGCGGCGCAGCGCTACCGGCTCATACGTGCGCTGCGCATGGCGCGCGTCAGCGTCGACGAGTTGCGCGCGATGATGGCGGGCGAACGCCGGCCGCTGGTGGTGGACGTGCGCGGTCATGCCAGCCGCGGCAAGGGACGCATCCCGGGCGCGATATGGATCGACAGCAAGGCGTTCGACCACAGCGCTCGTGCGCAGGCGCTGCACGAGCACATTGCGGAGGAAGTCGTTGTCTACTGCGACTGCCCGAACGAAGCGAGCGCCGCGGCCGTCGCCAGAAAACTGATGCGCGTCGGATTCAAGCGCGTGCGCCCGCTCGCCGGAGGCCTCTCCGCGTGGGCGGCGCGCGGCTATGAGGTCGAGACGGGGGACGTCGACAGCGGGGCGCGCGCGAGCGGCGGTTGACGCGGCGAGGACGCGCCGTGCTCCGCGTTCTGGAGGAGTGCGGCGATGTCGGACCTGGGTGTCAATCGATCTGGGCATTGCCGGCGCCGTCCGTCAATGAGCGCCGGATCAAGGCGCGCCGCTTGCGGAGCGCTACAGTCAATCAGGAAGCACAGTGGAGCGGACCCGTCCCGAGATGCGGCTCCTTACACGAAACGCCAGCACGGCCCTGCGGCACCCGGCCGCTTTCGCGCTCGCCGTCCTGAAGCAGTTCCGCGCGAACCAGGGCCTGCTGCTCGCCGGCGCGGTCGCGTACTACGCGCTGCTGTCGCTGGTGCCGCTGCTCATCCTCGTCGTGCTGGCGCTGACGCGCTTCTTCGATGAGTCGCAGGTGCTCGGCGTTGTGGGCGCCAGCCTCGAGTTCGTGGTGCCGGGGCAGGCGCAGGCGCTGGTGGGCGAACTGCGCACGTTCCTCGCGCACCGCGAGGCGGTGGGCTGGCTGCTGCTCGCCCTGATGCTCTTCTTCAGCAGTCTCGCGTTCACAGTGCTCGAGAACGCAATGCAGGTGATCTTCTTCCATCGGGTGAATGCGCGCCGCCGGCACTTCCTCATGTCGGCGGTAATGCCGTATCTCTTCATGCTGTCGCTCGCGGTCGGGCTGCTCGTCGTCACGCTGGTATCGGGCGCGCTGCAGCAACTGGGAACCCGGACGATCGTCATCCTCGGCCGTCCCCAGTTGATGGACGTGTTCTCTTCCGAGCTGCTGTATCTGCTCGGCGTCGTCGGCGAGATCCTGCTGCTGACCGCCGTCTACCTTGTCATGCCGGTCGGTCGACTGTCGTTCCGACACGCGTTGCTCGGCGGTACCGCCGCCGCGCTGCTGTGGGAGGTCACGCGCCACTTCCTCGTGTGGTACTTCGCGACGATCTCGCAGATCCAGCTCGTCTATGGGTCGATGACGACGGCAATCGCGGTCCTGCTGAGCGTGGAAATCGGCGCGATCGTGCTGCTCCTCGGGGCACAGGTGATTGCGGAATACGAGCGCATCGGCACACAGCCGATCGATCGCCCGCCGGCGCCGATGAAGACCGGCGCGGGCTGAAGGGTCGCGCTCGTTGGGCAGCGCGCGGCGGCGCGGTTACGCCTGGGAGAGGAAGAACCGGACCATCTCGGCGCTCGCGTTCGGGCCGCGGGTGTCGGTATACGACCCGGACTGACTGCCTCCGAACCACGCGTGGCCACCGCCATGCACCAGCCAGTGCTCGAGCAGGACGTGCCCGGCAGCATCGCGATGGACCGTGCGCGTGAACGCGTGTCCACCCGCGGCCTGGCCGCCTTCGCTCGACACCTCGCCTCCTGGCCCACCCTCGTGGTGTTCGGATCGGGCAATGACGTCCGCGCCGTTACGAGGATGCACGGTCTTGTCCTGATCGCCGTGAAAGACGATGGTGGGCGTGGCGTGTGCCGCTGCGCCGGAGGAGCGGGCGACACCGGGCGCTGCCGGCATGCCGCGCATGGCCGCGAGCGCGGAAGGCAGGTCGTGCGCGCTGCCGCACGCCAGCCCGGAGTGGATGCCGACCGCGGCGTACAACTCCGGGTAGGTCACTGCCATCACGGCCGCCATCGCCCCGCCGGCGGATAACCCGGCGATATACACCCGGCGCGCGTCGACGCCGTACCGCTGGATGACCTCGCGCGTCATGCCGGCGATGATTGACGGCTCGCCGCGGTCACGGGCCTGGTCTTCGCGGCGAAACCAGTTCCAGCATCGCGAGTGGTTGGCGCCGTTCGATTGAGCGGGGTACAGAACAAGGCAGCGTTTCTCTTCGGCCAGCACATTCATCTGCGTGCCGGCCGCGAAGTCGTCCGGGCCCTGCGTGCAACCGTGCAGCATCACGATCAGCGGCAGCGACTGCCCTGCCGCGTAGCTCGACGGAACGTAGAGCTTGTAGGCGCGCTCGCCCGCCGCGTTTGCATACGACCCCGTGCCGAACTGGCCCGGCGCCTTCGCGTTGGTCGCGGCCACGTCCGGAACTTGTGCGGTCGCCGTGTTGCCGCGCCACTTGTGCAGGAGATCCTTCACCCGGGTGACGGGCTGCGCCCGAGCCGATGCGCTCGGGGCCGGGGACGTGTCGGCGCCGTCGCTCGCCCTGGCCACCTCGACGCACTCGCCTTCGATGACGTCGTTTGCGGGCTTGCGCGCGGAAGTCCTGGAAGCGGTGGAGCGCGGCGCCACGGCCCCGCCCAGCGCGCCCTGAAGCAGCGCGGTCGCATCCGCGAGTCGCCCGCTGCGGGTGAGTTCGGTCGCCCGCTTCATGCGGTCGAGCATGTCCTTGTTCATTGCTGTCCTTCCGAAGAGTTGCAAGCGCGCTAACGGGTACGGTCGGCGAGCGCGGCTTTGACGGCAGGACTCGCGCGCAGCGCGCCCAGCACGGAGATCGATGCGATGGTCTGGGTGGCGAGCGACGCCGGAACGTCGTCGTCGATGGAGGCGAGGCCGAGCACCTGGATATGCACCTGCTCCCCGGCGTCGCGCAGGCGCTCCAGATCGCGTCGCGTGTAGCGCTGCAGTCCGAGCACCATCGACCGTCGGGCGACCGTCTGCTTCAGCACGTCGCCGTGGCTGCCCAACTGGTTGCGAATCGCCGTGCGTATGAAGTCGGTGCGGTTCGAATAGAAACCTTCCTGCACCAGAAGGTCGACCTGGCCCAGATCCACGTAACCGAGGTTGATCGTGATCTTCTCGGACTCGGCATCCTTCTTCCGGCCCTCGATCACTTCGATTTTCGCCATCCCTACACCATCCCAATACCATCCATGTAGATGGCGAATGGTAGCAGAGATGCCTGCAGTCCCGAGAGTGACCGTCAAATCGGGTAGGGACTCTGCCGCTCCAGTTGCTGCACGTTGACCGCGAGTTGCTGTGTCCGTGCGCTGAGCAGTTCGATGCGCGAAACGAACTCCGTCCGCTCCTGCCCCAGTTGCACCAGTTCCTGTGCGAGGAAGATCCGGCGCTCCTTCGGCAGGTTCGGAAGCAGCAGTTCACCCGTGGCACTCACGATGGCCGCATCCGTCTTTGCCAGACCGTCGCGCGCGTTACGCAATCGCGCGTGGTTGTTGCTCAGTTCGCTTCGGGCCTCGTAGATCTGCCGGCCCCACTGGTAGCCGTTGACGAACGACTGTTCGGTCGGGCCCGAGCACACATTGGCGTAGCCGCCACCCTGAAGGCCCACGCGGAAGCCGTTCTTCGGCTGGCAGTACTCGACCAGTCCGCGCTGGCGCCCGTCGGTGTAAGCGGCCAGGTTCGGGGTGACCTGATGCTTGGCGCACGCGACCCGGTGGGCGCCGATCCGGTCGGCCGGATATCCGTGCAGGCCGTCCTCGTAGCCGATGGTTCGCCAGTCCGCCGCGACACACTCGTCCTTGCCCATCCCGGTCGCGCACGCGGACAGCGCTATCGCGGCGATCGACGGCCGCTCCCCATGCGAGGACCTTGCTTGGAAAAGTCTTCATGGTGCAATTTTCACTGTCGACGGTCGGACCGAATGGCGGAAATGACCCGCTAAGGCCGCCCTGACCCACCTCGGGCAGGCAAGGGCCGGATCGTGGACAAGCCGCCGAAAGAGGCGCTGCGGATCGACCTCGAGCGCCGGGGCGGCCGGATCGTCATCGCCGACGTGAAGTGAGGCTCCGTTACGGCAAGTTCTGGAACGCAGGTCGCAGGCGGGCTGAAGCGCTGATTCGGAGGCATGCCGAGAGCGCCGTCGACCCGAGGCGAGCGTCGCTTCCGACGGGTGACATTCGCGTGACCTAACATTGAGGCTCGCCTTCGCTGATCCTCCATCCTCCCCGGCCCGCCCATGCCCACCGCCTACATCGTCTCCGCCCTTCGTACAGCCGGCGGCCGCCGCAACGGCCGCCTTTCCGGCTGGCATCCCGTCGACCTTGCCGCCCAGGTCCTGAACGGTCTCGTGGACCGCAGCGGCGTGGACCCCGCCCGGATCGACGACGTCATCCTGGGCTGCGTGATGCAGGTGGGCGAGCAGGCGGTCAATGTCGGTCGCAACGCCGTGCTGGCGTCGAAGCTGCCCGAAGGCGTGCCGGGCACCACCATCGATCGCCAGTGCGGGTCCTCGCAGCAGGCACTGCACTTCGCCGCGCAGGCGGTGATGGCGGGCACGATGGACCTCGTCATCGCGGGCGGCGTCGAGAGCATGACCCGCGTGCCGCTCGGCTCGTCGGTCGCGCTGGCCCGGCAGGCGGGCATGGGCGGCTACATGAGCCCGGCCATGAAGCAACGCTACGGCGACATCGTGTTCAGCCAGTTCGACGGTGCGGAGATGCTGGCGAAGAATTACGGCTTCGATCGCACGGCGCTCGACGAGTACTCGCTGCAATCCCATCGTCGCGCAGCCGCGGCAACGCAGGGCGGCTCGTTCGCGGACGAACTGTTGCCCGTGCCTGTCCGGCTCGCCGACGGCTCCGGTGAAGGCGAGCATGCGGTCGACGAAGGCATCCGGTTCGATGCGACGGCGGAATCCATCGGCAGCGTGAAACTGCTGCGCGAAGGCGGGGTCATCAGCGCGGCGAGTGCGAGCCAGATCTGCGACGGCGCCTCGGCCGTTCTGGTCGCGAGCGAGCGCGCGGTGAAGTCGCTCGGTGCGACGCCGTTGGCGCGTATCCATCACCTGTCGGTGCTGGGGCACGACCCGGTGATCATGCTCGAGGCGCCGATCCCGGCGACCGCCCACGCGCTGCGCAAGGCGGGACTGAAGCTCGAGGACATCGATCTGTTCGAGGTCAACGAAGCGTTCGCGTCGGTTCCGCTCGCGTGGCTCAAGGCCACTGGCGCCGATCCGGCGAGGCTCAATGCGCACGGCGGGGCGATCGCGCTCGGCCATCCGCTTGGTGCGTCCGGGACCAAGCTCACCACGACTCTGCTGCATGCGCTGCGCCGGCGCGGCGGCCGCTACGGGCTGCAGACGATGTGCGAGGGCGGCGGCATGGCGAACGTGACGATCTTCGAAGCGTTGAACTGATCGCGCGCCATGGCGCTGCGCTCCACGGTGTATCGCGCCGAACTCACCGTTTCCGACCTGGATCGCGGCGTCTACGGGCAACACGCGCTGACCCTCGCGCGCCATCCCTCGGAGACCGAGGAGCGGATGATGGTGCGACTGCTCGCGTTCGCGCTGCACGCCGACGAAACGCTGGAGTTCGGCCGCGGGCTGTCGACCGAGGACGAGGCCGACCTGTGGCAGCGCGACCCGACCGGCGTCCTCCTGCGCTGGATCGACGTCGGATTGCCCGACGAAAGGGCGATCCGCAAGGCCTGCGGCCGTGCGCGCGAAGTGGTCGTGCTGGCGTACGGAGCACGCAGGGTCGACCTGTGGTGGGAGGAAAACGCGCAAGCCCTGGGTCGCCTGTCAAACCTGCGCGTCTTCACGCTGACCGCCGCGGAGACCGAGGCGCTGCAATCGCTCGTCGCGCGTTCGATGACGTTGACGTGCACCGTGCAGGATGGACACGTCTGGCTGGCGAGCGAGGCTTCGACCGTCGAATTGAGGCCGGCTCTGCGTTGCGGCGCGGCCGGCTAGCGTCCCTCTACGGGAACGACCCTTCGCTGGTCCCGTGAGACCGCAACGCAGGCTGCAGGCTGCCGGCCGGCGCCGACGTCGACGCGTCCTAGAATGAACGCTCATCGCGTATCGAGGAGCCTGCAATGCGCCTGCTACCGGCGTTGATCCTGGCCGGGTCGGCGCTGCTGTCGTCCGGCTGTGCCAGCCTCGCGCCGCCGCAGGACCGCACGGCCACGCACGCGCTGGAGGCAACGAATGACACGCGGCTCGGTCGCGCGCTATCGACGCACTTCGACCCGAGCAGCCGCGGCACCGGCATTCACGCCCTCCCGCAACCCCGCGATGCCTTCGTCGTGCGCGCCCTGCTCGCCGCCGCGGCGGACCGTTCGATCGACGTGCAGTACTACATCTGGCACGACGACGAGGTCGGGAACCTGTTGTTCGAGGCGCTATGGCAGGCGGCCGAGCGCGGAGTGCGCGTGCGTCTGCTTCTCGACGACATGAACACGAAAGGACTCGATCCGACCATCGCCGCGCTCGACCGTCATCCGAACATCGAAGTGCGCCTTTACAACCCGCTCGTGCAGCGGGAGATGCGTGTCCTGAACTTCGTCGGCGACTTCGCGCGCGTGAACCGGCGCATGCACAACAAGTCGTTCACCGTCGACAATCAGATCACGGTCGTCGGCGGCCGCAACATCGGCAACGAGTATTTCGCCGCCGGCAGCGGGGTGCTCTTTGCGGACCTGGACGTGGTGGCGGTCGGGGCGGTCGTTCCCGCGGTGTCGAAACAGTTCGACCTTTACTGGAACAGCCCCTCGGCCTATCCCGCCAGCCAGTTCGTCGGTTCTGTGGACCCGGCGCAGCTGCAGGCCATGTTCGCCGCCAACCGGAAGCGCCCCGACTCGGTTGCCTACATCGAAGCCGTGCGGGCGACACCCATCGTGCGGGACATCCTCGATGGAGGGCTGACCTTCGAGTGGACGACCGCTCGCGTCGTGAACGACGACCCCGCGAAGACGCTCGACACCACGGCGCGTACGGACGTCCTGCTGTTCCCTGAACTCGTACGGGCCATCGGGCGTCCGGGCAAGACGCTGGATCTCATCACGCCGTATTTCGTGCCAGGCGAGGACGGCACCGCGGCGCTGGTGGGCCTTTCCGAGCGCGGGATCGCCGTCCGCATACTGACCAACTCGTTGTCCGCCTCCGACGTCAGCGCGGTGCACGCCGGCTACGCCAAGCGCCGCGAGGCGCTGCTGCGTGGCGGCGTGAAGCTCTACGAGCTGAAGCCGACTGCCGCCCGTGACGCGCCGGACGCGGCCATGAGCGTCGGTTCCGGCGCCTCCTCGGGCTTGCACGCCAAGACATTCGCTGTCGACCGTGCGCGCGTGTTCGTCGGTTCGTTCAACTTCGACCAGCGCTCCGCGCGGCTGAACACCGAGATGGGTCTGGTGATCGACAGCAGCGCGCTCGCGCAGCGTCTTGCCGTCAGCTTCGACCAGCTGGTCCCGGTGGTCGCGTACGAGGTGAGGATCGGGCCCGACGGCAATCGCCTGCAGTGGATCGAGCACACGCCATCGGGGGAGCGGCGGCATGACACCGAGCCGGGAACCGGGTGGTGGGACCGATTGAAGGTGGACGTGCTGTCCGTGTTGCCGATCGAATGGCTGCTCTGAGCGTGGCCAGCGCGCCGCGTCGACAGCGCGGCGATTTTCGGGCGTGCAAGGTCGGCACGGCACACCGGAATTCGCTCCGTGAAGTCGGTGGCGCCTCTGCGGTGCGTCCTCGGCGCGCTACTTCTTCGCCGGTGTCGTGTTCGGGGTGCCGGTGATCTGCTGATTGCGTTCCAGGCCGCCCTGGCCCGAGAGCGGCTGGCCGGGCGCTTTCGACGCGTCCGGATCGGCGGGCTGCGGCTGGCCCTCACCCTTCGGCTTGCCGTGCAATCGGTGTGCTCGATGGGCGCCTAGAATCAAATCAACGACAGCGGGAGTGACTAAATCGCACTGGTGCGCCTGGCGCCGGAACACGAATGGCCGCGATGAACATTTGCTGCACGCGGACCCTCGCGGTGGCGGCCTTGCTCGTACTCGCCGGCTGCGCGACCCAGATCGTCGACCGCCGTCCTGCGGAATTCGAGGGGGCCACGACGGGGAAGACGCTCAACTTCCAGCGCAAGAGCCTGACGCCGACCGACGGCGGCCGCCTTGCCCGGGTGGAGGATCTGCTCCCAGGCGACATCCTGTTGTCTGCCGACGCGGGCGTGGCGTCCGCCGGCATCCGCTTGTTGACCGTCTCGCCCGTCAGTCATGCCGCGCTATACGTCGGCGACGGCGAAGTGGCCGAAGCACTGGGCGGCGGGGTACGGCTGCGCTCGATGGCGAGAGTGATGGAGGAGGAGACCGTCGTGGCGGTGTTCCGTCACCCGGCACTCGACGACCTGCGCGCGGACCGCCTGAGCGCGTTTGCGCGCGAGCAGGTCGGCAAGCCGTACGACTATGTGGGCGTGATGATGCACGCGCCCTTCGCCTTGCAGCGGCGAGTCTGCGAACTCCCGGGCATGCCGACCGTGCTGCGCGAGGCGTGTCTTTCGACGCTGGCCACGTTCCAGCTGATCCACGGGGGGGACGACCGCTTCTTCTGCTCGCAGTTCCTGCTGGAGGCCTACCGGATGGCGGGACTGCCATTGACGCGCGCCCGACCGCATTGGGTGTCACCCGAGGACATCATGCATATGCGGGCCGGCGACGTGTCGTCACTTCCGGTGGAGCAGCCGCTGATGTACGTGGGCCACCTGAAGTTCACGCGGCTCGCGCTGGGTCTGCCCGGCGTCAGCGTGCCCCTCCCGAGCGTTGTTCCGCGCGTCCAGGCGGGCTCCGGCAGTCGATGAACTGATGCGATGACGAACCATCACGGAGCTCGCCGGGTCATCCTGCCGATGGCCCTTTCGGGGGCCATCGCGCTGGCCGGATGCGGCGTCTACATCCTCGAGCCACCACGACCGGCCTTGATGCCCGAGGAAAGTGCCCCGGCGAACGCGGCGGAACTCGTCGTTGTCGTGAACGGCGGCCGCGGCCTGGCGGGCTGGACCGTCGCCGTGGAGGGCAAGCCGCGAGCTTGGATTCCGGGGTACCAGGGCTACACGCGCATCGCGGTCGCAGGCGGGTCGCACGTCGTGCGGGTCACCAACAAGGTGCGCGAGTTCGACATCGTGTTCGTTCCGCTGCCCCCGATCACGACATCGGAGGAAGTCGACGCCACCGTCGACTGCCCGGCCGCCGGCCGCTGTGCCGTTGCCGTGCGGGCCGTCCTGCAACCGGCGGAAGGCTGGCGGCCTGCGAGATCGCGGCTGGAAAGCACGCCGATTCCGGCATCCGACATCGACGCCGCAGTGGCGAAACTCGAATTCACCGCGCCTGGCGGCTAGCGCTGTCGCGCATTGCGGGTACCTGCTGCTGTCGTGCGCGGCCACGACGCAAGGCGTTGAGTGTCGTCAACGCGCCATCCGTCGGGCGACCCATTCTTGAATCACCGTGCCACGCCGTTCGGTGTGTCGCGGCCAGGCCTGTGCAGCGCATCGCCCCGGAGTCCCCCATGTCCGCCGTCCCTCTCGCCCCGGTCGAAGCGCAACCGCGCACGACCGGCGCAATGGTCGTTTCCCTTCCCAGGAATCCTTCCCCGGAGCCGCCCCCGGAGAAGTTCCTCGCCGAGCCCGTACCGCTCGCCAACTACGACCGTGCGATCCGCGCGGGCGTCGCGCGCGCCAGCCGCGGGATCGCGTGGCCATCGTTGATGGCGGCGTGGGCCGACTGGTATCGCCACCTCGCTTCGGCGCCCGGCAAGCAGATGGAACTGGCGAGCAAGGCCCAGCGCAAGGCGGCGAAGTTCGCGCTCTACGCGCTGGAGTCGATGCAGGGCGAGGCGGAGCCGTGCATCGAACCGCTGCCGCAGGACCGCCGGTTCGCCGACCCGGCGTGGCAGCAACCTCCGTTCAACCTGATCCACCAGAGTTTCCTGCTGTGCCAGCAGTGGATCTGGAATGCGACCAACCGCGTGGCCGGCGTGAGCCGCCACCACGAGCGAATGGTGACGTTCACGGCGCGACAGATGCTCGACGTGATGAGTCCGACCAATTTCATTCCGACCAATCCGGAAGTGCTCGCCCGCACGATGGAGACGGGCGGCATGAACCTCGCGCAGGGCGCGCACGACTGGTGGCGCGATGTGCTGGCGAATTTCGCCGGCAAGCCATCACCGGAGGGCGAGAACTTCCGGCCGGGCCAGGAAGTCGCGGTGACACCGGGCAAGGTCGTGCTGCGCAACGACCTGATCGAACTGATCCAGTACACCCCGGCGACGCCGAGCGTGTACGCGCAGCCGATGCTGATCGTGCCGTCGCCGATCCTGAAGTACTACATCCTCGACCTGTCGCCTCACAACTCGATGGTGCGCTACCTCGTCGAGCAGGGACACACGGTGTTCATGCTGTCCTGGCGCAACCCGGACGCGCGCGACCGTGAACTCGGCGTCGACCACTACCTGCGCCTGGGCATCCGCGCCGCCGTCGACGCGGTGACCGCGATCTGCAACGGGCAGAAGGTTCACGCCGTCGGCTACTGCCTCGGCGGCACCTTCCTCGCGATGCTCGCGGCTTCGATGGCGGGCGCCGGGGACGACCGCTTCGCATCCCTGACGTTGCTCGCGGCGGAGGTCGATTTCACCGAAGCGGGTGAGCTGTCGATCTTCATCGACGACAGCCAGCTCGTGTATCTGGAGGACATGACCTGGGAGCAGGGGTACCTCGATGGCCGGCAGATGGCCGGCGCATTCACCCTGCTCAACTCGAACGACCTGCTGTGGTCGCGCCTCGTGCGTCAGTACCTGATGGCCGAAGCGCCGAAGCACACCGACCTGACGGCATGGAACGCGGACACGACGCGGCTGCCGCACCGGATGCACACGGAATACCTGCGCAACCTGTACCTCAACAACGACCTGGCCTCCGGGCGCCTGCGCTACGACGGCCGGGCGGTGGCCCTGACCGACATCCACGCGCCGATCTTCCTGGTGGGCACCGAACGCGACCACGTGGCGCCGTGGAAGTCGGTCTACATGCTGCACCTCTATGCCGATGCCGACATCACCTTCTGCCTGACCAGCGGCGGGCACAACGTCGGCATCGTCAATCCACCCGGAGCCGACGGGCCGCCGCGTCACTTCCGCGTGGCCACCAAGCCGGCCGCCGAGCATTACGCCGATCCGGACCAGTGGTTCGCGCGCAATGACCCGCGTGACGGCTCGTGGTGGCCAACGTGGCAGCAGTGGCTCGCGGAACGGTCCGGGGAACGCGTTGCGCCGCCGTCATCGAACGGCAGGTACCGGCCGATGGGCAATGCCCCGGGGACGTACGTCCTGATGCACTAGCCGGCGGGCGCGCGTCGCTTACCAGCGTCGCACGCGGCCGGTGTCGATGTGCACGAACTGCTGGCCCGGGTAGTAGCCGACGCCGCCGGCCTTCAGTGAGAGCGCGGCATCGCGCAGATCGGCGAGCGGCACGCCCGGCAGCCGCACGTCGATGGCGCGCCCTTCCATGTGCAGGCTGTGCCGCGCGACGCCACCGCCGCGCGTGGTGCGCAGCGTCTCGTTCGTCGCCGGGCTGCGATAGCCCGAGATCACCTCGAAGGGCCGCGCCACGCCGACCATCAAGCGGACCTGGTGCAGCAGGTCGAACAGCCGCGGGTCCATCTGGCCGACGTCGCCCGTGTAGTGATCCCGCAGGAAGCGGTTCAGCGAACTCAGCACGTCGGGAACGTAACTGTCGGCGATGGCATAGACCGTCTGGATCCGTTCCTGGGTATGGGTGTTGACCATCGCCAGCTCGCGCGCGCTGGCGACGTTCGCGCTGGCGGAGCGCGTGACGGGCAGCACGCTCGCCGCTGCGAGACCGGCGGAGTGCTTGAGGAAGAAGCGACGGCGGAAGCAGTGGTTCGAGTCGTTCATGTCGGTGGAAGCAGGGCCGGCCGGGGCTGGCGCAGGGCGGCGTCGAGCCGGCGATCCTGACCGTAGATGTCTTCGTAGAAGTGCACACGGCCTTGTCTGACCATAGCAGTTCCATAGGCAATCAGGACCGGGATGGGTTCCGCGAGGCGCAGCGTTATGGGACCTCCCTCACTCATCGCCGCGCGGATGCGCTCTTCGGTCCATTCGGGCTTGTCGCGCAAGACAAACCGTGCCAGCGCCACCGGCTGCTCGACGCGGATGCAGCCGTGGCTGAAGTCCCGACGGTCGCGCGCGAACAGGCTCACGGCCGGCGTGTGATGCAGGTAGATGTTGTCGTTGTTCGGGAACACGAACTTGATGTCGCCCAGCGCATTCTTCGGTCCGGGCCGCTGACGGATGCGCGCCCGGCCGGCGACGGTCTCGTCGAGCAGTGTCGCCGACAGCTGCCGCAACCACGCTTGCCGCCGACGACGAACTCGAAGCCCTTCGCGCTCCCAGTAAGCGGGATCGCGCCGCAGCCGCGGAACGACCTCGCCGCGCGCGATCGACGGCGGCACGTTCCAGAACGGCTGGAATTCGATGAAGCGCATCTGCTCGGTGAACAGTGGCGTGCGCGTGTTCATCGCCTTGCCGACGATGATCTTCATCGTCTCGCTCACGACGATCTGCTCGCTCTGGACCTCATAGGCGCGCAGCGTGAACTCGGGGATGTTGATCACCACCATGCGCGGCCCCTGCATCAGCGGCGTCCAGCGCAGGCGCTCGAGCATCAGTTCGAGCTGACGTACCCGCGCGGCCGGCGGCACCTGCAATTGCGCGAACGTTGCCTTGCCGAGAGCTCCGTCGGGGTTCAGCCCGTGGCGCTGCTGGAAGGCGCGGACGCCGGCGGCCACTGCGTCGTCATAAAGTGCAGCTGGGGGCGTTGTGGCGGGCAGATCCCCGAGCGCGATCAGGCGCTCGCGCAGCACCCCGACGCCGGCGTACGGTTGACCGGCCTCGAGTTTGGGCGGCGCGTTGCGAGGCCCGGGCGGCAGCGGCGGCAGCGGGGATTGCCACGCGGGGTGACCGGCCAGCGTGCGGTAGTGAGCGAGCGCCTCGCGCAGACGTTGGTACTGGGCGAAGCGCGGTGCGGCTTCGCGCGCGGCCTCCTGCAGCCGGTTGTAGGCGAGGGCGGTGCGCAGCGCGACGGCGGCGTCGAAGGACGCGCGCGTCGGTTCGACATAGCCGCGGGGAAGTTGCTCGGGCGCGATCCGACCCCTGTGCAGGTCCGTCAGGTAACGCTCCATGGCGGCCGTAAGCTGGCGATCGAGCGCCGCCAGCGCCGTTGGATCGAGTCCCCCGCCGCGCGCGCGATAGACGTCCCCTGCCAGCCGCTCGGCGTGGTACTCGGCCGGTTCAAGCCCATGGCTGGTCGCGTCCGACAGCAGGGCAACGGCCTGCTCGGCCTGTGGTGACAGCCGGGCGCCATCGAACCACAGCGGCGGCTCGGCGGCGAGAGGCTGGCCCTGTGCAAGCAGCGCCAACGAGGCCGCCGCGATCCAGCGCATTCTCATGCCTTCATTCTTGGTCGCGCCTGTCCGCTCGCCATGATCGCGGACAGGAAGACGTCGCGTCGGCCGTCGTCCACCGCGACGGCACGGCGAGCGCGGTTGCGCAGGGGCATAAGGACCGTTATGTAGCCTCTGCACGCGCACGCCCCTGAACGCACGGCCGGCGCTTGTCGATACTTTCACCCTCCCAAGACGTTCGCGCGGACCAGGATCCAGCCGACCGCCGCTTCCGCCCGGCCGTCGGACCACAGGCAGGGAGTGATGCGCTGGAGGGTCGCCATGGCGTGTGCTTCAGTTCGCCGTGGCGCGGCCCTTCGTCCGCTCCTCGATCGCGGTTCGTTGCCGTTCTTCCTGCTCGCGCAGTTCGGGCGTGAATTCGGCTCCGAAATCGTCGGCCTCGAACACGGGGCGCAGCTCGACCTCCTCGCCTTCCTCGAACGGCGCGCGCCTGAGCCATTCGACCGCTTCCTCCATCGACCTTACCTGCCACAGCCAGAAGCCGGCGATCAGTTCCTTGCTCTCGGCGAACGGGCCGTCGATCACGGTCTTCCTGCCGGAGCCGAACCGCACGCGCTTGCCGCGTGCAGTCGGATGCAGGCCTTCGCCGGCGAGCATCACGCCCGCCTTGACCAGTTCCTCGTTGTAATTCCCCATGGCCGTCAGCAGCTCCTTGCCGGGCATCTCGCCGGCCTCGGACTGCTTGTTCGCCTTCACGATCACCATCACACGCATGCTCGCCTCCAGTTGGCAGGCACCGGCAAAACGGTCCGGTCCTGCCTCTACGTCGAACGGCGGCGGCCGGAATCGACAGCCGCGAAGAATTAGATTTCCCCGGGGGGCGAGCAGGCGGCGTGCGTGCCGGAGGTGGCGGGCGCCGTCACCCGCCGCTGAGCGCCTGGACGATGCAGACCTCGTCGGCCGAGCGCAAAGGCAGGTCGAGGTCGAACGTGGCTTCTCCGTTGACGAAAAAGCGCACGTGGCGCCGCATCCGATCCTGCTCGTCGATCATTCGGAAGCGGATGCCCGGGTACTGCCGGTCGAGGTCCGCGAGCAGCTCGCCGAGGGTCTTGCCGTCCGCGTTCACCCACGAGCGGCCGGTGTACGAAAGCAGAGGACTCGGGATCAGCACTTTCATGCGTCAGGCGAGTTCGGCCGCCTCCACGGCATAGATCTCCGGCAGGTGGCGAGCGATGCAATTCCATCGCGCCCCTTCGTCGCGACTCATCCACAGTTCGCCGCTCGTCGTGCCGAAATACAGGCCGACAGGATCACGCGCGTCACGGCTCATCGCCTGCCGTTTCACGGTCCACCAGGCTTGCTCGGCCGGCAATCCGTCCCCCTGCCGGTGCCACGTCTTGCCGCCGTTGCGCGTGACGTAGACGGCCGGTCTTCCGTCAGGACTGGTGCGCGGCCAGACAGTCGTTCCATCCATGGGCAGTACCCACGCGGTGTCGTCGTCGCGTGGATGGACGACCATCGTGAAGCCGACGTCGCCGACCTTTTTCGGCATCGACTTGCCGATCCGCGCCCAGGTGGTGCCGGGTCGGTCGAGGCGATAGATGCCGCAATGGTTCTGCTGATACAGCCTGTCCGGATTGCTCGGGCAGAGACGGACGCAGTGGGGGTCGTGAAACATCGGCTCGTCGCGCGAAAGACCTTGGACGACTTCGAGTCCATCGATCAGCAGCCTGAACGTCCGCCCGCCATCGGTCGACTCGTGCACGCCGCCACTCGACATGGCGAAGTACAGGTGGTCCGGATCCCGCGGGTCGACGATGATCGAATGCATCTTCGGCCCGTCAGGTGTGCCGTCCTGTGCCGTGCCCATCCACTTGATGTACGTCGGGTCGTCGTTGATCGGGGAGGCGGAGGACCACGAGACGCCGCCGTCGTCGGAGCGGAACAGTCCCTGCGGCGAGGTGCCCGCGTACCAGACGTTCGGTTGGCTCGCGTGGCCGGCGGTCAGCCAGAAGGTATGGTCGACGCTGCGTCCGCTGCCGTCATCCTTCCTGGTGAACGCGGGCGGCTGCTTCGCTTCCTTCCAGGACCGGCCGAGGTCGGTGGACCGGAAGATTGTCGGCCCGAGGTGCCCGGTCTTCGCCGCCGCAAGCAGCGTGCGCCCGTCACGTGGGTCGACGACGATGTGATGGATGACATGGCCCAGGAAATGCGGGCCATTCGTGCGCCACCTGCGCCGCGACGCATCGCCGTGGAATATCCATGCTCCCTTGCGGGTCGCGACGAGAACGGCCGTGCTACCGGCCGACTTCGATTCGGTTCGGCTGCGTGGCGCCGGCTTGCGCGCCTGCGCCCGCTTCGCGGTAGTCGAACGTGTAGTCGTCGCCATGAAGTCTCCTGCCACTCGATCGGAACGCGGGACGATAGGCGCGTTGCTTCCGCATGTCACCGGCGTGTGACGAATTGCGGTTCGGCAGGGACGGAAGCCCTGCGTATCAATGCGTACCGCGCGCTGTGGCGCCTGGCGCGTCAGTGCTTGCGACGGCGGATGGAGGCGAGTCCGGTCAGCGCTGCAAGAGCGAGCAGGGCGTTCCACTCGACGGCGCCACCGCCGCCGGAAGTGGGAGCGTTGGCCGATGAAACGACGGGCGCGGTCGCCGGCGAGGGTGCAGGTGCAGGGGCAGGGGCAGGGGCAGGGGCCGGAGCCGACGTCGTCGTCGCCAGGCCCTGCATCGTCACTGTTCGAGGGGCCACGGTGCCCATGAAGTTCACCGTCCACGTGGCGCTGCGCGTTCCCGTCGCACGCGGCGAGAACTGAACGCCGAAAGAGCAACTGGTCCCCGGGGCCATCACGCGTCCGCTGATGCACTGGGACCGTGCCGGACGTCGGGGCCGCGACGAGAAAGTCCTGCGTGTCCCCGGAGGCGGCGACGATCGCCGGGGTGTTGAACGTCACGTTGGCCGGGGCCGTGTTGGTGAAGAGCACGTTGACTACCGGGCTCGTGCTGCCGACCACGGTGCTCGAAAACAAGGCCGGGTCGGGCGATGCGGTCGGTGTCGCCGGCGGAGGATTGGCGGCGGGTGGGGGCGCGGCGGGGGGTGGCGGCGGCAGGGCGACCGCCACATAGGCCGCGATGTCGTTGATCTGCTGCGATGTGAGGAAGGCGTACGCGCTCATTCCGCCGCGGTTCGCGGAAATCGCTCCGCTGATCGTGCCGGCGCTCGCGGCGGCCCGGAAGAGATACGCGGGACCGTGGCAATCCTCGCAGTTCAGTGCGCCGGAAACCGGAAAGTTCACCCGCTGCTGGTAAAGCGTTTGGCCGTTGGTCGCATTGCCCGTCTGCGCCAGCGCGGAGCTGCCGACGGCACAAGCGGCCAGAGCGAATGCGGCGCGTGGCAGCGCATCTGGATGAAACAACCAGCGGGCGTTCGACATGGGCCAACTCACGAATCCGAAGTCGGGCCAGTCTATTGGCGCGGTCGTCGCTCGCCTTCGTACGAACGTCCTAGTGCGGGCCATGCGGACGCATTACCGCACGGCCCTGTTCGGGACGCGGGCGCAGTCCGATTGCGGCCACGGTCGCGACGAGTGCGCCGACCAACGGGAGGAGCGCGTCGGCGGCGTTCATGGTCCACAACGTCGTGGCAGAGACCAGGCACCAGAGCACCGGCACTGGGAAGAGCGACCAATGAGCACGTCCGGCGATGAGCAGCAGAGCCAGCGTCAGGAGTGCGGTGGGATCGGGAAACAGCCCTGCAACCTCCAGCTGTCTTGCGGGGCGGCCAAGCATCAAGGCCGCCAGCGGCTGCACCGCCAGGGCGATGACGACGAGCGCAAGGCCGGCGTAGCGCCGCGCGGTCGACGGCCGGCGGTCATAGCGAAGCGCGTCGAGGAGCGTGGCACCGATCAGCAGCCCCGCCTGCGCGCCGAATGCGAGCGTGAAATAGACCGCCGCCCAGTTGATCGTCGCGTAGTGGGTCCAATGAAATCGCCACGCCACCAGGGCCCAGGAGGCGGCGAGTCCGAGCGCCACGAAACGACCCGCCCGAGCTGAACCGCGCCACGCCATGGCAAGCAACAGGAGTGCCGTCGCGAGCGCAACCAGTTGCGCGGGCCACAGCTCAGCGTTGTACGTCTCGACCAGCCGATAGTAGGTGCGCGGCGCGAAAAGCAGGAAGTCGGACGGCCGGTAGGTCCACCATTCCGACATCAGCCGAGCTTCTCCACGTGGCTGACGATGCGCTTGCTGAGCGCCGCGTCGGGCAACGGTCCACGACCCGCGAGCAGGTTCTCCCGCACGTGAGCCACGCTGGACGTTGCCGGGATGACGCACGTCACCGCCGGGTGCGCGAGGACGAACTTGAGGAGCACCTGCGCCCACGATCGGCATTCGATCTCGCCGGCCCACGCGGGAAGCGGGTGGCGAGCGAGCGAGCGAGTGAGATCGCCCTGACGGAACGGGCGGTTGACGATCACCGCCATGCCCCGGTCACGCGCGAGGGGCAGCAGGCGCTCCTCGGCTTCGCGATCGAGCGCGTTGTAGGTGAATTGCACGAAGTCGAGGGGATGCTCGCGCATCAGCCGCTCGAACTCGCCGTGCCGCCGGCCCTCGGACGTGGTGATGCCGACATAGCGCAGCCGCCCTTCCCGTTTCATCGCCATCAGTGTCGGCAGATGCTCCGGCCAGTCGAGAAGGTTGTGAACCTGAAGCAGGTCGAATCGCGGTATCCGCCAGAGCCTGCGCGACTCTTCGATCTGCCCGGGACCCCGCGCGCCCGAACCGATCCACACCTTGTCCGCGGCGAAGAGCGCGCGCGGATGACCCAGCCGCTCCAGCCCCGCGCCGACGACGTCCTGCGAGGAGCCATACATCGGCGACGAGTCGATCACGCGGCCGCCACCGTCGAAGAAGGCGCGCATCACCGCGAAGCACTGCTCCCGCAGGCCGCGGTCGTTGCCCACATTGAAGGTGATCCATGTACCGAGGCCCACCACCGGCAGCGCTTCGCCGGTCGATGGGATCGCGCGCGCAGCCGGGGCAGGCGTGGCAGCGGTCTGCGCTTGTGCGGCGGCGGGCAGGGTTGTCGCGGCCCCGACGGCGGCGAGCGCCACGAGTGCGCGGCGGCGGGAAGCAAGCCGGAGGACGGGCGGTGGCAGCGTCATCGTGCGAGGCCAGGCGGTCGCGACGAAGCAAACGCTACACCGCCCCGGAGGGCGGCGGTGGGTCGAGGGTCGAGGGGCTCAGCCGATCGGCGCCGGCCGCCTTGGAGCGATGAGTGGCTAGTCCTTGCCCTTGCCGTTGCCCTTGCCGTTTCCTTTGCCGTTCCCCTTGCCCTTGCCTTTGTGCTCCTGCTCGTAGTGGGGGACGTACACGTTGTTGTACCAGTCATCCTTCACGAAGTAGACCGGGCGGGCGCAGGCATCGTACTTTCCGCAGTGCTTCTTCCAGTCCTTCGCATGTCCCGGCGGCACGTGCAGATAGAGCGGCTGCACGGGCTGCACGACATGGACCGGCTGGATGACGACCGGCTGCGGATAGACGAGCATGGGTGGCGGCGCGTTGCCGAGGTCGATGCGGCCGTAGAAGCCGGGTTGGCCCACGCTGATCGACACACCGACATCGGTGGCGGCCAGAGCCGAGGAACTGGCGATGGCGAACAGGGCGGCAAATGCAAAGCGGTTCATGTTGTCCTCTCCAATGCGTTTCCGAATCTAACGGCGCGGCACCGACTCGCGACGACCGCTACACGACGGACTAGCAGTATCCCGGTACGGCGTTGCCGCGCAGGCCGCGAAAAGGCCCCGCGTTCCACGGTTGTATGGTCTTTCGGCGACCTCTTCGAGCGGGCTCTCACGCATCCGGGGGAGACCGAAGGTGGTCCGGAGTTCGCCGCAACCCTGCGGGGAAACCCTCAAATCGGCCGCCCGAATTGCGCTTTCATCGCCGTCCGTTGATCGTGTGCAAAACGGTGACGCAACGGTTCTGAGGTAGCGCATGCCTTCGCCCGAAGGCGCAGCCGAGACTGCCGCCCGTCACCCGGAAAAAGAAGAGATCGAGTTGAGAGCCTTCCACCACGGCGTTGTCGCCTGTCTGTTCCGCCTCCTGTGGGCGGCAATCTTCTCCGCATCGGCGATCGCTTCCGCGCAACCCGCGCCCGACAGCCCGAGTGCAGAACGCATCGAGGCCTTCGTGCGCGAGGGCTGTCCACACTGCGCCAAGGCGGAGGAGTTCCTCGCGCGGCTGAACAAGGAACGCCCCGAGTTGTCGATCGTGATCCGCGACGTGCAGAAAGAGCCTGCCGCGCTGGACCGCCTGAAGGAACTGGCGCAGCAGACGGGGACCGGTACGGTTCGTGTTCCCGCGATCCACGTCCGCGGGCAACTGATCGTCGGCTTCTCGCCCGAGGCGGGCACCGACAAGCTTGTGCTTGCCGCCCTCGACGGCCGGCGAGCCGGTGCGCAGGTGGCCGCGGCCGGGACCTGCGAGGCGGAAGAGTCGCTCGCCTGTCCGAAGGGCCCCGGGGCGGGCGCGGACGAAGGGTTCTCGGTCTCGGTCTTCGGTCGCACCATCACCCTGGCCGACGTCGGCCTGCCGGCGTTCACGTTCGCGATGGGCCTGCTCGATGGCTTCAATCCGTGTTCGATGTGGGTGCTGCTGCTGATGATCTCGATCCTGGCGCCGCTGAACGATCGCAGGAGGATGGTGGCGATCGCCGGGACATTCGTGCTCGTCGAAGGCATCGCCTACTTCATCTTCATGGCGGCGTGGCTGAACCTGTTCCTGCTCATCGGCGCCGCGCGCTGGGTCACGCTGCTCGTGGCAGCGATCGCGATCCTCGCCGGACTGATCAACCTGAAGGACGTGGTCGCCTTTGGACGGGGCATTTCGCTGTCCATTCCCGCGAGCGCCAAGCCGGGGATCTACCAGCGCATGCGCGGTCTGCTCCACGCGCCGACGATCACGGCAGCGATCGTCGGGGCCGCCGTGCTCGCCGTGCTCGTGCAGATCGTTGAGTTCATGTGCACGTCTGGGTTCCCGGCCCTGTTCACGCGCATCCTGACGTTGCACGAGCTGCCGCCGGCCAGCTACTACGGCTACATGCTGCTCTACATCGCCGCCTACATGATCGACGACATTGTCGTCCTGACCATCGGCGTCGTGATGCTGAGCCGCCATCGACTGCAGGAAAAGGAAGGACGCGTGCTGAAGCTCATCAGCGGCGTAGTCATGGTCGGACTCGGGATCTACCTGATCTTCGCCGCGTAAGGCGACGCCTCCGCCGATCGTCGGGGCGCTGTCGGGACCGTGGGCGGCAGGGCGCCGTTCAATGCTTCGAGGCCGCGGAAGCAGGACCGGAGTCCAGCAGCGCCGCCAGCCAGGAGTCGTGTTCCGCGATCGCCTTGCGCGGATCGGCCATGACTTCCCGCATCGCGTCCGCGTACATCGCGCGTATCGACACGCGGCCCGCTGGGGCTTGCTGTCCCCGTTCTGCGGCTGGCTTGCATGAAGACTTCGCGCGTTTCATCGTTCTGGGACCTCGTCTCCTTGAACACCGCATGCGTCACCGCGATCGGTGCAGCAATGCGTAGAGGCTCGTAGGGCGGCTGACCGAGGTCAAGGATCGAAGGATCACTGGACGCGGTGACGGCCCGCCTTGTGTTCTGGTCTACTTCGGTCATGGAGTCTGGACGGGCTGTGCAGGTTTTGCTCCTGGGGGAGATGACAGTGGCTGGACGAGGGGCAGGTGTGCGTCGATGAGTGATACCCGGCCCGAGGCCGGATCGACGGTGCGCGAGCCGGTGCTCGACATCGGCGCAGGGGATCCCGAGGCTGCCGCGGGAGCGATCCCCAACCTGATCGCAGGACTGATCGAGACCGAGACCTGGCGCAATGCCGCCACCGTCCTGCTCGGGGCGCTGCTGATCGGGCTCGGTGTGTGGGCGTATTCCGGCATCCGGTCCTCGCTCGCGGAAGCGCGGAGTGCGAGCCTCGAGGCGCTCCTCGGGAGCGTCGTCAAGGGCCTCGACGTGTGGATCGGCGAACACATGACGGAGGCCACGCGCGTGGCGAGCGATCCCGATGTCGTGGCGCGCGCCGCCCGCCTCGTCGCTGAACGACGCGACCCCGCCGAGGCGATCGGCCGCTGCACGGAGGAAGCGGAGCAGCTCAGTGCGCGGGTGCAATCTTCCCTGGTCACCAACGATGTCGTTGCGTTCCGCATCGTCGATCGGTCGGGGCTTGTGCTGTCGTCCAAGGATCCCTTGCGCTGTGGCCAGCGCCTGCGCATGCCGCCATTTCGTCTTCGGCTCGACCTGGCGCTTGATGGTGCGCCGCAGTTCGTGCGCCCCTATCCGGAGACCGAGTTGTCGGTCCGCGGCGCGGGCGGGGCCGCGCGGCCGGTCGCGTGGTTCATCGTGCCTATCCGCACGGGGAAGGGCGTCGCCGTGGCGGCGCTGGCGATGGGGGTCGAATCCGACCGGGAGCTGGACACGATCTTCTCGACCGCGCGGCCCGGCGCCACCGCCGAGGTGTACGCCTTCGGCGAAGACGGGCTGCTGCTGACCTCCAGCCGTTTTGCGGAGGAACTTGTGGCAGCGGGCGCACTGCCCGTCGACCACATCGGGGGCGGCGCATTCCAGGTGCAGGTGCGCGACCCGGGCGGCCCCATCGGGCAGGGTCACGTTGCGCAGCTGGAACCCGCTGCCCGGCCGCTTACGCGGGCCGCCGCACTCGCCATCGCGGCCCGCGGAAAGACGGCGGCGGTCGACCGCTACGGCACCATCACCGAGCCGTACCGCGATTACCGAGGCGTGGAGGTGATCGGCGCCTGGCGATGGCTTGCGGCGTACGACATCGGCGCTGTCGCCGAGATCTCGGCGGAAGAGGCTTTCAGGCCCCTGCGCTACCTGTCCGTCAGCTTCGCGGTCGTCGGGGGAATCACGGCCCTGTCGCTCGTCGCCGCGTTCATGTCGGCGTTCCTGTTGTCGCGCCTCAGCCGCCAGTTCGGCCGGGTGCAGCGCCTCGGCGCATACACGCTGGAGCGCAAGATCAGCGAGGGCGGCATGGCGACCATTCACCTGGCCCGCCATGCGCTGCTCAAGCGCCCCACCGCGATCAAGATTCTGAAGAAACACGTGGCGACCGACGAGTTCATTCATCGGTTCGAGCGCGAAGTGCAACTCGCGAGCCAGCTGCTGCACCCGAACACGGTCGAGATCTACGACTTCGGCCGCACGGCGGAGGGGCAGCCGTACTACGTGATGGAATACCTCGACGGGGTCACGCTCGCCGAACTGGTGGAGTATTCGGGCCGCATCCCGGCCGGGCGAACGATCCACATTCTTCGCCAGGTGGCGGCCGCGCTGCGCGAGGCGCACTCGCGGGGGATGGTTCATCGCGACGTGAAGCCGGAGAACGTGATGCTGTGCCGGCGGGGCGAGGACGACGTCGTCAAGCTGCTCGATTTCGGTCTCGTCAAGAACCTCGAGCGGGCCGAAACCCGCGACATCACGAAGCAGTTGAAGATCATCGGAACGCCGCGGTACATGGCGCCCGAGCGGCTGCTCGATCCATCGGATGCCGATACCAGTTCCGACATCTATGCGCTGGGCGCCGTCGGTTACTTTCTCCTGACCGGCAAGCCCTTGTTCGAGGGTGACGACAGCCTGGCGATCAGCAACCAGGTGCTGCACACGCCGGCACCGCGCGTGTCCGCGAGCGTCGATGTGCCCGACGGGCTGGACGCGCTGATCGCGTCGTGCCTCGAAAAAGACCGCGCACGGCGGCCGCGTAACGCGCAGGCCGTGGTCGACGCGCTCGACCGCCTCGCCAGCCGGCAGGCCTGGACGCAGCGCGATGCCGCAGCGTGGTGGGACGACTACCGGCGGCACCGGAAACCCGTCAACGCGGGAGCCGCCCTTGCCGGGGCAGAGGAGTCGCCATGAACGAAGAGACGTCTCGCAGCGAAGGCAGCGAAACCGGTCCGACGATCGACATCGTGTCCGACGTCGTCTGCCCGTGGTGCTACATCGGCAAGCGTCGGCTCGAGGCCGCCCTCGATGCGCGCGGTGAGCCGCGCCCCCGGGTCCGCTGGCATCCCTTCCAGCTGAATCCCGACATCCCGGCGGGTGGCGTCGATCGGCGCAGTTACCTCGAAGCGAAGTTCGGCGGGGCGGACCGCGCGCAGGAAATCTACGCGCGCGTCGAGGCGGCGGGGCGGGACGTGGGCATTCCCTTCGCGTTCGAGAGGATCGAGCGCCAGCCCAACACGCTCGACGCCCATCGGCTGGTCGCATGGGCGCAGTCGACGCTCCCCGAGTGCGCGGACGCCCTGGTCGAGCGCCTGTTCAAGGCCTACTTCGTCGAAGGAACACGCATCGGCGAGATCGGCGAACTTGCCCGGCTTGCAGGCGAGGCAGGCTACGACGCCGCAGCGGCGCTGGCCCACCTCGAATCGGATGCCGGTCGTGCGGAGATTGCGGCGGCCGACCAGCGGACGCGGGCGATGGGCGTGAGCGGCGTGCCCTTCTTCATTTTCAACCGCCGGCTCGCGGTGTCCGGAGCACAGCCTCCAGAGATCCTCGCCGATGCACTGGTGCAGGCCGAGGCGCTGTCCACTTGAGGATCCCTATGGCTCTCGGCGCGCCGAAAAAGCGGCTCTTTTCGGCTTGATGGGCCCTGCACGCGCCACGAAGAATGCGTGCATGTCTTCCGGCGCGCGGCAACCGGCCTCGGGGGCGCTTCGGCGTGCCCGTCAGGCGTGGAAATTCCAGTACAGCGACTCGGCACGCTCGCTCGCGCTCGCGGAGCAGGCGCTCGTGGCCGCGCGGACCGGCGGGAATGTCGCGGCGGAAGGATGGGCCCGTCTGACGCTGGGCCATTGGCGTCTGCGGTACGCGGCGACGGCTGACGCGTTGTCCGAACTGCAGGCTGCCGAGCGCTGCTTCTCCGCCAGCGGGGATCGCCGCGGCGAAATCATGGCGCTCGTGGGACAGGCGCGCTGCCATTGGCGGCGGGGCCAGGTGCGCGAGCCGCTGAGCCAGGTCATGGCATTGCGCAACGAGGCGATGGGCGTGCTCAACCGCGAAGAGCGAAGCATGATGCTCAACGTGATCGCTGGCTGCTATTCGTCGCGCGGCGACTCCCCGGAAGCGTTCGCGTACCTGAACCAGGCGCTGCGCGAATCGCACTCGGCCAGCGGCCAGGGGTTCGACGTCGTCCTGCTCTGCAATATCGCGCACGAACTCCTGCAACTCGGCGACTACTACGAGGCGCTCAAGTACCTGGACGAAGGCATCGCGCGATGCACCCGCATGGCCAACAACCACTTGCTTGCGGTGCTTCTGCTCAATCGGGTCATCTGTCTCACGGACCTCGACCTCGCCGCCGAGGCGATCGAAGAGGTACGCCGCCTGTCGGCGCTGATCGGCGACACCGGACGTGCGGACAGCGTCGAGATTTGCGCTGTCATGGCGCTGGCGGCCTTGCGCGCCGGCTTCCTCGAGGAGGCCGCCAAGCTGCTCGCGATCGCGGATGAGGCGCTGAGCGAGGAGACGCTGGCCGAAGAAGCGATCGCGCTGATCGTGGCGCGGGCCGAGCTGCTGCGTGCGTCGGGTGCATGCGGCGAGGCGATTGCCGTGCTCGACGCCGCGGAACCCCTTCCTGTCGAGGGACTGACGTTGCGTGCCCGTTGCCTGTTCTTCCAGACGCGCGCCGTGGCCCTTGAACAGTGCGGCGATGCGGGCCGCGCGCTCGCCGACCTGCGGCACTGGCAGGCGCTGCACCAGGACCGGACGCTGATGGCGTCGAAGGGGCGCTACCAGGCGGCCTCGCTGCAGACCGAGCTGCTGCGGGTGCGGCAGCAGCGCGACGAGATCGACGCGCAGCGCAAGGCGAGCGAGCGGGCGAAGGCGGATCTCGAAGCGATCAACGGCGCCTTGTCGGAAAAGATGCGCGAGGTCGAATCGTTGCAGGCGGCGCTGAAGGACCAGGCCGTGCGCGACTTTCTCACCGGCTTGTACAACCGTCGTCATCTCAACGATGTCCTGCCGCCGATGCTTGCGCTGGCGAAGCGGCACGACGAGCCACTCGCCCTTGCCGTGATCGATCTCGATCATTTCAAGGAAGTCAACGACCGCTACGGACACGCGGCGGGCGACCTTGTCCTCGCGAGCTTCGGCAAGCTGCTGCGCACGCGGCTGCGCCGTAGCGACATCGCCTGCCGCTACGGCGGCGAGGAGTTCTGCGTGCTCATGCCACGCACGTCGGCCACTGTCGCCCGGGCGAAGCTCGACCAGTTGCTGAAAGTCTGGCGCGCCACCCGCTTCGACCTCGGGGCCGGAGTGCTGACCGGCGCGAGTTTCTCGGTCGGCATCGCAGATTCGCTGACCACGCCTGGCAACGGTGAGGCGCTGCTGAACGCCGCGGACGATTGCACGCTGCTCGCCAAGCGTCAGGGGCGCGGGCGCGTGATGGTGCACGTGCCCTTGCCGGGCACCGCCCGCGAACTCATTCAGTAACGTGCGCCGGCGCGACGCCGGCCCGTTGCTCGGACCACCAGCGCTCGAACTCGTCGCGTCGCGGAATGCTCGCGCGACCGCCGAAGCGCGTGCACTTGAGTGCAGCGACGGCCGAGGCGAACTCGATGGCCGCTTCGGTCGATCTCCCTTCGGCCAGCGCCAGGGCCAGGGACCCGTGCCATGTGTCACCGGCGGCGAGCGTGTCGACCGCCTTCACGCGTGGCGACGGCATCGTGTGTACCCGGTCGCCGTCGAACCACATCACGCCACTGGCCCCCAGCGTCACGCCGGTCACGACGTTGCAGCCGCCGAACACGCGGGGCAGCGCCTTCTCGGGCGGTCCGTAGCCGAAGCTCGCGAGCATGGGCTGCGAGTAGAACGGATGCGTGCATTGCCGGGCAGTGGTGGCCACTTGCCCTGGGTCACCGCCGTCGCCGTCGAACACGCTCGGCAGCTTCGACTGCATGGCCGCCTCGAAGAGGCGCTGCGCGCCGTTCGGCCACCGGGTATCGGCAAGGACCGCATTCGCCTCCGCCACCCGGTCGACGGGAAGCCACGATGCGTCCGGCGGGTAGCCCTGGGGCTGCGCGGAGACAGCCAGGCGCTCGCCGCGGGAGTCGATGAGGATGCTGGCGATCTTCGTACGGAAGCCGGCGAGACGGCGAACGTCGGACACGTCGATGCCTTCGTGCGTCAGCAGCCACAGCACTTCATCTCCGGTCTGGTCGTCGCCGACGCGACCCCAGTAGATGGCGCGACCGCCCAGGCGCTGCACGGCAACGGCGGCGTTTGCACCCATGCCGCCGCCGGTTTCGACGAAGTCGCGCGCGGTGATCTTCGCCGACGGCAGCTTCACTTCGTCGACGAGGAAGATGTGGTCGATCGTGGCGGAGCCGCCGACGCAGATCACGCAGGGGATGGGTTCACGTTTCACGTTGTCGGGCACGTTGCCGTTCATGTTCGAGAGAGTCGGGTCCGGGGCAGCAAGGGGCGCGCCGGACGACGTCCGCCTCCTTGTCGGTGTCTTTGGGCGACGTTACGCCGATTCCGTCGGGTTTCGCTGGAGGCGCCGACGCCGCACCGCTAACATCCATTTCCCTCGCACCGCGTTGGACGGCGGTGTTCCGGGCCGGTAGGCCCGCTCGCCCGTGTTGAAGCCATGACCGCCCTTGGCGCGGCCGGGGTCTTTCGCCGTCTCAAGGCGCGTCTGACCCTCGCCCCGAACGACTTGCTGCGTGGCGCCGTGTACCGGCGCCTGTGGATTTCGATCCTGACCGCCTCCTTCGGCGCGCAGGTGACGATGCTCGCCCTGCCGTTGACGGCCGCCGTGCTCCTCCACGCCTCGCCCACACAGATGGGCGTCCTCACCGCGGTGGAGATCGTGCCCTTCGTGCTGTTCTCGCTGCCGTCCGGCGTCTGGCTCGATCGCGTCCGCAAGCTCCCGATCTACGTCTACGGCGAATTGTTCATCGCGCTTGCCGTCGCCACCGTGCCACTGGCCTGGTGGATGGGATGGCTCACGATGGAATGGCTG
The DNA here is from genome assembly GCA_963726405.1 of uncultured beta proteobacterium. GTDB lineage: Bacteria > Pseudomonadota > Gammaproteobacteria > Burkholderiales > Burkholderiaceae_F > JAOUJD01. The sequence goes on along the minus strand of CAVSCF010000005.1, from coordinate 587,910 downwards.
TACGTCGTCGGCTTCGCCATCGGTGCCGTCAACACCACGGCGGGCAGCGCAGCGCAGATCGTGCTGACCCAGGTGGTGCCGCGTGAACGGCTGGTGGAAGCGCACGCAAAGAATGCGCTCGCGTCATCGACGGCCGAGGTCGCCGGGCCGGGCGCGGCCGGCGTGCTGATCAAGATCGCCGGGGCTCCGCTGGCGCTGCTCGCGGATGCCATCCTGCTGATCGTGTCGGCCTCGATCCTGCGCGGGCTGCGGGTGAAGGAACACATTTCACCCGTCCGTGCCCCGTTCTGGCCCGCGATGCGCGACGGCATGAACTTCGTCCGCGGCAACCGCCTGCTGGTGACGATGGCGGTTGCGGTCGGCGTCTGGCAGATGTGCCACCACGCGGCGCTGGTCGTTCAGATCCTTTTCGCCACGCGCGTGCTCGGGCTGTCCGAGCGAGGCGTCGGCCTGAGCTACGTCGCGCTCGGCGTCGGCACCATCGTGGCGAGTGTCGTCGGTCACCGTCTCGCGCGGCGCATCGGTCCGGGGCCGGCGCTCGTGGCGGGCTTCGCCGTGTGCGGCGCCGGGTGGCTGCTGCTGGCCGCAATGCCGGCCAACGCCTTCGGCGTTGCGGGCTTTGCACTGATGCTGTTCATGTTCGGCACCGGCGCGGTGTTCCTGTTCATCAACTTCCTCGCGCTTCGCCAGGCCGTGACGCCGGCGCCGCTGCTCGGCCGCATGACCAGCACGATGCGCTGGCTGATCCTGCTGCCGGCCGGACCGGGTGCGCTGATCGGCGGCTGGCTCGGCGAGCACGTCGGGTTGCGTGCCGCACTGGTCTTCGCCGGCACCACCGCGATTCTGCTGGCCGTCGTCGCGTGGAGACAGGCGATCATTCGCGCCACCCGCGTTCTGCCGACCCCGCACGCGGAGACGGACACGCAGCCCGCCGTCTCCGCCCCCAGCGCTGCGTAACTCTCGTCCGCCAAATCCCGCGGACCAGGCAGAGGCCGTGGCGCCGCGGCGAGTCCGGGGCCGCGCTGCGCGCCTACTGATCGATCGAGACGACCACCTTGCCTCGCACGTGGCCCGAACGCGACTGGGCGAGTGCCTTCGGGGCGTCGGCCAGCGGGAACACCCGCTCGATCGCGACGCGGAGGTGCCCGTCCGCGACCTGCTTCATCAGGAGCTCCAGGTCGGCGCTGTCGGGCTTGAGCATGAGCACGCTGCGCTTGCTCTTCCGCACGACGTTCAGGACGGTATCCGCAATCACCTGGGGAAAGCGCGGCGTCGTCGCGACGTAATGGCCGTCCGACGCCAGCAACGTCCGGAGGTCGGTCGGAGTCAGCGTGGACGCGCAGTCGAGAATCGCGTCGAACGGTCCGCCCCAGGTGGCGACGGGCGCGGCGCGGTCGACCACGAGGCTCGGCCGCAACCACCGGAGCAATGTCTGGCTGGCGGCGCTGCCGCTGGCCGTGACTTCGGCGCCCAGGTTGCGGGCGATCTGGACAGCGAGGTGGCCGACGCCGCCGGCCGCACCATGCACCAGCACCCGCCGGCCGCGCTCGATCCTCGCCATCCGGCACATGCGAAGGGCCGACAGCCCCGCGACCGGAAGGCCAGCCGCCTGGTCGAGTGGAACATGGTCCGGGACCTTGACGAGCAGGCGGGCGGGGACCAGCGCATATTGCGCGATGGCCCCCGGCGGCCGCTGGAACGCGGGGATCAGTCCGGCCACCCGCATGCCGCGAACGAAGCGCGCCGCGCCTCCGCCCGCCTCGTGCACTTCGCCGGCGAGGTCGAACCCGACCCCGCACGGCGGTCGGGCCTTGGACATCCACCGGTAATGACCCTCGACCAGTTTCCAGTCGAGCGGGTTGATCCCCGCGAACCGCACGCGCACGCGAACGTCGCCGGTGGCCGGGGCCGGCACGGGGACGTCGTCGATCGCGACGCTCGACTCGACCGGCCCGTAGGCGCGCTGCATCAGTGCCTTCACTGCACCCTCCGATTCCCGACAGGTGGGGCGAAGAATGCCGTGCCAGGGACGTGTGTGTCGACTCGCGCCGGGCGCACGGGATGATGCGCTGCTAGCCTCTGCCCATGCGCCAGGTACAGCATCGTCTGCAGGTGCAGACACCGCGCCGCGGTCTCGTCGAGATCACGCGGCCCGTGTCCGTGTGGCTCGCGTCGGCCGGACTGCGCAGCGGCCTGCTCACCGTCTTCATCCGCCACACCTCGGCGAGCCTGCTGGTCCAGGAGAACGCGGACCCGGAGGTTCAGCGCGACCTCGAACGCTTCTTCGCCCGGCTGGTTCCCGACGGCGACCCCTTGTTCGAGCACATCTCCGAAGGACGGGACGACATGCCGGCGCACGTGCGCACGACCCTGACGCAGACCCAACTGTCGATTCCCTTCGACAACGGCGTGCTCGCCCTCGGCACCTGGCAGGGACTCTACGTCTACGAGCACCGGCTGCACGGTCACCGGCGCGAGATCGCGCTGCACGCGCTCGGCGAGTGAAGTCTGGCGTTCAGCCGGCGTAACCCTCGACGGTGTCGGCGTCGCGCGCCGATGCCTGCCCGGGGTCGTCGCCGAACTCGCGCTTCGCCCGCCGCTGACGAAGCAGGTCCCGGCACGGGTCGAGTTCCTCCTCGATCTTCGCGAGGCGCTCACCCGCCTCCGCTCCGGGCGAGCTCGCGCGCAACGAGCGCTCTTCCTCGACCAGCGCGTGCGCGTGCTCGAGGATGGTTCGTTCATCGGCGTCTTCTGTGAAGTGTCCGCGGGGCTCATGCGCGCCGCGTTCCGGCGGCGGGACCGGCGGGGCGTCGTCCTACACTGCACCGGCGCTCTCCCCGCTGACGTCCCGTGCACGCCTTCGTCCAACTCGTCGAACTGTCCGCACCGCTGTTCGCGCTGGTGCTGATCGGCTACCTGATCGGTCGGTCAGGGCGCTGGCCGGTGTCGTACAGCGAAGCGCTGACGAAGTTCCTGTTTGCGGTGCCGCTGCCGGCGCTGTTGTTTCGACTGGGCAGCGACCTGTCGCGTCTGCCTCCGGTCGACGTCCGGGTGCTCGTGGCGTTCTTCGGCGGCTGCCTGCTGCTGTTCGTGATCGGTCGGGTACTGGGTCGGGTGCTGTTCCGGCTCGACGGCGTCGGTCAGTCGGTGTTCGCCCTCGGGGGGATCTTCTCCAACAACGTCTTCCTCGGGATCCCGCTGGCCGCGGCCGCGCTCGGCGACGCCGCGATGCCGTCGATCGGCCTCGTGCTCGTTTTCAATTCGCTGACGTTGTGGACGCTGGTGACGGCCTCCGTGGAATGGGCGCGCCACGGCGAGCTGTCGCTGAAGGGCTTCGGCAAGACGCTTCGGACCGTCCTCACGAATCCGATCGTCGCATCGATCCTCGCGGGTTCCGCGTTCGGCCTGACCGGCTGGCGCCTGCCTGCCGCGATCGAAGCGCCGCTCGTGATGCTGGCGCAGCCCGCCATCCCCATGTCGCTGGTCGTGCTCGGCATGGGCCTGGCGCAGTACGGGCTGCGCGCCGGATGGGAGGTGGCGGTGGGAATCGCGGCGCTGAAACTCGTCGGCCAGCCGCTCGTCGTGTGGGCGATTGCATCGGCGATCGGATTGCCGCTCCTCGAGACGCAGGCGGTCGTGCTCCTCGCCGCCCTGCCCGTCGGCATCAACGTGTACCTCATGGCGCGCGAGTTCAAGGGAATCGAGGGGCCGGTGGCGACCAGCATGCTGCTGTCGACGCTGCTGGCGGCCGTCACGGTTCCCCTGGCGCTTTCGCTGCTCGGCGTCGGCCGCTGAACGTCCGTCGGGCACGCCGTTTGCGTCGATCCGCGCTTTGATTGCAAGCCTCCACGATGACCGACAAACGCACCCCGGACGCAGGCCGACCAGGGCAACATGGAGAAGCGCCCGGAGGACTGGACGACCGGTGACGAACCGATGACCGGAGCGCAGTGCTCCTACCTGAAGACGCTTTCCGAAGCGGCGAAGGTGCCGTTCGAGGACCGACTTACCAAGGCCGAGGCGTCGCGGCGGATCGACGAACTGCAGAAGCGGACCCGACGCGGGCTCGAACGTCCATCCTCAAAGAGCGCCGAACAGCAGGCGCGCGAATCGGGCGACGTCGAGGCCGACGCGCACGGAGGCGACCTGCGCGGAGTGAAGGACCGGTGAGGCGACCGTTCAGGGCCGCACCGGAAGCAGCCAGGCCTACTTGGCGAACAGGCGCGACGGGTCCGCGAACGCCTTGAACTCGAGCGCGTTCCCGCTGGGGTCGAGGAAGAACATCGTGGCCTGCTCGCCGACTTCTCCCTTGAAGCGGATGTGCGGCTCGATGATGAATTGCGTCCCCTGTTCGCGCAGTCGGCGTGCCAGGGTCTCCCACTCCTCCATCGACAGCACGACACCGAAGTGCCGTACCGGCACGGCGTCGCCATCCACCTCGCTGGTGCGCCGATGCCCGACTTCATCCGGGGCGAGGTGCGCAACGATCTGATGCCCGTACAGGTTGAAATCGATCCAGGCGTCCGAGCACCGCCCTTCGGGACAGCCGAGCAGCCCGCCGTAGAACTTGCGTGCCGATTCGAGCGAGGAGACGGGGAAGGCGAGGTGGAAGGGATGCATGGCGCGGCTACAACGAACGGAGACTCGAATTGTGGCAGAGGGCGTGCCTCCGGTTGCCCGCCGCTGCGGCGGTGGTTCCCGCGTTCAGGTCATCGTCAATGGGTGCTTGCGCGATGGCGGGGGAAACGCCGCATCGACGGTCGCGAGGTCGCGTTCAGTCAGGGTGATGTCCGCCGCGCCGAGGTTCTCGCGTAGGTGCCGTTCGCGGCTCGCCTTCGGGATCGCGATGACGTCCGGTTGCCGCAGCACCCACGCAAGGGCCGCTTGCGCTGCGCTCACGCCGTGTCGCTTCCCGATCTCGGCGAAGGTCGCATCCCCGGCGAGGGCGCCCTGGTCGATCGGGCAGTAGGCCATCGTCGCCACGCCGCGCCTGCGATGCGCGGGCAGCAGGTCGAATTCGATCCCCCGCTCGCTCGCGGAGTAATAGACCTGGTTGACGGCGCAGTGCTGCCCGCCATCCACGGCGGAGAGTTCATCCATGTCGGCAACGTCGAAGTTGCTGACGCCCCAGGCGCGAATGAGCCCGCGTTCGCGCAGCGACTCGAACGCCGCGACGGTTCCGGCCAGCGGGTGGCCGCCGCGCCAATGCAGGAGGTAAAGGTCGATGTACCCGATACGAAGGCGCTGCAGGCTGCGCTCGCACGCGGCCACGGTGCCCGTGCGGCTGGCGTTCGCCGGAACGACTTTGGTGACGAGGAAGAGGTCCTCGCGCCGCACGGCCCCGCGCCGGAATGCCGCTTCCATCGCGTCGCCGACCACCCGTTCGGCGCCGCCGTCGCCATACATCTCCGCGGTGTCGATCAGGCGGTAGCCGAGGTCCAGGGCACGTCTCACCGCCTTGAGGTCGTCCCGATGGGTCGCCTGGGCCTCGCCCATGCGCCACGTGCCAAGGCCGAGACCCGGCACCCGTTGGCCGTCGGGAAGAAGAACCGTGCGCATGCAGGCATCTTGGCACGCAGGAAACCTGCTTCACAGACCGCCGTCCGATGCCAAAGACTGGATCGCACTCATCTGGTGCGTACTGTCGACAGGGCCCTCTAGGGAATTTCCCAAGCCGTGGCACCGTTTTTGCTGCGGTGCACGAAAATGCGGGTGCGCCGTTATAGCCCATGCCCCAAGAAGAACCGAAATGGCCCTCGTGTCCCGATTGCTCCCGACTCCCCGCTTTCTTCCGATCCTTGCCATCGCGCTCCTCGTTTCCGTCAGGAGCGCGGCGGCGTTCGGCCTGGAGGACGTCGACCGTATCGCCAAGGACCTTGCGTCACGCCCGCAGCCGAAAGCCGCCTTCACCCTGCCCAAGGCGTTGAAGGACCTGAGCTACGACCAGACGCGCGATATCCGCTTCAATCCGGACCGGGCGCTGTGGCGCGCCGACAAGCTGCCCTTCGAGGTCCAGTTCTTCCACCTGGGCGGCTACTTCGATCAGCCGGTCCGGGTGCACGAGATCGTCGGCAACGAGGTGCGCGAGGTCGTGTTCGATCCGAACAGCTTCAACTACGGGGCGAACAAGCTCGACCCCGCGCAGTTGCAGAAGCTCGGCTTCGCCGGATTCCGCATCCACTATCCCCTCAACACACCTCGGTACAAGGACGAACTCGCGGTCTTCCTCGGCGCGAGCTATTTCCGCGTGCTCGGCAAGGGCCAGCGGTACGGCGCGTCGGCGCGTGGCCTCGCTCTCGACACGGCCGAGCGGGGCGGCGAGGAGTTCCCGCGCTTCGAGCAGTTCTGGATCGAGAAGCCGGCGCGCGGCGCCCGGCACCTGGTCCTGTACGCGCTGCTCGATTCCCGCCGGGTCACCGGGGCTTATCGCTTCGTCCTTCGGCCGGGCGAGGAAACGGTGACCGAGGTCCAGTCCCGGCTCTATTTCCGGGAACCGGTGGGCAAGCTCGGGATCGCTCCGCTGACCTCCATGTACCTCTACGGCGACAACCAGCCGGGCAATGGCGACGGCTTTCGTCCGGAGGTCCATGACTCGGACGGGCTGTCGATCGCGTCGGCGAACGGGGAATGGATCTGGCGCCCGCTGGTGAACCCGAAGCGGCTGCTGACGACCTCGTTCACGGTGCCGGTCGTACGCGGATTCGGCTTGATGCAGCGGGACAGGGCGTTTGCGAACTACGAGGATCTCGAGGCGCGCTATGAGCTCAGGCCCAGCCTGTGGGTCGAGCCGACGTCGAACTGGGGTCCGGGGCGTGTCGAACTGGTTCAGATTCCGACGCCGGACGAGACGCACGACAACATCGTCGCGTACTGGGTACCGGCCGAAACGCCGAAGCCGGGAGCCTCGCTTGCATATTCGTACCGGCTGCTGGCGCTGCGCAGCACCGATCGCCGGCCGCCGACGGCGTGGACCGTGCAATCGCGCCGCGGCCGCGGGTACCAGCCGCTGCCGGAGGACGTCGTCAAGTTCAACGTCGACTTCGAGGGACCGGCACTCGCGCAACTGGCGCCCGGGACCGACGTCGACGCCGACCTCTCGGTGACGAACGGGGTGCGCCAGTTGCTCGTTGTGCACCCGAACGAAGTGCGGGGCGGCTGGCGGATGGTGGTCCAGGCGAAGCGGACCGACAAGGACAAACCGATGGAATTGCGCGCGCACCTGCGCCGCGGCAACGAGGCATTGAGCGAGACATGGAGCTACATCGTCCCACCCCAGTGAACACGCCGACGCCCGGGCGCGAGGACGTGCCCCTGGCGCCGCCGGTCCGTCGCACGCCGATGGCAGCCAGGCCATGGCGCGGGCTTTCGTTGCTGAACTGGCTCTTCCGTGCCGAGCCGGGTCCGCCCGACGTGGATGGTCCCGCGCGGGGCGCTGGCCAGCGCCGACGCTTCGTGTTGCTCGCGCTGTCGCTTGCGCCGGCGATCTACGCGACGTACGTGATGAGCGGCCTCCTGCCACAGGAAGCGTCCTCGCTGCCGGAGATGGCGCTGCTCGCGGTGTTCGCCATCCTGTCCTGCTGGCTCGCCGCGGGCTTCTGGACGGCGATGATGGGATTCGTCGTGCTTCTCCGGGGCGGCGACCGGCACCTGATTTCGCGCACGGCGGTCGAGCCCGGCGCCTTGCCCGCGGCTGCACGGACCGCGGTCGTGATGCCGATCTGCAACGAGGACGTGAAGCGCGTCTTCGCGGGCCTGCGCGCAACCATCGAGTCGGTGGCCCGAGCGGATGCACTTGCCAGTTTCGACTTCTTCATCCTGTCGGACAGCAACGAGCCGGACACCTGCGTGGCCGAACTCGACGCCTGGAACGCGCTGCGCGAGACGTTGAACGACCAGTTGAGCATCGACGTGCAGCTGTTCTATCGCCGCCGTGAACGCCGCGTGAAGCGCAAGAGCGGGAACATCGACGACTTCTGCCGCCGCTGGGGCGCGCTGTATCGCTACATGGTGGTGCTGGACGCGGACAGCGTGATGAGCGGTCAGTGCCTGGCCACCCTGGTGCGCCTGATGGAAGCGCGGCCCGACGCGGGAATCATCCAGACGGCACCCTGCGCGGTCGGTCGCGACACGTTGCATGCCCGCATCCAGCAGTTCGCCAACCAGGTCTACGGGCCGCTGTTCACGGCGGGCCTGCACTACTGGCAACTCGGCGAATCGCATTACTGGGGGCACAACGCCATCATCCGGGTCGAGCCCTTCATGAAGCACTGCGTCCTCGCGCCCCTGCCTGGCCGCGGTGCGCTGTCGGGTGAAATCATGTCGCACGACTTCGTCGAGGCGGCCCTGATGCGGCGGGCGGGCTACGGCGTGTGGATCGCGTACGACCTGCCGGGCAGCTACGAGGAGATGCCGTCGAACCTGATCGAGGAGGTCGGCCGCGACCGCCGCTGGTGCCATGGCAACCTGATGAATGCGCGCCTGATGTTCGCGCCCGGCATGCACCCGGTGCACCGCACCGTGTTCCTCACCGGCGCACTCGCGTACCTGTCCGCGCCTCTGTGGGCGGGCTTCCTGGCGCTGTCCACCTGGCTGCTGGTCGCCCACGCCAACGCCGCGCCCCAGTACTTCGTGATTCCGCACCAGCTCTTTCCGCTGTGGCCTTCCTGGAATCCGGAGGACGCGCTCGCGCTGTTCGCGGCGGTCGCTTCCATGCTTTTTGTGCCCAAGCTGCTCGCGGCCCTGGTCGCCGGGGTCCGGGACGCGCAGGCCTTCGGTGGCCCGCTACGGCTCATGGCGAGCGTGGTCCTGGAAGTCGTCGTGAGCGCCTTGCTGGCGCCGATCCGAATGTTGTTCCACACCCAGTTCGTCCTGGCCGCGCTGGCCGGTTGGGCAATCCAGTGGAAATCGCCGAAGCGGGACGACGCATCGACCTCGCTGCCCGAGGCCATCGAACGCCATGGCGGGCAGACCGCGATTGGGGCCGTTTGGGTAGCGCTGGTCGCGTGGCAGGCGCCCGAGTTCCTGCTGTGGATTGCGCCGGTAGCGACGGGCCTCCTGCTCGCGGCGCCCCTGTCCGTACTGATGAGCCGCACGTCGCTCGGCATCGGCGCACGCAGGGCCGGGCTTTTCATGACGCCGGATGAAACCGCGCCCACTCTCGAAGTGGTCGCCACCGAGCAGTACGGCGGCATGGGAAGGCCTCAGCCACGCTTCGCGGACGCGGTGCTCGATCCGGAGCTGTTCCTCGTCGTTCAGCGCGGAGCCCGCCGCCGCACGCAGCTGGCCGTCGCGCACCGGCAGGAGCGGATCGAACGCGCCCTGCTGGCCGGGCCCGAGGCGCTGACGCCCGCGGAGCGGCTCGCCGTGCTGGGAGACAAGGACGCACTCGCGGCGCTGTACCGGGCGGTACGTTCGGCGCCGGTGCACCCGAGCTGGACGATGGCGCGCGGCGCGGCATCGCGCGCGACCATCCATCGCGTGGGCGAGCGACGCGTGACGCCGCACGGAACGCTCAGGACGCTGGCTCAGCCGGGCTGATCCGGTCGGGGCGACGCGCCCTCGACGTTTCAGTGCGGCAGCGCCGCCCCGCGCTCTTCCTCGGCCAGCCGCCGCAGATAGCCGGCGAACTCGGGATCCTCGCCCTTCAGGAGCTGCGGCAGACGGTAGTAGAAGTCGTCGCGCCGGACCCATTCGCGCATGAAGTCCTCCCAGGAGTTCCAGCGGCGCCGCTGCGCGGCGGTCATGTCGTCGCTGTGGGCCGTCAGGTAGGCGCGCTCGAGCAGCGAGATGAGCATGTCGAAGACCGCGAGCATGCGTTCCTGCTGCTCGGCCGAAAGGTCCGGCGTCGCCGTCAGGCTCCGCAGGCGCAGGTCCGGATTGTCGATCACCACGCGCAGGAAATCGTTGTAGGCGTCCGACAGGAGCTGATACACCTCGTCTTCCTCGTTCCGGCGTTCGCGGCGCTGCTCGAAGAGGAAGACGGCGATCGCGAGCGGCAGGCCGATCACGGTGACCACGTAACTTGCCACTTCCCAGGCGCCGGCGTCGAACACAGGCGCCTCTAGCTGCCGTAGCGACGAAGTCGCGCGAGGTCGCGGATGCGGATCAGGCCGTACTCGATGTCGAGCAGTCCCTCGCGGCTCAGCACCTGCAGCGCCTGGTTCACCCGCTGGCGCGAAACGCCCGAGAGATAGCCGATCTCCTCCTGGGAGATCTCGAGTTCCTCACGGTGCCCCGGATACAGCAGCGGGTTGAAGAGTTCGGCCAGGCAGCGCGCCACGCGTGCATCCGGTTCGAGCAGGCGCTCGTATTCGACCATCGCGATGAACTGGCCCAGGCGCTCGTTCAGCTGGATCAGCAGGAAGCGGTTGAACGGGATGCTCGAGCCGAGGAGCCAGTCGAACGTCGCGCGCGGCATCCACGCGATCCGGCTGTCACGCAGGGCGACGACGTCGTATTTGCGGGGTTCGTCCTTCAGCAGCGAGCCCTCGCCGAACCACCCGCCGGGCCCGATCCCGGTGAAAGTCGCGCTCTTGCCCGTCTGTGAGACGACGTTGATCTTGATCAGGCCTTCGATCACGCCGGTCCAGGCTTCCACCATCTCGCCCTTGCGCATGACGACGCTGCCGCCGCTGTACCGGCGCTCCTCCACCTCCGCCATGACTCGGCGGCGCTGGCTGTCGGTGATGTCCCGCCACCAGGCGCTGGCGGCCATCATGTCGTCAAGTCGCGGCGGATCCTGTTCGGACATGGGCAGGATTGTCTCGCAAGACTGTCGTCCGGGCGACAGCGCCGGGGAGCCGCTCCCCGTACCGTGGCTTCCCTTGCCCGGGCGCAACGGAACGGCCCGATGGGCTGGGGTAAGCTAAACGAACAACAGACGCGGGCACCGGCCAGGATGCCGCGCAATCAGGAGACAGCCGTGACAGCGAGCACCGCCGCTGACACATTTCCTCGCTTGCTCATGCAGCACGCCCGGGTTCGCCCCGGCGCGACGGCGATTCGCGAGAAGGACCTCGGCATCTGGCAGAGCTGGAGCTGGATGGAAATGCTCCAGGAAGTCCGCGAAGTCGCGGCCGGGCTGCTGCAGGCGGGCTTCAAGCGCGGCGAGCATCTCGCCATCATCGGCGAGAACCGGCCTCGTCTCTATTTCACGATGTGCGCGGTGCAGTGCCTGGGCGGCATCCCGGTGCCGATGTACCAGGATGCGGTCGCCGCAGAGATGGCCTTCGTGTTCGACAACGCCGAGATCCGCTTCGCGATGGTCGAAGACCAGGAGCAGGTCGACAAGGTGCTGGAGATCCGCGAGAAGGTCGCGCACATCAAGAGAATCTTCTATGACGACCCGCGGGGCCTGCGCCACTACAACCAGCCGGGTCTGGCCTCGTACGAGCAGATGCGCGCGCTGGGTCAGGCGTACCTCAAGGAGCGCCCGACCGCCGTCGACGACGAGATCGCACTCGGCAAGTCGAACGAAGTGGCCGCGATGTTCTACACGTCGGGGACGACCGGCAACCCGAAGGGCGTGGTGCTCGGCTACGACAACCTGATCGCTGCGGGCGACGCGGGCGCCCAGATGGAAGCGCTGACGTCGAAGGAAGAAGTCCTTGCCTACCTGCCGATGGCATGGATCGGCCAGAACATCTTTTCGTACACGCAGTGGATGGTGTGCGGCTTCACGGTGAACTGCCCCGAGTCCGCGGCCACGGTCACCGCAGACATGCGGGAGATCGGGCCGACCTACTACTTCGCGCCGCCGCGCGTGCTCGAAGCGCTGCTGACGCAGGTGATGATCCGCATGGAGGACGCTTCCGCGGTCAAGCGGCGGATGTTCCATTACTTCATGGGCGTTGCGCGCAAGGTCGGCGGCAAGCTGCTGGACGGGCAGCCGGTCGGGCTGGGCGACCGCCTCCTTCATTTCCTCGGCGACTGGTTCGTCTACGCGCCACTGCGCAACGCATTGGGCATGAGCCGGATCCGCGTGGCCTACACGGCCGGCGAGGCGATCGGCCCCGATCTGTTCACGTTCTACCGGTCCCTCGGCATCAACCTGAAGCAGCTTTATGGCTCGACCGAGACTTCGGTCTTCGTGTGTGTCCAGCCCAACGGCGGCGTGAAACCGGACACGGTCGGCCCCCCGGTGAAGGGCGTCGAGATCCGGCTGACGGACCTCGGAGAGATCCTGATCCGCTCACCCGGCCTGTTCCGCGAGTATTACAAGGCGCCCGAAGCGACTCGCGAAGCCAAGGACGACGAAGGCTGGTTCCATACCGGGGACGCCGGCTACTTCGACCAGGAAGGCCACCTGAAGATCATCGATCGCGCCAAGGACGTCGGCAAACTGGCGGACGGAACGCTGTTCGCCCCGAAGTACATCGAGAACAAGCTGAAGTTCTACCCCACGATCAAGGAAGCGGTGGCCTTCGGAGACCAGCGCGACATGGTGTGCGTGTTCCTCAATATCGACTACGAGGCCGTGGGCAACTGGGCGGAGCGGAACAACCTGCCTTACGCCGGTTACACCGATCTGGCCGGCAAGCCCCAGGTGCTGGAACTCGTGCGTGAGGCGGTCGAGAAGGTGAACGCCGATCTCGCCGGCGATCCGAAGCTCGCCAACGCGCAGATCCACCGTTACATCGTGCTGCACAAGGAACTTGACGCCGACGACGACGAACTGACGAGGACGCGCAAGGTGCGTCGCCGCTTCATCCATGACAAGTACGACGTGCTGGTCGATGCGATGTACGGCGGCCGCTCGGAGCAGTTCATCGAGACGAAGGTGAAGTTCGAAGATGGCCGCACGGGCAAGATCAGCGCGACGCTCAAGGTCTGCGATGCCCGCGTGTACACCCCGCTGAAAGCGGCGGCCTGAGGGCCGATGCGATGAGCCCGCGCGTGCTGCTCGGCGTCGTCTGTCTCGTGGCGGGCGTGATGCTCGCGGCGTGGTCGCTCGCGTCAGGACACCTGCTGCTCTCGCTCGCCGGCTTCGCGATGATCTTCGTCTTCCTCTATCTCGCCATCGAAGCGATGGGCAAGGCCGGAAAGCCCAAGGATCCGATCAAGCCGGCGGCGAATGCAGCCTGGTCGATGAAGAGCGAGCCGCCGGGCGGCAATCAGAGCGAGGGGCCGCGATGAGCGGGCGCAAGATCGGCGAGGTGATCCTCGAGGTGGCGGACGTATCCCTGTCATTCGGCGGGGTGAAGGCGCTCCAGGACATCTCGTTCAACGTCAGGGAACACGAAATCCGCGCCATCATCGGCCCGAACGGCGCGGGCAAGAGCTCGATGCTGAACGTGGTCAACGGCGTGTACACGCCCCAGAAGGGCCGCATCACGTTCCTCGGCAAGGTGCGCGAGCAGATGGATCCGCACGACGCCGCTGCGGGCGGAATCGGCCGCACGTTCCAGAGCCTCGCGCTCTTCAAGGGCATGAGCGTGCTGGACAACATCATGACCGGTCGCAACCTGCGGATGCGGACCGGACTCCTTTCGCAGGCCATCCATCTTGGGTTCGCGCGGCGCGAGGAACTGCGTCACCGCGAGTTCGTCGAGCACATCATCGACTTCCTGGAGATCCAGGCATACCGGAAGACGGCCGTCGGCCGGTTGCCGTACGGTCTTCAGAAGCGTGTCGACCTCGGGCGGGCGCTGGCGATGGAGCCAAAGCTTCTGCTGCTTGACGAGCCGATGGCAGGCATGAACCTCGAGGAAAAGGAGGACATGTGCCGCTTCGTCCTCGACGTCAACGACGAGTTCGGCACCACGATCGTCCTGATCGAGCACGACATGGGTGTTGTCATGGACATCTCGGACCGCGTCGTGGTGCTCGACTACGGCAAGAAGATCGGCGACGGCACGCCGGACGAAGTCCGCAGCAGCCAGGCGGTAATCGACGCCTACCTCGGAGTGTCGCACTGAAATGACATTGACCACGCTTCAACGCAACTGGCCGGTCGTCGCGCTGATCGTCGCTGTGACGATCGGCGCCATCGCACCGCTCGTGCTCGGAATGAGCGCGCCCGGTTTCTACTTTGAGGTGCTGCTCGGCGGGCTGATGTCCGGCGTGCTCTATTCGCTTGTCGCGCTCGGCTTCGTGCTGATCTTCAAGGCATCCGGGGTCTTCAATTTCGCGCAGGGGGCGATGGTGCTGTTCGCGGCACTGTCGCTGGCGCGCCTGAGCGAGCACATGCCGCTCGCCGTGGCCTTCGTCGTGTCGGTGGCGATCATGGCGGTCTTCGCCTGGGTGGTGGAGCGCTTCGTCCTGCGGCACCTGGTCAACCAGGACGCGGTCGTGTTGCTCATGGCCACGCTCGGCATCACGTATTTCCTCGACGGCTTCGGCCAACTGGTGTGGGGCAGCGACATCTACAGGATCGAGACCGGCTTGCCAAAGACGCCGGTGATGGTGCTCGACAACATCTTCGAGGGCGGAATCCTGATCAACACCGAGGACTTCGTCGCCGCGGCCGTCGCCGCCCTGCTGGTGCTTGCGCTCGCGGTCTTCTTCCAGAAGACGTCGACCGGTCGCGCGTTGCGCGCCGTGGCTGACGATCACCAGGCCGCGCAGTCGATCGGTATTCCGCTGAACCGCATCTGGGTCATCGTGTGGACCGTGGCAGGCTTCGTCGCGCTCGTGGCCGGAATGGTCTGGGGCTCTAAGCTCGGCGTGCAGTTTTCCCTGTCCCTGATCGCGCTGAAGGCGCTGCCTGTCGTGATCCTGGGTGGTTTCACCTCGGTGCCCGGCGCGATCATCGGCGGCCTGATCATCGGCGTCGGGGAGAAGTTCGCGGAGGTCTTCCTCAGTCCGATCGCGGTGAATGCCTTCGACCTGGCCGGCGGCGGCATCGAGAACTGGTTCGCCTACGTGCTCGCCCTGGCGTTCCTGCTGGTTCGCCCCGAAGGGTTGTTCGGGGAAAAACACATCGATCGCGTGTAGGGGAACGACAACCATGCTCTACCGCGAAAACGGCCAGTTCAAGACGAGCTACGTCGAGGACCAGCAGATCCTCCCGATCGTGCAGGACCGGTGGTTCATGCTTGCCTTGCTTGCCGTGGCGTACTTCGCGCTGCCGGCGTTCGCGAGCGACTACCTGTTGCGGGCGCTGATCATTCCCTTCCTGATCCTCACGATCGCGGCGATCGGGCTGAACATCCTCGTCGGCTACTGCGGCCAGATCTCGCTTGGCACCGCGGCCTTCATGGCAATCGGCGCGTACGCGGCCTACAACCTGGTGGTTCGGCTTCCGATGCTGAACTTCCTGATCGTGCTGGTGCTCGCCGGCGCAATGGCGGCGCTCGTCGGCGTGCTGTTCGGCATCCCGAGCCTGCGCATCAAGGGCCTGTATCTCGCGGTGGCCACGCTCGCCGCGCAGTTCTTCGTCGACTGGGTGTTCGCGCGCGTGAAGTGGTTCACGAACTACTCGCCGTCCGGCTCCGTGTCTACCGCGCCGATCGAGATGTTCGGCTGGACGATGGAGTCGCCTCTGGACCGGTACCTGTTCGTGCTGACGATCGCCGTCGTGCTGACGCTCGCCGCCAAGAACCTCGTGCGCGGGCACATCGGGCGCAGCTGGATGGCGATGCGCGACATGGACGTCGCGGCGGAAGTGATCGGCATCCGCCCGCTCTACGCCAAGCTGACGCGCATTCGCCGTCAGCTCCTTCTATGCAGGCGTGGCAGGCGCCCTCTGGGGGTTTGTCCACCTGGGCGCCTGGGAGCCGCTGGCGTTCAACATCAACATGTCGCTCAACCTGCTGTTCATGATCATCATCGGCGGCATGGGCTCGTTGCTCGGCGCGTACTTCGGCGCGGCGTTCATCGTGCTGCTGCCGATCTTGCTGAACCAGATTCCCGGGATGTTCGGCGTCCAGGTCGATGTCGCGCTGTCGTCGCACCTGGAACTGATCATCTTCGGCAGCCTGATCGTCTTCTTCCTGATCGCTGAACCGCACGGGCTGGCCCGGCTCTGGGCGATCGGCAAGGAAAAGATGCGGCTTTGGCCGTTCCCGCACTGAGAGGTCCAGGGCGGAGCGGCTTCCACTTTTTTTGAATGCTGGACCCAACACCCTAAGGAGACATCGATGGCAGCTTTGCTAGCAATGAAGGCACGGGCCGTTGCGCTGGCGATCGGCACGATCGCCGCCGCCGCGTCGCTCGCCCTGCCGGGCGCGGCAGTCGCGCAACAGAAGGGAGCGGCCGCCGCCGGCAAGGGCGAGCAGTTCTTCCCGGTTCTCGTGTACCGCACCGGGGCCTACGGCCCGAACGGCACGCCGTGGGCCAATGGCTATGTCGACTACCTGAAGCTGATCAACGCACAGGGCGGCATCAACGGCGTCAAGATCACGTACGAGGAGTGCGAGACGGCGTATGACACCGCGAAGAGCGTCGAGTGCTACGAGCGCCTGAAGTCGCGGCCGAATGCGACGGTCTTCCAGCCGCTGTCGACCGGCGCGACGTTCGCCATCACGGACAAGGCGCCGACCGACAAGATCCCGATCATCACCGCCGGCTATGGGCGTTCGGAATCGGTCGAGGGCGAAGTCTTCCCCTGGAACTTCCCGCTGGCCGGCACGTACTGGACCGCGGCCGACGTGCTCGTGCAGCACCTCGGCAAGCAGAACGGGGGCCTGGACAAGCTCAAGGGCAAGAAGATCGCGCTGATCTACCACGACTCGCCGTACGGCAAGGAGCCGATCCCGTTGCTGACCGAGCGCTCCAAGCTGCACGGGTTCCAGCTGACGACGATTCCCGTCACGCACCCGGGCGTGGAACAGAAGGCCGCCTGGCTGCAGATCCGCCAGCTGCGCCCCGACTACGTGATCCTCTGGGGCTGGGGCGTGATGAACTCCACGGCGATCCGCGAGGCGGTCGCCACCGGCTTCCCGCGCGACAAGATGTACGGCGGGTGGTGGTCCGGTGCCGAACCCGACGTCCTGCCGGTCGGCGCCGATGCCAAGGGCTACAACGCAATGGCGTTCCAGCACGGCGCGGGTCGCGCCAAGGTGCACGAGGACATCCTGAAGCTCCTGCACGCGAAGGGCCAGGGCACCGGACCGGCGGAAGAGGTGGGCCAGGTGCTCTACACGCGTGGCCTGATCAGCGCGATGTTTGCGGTTGAAGGCGTGCGCCAGGCGCAGCTGCGATACGGCGTGCGGCCGCTCACCGGCGAGGAGGTGCGCTACGGGCTGGAGAACCTCAACATCGACCAGAAGCGCATCGATGCGCTTGGGCTGACCGGAGTGATCCGTCCGCTGGCCACGAACTGCCGCGATCACGAGGGTTCGCGCTTCGCGCGCGTGCACACGTGGGACGGCAGCAAGTGGAACTTCTCGTCCGACTGGTTCGAGTCCGACGCCCAGATCATCAAGCCGATGATCAAGGAGTTCTCCACGCGCTACGCCGCGGAGAAGAAGATCACCCGTCGCAGCTGCGAGGCCGAGATAGCGGCTGCCGCCAAAGCGGCGCCTGCCGCCGCCCCTGCCGCGACGCCGGCCAAGGCCCCGGCTCCGGCCGCCAAGAAGTAACCGAAGACCAACCGGCCGCATGGCGGCCGGTTGTGCAAAGCGTCCGTCGCGGGCGCTTTGCACAACCAACGGAGACGACGGTGACTGCACCGCTGCTCAACGTCAACGGCATCGAGGTGATCTACAACCATGTGATCCTCGTGCTGAAGGGCGTTTCCCTGAACGTGCCGGAGGGCAGCGTCGTCGCGCTGCTTGGCGCCAACGGCGCCGGCAAGACCACGACCCTGCGCGCGGTGTCGAACCTGCTGCGCGCCGAACGCGGCGAAGTGACCAAGGGCTCGATCGAACTCCGAGGCGAGAAGATCGAGGATCTGACCGCCTATGAGCTCGTCAAGCGCGGCGTTGTCCAGGTGATGGAAGGCCGCCGCTGCTTCGCCCACCTTTCGGTCGAAGAGAACCTGCTCACCGGCGCGTACTCGCGTGGCACGTCGGGCCGCGGCAAGTCGCGCGCCGAGATCGCCGCGGACCTCGAGAAGGTTTATGCCTACTTCCCGCGGCTCAAGCAGCGGCGCACCAGCCAGTCGGGCTACACGTCGGGCGGCGAGCAGCAGATGACCGCGATCGGTCGCGCGCTGATGGCGCGGCCGTCGATGATCCTGCTCGACGAACCCTCGATGGGGCTCGCCCCGCAGGTGGTGGACGAAATCTTCTCGATCGTGCGCGACCTGAACGCCAAGGAGGGGGTGTCCTTCCTTCTGGCGGAACAGAACACCAACGTTGCGCTCAAGTACGCCCACTACGGATACATCCTCGAGAACGGCCGGGTCGTGATGGACGGCGAGGCGGGCGTGCTGCGCGAAAACGAGGACGTGAAGGAGTTCTACCTCGGGGTGTCGAAGGCGGGCCGCAAGAGCTTCCGCGACGCGAAGTTCTACAAGCGGCGCAAGCGCTGGCTGGCCTGACCGGCTGCCACTGCGATGGTCGGGCCGCCCTGGCTACTGCTCGGTGCAATGCTGGCGCTGACAGCGTGCTCGCGCCCCGATCCCGGCGCGGGGTCCACCCCGCTGCCCACCCGGCAGACGACCATCGACCCCGTGAATTCCAGGCTGGATGCGGCGGCGCAGGACGCCGAGCGCCGACGGCAGGACCTCGACAACGCGGCGAAGTAGCCGCGTCCGGAGCAATCGGCATGACAAATCATCTCGACAACCGCGAGACGCGGGACCCGCGGCAACGCGAACTCGACCTCATGGGTCACCTGCCCGGGCTGCTCGCCAAGGTGCTCAGGTCGCCAGGTTGGCAGCGGCACCTCGGCGACATTGATCCGACGCAGGTGAATTCCCGTGCAGCGCTCGCGCGCCTGCCGGTGATGCGCAAGGGAGCGCTGCCTGCGTTGCAGAAGGCCGAGCCGCCGTTCGGCGGCTTCATCGCAGTGGAACCGGAACGGATTGGCAGGCTGTTCACCTCCCCCGGGCCGATCTACGAGCCGGAGGGGCGACAGGAAGATCCATGGCATGCGGCGCGCGGCTTGTTCGCCGCCGGCTTCCGGGGAGGCGACCGCGTGCTGAACACGTTTTCGTATCACCTGACCCCGGGCGGTTTCATCATGGACGGTGCCGCGCGCTCGATCGGGTGCACGGTCATCCCGGCCGGGCCGGGCAATACAGAGCAGCAACTCGACATCATCGAGCATCTGCGTCCGACGGCGTACACCGGGACTCCGGACTTCCTGAAGATCCTGCTCGACGCCGCGCGCACGGCGGGGCGCGACGCGTCGTCCATCACGAGAGCCGTCGTGTCCGGCGCTGCGTTTCCGCCGTCCCTGCAGGCCGAGTTCCGCTCGCGCGGCATCGACGCCTATCAGCTCTACGCCACGGCGGACGTGGGTGTCATCGCCTATGAGAGCCCGGCGCGCGACGGGCTGGTCGTCAACGAGGATGTGCTGGTGGAAATCGTCCGGCCAGGCACAGGCGACGTCGTGCCGGATGGCGAGGTTGGCGAAGTCGTCGTCACCTCGTTCGACCCGCATCACCCCTGGATCCGGCTGGCGCTCGGTGACCTGTCGGCCATCCTGTCCGGCCCGTCGCCTTGCGGCCGTACGAACACGCGGATCAAGGGCTGGATGGGACGGGCGGACCAGACGGCCAAGGTGAAAGGGATGTTCGTGCGTCCGGAACAGGTCGCGGAGATCGCGCGCAGGCATCAGGAACTGGGTCGCCTGCGGCTCGTGGTGACGCGCGTGGGCGAAACCGACGCGATGACGTTGAAAGCGGAGTCGCCCGCGTCCGATGCCGGGCTGAAGCAGGCCGTCGGCGAATCCCTGCGTGCGGTGATGAAACTCGGCGGGTCCGTGGAGTTTCTCGCTCCCGGTTCGCTACCGAACGACGGCAAGGTGATCGAGGACACCCGGACGTACTGAGCGAGGCTCCCCGGAAACGACAGCGGCGCCCGGTGGGGCGCCGCCGAGTGTCGCCGTGCGGGTTACTTGCGTCGGGCCGGCGCGGCTTTCTTTGCGGACTTTTTCGCGGGTGCCGCCTTGCCCGGCGACTTCTTCGCCGCTTTCTTTCCAGCCGGCTTCGCCGTCGTCTTGCTCGCGGCCTTCTTGGCCGGAGCCTTCCTGGCGGCACTGCCCTTGGCGGGCGGCACGGTGCCCGTCGCGATGTCGATCGCCGCGTACATGGCCTCGCGCATGGTGCTGGCCATGGCGTTGATGGCGTCGGTCATCGTGGCGGCGGGCTTGGTCGCCGGCAACTTGACCGTGGTCGCCGGGGGCGCCGCGGCTTCCTCGTTGATGTCCCACAGCTTGAGCAGTTCGGCCTGCGTGGGCACGGTCCCTTGCGACACGCGCTGGCGCCGGGCGGCCACCGAATCGCGCACGATCTTCTCGACGACGTCGAGCGGAAGGCGGTTGAGGTCGGAGAACTTGATGAAGCTCTTGGCGGCATTGACGCCAGTGAGGGCATCCTTGTGCTTCAGGACGACATCTTTCTCTGCCACGTAGAGCGACATGTGCCGGCGACCGGACTCGAGGGCGAACAGCGGCCCGTCCAGTTCGTAGAACGCCAGACCGTACCGCATGCTTTCGCGGACTCCGCGCGCGGAGCGGCGGATCATGCTGCACAGGCGGGCCATCGCCACGCGACGGTCCGGCGGCAGATCGCGCAGATAGGCGCCCACCGTCGAGGCTGTCGTCGGGTTCATCTCTTTTCCTCCGGCATGCAACGCGCTAAACAAGCGATTTTACCGCGTTCGTCAATAGAAAGCCCGGCCCGGGGAAGGTAAAGGGCTCCAGCGAGCGACAAAGACCAGCAAAAGGGCCGCAGAAGCGGCCCGGTGAGGTCAAAAATCGGGGTTCGGCTCGCGCATCGCGAGCCGGGAGGCGTTCACTTGGCCGCGCGCTGCTTCTCCAGTTCACCAAAGCGGTTCTCCAGGCCCCGGACGGCGACCGGCAGCGACCCGAAGTTGGTCCAGACCTCGTCCTCGGCGGGCGCCGTGAGCCAGCTCGAATACCCGAGCCAGGACGCGTCATAGACCTTGACGTTTCGAAACCCGAGGTCGGCCAGCACCAGGGCGCTCTGGGCGGCGCGGTTGCCGCTCTGGCAGTAGACGATGGTCTCCTTGGCGGGATCCAGCTTTGAGTAGACCGCGGCCAGTGCCTCCCGCGGCTTGAGCGAAAGTCCGACGGTGTCCTTGACCGCCCCGGTGCGCAGCTTGTTGCGGGTGTCCGGGTCGGCCCAGTTCTGCTCGAACGGAATGTTGATTGCCCCCGGGATATGCCCCCCGCGGATCGCACGGATGTCCTCGCCCTTGAATTCCTTGGGAGTCCGCACGTCGAGGAACTGGACGTCCGTGCGCTTCAGTGCCGCGATGACCTCCTTGCTTTCCGAGATGACGCCGGCGCGCGGCGTGAGCTTCAAGGCCACGGGCTTGGGCTTTGGCGGCGTCGTTGACAGGGGCTGTCCGGCGGCCTTCCAGGCGTCGATGCCGTCATGAAACACGCGCGCATTGCCGGCGCCGAAGTAGCGCAGCGTCAGTTGGGCGAAGTAGGTCGACGGCAAACCGCGGTCGCCGTAGACCACGATCTCTCGCGCCGGATCGATGCCCGCATTCCCCAGCGTCTTCTCGATGGCGGCCGTCGGAAGGTAGTCCTCGGTGTTCTTGTCACGCAGCGTCAATGTCGGATCGCCGACGTTCACCGCTCCGGGGATATGCCCCTTCGCATAGTCGTCGGCATCGCGGGCGTCCCAGAGCATCGCGCCGCGCGCGATCGCCGCCTTCACGTAATCGATGTCGACGATCTGTGGCTGCGCCCACGCCGACGACGCGATCCCGCATAGCAGGACCGCGGCACTCATCCACCGCTTCATCACTCTTTGCCTCCCAGTGAAACTCGCGCCCGTCATTGCGCCGAAGCGGCGCGGGCTCGATAGAAGACAAAGTCTGCAGTGAAATCGACCCGAAGGACACGCCCCGAGTGAGCGAGGTCACAGGTGGCGGGCGGCATCCCGCCCGCGGTGTTCACGCGCTGCACATGGGTCACGCCTTCGAAGGCGCCGCTGCCGTAGCTCTTGGTGGTCATCAGCAGCCACCGCAGGTCGGTGGGCTTGGGCGCCTCGTCGTTGGCTGCGATGGTGGCGATCAAGCGGCTGCCATCGACGTGCTCGAACGAGAAGTTGGCGCCGTGGCGGCCAACCGTCTTGCCCGCGCCGTCGAGCAGCTCGGCGTCGGGCTGCCGGAATACCCACACGCCTTGAGCGTCGCGCTTCTCGCAGCGGAACACCTGCACGCCGCGGCCCGTCAGCCTCAGAACCGGTTCGCGGTCATTCGGCACCTTGATCTTGGAGAAGAAGCCAAGGTCCGGCGAAGCGACCGCCGAGCGCCCTGCCGCGCCGGGCGGTGGCGCCGGCGGCGACATCGTCTGGCATCCGGCCAGGAAGACGCCGAACACGAGCGAGAGCGCGCGGAGGTGCTGCAGCGGAGCCGGTGAATCTCTCATTGTTCGATTTGCTTCAGTTGCAGAAAGAGCGAATCTTCGCGCAGTGCAATATTGAGAATGCGTCGCCGTCAGCTTATGCTTTGCACGCGCCGCAACTCTAGCAATGTCCGCACCACACATAGGGATAACGGCGTCAAGAAGGGGCCCTTGCGTGCGATCCATCACGCGCGCGAGTCACGAACGCAGTCAAAGCAGCACGGCGATTTTTGCCAGGGGGATTTAGCTCATGAACGCACCCATGAGCCGGCGCCAGTTCTTCCGAATTTGCGCGACCGGCCTGGGCTCGTCATCTGTCGTGGGGCTCGGTCTAGCACCGAGCGCCGCCATGGCGGATGTGCGTGCCTTCAAGCTTGCGCGGACGATCGAAACGCGCAACACGTGTCCTTACTGTTCGGTCAGCTGCGGCGTGATCATGTATTCGCTGGGCGACGGAGCCAAGAACGTCAAGCGGCGCATCATCCACATCGAGGGTGATCCGGACCATCCGGTCAACCGCGGAACGCTGTGCCCGAAAGGCGCGGCGTTGCTCGACATGGTCCACTCGCCGAACCGGCTCAAGTTTCCGGAAGTGCGCGAGCCCGGCACCAACGAATGGAAGCGCATTTCGTGGGACGAGGCGCTGACGCGCGTGGCCAAGCACATGAAGGCGGACCGCGACGCGAACTTCGTCGAGAAGAACGACAAGGGCGTGACGGTCAATCGCTGGAACACCACGGGACTGCTTGTATCCAGCGCGAGTGCCAACGAATCGGGCTATCTGACCGTGAAGATGGCCCGCTCTCTGGGAATGGTCGCGCTCGATACCCAGGCACGAATATGACACGCGCCGACGGTGTCCAGTCTGGGCCCGACGTTCGGCAGAGGTGCGATGACCAACCACTGGGTGGACATCAAGAACACTGACCTCATCCTCATCATGGGCGGCAATGCCGCCGAAGCACATCCCTGCGGCTTCAAGTGGGCCACGGAAGCGATGGAGCATCGCAAGGCGAAGCTCATCGTCGTCGATCCGCGCTTCACGCGCTCGGCCGCGCTCGCTGACTTCTACGCGCCGATTCGGGTTGGCACCGATATCGCCTTCCTTGGCGGCGTCGTCAATTACCTCGTTGCGAATGGAAAGATCCACAAGGAGTACGTCAATGCGTACACCAACGCCGCATTCCTGATCAGGGAGGAGTACAAGCACGAGGACGGTCTCTTCTCCGGCTACAACGCCGAGAAGCGCGCCTACGACAAGTCGTCGTGGGCCTACGAGATGGGCAAGGACGGCTACGCGGTGATCGACGAGACGCTCGAGCACCCGCGTTCCGTGTACCAGCTGATGAAGGCGCACTTCAGCCGCTACACGCCGGAGATGGTCGAGAAGATCTGCGGTACGCCGAAGGACAAGTTCCTGAAGGTGTGCGAGATGATCGGATCGACGTCCACGCCGGACAAGGTCATGACGATCATGTACGCGCTGGGGTGGACGCAGCATTCGCACGGCTCGGAGAACATCCGCACGGCGGCGATGATCCAGCTCCTGCTGGGCAACGTCGGCCGGCCGGGCGGCGGCATCAACGCGCTGCGCGGCCACGCCAACGTGCAGGGCATTACCGACCATGTGCGCGTATTCCGAGGTGCTGCCGGGCTATCTGTCGGCGCCGACTGAGGCGGACGAGACGCGCCAGAAGTACGTCGACGCGCGTACGCCGAAGGCGCTGCGGCCCAACCAGATGAACTTCGGCCAGAACTTCGTCAAGTGGCACACGAGCCAGCAGAAAGCCTGGTGGGGCGACGCGGCGACGAAGGAAAACGACTTCGCGTACGACTACCTGCCCAAGCGGGATGGCGCGTACGACGTGCTCGCGATCTTCGAGCGCATGTACCAGGGCAAGGTCAACGGCTTCATCGCCCAGGGCTTCAACCCGCTCGCCGCGCTCCCCAACAAGAAGAAGGTCAGCGCCGCGATGTCGAAGTTGAAGTACCTCGTCGTGATCGAACCGCTGCGCACCGAGACCTCGGAGTTCTGGAAGAACTTCGGCGAGCAGAACAACGTCAAGCCCGAGGACATCAAGACCGAGGTCATCCGCCTGCCGGCGTGCTGCTTCGCGGAGGATCCGGGCACGTTCACCAGCTCCGGCCGCGTGATCCAGTGGCACTGGGCCGGCGCCGAGCCTCCGGGCGAAGGCAAGGTCGACCGCGAGATCATCGGCACGCTGTTCACCAAGCTGCGCGCCATGTACGCCAAGGACGGCGGCAAGGTGCCGGAGCCGATCCTCAAGCTGACGTGGGGCTACAGCAATCCCAACCTGCCCACGGCCGAAGAGATGCTGCGCGAGATCAACGGCCGTGCCCTCGCCGATGTCGTCGACCCGAAGGACCCGACCAAGGTCCTCGTGAAGGCGGGCGAGCAGATGCCGGGCTTCGGATTGCTGCAGGCGGACGGTTCGACCGCGTGCGGCAACTGGATCTATTCGGGCGTGTGGCCGCAGGCGGGCAACCTGTCCGCGCGCCGGGACACCGCCGACCCCGGCAACATGGGCAACAACCTCACTTGGGGCTTTGCCTGGCCGGCCAACCGGCGTGTCCTGTACAACCGCGCCAACGCCGACGTGGCTGGCAAGCCGTGGGATCCGACCCGACCCAGCATCCGCTGGACCGGGACGGCGTGGTCGGGGGTCGACATCCCTGACATCGCGCCGCCGCTCGGCCCCGACTCGGGCGCGGGTCCGTTCATCATGACCGGCGAGGGCGTCGCGCGCCTGTTCGCGCCGGCCATGGCCGAAGGGCCGTTCCCCGAGCACTACGAGCCGTTCGAAACACCGATCGGAACCAACCCGCTGCATCCGAAGGTCGTCAGCAACCCGGCGGCGCGCGTCTTCAAGGGTGACATGGAGTCGTTCGGCAAGTCCGACGAGTTCCCGTACGCCGCGACAACATACCGCCTGACGGAGCACTTCCACTTCTGGACCAAGAACGTCGAGTCGAACGCGATCACGCAACCTTCGCCCTTCGTCGAGATCAGCGAAACACTCGCGAAGGAGAAGGGCATCAAGAACGGCGACCTGGTCAAGGTGCGCAGCAACCGCGGTGAGCTCAAGGCGGCGGCGGTGGTGACGAAGCGGGTGGCCGACCTCGAGTGCAACGGCAAGAAGGTCTACACCGTGGGCATACCGATCCACTGGGGCTTCGTCGGGGTGGCCAAGACCGGCTACCTCGCGAACAACCTTACGCCGTACGTGGCGGACGCGAACTCGCAGACGCCGGAGTTCAAGGCGTTCCTGGTCAACATCGAGAAGGCGTAGGGAGAACACTATGCAATCGCTCGATATCCAGAATCGCTCCGCCACCACGACCTCGGCGCCGCAGGTCCGGCGCGCGGCCGACCCCGTCGCGAAGCTGATCGACATCTCCAAGTGCATCGGCTGCAAGGCCTGTCAGGTCGCATGCATGCAGTGGAACGATCTGCGCGACGACATCGGCACCAACGTCGGCGTGTACGACAACCCGATCGACCTTACCGATCAATCCTGGACCGTCATGCGGTTCTCGGAGATCTCGAAGGCCGACGGGTCGATGGAGTGGCTGATCCGCAAGGACGGCTGCATGCACTGCGAGGACCCGGGCTGCCTCAAGGCCTGTCCCGCGCCGGGCGCCATCGTCAAGTACGCCAACGGCATCGTCGACTTCATTTCCGAGAACTGCATCGGCTGCGGCTACTGCATCGCCGGCTGCCCGTTCAACATTCCGCGCATCAGTACCAAGGACAACAAGGCCTACAAGTGCTCGTTGTGCTCGGACCGCGTGAACGTCGGCCTGGCGCCAGCGTGCGTGAAGACCTGCCCCACCGGGGCCATCCAGTTCGGCGCCAAGGAGGACATGCTCATTCGCGGCGCGAAGCGGGTCAACGACCTGAAGGAGCGCGGCTTCCAGAATGCCGGCGTGTACGACCCGCAAGGGGTCGGCGGCACGCACGTCATGTACGTGCTGCAGCACGCGGACAAGCCGGAGCTGTACCACAACCTGCCCAATGATCCCAAGATCAGTCCCTGGGTCAGCCTGTGGAAGGGCATCGCCAAGCCGTTACTGGCGCTGGGTGCCGGGGTTGCTGTCCTCGGCGCGTTCTTCCACTACATCACGCGTGGTCCGAAGGAAGTGGACGACGCAAAGCACGGAGGCTGAGCCATGGCTGTCGTCATGAAAAGCGGTGAGGTACCGCGCTACAACGCGAACGAGCGCCTGACCCACTGGGTCGTCGCGCTCCTGTTCATCCTGCTCGCGGCGTCGGGCCTGGCGTTCTTCCATCCGGCATTCTGGTTCCTGACCGGTCTGCTGGGCGGCGGCACCTGGGCCCGCATCCTGCACCCGTTCCTCGGCGTGCTGATGTTCGCTTTCTTCTTCGTCATGGCCGTGCGCTACTGGCAGGACAACATCATCCAGCCGTACGACCGCGAGTGGAACAAGCGGCTTGTCGACGTGATGAACAACCGCGACGACAACCTGCCGGCGATCGACAAGTACAACATCGGCCAGAAGCAGCTGTTCTGGACGATGATCGTCACGATGATCCTGCTGCTGGTTTCCGGGATCATCCTGTGGCGGCCGTACTTCGCCGGCATGTTCGCGATCCCGGTCATCCGGATCGCGGCCGTCGTCCACATGCTCGCGTTCTTCGTGCTGCTGCTGGGCATCATCGTGCACATCTACTCCGCCATCTTCTGGGTGCGCGGGTCGATGCGGGCGATGACGCGGGGTACGGTCTCCCACAACTGGGCGAAGCACCATCACCCGCTCTGGTACAAACGGGTGACCGGCCAGCATGTGACGGGCCACAACAAGTAGTCCACAATCGGGCAACCGTGGCGAGCGGCAGGGGCGACCCTGCCGCTTGTCGCTTCAGCCCCTCTTCCTCGCAGGAGATACACACAAGTGGCGAGTCCCATCGTCACCGACGGCACCACCGACCGCGCGCCCAACGCGCCGCGCGTC
Organism: uncultured beta proteobacterium; assembly: GCA_963726405.1. Taxonomy (GTDB): domain Bacteria; phylum Pseudomonadota; class Gammaproteobacteria; order Burkholderiales; family Burkholderiaceae_F; genus JAOUJD01. Next base: position 560,481 of record CAVSCF010000005.1, on the reverse strand, counting down.
GTGCTGCCGACGCGTCCGGACGTGTTCGGCGCCCGGGCCGACCGGTTCACCACGCTCGCGGCCGATCATCCGATGGGCGCGTATCTTCAACTGATGGCCGAGGTGGCACGGGCGCAGCAGTCGGTCCTCGCGACACGGCGCGCCGGCCCCGTGCCCGATGCCGCGCTTGCCGCCAGCCGCGACTACGGCATGCCGCCGCTGTCCGCCCAGGCGCACGAGCGCTCCGCGACGTGGCGCGATGACCTGAACGACATCGTCCAGTCCGTGCGGGTGCATTCCGCGAACGGCGTTGCGGCGACGCTGGAGCAACTCCTCGCCCTCGACGTTCCGAACCTCGAATCGCTCGCCGACCGGGTACTGGCCGGTACCGCACTGGACGACGACGCCGCGCTCGTTCCCTTCGTGGGGGCCGCGCTGCAGGTCTACTTCGCGCGGCTCGCCGCGTCGCTCGACGTCGCCGCGGTGGACCACTGCGACGTGCCGGGAATCTGCCCCGTGTGCGCCTCACGCCCGGTCGCCAGCGTCGTTCGCATCGGCGGCCAGCAGGCGAACCTCCGCTATCTGGTCTGTTCCCTCTGCGCGACGGAGTGGAACCTGCCGCGCATCAAGTGCACCTCGTGCGACACGGACAAGGGAGTGCAGTACCTCGCGCTCACGCGCGGCGAAAACGAAAAGGCGACCGAGTCGCCGATCCGCGCCGAGACTTGCGACGAGTGCAAGAGCTACCTGAAGATCTTTTATCAGGACAAGGATCCCCGGGTCGAGCCCAACGCCGACGATCTCGCCACGCTCGCGCTCGACGTCCTCGTCGACGAGCAGGGCTACGGGCGGTCCGGGCCCAACCTCCTCTTTCATCCCGGCACCGCCTAGCCATGACCGACTTGACTCTGCCCGGTGCGGGTGAGCCAAGACGAGGTGAGAGCCACTCCCTCGCTGCGCTGTCCCGTCTGCCCTCCGTCGATCGCCTGCTGTCGACGCCCGCGCTCACCGCGGCCGCGCAGGCGCACGGCGTTGCGCTGGCGAAGCGGGCCGTGCAGGCCGCGCTTGAGGCGGCGCGCGCTGCCGTCCGCGATGGCGCCGAAGTCCCGTCGCTCGAATCGCTGGCGCAGGACGCGGAGCATCGGCTCATCGCACTGCGCGCGCCCCGCCTGACGCCGGTCTTCAACCTGACCGGCACGGTGATTCACACGAATCTTGGCCGCGCGCTGCTTTCCGAAGAAGCGATCGACGCCGTCGCCGCCGCGATGCGCGGGTACGCCGCGCTCGAATACGACGTCGCGACCGGCGGCCGCGGCGATCGCGACAGCATCGTCGAGGGGCTCCTGCGTGAATTGACCGGCGCCGAGGCGGCGACCGTGGTCAACAACAACGCCGCGGCGGTCGTGCTCACCCTCAAGGCGCTCGGCGCACGCCGCGAAGCGATCATCTCGCGCGGCGAACTGATCGAGATCGGCGGCGCCTTCCGCATGCCGGACATCATGAAGGCGGCCGGCTGCAAGTTGGTCGAGGTGGGCACGACCAATCGCACGCACGCGCGCGACTATGAAGCCGCGTGCAATGACGCGCACCGGCCTGATCGTCAAGGCGCACTGGTCGAACTACGCCATCACCGGGTTCACCGCGGTGGTCGACGATGCGACGCTGGCGCAGATCGCGCATGCCCATGGCGTGCCGTATGTGGTTGATCTCGGGGCGGGCGCGCTGGTCGACCTCGCCGCGTTCGGCCTGCCGCGCGAGCCGCTGCCCCAGCAGTCGCTCGCGGCCGGCGCCGACGTCGTCACGTTTTCCGGCGACAAGCTGCTGGGCGGTCCGCAGGCGGGCCTGATCGTCGGGCGCAAGGAAGCCATCGCGAAGGTCAAGAAGGATCCGCTGAAGCGTGCCCTTCGCGTGTCCAAGCTCACGCTCGCCGCGCTCGAGGCGACGCTGCGCATCTACGCAAGCGGACATCGTTTGCCGGAGCGTCTGCCGACGCTGGCCCTGCTGATGCGGTCGCGGATGGACGCCGGCGCGACCTGCGCGCGAGTCGTCGGTGCGCTGCGAGCCGCGCTGGGGGAGGGCTACACGGTCGCGGTCGAGGATTGCGCCAGCCAGATCGGGTCGGGCAGCATGCCCGAGGAGCGCCTGCCATCGGCCGCGCTGGTCGTCCGTCCGGTGGGCAAGGCGAGCGGGCGCGTGATCGCGTCGGTCGAGCGGCGGCTGCGCGCGCTGCCGATTCCCGTCATCGGTCGCGTTGCCGACAATGCGCTGTGGCTCGATGCGCGCTGCCTGCTGCCACGCGACGAGCCGGCGTTCATCGACAACCTGAAGTCGCTGTGAGCGCCGCATGCTGATCGGAACCGCCGGTCACATCGACCACGGGAAAACGTCGCTGATCAAGCGGCTGACCGGGCGCGACACCGACCGTCTGCCCGAGGAGATCAAGCGCGGCATCTCGATCGAGCTCGGCTACGCGTACGTGCCGGCGGGCGACGACGTCCTCGGCTTCGTCGACGTCCCGGGGCACGAGCGCTTCGTGCACACGATGCTCGCCGGCGCCACCGGCATCGACTTCGCGCTGCTCGTCGTCGCCGCGGATGACGGCGTGATGCCGCAGACCGACGAGCACCTCGACATCCTGCTGCTGCTCGGCATCGAGGTCGGCGCCGTCGCCCTGACGAAGATCGATGCGGTGAGCCCCGCGCGAACGGCCGAAGTGCGCGCGCAGATCGAAGCGCGCACGCGTGGTACGCCGGCCGCGGCCTGGCCGGTGTTCGCCGTGTCGTCGATGAGCGGCGAAGGCGTCGCAGCGCTCGACGATTACCTGCTCGGGCAGGCCAGCCAGCAGGCGGCGCGGCCGGCGAGCGGGCACTTCCGCATGGCCGTGGACCGCTGCTTCACGCTTTCGGGCGTGGGAACGGTGGTGACGGGAACGGTGCACACCGGGCGCATCGAAAACGGTGCAAGCGTCGCCCTGGTGCCCGGGCCGCACGGCGCGCTCACGGCACGGGTGCGTTCGATCCACGCGCAGGACCGCGCGGCCGACCACGGTGTGGCCGGACAGCGCTGCGCGCTGGCGCTGGTCGGGCTCGAGAGAGCGGAGATCGCGCGCGGGATGTGGGTCCAGAGCCCGGAGCTGTCGGCCGCGACCGAGCGCATCGACGCCACGCTGAGACTGTCCGCCCGTGAGGCGAAGGCATTGACGAGCGGAATGACGGTGCATCTGCATCACGGGACCGCGGATGCGATGGGGCGCGTTGCGGTGCTCGACGGCACGCGGATCGAGCCCGGTACGGATGCGCTCGTTGCGATCACGCTCGACCGGCCGCTCGCGTCGTGCCGCGGCGACCGCTTCGTGATTCGCGACGCCTCCGCGCGCCGGACCATCGGTGGCGGGCGCGTGCTCGACGTTACGCCCGCGGGAACGGCACCTCGGCGGGGACGCCGCGCCCCGGCCCGACTGCAACTGCTCGCGTCGATTCGCGATCAGGCGCCGTCGGCGGCGCTGCAGACGTGGCTCAAGCAGCACCCGGTACGGCTGCCGAAGCTCGCCGATGCGTGGAACCTGCGCGTCGACGAGCTCGACCGGCTGATCGACGCGACACATGCACGGGTGGCGGCCGACATGGCCTTCGCCGCCGAGCACTGGAGCGGCCTGCGCAGCGAAGTGCTCGCGACGATCGATGCCGCCCACCGGCGCGAACCGGAAATGCCCGGCGTCGATCAGCAGAAGTTGCGGCGGGGGGTGGCTCCCGCGCTCGACGCGCAGGCTTTCGGTGCCGTGATCGATGAACTGCTTGCCGATGCCGCGCTCGTCCGGCGCGGTGCGTTCCTCGCGCTGCCCAGCCACAAGGCGGAGCTCGGCAAGGACCAGCGGGTTCGCTGGGAGCGCATCAGGCCGTTGCTGATGGACCGCAAGTTCGACCCGCCCCGCGTGCGCGATATCGCCCGGGAGACCGGCATTCCGGAGGTCGAGGCCAGGAACCTCCTGCGCACGGTCGCGCGGGTCGGCGACGTCACGCTGGTCGCGCTTGATCACTTCTTCCTCACGAGCGTTGTCGCGCAACTGGCCGACATCGCCGCCGAGCTCTCCTCCCTGCACGGGGCCGCGCGAGCCGCGGAATTCCGTGACCGCATCGGCACCGGCCGCAAGCTGGCGATCCAGATCCTCGAGTTCTTCGACCGCGCCGGCTACACACACCGCGTGCGCGACGACCACATCGTGCGGCGGGACAACCCGTGGCGATGAACGATCCGGGTGTTTTCCGGGAGGGCCGGGCGACGCGGAATGGGAAGCCCCTTGCGTACACTTCGCGCTTCGCCGAGAGGAAGAGTGTCGCGTCCCGGTGGGCCGGCCAGACTTCAAATCTGGTAGGGGTTGCAAGCAATCCCTGGTGGGTTCGACTCCCATACTCTTCCGCCAGCACATCGCGCAGCGATGTGCTGGCGGTGCGGCGCGAAGCGCCGCCCGCACCATTGAAGAACGAGGGGGCTCGACTGCCCCCTCGTGCTCCCCAGTCACTATTGGGCGAACAGCCCCCGGTTCCCGATGAACGTCCTAGATGACCTCGCCCCCGATGTGCTGTACGCCCCAGAACAGGACATGTGGGTGCGCCTGGAGGCGGATGGCACGGCGCGGGTCGGGGCGACCCATCTGGTCGCGATGCACGGGCAGTTCATGACGTTCACGCCGCGGCCGGCGGGCACCGAGGTGCAGCGCGACCGCTCGCTTGGCGTGATGGAGACGGCGAAGACGGCGGTGGCGATCCATGCGCCGCTGTCGTGCAGGGTGATCGAGTCGAATTCTTCGGCGGTGGACAACATTCATCTGGTCATCACGGATCCGTACGGGGCCGGGTGGTTGTTCAAGGTCGAGCCCACGAACCTCGAAGCCGAAGTCGGCGCTCTGATGGACCTTGCGGCGTACCGCGCGTGGGTCGAGCCGCGCCTGGGCGAGAAACTGGTGCCGCCCATCGACGAGTTCAGCACCGAGGACTTCGACATCGATCCCAACCGCGGGTACTAGCGATGGGCGACGCAGGCAAAGCCGACAGGCTGCTGATCGTGCTGTGGTCCGCCGGGCCGGACCGGCCGGTGCAGGCCGCCGCGCCCTTCGTGTACGCACTGGCCGCCCGCGCCTTCGAGATCCCGGTGGAAATGCACTTCACTTCGACCGCCGTGCGCTGGCTTGTCGCCGGCGTCGGCGATGCGGCCTACACCGACGCGGCGCGAACGAAGACGATCACCGATTTCATTCGCGAAGTGAAGGCGGCCGGTGTCCGCCTGTATGCGTGCAGCATGGCGATGAACGAGCACGGCCGGGGCAGTGCGCTGGTTCCGGAGTGCGACGGCTATGCGGGCGCGGCCACGGTCGTCGCGGCGGCCATGCAGGGCGCGAAATCCCTCGTTTTTTGATCAATTAATCCGTCTGTCCTAGCGTCTTCGCAGGCGCTTGACGGCCTTTTCGTCCGTCCGGGCGATCAAAATTTCGCCCGTTCAAGCCGATATTCCTGACTAGAGAGCGTTCCTGCGCTCCGAGGAGACGGCGATGGCGAACCGGACCGACGTACCGAGCGAATTCGGCGGCGAAATGCCGCTGCTGGCCGGTGTCTGGGTGCTCGTGTGCTTCGCCGTTCTGGCAACTGCCGCGCTGGCGTAAACGCGCGCACGAGCGCGCTCCGGGGAGCAAGTAGTGAAGTACTGGATCAAGGCGATCCTGGCCGTGATGGCCGTGTTCGCGATGGGCGTTTCCGCACAAACCTCCCGGCCGCATCCTCCCAAGCCTCCCTTCCCGCAAGTCGAACTGCCGCAGAAGGCCCGCGGCGAGCGCGCGCTTCAACTGCTCGGGGCGCGCATGCCCGACGTGGCCGCCTGGTACGGCAAGTCACCCGCCGAGTTTGCGGCCATCCTTCGGCGCGACCAGACGGCGTGGATCGACCGCAAGGGCCGCATGCTGTACGAGGAGGAAGTCGAGCCGCCCACCGGGACCGTCGGTTCGCTCACGTCGACGGGCGCCCTGGTGCCGATCGATCAGACCTTCATGCTGCACAGCAGACCAGGCTCGAAGCGAACCATTTACCTGAACTTCGTCGGTGCGACGCTGACGAACACCGTCTGGAACGGTTCGAACCACGTCGATCACCGCGTTGCCCTTCGACCTCGATGGCCTGCCGTACTCGTTCTCGTCCGCCGAATACCAGCGCATCCAGATGATCTGGCAACGCGTCGCGGAAGACTTCGCCGCCTTCGACGTCGATGTCACCACCGAGCCGCCGCTGGCCGACGCGCTGACCCGCAGCAGTTCCACCGACGATACATTTGGAACGACGGTGCTTATCACGCAGCGCACGTTCTACACCTGCAGCTGCGGTGGCGTCGCGTATATCGGCGTTTTCGACGACACGTCGAACTACTACAAGCCGGCGCTTGTCTTCTACCCCAACCTCGGTAGCGGCAACGAGAAGTACGTGGCGGAAGCGATCTCGCACGAAGCCGGGCACAACATGGGGCTGCATCACGACGGCAGCTCGACCGTGTCGTACTACCAGGGCCACGGCACCGGTGCGACAGGCTGGGCGCCGATCATGGGCGTGGGCTACTACCAGCCGCTGGTGCAGTGGAGCAAGGGCGAGTACGCCGGCGCCAACAACAAGGAAGACGATTTTGTCGTAATGGCCGCGAACGGATTGCCGCTTCGCGCGGATGACCACGGCAACACGATCGGCACCGCGAGCCGGCTGAGCGGCACGGCGGCGAGCGGGACGGTGACGCTGTCCGGCGCCGGGATCATCGAGCGCGCGTCCGATGTCGACGTGTTCTCGTTCGTGGCCGGCCCCGGTGTGCTCAACATCGCGGTGAACCCGGCCGCGCGTTCCGGGAACGTCGACGTATACGCGGATCTGCTCGACGGCAGCGGCGCGGTGGTGGCGTCGTCCAATCCGGCCGACGGCTTGAGCGCGAACCTGAGCACGACAACGACGAGCGGTGGAACGTTCTACGTAGCGGTCCGAGGCACGGGCAAGGGTGACCTGAGCACGGGCTACTCGAGCTACGGCAGCGTCGGCGAGTATTCGGTCACAGGAACCGCGCCGGCGCCGGCCTCTCAACCGCCGGTCGCCATGCTGTCGGCTGCACCGACCTCCGGGCCGGCTCCCCTCACAGTGAGTTTCAGTGCAAGTGGATCGAGCGACCCCGAGGGTCAGCCGATCACGATCGAGTGGAACTTCGGAGACGGCTCGCCGGCGGCATACGGCGTCACGGCCACGAGGATCTACTCCGTGCCGGGAACCTTCACGGCAACCGTCAAGGTCACGGACAGCACGGGCCTGACCAGCACGAAGAACGTGGCGATCACCGCGACGACGACGACGCCCCCGGTCACGAGCAATACGGGGACGCTGTCGGTGGCCGCGATCACGATCTCGCTCAGCAACAACAAGAGCGGCAAGACCGACGCCACGGCCGCGGTCACCATCAAGGACGGCGGGGGCAACCTGGTCGGCGGAGCGACCGTGACAGGCGACTGGACCGGCGTGGTGACGGGCAGCGGCAGCGGTGTCACCGGCAGCAGCGGCGTGGCGAGCATCAAGTCGCCGCGGACGACGCAGTCGGGCACGTTCACCTTCGCCGTGAAGGGCGTGAGCCTCAGCGGCTACCAGTACACGCCGTCCAACAACGTCGAAACGTCCGACAGCATCACGCGCTGAGCTTCAGCCCGCATCGCGCACGGTGTCGCCGTCAAGGACGGCGGCACCGCTTGCCACCAGCTCCGAGACCTGTTGCCGGACGAACGCATCGAACGGCATCCGGAAGTACCGATCATTGATCAGCGGGTAGTACCGCGCGCCCGCGACGTGGGCGATCAGCGCGTCCATCGAGACCTGCCTCACCTCGAGCAGGTAGAACTTCAGCAGCACCTTGGCCGCGTGGCGCGCATTGCGCTCGAGGCTCGCGGAGAGCGCGTCGAGGCGTGCATGGGCTCGGGCGAGCGCGGCATCGACGTCGGTGAAGGGCGTTCCGTGACCGGGGATCACCAGGCGCGGGGCGAGGCTCTCGATGAGTTGAAGCATCGCGCGCTGTTCGGAGAATCCGGACTCCCCTTCCAGCTCCGGGAAGATCACCCCGAAACCGTTGTTCCACAACGCGTCGGCCGAAATCAGTATGCGCGGCCCGGCGGCCCACAGCACGACCGAATGCGGGTCGTGTCCCGGTGCGGAATGAACCGCCCAGTCCATTCCGCCCATCCGTAGCGCACTGCCCGGCTCGATCACGCCGTCGTGCATGAAGCGGTCGCATTGCTGGCCGGTGGCGCGATACGTGAGCTCGTCCTCATCCCAGCGCGTCACGGCGTCCGCATGGCCGGGCGGGATGTGGATCGACGCGCCGAAGGCGCGCTTCAGCGCGGCATTGCCGCCGCAGTGGTCCGAATGAAGGTGTGTGTTGACGATCCGGGCCAGCGGTCGGCCGGAAAGTGCGTGCCGTACCAGCGCGATCGTCTGGTCCTTGTGCGTCACGTAACCGGTGTCGACCAGCGTGGCCTGCCCGTCGTCGTCGAACAGCACGACGCTGTTCGACGACAACCAGCCTCGCTCCAGCACGCGGATGGACGGCGGCAGCACCACGGGCCCGTTCATCGAGCAGCGCGTGAGGCGTGGACGGTCCGCAGGCCGGGCGGAGCGGCCACTAGGCCGCCTTCTGCTGTCGCCGGTGCGCGAGCCCGGTCCACACGAGACGCCGGGCCTCGTCGCTCATCCGGCTCCAGCCCGCGATCTCATCGATCGTGCGATGACATCCCTCGCACCAGCCTGTGACGGGATTCATCTTGCACACGGAGATGCACGGCGACGGAACGGGCGATTGCGAAAGATCTGGAACGGCAGGGAAAGGCTGCAATGGCATTCCGCGATTTTCGCATGGGGCGTCTGTCCCATCGGTAAGGGAATCTGCTGAGTACCTGCAGGCCCAGTCGGTCGCTCAAGATTCGATGGCCTCGGGGCGCGGCGTGCTCACCTATGCGCCTCGAGCAGACTCAACCCGCCTCGATGAGATCGAGCGGCCGCTCTACCGCCAGGCGGAACCGTCCGCGCCCGGTCTTCTCGATGCGCACGTCGGTGCCTCGTTCGGCCAGCCGCCTCACCAGCAGGATCAGTCGCGCCTCGAGGTTGTCGGTCACATCGGGCAGCCTGATGCGCGGATCCAGGCGCAGTTCCCGGTTGGTGAATTCGGTGCGCCCCTGCTCGCTGAAATCGGCGACGAGCTTGCGGAAGATTGCCCCGGCGACGCCCTTGATCAGGTAGTCGTCGCCGTCGCCGCGCCATGAAACTGAAGGCGGCGCCGCGGCGGCAGATTTTAGAGGCTCGTCTGCGTCCTCTAACATTGCCGGCATGCGCCATCTTCCGAACCTGATCACCGCGCTGCGCTTCCTGCTCATTCCCGTGCTGGTGCTGCTTGTGGTCGAGCAGCGGTACGCGGCGGCATTCGGCGTGTTCATCGTCTCGGCACTAAGTGATCTTGCGGATGGCCTGATCGCCCGCCACTGGAATGTGCGAACGCGGCTCGGGGCGATCGCCGATCCGATCGCCGACAAGCTGACGATGCTGGCCGTGACATTGGTGCTCGCGTCCCAGGCCCTGATCCCCGTGTGGCTGGCGGTAGCGATCGTCGTGCGCGACCTCGTGATCATGGGGGGCGCCGTCGCGTTCCATCTCGTGGTGGGGAGGGTGGAAATGGCGCCGAGCTGGCTCTCGAAGTTCAACACGGTCCTCGAATTCGGCGTGCTGTCGGCGCTGCTGGCTGATGCCGCGCGGGCGATCGAGGTCACGGCGCTGTTGCCGCCGCTCTTTGTTCTCGTGATGGCGACGATCCTCGCTTCGGGTGTTCACTACGTCTGGGTGTGGGGGCGCAGGGCGCTGGAGTCCCGGCACGGCCGACAACCGGCTGCGGCGGATCACCGTTGAACCCGCCGCCGCGTCTCGCGCTCGACGGGCGCGCCTATGCGCTGATGGTCGGCTGCTGCCTGCTGTGGGGCCTGCAGCAGGTGGCAGTGAAGCTGGCGCTTCCGGATGTCTCGCCGGTCATGCAGGGCGGGCTCCGGTCGATCGTGGCCACGGTCCTGCTGCTCCTGTGGTCCCGACTCCGTTCGCTGCGTCTGTTCGAGCGCGACGGCACGCTCGGGCCGGGACTGGTGGCCGGTGTGCTCTTCGCGGCCGAGTTCTTCCTGATCTACTACGGGCTTCCGCACACGACCGCTTCGCGCATGATCGTGTTCCTGTACCTCGCCCCATGCCTGACGGCGCTCGGACTGGCGCTGTTCGTGCCGGGCGAGCGGCTTTCGGTCGGTGCAGTGGATCGGAACGCTGGTCGCCTTCGGCGGCATCGTGGTCGCGTTTGCCGACGGTCTGATCGGCGGGCGCGCCGAGACGCTGCTCGGCGACGCGTGCGGCGTGCTCGGCGCTGCGTTCTGGGCCGCGACCACGGTGGTCATCCGCGCGACACGGCTCGGGCGCGCATCGGCAACGAAGACGCTCGGGTACCAGCTGGGGATTTCGGCGGTGCTGTTGCCGCTGTTCTCGCTGGCGCTCGGCGAACCGGGAGTGATGCGACTGACGCCGGTTTCGGTCGCCAGCCTCGCCTACCAGGCGGTTGTCGTCGCGTTCGCCAGCTATCTGATCTGGTTCTGGCTGCTGACCCGCTATCTCGCCGGGCGGCTGGCGGTGTTCGGCTTCCTCACGCCCATGGCCGGCGTGGTGTTCGGCGTGCTGCTGCTCGACGAGCGGCTCACGCCGGTGTTCGGGCTTGGCGCGCTGCTGGTCGGCGTCGGCATCGCGCTCGTCAACGCCCCGCGGGCGAAGGCGTGACGCGCGCCGCGTCCACGTCGGACGTGGCCAGCTCCGCGATCTGACGCTCGACGAGCGACCAGAACGGGTTGCTGCGGACGCGCGTCAGCGACCCGAGCGACACGGTGAGCGCGCCCGACTCCCCGCGCAGCAGCAGCGAGCCCAGACTCGGGATGCCCGCGCGCCCGCTGCCCGGCTGGATACCGTACACCGCGTCGTCGGGCGGGAACGGCAGCGCGACATGGCCGAGCGACACGAGCTCGGCCGGCCACGCGAGCCCGGTCGGGACCGCCTCGACGGGCGCGCCCGGCGGCAGCCGATACAGCGTCGCGTCGAGCGTGTCCGGTGACGCGTTCGACACCAGTTCCAGGGTGTATCTGCGCTCGCCGCGCGCGACGCGTTCGATCAGCTGCCGCGCGCCGGGACGCTGGACGCTGACCAGCTTCGCGGTCCGGTTCACGTCGAACATCACCAGGCGGTGCTGCGCGCCGACGAGCCGCGCGTAGACGAGATCGACCGTCGGCGCAGATCCGACCGTGGAATCGACGACCGACTGCCAGGTGATGACCGGCGGCATCGCCGCGATCCGCCCGTCGGCGGCGGCCGCGGCGAGTTCCGCCTGCAGCGCCTTCGTCGTCCGATTCACCTGCCGGGATGCATTGACCGGAAAGGAGTTGAACTTGTACGGGTCGTACTCGGCGACGACCTCCTGCCAGCGCACCTTTTCGAGCACCGGCACGGGGATGAACGAGAAGAAGTCGATGACGTTCGCGAGCGCCGCGGCAGGCGTCAGCTGGATCGCCGGTGAGAGCATCAGCACGCGCGTCGGACGCCGCAGGCCGGTGTCGCCCAGCGTGCGCAGCGTGTATCCGAGCGCCAGCGCCGCGCCGGTCGAGTAGCCGCCCACGTAGAAGGGCGCACCGGCCGGCGTGCGAGCCGAGACATCGCGGGCGGCGAGTTCGACGGCGGCGGCCCAGTCGCGCGCGTGCATCTCCGTCATCATCGACGGCAGCGTGCCGTGGCCGGGCAGCCGCAGCACCGTGACCTCGAAGCCGCGGCGGAAGAGCACGTCGGCGACGGCGCGCATCGAATACGGCGAATCGGTGAGCCCGTGCAGCAGCAGGGCGCCGCCCACCGGAACCGCCGGCGTCAGCCGGAACGAGCGATTGAAAGGAGCGCCGTCCGCAAGCTTCTGCATGGCGCCTGCGGCGTTGAAGCGGCTGTGCTCGAAGGTTTCACCGCGGTCACGCCACGTCGCGGCCAGCGCATCGGCTTCCGCAAAGAGCTCCTTCTCCAGCGCCACGTAGCCTGCGAAGTCGAGACTCGCGTGCTTGCGCGCGTCGAACTCTTTCGTCAGCCGCTCGGTGTGCCAGGGCTGAAGGTCCGGCAACGCGTTGACCGCATACAGCGTGAACCCGAGTGCCAGTGCGAGGCAGACCCCGAGGAACAGCAGCGCGGCCCGCACGGCCCATCTGAAGGCATGGCGCGATACCGCGGTGGAGAAGTCGATGGCGCGTCGCATGGGCCGAACGATAGCGTCAAAGGAAAACGGCGCCGCGCGGCGCCGTCTTGTCCGTGGTCGGCCGGGGTCAGCGGTCGCGGTTGTCCATGAACCAGTATGAGCGCTTGCGCTTGCCGGGGATCAGGATGTTGGCCCGGTTCACCTCGATCGACGAGTTCTTGTCGTTCGGTCCGCCGATCACGAAGGGCACCAGCTTGCCGCGGCCGACGTCGACGTACCCGACGACGGGCGAAGGCGGCAGGCCGTCGCCGACGAGGTTGCGGAAGGTCGGCGGCCGGCAAATGAGCGGAACCTGGTAGGACCGGCTCTGAGAACGCGAACAACTGCCCGCGCCGGGCGGCAGCGGCTTGTTCGTCGAGAAGTACGTGATGCCACCGAAGGTGATCGGCTGGTTGATCACCCGCTCTCCATTCGTGGCGAACGAGTAGGCGCAGCCCTCCGGGTCGGTGCCGGCCCCGTCAGTGCCGAGCCCTGCGAGCACGGCGTCGGTGATCGGCGTCGCCGCTGCCGGAGCGCCCTTCGTGATCTTGCTGTCCTTGATCACGTAGAAGCGATCGTTGGTCGAAGTCGTCAGCGGTTTTTCGCGGTCGCCCGTTCCCATCAACAGTGCGGTGTAGTTGCGCGTCATGATGATGTCGGGCGCGAAGAAGACTTTGCGGGTGCCCGACAGGCCGCCCGAGCCGTCGTTGAGCGCGGCAATCTTGGTGACCGGCCAGCTTCCCGGGGAAATCGGATCGCCCGACGCGTTCTCGATGTCGATCCGGTACAGCTGGGCACGAACGTCGGCGACGTAGACCCGGTCGACGTAGCCGTCCCCGTCCGAGTCGAGGACCGAGACGTCGGCCGGCACGCTGTAATCGGTCGCGAGCCTGGCGATCCGGTTTCCGTTGCTGATGTCGATCACATAGAGGCCCCGGCCCATCGTGGTGGTGCCGGCGGACGATGCATCCTCGGCGGTCGCGTCGTAGCCGCCGCCCATGATCAGCACCGGCTCGGTTCGGCCCTTGAGCATCGCGACGCGCGGCATCGACCAGGTCTGCCCGATCTCCGCGTAGTTCGAATCCGATGGGCCGATGCTCCACTTGAGCCGCGGCTGGTCCGGATTCGAAACGTCGAAGGCGTACACGGTACGGCCGCCGCGGCGCATCCCGACGAAGATCATCGCCTGGCCGGTCACCGTGTTCTGATAGGCGCCGATCGGACCGTCGAAGAAGTAGTTGCGCGGCAGCGCGCCGCTCCCGGTCGTCGAAGGATATTTCACCTCCGGATCGTTCTCGCGCAGGCGGTTGAGCGCGGCGAGGTGTTCGGGCGCGACGAAGGCCCAGAGTTCCTGGCCCGCGCCGAGACCGGTCTGGTTCCCGTTCACCGCGCGCAGCATGCCGTCGTTCGAACCGTAGAACACGACGACGCCCCGTGTGCCACCGTAGTTGATGGCAACCGGGCGGGAATGCAGCACGTCGCCGTGAATGGACGGCCGGACGGCAGCGCCGGTCGGTCTTTCGCCGAGCTGGTCCTTGGCGACGGAGACGCTCGTGACATCGCCGGCGGTGACGTTGTCGGTGCCGCGGATGAAGTCGATGATCAGGTTCCGTCTCGTCGTATCGGTGGCGGCCAGGCCGAACAAGCCTGGTGTCAGCGAAGCGTTGGACGTGGTGAACTGATAGGTGGCCCCGGCCGCCGCAAGGTCGACGTTGGTCCCGCAACTCGTTCCCGGGCACGTATAGATCCTGCGCGACGCCGTGCTGGTCAGATAGGCTTCGCGCAGGAGCTGCGCAACGCCGCCCTTTTCGACCTTCTCGCCATCCGGTGCGTCACTGCGCGAGTAGCGGCCGCCCGAACTTGTCTCGACGTTGACCCAGAAGCTCGAGCTGTGCGTCCAGAAACTGGTGGCGCCCTGGTCGATGAAGCCGCTGGTCGGGCTCACCGCCGGCGTGAGGGTGACGTCGGCCAGTTGCAGCGTGTCGCGCACCGGGTCGTAGAGGAACTGGTACTGCTTCAGGTTGCCCACCCAGCGCTGGAGTGCATTCCCATCGGGACGGAACATGCCGATGAAGACCTGGTTGAGGTACGTGCCCTGCGTGTTCGCCGAAACCGGCAACGAGGCCGAGGAGAACACGCTGTTGGCCGCCCGGATCTGGTTCAGGATCTTCGTCATCGCGACGATGATCTGGTCGCTGTTGGTCGCCTGCTGGTACAGGCCGCCGCCCTGCTTGGCAATCCAGCTGACGAAGTTCGGGTAGTTGCCGTCGCTCGACGCGCCGGTCACCGCGATCGTATGAACGTTGATGTTCTGGCTGCCCTCGATGGACGGGTCGAGGTCCGCACCGAGGTTGAAGAACGCCGCGAATTCGTCCGCCCAGTTTGCCTCGTCGCTGTTGCCCACGCCCTCCGACGTCGGAATCCGGTAGCGGGTCGCGCCCGGATACAGCCGCTGCAGCAGTTCGAGCGCACGATTGTTGTTGTCCGCCGGGGCGCCGTTGGCAAGGTAGATGATGTGGTTCTTCGCACATCCGACGCCGGGCGATATGTACCGCGTCTTGCTGCCGTCGGTAAACGCCGCCGGGTCGTGCTTGGTCGCTGTCTTGTTGCCGAGCCAGACCGTGCCGCCCGTGAACCACTGATAGGCCTCGTAGAAAGCTTCGGCCGTCGCCGCGTTGTTTCCTTTGTCTCTGTTGATGCCGAGGCCGGTGATCAGGTCGAGCAGCCGCTGCTTGCCCGCGGCTGTGGTCACGTGAAGGAAGGCCTGACGCGGATAAGCGCTCGAATCCGGCGATTCGTTGAACAGCATCACCGCGAAGTTGAACTGGCTGAGGTCCTCGACCGACAGGCTGGAGATGAGTTTGTACAGGGCGCACTTCTGCGCACCCATCTTCGTGCCTTCCTCCTTGTTCGGGCTCGCTGTCTTCACCTGAGCGAGGGGGTCGCTGCACAGCGGTGTCGGGATCGACGCGCTCCAGTTGGCCGTGTTGTCGAGCAGGATCAGGACGTTGGGGCGGAAGCCCTCCGTGTTCGGCATCGAATAGATGTCGATGTCGTCGGCCTTTGCCGCCTGCAGGCTGGCACCGAGCGACAGGGCCGAGACAAGGACGAAGCGGGCGAGCGAGCGGGCGTGGGTCATGGGCACTCTCAGTTGCAGACGGTGTTGAGGCCGACGACGGCCGTGCGGACCGTGACACCCTGGCTCAGCGTCATGGTGGCGCCGGTGCGGTTGTCGGTCGCGCTCGCAACGATCTCCCATTCGGTGTCCGCGCACAGCGAGCCGGCGGGGGCGCCGCCGCCGGGCAGCAGGCCCGGGTTCGTGAGCGCGGCGCTCGCGAAGCAGGGCGCGTCGACCGGGTTCGTCGGGTCGAGATCGTTCAGTGCCACGGAGCGGGCGCGCAGGCACACGGGCCTCCGTGCGAGCACGGCCGTCGCATCCGGCTCGCCGTCGCCGTTGAAATCGGTCACCACACGGGCTGCGGCGAACACCCCGTCGGGATTACGCGCGAACTCGTCGGTGCTGACGGTCTGCTCGATCAGCATCTGTGCCGCCGCGACCACCTCCTGGCGCGCCTGCATGTTGCCGACGATCTGGACGTTGGTCGTGCTCGACCGCAGCCCGGTCAGCGCCAGAGTGGAGAGCAGCAGCAGGAACACGATCGCAACGACCAGCGCGGTGCCTGTCTGTGGAAATCGCGCACGGGTTGCCACGTCATGTCTCCCGGCGACCGGCAACGTTGTTCAAGCGGAACGTCGTGGTCAGCAGTCGGCACTTGAAGCGGTCCGGGCAGGCTACTGCGCCATGACCCGGCCCGAGGTCGAACAGCGTCGGCGTCGTGTCCGCACTCATCCCCGGCTCAGTGCTCCGCATCAGCAGGTGCATGCGGACCGCGACGACATTCGCCCAGTTTGCGGTCGGGCCAACGCCCGAAATGTCGGTGCGCAGTTCTTCCGGCGAGCCGTCGTCGTTGGTGTCAAATGCGTACTCGAACTGCAGATCCTCGACGCCTTCGGCGAGCGACACCACGCGGTAGACGTTGTCGACGACTTCCATCCGCTTCAGCGTGCGGATTCCGTCCGAGGGCGCGCACTCGTTGCAGCTCGCCACGTAGTACACCCGGACGAAGTAGCGGCGAATCGCAGCGAGGTCGGCCCCACACGCCGCGGTGCGCAGAATGAATTGGCCCACGGTATTCGTCACGCGCAGCGGGACTGCGTCGTTGATGCACTGCGAGGCCTGCACGTAGACGCTGGTGGTTCTGACATCGGCTGGCAGGACCGGGCGCGAACTTGCGCGTCGGATAGCCAGCACATCGGTACCGGCGACCCGGTTCGGAAGGCAGTTCAGGGCGACGACCACCGCGCCCGGGTCGTCCCAGCCCTGGAGCTGCGCGGGGTAGCGCGGAGGGGTGGCGGCCGGTTGCCAGCCGAGCTGGGCAACGTCCGCGGTGTTCCAGCCGCACGGCGACGGGTCGCTGAACAGTGCGTCGCTGGGAGGCATGAAGGTGCCGTAGAACCCGGCATGCCGGACGTCGTCGCCGACGATGTCCGCCGCGAAGCGGCTGTTCTCGACCAGGCGGGAGACGCGCTCCAGGTCACCGCGCCCGCTCGACGTCCGCGCGAACACGGTTGCCAGCACGGTCAGTACCACGAGCCCGATCGTCAGCGCGATCATGAGCTCGATCAGCGAGAAGCCGGAACTGGCCTTGCGGGGCGTCATCGTTAGCTGAGGGTGGCGAGTCGCACGGGCATCGTGATCACCCGTCGCTGGTTCTCATTGCCGAAGCGGTCGCGTCCGCATCCGTTGGGGGCGAAGCCGTTGTCCACGAGCGGCGCCGGGCCGGCACTCATGCCCTGCCACGCGATCGCCACGGCGTAGATCCGGTTGAAGGCGTCGATCTCGTAGACGCAGCCAATGGCGCCGACCAGTACGCCGGCATTGCGCGTGTCGACCTGCTCGTTGGTGCCGGCCAGCAGCCGGCTCCACTCGCAGCGGTCACGGTCCGCGAGCGCTGCCGCCGGATCGCAGACCACGGTCGAGGTGGTCGTGACACCGCCGGACACGGTCGTCACGTAGCCTGTCACTCCCGCATCGCCAGTGACGTACGCAGCCGCGTTCGTGCGGTTCGCCTCGATTCGCGTCACCAGGTCCTGCAGCACGAGCAAAGCCTGCGTGCGCTGCGTTCCTTCGACTTCCGCGACGAACGAGCGGGAAACCAGGCCGGCGACGCCGAGCAGGCCGAATGCGACGACCACCACGGTGACCATCGCTTCCACCATGGCGAAGCCGGCGACGAGACGGGATCGCATATCAGGCGGTGCAGGTGGTCTTGACCGACCGCGACAGGCCCGACGCGTCGATGCGGACGATGCGTCCGCTCAGCGTGCCGCCGCTGGGCGGACAGATCCGGAAATTGCCGACATCAACCAGCGATGCGCGGCCGGCGCCGTCGAACGTCAGGGCCGCTGGTGCCGCGGCGAAGGCGATCTGGCCGCCGAGCGCGGCGCGCTGGCGCAGGACCGTAGCTCCGGCGTTGGCGGTGACGGTCCAGCCGTTGCCCCATGCGCCGCCGACGGGTGTCACGACCACGTCGTTGTTGCGCTTCACCGCCTCGCTGCGCGCGAAGTCGAGATCGGCCACGAGATCGAATGCCGCCCCGCGGATCTGGGTCGTCTGGTTCAGCCAGACGAAGCTCGACGTGCTGACGCCGGCGAGGATCGCCATGATCGACATCACGATGATCGCCTCGATCAGCGTGAAGCCGCGTTGAGCCCTTGAGCGCGATGAGGAGCGTGTTCATCGTCTGTCCTACCAGCAGCGGGTTGCCGCCGCCACCTTGGTTCGCGGCCTGGTCGATCGTCATCACGCCGCAGCGGTCGCCCGCCTGGGGGCCGTTCGGCGTGGCGGTGAGCGTGAAGGTCGCGGGCGGGCCGGCGACGGCGACGACGGTCACCGTGTATCGAGTCGCGATTTCGGCCGGTGCCGGCACGTTGAGCGCCGCCACGGTGTCGGCGTACTGACGCCGGTCGAGGAAGAACTGCGCCTGACGGCTGGCGAGGTCGCTGATGTAGGCCTGCGCGGACGCGCGGTGCCCGCGCATCACGTACTCGCTGTAATTCGGAATCGCGACGGCGGCGAGGATGCCGATCACCACCATCACGACGATCAGCTCGATCAGCGTGAAGCCGGCCTGGCGAAAACCTTGAATCCGTTTGTGAGTGCTGACGTGCATGTGGTGTGGTGCGCTCGTACCCGTTGGGTGGGTCTTCGGCGAGTGCGCCAGCGGTATTCAATCAATGCTGACGAACGGCCGACGAACGCCGCCGGATGCCATTTCCCGTTGCCCGAATTCTCGGATTCACGCGGGCGCAGCAATCCGGCGAATAGGACCGCTTTCCAGCGGCTGCTGTGAGAGGGAAACGAGGCCGTTACCGCTCGTCGGGAAGAAGCGGCCGCACGGGAGGCGCGAGGTCGTAAAGCGGCTGGCGACGCAGCCGGCGAAGCCCGACGATCAGCGAGACGCGAACGCGCTACGCGCGCAACGAACGGATGGCTCGACGAGCCGTCGGGCTCAGGCCAACGCCTTCGCCGTGACCGCGTTGCCGGCACGCGAGTGCGCCTTGCGGTCGAGGAACTGACTGATCCACTGGCCGATCGCGACCACCTTGGCGAAGTCGATCCCGGTTTCGATGCCGAGACCGTCGAGCAGGTACAGCACGTCTTCGGTGGCCACGTTGCCGGTGGCGCCCTTGGCATAGGGACAGCCGCCGAGCCCCGCCACGCTCGTGTCGAACGTCGAGATTCCGAGTTCGAGGCAGGCGTAGACGTTCGCCGCGGCCATGCCGTACGTGTCGTGGAAGTGGCCACTTACGGCAGGAAGTTCGTAGATGGCCAGTACGGCCTCCATCGCGCGCTTCGTCTTCTCCGGGGTGCCGACGCCGATCGTGTCCGCGACTCCGACGTGATCGACGCCGATGTCCTTCATCCGGCGCGCGACGTCCGCCACCGCTTCGGGGGCGACCTCGCCCTGGTACGGGCACCCCAGCGCGGTCGAGATGGCCCCGCGCACGCGGATTCCGTGTTCGTGGGCCGCGGCGGCCACCGGGCGGAAGCGCTCGACCGACTCGGCGATCGAGCAGTTGATGTTCTTCTGCGAGAACGCTTCGCTGGCCGCCCCGAACACGACGATCTCGTCCGCCCCGGCCGCGACCGCGCCTTCGAAGCCCTTCATGTTCGGCGTGAGCACGGAGTAGACGACGCCCGGCTTGCGGCGAATGCGCGCCATCACTTCGGCCGCATCGGACATCTGCGGCACCCACTTTGGCGACACGAACGAGGTGACCTCGATGTTCTGCAGGCCCGCGTCCGCGAGGCGGTCGACCAGCTCGACCTTCACGTTGGCGGGAATCATCTGCTTCTCGTTCTGCAGCCCGTCGCGGGGGCCGACGTCCACGATCGAGACCTTGCTCGGCAGCGCCATCAGTAACCTCGTTTCCAGTCGACGACGCCGGTGACCGGCTCGTCTCGCTCCAGTGAGCGAATTTTATGCGCCACCTGCTGCACGGATTCGTCCAGCAGCGTCACGCCGGACACGTGCGGGGTGACGGTGACGCCGGGGTGGCTCCAGAAGCGGTGTTCGGACGGCAGCGGCTCCTGTGCGAAGACGTCGAGCGTCGCGCCGGAGAGCTTGCCTGCGTCGAGCAGCGCGAGCAGATCGTCCTCGACCAGGTGCGCGCCCCGTGCGAGATTGACCAGGTGCCCGCCGTCGGCCAGCCGTTCGAGGTGCTCCCGCCGGAGGATGCCGACCGTGTCCGCGGTCAGCGGCAGCGCGTTGATCAGCACGTGGACGCCGGTCAGGAATGCCGGCAGTTCCGAAGGGCCCGCATAGCTTCGGATGCCGGGCAGATCGTGCCGGGTGCGCGCGTAGGCGCGGACGCGAAAGCCCTGCTCCGCCATGGTTCTCGCGATGACGCCGCCGATGGCGCCCATTCCCAGCACCCCCACGTCGAGTTCGCCCGGCGCGTGGGGGCGCCGCGGAGCCCAACGGCGCCCGGCCTGCGCGTGCGCGTATTCGTCGAAGCGATATGCGAAGCGCAGCACCGCCGCGAGCGCGTACTGCGCCATCGGCCCGGCCATGCCCGCGTCCTCGAGGCGGATCAACGGCACCGAGCGCGGAAACTCCGGCATCGCGGCGAGCGCGTCGATGCCCGCCCCGAGGTTGAAGACCGCCTTCAGCTGCGTCTGCTCGGCGAAGAACGACGGGTGCGGCCGCCACACGAGCGCGTAGTCGGCCGGCGTCGCATGCGGGTCCGCAGTCGTCCTCCCCGCATCCCGCGTGATGACGTCGGCCTCGGGCAGGGCGCGTTGCACGCGCTCGGCCCACTTCGCCAACGCATTCGCGCCGACGGCGATCACGATCCGGGGCTTCATCGCTTCGATGCTGTCGGTCAGGCGGCCTCGAATCGCACGAGTTCGGCGCCTTCCTCGACCTGGTCGCCCACGCCGTACAGCACGTCGTCCACGACGCCGTCGGTCGGCGCGACGATCGTGTGTTCCATCTTCATCGCCTCCATCACCAGCAAAGGCGCGCCGCGCTCGACGCGCTCCCCTTTGGCGGTCGAGATCGCGATCACCTTGCCGGGCATGGGCGCGGTCAGGCGGCCGGTGGATGCGTCGCCGCCGCTTGACTGTGCGATGACGTCGAACAGTGCGAGCATCCGATGCCGTCCGTGCGCGAACACGTGCAACTCGTCGCCGGAGCGGACGACGTCGGCGACGACCGTGCCGCCGCCGAACCGGATGCCGAGTCGCGTGCCGTCGACCGCGCTGATCGCCAGCGGCGCGTGGGCACCGGCGTGATGGAACACGTAGCCCTCGCGCGTGTACTCGAGGTCGACGTCGTGCACGCCGCGCTCCGACTTCAGCGTCAGCGTCCGCATGTAGTTCGTGTTCAGCCGCCACCCGTGGGCGGCGCTCCACGGATCGGCACCCGCGCCCGCCTCCTCGTCGACCAGCACGCGCGCGCACGCGAACGCGAGCAGTTCGTGCGGCACCCGCTCGTCCTTCGACTCGGGGAACAGCCGTGCGCGCTCGCGCTCGATGAGCCCGGTGTCGAGCTCGGCCTTCGCAAAAGCCGGATTGGCGACGAGGCGAGAGAGGAAGTCGACGTTGTTGGCGACGCCGACGATGTGGAAGTCCGCGAGAGCCGCGTGCATCCGGGCGAGTGCATGCGCGCGGTCGGTGCCCCAGACGATCAGCTTCGCGATCATCGGGTCGTAGTACGGCGTGATGCTGTCGCCCTCCCGCACGCCGCTGTCGATCCGCACCGGGGCCGGTGGCGTCGAGTCCTGCCCGCCGAACTCGGCGGCGGCCGGCTGCGCGAGGTGCAGCAGCCGGCCGGTGGACGGCAGGAACCCGCTGTCCGGGTTTTCGGCGTAGATGCGAGCCTCGATGGCGTGACCGCGGATGGAGAGCGCGTCCTGCGTGGCGGGCAGCGGTTCGCCGGCCGCGACGCGCAATTGCCACTCGACGAGATCGTGGCCGGTGATCATCTCGGTCACGGGATGCTCGACCTGCAGTCGCGTGTTCATCTCCATGAAGAAGAACTGACCGGTCGGGTCGGCGATGAATTCAACGGTGCCGGCGCCCACGTAGCCGACGGCACGTGCGGCCGCCACCGCCGCCTCGCCCATCGCGCGCCGCCGCTCCGGCGTCATGCCGGGCGCCGGCGCCTCCTCGAGCACCTTCTGGTGCCGCCGCTGCACCGAGCAATCGCGTTCGAACAGGTACACCGCACCGCCGAGCGTGTCGGCGAAGACCTGGATCTCGATGTGGCGTGGACGCTCGACGTACTTCTCGATCAGGACGCGGTCGTCGCCGAACGACGCCAGCGCTTCGCGCCGGCAGGAGATGAGCGCCTCGAGGAACTCACCCGACTTCGCCACGACGCGCATGCCCTTGCCGCCGCCTCCGGCACTGGCCTTGATCAGGACCGGGTAGCCGATGCCATCGGCTTGCGCGTGCAGGAAGGCCGGGTCCTGCTTCTCGCCGTGATAGCCAGGAACGAGCGGGACCCCGGCGCGCTCCATCAGCCGCTTGGCTTCGCTCTTGCTGCCCATCGCGTGGATCGCAAAGGGAGGCGGCCCGACGAATGCAATGCCGGTGTCGGCCAGCACCTGGGCGAACGACTCGTTCTCGGACAGGAAGCCGTAGCCGGGGTGGACGGCATCGGCACCGGTCGCCTTGGCCGCATCGACGATGAGGTCGCCGCGCAGGTAGCTCTCGCGCGCCGCTGCCGGCCCGAGCCGGACGGCCTCGTCGGCCATTGCGACGTGCCGGCTGCCGGCATCGGCATCCGAGTACACGGCCACTGTGCGGATGCCCATCCGTCGGGCGGTGGTGATGACGCGGCAGGCGATCTCGCCGCGGTTTGCGACCAGTAGCTTCTTGAACATGGATGTCATGTGTTCTTCTGCCGCGAGGGACGGATTGCGGGGGCGTTGATCGGGGGCGGGGTGCCCGTCATCATGGGCCCGTGCCGGATGGGCTGCTGCCGAAGATCCGGCGCATGACCCGTGCGATGAAGCGGATGAGCCTGGGCAGGAGCCACGCGGCGAGAAGGACCAGCACGATGACCAGTCCGAGCGCGACGAGCGGATGGGTCAGTACCAGCCACAGCAACCCCGCGGACGAGATGTCCTCGGCGACCGACAGCCCGAAGTTCGAGAAAGGCTCGGGCGACGTGTTGGCGGCAGCCCGGGTGCCCGCTTTCGTGAAGTGGCTCGTCGCGGCGAGAGAGCCGCCGAGGATGGCGGCCATCGTGGTCCACACGGCGTTGTCCATCCCGCCGAACACGCCGGCCGCGAGTGCCGCGCCGGCCGGGATGCGGATGAAGGTCTGGATGCCGTCCCACACCGTGTCGACACCCGGAATCTTGTCCGCCACGAACTCCACCAGGAACATCGCGCCCGCGGTGCCGAGTACCCAGGGGTGCTGCAGGATCGCCAGTCCCGACGGCAACTGCATCCAGCCCGCGTATCCGACAAGACCGACCACCAGCAGCACCGCGTACAGGCGAATGCCACTCGCAAACCCGAGCACGGCCGCCAGGGCGATCAGTTGTGCGACGTCGAGAGATTCCACGTTGATCGGTTATTCGTGCCTTTGTGATCGGGCCGGGCGCCCGGCCGCTCCGAAGCCCGGCCCACTGACTTTGTCGTTCGAAATGCACGTGCATCGGCGAAGCCGATGCGTACATTTCGAACGCCTTTACATCTCCTCATCATCCTCACCGCTCGACTCGAGCGCCTCGAACTCCACGACCCAGCGCGGCTTGCGCTTCTCGAGGAACGAGGCGATGCCTTCGCGCCCGTCCGCGCTCTGTCGGATCATCGCGATGCGCTCGGCGGTGTCGGCGGCGAGCTCGTCGTCTATCGGACGGAACGCGACGTCGCGCACGAGGCGCTTCGCCTCGGCGACGGCCTCGGCGCTGGTGAGCATCAGCCTTCCGAGCAATTCATTGATCGTCGTGTCGAGTTCCTCGAGCGGAACGATGTTGTGCACCAGGCCAATGCGGAACGCCTCGCCCGCGTCGAACTTCTCGGCCGTGAGGAAGTAGCGGCGCGCCTGGCTCGAGCCCATCGCGCGCATCACGTACGGCGCGATGGTGGCGGGAATGAGGCCGAGCTTCGTCTCCGTGAGGCAGAACTCGGAGTTCAGCGAAGCGACCGCGATGTCGCAGGCGGCCACGAGGCCCACGCCGCCGGCGAACGCGGGGCCGTGGATGCGGGCGATCACGGGCTTCGGGCACTCATGGATGGTTCGCAGCATCGTCGCCAGCTTCATCGCGTCCGCGCGGTTCTCCTCGTGCGAGTACTGCGACATGCGACGCATCCATTCGAGGTCGGCCCCCGCGCAGAAGGCCGGGCCTTCGGCGGCCAGGACGATCGCACGCACTTCGGGGTTGGCGCCCAGCGCACGGAAGGTCTCGGTCAGCTCGGCGATCGTCGTTTCGTTGAAGGCGTTGCGCACCTCGGCCCGTGTCATCCACACGATGGCCACGCGGTGGGTGATGTTGATCTTCAATGTCGAAGGCATGCGGCTTCTCGTCTTCAGTTCGTTCTGTTATCGGAAGGTTGGTGTCCCGGAACGCGCCGCGGCATCCGTCGGCGGACCAAGGCGCGACGCGAGGAAGGCGTCTATTTCGGCCAGCGCGGCGGCGCGCGCGGCGGGATTCCCGCCGGAATGGACGCCGTTTCGGTTGATGCCATTCGGAATGTCGGCCCGCAAGCGGACCGGTTGCGTGCTGTCGAAACCGTGGTGGCTGTCGGAATACAGGTGGACGTCGAGGTCGACGTCGGGCTGCGCCTTCCGTACGCGGTCGGCCAGCTCCGTGCAGCGTCCGGGCGGCGTCCAGTCGTCCTTTTCGCCGAGCAGCATCAGTACGGGCGCATGCAGGCGGAAGGGCTGTTTCAGCAACGATGCGCAGCCGGGGTAGAACACGATCGCCGCGGCGACGTTGCGCGCATACGAAGGCCCGGCGCCGTTCAGCGCGGACAGGGCCGTGGTCGCGCCGTTCGACCAGCCGAGCAGGACGATGCGCCGGGGGATCACGTCCGGGTGTTTCGACAGCCAGTCGACGGCCGCGATGGCGTCGCCCCGGCGCGTCTCCACGGTGACGCCCTGCTTGCCGTTCGGATCGGCGCAGATCGAGCCCTTGCCGCGCGACCCGAAGCTGTCGGGCAGCAGCACGTGGTATCCCGCACGGTGCAGGCGCGCCACGTAGTCCGGGTAACGCGGATCGAATGCGGTTCCCGTGCGTTCGAACAGGCCGCCGCAGCCATGCAGCGCAACGACCGCGGGACCGACGCCGCCCTCGGGCAGCGGCATCCAGTACGCCTTCAGCGCGATGCCGTCCGGTGCGATCAGCTGAATCCGCTCCGCCCGCGCCGCCGGCATGGCGAGCGCGAGCAGGGTGGCCACCGCGAACGGCACGAGATGTTTCATCACGGGATCGCGATCCGCTTCGCGACTTCCTCGAGCATGACTTCGGTCGCTCCACCCCCGATGGCCAGCACCCGCGCATCGCGCACCAGCCGCTCGATCGGGCTTTCGCGCATGTACCCCATGCCGCCGTGGAACTGCTGGCAGGTGTACATCACCTCGTTGACGAGTTCCCCGGTCAGTGCCTTCAGCATCGAGATCTCGGCGACCGCGTCGCGCTGCTCGTCGACCATCCACGCGCAGTGGTACAGCAGCTGCCGCGCCGCGTGCACGCGCGCGACCAGCATCGCCAGCCGCTGCCGGATCGCCTGCTTGTCCCACAGGGGCGCGCCGAAGGCCTTGCGTTCGTTGACGTAGCGCAGCGTGATGTCGAGCGCGGTGAGGCAGTGACCGACGGCCATGCTGCCGAGCGCGATCCGCTCGGCCTGGAAGTTCTTCATGATCGCGTAGAAGCCGCGATGCTCTTCGCCGAGCAGGTTGCCGGCGGGCACGCGGCAGTTGTCGAACACGAGCTCCGCGGTGTCCGACGCCAGCCATCCGCTCTTCTTCAGCGAGCGGCCGACCGAGAACCCGGGAGTGCCGCGCTTGACCGCGAAGATCGAGATGCCGCGCGAGCCCTTCGCCGTCGGATCGGTGCGGGCGGCAACGAACACGAGGTCGGCCAGCACTCCGTTGGTGATGAACATCTTGGTGCCGTCGATCACCCAGTGGTCGCCATCACGTCGCGCGCGCGTCCGGATGGCGGCCACGTCCGACCCGGCGTCCGGCTCGGTCACGGCGACCGCCGTGATGAGCTCTCCCCGGTGAATCGCCGGCAGCCAGCGTGCCTTCTGCTCGGGCGATCCGGCGTTCACCAGGTGCGGGCTCGCCATGTCGGTATGCACGAGCACGGTGATGACGAAACCGCCGGACGTCGAGCGCGACAGCGCCTCCTGGAACACGACGTTGGTGGTGACGTCGGTCCCGGCGCCGCCGTGCTCCTCGGGCGCGGTGAGGCCCAGCCAGCCCAGCGCCCCCATCGTCTTGAGGACGTCGCGCGGCGTGTAGCCCTGCTCGTCCCACGCCAGTGCGTTCGGCTCCACCTCCTGTTCGAGAAAGCGGGCGACCTGGCGGCGGAGTTCGATGTGCTCGGGCCGCGTGTAGATCGTGTCGTTCATCGACGGGTGTCCCGGGGCGCCTCGGTCACATCCGGAACACGCCGAACTTCGTGTCCGGGATCGGCTCGTTGAGCGACGCCGACAGGCCGAGGGCCAGGCACATGCGGGTGTCGAGCGGATCGATCACGCCGTCGTCCCACAGCCGGGCGCTCGCGTAATACGGGTGGCCCTGGTGCTCGTACTGGTCGAGGATCGGCTGCTTGAACGCCGCTTCGTCCTCCGCGCTCCAGCGCTGGCCCTTGGCCTCGATGTTGTCGCGCCGGACGGTCGCGAGCACGCTGGCCGCCTGCTCCCCGCCCATCACGCTGATCCGCGCGTTCGGCCAGAGCCACAGGAAGCGCGGGCCGAATGCCCGGCCGCACATGCCGTAATTGCCCGCGCCGAAGCTGCCGCCGATGATCACGGTGAACTTGGGGACCTGCGCGCACGAGACCGCCGTGACCATCTTCGCCCCATGCCGCGCGATGCCTTCGTTCTCGTACTTGCGTCCCACCATGAATCCGGTGATGTTCTGAAGGAACACCAGCGGCACCTTGCGCTGGCAGCACAGTTCGATGAAATGGGCGCCCTTCTGCGCGCTCTCGGAAAACAGGATGCCGTTGTTGGCGACGATGCCGACCGGCATGCCCTCGATCCAGGCGAAACCCGTGATCAGCGTCGACCCGAAGCGCGTCTTCCATTCGTCGAACTCCGAAGCGTCGACGATGCGGCCGATCACTTCGCGCACGTCGTAGGGCTTGCGCGTGTCGGTGGGGATCACGCCGTACAGGTCGAGGGGGTCGAGCCTGGGCGGCCGCGGCTCGCGCAGCTGCTGCGGCGACGGCTTCACGTAGTTGGTCGTGGCCAGGATGCGGCGCGCCAGCGCCAGGGCGTGCGCGTCGTTCGCGGCCAGGTGGTCGGCAACGCCGGAAAGGCGCGTGTGCACGTCGCCCCCGCCGAGATCCTCGGCGCTGACGACTTCGCCGATCGCCGCCTTCACCAGCGGCGGGCCGCCGAGGAAGATCGTGCCCTGGTTGGCGACGATGATCGACTCGTCGCTCATCGCCGGCATGTACGCGCCGCCGGCCGTGCAGGAGCCCATCACCACGGCGATCTGCGGGATGCCCGCGGCCGACAGGTTCGCCTGGTTGAAGAAGATGCGGCCGAAGTGTTCGCGATCCGGGAAGACGTCGTCCTGGTTCGGGAGGTTGGCGCCGCCCGAGTCGACGAGATAGATGCACGGCAGCCGGTTCTCGCGTGCGATCTCCTGCGCGCGCAGGTGCTTCTTGACGGTCATCGGGTAGTACGTGCCGCCCTTGACCGTGGCGTCGTTGCAGACGATGACGCATTCGCGCCCGGCCACGCGGCCCACGCCGGTGATGATCCCGGCCGACGGCGCCGCGTTGTCGTACATGTCGTACGCGGCGAGCTGCGACAGTTCCAGGAAGGGTGTTCCGGGATCGAGCAGCATCTGCACGCGATCGCGCGGAAGCAGTTTGCCGCGCGCGGTGTGCTTGGCGCGCGCTTCCGGGCCACCGCCCACGCCCACGGCGTTGACCTTTTCCTTCAGGTCGGCCACCAGCGCGCGCATCGCATCCGCATTGCTGCGGAACTCGGGGCTGCGCGGGTTCAGTCGGGTCTCGAGGATCGTCATCGGTGTTGACTCCGCGTGCGCGGCCCCCGGGATGGGGTGCCGCGTGGCGGGAAAGGGTCAATGGTAGTGCGAAGCGCGGGCGAGGGTCGCTACCGGGCTTCGAGCGCGGCGTGCACGCCCGGCGGATGGCGGCGGAAGTGGACGATCGCCAGCAGCAGCGCGGCCACCTGCAGTGCCGCCGACAGGAAGAACGGCGCACCGATGCGCCAGTCGCCCGCCGGCAGGTGGCTGACGGCGGCCAGCAACGGCGCCCCCATCATCGGTGCGATCACGGCCATCAGGCTGCCGAGGGACGACAGCGAGCCCATGGCGAGGCCCTGCTCGCGCGGGTCCGCGGCCTTCGAGACGAGTGCGTTCAGCCCGGGGGCAACGGCAAAGCCGAGCAGGTTCGCGCCGATGATGGCGTACATCATCCAGCCTTCCGTGGCGGCGCCGTACAGAGTGAAGGCGACCAGCCCGGACACCATGCCCGCGATGACAAGCCGGCGCTCGCCGAGCCGCTTGAGCAGCCAGCCCAGCAGCAGGCCCTGCATCACGGCGCT
Source organism: uncultured beta proteobacterium (assembly GCA_963726405.1). Classification (GTDB taxonomy): domain Bacteria; phylum Pseudomonadota; class Gammaproteobacteria; order Burkholderiales; family Burkholderiaceae_F; genus JAOUJD01. The sequence continues at coordinate 531,834 of CAVSCF010000005.1, read as the reverse complement.
CGCCAGGCCGACCACGAACAGCGACAAGCCGTTCTCGCGCGGGCCCCAGCCGAAGCGGAACTCCGTGTACAGCACCCAGGTGCCGTGCAGGATGAATTGCGCCAGCGTGACGAGCCCGATCACGACCACCAGCACCCCGACGGCCTTCAGGCGCGCCAGTCCGGCGAGCGAGGAGAACGGGTTTGCCTTGCGCCACTCGATGGCCTTGCGGCGGTCCCGCGGCAGCGACTCGGGCAGCACGAGCAGGCCGTAGACCGCGTTGATCAGCGACAGCACGGCGGCCGCGTAGAAGGGCAGGCGGATGTCGATGCTGCCCAGCAAACCGCCGACGGCGGGGCCCACGATGAAGCCGATGCCGAAGGCCGCGCCGATCTTCCCGAAGCTCTTCGCGCGCCGTTCCGGGCTCGTGATGTCGGCGACGTACGCATTCGCCACGGAGAAGTTGGCCGCCAGCGCGCCGCCGAGGACGCGGGTGGCGAGCAGCGCCGGCAGCGACGTGACGATCGCCGACAGGAAGAACATCGTGCCGAGGCCCGCGATGGAAGTGAGCAGGACGGGCCGCCGACCGTAGCGGTCGGACAGCGCCCCGAGCAGCGGCGAGCACAGGAACTGCGCCAGGCCGAACGTCACCATCAGCGCGCCGTACCAATAGGTCTGCGCGTCGCGGCTGCTGGTGAATTCCCCGACGAGCGACGGGATCACCGGCAGCAGCAGGCCGATGCCCATCACGTCGATGAGCACGGTGATCAGGATGAAAGCGATGGCCGGTTGGCGTCGCACGTCAGGGATTCAGGTGGACCAAGCAGCGCCGCCGCCGGCCGGCAACGGGCGGTCGCCCGTCAACTATCACGGGGTCGGCATGGCAGTGACGCCGCGCTGCTTCGAGCAACGGGCGAGCCACGCCGACACCGCCGGATACGGCGTCAGGTCGAAGCCCCCGTCCTCGGCCTTGTGTGTGTAGGCAAACAGCGCGAGATCGGCGATCGTCAGGTCCGTGCCGACGAAGAAGTCGTGCGTCGCGAGGTGGCGCTCCATCACCGCGAGCGCGGCGTTGCCCCGCTTCTTCAGCTCCGGCAGCCGGACGTCGTCGCTCTTCTTCAGGAAGCAGCGGATGAAGCGCGCCACGGCGATGGCTGGTTCGTGGCTGTACTGCTCGAAGAACATCCATTGCAGCACCCGCGCCCGGTCGAGGCGTTCCGCCGGCACGAGCGGCGTGTCTTCGCCGAGGTACCAGAGGATGGCGTTCGACTCGGGGAGAAAGGTCCGGCCGTCGATGGCGAGCACCGGCACCTGGCCGTTGGGGTTCATCGCGAGGAACTCGGGCGTTTGCGACTCGCCCTTCACGACGTCGATTTCCCGCCACTCGTAGGGCTCTTCAAGGATGTCGAGTGCCATCCGGACCTTGTGGCAATTGCCGGACGCCGACGTGCCGAAGACGGTGTAGGTCATGGGGATTCGGGTGGACGGTGGGCAGGCCGCGAGTTTGACACCGGTTGCCCGAACCTCTACTTTCCGTTCTGCGCCGATTTGCCGACTCGCTTGCGGGCGCGGGAGGAGAGCCTCCTGAATCGCTAAAGAGGTCAAGCAGCGCTGCTGCGACGAACCCGAGCCGGCCCCCCGCGCCTCTCGGGTTTTTTTATTGGTCATGCTGAAGCCAGGTTCCGTCGGTGTCGTGACACCGCAGTCGTACCGGTTCGACGCGCCGCTCGCGCTGTCCAGCGGAGCGTCGGTCGACGGGTACGAACTGATGGTCGAAACCTACGGCCAGCTCAATGCAGCCCGCAGCAACGCCGTGCTGATCTGTCACGCCCTCAACGCCTCCCACCATGTCGCGGGCGTGGCGCCCGACGACCCGACGGACGTCGGGTGGTGGGACAACATGGTCGGCCCCGGCAAGCCGGTCGACACCAACCGGTTCTTCGTCGTCGGCGTCAACAATCTCGGTTCCTGCTTCGGCTCCACCGGACCGATGTCGACCAACCCGGCCACGGGAAAGCCGTACGGCGCGAGCTTCCCCGTCGTCACGGTGGAGGACTGGGTCAACGCGCAGGCCCGGCTGGCGGACGTGCTCGGCATCCAGCGGTGGGCGGCGGTGATGGGCGGCTCGCTCGGCGGCATGCAGGCGCTGTCCTGGGCGATCCAGTACCCGCAGCGCCTGTCGCACTGCGTGGCGATCGCTTCGGCACCGAAACTGTCGGCGCAGAACATCGCGTTCAACGAGGTGGCGCGCACGGCCATCCGTTCCGACCCGGATTTCCATGGCGGCGATTACTACGCGCATGGCGTCGTTCCCCGCCGTGGGCTGCGCGTGGCACGCATGATCGGCCACATCACGTACCTGTCGGGCGAGGACATGGCCGAGAAATTCGGACGCGCGCTGCGGGGCCGGGAGATCGGCGACGAGTACCAGTTCCACTATGACGTCGAGTTCGAGGTGGAGAGCTACCTGCGCTACCAGGGCGACAAGTTCGCCGAGTACTTCGACGCCAACACCTACCTGTTGATCACCCGGGCGCTCGATTACTTCGATCCCGCGAAGGCCACGGGCGGCAACCTGATGACCGCGATGCGACCCGCCGCGGCGAAGTTCCTGCTGGCCGCGTTCTCGACCGACTGGCGGTTCCCGCCAGAGCGATCGCGCGAGGTCGTCGAGGCGCTGATCGCCACCGGGCGCGATGTTTCGTACGCCGAGATCGATGCCCCGCACGGGCACGACGCCTTCCTGCTGGAAGACCCGCGCTACCACCGGGTCGTGCGCAACTACTTCGAGACGATCGCCGAAGAGGTCGAAGCATGAGCGGGCAGGAGCGCACCGGGAGCCACTCCTTCCTCTGGTCGGCGCGCGGCGTCGAGGGGGCGGCATGACGTTGCGCGTCGACCTCGCCCAGATCGCCGATTGGGTAGCCCCGAGCAGCCGCGTCCTCGACCTCGGCTGCGGCGACGGCACGCTGCTGGCCCACCTGCGCGATGCCAAAGGCTGCCGCGGCTACGGAGTCGAACTGAATGACGAGCACGTCGCGCACTGCGTGCGGGCGCGCATCAACGTCGTGCAGCAGAACCTCGACGCCGGCCTCCGGATGTTCGACGACGGCATGTTCGACACGGTCGTCCTGTCACAGACGCTGCAGGCCATGCACAACGCCGAGGGCCTGCTGCGGGAAATGGCGCGCGTCGGACGCCAGGGTGTCGTGAGCTTCCCGAATTTCGGGCACTGGAGGCATGCGGTGTCGCTGCTCGCAGGCCGCATGCCGGTGACCAAGCACATTCCGTATCAGTGGTACGACACGCCCAACATCCACCTTTGCACGCTGAAGGACTTCGAGATCCTCGCGTCGAAGGTCGGTCTCCTGATCACCGGGCGCGCCGTCTTTGCCGAGGGTCAGCCGGTCAACGTGCTTCCCGGCCTGCGCGCCACGCTGGCCGTCTATCGGTTCGAGACGCGCTGAGGGTCGCTACCGGGCCGATGCTGGAGCCGCATCGGCCGGCGGCCGCGCGTGCACGCGGCTCGCCAGCCACACCAGTATCAGGACCGGCGCGCCGAGCAGCGCGGTGCCGTAGAAGAAGGGCACGTAACCCCAGGCATCGACGAACACGCCCGAGAAGCCCGCGACGAACTTCGGCAGCAGAAGCATGACCGACGAGAACAGCGCGTATTGCGTCGCCGAGTAACGCACGTTCGTCAGGCTCGACAGGTAGGCGATGAAAGCCGCCGAGGCGATGCCGGCCGACAGGTTGTCGGCCGAAATCGTGAAGATGAGCCCGGTGAGGTCGTGTCCCCGCGTAGCCAGCCACGCGAAGAGCAGGTTGGACGCCGCGGACAGCACCGCGCCGAGCATCAGGATGCGGATCACGCCGAAGCGAAGCGCGAGCACGCCGCCGATGAACGCGCCCGCCAGGGTCATGACCACCCCGTAGAGCTTGGACACCGCCGCGACCTCGTCCTTCGTGTAGCCCATGTCGACGTAGAACGGGTTGGCCATGATGCCCATGACGACGTCCGAGATCCGATACACGGCGATCAGCGCGAGCAGCAGCAGCGCGTGCCAGCGATAGCGGGCGACGAAGTCGGCGAAGGGCCCGACCACCGCCGCGCGCAGCCACGCCACGATGGCCGCGGTGCGGGCGTTCATTCCGTGCTCGGCCATCAGGCGCCGGGCGAGCGCCTGCTCCTCGCCGTCGTTGCGCAGCCTGCCTTCGCCCGGGATCGGCTCCGGGGACATCAGGACCGTGGCGATGCCGACCAGCATCGAGGCCGCCATCGCGATGTACGCAGTCGTCCATGCGGCGGCGCTGTAGGCCGTTGCGTCACCGCCTGCCGAGCGAGCGGCGATCCACAGCACGCCGGCGCCCGCCCAGATCATCGCCAGGCGGTAGCCGGTCTGATACATGGCGGCGAGCGCAGCCTGCTTTTCGACCTGCGCGGACTCGATGCGATAGGCGTCCAGCGCGATGTCCTGCGTTGCCGACGAAAACGCGACCAGCAGTGCGAATCCGATCAGCCCGCCGAGCCCGCGACTCGGATCGGCCAACGCCATGCCGACGAGGCCGGCGACCACGCCGGCCTGCGCGATCAGCAGCCAGCTGCGTCGGCGTCCGAGCGCGCGCGTCAGCCATGGGATCGGGAGACGATCGACCAGCGGCGCCCACGCCCACTTGATGCCGTAGGCCAGCCCGACCCAGCTCAGGTATCCGATCGTCGTGCGGTCGATGCCTGCTTCGCGCAGCCGGAAGGACAGGGTGCCGAGCACGAGCAGCAGCGGCAGCCCGGCCGCGAAACCGAGGAAGAACATCCGCAGCGAGGCGGGCTCGCGATAAACACGCAGAGCTTCGCTCCAGCGACGCGCGGGTCCTGCCGCGCCGGTCGTGCTCGTTTCGATCATGGGCGGCGAGTGTAGTGGCGAAGCCGGCGCCTCTCGGCCACAGGATGTCCCGTCGATGAGGTCGGCCGGTTCTCGGCGCCGAAGGAGCGGAAAATGCTGTGTATGTCCGCGCTATTCGGCGGCTCGCAGCGTTGCCGGCCTTCGATACTTCAGTGAACGGACGCAGGCCCATGAACAAACCATTCGACCGCCCGGAGCCGACGCAACCCGATCGCAGCTCGGTCGTGCTGCGCGTGCTGGCCAATGCGAGCCTGCTGGCTTTCGCCTCGTTCGCCGTGATCTCCCTTGTCGGTGGCCGCATCGACGCCGCGCTGCTGTGGACCGGCGCGCTGCTTGTGTTCTTCGCGCCCGCCCTCGACCGCGCCGCCCGGCCTGACCTCCTGCGCACCGGGAGGCTCGCGCGCCGTGCGGACGGGTTCCGGTGGTGCGGCCTCGCGCTCGCCGCCGCCGGCGCGGCTCTCCTGCTGGCCTGACCCTCAGTCTTCCGAGGTGGCCAGGCGCGCGCGCCGGAGCACGCCGCGCACGTACGTCGCGTGCATGCGCAGGGTGTAGAGGCGGTCGAGGTAGCCCATCGGCACCTTGAGGCGGTTCAGCAGGGCGTCGATCTCATCGAGTCGCTCGAGTTGCTTGTCGACCGCCGTCCCGCGCTCGTTCGCGTGCTCGAGCCGCTTCAGTTCGCGGTACCAGTGATCGAGGCGGCCGCGCATCCGCCAGTCGTAGATCTTCGGCAGGTAGGCGAACAGCGGCAGCGCGACGGCCATCAGCGGAACGAGGATGAACAGCGTCCGTTCGAGCCAGATGGCGAGCCAGAACGGCAGCCAGCGACGCAGCAGTCCCGGACGGTCCTTGTAGAAACGTTCAGCGTCCGTCGCGAGCGGCAACGAAGTGTCGAGCGGCGCCGGAAAGACGTTCGCCGGATGCAGCAGCGTGGGCCCCCCGTGGACGCGACGGGCCGCCGCGAGCAGCAGTTCGACCGCCACCGGGTGCAGCTCGTCGCGCGCGATCAGGTTCGCGGTCAGTGCGACCAGCGTGACCGTCTGCGGAGGGACGTTGCGCTGCATGTCGACGACGCCTTCGGGCAGGACGATCTTGTGCAGGTACGGTATGCGTCGCACGTAGGCGTCCGCGTGGCGCATGTCCATCAGGCGCACGTCGTGCGCCGCCAGCAGCCTGGCGACCGCCGGCCCGTCCACGGCGGAGACGAAGAAGGCGGCATCGACCGCACCGGAGATCAGTGCGTCGGCCGCGCCCAGCCCGCCGAGTTCGACGAGGACGGTGGGCGGCTGGTCCAGCCCGGAACTGGCGGCGAGCGCACGCCCGACTTCCGCGGTCCCGCTGCCCGGTGCTCCGATGGCGATCCTCCGGCCGGCCAGTTCGAAGCCGCGCTCGAGGACGCGCTTGTCCCGATAGAAGATCCAGATGGGCTCGTAGAACACGCTGCCGAGGCTTGCGAGGCCGGGCTCTTCCGCCCGGGCCAGGCCGCTTTGCACGAGCGCCACCTCCACGCCGTCGGTCCGGTTGCGCAGCCGTTCCAGGTTCTCCTGCGCGCCCTTCGAGGGCTTCAGCACGAGGTCGACGCCGTACTCCGCGAGGATCTCGCGGTACCGGGCCGCGTAGGCGTGATACGCGCCGTCCGGGGCGCCGGTGCTCATCACGATTTTCTTGGGCGGCGGCGGCGGCGCGAGGAGCGACAAGCCCCAGCCGGCCAGCGCGAGGAGCGCCACCGCGATGGCGAGCAGCCACGCGATGTCCCGCAGGTGGACGTGCTCGTGCAGCCGATCGTGGAGGGAGCGTTGGGGGTTCATCGTCAGAGCCGTCCGGTGTATTCGATGGTCAGCGGCGCGTGGTCCGAGAACCGCCGGGCCGTGTAGATCTCGGCGCGGCGCGCGCGGGCGGCCACACCCGGCGTGGCGATCTGGTAGTCGATCCGCCATCCGACGTTCTTCGCCCACGCCTGGCCGCGGTTGCTCCACCAGGTGTATTGCTCGGGTCGCGCGTCGATGCGGCGAAAGACGTCGACCCACCCCTGTTCGTCGAACACGCGCGACAGCCACGCGCGCTCCTCGGGCAGGAACCCCGAGTTCTTCTGGTTGCCCTTCCAGTTCTTCAGGTCGATTTCGCGATGGGCGATGTTGACGTCACCGCACAGGATGACCTCGCGCCCGCTCGCGACAAGTCGCGCCAGGTGCGGGTAGAACAGGTCGAGGAAGCGGTACTTGGCGGCCTGGCGCTCGGGCCCGGACGATCCGGAGGGGAAGTAGGCGGAGATGACCGTGACGTTGGCGAACTCCGCCTCGATGTATCGGCCCTCGGCGTCGAACTCCGGGGAGCCGAATCCGCAGCGCACCGAGCGCGGCTGTTTCGCGGCGTACAAGGCCGTGCCCGAGTAGCCCTTCTTCTCCGCGCAGTGGAAGTGCGCGTGAAACTGCTCGCTGGCCCGCAGCGCATCGGGGATGTCGCCCTCGTGCGCTTTCACCTCCTGAAGACAGACGACGTCGGGGGCGACACGCTTGAGCCAGCGGAACAGGCCCTTGCTGCCGGCCGAACGAATGCCGTTGGCGTTGAGGGTGACGATGCGGAACATGGGTCAAGCTAGGCTGAAAAAGTCGGCCATTGTCCAACCTTTCCGGGGCCGATGCGGCAAAATCGCGCTGCTACCGGAACGGGGCGTGGCCCTGCTCGATCGTGGATGCACTCCAACAACAATTCATCGAGTTCGCTCTTCAAACCGGTGTACTGAAGTTCGGCGAATTCAAGACCAAGGCCGGACGGCTGTCGCCGTACTTCTTCAACGCCGGGTTGTTCAATCGCGGCGCGACGCTCGGCCAGCTGGCGCGCTTCTATGCGCGGACCCTGCTTGCCGCCCGTGATGCGGGCCGGGTGCAGTTCGACATGCTGTTCGGTCCCGCCTACAAGGGGATCACCCTTGCTTCCGCCACCGCGGTCGCGCTGGCCGACCTGGGCCGCGACGTGCCGTTCGCCTTCAACCGCAAGGAGGCCAAGGACCACGGCGAGGGCGGGGTGATCGTCGGCAGCGCCCTGGCCGGGCGCGTGGTCATCGTCGACGACGTCATCACCGCGGGGACGTCCGTGCGCGAGTCCGTGGAACTGATCCGCGCGGCCGGCGCCATCCCGGCCGGGGTCCTGATCGCCCTGGACCGCATGGAACGGTCGGGTGCCGATGGCGCGCTGTCGGCCGAGTCCGCGGTACAGAGCGTTGAGTCCACCTATGGGATGCCCGTACTCGCCATTGCAAACCTGAATGACCTGCTTCGGTTCCTCAATTCCGACTCTTCGTACGCGGCGGCTGCACGATCATTCCTCCCGGCTGTGGAACGGTATCGGGAGCGGTATGGGTCGTGAGGAGCCGGTGGGGACGCTGAGGCGCGCTGTGGCTTGCGCCGCGTCGCTTCTTGCGTGCACGGCCGCGTATGCGCAGTCGCAGCCGCTTGCGCCGATCTACAGCTGCGTCGCCAACGGCCGCACCTACAGCGGCGATCGGCCGCCGCCGGAGTGCGTCAACAGCGACATCCGCGAACTGAACAGGGACGGCTCGGTGCGTCGCGTGATTCCGCGTCCGATGACGCAGGAAGAGCAGAAGGCACGCGCCCTCGAGGCCAAGAAGCGGCTCGAGGAAGAGGAGAAGCTGCTGGCCCAGCGCCGGCGCGATCGTTCGCTGCTCGAGGCGTACGCCAGCGAGAGCGAGATCGAAGCGGCCCGCGTGAAGGCGCTCGACACCAGCAACGAGGTGATCCGGCGGTCGCAGGCGCGCATCGAGCGCATGGATGCGGAACGCAAGCGCCTGGACGACGAAGCCGAGTTCTACAAGAAGCGGGACCTGCCGGACTCCATCAAGCGGGCGTACGCGAACAACGAGCAGGAAAAGTCGGCCGAACTGAAGATCGTGAAGGACGCCCGGATCGAGATGCAGCGGATCAACGATCGCTTCGACGCGGAGAAAAAGCGCTTCCGCGAACTCGTCGCGCAGGGCGCGAATCCCGTGCAGCGAAACCCCGAGCCGGATATCCTGCTCGACCCCCGCTATCGCACACGCTAGGACATCGATGACCCGCTGGCTGATTGCCTTGCTGACGCTGCTGACAGTGTCGGGCGCCGGCGCGCAGTCGGGTCCGGCGGGCGGCAACCTTTACGTGGCCGGAGGCGGTTTCGACTTTCCGGCCACCGCCGAGCGCGCCCTGGCACAGAACCCGGCATCGCGCTTCTTCCTGCTCGTCGTGGGCGATGCCATCCGATACCTCACGCTGACCGCTCCTCCGGAGATGGTCGAGATCCGGAACCGGGTCGCTCGGGGCAATGTGCAGTTTCTCGTGTGCGAGCGGGACCTTCAGGGCGGCGAGATCCGGATGGGGGACCTTGTTCCGGGCACCGTCGCGGTTCGCGGCTTTCCGCCCCCGGGGAGCACCGCGCTGCCCGTCGAGAACAAGTTCTACGCCGATGAGAATCCGGCCAACCTGCCGTGGTCGACCGAGACCCTGCGGCGCCTGCGCGCCACCTGCTCCTGACCTTCCTCAACCGGGCGCATTAGCGGCCGTCCGCTTATCGGATTACCCGTCGCGCGGCATGCGAACGGCTCCATAGTATGGGAAATCTTCCCATACTCTGATCTGGCTTAGCAGAAGGATCGACGATGACGAAATCAACTGGATTGCGCGCTGCCCTTGTTGCGGTGGCGGCAAGCGCGGCGCTGGTGGCATGCGGCGGAGGTGGCGGAGGTGGCGGAGGAGCCACGGCCGTTGCTCCTTCGGCCGGGTCCGGGACGCTGAGAGTGGCGCTGACCGACGCGCCGGCGTGCGGCTTCGATCAGGTCAACGTCACGGTCGACCGCGTACGCGTCCACACGAGTTCAGGCGCCAGCGACAGCGACTCCGGCTGGAACGACATCGTCGTCAGCCCCCCGCGGAAGATCGACCTCCTCAACCTGCAGAACGGTGCACTGGCGGAACTCGGCCAGACGACGCTGGCCGCCGGCCAGTACACGCAGATCCGCCTGGTGCTGGTCGCCCGGCGGGAACACCGTGGTGCCCACGAACGGTTCCGAGATGCCGATGGATACCCCGAGCGCGATGCAGAGCGGCCTGAAGCTGATCAACGGCTTCACGGTCCAGCCGAACACGCTGACCGACATCGTCCTCGACTTCGACGCCTGCAAGTCGGTGGTTCGTCGCGGCAACGGTTCGTACATGCTGAAGCCCGTGATAGCGATGATGCCGCGCAGCGGTGGCGCGATCGACGGCTTCGTCGCCGCGGGCGTGACCGGGGTGACGGTCAGTGCCCAGAAGGGTGGCGTCATCTTTCGCGCCACGCAGCCGAACGCGAGCGGGCAGTTTGTTCTCGCCCCCGTCGATCCATCGAAGGCACCGTACGACGTGGTTTTCACCGGCCTCGACAAGACGACGACGGTGATCACCGGCGTCCCTGTCACTCTCGGGCAGACGACGACGTTGAGCGCGGTGTCGAACCCGGTGACGATGCCGACGTCGACGAGCGGCGCTGTGAGCGGCAAGCTCGGGCCGGCGGCCGCGGCCGCTGCAGCGGGCTCGGTGCGCGCGTTACAGCAGGTCGGGTCGGTGCCGGCCGTCGAAGTCGCACACACCTACGTCGATTCCACGACCGGCGACTACTCGATGTCGCTTCCGCTGGCCGCTCCGCGCCTGCTGACGTACGCCAATCCGATCGTCAACCCGTTGCCCTTCTTGGCACAGAGCGCGAACGCGGCCAAGTACAAGCTGGAGGCATCGGCGACGGGCTATGTGAGCCAGACCGGTCTCGAAATCACCGCGCCGGCAACCGGCCAGAACTTCACTCTGGTGACGGGGCCCTGAGGACGAAGTACGGAACGAAGCGGCCCGCACGGGCCGCTTTTTCTTTGCTCAGCCCGCCAGGCGCCGCCGCAGGATCTCGTTCACCTGCTGCGGATTGGCCTTGCCCTTGGTGGCCTTCATCGCCTGGCCGACGAGCGCGTTGAACGCCTTGTCCTTGCCGGCGCGGAATTCCTCGACCGATTTCGCATTGGCCGCCAGCACCTCGTCGACGATCTTTTCGATCGCACTGACGTCGCTGATCTGCTTGAGCCCGCGCGCGGCGATGATGGCGTCGGCGCTGTCACCCTCACGCGCCCACAGGGCGGCAAACACGTCCTTGGCGGTCTTGGTGTTGATGGTGCCGTCGGCGACGCGGGCGATCAACGCGGCCAGTTGCTGCGGGGATACCGGTGCCTCTTCTGCCCCGAGCCCCGACTCGTTCAGCGCCGCGGACAATTCCCCCAGCGACCAGTTCGCGGCCGCCTTGCGGTCGGCGACCTGTCGAGCGACGTCCTCGAAGTAGCGGGCGAGCGACTTCGACGCCGTCAGCGTCTGCGCCTCGTACTCGGACAGTCCGTATTCCCGCACGAAGCGCTCCCGCATCGCGCCCGGAAGCTCGGGCATCCCGGCCTTCACCTCGGCGATCCACTCCTGTGAAATCGCGAGCGGCAGCAGGTCCGGATCGGGGAAGTAGCGATAGTCCATCGCGTCTTCCTTGCTGCGCATCGAGCGCGTCTCGTCGCGGTCCGGGTCGTAGAGCCGCGTTTCCTGCACGACGGTACCGCCATCCTCGATCAGTTCGATCTGACGCCGCACCTCGAACTCGATCGCCTTTTCCAGGAAGCGGAAGCTGTTGAGGTTCTTGACCTCGCAGCGGGTGCCGAGCTTCGTCTCGCCGAGGGGCCGCACCGACACGTTGGCGTCGCAGCGGAAGCTGCCTTCCTGCATGTTGCCATCGCACACACCGAGCCACACGACCAGCGAATGCAGCGCCTTCGCGTAGGCCACGGCCTCGGCCGACGAGCGCATCTCCGGCTCCGAGACGATCTCGAGCAGCGGCACGCCCGCGCGGTTCAGGTCGATGCCGGACATCCCGTGGAAGTCCTCGTGCAGCGACTTGCCCGCGTCCTCCTCGAGATGCGCGCGCGTCAGGTTCACGGTCTTGAGGTAGGGCTCGCCCTGCTTCGGCTGCACGACGAAGGTGAGTGTGCCGCCCTGGACGACCGGAATCTCGTACTGGCTGATCTGGTAGCCCTTCGGAAGGTCCGGGTAGAAGTAGTTCTTGCGGGCGAAGATGCTGCGCGGCGCGACCGTGGCGCCGATGGCGAGGCCGAACTGGATCGCACGCGCCACCGCGCCGCGGTTCAGCACGGGCAGCGTGCCCGGCAGCGCGAGGTCGATCACGCTCGCCTGCGAGTTGGGCTCGGCGCCGAACGCCGTCGACGAGCCCGAAAAGATCTTGCTCGCCGTCGTCAGCTGGGCATGTGTTTCGAGCCCGATCACCACTTCCCACTGCATCGCGCGGTCCCCTAGTGCAAGGTTTGGGTTGGATTCTCGCGCAACAGCCGGCGCGCCTCGCGCTGCTCGTGCGCATATGTTTCCCAGGCCATTCGCGACAGCACCCGGTGCTGTTCGGCCTCGACTGCCTTGCCGGCCCGGTGCAGGGCGTCGGCCATGTTCCCGTGGACGATCGCCCGGATGTCCGCCGGCGTGCTTTCGTCCAGGCGCTGCAGGGCGGCGGCGGCCTGGGTGTACGCGGCATCGGGGTCGCCCAGCTTCAGCAGGCACTGCGCGCGATCGGCCATCGCCGCGGTGACCTCGTGCAGGAAGCCGTCGCCCTCGATCGCCGGCAATTGGGCGTCGTAGAGGGCCAGGGCCTCGCGGTAACGCTCCTGCAGGACGCGCATCTCGGCAAGCAGCAGGCGGTTGAGCGCGACATCGGGCGCATCGGGCAGCTGTTCAGAGAACGCGATGCTCCCTTCCAGCGCCTTGACGGCCTCTTTCAGGTCGCGCGCGTCGAGGTCCCCGCTCGCCGCCGCCTGGCGGGCGTGCGCGGCCTGCGATGCGGCCGCGCGGCCCATCCAGCTGGCCATGGCGATGTCGTCGCCGAGCGAACGCACGACATCCTCGGTTTCGCGGTACAGGCGGACCGCCTCCTCGTAGTCGCGCGCGTCCTGGTGCAGCGAGGCCAGGGCAAGGGAGGCCCGGTAGCGCGACTCCAGCGAACAGTCCGGAGCGGCCAGGACCGCGCGGGCATGGCGTGCGGCGGCGCGCACGTCGCCCTCGCGCTGGAGGAAGAGCGCCAGCGTCGATTCGCATTCGGCGGCGAGGGACGCGTCGCCATGCTCGCGCGCCTGCTGCAGCACGGCGGCCATCTGCCGCTGCGCCTGGTCGAAGTGCTTGCCGAAATAGGCGGCAATCGCGCGCGCGTAGGAGAAGCGCAGCTTCAGCGCGACGGGGAGGTCGGCCGGCGCCGCTTCCTCGGCCCGATCGAGCGTCTGGCGTGCCTCGTCCGCACGGCCCAGCCGCGCCTGGAGGATCGCGCGATCCTGAAGCAGGCGCGTGCGCTCGCCGTCGTCGGTGGCGCCGGCCACCTGCCGCTGATTGGCCTCGAGCTGCCGGCTCGACATGGAATCAGGCGCCCTGCGGAATCCGGCGATGCCAGTCGGTGGCCTGCTGGTAGGCGTGAGCCGCGCCGAGCATCCGCGCTTCGTCGAAATAGTTCGCGATCAGCTGCAGACCGACCGGCCGGCGGCTGTTGACCGGGCCCGTGCCGAAGCCGCACGGAATGCTCATCGAAGGCACCCCGGCGAGGCTGCCCGGCACGGTGTAGAGGTCCGCCATGTACATCGCGACCGGGTCCGCGGCCTTCTCGCCGAAGCCGAAAGCGACACTGGTGGTGACCGGGCCGGCAATGACGTCGCACTGCTGGAAGGCGCGCTGGAACTCGTCGGCGATCAGGCGGCGCACCTGCTGCGCCTTGATGTAGTACGCGTCGTAATAGCCGTGCGACAGCACATAGGTGCCGATCAGGATCCGGCGCTTGGGCTCCGGGCCGAAGCCTTCGGCCCGGGATTTCTTGATCATGTCCGTCAGGTCGCCGTAGTGCCTGGCGCGATGCCCGTAGCGGACGCCGTCGAAGCGCGACAGGTTGCTCGAGCACTCGGCCGGTGCCACCACGTAGTACACGGGGATGCCGAGTTCGGCGTTCGGCAGCGAGACGTCTACAAGCTCCGCGCCGAGGCGGCGGTACTCGTCGAGGGCCGCGCGGACCGCGGCCTCGACGTCCGGCTGGAGGCCCTCGCCGAAGAACTCCTTCGGCACGCCGATCCTCAGGCCCTTGACGCCCAGGCCCAGGTGCCGCGTGTAATCCTCGTTGGGACGGTCGACGCTGGTCGAGTCCTTGGGGTCGAACCCCAGCATGTGGTTGAACACCAGTGCGGCGTCCTCGGCCGACTGCGTCATCAGCCCCGCGGTGTCGAGGCTCGAGGCGAAGGCGATCATCCCCCAGCGCGACGGTCGCCCGTAGGTGGGCTTGGTGCCGGTGATGCCGGTGAAAGCAGCCGGCTCGCGGATGGAGCCGCCCGTGTCCGTCGCCGTCGCCACGGGGGCGATGCGGGCCGCGACCGCCGCCGACGAGCCACCCGACGAGCCGCCCGGCACCGCCTTTGGATCCCACGGGTTCAACACGTTGCCGTAGGCGCTGTTCTCGTTGCTCGAGCCCATCGCGAACTCGTCGCAATTGAGCTTGCCGAGCGTCACCATGCCGGCCCGACCCAGGTTGTCCACCACGGTTGCATCGAAGGGGCTCATGTAGCCCTCGAGGATCCGGCTCGACGCGGTCGAACAGAAATCCCGCGTGACGAAGATGTCCTTGTGCGCGATCGGCACGCCGGTGAGCGGCGTGGCGTCGCCCCGGGCCCGTCGCGCGTCGGCGGCCGACGCCTGGGCGAGGGTGACGTCCGGGCGGACATCGAGGAAGGCATTCAGGTCGCGGCGCGCATCCATGCGCCCGAGAAACAGCCGGGCCAGTTCGACCGACGAGACTTCCTTCGCCGCGAGCGCGCGCGAGAGATCGGCCAGCGAGGCGTGAGCCAGGTCCGCCATAGCTACTCGATCACCTTCGGGACCAGGATGAGGCCGTCCTGCTGTTCAGGCGCATTGGCGAGGTTCCCGGCGCGGTGGTCGGACTCGGTCACGTCGTCCACCCGCAGTCGCTGGTGGCCTCCGAGTGGATGGGCCATCGGTTCGATGCCGGTCGTGTCGACGGCCCGCATCTTCTCGATCATCGCGAAGATGTCGGACAACTGGTCGAGCGTGCGCTGCGCCTCGTCGTCCGTGATCTCGATCCGGGCGAGGTGGGCGATGCGGAGAACCTGGTCGAGATCGAGTGCCATCAAGGCGGGAGGGTTGGAGAAACCGCTCGATAATCCGAGCTAAAGCGAACGGTTGAAGTGCGGTTTATGCAATTGATTAGTTTATCATCGCGCATTGTCTTCAGACTCTGCGCTCCTCTCGAGAAACCGGGCCCTGCGAGGCGTGGAACGGGTGCTGGCGCAGCTCGCTAACGGGCACTAGGGCAGGGCGTTCATGTTCGGTTTTCTTCGCAGCTATTTTTCCAACGACCTCGCCATCGACCTTGGCACGGCGAACACGCTGATCTACGTCCGGGGCAAGGGGATCGTGCTCGACGAACCGTCGGTCGTTGCGATCCGCCAGGAAGGCGGTCCCAACGGCAAGCGCACCATCCAGGCGGTCGGCAAGGAAGCCAAGCAGATGCTGGGCAAGGTCCCGGGAAACATCGAGGCCATCCGCCCGATGAAGGACGGCGTCATCGCCGACTTCACCGTGACCGAGCAGATGCTCAAGCAGTTCATCAAGATGGTTCACCCGTCGAGCCTGTTCGCGCCGAACCCGCGGATCATCATCTGCGTGCCGTGCGGGTCGACCCAGGTCGAGCGTCGCGCCATCAAGGAATCGGCGGAGGCCGCCGGCGCCTCGCAGGTGTTCCTCATCGAGGAACCGATGGCGGCGGCGATCGGCGCCGGCCTGCCGGTGTCCGAGGCGTCGGGCTCGATGGTGGTGGACATCGGCGGCGGCACGACCGAGGTCGGCGTGATCTCGCTCGGCGGCATGGTCTACAAGGGCAGCGTGCGCGTCGGCGGCGACAAGTTCGACGAGGCGATCATCAACTACATCCGCCGCAACTACGGCATGCTGATCGGCGAGCCGACGGCGGAACTGATCAAGAAGGAAATCGGTTCGGCCTTCCCGGGCTCCGAGGTGCGCGAGATGGAAGTCAAGGGCCGCAACCTGTCCGAGGGCATTCCGCGCAGCTTCACCATCTCCAGCAACGAGATCCTGGAGGCGCTGACGGATCCGCTGAACCAGATCGTCTCCAGCGTCAAGATCGCGCTCGAGCAGACGCCGCCCGAACTCGGCGCCGACATCGCCGATCGCGGAATGATGCTCACGGGCGGCGGAGCGCTGCTGCGCGACCTCGATCGGCTGCTGATGGAAGAGACGGGGCTGCCCGTCGTCGTGGCCGAAGAGCCCCTGACCTGCGTCGTGCGAGGCTGCGGCATCGCCCTCGAGCGCATGGACAAGCTCGGCACCATCTTCGCCACGGGCTGACGCCCGCACGACGAAGGAACCGAGCTTCGTGTCTCTTTCGTTGCCGTTGAACTCAAAAAAGTCGTGTGGCTTTGCCACCGACTTTTTTCTGATTGAGCACGCAAAAGTAGGTTTGCACTTTTGCGTGTGTGATTAATGGAGTACGGCCCCCCACCCCTGTTCAACCAGGGCGTCTCGGCGCGGGCCCGTCTCGCGTTCTTCTCCTTTCTCGCGATCGCCCTGATCGTCATCGACTCGCGGATCCGCGTGCTGGAGACCGTCCGGGTGGGTGTCGGCGTCGTGCTGTATCCCGTCCAGCAGGTGCTCCTGATTCCGAGCCGCGCCTTCGGTGCGGTCGGCGACCACTTCGCCACCGTGTCGTCGTTGCAGAAGGAGAACGAGCGGCTCACGCAGGCCGAACTCGCGAATGCGCAGGTCCTGCAGCAGGCACGTGAACTGGCGGTCGAGAACGAACGACTGCGCAAGCTGCTCGGTGCGCGGGAGCGCCTGCCGAACGCCTCGATGCTGGCATCGGTGCTCTACGAAACGCGCGACCGCTTCTCGCGCAAGATCGTCCTGCACGTGGGTTCGAACGAAGGCGTGCGTGCCGGCAGCCCGGTGATCGACGATCTCGGAGTGGTTGGCCAGGTGACGCGGGTGTTTCGCGACACCTCCGAAGTCACGCTGCTCACCGACAAGGACCAGACGATCCCCGTGCAGATCCTGCGCAACGGGTTGCGGGGCGTGGCGTTCGGCGGCGTGGAACCGGGCACCCTCGACCTGCGGTTCATGGCGCCCAACGCGGACATCGTGAAGGACGACCTTGCGGTCACGTCCGGCCTCGACGGCGTCTATCCGCCGGGTCTCGCCGTGGCGCGTGTCGAACGCGTCGAGCGCGCGACGACCGACCAGTTCGCCCACGTTGTGATGCGGCCGCTCGCCGGCGTGGAGAGTCACCAGCAGTTGCTCGTGCTGCTCACGGAGCCCGCGCGACTGCCTGCGGCTCCGGCTGCGAGCGAGCGCGAACCGGCGCCCCGCAAGGGAGGCCGGCGATGAGCGTCACTCGCGTGCGCGGCTGGCTGCGCGACACCTTCGCGCTGCGCAGTTCGAAGCCTCGCGATCTGTCGGGAACGCGGCTCGGGACGCGGCCCCACTACCTGCTGCGCCCGGCGAACACGTTCTTCATCTGGGGGACCCTCGTCGCGGCCCTGCTGCTGAACCTCTTCCCGTGGGGGCGCCTGCCGCTCGTGCCCGATTGGCTGGCGCTCGCACTGCTGTTCTGGAACGTGCACCAGCCGCGGCGCGTCGGCATGGGAGCGGCCTTCGTGTTCGGCCTGCTGATGGATGTGCACGACGGCGCCCTCTTCGGCGAGCACGCGCTCGCCTACACGCTGATCTCCTACGGCGCGATCACTCTGCACAGGCGAATGACGTGGTTTCCGATCGGCGCGCAGGCGCTGCATGTCCTGCCGCTGCTGCTCCTGGCCCAGGTCGCGTCGCTGGCGGTGCGCATGTGGGTCGGTGGCGACTGGCCCGGCTGGGTCTACTTCATGCAGAGCGTCGTCGGTGCGGTGCTGTGGCCGATCGTCTCGTGGCTCCTGCTCGCGCCGCAGCGGCGCCCGACAAAGCGGGACGACACCCGTCCGCTATAGCGGCGCCGTACGGCGGTGCCGATCGCCTTCGTCGATCGTTCCTGCGCCGTGCGCGAGCCGCGGCGTCAGGGCAGCGCCCGCGCTGCTGCCCAGTCCCCCCAGCCCTGCAGCGGGCCGAGCGGGTTCTTTTCGACTTCCACCTCGTGCACGGTCGGCTGCCCACCGTGGACCGCATACACGACCAGATCGTCGACGAAGAGGACGAGCGCGTTGAACGACCATCCCGTCACGTCGGTCCGGCGGTTGAATCGGAGGGCGTCCAGCCAGAAATTGCCCGTGCGATCCCGATAGGTGCGCCTCACGTTGAGCTGGTACGCGTTGCAGGCCTTCCCTGCCTTGAGGCAGTCGCGGATGCCGGGATCGACGTCCTGTTCGCGCAGGACCCCGCCAATCGGGAAGCGAACGGCGATGTCGACGTGGCTGAGCAAGGTCACCGTGGCATCGGCGCCGGCCCCGATGCCCAAGTCGCGCAGGTCGGCGCGTGTGGACTTGTAAGGCCGGATTTGATCGATGGCCGCACGCGCTTCGTCAAAGCTTGACCAGGCGGCCTGCGTTTCGGCGCGCGACTTGGGGAGCAACTCGGCACAGCCGGCGACGGATGCGGCCAGCGCGCACAGCAGCGTGAGGCGAAGACAAGCGGCGAACATGGCCGATACAAAGGAACCCGGTTTCAGCTTGGCTGCTGGCCCCTGTCCCGTATTGCCGGAAGTCAACGGGATGGGGACGCGGCGGCGTCGCTCCTGTCGATCTTGTCGTCCGTTAAGCCTGAGCCGCGTTCAGGGTTGGGCTCGGGCGCCGGCCGGGGGGTTACGGCAGCCGGAGCGGTGGGACTGGGAGCGGGTGCAGCGGCGCTTGGCTTCGGCGGGGCGACGTACCGTTTGTCGGCCACATGCATCAGCGCCAGCCAGGGATGCCGCCAGATCATCCGGGGGCCGGCGTAGCGCATCACGTCGCGGACTTTTTCGCGCATCGCCTTGCCGTAGCAGTGGACCTGGCACTTGGCGCAGACCGGCTTTTCCTCACCGAAGGTGCAGACGGCGAGGCGCTTGGCGGCGTAGGTCATCAGCGTCTGGCAGTCCGCGCACGGCGTGGAGGTGCCGTGGTGGTCCGCGCAGTAGATGCGCGTCATGGCCTCGATGGTCTCCAGTTCGCGCTGCAGGCGTGGCGTTGCAGGACGGTCGCGGCCAGCGCGGATGGGCTTCTCGGTGGCGTTCATGTGCAGGGAAGTATCGGGCGGCGTCCTCCGGGAAAGATGCTCTGTGTCAAGGTTGCCGGGTAACTCGCCGGAAGCGATAGTCGCGAGGATCGCCGAAAGAGGTAAGTCGCATCCGGCGCCCGGAGTACGAGGAGACCGAAACTCGATCGATGCCCGGGAATGGCCGCGCCCCGAATCGCCTCCGACCGACCGTGTGCCCTCGCGCCGACGCGGCATTCCCTGGCCGCTTCCAGAGCGGAAACCGCGTTCGCCGCTCCTATAATCCGCCAGCTTCCTCCTGCGGGGGCCTGCCCGGGCGCCCCGTTGCTGCATGACGTTCCTTCAATCGCCAAGCCTGCCTGTCGCCTCGCGCATTCCGCGCGTTGCCGCGTTCGTCGTGCATGGCTAGACGCTGGTTTCGTCGGCGCCGCTGGTCCACCCAGGACGAACTGTCGTTCGGTCCGCGCGCGGCGGCGATGCGCAATCCGGAACGCGAGGTCCGGTACTTTCGCGCACGCGTGCTCGTCGCCAGCGCCGTGGTCCTGGCCGCCTTCGCCGCGCTGGTTGCCCGGTTCGCGTGGCTGCAGGTCGTCAAGCACGAGGAGTACAGCGAGCGGGCCGAGCTGAACCGCATCGCCGTGCTGCCCGTGGCCCCCAACCGGGGCCTGATCAAGGACCGCAACGGCGTCATCATCGCCCGCAACTATTCCGCCTACACGCTGGAGATCACGCCGGCCAAGGTCGAGAACCTCGAGCAGACAATCGACGAACTCGCCAAGGTGGTAGACATCCAGCCGCGCGATCGCCGCCGCTTCAAGAAGCTGCTCGAGGACACCAAGCGCTTCGATTCGGTCCCCATCCGCACCCGATTGTCCGACGAGGATGTCGCGCGCTTCACGGCCAACCGGTTCCGCTTCCCGGGCGTCGAGCTGCGCGCACGTCTGTTCCGCGATTACCCGCTGGGCGACATCGCTTCGCACATGATCGGGTACATCGGCCGCATTTCCCCGCGCGACCTCGAGCGCGTCGAGCGACTCGCCGAAGCTCGCGGCGACCCGACGATCTACAACGGGACCGAACACATCGGCAAGGTCGGGGTCGAGCAGAGCTACGAGAGCGAACTGCACGGCACTCCCGGCGTGGAGGAGGTCGAGATCACGGCGGGCGGACGGGCCGTGCGGACGTTGTCCCGCAAGCCCTCGTATCCCGGCAAGAACCTTGTCCTGTCGGTCGACATCGAACTGCAGAAGATCGTCGAGCGGGCGTTCGGCGACCGCCGCGGGGCGCTGATCGCCATCGAGCCCTCCAGCGGCGACATCCTCGCCTTCGTGTCCAAGCCGACGTTCGACCCCAATCTCTTCGTCGACGGCATCGACCCGAAGTCGTGGGACGAACTGAACAACGACCCGGACAAGCCGCTGCTGAACCGGGCTTTGCGGGGGACCTATCCGATCGGGTCGACGTACAAGCCGTTCCTCGCGCTGGCGGCGCTCGAGACCGGCAAGCGGCGGCCCGAGCAGGTGATCCAGGACAACGGCACCTTCGCGTTCGGCAATCGCGTGTTCCGCGACTCGAACAAGGTTCCGCTGGGGCCGGTCGACATGCACAAGTCGATCGTCAAATCGAGCGACATCTACTACTACATGCTGGCCAACGACCTCGGTGTCGACGCCATCCACGACTTCATGAAGCCCTGGGGGTTCGGGCAGATCACGGGCATCGACGTCGAGGGCGAGCAGACGGGCATCCTGCCGTCGAGCGCATGGAAGGAGAAGCGCTTCAAGCAGAAGTGGTATCCGGGCGAGACGATCTCCGTCGGCATCGGCCAGGGCTACAACGCCTTCACGCTGCTGCAACTGGCCCACGCGACGTCGAACCTCGCGAACAACGGCGTCGTGATGAAGCCGCATCTGGTGAAGGCAATCGAGGATCCCCAGACCGGGGAGCGGACGCTGACGGTGCGCGACAAGAGCTACCAGATCGCGGTCAAGCCGGAGCACATGAAGTTCGTGCGCGACGCGATGGTGGACGTCAACATCAGCGGCACCGGACGCAGCGCATTCCAGGGCGTTCCGTACAAGGTCGCGGGCAAGACCGGGACCGCTCAGGTGGTCGGCATCAAGCAGGGCGAGAAATACAACGAGTCCCGGGTGGCGGAGCGTAACCGCGACCATTCGCTGTTCATCGCGTTCGCTCCCGCCGACGAGCCGAAGATCGCCATGGCGATCATCGTGGAAAACGGCGGGTTCGGTGCGCGCGCGGCGGCGCCGATCGCCCGGCAGGTGCTCGACTACTACCTGCTCGGCAAGGTGCCGAGCGAACCGGCGAAGGAAGGCCCGGACGAAGAGACGCCGAGCGGACCCGCCGCGCGGGCGAGGGCGGCGCAGTGAACAATCCCACCGTGGTCGCCCGGATCGGACGCATGCTGCGCCCGTACATCAGCGTGTTCGATCCGGCGCTGCTTGCGATCGTCGGCAGCCTGGGGGTGATCGGTCTGGTGACGCTCTATTCGGCCGGCAACGATTTTCCGTGGCGCATCACGGACCAGGCACGCAACTTCGGCGTTGCGTTCGGCGTGCTGTTCATCGCGGCGAACATGCCGGCCCAGTTTCTGATGCGCCTGGCCGTGCCGGTCTATGTTGTTGGCGTCGCGCTTCTGATCGCGACCGAACTCAAGGGCGTGACGGTAAAAGGCGCGACGCGCTGGCTCGACATCGGGGTGGCACGCATCCAGCCGTCGGAGATCATGAAGCTCGGCCTGCCGATGATGCTGGCGTGGTACTTCCACAAGCGCGAGGGCGCGCTGCGCACGCTGGACTTCATCTTCGCGGCCGTTCTGGTGCTCGTGCCCGTGGGGCTTATCGTCAAGCAGCCGGACCTCGGCACGGCCCTGCTTGTCCTCGGCGCGGGCTTCTTCGTGATCTTCTTTGCCGGCCTGCCGTGGCGATGGCTGGCGGTGATGGCCGTGGGCGGGCTTGCGATGCTGCCCGTGGCCTGGACGCTGATGCACGATTACCAGCGCGAGCGCATCCTGACTCTCATCGATCCGTCGACGGACCCGCTCGGCAAGGGCTTTCACACCATCCAGGCGATGATCGCGATCGGGTCGGGCGGCGCATTCGGCAAGGGCTGGATGCAGGGCACGCAGACGCACCTCGAATTCATCCCCGAGCGCACCAGCGACTTCATCTTCGCCGTGTACTCCGAGGAGTTCGGACTCGTCGGCAACGTCGTCCTGGTGCTGCTGTTCTTCGCGCTGGTGGCGCGGGCGTTCCAGATCGCGATCAATGCGCCGACGATGTTCGCGCGGCTGCTGGCGGCCTCGATCGGCATGATCATGTTCACGTACGCGTTCGTGAACATGGGCATGGTGAGCGGAATCCTTCCCGTGGTGGGAGTGCCGCTGCCCTTCATCAGCTATGGCGGCACGGCGCTCGTGACGCTCGGGATGGCATGCGGGCTGCTGATGGCGATTGCCGCCAACCGCAAGCTCGTGCAGTCGTGACCTCCGGCTTCGCCGTCCCGCCACGCCAACGGCTCCTGACCATCCATCGGGGCCTGGCGACCATGTCCTGCGTCGCGCTGCTGGCGGCTTGCGGGTCGGTACCGAAGCGCGGCGGGTACTACGAGAACGATGGGCCGCCTGACCGTGCGCCGGCCGACCAGGCCGAGGCGCCCGACGCGGTGCCTCGCGTCGAACCTCTCCTGGACCGCGTCAACCGGCCCTATACCGCCCTCGGACGCAGCTATACCCCGCTGACCTCGGATGTGCCGTTCCGGCAGAAGGGCACGGCGTCCTGGTACGGCAGGCAGTTCCACGGCAACCGCACGGCGAGCGGCGAGATCTACGACATGTTCGCGATGACGGCCGCCCATCCAACCTTGCCGATCCCGAGCTATGTCCGTGTCGTCAATCCGCGCAACGGCAAGTCGGCCATCGTGCGCGTCAACGACCGCGGGCCGTTCAAGCCGGACCGCATCATCGACCTGTCGTACGGCGCCGCCATGAAGCTCGGCATCGCGGGAGCCGGCACGGGCGAGGTCGAGATCGAGCGGTTGACCTTCGCCCAGATCGCGTCGGGGGACTGGAGTCGGGGAACGGGGCCGTCCGCGCGCGGCGCCCCGGACCCGGTCGCATCGTCCGCCATCGCGTCACGCGCGTCGCCGCAGACGGCGTCGTCCACCGCGACGGCGCGTTGGTCGGTCCAGGTCGGCGCCTTCGCCGACCTGGGGAATGCAGAGGACCTGGCGGGACGTGTTGCGGCCGTGCTCGGATTTGCGGAGGGAGACATTCCGGCGAGTGCGGGCGAGGCGCGAGTCGAGCGTCACGACAACGTGTTCCGCGTCCTTGTCGGCGCGCTGCCCGACCGTGCTGCGGCGCTCGCCCTGGCCCAGCAGCTCGAGCGCCTGCTCGGGCGCCCTGCGGTGCCGTTCTCGCGCTAGCGACCGGGCTTCAGTTGCAGTGCAAGCCGGTAAAGGACGTCGCGCGGTTGTCCGCTGGCGCGTGCGGCGACGGCCGCGGCCCGCGCGGGCGGAAGCTCCTGCAGCAGCGACTCGAGCCAGCGCCGCGTGACGGCATCGACGTCGGCGGCCGCTTCCTCGCTCGCATCGACCAGAACCACGTACTCGCCGCGCTCGTCCGCCTCCAGAGCACCGAGGTCGGCGGCGTGATGGACCTCGATCGTTTCGAATTTCTTCGTGAGTTCGCGCGCGAGCACGACGCGTCGCGCCGGCTCGAGCACGTCCGCCATCAATGCCAGCAGTTCGCGGACCCGGTGCGGCGCCTCGAACAGGACGAAGGCCGTGCCTTCGACCGCCAGCGCTCTCAGCATTCGCTCACGCTCGACGCGGCCCGTCGCAAGGAACCCGACGAAGCGGAAGGGGCCCGGCGCAAGTCCGCCGGCGGATATCGCGGCGATCGCGCTGCTCGCTCCGGGTACGGGCAGCACGCGATAGCCGGCATCGAGCACGGCCCGCACCAGGCGGGCACCGGGATCAGACACTCCCGGAGTGCCGGCATCGGTGACGAGTGCGACCCGCTCGCCGCGCGCGAGGCGCTCGATCACGTCACGAGCGGCCTCCCGCTCGTTGTGCTGATGCGCTGCGAGCAGCGGGGTGTCGATGCCGAAGCGCGCGAGCAGTGGCCGGGTCACACGCGTATCCTCGGCGGCGATCACGTCCATGCGGGAGAGGAGCCAGAGCGCGCGTACCGTGATGTCCGCCGCGTTGCCGATCGGCAAGGCGACTACATACAATGAACCGGC
Organism: uncultured beta proteobacterium; assembly: GCA_963726405.1. Classification (GTDB taxonomy): domain Bacteria; phylum Pseudomonadota; class Gammaproteobacteria; order Burkholderiales; family Burkholderiaceae_F; genus JAOUJD01. The sequence continues at coordinate 507,408 of CAVSCF010000005.1, read as the reverse complement.
CGGCGCCTCTTGCTCCCTCACGCCGGAAGCATCGAAAAGCCGCTCCTGACCGCCTTCCGCCCGCTCGCTCATGATCCGCACTGCCACCGTTGATCGGGCGCGGCGTGTCTCCGCCGCGCTGCTGCTGGCTAGTGTCGCATGCGGCCTGTCGGCTCAGCCGTCGCTGCCCGCGGCATTGCAGGCGACCGCCGAGGCCCCGCCACAGCCCACGGCGGCCCCGGAAGCTCGTGCACCGGCCATCGCGCTGATCCTGCCGAACCAGCGGACCGTGTTCGCGCGTGCAGCCGAGGCCGTGCGCCAGGGCTTCTTTTCCGCGAGCGAAGCGGCCGGCAACAAGCTGCCCATCCAGGTGCTCGAGGTCGACGACGATCCCGAGCAACTCAAGAACGCGATGGGCGGCGCGCTTCAGCGCGGCGTGAAGACGCTCGTCGGCCCGCTTCCGCGCAGCGGAGTCAACGCGGTGATCGACGGCGGTTTTGCCTCGCCCCCGCTGGTGGCGCTGAACTATCCGGATCGCGACGCGGCGGCGCCACCGACGATGATCGCGCTCGGAGTGTCGGTCGAGTCCGAAGCGCAATACGTCGTTCGCCTGGCGCTCGCCGAATTCGTCGGCACCCGTCGTTCGCCCGGCTCCTCGTCGCGCTTCGTGGTGCTGAGCGGCCCCGGCGCGCTGGAACGGCGCATCGCACAGGCCTATGTCGCCGCGCTGCGTGCGGGCGGGGAGACGCCGCTGCTGATCGAAGCGACCGTGGGCCAGGGCGAACAGGTGGGACGGCAACTCGATCCCGAGCGGCACGAGGCGGCCTTTCTCGCGCTCGATGCGCGCGACGCCGCGCTGTTGCGCGCCCGCATTCCGCGCCCGATCATGGTCTTCGGCACCTCGCTGCTCAATTCCACGAGTGGTGCGAACTCCCCCGAAGCGACGGCGCTCGCGCATGACCTCGACGGCGTGCGCTTCGTCGACATGCCGTGGTTGCTGCGTCGGGATGCGCCGACGGGAGCCGGCGGTCCGCTTCCTGCCACGCCGCTGCCGGCGGATCTCGCGCGGCTCTATGCGCTCGGAGTGGATGCCTATCAGGTCGCGCAGCGCTGGGCCGCCGGAGAGACCCGCTTCACGTTCGAGGGCATGATGGGACGACTGCGGGTGGATCGAAGCGCGGGACCCCGGGTGGAACGCACGCCCGCCGCGGCCATCTATCGCAACGGCGCCATCGAACGCGAGGAGATCGGGCGCTGATGCCGACGCGCGGAACTCCGACCCGTGCGACTGGCGTTCGTACGCCAAGGCAGCGGGCGGGAGCCGCGGCGGAACGCGCGGCCGAGCGGCACCTCGTTGCGGCCGGTTGCTTCGTGCTTGCCCGCAATGCCCGGTACCGCGAGGGCGAACTGGACCTCGTCGTGCGGGAGCGCGATCAGGTCGTCTTCGTCGAGGTGCGGTTGCGCGCGGGCGAGCGCTTCGGCGGTGCGCTGGCCAGCGTGGATGTCTTCAAGCAGAAGCGCTTGGCGCGCGCTGCGCAGCGCTGGCTCGCGGAACGCCATGGCGAGCGCTGGCCGGCGTGCCGGTTCGACGTCGTTACCGTAGACGGCGATGGCAGAATCGAATGGTTGCGCGACGCGTTCGCGACATGAAACAAACGGATGAAGGAGAGCAGATGAAGTTCACGAAAACCCTTGTTGCTGCCGCCCTGGTGGCGTCGGTGCTGCCGGCCTGCGCGCCGCTCGTGATCGGCACGATCGTCGCCGGCACCGCGATCGTCGCGACCGACCGGCGCACGACGGGCGCCCAGATGGACGACACGTCCATGCAGTTGCGGGTCGGCAACGAACTTGGCGCGGCCTTCAAGAGCATTTCGCAGGAAGTGCACATCAGCGTGAACAGCTTCGAACGCAAGGTGCTCCTGACGGGCGAAGTGCCGACCGAGCAGGCGAAGGCCCAGGCCGGCGAGATCGCCGCGCGCTCGCTGAACGTGCGCGCGGTCGTCAACGAACTGGTTGTCGCGCCGCCGTCCACGCTGGGCCAGCGCACCAACGACACGACGATCGGCACCAAGGTACGGGCGCAGTTCGTCAATACGAAGGAGATTCCGTTCAACTCGGTCAGCATCGTGACGGAGCGCGGAGTGGTCTACCTGATGGGCTTCGTGACGGAAAAGGAAGGCGAGATCGCCGCGTATGTCGCGAGCCGCGTGCCCGGGGTGAAGCAGGTGGTGAAGGTCTTCGACTACGGCACGCCGGAGGAAGTGCAGCGGCGACGCGTGACGTCGAGCCAGCCCGCCGCACCGGCCACGACGCCGGCCCCTGGGACCGCCACACCGCCGGCCGCGACGGGCGGAACGGCGCAATGACAGGCGATGTCGCATTTTGACGTCGCCTGAAATGCACGGTATTCCGTTCGTCGATCGAGCGTTGTGCGCATGGGCCATTGTCTTATAGTCCGCGTCCCTGCCGACGGGCGACGGCCGGGGAGGCGCCGGAGCATCGCGTTTCGCGCATCTCGGTCGCTTGCTGGCAGCTTGTCTGACTTGGGAGGGTGACATGGGCTGGATCGTCGTGCTGGTCATCGTTGCGGTCGTCGTCTTCTGGGCAGTCGGTGCGTACAACCGGCTGGTCAGCTTGCGCAACAAGTTCCGCAACGCGTTCGCGCAGATCGACGTGCAGTTGAAGCGCCGCTATGACCTGATCCCCAACCTGGTCGAGACGGCCAAGGCCTACATGAAGCACGAGCGCGAAACGCTCGAGAACGTGATCCGGGCGCGCAACAGCGCCGTCACGGCGAACGCGGCGGCCTCGGCGGATCCGGGTTCCGCGCCGGCGATCCAGGGACTGGTCGCCGCCGAGGGCGCGTTGTCCGGTGCGCTGTCGAAGCTGTTTGCGCTGGCGGAGGCCTACCCGGACCTGAAGGCCAACCAGAACATGATGCAGCTCACGGAAGAGCTGACCGGCACCGAGAACAAGATCTCGTTCGCCCGCCAGGCCTTCAACGATGCGGTCATGAGCTACAACACGTCGTCGCAGCAATTTCCCACCAACGTCATCGCCGGCATGTTCTCCTTCGGTCCGGCCGAGCTGCTCAAGTCCACCGAGAGCGACGACGAGCGTCGCCCGGTGAAAGTGCAGTTCTGACGACGACGGAGATGTCGGTCGCGCGGCCGAACGCCCGCGCGACCTGACTCGCTCAGCCCGTGGACTTCTTCGAGCACCAGGAGGTCGCACGCCGCTCGACCCGGCGGCTGATCCTGCTGTTCGCCCTCGCTGTCGCCTGCGTCGTCGTGGCCGTCAACCTCGTTGGCGCCGCGCTCTACTTCGCGTTCGTCGTGCCGGCCGGCCACCCGTGGGCAGCCGCGGCCCTTCCGAACGGCTTCTTCGTCACGAACACGCTGGTGGTCCTCGGTCTGATCGGCGGGGGGACGGTCGTCGAGATGAACGCCCTGTCCTCCGGCGGCGACGCCGTGGCCAGGATGGTGAATGCGCGGCCGGTCGATCCGTCGACGCGCGACCTGCTGGATCGCCGCCTGCTGAACGTGGTCGAGGAAATGGCGATCGCCTCCGGCGTGCCGGTGCCGCGGGTGTTCGTGATGGACGAGGAAGCCTCGATCAACGCGTTCGCCGCCGGCCACTCGATCAACGATGCGGTGATTGCAGTCACGCGCGGCACGCTTACGCGCCTGAACCGTGACGAATTGCAGGGCGTGATCGCGCACGAGTTCTCGCACGTGCTGAACGGCGACATGCGGCTCAACATGCGACTGATCGGTGTCCTCTTCGGCCTGACCATGGTGGCCATGGCCGGGCGCTTCCTCCTTGAAGTCGCCGGGCGCAGCCGGGGCGGCAGCGGACGGGGCAGCGGTGGCGTGCTGGCGATGCTGTTCTTCGCGGGCGTCACGCTGTGGGTGCTGGGCTACATTGGCGTGTTCTTCGGTCGCCTGATCAAGGCCGCCGTGTCGCGGCAGCGCGAGTACCTCGCGGATGCCAGCGCCGTTCAATTCACTCGCAATCCGGATGGCATCGGCGGAGCACTGCGCAAGATCGGCGGACTGAGCGCCGGCGGCACCCTCGGCACGCGCATCGAGAACCCGCAGGCCGAGGCGCTGTCACACCTGTTCCTCGGCGCAGCACGGCCCGCCTTCGCGGCCGGCCTGTTCGCGACCCATCCGGCCATCACCGAGCGGGTGCGCCGCATCTACGGCCGTTCGGCGGAACTGCTGCCGGCGCCCGAGGACCGCGTCGCGCTGTCGCTTGGCGGCCTCAGTCCAGCCGATTCCACGCCGCGCTCGCCGATCCAGTTCGTGCCCGCCGGCGGTGCGCCGTCCGCGGAGCCTGCGGCGCCGCGCGCGTTCGCGAACGACTTTTCGCCGGTGGCCGGGCTCGTGGCGGCCTCCGCCTCGACCGCTGCCGGGATCACGAACGCGGTCGGCACGGTCAATCCGCCGCGCTCGCGCGACTTCGCGCTCGGCGACAGCGAGCGGGCGACGCTTTCCGCGCTGCGCTCCGCGGCGGCCGACGGCACGCGATCACAGCTGCTGGCGCTCGCGCTGCTGATCGAGCTCGATGACGAGCTCCGCGCGCAGCAGAGCAGGGTCGTCGCCGAGGCGTACGGGACCGAGGCGCTGCCGATCGTCGACGATTACCGCGGCCGCATCCAGCAGTTGCCGCCGGGCGCACGGCAACCGCTCGTCGACGTCGCCATGCCGGCCTTGCGGCGCCTGCCCGCTGAAGCGCGCCAGCGACTGCTGCGGGTTGCGCACATGCTCGTCGTCGCCGACGGACGACTGTCGGTGCGCGAGTTTCTCCTCTACACCATCCTGAAGCGCCGGCTCGGACCGGCGGCCGGGCACGCGGTTCCCGTGAAGTTCCGGAAGATCGCGGAAGTGTCGCGGCAGGCGGGTCTCGTGCTTTCGCTGACCGCCGCGGTGCGGATGCCCGAGCGCGCCGAACACGCCTTCAATGCAGGCGCGTTGCTGCTGCCCGGCGTCGATGCGGTGTTCAGACCGGGCAGCGAGATCCGGCTGGACGACGTCTCCGACGCACTCGATCAGTTGAACCAGCTCGCGCCGCTGGAAAAACCCCGGCTCATCAAGGCGGTGACGGCGACCGCGTTCACCGATGACACGACGAACTGGCGAGCCGCGAGCACCCTGCGGATGGTATGCGCGGCGCTGGACGCACCGTTGCCCCCGCAACTTGTGGCCGTCGAGGCGGGCTGAGCCCTGGACCCGTGCCCGTCCGCCCGCGGCAGGCTCAGGATCGCTTGCCGCGCTGCAGTCGGTACACGATGACGCCGGCGAGAAGCGGCGCCAACCCGATCACGATGGCCGACACCGCTGGATTGGTCGACAGGCCGCTGCCTTGATCGAACGCGAAGAACAGAACGACAAGCGCCGCCGTCACAACGGCAACGATCCAGCGGCCCATCGGTCGGCCGAGTAGCGCTGGAAAGACGAAGACTCCGAGCACGACGATCAGCGCCACGGTGATGGCACCCGACGCCGCCACGGGAACGGGAGTCACGGCGTCACGCCACGCCCGCGGAATGCGCCTGCTGGTCCGCGTGGTAGCTGGATCGCACCATGGCGCCGCACGCCGCGTGCGAGAAGCCCATCCCGCTCGCCTCCGCCTCGAACATCCGGAAGACATCCGGGTGCACATAGCGGCGCACCGGCAGGTGGTGGCTGGTTGGCGCCAGATACTGCCCGATCGTCAGCATGTCGACGCCGTGCGCACGGAGGTCGCGCATGACCTGCAGGATCTCGTCGTCCGTCTCGCCGAGTCCGACCATCAGGCCGCTCTTCGTCGGCACGCCGGGGACCCGTTGCTTGAATTCCTTCAGCAGGTTGAGCGAGTGCTGGTAGTCGGAGCCGGGACGCGATTCCCGGTACAGGCGCGGCACCGTCTCCAGATTGTGGTTCATCACGTCGGGTGGCGCGGCGACGAGGATCTCGAGCGCCCGGTCCAGCCGGCCACGAAAGTCGGGCACCAGGACCTCGATCCGGGTCGACGGTGACGCTGCCCGCGTCGCGCGAATGCAGTCGACGAAGTGCTGCGCGCCCCCGTCCTTCAAATCGTCGCGATCGACCGACGTGATCACGACGTAGTTGAGCTTCAGCGCGGCGATGGTCTTCGCCAGGTTGGCAGGTTCGTCACGATCGAGCGGGTCGGGCCGTCCGTGCCCGACGTCGCAGAAAGGACAGCGCCGCGTGCACTTGTCGCCCATGATCATGAACGTCGCGGTGCCGTTGCCGAAGCACTCGCCGATGTTCGGGCACGTCGCCTCCTCGCACACGGTGTGCAGCTTGTGCTCGCGCAGGATCGACTTGATCTCGTAGAAGCGGGTCGCCGGGGAGCCTGCCTTCACCCGTATCCATTCGGGTTTCTTCAGTGCCTGTCCCGCCGGCACCGGCTTGATGTCGAATCTCTTGAAGACCTTGCCGGTCTTTGCCTCGCCCTTCAGCTTGGGCGATGGGGCGTCGGGCGCCGGCGGTGTGAGGGGCGTGCTGCTCATGGGAGGGGTTCGCGACGGGACGAAGTCCGCGCGCCGCGCTGGGAGGACAGCCGGATTTTAGCGGACGCCCGGCAGCAGGCCGGGAACCAGCGCCCCGATGGTGAAGCAGGCGCCGAACAGGAGTTCGAGCTTGAACGTGCGGAACAGCATCGCGTTATAGGGCAGGCCGGGCGGGGTGCGCGGCAGGTCGCGGACGAGGCCCAGCGCCGCGGGCAGCGTCAGCATGACGGCCAGGAGGCCGATGAGTCGCGGGTCGGTGAGGGCAAGGGCGGCCGTCAGGGCATACGGCAGCAGCAACGCAACCTGGTACGCCCGCTCGGCGGCGGGTTTGCCCAGCACGACCACCAGTGTGCGGCGGCCCACCTCGGCATCGTGCGTGCAGTCGCGGATGTTGTTCACCGCGAGCGCCGCGGCAGCGATCAGTCCGATCGCGCAACCGGTAAGCCAGGCGCTCGGGCCCAGCGAGCCGGTCTGGATGTAGTAGCTGCCCACCGCGGCGATGAGCCCGAAGAAGACGAATACGGTCAGTTCACCGAACGGCGTATAGGCGATCGGACGGGGTCCACCCATGTAGGCCCATGCGGCGATGATCGACGTCAGACCCATCAGAAGCACTGGCCAGCCGCTGTGCAGCACGATGGGCAGGCCCACCAGCACGGTGGCGATCACCACCAGAACCAGCGCCCGGTGGACCGCCGCGATGGTCAGCCAGCCGCGCGCGGTCGCTCTCGGAAGGCCGATGCGGCTGGCGGTTTCCGCTCCGCGTTTCGTGTAGCCGACGTCGTTCTGAAGGTTGGTCAGGATCTGCAGGAGGATCGACGCTGCCAGCGCAAGGAGCGCGATCAGCGGGTTGACCCGCCCGGTTTCCGCCACCGCGAGCGACGTGCCGACGAACACCGGCACTACCGCGATCCAAAGGGTCTTGGGGCGCAACGCCACCAGCCAGGCGTTCCAGGAGCCCGGTTCAACGACGACTTGCGAATTGAGGGTGCTGTTCACGACAGGTGTTTCTGCAGCCGTTCGGCGAGGCGGCTGGCAGCGTCCTGCCAGCCGACATGGATGTCAAGTGTCGCCATGTCGACCGCCGGCAGGTTTGCGTAGCCGCAAGGGTTGATGAGCGAGAACGGCGTGAGGTCCATGCTCACGTTCATGGCGAGGCCATGGTAACTGCGCCCGTTGGTGACCTTGATCCCAAGAGCGGCAATTTTCGCCAGGCCTGCGAATTCATCTCCCGCCCGGCTCGCCGCGAACGGGACGTAGACGCCGGGCGCACCCCTGACCCGCCGCGCGTCGATACTGAAGGCCTCGAGCGTCTGGATCGCGGCCTGTTCGATGCGGAACACGAGTTCCTTCACGAAGATGCCGAGACGGCGCAGGTCGAGCAGCGGATACGCGACCACCTGGCCGGGCCCGTGATACGTGATCTGTCCGCCCCGATCGGTGGTGATCACGGGGATGTCCGTTTCCGCCAGCAGGTGCTCGCGGCGTCCGGCCTGGCCGAGCGTGAAGACCGGGGGATGTTCGACGAGCCACAGTTCGTCCTCGGTGTCTGCCGCGCGCTGCGCCGTGAACGTTCGCATCGCGTCCCACGTCGGCAGGTAATCGGCGCGGCCGAGCATGCGGACGATCATCGGGTCAGAGGACGATCTTGACGAGCGGATGGCTCGTGAGCGCCCGATAAAGATCGTCGAGCTGCTGGCGCGAGGTCGCGTTGATCGTCGCGGTGACCGAAAGGTAGTTGCCGTCCTTCGACGTGCGCATTTCGAGCGTCGACGCGTCGAAATCCGGCGCGTGGGCCGCCACGACCTCGACGATCGCCTGCGCGAAGCCGTCCACGCGTCGCCCCATGATCTTGATGGGGAACTCCGTCGGAAACGTCAGCCCGGCGGGAGGGGCGGGCTGGTCCGTCATGCCGGCAGTTGGCGCCCGGCGCGCGCGGCCTTCCAGGCGCGGGCTTCGTCGCGCTTCGCCTGCTGCATCCACGCCTGCACCTGCCGGTACACGGGGCCCGGACGACCGTTGCCGACCGGACGGCCGTCGAGCGTGGTGATCGCGAGGACTTCACGGCCCGAGGAACTCAGCCAGACCTCGTCGGCGCCGCGCAGTTCGGCTTCCGGGACCGGACGCCGCTCGGCGACCAGCCCGTGGGCCTGGGCGATGTCGAACACGGCGTCGTACGTGATGCCGGGCAGGATCTGCACGCTCTTGCGCGGCGCGATCACCACGCCGTTCTTCACGATCATCGTGTTCGTGCTCGACCCCTCGGTGAGGAAGCCGTCGCGCAGCATCACCGTTTCCGAGGCGCCGTTGTCCATCGCGTACTGCTTCATCAGGACGTTTCCGAGCAGCGAGATGCTCTTGATGTCGCAATGCAGCCAGCGCTCATCGGCGTGGGTCACCGCCGACACGCCATTCTCGATCTGCGCCGCCGGGATCTCCGGCCACGGCGTGCTGTTCATGAACACCGTGGGCGTCACGCCCGCGGGAAACGGATGGTCCCGCTTGGCGACGCCCCGGGTGACCTGAACGTAAATCAGCTGTCGCGGCCAGGGATGGCGGTCGACGAGTTCGGCGGTCAGGTCGAGCCACTGCTCCAGCGTGAACGGATTGGCGATCCGAACGGCATCGAGGCTGCGCTGCAGGCGCGCGTAGTGCGGCTTGGCGTGAAAGGGCGCACGTATGCCGTCGACGGTGTCGACCGGGATCACTTCGTACACGCCGTCTCCGAAGATGAACCCGCGATCGAGCACCGACACCTGGGCGTTCGCCAGCGGCACCCACTGCCCGTTCAGGTAGCACGTTCCCTCTTGCCAATCCATCAGTTCCGTCTCCTCCACCACAGTCGCAATGCATCGTACGCGCGGCCGACGAGCCCCGCTTCGCCGACGCTCTCGAGCGCCACGACCGGGACGTCGGCGACCGGTTCGACACCCGCGGTGATCTTCAGGCGGCCCACCGTCTCGCCTTTGGTCAAGGGTGCGAGCAACGGATCGGGGCGCTCCAGCGACGACTGCAGTCCGGCCTTGCCGAGCGCACGCAGCGCATCGGCGGGCACTGTCACGTACACATCCCGTTCGAGGCCGATCGGGATCTCGCTCCGGTCGCCCTTCCAGACCTCCGGGCGCACCAGCACCTGGCCCTGCCTGTATAGACGCACGGTATCAAAGGCGGCAAACCCGTAATTCAGCAGGCGCAGCGCTTCCTGGGCGCGCGCGGAATCGCTGGCCGCACCGAGCACGACAGCGATCAGGCGTCGATTGAACGCCCGCTCGCCCGACCCCTGCGGTCGCGATGACGTCGCGACGATCGACCAGCCCGCTCCCTCCGTCTGCCCGGTCTTCATGCCGTCGACGTGACTCTCGCTCCAGAGCAGGCGGTTGCGATTCGATTGTGTGATCCGGTTGTAGGTGAACTCGCGCTGCGCGTACAGCGGCGCGTACTGCGGGAAATCGGTGAAGAGGCGCTGCGCGAGCCGCGCAAGGTCCGCCGCGGTGGAGTATTGCTGCGTGTCGGAAAGGCCGGTCGGGTTCGCGAAGCGGGTATCGGTCATGCCGAGGCGCCGCGCCTCGGCGTTCATCCGTTCGACGAAGGCCGCGGTTGTCCCGGACGTGTGCTCCGCCAGCGCGACCGCCGCGTCGTTCGCCGAGACGACGAGCAACCCACGCAGAAGTTCATCCACGGAGACGGGCCGGCCGGTCTCGACGTACATCCGCGATCCTGCGCGGCCCGGCGCCGCCACCGCCGCCGCGCTGACGGCGACGCCGGCGTCGAGCCGCGTGCGCTTCTCCCCGAGCGCGGTGAACACGACATAGGCCGTCATCAGTTTCGTCAGCGATGCGGGTTCGAGGCGCTGCGTCGCCGCCGACGAGGTCAGTGTGACGCCGCTCATCGCATCGACGAGGGTCCACGCGCGGGCCGCCAGCGCGGGCCCTGACTGCGCGGAGGCGGCCGAAGCGACGAGCAGGCAGAGCAGCGCGAACAGGGAACGCAGGACGACGAGGGCGTTGGGCACGGACGGGACGTCAGAGGGACAGCCGCCCGATTTTATCGCCCGGCGTCCGTCGCGCTTCGTGCTTCGCCGCCGTGAGGTCGCGCTCGAAGCGCAGCGACGCCGGGCCGGCGCGGCCCGCGTGCGCGCCTCAGGGCTTGCGGCGCAATGCGCGGAGGTAGTCCTGCGCGGCGGCCGCACCGAGGGCGGCCGCGACGAAGCGCTCGGCGTCGCGCACGCGCTCGCGGAATTCCTCGATCGTGCGGCAGGATTCGATGCGGATCGCCACGACCTCGGCCTCCGGGCCGAGCCGATCGTTCAACTCGCGCACGGCGCGCCGCTTCGCCTCCTCGAGCGTGATCGGCGTCAGATCGCGGTCGTCCATGACCGGTGTGTTGATCGTCGTCGGCGGGTGTTGCCCGTCGGCGCGGTCGTCTGCGGGTGCCGGCGCGGGCTCGACAGCGGTCGCTCCCGACGCCTTCTGCACGAGCCCGGCAATCTCGAGCTGGTCGACGATGGCGTCGATTTCACCGGGACGAACGAGCACCGACAGTTCGTCGACCGTCCGCTTGCCGTCCATCATGATCAGCACGCGACGAGTCGTCATCGCCAGCTGTGCCGTCCGCGCAGCCACCTCGGCGATGCCCTTCGGCGTCTTCGCGTAGATCAACGTTCTGTCCATCACTCGCGTGCAGCGTGCCCCTGAGGAGTCCGACCGTCAGTGCGAAGTCGGTCGTTCTTTTTAAGGAGTTTCGTGGGCAGCGTCAAACGCGGACATCCCCAGAATGTGCGCGCTTATCAACGTTTTAAGCAGCGGAAGGCGGCGATGGAAGAAGTGATCGGCGCCCGGCACGACCACAACGGGCAGGTTTTGCGGGCGCGCCCAGGCGAAGACATCGGCCAGAGGGATGGTCTCGTCGTTTTCGCCGTGGATCACGAGGGTGTCACAACGGACGTCGGGCATTGGCCACTTGCCTGCCGCGCAACCGACCAGCACGAGATGGCGCGCCGGATGATGGCGGGCGGCGAGCGTGCGCGCCGCCCGCGCAGCCACGAAGCTGCCGAACGAGAACCCGGCGAGCGCGAGAGGCAGTCCCCCTGGCAGGCGCCCGGCGAGGGCCGGCACAGAGGGCAACGCATCGATCAGATGGATGAAGTCCTCGGTTTCGCCCTGGCCTTCGTCGTGCGCGCCCTCGCTGCGCCCGACGCCGCGGAAGTTCGGCCGTACCGCGAGCCAGCCGAGTGCCGCGAACGTGCGCGCCATCGTGGAGGCAACCTTGTTGTCCAGCGTGCCGCCGTACAGGGGATGCGGATGCCCCACGTACGCGATGCCGCGCGGGGCGCCGTGCTCCGGCCAGTCGAGCGCGAACTCGATTCGGCCCGCCGCGCCGTCGATCATCAGCTTTTCGGCCGAGGACAGCATCTAGATGCGCAGTCGCTCGACGACTTCGCCCTTCACGAGGTGCGAATCGATGATCTCGTCGATGTCCTGCTTGTCGACGTAGGTGTACCAGACGCCTTCGGGATAGACGACGACGCAAGGCCCCTGTTCGCAGCGGTCGAGGCAGCCCGATTTGTTGACCCGGATGCGGCCCTCGCCGTTCAGGCCCAACTGCTTGATGCGCGACTTGGCGTACTGCTGCATCTCCGCGGCGTTGTGGCAGCCGCAGCACGCCGAAGCATCCTCCCGTACGTTGAGGCAGAAGAACACGTGGCGCTGGTAGTAGCTCATTGGGGAGGCGGCGGACCCGAGCGGGGAAACGCCAAATTATAGGGAGCGCGAACCGGACTCAGCGCAAGGAGCGTGCCCTCGCCACATGCTGCAGCAGGGCGAGGCCGAGCGCGTAGGGCCAGAGGGCCGAGAGCCAGTCGGTCAACGCATTGAAATTCAGCAGGGCGCCCTGCCGCCAGTCCTGCATGTTCGCGAGGTAGTACGGGTTGTAGGGAACGAAGTTCGCCCCCGCCAGCGCCGCACCGAGGGCGACCAGCGCGAATCGCGGTCGCCACCGTGGAGGGCCGGCGCTGGCCGCGAGCATCGTGAGGGAACCGATGGCAAGCCCGCCGTACGCGCCCGGGGTGAGCCACGCCAGCGCACGATCTGGCCCGAAGAGAAGCCCATGCGCCAGCGCCTTCAACACCAGGGCCGTCAGCACCAGCGCGATGAGCAGCGTCCCGCGCGGCGCGGCGGGCCGCATGGCCGAGGAGAAGGCGAGGCCAACCGCCAGCAGGGCGGCGGCAACCACGAAGGCCTCGGCGAGCACGAACTCGGCCGGCCCCAGTCGCGCGGGATCGAGTGTCGGCCAGTCGCCGCCGAACGCCGCCGCCGTCGCTTCGAAGGTCTCGCGCAGGTCGCCCGTGCCGAACAGCATCGGCGCCGGATGGAGCTGGGCGAGCGGCCACAGGCAGACGACCAGCAGCAGGACAGAAGCATGTCGCTCGAACCACCGCAGCCGAAGGTCGGCCAGCCGTCCGCGGTCGATCAGGCTCGACGCGAAGGGGGCGGCGAGCAGTCCGCCGGCAAGGGCTCCGAAACTGTTGGTGAGCAGGTCGATGTTCGAAGACACGCGGGTCGGAAGGTAGGTCTGGAGGGCTTCGATCGTTCCCGACAGCAATGCTCCGGCGACGAGCGCGAGCAACGCTGCGACGCCCGCACGCAATCGCGGATGCACCGAAAGGACGAACAGCGCGCCCAGCGGCATGTAGCCGAGCACGTTCACGAGCACGTCGAACGTTGTCAGGTGCCGCGGCACCGGGGCGGTAAGGTAGGCAAGTGGCCCGACGCCGAGGTCGCGCCAGCCGCTCCACGGCGCGAGGCCCGAGTACACGATGAGCAGCGCGTACACCACGAACGCGGCGCGGGCCAGCGGAGAACTGCGCGCGTGCCACGATTTGGCGCTGAGCGGGGTCGAAACCATGCCCGATTGTCGGGCGCACGTCCTCGCGTTACAAGCGCGTGGGTCGAGCGATTCCGGATGCTAAATTCCTTCGGCACACCCTGAATCCATGAACGCCGCCGCCATCGCGTCTTCCGACGCCGTCTTCGATCCGCCGGCCCTGTCGTCGCGCGCCATCGAAAACTGGCTGGCGGACGCCGGGTTCGAGGCGGAGTGCGTCGTCGAGACGGTCGACGAAACGGCCTCGACCAACGGGGACCTCATGGCGCGTGCGCGCGAGGCCCGATTGGCACAGCCCGTCCTGCGTGCCGCGGATTTCCAGTACGAGGGCCGTGGGCGGCAGGGACGTCCCTGGCTCGCGCTGCCGCGGCATGCGCTGCTGTTCTCGGTCGGCATGCCGCTCACCGAATTGCCCGCATCCCTTCCGTCGATCACGCTGGCCTGCGGTGTTGCCCTCGCCGAATGCCTGAAGGACCGCGGTGTCGACGTGCAGCTGAAATGGCCGAACGACCTGCGTATCGCTGGGCTCAAGCTGGGCGGCATCCTGAGTGAGCTCGCCGTCGACGACCGGGCGCGGTACACGCTGATCATGGGCATCGGCATCAACCTGCACCTGGAGCCGAGCGCGAGGCAGGCGATCGACCAGCCCGCCATCGGCCTCGACGAAATCCTGCCGCCCCAGGTGGTGGCCTCCGAGCGGGAAGCGTGGATCGGACGCCTTGCCGCGGCCGTCCTGCGGACGCTCGACGTATTCAGCCGGGAAGGGTTCGCGGCGTTCCGGCCGCGCTTCAACGCGCTGATGGAAGGGCGGGGCCGGGAGATCGACATTCTGGACAACGGACGCGTCACGCTCAGCGGGCGACTGGCGGATGTCGACGGCTACGGCCGGCTGCTGGTCGACGTGGGCAGCGGCGCGCCGCGCGTCGTCAGCGTCGGCGACGTCTCCTTTCGTGACGCGGCACCGTGACGTTGCTCATCGATGTCGGCAACTCCGCCGTCAAGTGGGCCGTGCTCGCGAGCGACGGCAACTTCACGGCGAACGGCCGCGTCCTGCATCGGGGCGGAGCCGACGTCGCGGCCGGACTGACAGCGGCGTGGGCGGGCCTCGATCCGGTCCGCCGCGCGGTGGGCTGCTCGGTGGCGGATTCCGACATCGGGCGCGCGATCGAAGGGGCTGCGCAGGCGCTGGGGATGCCCCCGGTGGAATGGATGCGCTCGCAAGCGGCCTTCTCGGGCGCCGTCGTCCTGACCAACGGCTATCGCGATCCGCACCAGCTGGGCGTCGATCGCTGGCACGCGATGATCGGCGCCTGCGAACGCAGGCCGGGGGCGTCGCTCGTCGTCGTGAACGCCGGCACGGCGACCACGGTGGATTGCATTCGCGCGAGCGCCGGCGAATCGCGCTTCGTCGGCGGGTGCATCGCACCGGGCGTGCGCCTGATGTTCGAAAGCCTTGCCCGCGGCACGGCCGGGCTGCCGCTCGCGGAGGGCCCGCCCGCGGACTTTCCCGACACGACCGACAAGGCGATCGTCACCGGCGTCTTCGATGCGCAGGCCGGCCTGGTCGAACGCGTGTGGAAGCGCTTCGCGGCATCGCTGGATGCGCCGCCGCGGCTGGTGCTGGCCGGAGGCCACGCCGAACTGCTCGCTGCCCGCCTGCCCCCCGAATTGTCGCCGGTCATCGACCATAATCTCGTGCTGCGCGGCCTCGCGCTGCGCGCATCGGCTCGATGAAACTCGCCTTCCTGCTGCTGGTTCTGGTCAACGTGGTGCTGTTCGCCTGGCAGCACGGCGTCTTCGGCCACTACGGTGACGGCGGCCGGGAGCCCGAGCGGGTCGCGAGACAGGTCGAGCCCGAGCGCATCCGTGTGCTCACTGAAAAGGACGTACAGGCGCTGCGTGAACGGGCCAAGCAGAGCAGCGGGGCCGTCGATCTCGGCCTGGCGCAAGCTTGCCTGGAGTTTGGCGACTTCAGCGCCGCCGAAGCGGCCCGCGCCGAGAAGGCGCTTGCCGCGCTGTCGACGACGATCAAGGTGAACGCCGGCCTGGTCGAGGCGCCGGGTTGGTACATGGTCTACCTGCCGCCGTTCAAGACCCTCGGCGAGGCGGAGCGTCGCGCGGAGGAACTGCGGAAGCTCGGCATCAAGGACATGCTGGTGATGAACGAGAGCTCCGCGATGAGATTCGCCATCAGCCTGGGCTCGTTCCGGGATCCGAACGCGGCGAAGGCCCATCTTGCCGCGCTCGATAAGGCCGGCATCAAGGGCGCGCGCATCGCCGACCGTCCTTCCACCGTGACTTTGACGCGCTTCCAGTTGCGCGACGTCGACGCGGCAGCCGCACAGCAACTGGTCGCGCTGCGCGGGGACTTTCCGGCGCAGACCGTGCGCGCCTGCCCGGCAAGCTGATTCAGCTGCGCGCGATCCGCGAGATTTCCTCGGCGATGCGACGGCGCAGCGGATCGAGCCGGCTGCGCCGCTGCGCCGTCGTGCTCTCGTGCGCCTCGCGCTGGCGCGGTCCCCAGACCGGTTGCGGGAAGTGGCTGTCGTCCACGAAACGCGGAATGACGTGCCAGTGAAGGTGAGGTGTGACGTTGCCGAGACTCGCGAGGTTGACCTTGGCCGGTTTCAGCACCTCGCGCTGGGCGCGCTCGACCGCCAGCACCGTTTCGATCAGCCGGTTTCGCGCCTGCGCATCGAGGTCCGTCATCTCGCGAACGTGATCGTTCCAGATCACCCGGGCGAAGCCGGGGAAGTCCGCATCGTCGACGAGCACCACCCGAAGCCATTCACTGGCGAGGACGATGGAACCGCCCGCCTGCCCGCACAGTTCGCAGCCCGCAACCTTCATCGCAGCTCCTTTCGATACCGCACCTGAACGGCGGCCACGCGAAACCCGAGTGAATCGTTGAGCGCGAGGATCGCCGGGTTGATCGCGTCGTTGAACGTCCGAATCTCGGTGGCCCCGCATTCCAGGGCGTGGCGCAACGTGTAGAGCTTGAGCCAGCGGGCCAGGCCGCGACTACGCCATTCGCGCACGACGCCGGTCATCGAATTGAGCAGGAAGCCGGGACGGCGGACCAGGGCGGAAACGCCGATCCATCGATCGGCGTCGAGGGCGATGAACGTTCCTGCGGGCATGAAATCCGGGTGGTCGATTTCGGCCGCAACGTACTGCTCGTACGTCGGAAACGAACCGCTCAATCCGAACGGCACGTCGGCCCAGAGGACCGCGTCCAGGTCGTACAGCCGACGTGACGCGTCGGCCTGTACGAGTCCCAGCTGGCGAAAGGTCGCGACACGCGCTCCGCTCGGGAAGAAAGCGTCGACGTGCGTGTCGATCGCACGCCCGATGACCGTCGGATCGACGTCGGCCAGACGCAACCGGTTTTCGATGCGGCGGTGGTACGCGATGAACCGCCTCCGAGCCAGGAAGCGCGCAGCGCCTTCGTCGGCCTCCAGTGCCTCGGTCACGAGCTCCGTCGCGCCGGCGTCGGTCGCCAGCGCGCAGAGCGCCTCGTAGAGCGCTTTGCCGACGCCCTTGCCCCGGTATTCGGGTGGCACGAGGACGCGAATGCGCAGGCGCCCTGCTCGGGCAGCGACATCGGGTTCCTGGACAAAGCCGTAGCCGACCACCGTGTGGCCCTCGAGCGCGACCAGGGGCTTGTGCAGGCGCTCAGGAGGCCGCCGCGCTTCTTGATCGGCCAGTTCCTCGGGGGAGATCGGCCAATCGGGGAAGCACGCCGTACACACACCCGCCACGCCGGCGCAGTCGTCCGGCACGCGCATGGCCCGAAGCGTGAGTCGAGCTTTCATGGCGCGCGATGATACGGTCGGGGCGCCGGCGGCGCCCCGTAAACTCACGGGTCCGTCAATCAGGAGACTTGCGTGGTTTCGTTGCTATCGAGGTTGTTCGTGTGTCTATCCCTCGCCGGATGCGCCTCCGTGCCGCCGCTGGCCGCCGACTCGCCATCCACAATGGACAAGCAGACGCCCGAACGCTGCGAAACGACCACCGGGAGCCGCATCCCTCGCTGCGGTCGCGATGACGCGCGAGCCGCTCCGAGAGGCGAGGTCGACCGCATCGATGCGACTTCAGGGAAGTCACAGACCTGAACGGACGCGGGACGACCGTGCGGGGTCCGGCTATACCAGCACCCGCTCGATGCCTCCCGCGTTCGCCTTGGCGACGTATTGCTCGAACCAGTCGCGGCCCAGCAGGTGCCGCGCCATCTCGATGACGATGTAATCGGCGTCGATGTCGGCGTCGTCGTTGTAGCGCATCAGGCCCTGCAGGCACGACGGGCAGGACGTCAGCACCTTGATGTCGCCGTCGAAACCGTCGGCGCGCAGCTTCGCGGCGCCCTGCTCGACCTCGCGTTCCTTCCGGAAGCGCACCTGCGTGGCGACGTCGGGCCGTGAGATCGCGAACGTCCCGCTCTCGCCGCAGCAGCGGTCGTTCTTCTCGATCTTCACCTGGTCGGCCGTCGTCACGAGGGCGTTGACCGTCTTCAGCGGATCCTGCAGCTTCATCGGGGTGTGGCAGGGGTCGTGGTACATGTAGCGCGTGCCCTGGACGCCTTCGAGCTTCACGCCCTTCTCGAGCAGGTACTCGTGGATGTCGATGATGCGCGAGCCGGGGAAGATCTTCTCGAAGTCGTAGCCCTGCAACTGGTCATAGCAGGTGCCGCAGCTGACCACCACGGTCTTGATGTCGAGGTAGTTCAGGGTGTTGGCCACGCGATGGAACAGCACGCGGTTGTCGGTGATGATCTTCTCGGCCTTGTCGAACTGGCCCGAACCGCGCTGCGGATAGCCGCAGCAAAGATACCCGGGCGGCAGCACCGTCTGCACGCCGGCTTCCCACAGCATCGCCTGCGTGGCCAGCCCCACCTGCGAGAACAGCCGCTCCGAGCCGCAGCCCGGGAAGTAGAAGACGGCTTCGGACTCGCTTGTCGTGCGCTTCGGGTCGCGGATGATGGGCACGTAACGCGCGTCCTCGATGTCGAGCAGCGCGCGCGACGTCTTCTTCGGCAGGTTGCCCGGCATCTTCTTGTTGACGAAGTGGATCACCTGCTCGGTGACCTTCGGACGGCCTCCGGTCGTTGCCGGCGGGCGACTCGTCTGCACCTTCGCGGCGAGCTTGAAGAAGCGGTTGCCCAGGCGCTGGGCCTTGTAGCCCCACTGCAGCATCAGCGTGCGCGCGACCTTGATCGTCTGCGGGTCCTTGACGTTCAGGAAGAACATCGAGGCCGCGCTGCCGGGATTGAACTTCTTCTTGCCCATTCGCCGGAGCAGATTGCGCATCGCCATGGACACGTCGCCGAAGTCGATGTCCACGGGGCAGGGGGCCAGGCACTTGTGGCAGACGGTGCAGTGGTCGGCGACGTCCGAGAACTCGTCCCAGTGCTTGATCGACACGCCGCGGCGCGTCTGCTCCTCGTAGAGGAAGGCTTCGATCAGCAGCGAGGTCGCGAGGATCTTGTTGCGCGGCGAATAGAGCAGGTTGGCCCCGGGCACGTGGGTCGAGCACACGGGCTTGCACTTGCCGCAGCGCAGGCAGTCCTTGATGGCGTCCGAGATGCCCTTGATGTCGCTCTGCTGCATGATCAGCGACTCGTGCCCCATCAGCCCGAAGCTCGGCGTGTAGGCGTTGCGCAGGTCGGCGCCCGGCAGCAGCTTGCCCTTGTTGAACCGGCCCTCGGGGTCGACCGTGCGCTTGTACTGGCGGAACGCCGCGGTCTCCTCGTCCGTCAGGAACTCGAGCTTGGTGATGCCGATGCCGTGCTCGCCGGAGATCACTCCGTCGAGATCCCGGGCCACCTGCATGATGCGCGCCACGGCGGCGTAGGCCCGCTGCAGCATCGCGTAGTTGTCCGAGTTGACGGGTATGTTCGTGTGGACGTTGCCGTCGCCGGCGTGCATGTGGAGCGCGACGAACACCCGGCCGCGCAGCACGCGCTGGTGGATCGTCTCGCATTCGGCAAGCACGGGAGCGAACGCCGCACCCGAGAAGATCCGCTCCAGCGGCGCCCGCACCTCGGTCTTCCACGAAACGCGGATGGTGTGGTCCTGCAGGAGGTCGAACACGCGCAGCGCCGACGCCTGGCCACGGCGATCGAACTCGCTCGTGAGGTGCGTCAGGCCCAGACGTGACAGTTCCGGCAGCGCCTCGGCCAGCGGCGTGTCGAGGTGCGTCAGCAGGTAGGACCAGCGCGCGTGGGTATAGGCGAGAAGCTCGCGTGCCTGTTCCGCCCGGTCGCCGACGATCTCGTCGCGCGACAAACGGTCCAGGTCGAGGTCGTCGGTCTTGCCCAGCGGCAACGGCGCGGCGAGGTAGCGATCCAGCTCGGCCAGCAGTTCGAGCTTGTTCTCGATCGACAGCTCGATGTTGATGCGCTCGATCGCGTCGGTGTACTCGCCCATGCGCGGCAGCGGGATGACGACGTCCTCGTTGAGCTTGAATGCGTTCGTGTGCCTCGAGATCGCGGCGGTCTTGCTGCGGTCGAGCCAGAACTTCTTGCGCGCCTCGGCGCTGACGGCGATGAAGCCTTCGCCCGTGCGCGCGTTCGCCATGCGCACCACTTCGGAAGCCGCGCGGGCGACCGTGGTGTCGTCGTCGCCCGCGATGTCGCCGATCAGGACCATCTTCGGCAGCGTGCCGCGGCGCGATTTCGTCGCGTACCCCACCGCCCGCAGGTAGCGCTCGTCGAGGTGCTCCAGTCCGGCGAGGATGGCGCCGCCCGGCGCGGTGGCCATGTAGTCCGTGATCTCGACGATCGACGGCACCGCCTCGCGGGCCTGGCCAAAGAACTCGAGGCACACCGTGCGGATGCAGTTCGGCATCCGGTGCACGATCCAGCGTGCCGACGTGATGAGGCCGTCGCAGCCTTCCTTCTGCACGCCGGGCAGGCCGCCGAGGAATTTGTCGGTGACGTCCTTGCCGAGGCCGACCTTGCGGAACGCGGGGCCCTTGAGCACGAGCCGGTCGGTCTTGATCGTCTTCGCCTTGTCGGCCGGCTGGCGTCCGTCCTTCCAGGTCAGCTCGAAGAAGGCTTCCTCGACATCGTGGATCTTTCCGAGGTTATGGCCGACGCGCGTGACTTCGAGCCAGTTGCCCTCCGGGTCGACCATGCGCCACCAGGCGAGGTTGTCGACCGCCGTGCCCCACAGCACCGCCTTCTTGCCGCCGGCGTTCATCGCGATGTTGCCGCCGACGCAGGACGAGTCGGCGGAGGTGGGATCGACCGCGAAGACGAAGCCGCCCCGCTCGGCCGCCTCCGACACGCGCTTGGTCACCACGCCCGCTTCGGAAAACACCGTGGCCACCAGGCCATGCAAACCCGGCAAGGGAATCTTCTCGACTTCCGACAGCGCTTCGAGCTTCTCGGTGTTGATCACCGCCGACATCGGCGTCAGCGGAATCGCGCCGCCGGTGTAGCCGGTGCCGCCCCCGCGGGGAATGATGGTGAGGCCGAGTTCGACGCACGCGCGCACGAGCCCCGGAATTTCGTCTTCGCGATCGGGCTGAAGAACGAGGAAGGGATACTCCACCCGCCAGTCGGTGGCGTCGGTCACGTGCGACACGCGCGCGAAACCGTCGAAGCGGATGTTGTCGTCGCGCGTGTGGCGCGCGAGAACCCGGCGGGCCTTCCTGCGCAGGTCCCACGTTGCGCGGAACTCGTCTTCGAACGCCTCGACCGCCTTGCGGGCGGCGACGAGCAGGAGGGCGACCTTGGAATCGCGCTCGACGTCGTCGGGCTGGCGCCTTTTCTCGATCTCGCCCAGGCGGTGATGCAGCGCTTCGATCAGGGCGGCGCGGCGCTTCGGGTTGTCGAGCAGATCGTCCTGCAGATACGGGTTGCGGCGAACGACCCAGATGTCGCCGAGGACCTCGTACAGCATCCGCGCACTGCGACCCGTGCGCCGCTCGCTGCGCAACTCGTCGAGCACCCGCCAGGCGTCGTCGCCCAGCAGCCGGATCACGATCTCGCGATCCGCGAAGGAGGTGTAGTTGTACGGAATCTCCCGCAGGCGAGGGGGAGGTTCGAGGACCGATTCGGCGCGCAGCGCTTGCGGCGTCGTGGGAGCGTTCATGGCGGAGAGGACCGTGTTGGGTCCACGGCAGCGCTTGAGGATGAATTGTATCTTTTGCGGTGCAGCGAAGCCGTGATGCCCCTGTGCCGCTTGCGGGAAGTCAACGTGGGACTCCGGCCGATTCGCCCGGTTCCGCCGGGGCCGGAGACCCCGGCGCACTGCCTTGGTGCCTGAGGTTCGCGGATTTCCAGCACACCAGTCGCGATTACACGACCAGCGGCGCCTCCTGCATTGCGGCGACCTGCTCTCGAAGTTCGAGGATCCGTTCTTCCCAGTAACGCTGGGTGTTGAACCACGGGAAGGCGGCGGGGAATGCCGGGTCGTCCCAGCGGCGCGCGACCCAGGCCGCGTAGTGCATCAGTCGCAGCGTGCGGAGCGCCTCGACCAGATGCAATTCGCGCCGATCGAAATCCGCGAAGTCCTCGTACCCCGCCAGCATGTCGGACAGTCGTTCGGTCTGCTCGTCCCGTTCCGCACCGAGCAGCATCCAGAGGTCCTGGACGGCCGGGGCCATGCGGCTGTCGTCGAAGTCGACGAAGTGCGGACCGGTGTTTCCGGGTGAATCGGTCCACAGCACGTTGCCCTCGTGGCAGTCGCCGTGCACCCGCAGCGAAGCGATGTCGCCCGCGCGCTCATAGCAGCGTGCGATGCCGTCCAGCGCCTGCTGCGACACGCCTTCGTACACGCCGGCCAGTTCCGGCGGCAGCCAGCCGTTGTCGAGCAGGAAGCGGCGCGGCTCGACGCCGAATGCAGCGATGTCGAGCGCGGGCCGGTGTGCGAACGCATCGGGTGGCGCCTACTGCATGAATGCGCCCGAGAAAGCGGCCCAGCCACTCCCGGACGGCGGGGTCGTCGAGATTGGGCGCACGGCCCCCGCTGCGCGCGAAGACGGTGAAGCGGAACCCCTCGAACGTGTGCAGCGTGCGTCCGTCGAAGGCCATCGCCGGCACCGCTGGAATCTCGAGGTCCGCCAGTTCGGCGGTGAACGCATGCTCTTCCAGTATCTGTTCGTCCGTCCACCGGTTGCGGCCGGTAGAACTTCACGACGACGAAGCCGTCATCCTCCAGGCCGACCTGGAAGACCCGGTTCTCGTAGCTGTTCAGCGCGAGCTGCCGGCCGTCGGTGAACAGGCCGATGCTGTCGACCGCGTTGAGCACCGTGTCCGGCGTCAGCCCCGCATAGGGTGCCGTGTGATCCGTCTGCATGGACTGATGGTACGTCGGCGAGTACGCCCGTGCCTCGCGGCCGGCCGTGATACCTTCGCCGCAAACCAGGGGAGGGGTTGCCATGCCGGCCCAGGAGTACTTGCGGCGCATCCTGACCGCGCGCGTGTACGACGTCGCCATCGAGTCGCCGCTCGAGCGGGCGCCGCGGCTGTCGGAACGGCTCGGGAATCGCGTGCTGCTGAAGCGCGAGGACCTGCAACCGGTGCGCAGCTTCAAGCTGCGGGGCGCATACAACAAGATGGCGCGGCTGCCCCGCGAGCAGCTCAAGCGCGGCGTCATTGCGGCGTCGGCGGGCAACCATGCGCAGGGCGTCGCGCTGGCCGCCCAGAAGCTCGGCTGCCGCGCGGTGATCGTGATGCCGGTGACCACGCCGCAGGTGAAGGTCGACGCGGTGCGGGCGCGCGCGGCGGACGTGGTGCTGTTCGGCGACTCCTACTCGGACGCCTACGCGCACGCCCTCGAACTGCAGAAGCGTCGCAAGCTGACCTTCGTGCACCCGTTCGACGACCCGGACGTCATCGCCGGGCAGGGCACCATCGCGATGGAGATCCTGCGCCAGCATCATCCGGACGACGACGGGCCCATTCACGCCGTGTTCGTCGCCATCGGCGGTGGCGGCCTGATCTCCGGCGTGGCGGCCTACATCAAGGCGCTTGCGCCGGACATCAAGGTCATCGGCGTGCAGACGACCGATTCGGACGCAATGGCGCGTTCGATCGCCGCGGGCCGCCGCGTTCAGCTGCACGACGTCGGCCTCTTTTCGGACGGCACCGCCGTGAAGATCGTGGGCGAGGAGACGCTGCGCCTGTGCCGCCGGTATGTCGACGAGATCGTGCTGGTCGACACCGACGCCATCTGCGCCGCCATCAAGGACGTGTTCCAGGACACCCGCTCGATCCTCGAGCCCGCGGGCGCGCTTTCGATCGCCGGCATGAAGAGTTACGCGCACCGCGAAAAGCTCAAGGGCAGGACGCTGGTCGCGATTGCCTGCGGCGCGAACATGAACTTCGATCGCCTCCGCTTCGTCGCGGAACGGACCGAAGTCGGCGAGGCGAGAGAGGCGCTGTTCGCGGTGACCATTCCCGAGGAGCGCGGCAGCTTCAAGCGTTTCTGCGAACTCGTGGGCAGCCGCAACGTCACCGAGTTCAACTACCGCATCAGCGACGCGGCGCTGGCCCAGGTCTTCGTCGGCATCAGCACCGCGAGCGCCGGGGACAACGAGAAGATCGCCCGAGGCTTCCGCCAGCATGGGTACGACACGGTCGATCTCACGCACGACGACCTGGCGGCGGAGCACGTTCGCTACATGGTGGGCGGCAAGAGCGCTCTTGCGGAAGGCGAGGTGATCTACCGCTTCGAGTTCCCGGAGCGCCCCGGTGCCCTGATGAAATTCCTCACCAGCATGGCACCCGGGTGGAACATCTCCATGTTCCACTACCGCAACCAGGGCGCCGATTACTCGCGCGTGCTGGTGGGCCTGCAAGTGCCCCGCGGCGAGCGCAAGGCGTTCTCGGCCTTCCTCGGCGAACTCGGATACCGGCACTGGAACGAGACCGAGAATCCGGCCTATCGACTGTTCCTCGGCTGAGGACTTGTACCGAGTGCGCTTGAGATGAGTGCGCCCAGCCCCATCTCATCCGGAATGGCCAGGACACGCGTTTCCCGTTCCGGTCCGTCCGGAACTTTTTCCAGTCGACCGCTGACCGCATCCGACCGCAAGCAGATTGCACGCGAGCGCCTCGTGGTGCTCACGCGCCTGATGGACGAGGCGGTGCACGTGCCGATGCTCGGCACGCGGGTGGGGCTCGACGCCCTGCTCGGCCTCGTGCCCGTGGCCGGCGACCTCATCTCCGCCGGCATCGGCCTCTACATGGTCGCGCAGGCGCGCGAACTTGGCGCATCGCGCTGGTTGCAGGCGCGGATGGTCGGCAACCTCGTGGTCGATGTCGCCGTCGGCGCCGTGCCGATCGCCGGCGACATCGCGGACGTCTACTTCAAGGCGCACCGGCGCAACTTGAAGCTGCTGCAGGCAGCGCTCGGCGAGCCGTACATCGAGGTCGCCGAACCGCTCCCCGTCCGCCGCCGCTAGGCGTTGCGCGGGGCCGCGTTCAGACGCGGATGATCTGGTTCTTCAGCGAGTACAGGACCGCCACGACCTCGTTCTGCGTCGCCTGGTCAATCCCGTTCTTGCCCAGTGCGCCGAGGATGTCGTCCATCACCGCCATGTACTCCTGCTCGCTGATGTTCATGCCGCGGTGCGTGGTCAGCATGTCGCGCCCCGTGTACGGCTCGGGCCCACCGCATCCGGCGCAGAAGAATTCTGCCGCCATTCGCTTGGCGTGATCGATGTCCTTCGAATTCTCGAAACGGGTGCGCACGATCGGGCTGGTGAGATGCGCTGCCATCACGTCTTCGACGATGCGCTCGATCCCGGCTTTCCGTCCCAGGCGCTCGTACAGATTGCGTTGAGTGCTTGCTTCCATGGGTTCTCCGCGGGTAGGTTAAGAAGAAGGACGAACAGGCCCTCATTGCGTATGAGGACATCGAAGCATCGGCCCGCGGACAGTACTTCACAACGAGTACTTGTCCTATTCCACCCGGTTGGATGAGCCGGCTGAGAGTCAGCGCGCCCGGCCGGGCGAGCGGTCGCGCGAAGGGATGCGGTACATCCAGATCGCGAGCCCGACGCCGAACAGCGCCAGCACGATCTTCAGCCACGGCGGACGCACGAAGAACGTGATGGAAGCGGCCATCGTGAGACTCATCAGAACGATGGCGGTGATCTTCGTGCGGTATGGAATGCTGCGGTGGCCTTCCCACTCCTGCACCATCGGGCCGAAGGTGCGGTTGGCGAGCAGCCACTGGTGGAATTGCTCCGAGCCCCGCGCGAAGCACGCCGCCGCGAGCAGGACGAAGGGAGTCGTCGGCAGCAAGGGCAGGAAGATGCCCAGGACGCCCAGGGCCAGAGCGGTCGCGCCCGCCAGATTGAACAGGACCTGCACGAGGCGGGAGCGGCTGCGAACCTCTCCGCGGTCCTGCCCGGCTTCGTTCATCGTGGAGTTCAGCGTGCCTCTTCGGGCATCGCGTTGCCCGTGGGATCGCGGGGTGGCCAGATGAAGTCGAGGGGGTGACTGAAGAGGCGGCGGCGGATCGCCTGGTACACGTGGGCCCGATCGACCGGGGAGATGTCGACGGCGCGCATTGCCAGCCCCAGCGCGAGCGCGAAACTGACGCCGACGTTGAGCGCTCCAATGAGCGCGAGTCCGGCGACCGCCAGCCAGAAGGGCGCGGACGCCAGAATTCCCGTGCCGAGCGTGAAGCACGCCACCGCGATCTGCCCGGTGGATAGCGTCACGTGGCGGACTTCGAGCGGCACGCCGGCGAAGAGGAACAGCGCCGGCGTCAGCCCCAGCAGGACGCCCAGGCCAATGTTGCCCGCGAGGCCCGCGACGTTCGCCTTCCACCAGTCGGCCCTCGCGCGCGCGCGTTCGGCACCCAGCCGGCGTACCAGGCGCCGGTTCGTTGCGATTGCCTCATGCAGCCGGCGCAGCGTGAACGCGTTGTCGGCCCAGCCGGCGACCAGTCCTGACAGCCACAGCAGCACCCCGGTGTAGGTCGCGAACAGGAACGACGGCCCGAGGACGGAGTGCGAGTGCAGGACGTAGCGCGCCTTTTCGTCTGGCAGCGGCGCCTGTCCGGTGGCGAACCACCAGAGCGCGGCAATACCCAGGGCACACGGCCCCACTGCGGCCAGATTGCCGAGCACCGACGCAGCCTGGGAGCGCACGAGCGCCGCCGCCTCTCCGACCAGTGCATCGACGCGCCCGGGTCGCTCGAGGTCGCGCATCTTCGCCGCCAGGGCGGGCGCGGTGACGGCGGGCTGCTTGGTGGCCACCGTGAAGTGGGCGAGCGCCACGAGGACGAAGACGCCCGCGTAGTTCATCGAGGCGAGCACGCCTTCCCACAGCAGCGGCAGGTGCGCGCCGGTGATCCCGAACTTCAGGTACACGGCCAGAGTCATCAGCGCGCCGCCGCCGACGCTGATGCCGAGCATCGTCCGGTACTGCGCGCGGGTGGTCGCGATGTAGTGCTCGCCGGTCTCCGCATTGCGCTCGGCGATGCGCCGGGACAGCAGGCGCATGTTCTCGGAAACCAGTGCCCGGATGCCGCGCAGTCCGAGTTCCCTGCGAACCGTGTTCATCACCTGACGCAGGACGTGCAGCGGCTCCTCGCCGACGAGCCATTGCGCCAGGAGCCGCAGTTCCTCGAGTTGAGCTCGCGTGCGCTCGCCGCGGTAGACGAGATCGACCGAGACGCCCGCCTCGTCGAAGTGCGATTCGAGGGTTGCAAGCAGCTTCAGGCAATCGTCGATCGTGTGGTTCAGGGACGGCTGTCCGGCGTCGGGCGCGGCGACGAACATATCGACCGCTCCCACCAGCCGGCCGAACGGACTGGCGATGGCCGTCTGATTGCTGAAGCGGCGGCGCACCTCCTGCGCCAGACCGACCGCCTGCGCCTCGGAGGCGAGCGTGAGCATGGCGGACGCGAGCTGGGGTTCGACGGTCGCCCGCGAGTCGCCGTCGACGAACAGCTCGGCGAGCTGCCCTGCCTGCTCTCCCGGCAACAGGTCGATCCACGCGATCGTGCGTGGATGGCCGAGCAGGCTGGCGGCCAGCGCCGTGGGATCGTGCCGATAGTCCGGCCGCGGCAGGATGAGTTCGAGCACGCGCTCGTAGAGCTCCCTCGTGAAGCCCGAGCGCCGGGGAATGCCGCCGTTCGTGGCGAAATGCTCGAGGTCCACTTCACGGAGCAACCGGGCCAGCAGTCGCCCGACCGCCTGCCCTGCCGCGGTGCCCCGCGCGGCGAGCTGCAGCAGGAAACGCACGCGGGCGTGGGCGCGTGCGATGCCGGCCTCGTCGCGCGGGTCGCTGATGTCCTGTCCGATCCAGCGCAGCGCTTCCCGCACCCATTCCACGCGCTCGGCGTACGTCGCGGCCCGCGTTGCCTTCATCAACAGGGCATCGAGTACCGGCGCCTCCTCTTCGACCGGACGGCCGCGTCCCCATCGAAACCACGCGCGCAGCGACATGGCCTACTCGGCTTCCGCGAATCGAATCACGCCGACAGTGGCGTCTGCCGTGCCGGCATCCTCCGCCGCGCACGGGTCGTCGTCGAAGGCGATATCGCCGTCCGGCCGGGGGCCGCCGCCGGCACGCAGGCCGGCAAAGTCGAACAGCGTGCCGTCCATCAGGTGCGAAGGAACGACGCGTGCGAGCGCATTGAAGGTGTTCTGAACGCGCCCGGGGAACCGCTTCTCCCAATCGCCGAGCATGCGCTTCACTTCCTTGCGCTTCAGGTTTTCCTGCGAGCCGCACAGGTTGCACGGGATGATGGGAAATCGCCTGGCTTCGGCATAGCGTGCGAGGTCGTCTTCCCTCACATAGGCGAGCGGTCGGATCACCATGTGCCGGCCGTCGTCGGAGACGAGCTTCGGAGACATGGCTTTCAGCGTGCCGCCGTAGAACAGGTTCAGGAAGAACGTACCGAGGATGTCGTCGCGATGGTGGCCCAGCGCGATCTTCGTTGCACCGAGCTCGGAGGCCACGCGGTACAGGATCCCACGGCGCAGCCGGGAGCAGAGCGAGCACATCGTCTTGCCCGCGGGGATGACGCGCGTGACGACCGAGTACGTGTCCTGGGCCTCGATGCGGAACGGCAGTCCCTTCGCGCGCAGGTAGTCGGGCAGCACGTGGGACGGGAAACCGGGCTGCTTCTGGTCGAGGTTGACAGCGACGATGTCGAACTCGATCGGGGCGCGCTCGCGCAGCAGAAGCAGGACCTCCAGCAGGCCGTAGCTGTCCTTGCCTCCGGAGAGGCACACCATGACGCGGTCGCCCGCCTCGATCATGCGGTAGTCGCCGATGGCCTGACCGGCGAGCCGCAGAAGGCGCTTCTCGAGCTTGTTGTTCTCGTACGCCGCTTTAGCGGCGCGGCGCGCGCCGTCGATCGCCTGCGTCATGGCGCCTTGAAGCGGAACACTTCGATGCCGACGGCGTCGACGTCGTCGTACACGTCCGGCTTTTCGCTCGACACCCGCACGGCGCGAACCGCGGGATGCGCCAGCATCGCCCGCGCGAGTTCATCGACGAGCGTTTCCTGCAGGTTGATGTGGCCCTGCTCGATGCGGTGCTTGATGGTGAGGCGGACGAAGTCGTAGTCGACGACCTCGTGCAGCTTGTCGTGGCGCGGCGTCGACATCGACAGCGCCACGTAGAGGTCGACGTTGAGGGCAAGCCGCTGTGCTCCGCGCTTCTCGTGCTCGTGGATGCCGATGTTGGCGTCGACGACATAGTTGCGCAGGAAGATGCGGCGGCATTCGGCGAGCCGCGGGTCGAGCAGCGCGCTCATGTCGGGCTTTCCGGGTGTGGTTCGGTCAGGAACATCACGTCGCGCTCGCTGGGAACGAGGTGCTGGCCGCCGTCGACCAGCAGCGTGGTTCCGGTGACGGCGCTCGCCCGGGCGAGATACACGACGGCCTGCGCGATGTCCGCCGGCGTGCTGGAACGGCCGAGCGGTGTGCGCGTGTGCGCGCGTTCGAACCCGGCCTCGCTCTGCTCGCCGGAAACCAGGGTCAGTCCGGGTGCAATGCCGACGACGCGAACCTTCGGCGCCAACGCCATCGCAAGCAACCGGGTCGCTTCCTGCAGCGCGGCCTTCGACAGCGTGTACGAGAGGAAATCCGGGTTCGGATTGGCGAGCTTCTGGTCGAGCAGGTTGACGACCACGCCCTGGACATCCGGCGGGAGCTGGTCGTGCAGCGCCTGTGCCAGCAGCACCGGGGCCGCGACGTTGGTCCGCATCGCGCGCACCAGGTGCTCGCCGCTGAACGACGTCGCATCGTCGCGCTCGAACAGCGATGCGTTGTTGACGACGCACGTGACCGGCCCCAGCTCGTGCGCGCATTCGGAGAGCAGGCTCTTCACGCCCGCCTCGACGGCGAGGTCGCGGTTGACGGCCACGGCGCGGCGCCCGAGCTCCTCGATTTCGGCGACCGTGTGCTGGGCGTCGTCACGCGACGTGGCGTAATGCACTCCGATATCCCAGCCGTCCCGCGCGAGGGCGAGAGCGATTTCGCGGCCGATTCTGCGCGCGGCGCCGGTGACGAGGGCGACGTTGCCGGGCCTGGTTTTGCGGCGGGTGACCATGGAAGCGGCAGTGTACCGGCGCGTGTGGGCGACGCTCGGTACCATCGGCGCATGGTCACTCCACGCTCGACGATGCCGCCGCCGGACCCGCTCGCGGCCGAACACAGCGCGCGACTCAAGGCGACGATTGCCGCGGCGATTCGCTTGGCCGGCGGCTGGATTCCGTTCGATCGCTACATGGAACTGGCGCTGTACGCGCCGGGCCTCGGCTATTACGCGGCGGGCACGCGGAAGTTCGGCGATTCGGCCGCGGGCGGCGACTTCGTGACCGCGCCCGAGATCTCGCCGCTGTTCGCGGCCGCTCTGGCCCGCCAGGTGGCGCAGGTCTTCGCCCATGTGCCGGCCCGCATCGTCGAGTTCGGTGCGGGCTCGGGCGTGCTCGCGCGCGACCTGCTCGAAGCGCTCGCTGCCCGCGACGTGGCCGTGGAGAGTTACTCCATCGTCGAGTTGTCGGCGGACCTCGCCGACCGGCAGCGCGCACTGCTCCAGGGGCGGAAAGTGGAATGGCTGTCCGGGCCCCCGGCCGCCTTCGAGGGGGTCATGCTGGCCAACGAGGTCCTCGACGTGATGCCCGTGCGGCTGTTCGTGAAGCGCGGTGGCGCGGCGTGCGAGCGCGGCGTCGCGCTGCAGGACAACGGATTCGCATTCGCAGAGCGCGAGGCGGACGCCGGACTGCGGACGGCCGTCGCTGCGATCGAACGCGACGTCGGCACGCTTCCCGACGGTTACGGCTCGGAGATCGGCCTGGCCGCCGCCGCATGGATGCGCTCCGCAGCCGGGTGGCTGGCCCGTGGAGTGTTGCTGGCCATCGACTACGGTTTTCCGCGCCGCGAGTATTACCACCCGCAACGCCTGATGGGCACGTTGATGTGCCATTACCGCCACCATGCCCATGCCGATCCGTTGTGGCTGCCGGGGCTGAACGACATCACCGCGCACGTCGACTTCACCGCCGTGGCCGACGCGGCGCACGAAGCCGGGCTCGCGGTGCTCGGCTACACGTCGCAGGCCCACTTCCTGATGAACTGCGGGCTGCTGGACGAACTGAGCGGCGACCACAGCCCGCGTCGCGCGAACGAGGCGCAGCGGCTGCTCTCGGAGGCAGAGATGGGTGAACTGTTCAAGGTCCTGGCGGTCGGCCGAGGGCTGGCGGAGCCGCTGATCGGATTTGGCCGCGGCGACCGCCTCGCGCGCCTCTAAGCAGGTTTCCGGTTAGCGCTTGCCGCCCATGCCCGCGAAGGGCATGCAGTTTGCCGTGAAGGCAAGGTTCACCAGACCTTCAAAGGAGCACGAGATGTCGGCATCGGTCACCCGGAAGAATGCACTGTCCGCAAAGGTGCTTGGCCTGGCCCTCGCCTTCGGCGCCTCGGCACAGACTGGAACGACGGGAACCACCGGAACCACTGGCAGCACCGGCTCGTCCACGACGGCGGTCGGCTCCAGGACCACGTCAGGGACAGCGACGTCAAGAGCTTCGCGTCCAGGACGACGATGACGCTGCGGAAACATCTTCAAATGGCGCAGAAGACGAATGACGCCGTGAAGAAGTCGGGCAGCAAGTCGGCCCAGTAGCCTGATCGTCCGCAGGAAGCGGTCGCGGGGAACCTCTCCGCGACGGCGATCGCGCGAGCGGGCAGCGGTGCGCCACGTACACTGGGCACCATGAAATGGCTGCTCACCACCTTCATCGCGCTGCTGATCCTGACGGCGTTGCAGCCCTGGCTACAGAAGCTCGGCATCGGCCGTCTGCCGGGTGATGTGCGCATCCGGCGCAACGGCCGGGAGGTCGTCCTGCCGTTCACCAGCACGGTGTTGCTGTCGCTGGTGCTGACGCTACTCGCGCGGCTGCTCTAGCGCGTCGTCTCCGTACAGCGCGCGACCGACCGCCACGACTCTTGCCTGGCGTACTGCCTTGGGTATCTCGCCTGGATCGTCGCGATGCAGGGCGGCGAGCGCGCCGGCGTCGACCGCGCCTGCTGCTTTCATCGCCAGGCGGAAGCGCTTCGCGGTCGCTTGCCGCGACACCTCGTAGGCCTGCAGCAGTAACTCGAAGCGGTCGGGACGACGGAACGCGTCACCGCGTTCGAGCACTTCGACGATCGCCGCGGATGACGTTGCGATGGACAGGGGATCGCGCAATTCCACGAGCAGGCGGGCGAGTTGCGCCGCTTCCTGCTGCACGCGCAACTTGCCCAGGAAATCGGCCGCGGCTCGCGTGGACCGGCAGGCGCCGGCGAGCACGGCAAAGCGAGCGGGCAGCAGCAGGTTGCGCTCGGCGGCACGGTCGAGCGCTGCCGCCGTGTCGTCGAGATCGTCGAGTTCGCCGTAGAGCCGGCCGACCAGTCCGCAGTCCGTCAGGACGCGGAGCATGCGCGAGGGCTTCTTCTCCATCAACCCGCGCGAGATCTCCTGCATCACGCGCTCGGGCACCAGCGCGTCGGCCTCGCCGTTGCGGACCATGCTGCGCATGAGTTCGGCGGTCTCCGGTGCGACGGTGAAGTCGGGATAGCGGGCGGCGAACCGCGCGAGACGCAGGATGCGGACCGGATCCTCGACGAACGACGGGCTGACGTGGCGCAGCACGCCCGTCTCGAGGTCCCGCCTGCCTCCGTACGGATCGACCAGGCGTCCATCGTCGCCCACCGCCATCGCGTTGATGGTCAGGTCGCGGCGCGCAAGATCCTGCTCGAGCGTGACGTCCGGCGCCGCGTGCGGCTCGAAGCCCTTGTAGCCGGGGCCGGTCTTCCGCTCGGTGCGCGCCAGCGCGTACTCCTCCTGGGTGTCCGGGTGGAGGAACACCGGGAAGTCCTTGCCGACCGGCCGAAAGCCGAGGTCGAGCATCTGCTGCGCCGTCGCGCCGACGACCACCCAGTCACGATCGGTCTGGATCGGCGTGTCCGGCGCGCCGTCGCCCTTCCGCATCTCGCCGAGCAGCGCATCGCGCACACACCCGCCGACGCGGAAGATCTGCATCAGTCGTCGAGCGTTTCCGGTTCGGCCGCGGCGGCGGCCGTCCAATCCTGCATCGCCGGCAACGCGAACACGGCATCGGAATAGGCGGAAAGCCCCGTCGGGAGCGTCACCGCATAGGTCCGGAAGCGCGTGACGACCGGCGCGTAGAACGCGTCCGCGATCGAGAAGCCGCCAAAGAGGAAGGGTCCGCCGCTCGCGGCGAGGCAATCGGTCCAGATCGACTGGATCCGCGCGATGTCGGCACCGACGTCCGGGCGGGCGGCCGCGACAGCTCCGCGGTCCGGGTAGCGCGCGCGTATGTCCATGGGCATGTGCGTGCGCAGCGCGGCAAACCCCGAATGCATCTCGGCGGCGATCGAGCGTGCGCGAGCGCGCTGCGCGACGTCGCGCGGCCAGAGGCCGCCTCCTGCGTACCGTTCGCTGACGTACTCGCAGATCGCCATCGAGTCCCACACGGCGAGAGCGCCGTCGACGAGGCACGGCACCCGGCCACTGGGCGAGTGGCGGAGGATCTGCTCCCTGGTGTCCGGCCGGTTCAGCAGCACTCGCACCTCGTCAAACGCGAGGCCCGCCTGCTTCATCGCCAGCCAGGGCCGCAACGACCATGAGGAGTAGTTGCGGTTTCCGATGACCAGCGTCAGGCTCATTGCGGCTT
This sequence comes from uncultured beta proteobacterium, assembly GCA_963726405.1. Classification (GTDB taxonomy): domain Bacteria; phylum Pseudomonadota; class Gammaproteobacteria; order Burkholderiales; family Burkholderiaceae_F; genus JAOUJD01. The sequence goes on along the minus strand of CAVSCF010000005.1, from coordinate 473,871 downwards.
CTCCCGCTGCGCCGCGCGATACACGGGCTCGATTTCCTTGATGTTCTCGCGGAACATCGTCTCGTACTCGCTACGGAAGTACGCGGCCGCCTGGTCCAAGGTCTGACCCGGTTGCTCGTCGCCGGTGATCCACGTGAACGCGTTGTATCGGGAGGTCGCGTACATCATCACGGCGCGAACCCAGTCGCGCGAGACGTTCTCGCTCATCTCGTTCGCGAGCGCGACGAACTTGTCCGCCGCCTCGAGGAATTCGTCCGGAATCTCGTACTTGCGCTCGGCCATCGCCAATCCTCAGCGGTGCGCCCGGGCGCGAAAGGCGTCCAGGCGCGTACGCACGGTCATCCCGCCGAGATAGCGCGGCGCCTCCGCCTCCATCGCGGTGGGCGTGATGCCCAGTTCCGGAGCCGGCGCGTAGGGCTGCCGGCTGGCCACGTTGTCGACCTTCATCGAGTCGAGGTTGTCGCGGGACATCAATGGCTCTCCAGGCGATAACTCCATGAGCCGCGCCTGCAGCCGCGCCGCTCCGCCGGGCAGCGCGACCACGGGACGGGGATGTCCGGACGCCGCGGCAGCGAATTGCACCAGCTCGCGCAGGGTGTAGATCCGCGGTCCGGCCAGCTCGTACGCCTGGCCGAAGGTGTGCCGGTTGTCGAGCGCGTGGACGAAGGCGTCCGCGACATCGCCGATCCACACGGGCTGGAAGCGCACGTCGGCGCCGCCGATCGGAATGGCGGGGAAGAAGCGGGCGAGCGTGGCGAAGGTGTTCAGGAAGCGGTCTTCCGGTCCGAAGATCACCGACGGCTGGAAGATCGTCCAGTCGAGCGACGAGGCGCGCACCACGGCCTCGCCGTCGCCCTTGCTGCGCTGGTACATCGAGGGACCCTTCGGGTCTGCTCCGAGCGCGCTCATGTGCAGGTAGCGCCGAATGCCGGCCCGGGTGCAGCCGGCCACGATCCGCCTGGGCAGTTCGACGTGCGCGCGGGCGAACTCCGGTCCATAGGGCGTCCCGCGCGATCCCTGGAGGATCCCGACGAGATTGATGACCGCATCGTGGCCGCGCAGCAACTGATCGAGGGTGTCGTCACGGCTGACGTCGCTTTCGACGACCTCGACGGTCGGCAGCATGATCAGGTGACGCGCGCGCGCCCGGTGGCGCGTGGGGACGGTCGCCCGCAGTCCGCGGTCGACCAGGCGGGCGACGATGTGACGGCCGACGAAGCCGGCTCCGCCGATGACGAGGATCTTGTTCATGGTTGTGCAGCCCTTCGCGTGCGGCGATTCTAGGCGATGCCCGCCACGCGACGGCTCGGGCTAGGGCAGTTCGCTCGTGCCCGCGGCTTTCGGCGCGATGACGCCCAGGCGTGCCTTCAGCGATTGCGCCGTGTTCTGCGACAGCGCCGCGTAATAGACGCTGTTGGACAGCACCTTCTTGACGTAATCCCGCGTTTCGTTGAACGGGATCGTCTCGGCGAAGATGGCGCCCTCCACCGGCCCGGCGAGCGACGCCCGCCAGGACCGCGGCCGGCCCGGGCCGGCGTTGTAAGCGGCGGTGGCGAGCACCATCGATCCGTCCAGATCGTCGAGCACCATCTTCAGGTAACCGGTGCCCAGCTGCAGGTTGACCTCGAGCTCGTTCACGCGCGACGGCGAGAAGTTGGGAACGTTCATCTTGCGCGCGACGTAGCGCGCGGTGGCCGGCATGAGCTGCATCAGTCCGCTGGCGCCGACCGAGGAGCGCGCGTCCATGATGAAGCGCGATTCCTGGCGGATCAGCCCGTAGATCCAGTTCTCGTCGAGGCCCAGCGGCGCGGAATACTGCGTCATGGAGGCGCGGAAGGGCGACGGGAAACGCTGCGTGAAGTCGAACTCGCGCTGCGTGCGGTCCGAGGTGTTGATCATGCGGTCGAGGAGCCCGCGGGTGCGCGCGAACTCGGCGGCCGTGAGCAACTGCCGGTCGGTCATGCCGCGCAGTTGCCAGTTCCACTCGCGGTGGCCTTCCACGCGCAGGCCGAGTTCGTAGAACTTGAGCGCGCGCTGGAAGCCGGCGTTGAGCCGCAGCGCTTCGACTTCTTCCGGTGCCGGCGGCGCGGCGCGAGCCGGCAGCAGGATCGGCTGGCCCAGTTCCTCGGCCGCGAGCTTGCCGTAGAAGTGGAACTGCGCGGCGATCCGGCTGTAATGCTCCAGCGCCTCGGCGCGCCGGCCTTCCTGGACCAGGGCGCGCCCATACCAGTAGACCCAGGTCGCGTCGTCTCGGAGCGCTGCCGGCATGCGGTCGATCGCGCGCTTCACGCCGCTCCAGTCACCCGCCCGCAGTGCGGCACGGACCTGCCATTCAAGGACTTCGGTGACGCGCGCGGCGTCCGGCCCCATCCCGACATGGTCGCCGCCGCGCCGGTACCACTCGTTTGCCTCTGGCATCAGCCGAAGCGCGGCCATGTGCCCGATGCGCCCCCAGACGATGCCGCGCTGTTCGGGCGTCAGCAGCAGATTCAGCGCTCCGGCGTATTCGGCAGCGTCCTGTGGGTTGTCGCGCGCCAGGCGGACGATCGCGACCGTCGCCAGTTCGCGCTGGACCTGCGTCAGACGGCGCTCGTGCGCCGTGAGCCAGGCCGATGGCCGATCGATGGCCTGCGCGAGCAACTTCTGGTCAACGGGCTTGCCGTTGGCATCGAGCGCGCGCGCTCCGATGCGTTTCGCGGTGGGGAACTGATTCTGTTCGACCAGCGCGCGGACGCGCTCCCAGGGGGAAATCCGGCCGTCGGCAAGCAGCGCTTCGGTCAGCGCGAGGCAGCCTTCGCCGGCGGAGTCGCGCGTATTGGCGAGGATCTGGCGCGCTTCGCGTGCAAAGAGCTCCGCCTGCTGGTCGACGCCGCTGCGGTAGCGCGACAGTGCGATGTAGCAACGCAGTTGACCGTCGTCCTGGCCCCATACGAGCTTTGCCGCTTCCTGATCGAAGCCGGTGAAGTCGGCGCGTGCGGCGAGTGCCATGGCCCAGTCGAGCCGCAACCGGTCGGCAAGGTAGCTATCGGCATACCGGGCGAAGAACGCCGCGACGTCGGCGCGGATCGCGGGATCGTCCTGGCGCAGACGCGGAACGAGCTGCCAGTACTCCACGTACGACGCCAGTGGATGCGCGGCAAGCCTGGGCGCGAGTTGCGCGAGCCGATCGCGGTTGCCGAGGCGCGCGGCATCGCGGGCGTCCAGGAACGCCTGGTCGTCCGCGGAAACCGGGGCTTCGGCAGCAGCGGTGGTGCCCTTGGGGGGCGTCGTCGTGGCGGCGCAGGAGACCGTCGTCGCGAATGTCAGCGCGATGGCCGTATAGACTGCAAATCGTCGAGGCAGCATCGGACCGAATTAGATCATGCGATCAGTGCGGCGGGCCGCGAAACGCGACCGCAGTCCCGTGATTCTTCGCCGTGTTCCGGGCGTTGCCCGGGCGGAGCGCTGATTGGATAGCGCCGAAGCCCGAAAGTTGCAGCGCGGAGATCTACTGGCCCTGCGCGCCGCTCTTCCGGAGCGGGCAACAAAGGAAGCTGCGCTGCAGGCCCGCGTTGCGCAGTGGCTGGCGCACGCCGATGCGCGTGCATTGGCGTTCTACTGGCCCGTGCGAGGCGAGCCGGATCTGCGCAACCCCGTGGCCGACTGGCTCGCCGGGGATGCGCGGCGCGTGGCCGCACTGCCGGTCATCGCCGGTGAGACGCTCGAGTTTCATCAGTGGCGTCCGGACGGCATGGTGCAGGCCGGCGCGTTCGGCATTCCGGTGCCTGCGCACGGCCGCGTGGTGCAGCCCGACTGCCTGCTCATTCCCTGCGTGGGGTTCGACCGCGCGCGCCACCGTCTTGGTTACGGCGGCGGGTACTACGACCGCACTTTTGCGACTCTCGTGCCCTGGCCTCTGGCGGTGGGCATTGCGTTCGACGCAACGCGCGTGGACACCATCGCCCCGCAACCACACGACATGCAACTGGACGTCGTGCTGACGGACGTCACACAGTATTAAGCGTCGCTCGTGTACGCGAATCCCGACGAAGTCGGGATTCGCACGTGCACTCGCTCCGATTAGTTAGACAGGCGAGCTTCGGGCGGCCGGGCGCTCGCCTGTATTCAACGGCACGGCACCCCTCCCCGCGATGCCGTGCCGACGGAGTCAGCTCTGTACCGTGCGGTAATCCCTCCCGCGCGGCGGGAGGGCAGGGTGGGTGTCGTTCCTTTTGTGGTTCGGTCGAGCGCCCGGCCGCCCGAAGCTCGGCCGACTGACCCAAGCGAGCGCGAAGCGCTCGTGCCGGCGAAGGTGCACGTGCGATCGGCACAGCCGATCGCGTACACCTTCGCCGCTCACGTCTGCCGGTTCGGCCCGCGCTCGAACTCGGCGGTCAGCCACGCGCGGAAGGCGGCGACGTGCGGGGCGTCGCGCGTCGCTTCCCGTTCGATCAGCCAGTAGCGATAGCCCGTCGGCATCCGCAATTTCGGAAACGGCGCGACGAGATCGCCGCTGGCGGTGAGGTCTTCGAGGAAAGGGGAGCGCCCGAGCACCACACCCTGGCCGCGAACGGCGGCCTGCACCGACTGGTCGACGAACGTGAACAGCAGGCGGGGCGCCGGCGGGGCGGCGCGAACGCCGGCGAACTCGAACCAGTGCGACCAGGCGCTGGCGGCCGAGGTGGGCAGCGCCTCGTCGAGTTCGAGCAGCGGCAGGCGGAACAGGTCCTTCGGCTCGCCGAGCCGGACGTGGCTGCGCTCGAGCAGCAACGGCGACAGGGCGGGCGTCACTTCCTCGGCGATCAACTGAACCGCATCGCGCGGCACGCTGCCGGGCTTCGTCCATCGGATCGCGAGATCGACGCCTTCGGCGTCCAGGTCCACCAGGCGATCGCTCGCGTCGATCCGGATGTCGATCCCGGGCTGCTCGCGCTGGAACGCGGCGAGCCGCGGGACCAGCCAGAGCGAGGCAAACGACGCGTAGGTCGCGAGCGTGATCCGGTTCGAGTGCCCGTCGCCCCGGATCGTTTCAACCGTGCGGTCGAGTTGCCCGAGCGCCTGCTGCGTCGCGTGGAGCAGCTTGCCGCCGGCGGTAGTGAGCTCGAGCGCACGCGTTCGGCGCACGAAGAGCGGACGCCCGAGCTGGCGTTCGAGTGCCGCCACCTGCCGGCTGATCGACGACTGCGTCAGGTTCAGTTCCCGGGCGGCGAGCGTGAACGACAGCAGCCGGGCGGAAGCCTCGAAACCGCGTAGCGAGGCAAGCCCGACCGGGCGCCGCCGCGAGGGGGACCTTCCCTTCATGGAAGCGACTATACATGCATCCAGCGCATGTATGTTCTGCGATCTTTCCGTTTGCCGTAGAGGAAGAACGCGCCTGAAATACGACCTCGACAAACCGATCCATGCTTGTATCGCATAGGAGGCCACAATGAGAGAGTCGGCATCCGTCTTCCGCACACTGGACCTGCCGGGCGGCAGCCTGGTTCCATTCACGTCCGTTCCCGGCGAACGCGTCCGCATCCTCCATGGCCGTGTCTGGCTCACCGAGGAAGGGGACGTGCGCGACGCATTCCTGGCCAGCGGCGAGGAGGTGAGTCTCGGCAGTCGCGGGCTCGCCGTGATCGAGGCGCTGAGTCCGGCGCGGATTCAACTGATCGAGGACGTGCGCGGGCCGTTTGCCGTCACGCGGGCCGCGGCCTCGCTGTATCAACGCGCGACTGCAACGCTGCGGCGCTGGTCCGCACGCTTGCCGCGCACGGCGCGCGGCGCCGCCTGATTCAGTGCGCGCGGGCGCCGAGCCGACGGCACAGTTCCGTCGTCGGCTCGGCCTGATTCATCGTGTAGAAGTGCAGGCCCGGGGCACCGCCGTCGAGCAGGCGCTCGCAGAGGTGCTGCACGACATCGAGGCCGAACGCGCGGATCGCGTCGCGGTCGTCGCCGAAGCTCTCGAGGCGGCGACGGATCCAGCGCGGGATCTCCGCGCCGCAGCCGTCGGAGAACCGCGCGAGCTGCATGAAGTTCGTGATGGGCATGATGCCCGGCACGATGGGCACGGACGAACCGAGCGCGGCCGCATCATCGACGAAACGAAAGTAGGCATCCGCGTTGTAGAAGTACTGCGTGATGGCGCCATTCGCTCCCGCCCGCACCTTCTCAATGAAGCGCGCGAGGTCATCGGCCGGGCTGCGGGACTGCGGGTGCGCCTCCGGGTATGCCGCCACTTCGATCCGGAACCAGTCGCCGGTTTCGCCGCGAATGAACTCGACCAGTTCGTTGGCATAGCGGAAGTCGCCCGCGCCGCCGGCAGCGCCCGAGGGCAGGTCGCCGCGCAGGGCGACCAGGCGGCGGATGCCGGCCGCGCGATAGCCGTCCAGCAGTTCGCGCACGGACGCGCGACTCGTTCCGATGCAGGAAATGTGCGGCGCCACCGGGCGGCCCTCCGCGTGGAGCTCCATCACGGTGTTCCACGTCCCTTCCTTCGTGGAGCCGCCGGCGCCGAACGTGACCGAGAAGAACTCCGGTTGAAGTTCGCCGAGCCGGGCGCGCACGCCGCGCAGCTTGTCCGCGCCCTCGGGCGTCTTCGGCGGAAAGAATTCGAAGCTGAGATTGTCGATCTTCAACGTTGCCTGCGATCTGGAATGAGCAAGGAAAGAAGCCAGCCGATGATGCTGTAAAGGATCGCGCCGACGACCGCTTGCCAGAAGCCGTCGACATGGAAGCCCTTGACGACCTCGGACACGCCCCAGAAGAGCAGTGCGTTGAGCACGATCAGGAACAGCCCGAGCGTGACGATCGTGACGGGCAGCGTGAGGACGACCAGCACGGGTTTGACGATCGTGTTCACGAGCCCCAGCACGATGGCCGCGATGGCGGCCGAAAGCCAGTCCTGCACCTGCACGCCGGGGTAGATCGCCGCGACGCCGAGCAGTGCGATCGCGTTCAGGATCCAGACGAGAAGAATGCGCATCGAGTTCTCCGTGCAAGGTTGGGTTAATGACGCGGGACGCCGTCGAGGTACGGCTTCAGGGCTGCGTACAGCGTTCGAACGACCGGAACCTGGACACCGCTCTCGGCCGCCATCCGCACCACCGCGCCGGAAAGCCAGGGCGCCTCGAGGGGCCGGCCTTCGGTGAGGTCGTGCAGAAGCGACGGACACGCCTGCGGGGGCAGGGCATCGACGAAGACCAGCTGACGGTCGACGAAATCGGGCGGCAAGCCGATGCCCCGCGAACGCGCGACCGCGCAGATTTCCTTCATCGCGTCGCGCAGCGTTGCGCGCAGTTCGGGATCTTCACGGATGACGCCGACACGCTGGCGGGCGAGGCATGCCGTTCCGGACAACGCCGCCAGGAACACGAACTTTTCCCACAGGGTGCGCTCGATGTCGTCGACTCGCTCGATGTCGATTCTGCTCTGCCTGCCTGCCGCCACGAGCGCCTCGACCTGCTCCAGCGGCGGGCCGTCCATCAGCGTGCCGACGCGCAATTTCGCGAGTGTCCCGGTGTGGACGATCACGCCCGGCGCCTTGATGGCCACGTTAATGTGCGCGACGCCCGGCGCAATCACGCGGCGCTCGATGTGGCGTGCAGCGATGTCATGCGCCTCGACTCCGTTCTGCGTCGTGACGACCAGGGCGGCGCGCGCCAGTGGAGCCACCTGACGGGCCGCGGCGTCGAGATCGCTCAACTTCGTGCAAAGCACGATCGCGTCCGGCTCACCCGCCTCCTCGATGTCCTCGATGCGATCGGTGGCCTTGACCGACAGTCGTGCAGGCCCGGCGGCGCTTTCGATGGTGAGGCCGCGTTCCCGCAGTGCGACCAGGGTCGCCCCGCGCGCGAGAAAGGTGACGTCGTGTCCGCCGAGCGCGTAGCGGGCGCCGAAATAGCCCCCGATGCCTCCTGCGCCCACCATCAGCAGCCGCATGGATCCTCCGTGTCGAAGCGCGTCGACGCCGGAGCGGTGAGGCTCCGGCCCACGAGGCGCCAGGCGATCAGTACCGGTAGTGGTCGGGCTTGAACGGCCCTTCCTTCGCCACTCCGATGTAGCGCGCCTGCACGTCCGTCAGTTCGGTCAGCTGCGCATTGAGCTTCTTCAACTGCAGCCGCGCGACCTTCTCGTCGAGGTGCTTCGGCAGCACGTACACGCCGACCGGATACTTTTCGGTGTTGGTGAACAGTTCGATCTGCGCGATCACCTGGTTGGCGAACGAGCTCGACATCACGTAGCTCGGGTGACCCGTGCCGCAGCCGAGGTTCACCAGCCGGCCCTGGGCCAGCAGGATGATCCGCTTGCCGTCCGGGAAGATGATGTGGTCGACCTGGGGCTTGATCTCCTCCCACGCGTACTGCTTCAGGCTGGCGACGTCGATCTCGTTGTCGAAGTGGCCGATGTTGCAGACGATGGCCTGGTCCTTCATCTTCTTCATGTGATCGTGCGTGATCACGTGGAAGTTGCCGGTGGCGGTCACGAAGATGTCGGCCTTGTCGGCCGCGTAGTCCATCGTGACGACGCGATAGCCTTCCATCGCCGCCTGCAGGGCGCAGATGGGGTCGACTTCCGTGACCCAGACCTGGGCTGAAAGCGCCCGCAGCGCCTGCGCCGAGCCCTTGCCGACATCGCCGTAGCCGGCGACCAGGGCCACCTTGCCGGCGACCATCACGTCGGTGGCGCGCTTGATGCCATCGACCAGGGACTCCCGGCAGCCGTACAGGTTGTCGAACTTGCTCTTGGTGACCGAGTCGTTGACGTTGATCGCCGGGAACGCGAGACGGCCTTCCTTCGCCATCTGATACAGGCGCTTGACGCCGGTGGTGGTCTCTTCGGTCACGCCCTTGACCTTCGCCAGGCGCGTCGAGTACCAGGACGGGTCCTTCGCCAGCTTCGCCTTGATCGACGCGAACAGGAACTCCTCCTCTTCGCTGCCCGGGTGCGCCAGCAGCGTGGCATCCTTCTCGGCCTTGCTGCCCAGGTGCAGCAGCAGTGTGGCGTCGCCGCCGTCGTCGAGGATCATGTTCGAGTAGCCGCCATCGGGCCACTCGAAGATGCGGTGCGTGTAGTCCCAGTAGTCGGCGAGCGATTCGCCCTTGACCGCAAACACCGGCGTGCCCTTGACGGCAATCGCGGCGGCGGCGTGGTCCTGCGTGGAGAAGATGTTGCAGCTTGCCCAGCGCACTTCGGCACCGAGGGCCTGCAGCGTTTCGATCAGCACCGCTGTCTGGATCGTCATGTGCAGCGATCCGGTGACGCGCGCGCCGCGCAGCGGCTGCTCGGCGGCGAATTCCTCGCGGATCGCCATCAGGCCGGGCATCTCCGTTTCGGCGATGCGGATTTCCTTGCGACCCCAGTCGGCAAGCGACAGGTCGGCGACGACGAAGTCGTTCGCGGTGGTGCTGGTGGATTTGAGTACGGCGCTCATCTCGCGCCCTCCTTTCGAGAAAGAAGTGAGCGAGCGCCGTTGCTGCAACCGGCGGGGAGCCGGTTTCCCCGAGCCTGGCGGGCGCATCGGTGGACGCGCTCCGTCGCAACGCTCCTCGGAGGAGGGCGGATTTTATCCGAAGGCCACCGCCTTGGCGACCCCGGGCTGCCGAGTCACCGCGGCACCGGAAAAAAGACGCCGGCGCAGGGCCGGCGTCTTCTCTGCAGTACTACCTAGCGTCACGCGGCCTTGCGCTTGATGCCGGCCGCGTCCGCGAGGAGCGCCGCGCGGTCCGTCTTTTGTCTCCGGCCGCAGCCGTCTTTCGACGGCCGCTTAACTTCGACTTGCGTCGAAGTTAGCCTCGACGAAAGACCGATCCGCCGCCCTTCAGGCGGCGCGGCGTTTCACGCCGGCCGCGTCGGCCAGGGCTGCCGCGCGATCGGTCTTTTCCCAGGAGAATTCCGGCTCGTCGCGGCCGAAGTGGCCGTACGCGGCGGTTTTCTCGTAGATCGGGCGCAGCAGGTCGAGCATCTGGACGATGCCTTTCGGGCGCAGGTCGAAGTGCTCCGCGACGAGTCTGCTGATCGCCTCGTCGGAAATGACGCCCGTCCCTTCCGTGTACACGGTGATGTTGATCGGCTTGGAGTAGCCGATCGCATAGCTCACCTGCACCTCGCACTGCTTGGCCAGGCCTGCGGCGACCACGTTCTTTGCCACGTAGCGGGCCGCATACGCGGCCGAGCGATCCACCTTCGACGGGTCCTTGCCGGAGAACGCTCCGCCGCCGTGCGGGCACGCGCCGCCGTAGGTGTCGACGATGATCTTGCGTCCCGTCAGGCCGCAGTCGCCGTGCGGACCGCCGATGACGAAGCGGCCGGTCGGGTTCACAAGGAACTTGGTGTTCTGCAGCCACTCCTTCGGCAGCACGGGCTTGATGATCTCCTCGATCACGGCCTGCTTGAGGTCCTCGTAGCCGACATCCGGGTCGTGCTGGGTGGACAGCACCACCGTGTCGACGGACTGCGGCTTGCCGTCGACGTAACGCAGCGTCACCTGGCTCTTGGCGTCCGGGCGCAGCCACGGCAGGCGGCCGTCGCGCCGCAGGTCGGCCTGGCGCTCGACCAGGCGGTGCGCGTAGTAGATCGGCGCGGGCATCAGTTCGGGCGTCTCGTCGCAGGCATAGCCGAACATGAGGCCCTGGTCGCCGGCGCCCTGGTCGAGGTCGAGGCCCTTGCCTTCGTCCACGCCCTGCGCGATGTCCGGGCTCTGCTTGTCGTAGCAGACCATCACGGCGCAACCCTTGTAGTCGATGCCGTAATCGCTGTTGTCGTAGCCGATGCGCTTGATCACGTGACGGGCGATCGTCTGGTAGTCGATGACCGCGTGCGTCGTGATCTCGCCGGCCAGCACGACGAGGCCGGTGGTGACCAGGGTTTCGGCAGCGACGCGGGAGTTCTTGTCCTGCGCGAGGATGGCGTCCAGGATCCCGTCAGAGATCTGGTCAGCAACCTTGTCCGGGTGGCCTTCCGAAACGGATTCGGAAGTGAAGAGAAAATCGCTCGACACGTATGCTCCTTTCGATGTTGTCCTTCTGCGTTGCCCACTCGAAAGGAGCGGCGACGCTTTAGCGGTATTTCCCTCGGCTATGCTTCCCGAGGATTCGCCCCGCAAGTTGTCGGTTAACTCGGCGAAGCCGACATTATAAAGACATGACCCTGTCCGGCGCATGCGAACCCCGCTGATTCACCCACGGGTCTTCCCTTCCCCGACAGACGGTGCCGCTCAATGCTGAACCTGCTGCTGCGCCTCGTCGCGGCGCTGCCGCTCGGCGCAGTGCACGCGATCGGCGGGTTCCTGGGGCGCGCGGTGTACTGGCTCTCCCCGGCCTACCGCCGCCGGACCAACGAAAACCTCGCTCTGGCCGGCTACGACGACGCGGCCCTTCGCCGGGAAGCAATTGCCGGTGCCGGTCGCCAGGGCCTCGAAACTCCATGGGTCTGGAAACGCCCGCGGGCCGACCTGGCTCCGCTCATCGAAGTCGCCGATGTCGATCTTGTCGAGGAAGTCCTGGCGGACGGGCGGCCCGTGATGTTCCTGCCCCCGCATCTGGGCTGTTTCGAGATCACCGCGCAGTTCTACGCGGCCTTCAGGCCCGAGGCGAAGACGCGGCCGATGACCGTGCTTTACCGGATCCCGCGCAAGTCGATCCTGCGTCCGCTCGTCGAGAGCGGACGTGCCGCCGACGGCCTGCGGCTGGCGCCCGCCGAGCTTCGTGGGGTGCGGATGCTCATGAAGGCCATGAAGGAGCGCCAGGTGGTGGGCATCCTCCCGGATCAGGTGCCGTCACGCGGGGAAGGGGTGTGGGCGCCCTTCTTCGGCCGCTGGGCGTACACGATGACCCTGCCGGCGCGCCTCGCGCGCCAGTTCGACGCGATTGTCCTGTTCGTCTACGGCGAGCGCCTGCCACGCGGCCAGGGCTACCGCATCCACCTGCGGCGCCTTCAGGAGCCGCTCACCGGTGACCCGGCGCACGACGCGGCGGTGATGAACCGGGGCCTGGAAGCGCTGGTGCGCGAATGTCCCACGCAGTACCTGTGGGGCTACAACCGCTACAAGGCACCGGCCGGCGCCGAACCGCCACCCTCGCACGCGCCCGCATGAACGCCTTCATCGCCCGTGCGTGGATCGCCATCATCAACTCGACCTCCAACTGGTCGCAGGCGGCACGCACGCGTCTCGGTACCTTTCTCGGCGACCTGCTGTGGTGGCTTGTGGTGCCGAGGCGGCGCATCGCGCTGGCGAACCTGCGCGCCTGTTTCCCGGCGATGGATGAGGACGAGCGCCGGCGCCTCGCGCGCCGCTGCTTCCGAAACGTCGCGCGCAGCGCGCTCGATCACTCGGTGCTGTGGATGGCGGACCGCGCGCGGGTCGAGCGCTATGTCCGGGTGGGGGGCGTCGAGCACCTGCTCTCGCGGCAGAACCGGCCACTGATCATGATCGCGCCGCACTTCGTCGGGCTCGACGCGGGCGGCATCCGCTTCAACACGCTCGCGCGCGGCATTTCGATCTATTCGAAGCAGAAGAACGGCGTGTGGGACGCATGGCTGCTCAAGGGCCGCCAGCGCTTCAACGACCCGGTGCTGGTGGCGCGCCAGGGCGTGGACATGCGCGCGGTCGTGCGTACGGTCAAGGAGGGCCTGCCGCTCTACTACCTGCCCGACATGGACCTCGGCGCCACCAACTCGGTGTTCGTGCCGTTCTTCGGCGTTCCGGCCGCGACCATTCCGATGGTGTCGCGCATCGCGCGGATGACGGGCGCGAAGGTGATGATGGCCGTGACCGAGATGACCGACGACGGCTACGTTCTGCACTTCGAGGCGCCATGGACCGACTTCCCCGGAGCTTCGGTCGAAGACGATACCGCGCGGATGAACAGGGAACTCGAGCGGTGGGTGCTGAAGATGCCGGATCAGTATCTGTGGACGCACAAGCGATTCAAGACGCGGCCGCCCGGAGCGCCGAGCGTCTATTGAGGTCGCGGTCGAACCAGGCGCACCGTCTACACTTGCGGCGATGAGATTGCGCTTCACCAAGATGCAGGGCGCAGGCAACGATTTCGTGATGCTCAATGGCATCGCCCAGCCGGTGTCGCTGGCCCCCGAGCAGATCCGGCGCCTGGCCGACCGTCGCTTCGGAATCGGCGCCGATCAGGTCCTGGTGGTCGAGTCGCCACGGAACCGGGACGCGGATTTCCACTACCGGATCTTCAACAGCGACGGCGGCGAGGTCGAGCAGTGCGGAAACGGGGCGCGCTGCTTCGTGAGCTTCGTGCGTGACCAGGGACTCACCGACAAGCACGCGATCCGTGTCGAGACGCTCGGTGGACTCATCTCGCCCCAACTGGAGCCGAGCGGCGAAGTGACCGTCGACATGGGTCCGCCCGCGTTTGATCCAGCCGTCGTTCCATTCGACGCTCACGGCCTGACTCCGACCCGCATCGGTGCCGACGACGTTTGGCCGCTGGTCATCCACGGGCGCGACATCCTGGTGTCCGTGCTGTCGATGGGGAACCCGCACGCCGTGCAGATCGTCGGCAGTGTGGACGATGCCCCGGTGACCAAGGACGGGCCCGTGATCGAGAATCACAGCCGCTTTCCGCGTCGCGTGAATGCGGGTTTCATGGAGGTCGTGGACCGCCATCGGGTGCGGCTGCGCGTGTGGGAGCGTGGAGCGGGCGAAACTCTCGCCTGCGGCACCGGGGCCTGCGCCGCGGCCGTCGTCGGCATCCGTCGCGGCGTGGTCGAAAGCCCGGTGGAGATCGAAACGCGAGGCGGGCGACTGACGATTCAATGGGAGGGGCAGGGCGATACGGCGCCGCGTTCGGTGCGCCTGACCGGTCCGGCCACCAAGGTGTACGAAGGCGAAATCGAGATCTGAACGAGATGACTCTGCAAGCACAAGACATTGCGCAGTACCTGGCCGATCACCCGGATTTCTTCGACCAGCATCCGGAGTTGCTGTCCGGCATGCAACTGCCCCATCCGCACAACGGCCAGGCGATCTCGCTCGTCGAGCGGCAGTCGCTGATGCTGCGCGAGCGGATCAAGGCGCTCGAGATGCGGGTGGCCGAGATGGTGCGTCATGGCCAGGAGAACGACGCCATCGCCGACAAGCTGGTCAACTGGACGCGTACGTTGCTGCTCGAGGCGGATGCCTCCGCCCTCCCTGCGACGCTGATCGCGGAGCTGAAGCGCGTATTCGACGTGCCCTACGCCGGGCTGCGGCTGTGGAACGTCGCACCCGTCGTTGCCGACCAGGAGTGGGCGCAGCCCGTGGAGAGCGACACCGTTTCGCTTGCGAACAGCATGCGCGTTCCGTTCTGCGGCTCGAACGTCGGCTTCGAGGCCGCCTCGTGGATCGAAGACGACAGCGCTTCGGTGCAGAGCCTGGCGATGCTTCCGCTGCGCGTCGGTGCGGATCCGGAGACCTTCGGCCTGCTGGTCCTCGGCTCGGCCGACAAGGACCGCTTCCAGATCACGATGGGAACGGCGTTCCTGGAGCGAATCGCCGAACTCGCCAGCGCCGCCCTCGCACGCCTGCGCGCCTGAACATGGCTGCGGCCTCGGCGGTCGACGAATTCCTTGCCGAGCTCTCCACGCAGCGCCGTGTGTCGCCGCATACGGCGACCGCGTACGCCCGCGATCTTTCCCGGCTTGCCGAGTTCGCCGGTGCGAGCGCGTTGGCCGGTCTGACGTCACATGACATACGCCGATTCGTCGGTCGCCTGCACTCCGGAGGGCTGGCGCCGACGTCGATCGCACGGACCTTGTCCGCGTGGCGTTCGTTCTTCCAGTGGCTGAGCGATCGCGGCGCGGTCAGTGCGAATCCGGTCGTCGGCGTGCGCGGGCCGAAGCGCGCGAAACGTCTCCCGAAGGCCCTGTCGGCCGACCAGGCCGTCATGCTGGCAGCCCACGCGCCCGACGACTCGCTGCTCGCGCAACGCGACCACGCCCTGGTCGAGCTGCTGTACAGCAGCGGACTGCGGCTGTCCGAGCTCACCTCGCTCGACTGGCGGTACTTCCAGGGCTCCGCGAGGCAGCCGGCCTCGGCGAGCTGGGTGGACCTCGATAGCGCGGAAGCGACGGTTCGAGGCAAGGGCAGCAAGACACGGACTGTTCCCATCGGAGCGCCCGCGCTCGACGCGCTCAGACGCTGGCTCGCCGTGCGTGCCGCCATTCCGGGCTGCGACGAACGCGCGCTCTTCGTGACGACTCGCGGCGAGCGCCTGGCCGCCCGCAGCGTGCAGGCGCGCCTGGCACAGCTCGCGCGCAAGCTCGGGCTGGGCGTGCACGTGCATCCGCACATGCTGCGGCACTCGTTCGCGTCGCACCTGCTGCAGTCGAGCGGGGATCTGCGCGCCGTGCAGGAACTGCTGGGGCACGCGAACATCGCGACCACGCAGATCTACACGCAGCTCGACTGGCAGCATCTCGCCAAGGCCTACGACGCGGCGCATCCCCGCGCGCGGCGCAAGCCATGAACGACGCCCGGCCGAAGCGCCTGCCACAGGAGCAGAGCAAACCGCGCCGCGTGTCGCCGCCGGGCGAGGTCGCCGTCGTGCTCAAGCCCGGCAAGGAAAAGTCGCTGCGTCGCCGTCACCCCTGGGTGTATGCCACCGCGGTGTCGCACGTGAACGGCGATCCCGACAGCGGAGCCACCGTCGCCGTCCGCGCGGCGGACGGCGCGTGGCTGGCGTGGGCCGCGTATTCACCCGCCTCGTCGATCCGCGCCCGCGTGTGGAGCTTCGATGAACGGGACACGGTCGACCCGGCCTTCCTGCGCGAACGTGTGCGTGCCGCGGTCGCCGCCCGGGGCGTCCTGGCGGCGTCGAGCACGGCGTTGCGCCTGGTGTTCGGCGAGTCGGATCGCTTGCCCGGGTTGATCGTCGATCGCTACGCGGACCAGTTGGTCACGCAGTTCCAGGGTGCGGGCGTCGACGCCTGGCGCGAGGTGCTTGTCGCCGCGCTGGTGGATGTGACCGGCTGTGCCAACGTGTACGACCGGTCGGACGGCGCGACCCGGGCACGCGAAGGCCTTCCGGCGATCAGCGGCGTGCTGGCCGGCGCCGAGCCGCCCGAGATGATCGAGGTGACGGAACACGGCCTGCGGTTCCTCGTCGACGTGCGGCGCGGCCACAAGACCGGTTTCTACGTCGACCAGCGCGAGAATCGCGAGCTTGCCCGTCGGTTGGCGCAGCAGTTCACGCTCGCTCCCGGACAGGGGGCGCGCGCACTCAACTGCTTCTGCTACACGGGCGGCTTTTCCGTGGCCATGCTCGCGGGCGGCGCCGCGTCCGTCCATTCGATCGACTCCTCCGGCGAGGCGCTGCGCATCGCGCGCGAGCACGTGCAACTGAACGGGTTGCCGCCCGCCGCGGCCACGTGGGACGACGCCGACGTGTTCGAGGCGCTGCGCGCGCTGAAGGGGCAGGGCGCGCAGTTCGACCTGATCGTGCTCGATCCGCCGAAGTTCGCGTCGAGCCACCATCACGTCGAGCGCGCGGCGCGTGCCTACAAGGACATCAACCTGCACGCGTTGAAGCTGCTTGCTCCCGGCGGGCATCTTCTGACGTTCTCGTGCTCGGGCGCCATCGACGTCGACCTGTTCCAGAAGATCGTGGCCGGCGCGGTCATCGACTCGGGTGTCGACGCCTGGCTGGTGCAGCGCCTGGCGGCCGGAAGCGATCACCCGCTGATGATGACGGTGCCCGAGTCCGAGTACCTCAAGGGTGTGTGGCTGCGCCGGGTTCAGTAGTTGCCCGCATGCCGCCCTGCGCGGCACGTGCCCCGCTTCCACTAAACTACGCGCCCTTTTGCAGGACGCTTTCCGCGGCGAGGCCGGTGCATGCGCAGCCGACGAACCGCACGGAAGACGAAGGAGCTCCAGATGCAAGCCACGCAGTCCCAGGTGCCGGTGACGGTGTTGACCGGATTTCTCGGCGCGGGCAAGACGACGCTGCTGAACCGCATCCTGACGGAGCAGCATGGCCACAAGATCGCGGTCATCGAGAACGAGTTCGGGCCGGAGGGCGTCGACCACGAGCTGCTCGTTGCCGACACCACCGAGCAGATCGTCGAGATGAACAACGGGTGCATCTGCTGCACCGTCCGCGGCGACCTCGTGCGCATCCTGTCCGACCTGAAGGCCAAGCGCGGCGCCGGCAAGCTCGACTTCGATCGCGTGATCATCGAGACGACGGGCATGGCCAACCCCGGGCCTGTCACGCAGACCTTCTTCATGGACGACGACATCGCGTCGTACTACCTGCTCGATGCGGTGCTGACGGTCGTGGACGCGAAGCACGGCCACGACACGCTGGACAAGCAGCCCGAGGCGCAGAACCAGGTCGGCTTCGCCGACCGCATCCTGCTCACGAAGACCGACCTCGTGTCCGAAGACGAAGCCGCGTCGCTGAAGGAGCGGCTGGTCCGGATGAATCCTCGGGCGCCGATCAAGGCTGTGCATTTCGGCGAGGTGCCGATCAAGGAGGTTCTTGATCTCCGTGGCTTCAACCTCAACGCGATTCTCGAAATCGATCCGGAGTTTCTGGCCGGCGAGCATCCCGATGCGGCCAGGGCGAAGAAGGGCGACGGCCACGGACACCACCACGGCCAGGGAGACGGTCATGGCCACCATGATCACGACCACGACCACGAGCATGGGCACCACCATCACCACGACGATGCGATCAAGGCATTCGTGTTCCAGTCAAATCGCCCGTTCGATCCGGCCAAGCTCGAGGAGTACCTTGGAGCGCTCACTCAGGTTTACGGGCAGGACATGCTCCGGTATAAAGGCGTGCTTTTCATGAACGGGACCAACCGTCGGATGATCTTCCAGGGCGTCCACATGCTCATGGGAGCCGACGTGGGGCGTCCGTGGGGCAAGGACGAGAAGCCCTCCACCAAGATCGTTTTCATCGGACGTAACCTTCCGAAGGACGCGATTCTCAAGGGTCTGGAAGCGTGCCTCGCACGCTGAAGCAGTCCCCCACCAACCGAAGTTGGACGAGGTAGACACGACATGGCTGCAGCCAAGAAATCGCCGGCCAAGAAGAAGGCGGCAAAGCCTGTAGCGAAGAAGGCAGGTCCGAAGGCGCCGGCGAAGAAGCCGGCGGCCAAGAAACCGGCGGCAAGGAAGGCGGCGCCGAAGCCCGCCGCGAAGAAGCCGTTGCCTGCGAAAGGCAAGACGCCTGCGAAGAAGGTCGGGAAGCCGACACCTTCGCACGTGACCAAGGCGCCAAAGATCAGCAAAGCGCCGCCCAAAGCGGCGCCGGCAAAGAAGGTTTCCGCCGCACCGGTGAAGAAGGATTCCGCACCGGCCGCGAAAAAGCCCCAGCCAACACGACCGACCAGGAACCAGAAGGCGGTCAGTGGGCAGGTTGCAGCCGTAACAGCCGCACCAGTTGCACCACTGGCGCCGGTGAGCAGCGCGCCGAAGGCCGCGCCTCCGCCGAGCCCGAAAGACCTGGCCGCCGCACACGAGTACCTGCTGGCCCGTTCGGCCACGCGAAGTGAGGCACCAGTAATGGTTAACGGAAAACGTCTGCCGACGGAGGGAGAACTCCTGAAGATGGCGGACAAGGACTACATGAACGAGCAGCAGCTCGGATTCTTCAAGCACCGGCTGCAGCAGATGGAGCGCGAGCTGTTGCAGAACGCGGACGAGACGACGGAGCACCTGCGCGAAACCGTCATCGTCCCCGATCCCGCCGACCGCGCGACGATCGAGGAAGAGCACGCGCTCGAACTGCGCACGCGCGACCGCGAACGCAAGCTGCTGAAGAAGGTTCAGCAGGCATTGACGCGCATCGAGAGCGGCGATTACGGCTACTGCGAAGAAACCGGCGAACCCATCGGTGTCCCGCGGCTGCTTGCCCGGCCGACCGCCACGCTGTCGCTCGAGGCGCAGCAGCGCCGCGAGATGAAGCAGAAGATGTACGGCGACTGAACGTCATGAGCGGCGCGCGTCGGTGACGGCGGGCGCTGCGGCTTTGCCGCTACCTCATTGCGGCGGCCATGCCGGATTCCCGCTCCACATGCTCACTGTCCGGTCCGTCGTGCACCGATACGGCGACCGGCCGGTCCTTTCCTGCCCGGACATCGCGCTCGCAGCCGGCGAGCACTGCGTGCTGATCGGCCCGAGCGGGTCGGGCAAGAGCACCTTGCTCAACATCCTCGCGGGGATACTGCGCCCGTCTGAAGGTGAGGTGGGACTGCAGGGGGAATCGCTCTACACCGAGCCTGCACGCGACGATCGCTGGCGCGCGCGGCGCGTTGGCGTGGTGCCGCAGCGTCTGCACCTGCTGGCGAGCCTGTCCGCGCGCGACAACGTTCGTCTGGCGCAGTACCTCGCGGCCGACGCTGTGGACGAATCCGCCATCGATCGCGTGCTGGAGACCCTCGGCCTCGCTTCGCGCGGTCGCGCGAAGCCTGCGCAACTGAGTGTCGGCGAGCAGCAGCGCGTGGCGATCGCGCGCGCGGTCGCCAACCGGCCGCAGGTCCTGCTGGCCGACGAGCCGACCTCGAGCCTGGACGATGACAATGCGACGCGCGCCGTCGACCTGCTGTTCGAGGCCGCCCGCCTGGCGGGCGCGCTGCTGATCGTCGCGACTCACGACCGGCGTGTTCGCAGCCGCTTCGACCGCGTGATCGAGCTCACACGGCCCACCGCATGAACGTGCTCGGCATCGTGATCGCGCAACTGGCGCGACGGCCGCTGCAGACGGTCCTGGCGGTCGTGCTGCTTGCCCTGGGCGTCGCCACGTTGACCTTCGTGATCCTGGTCCAGGGGCAGCTGTCGCGCCAGCTTGCACGCGATGCGCGCGGCATCGATCTCGTCATCGGGGCCAAAGGCTCGCCGCTGCAGCTGATTCTCTCGGCGCTCTATCACGTCGATGTGCCGACCGGGAACGTGCCGCTCGCCGCGCTCGATCAGTTGCGCCGGAACCGCCTGGTGGCGCAGGTGATCCCGGTTTCACTCGGCGACAACTACCGGGGCTTCCGCATCGTTGGGACGGAGCCGGCGCTGATCGAGCACTACGGGGCGCGTTTCGCCTCGGGCGCACCGTGGAGCGGGCCGATGCAGGCGGTCATCGGCTCGGAAGTCGCTCGGGTGACGCATGCGGCCGTGGGCGCCGTCCTGAGCGGCACGCACGGTCTGGCGCAAGGCGGAGCGGTGCACGAGGAGGCACGCTACGAGGTCGTGGGCGTGCTCGCACCGTCGGGCACGGTGCTGGATCGCCTGATCCTGACGGACAAGGCGAGTGTCTGGCGCGTGCACGAAGGCGACCCGGCGGACGACGCCGAACGCCGCATCCTCGAGGAAGAGCGCGAAGTCACGGCGCTCCTCGTTCGCTACGCCTCGCCGATGGCCGTGGCCATTGTTCCGCGCCAGGTCAACGCGGAAAGCCGGCTGATGGCGGCGTCCCCGGCCAACGAACTGGCGCGACTGTTCGCGGTGATGGGTGTCGGGATCGACACGATGCGTGTTTTCGCTGGCGTGCTCGTCGCATCGTCGCTCCTGGCGTTGTTCGTGACGCTGTACAACGCGCTCGAGGAGCGCCGCTACGACATCGCCATCATGCGGCTGCTGGGTGCCAGCCGGGTGCGTGTTGGAATGCTGCTGCTGATCGAAGCGTGGCTGCTCGCGGCCGCCGCGCTGCTCGCCGGGCTGGCGATCGGACTCACCGCCGTCGCGGTCGTCGGCGGATGGCTCGCGCAGTCCCGTGCGTTCGCGGTGTCACCGTCCTCGCTCACGCCGGATCTCGCGTGGATCGGCATCGTCGCCGTCGCTGCCGCGACGCTGGCGGCCGCCATTCCCGCGTGGCGCGCGAGCCGGATGGACATCGCGCAGACCCTGGCGGGCGGATGAGAGATCGAGGAGCCTGTCGATGAGGAAATGGTTGATCGTCGTCCTGATGTCGCCACTGATGGTCGCGGCGCAAGGCGGGGACGCATCGAAGAAGACGCAGGCGCCCACGCCCGGCGAGGCGGAGCATCGGAGCGCGGACATTGCCCGGCATCGACAGATGGCGCAGGCGCACGAAGAGGCGGCCCGGTGCCTGCAAGGCGGAGCGCCGGAAAAGCAGTGCCAGGAGCGCCTGCGAGAAATGTGCAAAGGTATCGCCGTCGGGCAATACTGCGGGATGCGCCACGGGCATTGACCGTGCTGAACGCTCTGGGGTGAACACGTGAACGTCAAGATACTTCCGCTCTGCCTGGCCCTGGGACTGGCAGCCGGGCAGCCTGCCGTCGCGCAGGCGCCATCCGCGACGCGCGGTTCGATGGCTCTGCCGGTCGATCCCCAATTGCTGAACGACCTGCCCGAACTGAAGGGCGTGGTGTCCTGGCGGGTGCTCGGACAGGTGAAGACCGGTCAGTCCGGTACCAAGCCGGTCCCCGAGTTTTCCGGCGAGATCCAGAAACTCGACAAGCAGGAAGTCCGGGTGCAGGGCTACATGCTTCCGATCGTGGCCGGCGAAACGCACGATCATTTCCTGCTGTCGATGCGGCCGCCGCATTGCCCGTTCTGCCTGTCGCTCGGACCGGAGTACATCGTGGAAGTGAAGTCGCGGTCGCCGATCAAGCACACCTACGAACCGGTGGTGGTCGCGGGCCGGCTGAGCGTCCTGCGCGACGACCCGTTCGGCCTCTACTACCGCCTGACCGAAGCCCAGCTTTCACCCGTCCCCCGTTAGGACGGCCGACGTAGCCGACAGGCGGGATTCCCCTCCAGATCAGCGGTTTGGCGGGGGGTAAAGTTGTTACTATCGCCGCGACTATGACTCCACGGTCGGATCTCCCGGCGGTTGGTGGCGTGCACGTCGATGCGCGCCCGGAGCCCCTCGGCCGAACGAATGAGCCGGAGCGACCCACACTGCGGGGTCGGATTGCGGCCCGGCATGCCGAACTTTCTCTAGGTGCGCTGACCGCCATGCGTCGGCATCATTGCGCGTCGAACTTCAGGGAACGGTAAGCATTCGTGGTCTTTTCCTTCTTCAAAAAGGACCCCAAGGAACGGGGCAACGACAGCGCCAGGAGCGGCCGAGCCGCCGCCCGCTCTGTCGCGCGACCGTTGCCGGGCCCGGTGAACCGGACGCCGCAACCGACGGCACCGCGACCCGCTCCCGTCACCACGGCCGCTCCTGACAAGGAACTCGCCCGTACCCTGGCCATGGAGACCGCGGCCAAGATCGACGCCATCGAATCCGAAATGGCGCGCGACTTCCTCCGCCCGAGCGGACGTTCCACCGAGTTTCCGAACTCGGCTGCGAACTCGACGCTGGCGCGCCCCTCGCAGCAGCCGGTTCCGCCGCCGCCCACCGTCCAGCCTCCCGCGGCCCCGCCGTCGCTCGAAGCGCTCGATACCGGGCCGGAAGATTGGCAGGGCAACGCGAACGCGATGGAACTCACGAGCGAGGGCAGCGGCTCGGCGATCGAGGAAACGGCGATCCTGTTCGCCAATGGCCTGATCGAGCCGGCCGAGGCCGGCCTGCGCGCCGCCATCCAGTCGGACGTGCTCGGCGATGCCGCGCAGCGCGGTTGGCTGATGCTCTTCGAACTGCTGCAGCAGCGTGGCGACAAGGCCGCGTTCGACAGCCTGACGATCGAGTACGTGCTGCGTTTCGAGAGCTCGCCGCCCGCGTGGATCGAATACAAGGACGAGGGCCCGGTCGTGGCCCCCGCCGGCGCGCCCAAGCCGACCGGTTCCCCGGTCATCGTTCTGCCCGAGGCGGTCGATGCCGGCGTCGTGAAACACCTCGAACAGCTGAAGCAGCAGTCGCAAGTCCATCAGTCGATCACGCTCGATGCCTCCGGGGTTCGCAGCGTCGACATGGTCGGTGCCGAGTTGCTGCTGCGCGTGATCAACGCCTTCAAGCGCGCAAGTCACGAACTGATCGTGATGGGAGCGGATCAACTCGCCACGCCGCTGCGCGCCGCCGTGGAAGCGGGCCGGCGCGATCCGAGCGATGCCGTGTGGATGCTGCTGCTCGAAATATTCCGCCTGCTCAACCGGCAGCACGATTTCGAGGAAACGGGCATCCAGTACTGCATCACGTACGAAGTGTCGCCGCCGTCCTGGGAGCCGCCACCGCCCAACCTGAAGACGCGCGCCGCCCAGCCGCAGGCCGCCGCGGTCGCGGAAGCCGTCGTCGACGGACTGCAATGGCGCGGCACCCTGCGAGGCGAAGGGGAACCGCACTTCGGTCGCCTCATTTCGCAGGCCAGGATCGACAAGCAGATCGTCGTCGACTGCACCTTCCTGAAGCGGGTCGAGTTCGCGACCGCGACGGCCATGCTGGCCATGCTGACGAAGATCCGGCAGGCCGGATCGACCGTCGAGTTTCGGAATGTGAACTACCTGATCGCCGCGCTGTTCTCGCTTCTCGGCATCGACGCGGTCGCGCAGGTCCAGATGCGCCGCGTGTAGGCGCGCCGCCTGCCCGGGGATTGAGTCCCGGATCGCCGGCCCCATCTAGCGCCTTACGGCGTTCGCCGGGCCACTCAATTCCCCCGCACTCCATGGAATCCTTCCACGGCACCACCATCGTCTCCGTCCGGCGCGGCAACAAGGTCGCATTGGGGGGTGACGGCCAGGTCACGCTCGGCAACATCGTGATCAAGCAGGGGGCGCGCAAGGTGCGCCGCCTGTACCAGGACCGCATCCTGGCCGGTTTCGCCGGCGCCACGGCCGACGCGTTCACGCTGTTCGAGCGCTTCGAGGGCAAGCTCGAAAAGCACCAGGGCAACCTGGTGCGCTCCGCGGTCGAACTCGCCAAGGACTGGCGCACCGACCGCATCCTGCGGCGTCTCGAGGCGATGCTCGCGGTCGCCGATCGCGAAGCCTCGTTGATCATCACGGGCAACGGCGACGTGCTCGAGCCCGAGAACGGCCTGATCTCGATCGGCTCGGGCGGCCCCTACGCCCACGCGGCCGCGAAGGCGCTGCTCGACAACACCGAACTGGTCCCGGTCGACATCGTCAAGAAAGCCCTCGTCATCGCCGGCGACCTCTGCATCTACACCAACCAGTTCCACACCATCGAGTCGCTCGACTGAGGTGCAGCGGCACCGAGGCGATGAAGCACCCGTTGCCTTTAATCTGCGCCCGCACGCCCGGCCGCCCGAAGGGCGGGCGCCTAACTTCAGCACTGCGAGTGCACGTGCGACCGCGCAGCGGTCGCGTACACGAGCAGTGAAACTCCCATGATGACTCCCCGCGAAATCGTCCACGAACTGAACAAGTACATCGTCGGCCAGGACCGCGCAAAGCGCGCCGTCGCCGTCGCGCTGCGCAACCGATGGCGCCGCCAGCAGGTCGCCGAACCGCTGCGCTCGGAAATCACGCCGAAGAACATCCTGATGATCGGCCCGACCGGCGTCGGCAAGACCGAGATCGCGCGCCGCCTGGCACGGCTGGCCGACGCGCCCTTCATCAAGGTCGAGGCGACCAAGTTCACCGAGGTCGGCTACGTCGGGCGCGACGTCGATACGATCATCCGCGACCTCGTCGACATCTCCATCAAGCAGACACGCGAAGCGGAGATGAAGAAGGTGGCGACACGCGCGCAGGACGCGGCCGAAGACCGCGTTCTCGACGTGCTGGTGCCGCCGGCGCGCACCGTCGGCTTCGCCGCATCGACCGAGCGCGACGACGACAACGCGACGCGGCAGAAATTCCGCAAGAAGCTGCGCGAAGGCGAACTCGACGACAAGGAAATCGAGATCGAGGTGTCGTCGGCTCCTGCGTCCCTCGAAGTCATGGCCCCTCCAGGGATGGAGGAGCTGACGCAGCAACTCCAGTCGATGTTCTCCAGTCTCGGCCGCGACCGACGCAAGCCGCGCAAGATGCCGGTCAGGGAAGCGATGAAGCTGCTCGCCGACGAGGAGGCCGCCCGCCTCGTGAACGACGAGGAACTGAAGTCGCGCGCCGTGGCGAACGCCGAGAGCAACGGCATCGTGTTCATCGACGAGATCGACAAGATCGCCTCCCGGTCCGAGATGCACGGTGCCGACGTTTCCCGCCAGGGCGTGCAGCGCGACCTGCTCCCGCTGGTCGAGGGAACGACGGTGAACACCAAGTACGGCATGGTCAAGACCGACCACATCCTGTTCATCGCTTCGGGCGCCTTCCATCTGTCGAAGCCCTCGGACCTGATTCCGGAAATGCAGGGACGGTTTCCGATCCGGGTCGAGCTCGACTCGCTGACCGTCGGCGACTTCGAGCGGATCCTGAAGACGACCGATGCCAGCCTCACCGAGCAGTACACCGCGCTGATGGCGACGGACGGTTGCACCCTCGAGTTCACCGAGGACGGCATCCATCGCATGGCGGAGATCGCCTTTGCGGTCAACGAGAAGACGGAGAACATCGGCGCGCGCCGCCTCTACACGGTGATGGAGAAGCTCGTCGAGGAAGTGGCGTTCTCGGCCGGAAGCGGCGTGACTGCGAGCGATGACCGGGTTCGCGTCGACGCGAAGTATGTCGATGACCGGCTGGGCGAGCTGGCGCGGAACGAGGACCTTGCGCGCTACGTGCTGTAGCGCTTCTCGCTTTCCCTGACGGCGTCGGCCCCGGGCCGCCGCGTCCGCCCCTCGCACCTATACTCTGGCGCTTCGCCGGGCCGGTGCTCGGCTCACCGAAACCGGCGCCATGACGTTCGTCTTCCTTGCCCTCGGCCTGATCGCCCTCGTCGCAGGTGCGTCGCTGCTGGTGCGTGGCGCCTCGAAACTGGCGATCTCGGTCGGCGTGTCTCCCCTCGTGGTCGGACTCACGGTAGTTGCCTTCGGTACGAGTGCACCGGAGACCGCCGTGTCGGTCGGCGCGGCCCTCCGCGGGAGCAGCGACATCGCCGTCGGCAACGTGGTGGGCAGCAACATCTTCAACGTCCTGTTCATCCTCGGCGTATCGGCGCTGATCGCCCCGCTGGTCATTCACCGCCAGCTGGTACGGCAGGAAGTGCCCATCATGATCGGGGCGACGCTGCTGATCGCGCTCATGTCGCTGGACGGCCGCATCGGCCGCGTCGAGGCGGCGATTCTCCTGGCGCTGCTGATCGCATACACCGTGTACCTGATCGTGCAGTCGCGCCGCGCAGGGGGCGCGCACGAGGTCGACCTCTCGGCGCTGCCGGCCGCATCGCGGTGGGACCGTCACTGGTCCGTCCAGGTGCTGCTCGTCGCGGCGGGACTCGGTTTGCTGGTCATCGGCGCCGACTGGCTGGTTGACTCGGCGGTGGCGTTCGCGCACGCGCTCGGCGTCTCGGACCTCGTGATCGGACTGACGATCGTCGCTGCCGGGACTTCGCTGCCCGAGGTCGCTACGTCGGTCGTCGCCACGTTGCGCGGCGAGCGCGACATCGCCGTCGGCAACGTCGTCGGCAGCTGCACCTACAACATTCTCGGCTGCCTCGGAGCATCCGGACTGGTCGCTTCCAACGGGCTCGTGGTGTCTCCGCCGCTGCTCGCATTCGATCTCTGGGTGATGCTGGCGACCGCGGTCGCCTGCTTTCCCGTCTTCCTCACCGGTCGGCAGATCGCGCGCTGGGAGGGTTCGCTCTTCCTCATGTATTACGCCGCCTACACCGTGTTCCTGATTCTCGCGGCGACCCACCACGCCTCGCTGAAGAGTTATGCGGACGGCATGCTCGAGTATGTCCTGCCCCTGACGGTCATCACGCTGGTCGTGAGCCTGCTGCGTTCCAACGTGACCCGCGCGTGATGTTGCCGCTGCTCGCCCTGCTGCCGTTCGCCGGCGCGCTGCTGCTCTCCGGGGTGCCGAACCGCCGTCGGCGAACGTCGGCCTGGCTCGCCGGCGTCTTTCCAGCGCTTGGACTGGCGCTCGCGCTTGCACAGGGGCCTGCGGTCATGAGCGGCGAGGTGCTGCGCTGGTCCGTCGACTGGGTGCCGGCGCTGGGTCTCACGTTCGGTTTCCGCATGGACGGACTCGCGTGGCTCTTCGCGCTGCTGATCCTCGGCATCGGGGCGCTCGTCGTTCTGTACGCCGCGTACTACCTGCATCACGATGACCCGTCCGCGCGCTTCTTCCAGTTCCTGCTGCTGTTCATGGGGGCGATGCTGGGCGTCGTCCTCGCAGACAACCTGGTGCTGCTGGTGGTCTTCTGGGAAGCCACCAGCCTCTCGTCGTTCCTGCTGATCGGCTACTGGAAGGACCGCAAGGATGCGCGCGAAGGCGCGCGCATGGCGCTCGCCATCACGGGAGCCGGCGGACTGGCGCTGCTCGGCGGCGTCCTGCTGATCGGGCACATCGTGGGCAGCGTTCGCCTCGATGTCGTGCTGGCGTCCGGCGACCTGATTCGTTCGCATCCGCTGTACGTGCCCGCGCTCCTTCTCGTGCTGCTGGGTGCCTTCACCAAGAGCGCGCAGTTTCCCTTCCACTTCTGGCTGCCGCACGCGATGGCGGCCCCGACTCCGGTCTCGGCCTATCTGCACTCGGCGACGATGGTGAAGGCCGGCGTGTTCCTGCTCGCGCGCCTGTACCCGGCGCTGGGAGGCTCGGACGCCTGGTTCTGGAGCGTGGCGCCGATCGGACTCGCGACGCTGCTGCTCGGCGCGTACTTCGCCATCTTCAAGCACGACCTGAAGGGACTCCTCGCGTACTCGACGATCAGCCATCTCGGCCTGATCACGCTGCTCTTCGGACTCGATTCCCCGCTTGCCGTGGTCGCGGGCGTCTTCCACATCCTCAATCACGCGACGTTCAAGGCATCGCTGTTCATGGCGGCCGGGATCATCGACCACGAGACCGGGTCGCGGGACATGCGAAAGCTCAACGGGCTGCGGAAGTACATGCCGTGGACGGCGCTGCTCGCCATCGTCGCCAGTTCGGCGATGGCGGGCGTGCCGCTGCTCAACGGGTTCCTGTCGAAGGAGATGTTCTTTGCCGAGGCGCTGGACTCGGGCACTGAAACGGCGATGGGGTGGGTGCTTCCGTTCGGCGCCACGCTGGCGGGGCTCTTCAGCGTCGCGTACAGCACGCGTTTCATCCACGACGTGTTCTTCAACGGAGAGCCCGTCGGCCTGACCAGGACGCCGCACGAGCCGCCTCGCTTCATGCGGGTTCCTGTCGAAGTGCTGGTCGTCGTCTGCCTGGCGGTCGGAGTCGCGCCGGGGCTGACGGTAGGGCCGATCCTCGCCGCGGGGGCGCGCGCCGCCCTGGGCGCGCCGCTGCCCGACTACAGCCTGGCGATCTGGCATGGGTTCAACGCGCCGCTCGTGATGTCGTTGATTGCGCTCGTCGGCGGCGTGACGCTGTATTTCGGCCTGCAGCGGTTCATCAACCTGCATCGCATCGTGCAACTGCCGCGCGGCGGCCGCGAGGCCTTCGGGTTCGTGCTGGCGAGGACCATCCGGGCGGCGCGTGACCTCACGCTCGGACTGCAGAACGGCAGCCTGCAGCGTTATCTGCTGCTGCTGATCGTCATGTCCGTAGCGGTCGGCCTGCTTCCGTTCCTGCTCGGCGCCGCAGCGGCACCGGGCACCGCCGTGTCCTCCACGCCGGTGTCTCCCGGATTCGCCGTGCTGTGGTTCGTCGGCATCGTCGCCGCCGTCGCGACGGTGATCGATTTCCGGCGCCGCCTGCTCGCGATCACCGTGCTCGGCGCCGTTGGGCTCGTCGTCGCGATGATGTTCGTGTTCCTGTCGGCACCCGACCTCGCATTGACCCAACTGCTGGTCGAGATGGCCACGGTGATCCTGATGATGCTGGCGCTCAAATGGCTGCCCGAGGAGAGCCCGGCGGAGCGGACGGTCGGTCGGCGAGCCCTGCATGCAGGGGTGGCCTGCGCGGCGGGTCTGGGTGCCGCGGTCCTTGTCTGGCTGGTGCTGGCGCAACCGGTCGACTCGATCTCGCCCTACTTCCTCGAGACCGCCGTGCGGCTAGGGGGAGGCGCGAATGCCGTGAACGTGATCATCGTGGACTATCGCGGCTTCGACACACTCGGCGAAATCACGGTGCTCGGCATCGCCGCGCTGGTGATCGCCGCCCTGCTCGACGGCCGCCGCGTCCCGATGATGCGCACGGCCGTCTACCCGATGCCGTCCGAGCGCAACTCGCATCCGCTGATGCTGAAGCTCGTTGCGCGACTGCTGCTGCCGCTTGCCGTGCTGGTGACAGCGCACCTGTTCCTGCGCGGCCACAACCTGCCCGGCGGCGGCTTCATCGCGGGCCTCGTCCTCGCCATCGCCATGGTGCTGCTCAGCATCGCGCACGGCGAGGACTGGGTGAACGGCCGCCTTCGGTCGGACTTCCGCCTCTGGCTCGCGGCGGGCCTGCTGGTGGCCGCACTGACCGGAGTCGGGAGCTGGATGCTGGGGCACCCGTTCCTGACCAGCACGTACGACTACCCGGTGCTTCCGCTCGTCGGCGCGGTCCCCCTGGCCAGCGCGAGCTTGTTCGACCTCGGCGTCTTTCTCACGGTGGTCGGCGGGACGATGATCATGCTGACTTCGATCGGCCGCCTGCGGGCCGGCGCGGACACAGGGTCGCCCTGATGGAACTGCTGGTTGCCATCTTCGTCGGCGTTCTGACCGCGAGCGGCGTGTATCTCATGCTGCGGGCGCGCACCTTCGATCTCGTGCTCGGCCTCACGCTCGTGTCCTACGCCGTCAACCTGCTGATCTTCCTGATGGGCCGGCTGAAGGTCGGCCGGCCGCCGATCCTCGATGCCGCCGTGGCCCCGACGCTTGCGAACTATGCGGATCCGCTGCCGCAGGCGCTGGTCCTGACCGCGATCGTGATCAGCTTCGCGATGACGGCGCTGCTGCTCGTCATCGCACTCGTCGCGCGTGCCGAGACTGGAACGGATCAGGTCGACGGCGAGGAGCCGCGCGCCTCGGGGGACGGGAAGTGAACTGGCCGCACTGGATCGTCGTTCCCATCGTGCTGCCGTTGATCGCGGGCGCGATCTGCCTGATGCTCGAGCGAGGGGCTCCGCGCCTGGCTCGCATGCTTTCGATCGGCACGACGGCGGTCCTGCTCGGGGTGGCGCTCTACCTCGCCGGCGTCGCGGCGACGGGCACGGTACAGGCGTACCTGCTTGGCAACTGGAAGGCGCCGTTCGGGATCGCGCTGGCGCTCGACCGGCTGTCGGCCCTCATGCTGGTGCTGACCGCCGTCGTTGCGGTCGGCAGCGTGCTTTACGCACGGGGCGGCGGGGCGCGCGGCGCGCACGACGACCAGGGGCCGCACTACCACGCGCTCTTCCAGTTCCAGTTGATGGGGCTGAACGGCGCCTTCCTCACCGCGGACCTGTTCAACCTGTTCGTGTTCTTCGAGGTGCTCCTGATCGCGTCGTACGGCCTGCTTCTGCACGGTGGGGGCGCGCCGCGGCTGAAGGCGGCGATCCATTATGTCGGCTTCAACCTGACCGGCTCGGCGCTGTTCCTGATCGCCGTCGCGCTGCTGTACGGAATCACGGGCACCTTGAACATGGCCGACCTGGCGGAGCGGGTGGCGACGCTCGGTCCCGAAAAGGCCGCGCTCGTGCGCTCGGCTGCGCTGCTGCTGATCGTCGTATTCGGTGTCAAGGCGGCGCTGTTGCCGCTGTACTTCTGGCTGCCCGACACCTATCGGGCGGCGGCGTCGCCCGTTGCGGCCTTGTTCGCGATCATGACCAAGGTCGGTGTCTACTGCGTCGCACGCGTGACCACCCTGATCTTCGGCGATGGCGCCGGGGTGGCGACGGACATCGCGGAGCCATGGCTGGCGTGGCTCGCCATCGGAACGCTGGCGCTGGCCGCCCTCGGGACGCTGGCCGCCGTCCGGCTGCGCACGCTCGTGTCGTACCTGGTCATCGCGTCTGCCGGCACGCTGCTGCTGGCGATCGGGCTCGGGTCGGCCGCCACGCTGGGGGCGGCGCTCTTCTACCTCGTCAACAGCACCCTGGTCGCCGCGGCGCTTTTCCTGCTCGTCGATTCCATCGCGAGCGGTCGTGGTGAAACCGGCGACTCCATGGTCCCGGCGCCGCTGGCGTACCGAGCGGCCTATGGCAGCCTGTTCTTCCTGTTCGCGATGGAGGCGGCGGGCCTGCCCCCCATGGGTGGCTTCATCGGGAAGGCGCTGCTGATGAAGGCGTCCGCCGACCTGCCCCTGATGGCGGCCACGTGGACGGCGCTGCTGGTCTCGGGGCTCGGCATGATGATCGCGGTCGCGCGGGCCGGCTCGACCGTCTTCTGGAAGGCCGCGGATGCCAATCGGATGCAGATCGCCGCGGCCCGGCCTGCGCTCGCGGAGCGCCTGGCGATCGGTTGGCTGACGCTCGCGATGCTCGGCGTCATCCTCAATGCGGATGGG
The DNA here is from genome assembly GCA_963726405.1 of uncultured beta proteobacterium. Taxonomy (GTDB): domain Bacteria; phylum Pseudomonadota; class Gammaproteobacteria; order Burkholderiales; family Burkholderiaceae_F; genus JAOUJD01. Next base: position 442,601 of record CAVSCF010000005.1, on the reverse strand, counting down.
CTGACGCGGTACGCCGACGCGACGGCTGGGCAACTGCTCGACCGCCGCGGGTACATCGACGCCGTGCTCGGAGCGCAGCCCGCGCCGCCGGCGTGGACTCCGCGCGAAGGAATGAAGAAGCCATGATGGCTCGCTTGTTCCCGGCGCCGCTGCTGAGTGCGGTCCTCTTCCTGGCATGGCTGCTGCTGAACGGCGCGTCGTCCGGCCACCTCGCGCTTGCACTTGTGTTCGCCGTTTCCGTTCCGTGGTTCACCGAACGGTTTCGGCCCGACTGGCCCAGGGTGCGCGCGTGGCCGGTCGTGGTGCGGCTCGCGCTGACTGTGCTGTGGGACATCCTCGTATCGAATGTGCAGGTGGCCTGGCTGATCCTGGGGCCCGAGCGGCGGATCCAGCCGCGTTTCGTGTGGGTGCCGCTCCAGATCCGTGAACCCTACGGCATCGCATCGCTCGCCGGCATCATCACGATGACTCCGGGAACACTTTCCGCCGACCTGACCGAGGACCGCCGCTTCCTGCTGGTGCACGCGTTGAACGTGTCGGACGAGGCGGCGCTGATTGCTTCGATCAAGACGCGGTACGAAGCGCCGCTGCGGCGCATCTTCGGGGAGGAGCGATGAACCTGCTTGCTGGCGTGCTGCCATGGGCCATCGGCGGACTCGCACTGTCGATGTTGCTCGCCACGTGGCGGCTGCTGCGCGGCCCGACGTTGCCGGACCGCATCCTCGCGCTGGACACGCTCTACGTGAACTCGATGGCCGTGCTCATTCTCGTTGGCATGCGTTTCAATACCGAGCTGTTCTTCGAGGCCGCGCTGATCATCGCCATGCTCGGCTTCGTCGGCACGGTCGCACTCGCAAAGTACCTGCTCCGCGGAGACATCGTCGAATGAGGGAAGTGCCGTTCTGGATCGACGCCCTGGCGGCCGTGCTTGTCGTCGTCGGTGTTGCGTTCGCGCTCGTCGGCTCGCTTGGCCTGGTGAAGCTTTCCGATTTCCTGAAGCGTCTCCACGGTCCGACCAAGGCCAGCACGCTGGGGGTCGGCTGCGTACTGATTGCCTCGATGCTGTACTTCGCGGGAACCGGCCGACCGGCGTTTCACGAACTGCTGATCACGCTGTTCGTGTTCCTGACGGCACCGGTGTCGGCGCACCTGCTGGTCAAGGCGGCCATGCGCCTCGACCCGCGTCTCGGTCCTTCAGACCCGCCTGGCCAGGCGGGCAGCACGACCGGTGAACCGGACGGGAAGGCGCCGCGTTGAGTACCGGAGCCTCTAGAATCGAACATCAGCGAGGAACGCATATGAAACGCATTTTGATTGCCTGTCTCGTTCTGGCAGCCACCGGCAGCGCCTGGGCGCAGGTCACGGTGACCTCACCCTGGGCCCGCTCGACGGTGCCGGGCCAGACCGGCACGGGGGCCTTCATGACTCTTGTCTCGAAGGACGGCGGTCGCCTCGTCGGCGCCGCAAGTCCGGTCGCTGGCGTCGTTGAACTGCACGAAATGTCGATGGACAACAACGTGATGAAGATGCGCGCGGTTCCCGGCGTGGACCTGCCGGCCGGGCGCGAAGTCCAGCTCAAGCCGGGCGGCTATCACGTGATGCTGCTCGACCTCAAGCGTCCGCTCAAGGCCGGCGACAAGGTGCAGGTCGAACTCCGGCTGGAGACACGCGATGGCAAACGCGTGACGCAGCCGGTCGAAGTCGAGGTGCGGTCGGCTCCGCCGGGTGCCGACGCCCAGAAGCACTGACGCGGGGCGTCGCGCTCAGGCCGGGGCGACGACGTAGTCGCCGGCGTTCTTCACGGCCGCCTTGACCTCGTCGAGGGACAGCGGGTCGGCCACTTCGAGCGTGGCGCGCGGCGGATCCAGGGTCACCTGCACGTCGTCGGCGATCGCCTGCAGCGCCTTCGTCACGCGGGCGACGCATCCGTTGCAGTGCATGCCTTCAATCCTGAATTCCTGCTGCATGGCGGGTCCTTGCCGGGAGAGGGAGCGTCGGCGTGGAAAGACGCCGACGAAAACGATGATGCCACGGCCGTTCTCGCGGTTGCACGGCGCGCAACGGCACGGCACGTGCCCGGGTTTCGTCGTGCGCTGGAGGGAGCGCGGTGTAAGATTCGCGCGCCTCGCGGCTCCCGCCTCACGCCTTCCCTCGTCCATCGCCTACCTAGAGAGCCACTGCCTCCATGGACACCGCGCAGATCGCCCCGCAACTGAAGGCCGAAATCCTTTCCGAGGCGCTGCCGTATATCCGGCGTTTCCACGGCAAGACGATCGTCGTGAAGTACGGCGGCAACGCGATGATCGACCAGGAACTGAAGGAAGCGTTCGCACACGACGTGGTGCTGCTGAAACTGGTCGGCATGAACCCCATCGTCGTGCACGGCGGCGGCCCGCAGATCGACGAGGCGCTGGAGCGCGTCGGCAAGAAGTCCACGTTCATCCAGGGCATGCGCGTCACCGACGCCGAGACGATGGAAGTCGTCGAGTGGGTCCTCGCCGGTGAAGTGCAGGGCGAACTGGTGACGATGATCAACCGCTTCGGCGGCCAGGCGGTGGGCCTGACCGGCAAGGACGGCGGCCTGATCCGCGCCCGCAAGCTGCGGCTGCCGGACAAGGACGACCCCACCAAGAGCCACGATATCGGCCAGGTGGGCGAGATCGAGGCGATCAATCCAGCGGTCGTGAAGGCGCTGCAGGACGATGCCTTCATCCCGGTCATTTCGCCGATCGGCTTCGGCGAGGACGGCGTCACCTACAACATCAACGCGGACGTCGTTGCCGGCAAGATCGCCGAGATCCTGAAGGCCGAGAAGCTGGTGATGCTCACCAACACCCCGGGCGTGCTCGACAAGAACGGCAAGCTGCTGACGGGACTGTCGGCGCGGCAGATCGACGAGTTGTTCGCCGACGGCACGATCTCCGGCGGAATGCTGCCCAAGATCTCCTCGGCGCTCGAGGCGGCAAAGAGCGGCGTCAACGCCGTGCACATCATCGATGGTCGGGTCGACCACTGCCTGCTGCTCGAGATCCTGACGGATCAGGGTGTGGGCACCATGATCAAGTCGAAGTGATCCGAGGCCGGACCATGGCGCCGCGCGTTCGCGCGCGGCGCGCCGTGCGCCATTGCGGCGCGGTTGCGCAGCCCCTCCCGCCGGCAGGGCGTCGACCGGTGTTCTTCTTCGACCTCGACGACACGCTGCACGACGCCTCTCACGCGATCTTCCGGCAGATCGATCGCCGCATGACGGACTACGTCGAGCGCCACCTCCGCGTGGATCGGGAGGAGGCCAACCGACTGCGCACGCTCTATTGGCGCCGCTACGGGGCCACGCTCATCGGACTGGTGCGCCATCACGCGGTCGATGCGGCGCATTTCCTGCGCGAGACGCACGACTTCGACGTCGCGGCGCTCGTTCGCGCCGAACGCGGGCTCACCGGTCTCTTTGCGCGGTTGCCCGGCCGGAAGGTCCTGCTGACGAACGCGCCGATGGCGTACGCCAGCGCCGTACTGCGCGCGCTTGCCGTGCACCGCCACTTCCGCGCGCGCTACAGCATCGAGACGATGCGCGTGCATGGCACGTTCCGGCCCAAGCCGTCGCGACTGATGCTGCGCGCGATGCTCGCGCGCGAGCGGGTACGGCCCGGGCACGCTGTCCTGGTCGAAGACAGCGCGACGAACCTGAAGGCGGCGCGCGCGCTCGGCTTCCGGACCGTTCTGATGACGGGCCACGGTACGCGATTTGCCCACGGAGGCGCTCACCCGCGACGCGGTGCGCCGCGGGCGGGCCTGGTCATCCGCTCGCTGCATCAGTTGCCGCACGGCCTTGCACGCCTGCGTCGCTGAAGCCCCTCACCCGCGCTCCGCTAAGCTGACGGGTTACCGATCCAACTCCCTGGAGTGAAACATGCCCGAGCGTCCCGGGTTCTTTCGCCGGTTCTTCTTAGGCTTGTGGCGGCTGCTGGATTTCAGCCGGCGGCTCGTCCTCAACGTGCTGTTCATGGCGATCGTCGCCGTGCTGCTGATCGTCTGGTTGTCGGGCGACAAGCCGGCACGCCTCCAGGCCGACACCGCGCTCGTGCTGAACCTGCAGGGCGATCTCGTCGAGGAGTACACCATCGGCCCGCGCGAAGCCGCGGTGGCCGAGGCGCTGGGCGAACAGCGGTTCGAGACGCGGCTGCGCGACGTGCTGGATGCCATCGACCGCGCGTCCCGCGACCCGCAGATCACTCGCGCGGTGCTCGTTCTCGACGAAATGGGCCGTGGGGGCCAGGCGACGCTGCGCGAAGTCGCCGCGGCGCTCGAGAAGTTCAAGGCGAGCGGGAAGCCCGTCGTCGCCTGGGGCGAGAGCTTCAGCCAGCCCCAGTACTACCTCGCCGCGCAGGCGAACGAGGTCTACATGCATCCGGCCGGCATGGTGACCGTGCATGGCCTGGGCGGCACGCGAACCTACTTCAAGAACCTGCTGGACAAGCTGGGCGTGCGGGTCAACGTGTTTCAGGCCGGCCGGTACAAGAGCTTCGCCGAACCCTTCACGCGGACCGGGCCGACGCCCGAGGCGAGGGAAGCCGACGCCTATCTGCTGGATGGGCTGTGGTCCCTCTGGACGGGGGACGTCGAGCGCGTGCGCAAGCTCAAGGCCGGGACGATCAACGCCGTCATCGACGACCTGCCGCAGCGGCTCGCCGCGGTCGACGGCGACGTTGCAAGGCTCGCGGTCAAGGAAAAGCTGGTCGACGGCCTCAAGACCCGCGACGAGTTCCGGCGCGCGCTGCTCGACGCAGGGGTGCCGCGCAGCGATGACGACGAGGAAACGTTCCGCCAGATCTCCCTCTATTCGTACCTGCGCCATGTGCGGCAGCCGGCGACGGGTGCGGCCGTCGGCGTGATCGTGGCGCAGGGCGAAATCGTCGGCGGTGACGGGCGGCAGGGTCGGGTCGGCGCGAGTTCGACCGCCGAATTGATCCAGCGAGCACGCCAGGACGACGACGTGAAGGCCGTTGTGATGCGCATCGACTCCCCCGGCGGGATGGTGCAGGCATCGGAGCTCATCCGTGAACAGCTCGACCTCACTCGCAAGGCCGGCAAACCGGTGGTGGTGTCGATGGGCGACGTGGCCGCCTCGGGCGGTTACTGGATCGCGATGGGCGGGGATGAAGTGCTGGCCGACGCGGCCACCATCACCGGCTCGATCGGTGTCTTCGGCCTCATTCCGAGCTTCGAGGGCGCCGCGGACAAGCTCGGGATCACGACCGACAGCGTGTCGACGACCTGGCTGGGCGGTGCGACCGACCTCGCCAAGCCCCTCGACAAGCGGCTCGAGCAGGTGATCTCGCAGATGATCGGCAGCAATTACCGCGACTTCCTGACCCTGGTGGCCGAGCGGCGCCATTCCACGCCGGAACGCATCAACGAGGTCGCCCAGGGCCGCGTGTGGACCGGGGCGCAGGCCAAGGAGCGCGGGCTGGTGGATGGGCTGGGTGGGATTGACGACGCGATCAAGAGCGCCGCCCGCCGCGCCGCCCTCGGCGAGACTTACCGGGTCGAGTACATCGAACACGAGCCGCGCGGGATCAACCGCTACCTGTCGCTGCTGCTCGGAGAAGTGGCCGCCGTTGCGCGCACTCAGTTCGGCTGGGAGACCGCCGCGCAGGCGCTGCTCGGTGTTTCACGGCGCCAACTGCAGCGCGAACTCGAAATGCTGGCCACGGCACGCAGACAGCCGCTGACCGCGTTCTCCTACTGCTTCTGCGACCTCAGCCAAAGCCCTTAAGAGGGCGGCAAACGCGGCCTTGTTCGGGTGTTGCATGAACTGCAGACCCGCACTCCGCGTGGCGCTTCTGGGATAGTATGCATTCACGTCCGGCCCGCCGGACGTCGACCTCGCCACCCTCCCGACGGTGCCATGGACATCACCAGTCCGCTGAGCAGTCCTCGCAAGCCCGGAGCCCGAAAGCTGCAGATCCTGCAGACGCTGGCGGCCATGCTCGAGGATCCGAAGGGCGAGAAGATCACCACGGCCGCGCTGGCGGCGCGCCTCGATGTCTCGGAAGCGGCGCTGTACCGCCATTTCGCGAGCAAGGCCCAGATGTTCGAGGGCCTGATCGAGTTCATCGAGACCACCATCTTCGGACTGATCAACGAGATCAGCGCGAAGGAAACCTCCGGCCTGAAGCAGGCGCGATCGATGATCGCGATGTTGCTCGATTTCGCGCAGACCAACCGAGGCATGACGCGCGTGCTGATCGGCGATGCTCTCGTGAACGAGAACGAGCGTCTGCAGGAGCGGATGAACCAGTTGTTCGACCGGATCGAGTCCTCGCTGAAGCAGAGCTATCGGCTCGCCGTGACGGAGCAGGAACTTCCTGACTCGTTCGACCCGGCCGCGCGCGCCGCGCTCGTCGTCGCTTTCGTGGTGGGCCGCTGGCACCGCTTTGCCAAGAGCGGCTTTCGCAAGGCGCCCGCGGACGCGTTGGACGTGCAACTTCCCGCGCTGCTCTCCTAGCAGCATCTCCCTCGAAACAGCGTCAGCGCCCCGAGCACACGGGGCAGGCCGGATCGCGTCGCACGCGCACGGCGTGCCAGCGCATCGATAGCGCGTCCAGCATCAGGAGGCGGCCCTCGAGCGTCTCGCCGACGCCCGCGGCGAGCTTCAGCGCTTCGGCGGCCTGCGTGGTGCCAATGATTCCGGTCAGCGGCGCGAACACTCCCATCACCGCGCACAACTCGTCCTCGCCGTCACCGGGCGGGAACAGGCACGCGTAGCACGGGGAGTCGGCATGGCGCAGGTCGAACACTGCGACCTGGCCGTCGAAACGAATGGCGGCCCCCGAGACGAGCGGCTTGCGATGCGCCACGCAGGCGCGATTGAGCGCGTGGCGCGTGGCAAAGTTGTCCGAACAGTCGAGCACGACCGTGGCCGAACCGACCAGCGACATCAGCGCGTTCTCGTCCGCCCGTGACGCCACAGGAACCACCTCCACGTCGTCGTTGATTGCGGCGAGGGCGGCCTGGCCGGAGACCGCTTTGGGCATGCCGATGCGTGCTGTCGTATGGAGGATCTGGCGCTGGAGGTTGGTGAGATCGACACGGTCGCCGTCCACCAGCGTGATGCGCGCGACGCCGGCCGAAGCAAGGTAGAACGCTGCCGGCGAACCGAGTCCTCCTGCGCCGATCACCAGCATCGAGGCTTCACGCAGGCGCTGCTGCCCCTCGACGCCGATTTCGTTCAGCAGGATGTGGCGCGAGTAGCGGAGGAGTTCCTGATCGTTCATCGAAAGAAAAACGGGCCGCTCAGCGGCCCGTCGGAAGAGGCGATGCGGCTCAGCGCGCCGGCGCCGTGGCGACCGACTCCTTCGGCTTCGCCACCTGCACGGTCTTGCCCTTCAGGTGGTTCATGGCCTGCTGCAACTGGAAGTCCTCGGGACTGCCCCAATCGTAGCGGCGCGGAGGCGTCTTGGCTTCGGTCGACGGCACGGCGGCCGGCGCTGGCGTCGCCACGCCGGGCGGGGTGGACGCCCGCTTGGCCGCGTCCTGCGCCTTGCTGTCCTCGAGGTGGCGCATGAGGTCGGCTTCGCGGACGTTGAAGCCTGCGAAGTTGCCCTCGGCCGTATCCTCGACGGTGAAGTCGGGAACGATGCCCTTGGCCTGGATGGAGCGGCCGCTGGGAGTGAAGTAGCGCGCCGTGGTGAGTTTGATCGCGGCGGGGTTGTCGCGGTCCATGCGCAGCGGAATGATGGTCTGCACCGAGCCCTTGCCGAAGCTCTGGGTGCCGAGCACGACGGCGCGCTTGTGATCCTGCAGGGCACCGGCGACGATCTCGGACGCCGATGCCGACGCGCCGTTCACCAGCACCGTCATCGGTACGTTCTTCACCTGCGGCGGCAGCCTGGACAGCACGTCCTCGCCACGTCCGCGCAGGTAGTCCTCGGGCGACGCCAGGAACTTGCGGCGGTTCTCGTCGGTGCGCCCGTCAGTGGAAACGACCAGTGCCTTCGGCGGCAGGAAGGCGGCCGACACGCCGATGGCGGTGTGCAGCAGGCCGCCCGGGTCGTTGCGCAGGTCCAGCACGAGGCCTTTCAGCGGGCCCGCCTTGTACAGGTCGTTGATCGCCTTGACCAGGTCATCGACCGTGCGCTCCTGGAACTGCGACACACGGATGAAGCCGTAGCCCGGCTCGATCATCTTGGCTTTCACCGACTGCACGCGGATGACATCGCGCATCAGCTTGAACTCGAGCGGCTTGTCTTCGTTCTTGCGGGCGACCGTCAGCACGATCGGCGTGCGCGGCTTGCCCCGCATCAACTTGACCGCCTCGGGCAGCGTCATGCCGCGCGTGACCTTGTCGTCGATCTTCACGATCAGGTCGCCGGCCTTGATGCCTGCACGCGAAGCCGGGGTGTCGTCGATGGGCGAGATCACCTTGATGAGGCCGTCCTCGGCGCCGACCTCGATGCCGAGACCGCCGAACTCGCCCTGGGTGCTGCTCTGCATGTCCTTGAAGGCGTCGGCATCGAGATAGGCCGAATGCGGATCCAGGCCGGCGAGCATCCCGGAAATCGCCTCCTGCATCAGCTTCTTGTCATCGACTGGTTCGACGTAGTTGGCCTTGACCGCGCCGAAGACATCCGTGAAGGCACGGATCTCTTCGAGCGGTATCGGTCCGCGCGAGTCGCGGAACGCGTACGCCGAGATGCCGAGGGAAACGAGGACGCCTGCAACGGCGCCCACGCCGATCAACGCAACACTACGAGCCTTGCCTGCCATGCCACCCCCGGGAAACCGGACAAAAGGGAACCCCCAGCACACCACGCTAGCGCGCGGCTACCCATTTGAGCGGATCAAAAGGGCGCCCTTGAAAACGGAGTTCAAAGTATAGGCCGGACTGTTCGATACCACCCGTATTCCCGACAGCGGCCACAAGGTCTCCGACAGCAACCCGTTCGCCCACGTTCCGTAAAAGGCTTTCATTGTTTCCGTAGACCGACAAAAAGCCCTCGCCATGGTCGATGACCATCAGGTTCCCGAATCCCCTCAGCCAGTCGGCGAACACGACCTGACCGGCGGCTACCGCATGCACGGGGGCGCCGGACGCCGCCCGGATGAAGATGCCCTTCCAGGTCGGCGCTGTTCCCGCACCTTCCACTTTCCGAGGGGCACCAAACCGCCCCGTGACCTCGCCGGCAACCGGCATCGGCAACCGGCCGCGCAATTGGGCGAACTGGCTGTTCGGCGGCGGCTCGGCGCCTGGCTTGTCGGGCGGCGTCCGGACCGGCGGCGGGGCGGGTGTCGGCCTGACCGTGCCGTCTTTCGGCGTCGCCGCTTCACGCGCTCGTCTGGCGGCTTCGCGCTCCGCATCGCGACGGGCCTGTTCGGCCAGGACCTTCGATAGTTGATCGATCAGGGTGGCGAGCCGCTTTTCATCCCGCTCCAGCTTGTCGATCGACTGCCGCTGCGCGGAAATCTGCTTCGACAGACGCTCCATTGCCTGTTTCCGCCGACCCTGCTCGGCGAGCAGCTGGGCGCGGTTCTTGTTCTCATCTTCGGCGATTTTTGCCAGTTCCTCGCTCTTCTTCCTGGATTCTTCTTCCAGATTGGTCAGTTCGGCCCGGCGCTCCTGCAATTCGACGATCCGCTGGGACGCCGTGCGGCTGAGATAGGCGTAGTACTCCGCGTCGCGCCCAAGGTCCGCCGGGTTGTCGCCGGCCAGGAAGGCCTGCAGCGGGTCGCGCAGTGTCAGCTGGTAATGCTGGCGCAGGCTCTCGGCCAGCTGGATCTGCTGACGCGACTGCGTGGCGGCCACTGTCCGGCCGCGCTGCTGGAGGCTCTCGATCTGGCGCTCGATCTGGCTGCGCTCCTCCCCGAGTTCGCGCAGGCGCCGGTTGGCCTTCGAGATGGCCGCCTCCGAGGTCGCGAGAGCATCGGCCGCCTCGGTCCGCGACGCTTCGGCGGCCATGAGTTGCTGCTTGAGGCGGGCGAGTTGCTGCTTCAATTCCTGCTGTTCGCCCAGCAATTCCTTCTGGCGTTCGGGCAGCGGAGCCGGGGCCGGCTTGCGCGACTTGGCCGGTGAAACCTTCGCAGGGGCTTTGGGGGCCGCCTTTTCGGCCTTCCGTGGGGATGACGGCCGGCTCGCCGCCTCGACGGGCGATACGAGCAGCAAGGCGCCCGCGCAGAACAGCAGCGCGCGGAAAAAAGCGGCGACGGGAGACTGCGTCAATGCGCCGGCTTCAGCGCTTCGCCTTGCCCTGCGCGGCGACCGCCGCCATCGCGCGTTCGATTTCGGCCGCGTCCCCCAGGTAGTAATGCCGCAGGGGGCGCAATTCGGCGTCGAGTTCGTAGACGAGGGGGCGGGCGGTGGGGATGTTCAATCCGACGATCGCCTCGTCAGAGACGTTGTCGAGGTACTTGATCAGCGCGCGCAGCGAGTTGCCGTGCGCCGCGACCAGCACCCGTCGGCCGCGAGTGAGCGCGGGCGCGATCGAATCCTTCCAGAAGGGGACGACCCGGGCGACGGTGTCCTTGAGGCATTCGGTAGCGGGAATCTCTTCCGGCTTCATGTGCTTGTAGCGCGGGTCGTTGCCGGCCCAGCGCGGATCACCGGGGAGGAGCGGATCGGGTGCGACGGCGTATGCGCGCCGCCAGATCAGTACTTGCTGCTCGCCGAACTTCGCGGCGGTTTCCGCCTTGTCGAGTCCCTGCAAGGCTCCATAGTGGCGCTCGTTCAGCCGCCACGAGTGGACGACCGGCAGCCACATCAGATCCATTGCATCGAGCGTCAGCCATAGCGTCCGGATGGCGCGCTTCAGGACCGACGTGTAGGCGATGTCGAAGCCGTAGCCCTCGCGCTTGAGCAATTCGCCGGCAGCCTGGGCCTCGCGGCGGCCGTTGTCCGTGAGATCGACGTCGGTCCACCCGGTGAACCGATTCTCAAGGTTCCACTGGCTTTCGCCGTGGCGCAGCAGCACGAGCTTGTACATGGGGCAGCAGGGAAATGCCGGTGAGGGAGAGCGCCTATTCTATAATTCACCTCTTTTCCTTCGCGGCCCTCCAGTGCAGTTTTTCATCGACAACGTTTTCCTGATCGCAATCGCGTTCATCAGCGGCGGCATGCTTCTCTGGCCGCTCGTGCGCGGTCGCGCGGCCGGTCCGTCCCTGTCGACGCTGCAGGCCACCCAGCTGATCAACAGCCGCAACGCGGTGATCGTCGATGTGCGGACCCCGCAGGAATTCGCGACCGGCTCACTGCCCGGCGCACGCAACGTCGATGTCGACAAGGTCGACGAGAAGATGATCAAGAAGGACAAGCCCCTGATCGTGGTCTGCGCCACCGGCAGCCGTGCCGGGAAGGCCGCCGCGCAGCTGCGGGCGCGCGGTTACGGCGAGGTGTACGTGCTCGCCGGCGGCCTCGCGGCGTGGCGCGAGGCCGGACTGCCGATCCGGAGCTGAGCAGGGAGTTGCGATGACCACACGAGTCCTGATGTACAGCACCGGCGTCTGCCCGTACTGCCAGCGTGCCGAAGCGTTGCTGAAGGCACGCGGCGTCACCGAGATCGAGAAGGTTCGCGTCGACACCGAGCCGGCACGGCGCGACGAGATGGTGGCGCGTACGGGTCGCCGGACCGTCCCGCAGATCTTCATCGGCGAGACACACGTCGGCGGCTTCGACGACCTGTCGGCCCTCGACCGCGACGGCAAGCTGGTGCCGTTGCTCGCCGGCTGACTACCCCCGGACCGCTCTCACCCACACCAACCCGAGCTCGCGACGCAGGTCGCGTGTCTCAACGCAAGGAAATGCAATGACGGACACGACTCCCGCCGCCGGTGATGCTCCGGTATTCCAACTGCAGCGCGTCTACCTGAAGGACGCCTCGCTCGAAATGCCGAACGCGCCGCGGATCTTCCTCGAAGCCGAGGCCCCCGCGGTGGACATCCAGCTCGAGGTGAGCAACAGCTCGGTGATCGAGAACGTGCACGAGGTCGTGGTGCGGGTGACCGCCACCGCGAAGGTGAAGGACAAGGTCCTGTTCCTGGTCGAAGGCAAGCAGGGCGGAATCTTCGAGATGCGCAACATCCCGGCGGAGCAGATGGGACCGATCCTCGGCGTCGTGTGCCCGAGCATCATCTATCCCTACCTTCGCTCGAACGTCGCCGATCTCATCACCCGCACGGGATTGCCCCCGGTGCACCTGGCCGAAGTCAACTTCGAGGCCTTCTACAGCCAGAAGATGGCCGCACTGGCGCAGCAGCAGCCTGCCGCCGCGAACGGCAACGGCGCTGCCGCGAACGCCTGACCTGACGCGATGAACATCGCAGTGCTCGGCGCTGGAGCGTGGGGCACTGCAATCGCGCGTGCCGCGACCACGCGTCACGCCGTGCTCCTGTACGCCCGGGACTGTGCTCAGGCCGACGCGATCCGCGGCGACCGCGAAAACCGGCGCTACCTGCCGGGCGTGCCGCTTCCCGCCGGACTCGACATCACGTCCCGTTTTGAAGAGGCCGTTGCCCACGCACGGGGCGGCCTGCTGGTCATCGCCACGCCGACGGACGCGCTGCGGGGTCTCCTTCGATCGCTGCCGCCGGGGTCGGCTCCGTTCTCCATCGTGTGGCTCTGCAAGGGCTTCGAGAAGGCGAGCGGGCGTCTGGCCCACGAGGTCGTGCAGGAGGAGATGGGTGCGCAGGTCGACGCCGGCCCGCTGTCGGGTCCCAGCTTCGCGCAGGAAGTTGCCTGCGGCCTGCCCACCGCACTCACCGTCGCCGGCGCCGCTCCGTTCTGCGAACGCGTCACCGACGCGCTGCACGGCGGCGCGCTGCGGATCTATTCGAGCGACGATGTCATCGGGGTCGAGGTCGGCGGCGCAGTGAAGAACGTGCTCGCCATCGCGACCGGGATCTGCGATGCCCTCGAACTGGGTCTGAACGCGCGCGCCGCGCTGATCACCCGCGGCCTTGCCGAGATGACGCGCCTGGGGTGTGCGCTGGGGGCGAAGCCCGATACCTTCATGGGGCTGACGGGAGTGGGCGACCTCATTCTCACGGCGACCGGCGACCTTTCACGGAATCGTCGCATCGGGCTGGAACTCGGCCGCGGCGTGTCCAAGGAGGCCGCGCTGGCGAAACTCGGCCACGTCGCCGAGGGCGTTCATTCGGCCCACGCCGTGCGCGCGCGGGCGCACTCGGTCCGGATCGAAATGCCGATCACCGAGGCGGTGTGCGCGGTGCTCGACGGCGCGCTCTCGCCGCCGCAGGCGCTCGATCGCCTGCTTGCGCGCGAGCCGAAACGCGAAGCGGTGCAGCCATGACACTGAAGACGGTCTGCGTGTTCTGCGGCTCGCAGACCGGCCGCCAGCCCGGGTACGAGCAGGCCGCGCGCGAACTCGCGCGCGTGCTCCTTCAGCACGACGTCGGCCTGGTCTATGGCGGAGGCCACGTGGGACTGATGGGTGCGCTGGCCGATGCGATGCTGGCCGGCGGTGGGCGCGTGACCGGCGTCATCCCCCAGCACCTGATGCGTCCCGAGGTCGCGCACCAGGAATTGACCGAGCTCATCGTGGTCGACTCGATGCACGCGCGCAAGCGCCTCATGGCCGACCGCAGCGACGCCTTCGTCGTGCTGCCCGGCGGCTACGGCACGCTCGAGGAAATGTTCGAGATGATCACCTGGCTGCAACTGCGCCTGCAGTCGAAGCCGGTCGGCGTGGTGAACGTCGAGGGCTACTTCGACGCGCTGTTGCGCTTCCTCGGGCACTGCGCGGCCGAAGGCTTCATCCGGCGAGCCGACTGGGATCTGCTGATCGTCGAGCACGCGCCGGCGCTGCTGTTCGAGCGCCTGCAACTGCACGCCGGCGTCGTCGCGCGCAGCCATCCCGCCCGTCAGGAGGCGGACCCGGGCTAGCTCCCGCCGGCATAGCCGATCTGGCGCCACGCCTCGTACACCACCACGGCAACCGCGTTGGAGAGGTTGAGGCTGCGGTTGCCGGGGCGCATCGGCAGGCGCAACAGCCGTTCGGGATCGATGCGCCCACGCAGCGCGGGCGACAGGCCTCGCGTTTCGCAGCCGAACACGAACCAGTCGCCCGAGGCGAAGGCCGTGTCGCCAAGCGCGCGCGATCCGTGCGTCGACAGCGCGAAGAGGCGCTCGCGCGGCGGGTCCTCGGACGCGAGCAGCGCGTCGAAATCCGCGTGCACTTTCACGCTTGCGTACTCGTGATAGTCCAGTCCGGCACGCCGCAGCTGCTTGTCGGACATGTCGAAGCCCAGCGGCTGCACGAGGTGCAGCCGGGCGCCGGTATTGGCGGCCAGGCGGATCACGTTGCCGGTGTTCGGAGGGATCTCCGGTTCGACGAGGACGATGTTGAACATGGAAGGCCGGCTGGTCATGGCGTGCGCGCGACGACCAGCGCGTGGACGCGGGCAGCGCCCGCGGCGACGAGCACGCGCGCGATCTCGTCCATCGTACTGCCGCTGGTCATCACGTCATCGACCACCAGGACATTCCGTCCGCCGATGCCCGCCGCCGCGCTGAAAGCGCCGCGGACGTTCCTGCGGCGATCCTTGAGCGCAAGAGCCTGCTGCGGAGCCGTGTGCCGGATGCGGCGGACGATCCCGGTCGCGAGCCGGGCGCGGGTCTCCGCGCAGTAGGCGCGAGCGATCTGCAGCGACTGGTTGTAACCACGCTCGGCCAGCCGTTCGAACGCGAGCGGTACCGGGACGACGAGCGCGCCGGCGACATCGCTCGTCCTGCGTGCCAGCAACCGACCGAACACACTCGCCAGGTCGAGCCTTGCACCGAACTTGAGTGCCATCACCATGCCGTCGACGGGCGGCGCATAGTCGGCGAGCGCCGTGGTGCGGACAAAGTGGGGTGGCGAGGACAGGCAGCGCCCGCAGATCGAATCCTTTCCGTGCACGGGAATCGCGCACACGGTGCAGCGAGAAATCGATACGGGGAAGAAGTCGGCCTCGCACGCCGGGCATACCGGGCCGGGGGCGAGCGAGCACACGGCGCACGAGGGCCGGAGCAGGCGTGTGACCGCAAGCGTGCCAAGCATGATGAGAGGGGAAAGGCGCGCCGAGCATAGTCGTGCGATCCCTATACTGGCCGGCCCATGGCGCTCGACCCCGGCACTTCCGCCCTCACCCCGACAATTGCGTCCGTGCAGCGGGTGCCGGCCCGGCTCGCCACGGTGCGCGCGCAGTTCGACGCCCGTGCGGCGCGCTTCGCAGCGCACGACGCCATCGTCCGTGAAATCAACGGACGCCTGATCGATCGGCTGCAGTACATCCGACTTGCGCCGCAACGGGTGCTGGACGTGGGCTGTGGCGCCGGCGCGGCGCTCCCGAAACTCTCGCTTTGCTATCCGTCCGCGCACGTGGCGGGACTCGACCTGTCCGAGGCGATGCTGCGCCGGCGGCCGACCGGACTGCGCGAGCGGCTGCCCCGCTGGCTGGGCGGAAGTTCGCCTTCGCTCGTCGTCGGCGACGCGGCGCGATTGCCGATCGCGGATTCCGCGGTCGACCTCGTCTTCTCGAACCTGATGCTGCATTGGCATCCGCAGCCCCACACGCTGTTCCCCGAATGGAAGCGGGTCCTGCGGGTCGACGGCCTGCTGCTTTTCTCCTGCTTTGGACCGGACACGCTGCGGGAGGTGCGCGCCGCGTGTCGCAAGGCCTTGCCCGATGCCCGGCCGATGCCCTTCATCGACATGCACGATTTCGGGGACATGATGGTCGCGAGCGGGTTCGCAAACCCGGTGATGGACGCCGAGGTCCTGACTCTGACGTACGCTTCACCTCGCGCCCTGCTGCGCGAGGTTCGCGCGCTCGGCGGCAATCCGCGTGATGACCGCAGTGGGGCGCTGCCGTCCGGGCGGCGGGCAAGATCGCTGCTGGCGGCCCTTGGCGCCCAGAGCGGGGAAGATGGACGGATTCAGTTGACGTTCGAAATCGCCTACGGACATGCCTGGAAGCCCGAGCCTCGTTCGGGAACCGGGACGTCGGTGAGCGTGGATGCCCTGCGTGCGGAACTGGCGCGGAGAAAGGCGCGGCCCGGCGTCGCGTGAGCACGCTGGGACTACGGATCAACAACGAAACACTTCGGAGGATGCGATGGGATTGATTTCCTTTTTCAAGGACGCCGGCGAGAAACTGTTCGGCAAGAAGGTGCAGGAGGCGCAGGCTGAACCGGCCAAAGCCGATCCTGCGGTGATGGCCGAAGCGAACCGCGAGGCGGGCGGGGCCATCGAGAACTACATCGGCAAGCTCGGCCTCACTGTGACGGCGCTCACCGTCACCTTCGACGGTGCGACCGGCATCGCCAAGGTGTACGGCGTCGCCAAGGACCAGGAGACGAAGGAGAAGGCGATCCTGGCCGCCGGCAACGTGCACGGCGTGGCGGGTGTCGAAGACAACATGACGGTCGACCTGTCCCAGCCGCCGGCCCAGTTCTATACCGTGGTGAAGGGTGACACTCTGTCGAAGATTGCCAAGGAGTTCTACGGCAATGCCAACGAGTACCCACGCATCTTCGAGGCGAACAAGCCGATGCTGACCCACCCGGACAAGATCTATCCGGGACAGAACCTGCGCATCCCGCCCAAAGCCTAGGCTCCGGCGTTCGGCGTCACGCAGCGCGCGACGCGGGCACGATTCCCGCTCGCGCGCAGTCTTCGCTCCAGCGGGTGCCGTGCGCGATGCGCCGGCCGCGCGCAACCCGAGTGCGGCGGCCGTTTCGGCAAAAAGCCGTTCCGTTGGGAAAAACCACGTGGCTATAATGCCGCCCGCTTGCGCTGGGTCAACGAAATGCAGGACCGGCGAACGCCGGCACGTCGCTGGTGGGGGGTCGCAGGAGTTCGCATGACGTGGTTGATCAAGCGAAATTGTTCGGCCAGTCCAACGCAGCTGGCGGCCGTGTTCGGATCGCTGGTTGCCGTCTCGCTCGCCTTTGGCGCGGTGTTCGCCACGCTGGGGCTCTGGATGGTTCTTCCGTTCGTCGGCCTCGAGATCGTGGCCGTCGCGGTGGCCTTCCTTTGTTACGGACGGCACGCCGCGGACATCGAGCGGATCGAGCTGGCCAGCGACAAG
Source organism: uncultured beta proteobacterium (assembly GCA_963726405.1). Lineage (GTDB taxonomy): Bacteria > Pseudomonadota > Gammaproteobacteria > Burkholderiales > Burkholderiaceae_F > JAOUJD01. Next base: position 425,522 of record CAVSCF010000005.1, on the reverse strand, counting down.
CTCACTGTCGAGCGCGTCGAGGCCGACATGAGCCGCCGATGGGAGTTCGATCCGCGCAGGGTGCGCGTCGAAGTCGATGAGCGGGGCAAGGGTTTGGGCGTCAGGGTGCAGGTGCGCCTGACGTCGCAAGGCGAGCAGATTGAAGTCGGTCGACACCTGCTGGACGAGAAGCGCGCCGTGCTGGCGCGCGAGCTGCGGACGGCGTTGAAGAGCGGGCAGGCCTGACCGGCAGGACGTCGGCACAGGCAGGGAACGCAGGGCAAGGGCAAGTAGGGGACGAAACACGCAATGAAGAACTTCATGTCGAAAAAATTCGCGTTCGCGGCGCTCGCATCCGCCATTTCCGGCTTGTCCTTCGCGCAGCAGACGGCGGCCAGCTACACGCCCTCTTCCCGGTTCAACCTGCAGGCCCCGGTCACGACCATTGCGGACCAGATCTACAACCTGCACAACATGATGCTGATCATCTGCACGCTGATCTTCATCGCAGTGTTCGGCGTGATGTTCTATTCGATCTGGAAGCACCGGAAGTCGAAGGGTGCCGTCGCCGCCAACTTCCACGAGAACACCACGGTCGAGATCGTCTGGACCGTCATTCCCTTCATCATCATCATCGTCATGGCGCTCCCCGCCACCAAGACCGTGGTGGCGATGAAGGACACGACCAACGCCGACCTCACGATCAAGGCGACCGGCTACCAGTGGAAGTGGGGCTACGACTACATCCGCGGCGAGGGCGAAGGCATCGGCTTCCTGTCGCAACTGGCCACTCCACGCGCGCAGATCGACGGCACCGAAGCCAAGAGCCCGACCTATCTGCTCGACGTGACGGAGCCGCTGGTCGTGCCGGTCGACAAGAAGATCCGGATCATCACGACCGCCAACGACGTGATCCATGCATGGTGGGTGCCGGCTTTCGGCGTGAAGCAGGATGCCATTCCCGGCTTCGCCCGCGACACGTGGTTCCGCGCCGAGAAGACGGGCGTGTACTACGGGCAGTGCGCCGAGTTGTGCGGCAAGGACCACGCCTTCATGCCGATCGCCGTCAAGGTGGTCACCGCGCAGGAGTACACCGCGTGGGTCGATGGCCGCAAGAAGCAGATGGCGGCGCTCGCGGACGACCCGAACAAGCAATGGACCGCGCCTGAGCTGATCGCGCGCGGCGAAAAGGTCTATGCCGCGAACTGCCAGGCGTGCCACCAGGCGAGCGGACTGGGCGTCGCCGGTGCGTTCCCCGCGCTCGCGGGCAGCAAGGTCGTAGCGAGCACGCCGGACCAGATCCAGGTCATGTTGAACGGCAAGAACGCAATGCCGTCCTGGAAGGCGCTGTCGGACGTTGAACTCGCCGCCGTCACCACCTACGTGAAGAACTCGTTCGGCAACAAGGCGGGCGAGGTCCAGCCTGCCGAATTCAAGGCGGCGCGCAAGTAGCGCCACCGACGCACGACACCGATTCAGTTCGAGGAGTACCGATGAGCGCCGTCATCCCCAATCCCGCCACAGGCCACGCCGGCCACCACGATCACTCGCACGATCACCCGCACGGCTGGCGCCGGTGGTTGTTCGCGACGAATCACAAGGACATCGGGACGATGTACCTGTTCTTCAGCCTGACGATGTTCTTCGTCGGCGGGATCCTGGCGCTCGGCATCCGACTGGAGTTGTTCCAGCCGGGGTTGCAGTTCTGGAAGCCGGAGTTCTTCAACCAGCTGACCACGATGCACGGCGTCATCATGGTCTTCGGGGCGATCATGCCGGCGTTCGTCGGCTTCGCGAACTGGATGATTCCGCTGCAGATCGGCGCGCCCGACATGGCGTTCGCGCGGATGAACAACTTCAGCTTCTGGCTGCTGCCGCCCGCCGCGCTGCTGATCGTCGTGTCGTTCTTCGTGCCCGGCGGCGCCACGGCCGCCGGCTGGACGCTCTACGCGCCGCTGACGGTGCAGATGGGCCCCGGCATGGACCTCGCGATCTTCGCGCTGCACATCATGGGCGCGAGCTCGATCATGGGGTCGATCAACATCATCACGACGGTGCTGAACATGCGCGCGCCGGGCATGACGCTGATGAAGATGCCGATGTTCGTGTGGACCTGGCTCATCACCGCCTACCTGCTGATCGCCGTGATGCCGGTGCTCGCCGGCGCGATCACGATGACCCTGACCGACCGCCACTTCGGCACGAGCTTCTTCAACGCCGCCGGCGGCGGTGACCCGGTGATGTACCAGCACGTGTTCTGGTTCTTCGGGCACCCCGAGGTGTACATCATGATCCTGCCGGCGTTCGGGATCGTTTCGCAGATCGTCCCGGTGTTTGCGCGCAAGCCGCTCTTCGGCTACGCGTCGATGGTCTACGCGACTGCCTCGATCGCCATCCTGTCGTTCATCGTGTGGGCGCACCACATGTTCACGACCGGCATGCCGGTGACGGGCCAGCTGTTCTTCATGTACGCGACGATGCTGATCGCGATCCCGACCGGGGTGAAGGTGTTCAACTGGATCGCGACGATGTTCAAGGGCTCGATGACGTTCGAGACGCCGATGCTGTTCGCCGTCGGATTCATCTTCGTGTTCACCATCGGCGGCTTCACCGGCCTGATCCTGGCGATGGCGCCGATCGACATCCAGTTGCAGGACACGTACTACGTCGTCGCGCACTTCCACTACGTGCTCGTCGCCGGTTCCCTCTTCGCGCTGTTCGCCGGCACGTACTACTGGATTCCGAAGTGGACCGGTCACATGTACGAGGAGAAGCTCGGCAAGCTGCACTTCTGGGCCTCGATGATCTTCTTCAACATCGCCTTCTTCCCGCAGCACTTCCTCGGCCTTGCCGGCATGCCGCGCCGCTATGCCGATTACGCAATGCAGTTCGCGGACTGGAACATGCTGTCGTCGATCGGCGCCTTCGGTTTCGGCTTCTCGCAGCTGATCTTCGTGTACGCCGTGTTCAAGGCGATCAAGGGTGGCGCGAAGGCGGCGGACAATCCCTGGGAAGCCGGGGACGGCGGGCTGGAGTGGACCGTGCCGTCGCCGGCGCCGTTCCACACGTTCGAGACGCCGCCGCTGGTGAAGTGAGCTGACAAGGCATGACCGGGCCCGAGGAACGCCGCCAGCGGAATCTGCGAACCGCGCTGATCCTGCTGTCGATCGCGCTGGCGTTCTTCCTCGGGGTGATGGCTAAGTACTGGGTGATCGGCAAGTAGATGACGGACCGCTCCGAGACCGAACAGGACAACCGCACCATCCTGCGCAAGCTGGTGGTGGTGGCGGTGCTCATGTTCGGCTTCGGCTGGGCGCTCGTGCCGCTGTACCGCAAGATCTGCGAGGTGACAGGCGTCAACGTGGTCACCACGCGCGACGCTGACGCCGAACGCGCGGCCCGCAATACGCAGATCGATACCAGCCGGACCGTGGTGGTCGAGTTCGACGCGAATTCCCGGGGCCCGTGGCGCTTCCGGCCGCACGTGAACCACGTGACCGTGCATCCCGGCGAACTCGTGCACGTCGATTACGACCTGGTGAATCTCGAGGCCCGCACGATGGTCGGGCAGGCCATCCCGAGCTATGCGCCGATGCAGTCAGCCGCTCATTTCCAGAAGCTCGAGTGCTTCTGCTTCAAGCAGCAGACGCTGGCGGCGAACGAGACCCGGAAGTTCCCGGTGGTGTTCTTCGTCGATCCGGCCCTGCCGAAGGACGTGAAGACCATCACGCTCTCGTATACGTTCTTCGAGGTGGCGGGAGCCGTGAAGGACCAGGCGGCGGCGCCGGCCGCCCCGCGCGGTTGATGGAATGAATGACGGTGACCGGGCGAATGAACCGGCGCGACGCGACGCGGGCTTTCTCGACACCGTGCGCGCAGTGCTCTGGTCGTTCTTCGGCGTTCGCCGGAAGTCGGATTACGAAAGGGACGCGGCCCGGCTGAATCCCGTGCACGTGATCATCGCCGGTGTCATTGCAGCGGCGTTGTTCGTGTTCACGCTGATCATGATCGTGCGCGCAGTCACCAGTTGAAGGCAAGGAAGCAAGGAGAGGGGACAGCAATGGCTGATACACACGCGGGTGCCTCGTCGCACTACTTCATCCCGGCGCCGTCGCAGTGGCCGATGGTCGGAAGCATCGCCATGGTCTTCACCATGTTCGGTGCGGCCATGGTCGTGAACCGGAACTCGCTGGGCTGGATCGGCATGGCGATCGGGCTGGCGACGCTCGTCTACATGATGTTCGGCTGGTTCAGCACCGTGTCGGCGGAGTCGGAGCGCGGCAACTACAACCGCCATGTCGACGTCTCGTTTCGCTGGGGGATGAGCTGGTTCATCTTCTCCGAGGTCATGTTCTTCGCGTCGTTCTTCGGCGCGCTGTTCTACGCCCGCGCCATCACCGCGCCGATGCTGGGCGACTTCGACCACAAGCTGCTGTGGCCGGACTTCGCCGCCGGCTGGCCGCATTCCGGCCCCGCGGGCGTCGTCGACGCCTTCAGCCGGATCGGTCCGTTCTGGCTGCCGACGATCAATACGGCGCTGCTGCTGAGTTCGGGCGTCACGTTGACCATCTCGCACCACGCGCTGCGTGCGGACCATCGCAGCAAGGCCGCCCTGTGGCTGGCGATCACCGTGCTGCTCGGGGCCACCTTCCTCGGCGTGCAGATGTACGAGTACGCGCATGCCTACAGCGAACTGAATCTCAAGCTCACGTCCGGCATCTTCGGCTCGACGTTCTTCATGCTGACCGGCTTCCACGGGTTCCACGTGTTCCTCGGCGCGATCATGCTGACCGTGGTGCTGCTGAGGCTCCTCAAGGGGCACTTCAAGCCGGATCATCACTTCGCGTTCGAAGCGGCCGCCTGGTACTGGCACTTCGTCGACGTGGTCTGGATCGGCCTGTACATCGTCGTCTACTGGCTGTAGTCCGGCCGGGGCGGAAACGAGAGCGGCGCCGAGGCGCCGCTTTTGTTTGGCGCCTCTTTGACTCTTTTTTTGGCAATGCGGGTTACGGCGGCGGGATCAGTAGGAACGCGGCTGGATCCAGCCCATCCAATAGCTGAACAGGATGAACAGGAACAGCGCCACCGAGATCCCGACGCGAACGGTCAAGGCGTTGACGGTCCGGTTGGTCGAGCCCTTGTCGCGGACCAGATAGACGAGCGCCGAGCCGAGCGACAGCAGGATTCCGGCAAGGGCAATCAGGATAATGATGCGCATGAACTTGGTCCCAGGGGATGCCCGATTATCCCACCCGCTTCCATGCTGCCCCCGAAAGTGATCGTCGCCGTGCTCGCCGGGGTCGCGGGTGTCGCTCTCACGGTCTCGCTCGGCAATTGGCAGACGCGTCGCGGGGATGAAAAGGCGGCGCGCCAGGCGCAGTGGGACGCCGCACTGGCGCGCTCCCCCAGCGTCATTGCGAGTGGCGAGGATGCGGCCGGCATCGCTCTCCAGCTGCCGCGGGTCGTTCGTGCGACCGGGAAGTTCGTGCCCGAAGGCACCGTGTACATCGACAACAGGCTCGTGGACGGCGTGGCCGGCTATCAGGTGATCACGCCGCTGGCTGTGGCTGACGGCATGCCGTGGATCCTCGTGAACCGGGGCTGGGCGCCGCGCAACATGGCCGACCGCACGGAGTTGCCGAAGGCCCCGGTGAGCGGGGCCCCGCTGTCGATCGACGGCGTGGCGGTCGCGCGCGTTCCCCGTGTGCTCGAGCTCGGTGAGCCGTCCGCTTTGATGCTCGGCATCTGGCAGAACCTCGACTTCGACGTCTACGAGAAAGCGAGCGGACACAAGGTCGCGCGCTTCGTCGTGCAGCAGACGAGTGACACGGGCGATGGCCTGCGCCGCGTCTGGCTCCGCCCGGATGCCGGCGTCGACAAGCATCGCGGCTATGCCTTTCAGTGGTACTCGCTGGCCGCGCTGATTGGCGGACTCACGCTCTACTTTGGCGGCAAGGCACTGATGTCGAACACGAGGCGCGGATGACCGACACCGGGGTAGTCCCCGTCAGCCACTGGCGGCGCAACCGCGTGCTGTATCTGCTCGTCGCCGTGACGCTGGCGCCGATTCTCGCCTCGTATTTCGCGTACTACATCCTGCCGCCGAAGGGACGGACCAACTACGGCACGCTCGTCGAACCGCAGCGGCCGGTGCCCGCCATTCCTGCCACCGGCCTGGATGGCACCGCCTTCGACCTGCGCGCGTTGAAGGACAAGTGGGTGCTCGTGATGGCCGACGCGGCGGCCTGCGACGAGTACTGCCAGTCGAAGCTGTTTCATATGCGCCAGCAGCGGACGATGACCGGCAAGGAGCGCGAAGAAATCGAACGCGTCTGGTTGATCACTGACCGCGAGCCAGTCTCGAACCTGCTGATCCGCGAATACGAGGGCACGTACTTCGCGAGGGTCGACGAGCGTGACATCCGCCCGCTGCTCGCGTTGCCCGACACGGAAGGCGCGAACCTCCGCGATCACATCTGGCTGATCGATCCCTACGGAAACCTGATGCTGCGCTGGCCGCGCAACCCCGACCCCAAGGGAACGAAGAACGACATCGCGCGGCTGCTGAGGGCGTCGTCCCTGTGGACCCGCATCGAGCGCAAGGACTGAAGTGACGCTCGATGCCCTCCTGCTGCTCGCCCTCAAGGGCGTGCTGGTTGCGGCGCTGCCGCTGGCTTACGTGCGGTACTCGCGCGACCCGGACAAGTTCCGCAAGCTCGCCTGGGTCACGGCATTCCTGACCCTCGACCTCATCATGTTCGGCAGCTTCACGCGGCTCACCGACTCCGGGCTCGGCTGCCCGGACTGGCCCGGCTGCTACGGACACTCCAACCCCCTGTCGGCGGCCGAGCCGATCCGGGCGGCGGAAACCGCACTGCCCAGCGGTCCGGTGACCGCGACCAAGGCCTGGATCGAAATGGTCCATCGCTACTTCGCGATGGGCGTGGGGCTGCTGATCATCATCCTGGCCGTGCAGGCCTGGGTGCGATGGCGCCGCGAAGGCGGACGCTCACCCTGGCTCGCAACGGCGGCCCTGGTCTGGGTGATCGGCCAGGGCGCGTTCGGGGCGCTCACGGTCACGATGAAGCTGCAGCCCGCGATCGTCACCATGCACCTGCTCGGCGGCGTCGGACTCCTCGCGCTGCTGACCTGGGTCGCCCTGCGCGAGGGAGACCGGGTCGAGGTTCGGGCGCCGCGGAGCGGCAGACCCATGGCCGGTGTGGCGCTGGGCGTCCTGCTGCTGCAGATCGCCCTGGGTGGCTGGGTCAGCACCAACTATGCGGTGATGGCCTGCCCGGATTTCCCGCTGTGCCAGGGCGAGTTCGTCCCGCCGATGGATTTCGCGCATGCCTTCACGTTGTGGCGGCCGCTGGGCATGACGGGAGGCGGCGAGGCCATTCCATTCCAGTCGCTCGTGGCGATCCACTGGATGCACCGGCTCGTCGCTGTTGCCGTCATCGTGGTGCTGGGCCTGCTCGTGTGGCGTCTATGGGCGGCCCCCGGTCTCAAGGGCCCGGCGCGAGCCTTGCTCGGGTTGCTGCTCCTGCAGTTGGCCACCGGGATGTCGAACGTGGTGCTGCAATGGCCGCTGGTGGCGGCTGTCGCGCACAGCGGAGGAGCCGCGCTCATGGTGGCAGTGCTGGTCGTGGTCAATTACCGGCTCGCGCGCCGCGGCCGGTAAAATCCCCTGTTGCCCCGCGTTTCCCTGACCACCTCCATGCGCGAGTTGTCCGCCGCCGAACGAACGCTGAATCACATGGTGTCCCAGTACTGGGCGCTGACGAAGCCGCGCGTGACGCAACTCGCGCTCTTCTGCACGGTGATCGGCATGTTCCTCTCGACCCCGGAGCTGCCGCCGCTCGGGCGCGTCGCGATCGCCACGCTCGGCGTCTGGCTGCTGGCGGGCGCCGCGTTCGCCGTCAACTCGCTGATCGAGCAGCACATCGACGCACGCATGGCCCGCACGCGGATGCGGCCGATGCCGCGCGGAGAGCTCTCCGCCACCCAGGCGCTGCTGTTCTCCGGGCTCATCGGCGGGATCGGGATGTGGGTGCTCTACTCCTTCGTCAACCCGCTGACGATGTGGCTGACTTTCGCGACGTTCGTCGGATACGCCGTCGTCTACACCGTCCTGCTCAAGCCGTACACGCCGCAGAACATCGTGATCGGCGGCATGAGCGGCGCAATGCCGCCCGTGCTCGGCTGGGCGGCCATGACCGGCACCGCGCCGGCCGAGGCTTGGCTGCTCGCACTCATCATCTTCGTCTGGACGCCGCCGCACTTCTGGGCGCTGGCGCTGTATCGCCTCGACGATTACCGCAAGTCCGGCCTGCCGATGCTGCCGGTCACGCACGGGGAAGGGCTGACGCGCCTGCACATCCTGCTTTACACCGTTGTGCTCGTGGCGACGACCGCGTTGCCCTTCGTGATCCAGATGTCAGGCGTGATCTACCTGGTGTCCGCGCTCGCGCTCGGAGCGGTCTTCCTCTGGTACGCGTGGAGGTTGTTCCGGCAGTACAGCGACCGGCTCGCGCGCAGCACGTTCAACTATTCGATCGTCTATCTCGCGGCGCTGTTTGCGGCGTTGCTCGTCGATCACTACGTGACCGGCTGAGGAACGAGCCTATGTTCGCGCGGCTACTGCCGGTGTTGTGCTTCGTCGTCCTGGCCGCTTGCGATTCCGGCCAACCGCGCTTCAACAACGTGGATGTCACCGGGGCGAACTACGCACGCGATTTCAGGCTGACGGACTTCAACGGCAAGCCTCGCTCGCTCGCGGACTTCCGAGGCAAGGTGGTGGTGGTGTTCTTCGGTTACACCCAGTGTCCCGACGTGTGTCCGACCACGCTCAGCGACATGGCCGAGGTGAAGAAGCGGCTGGGGCCCGACGGCGAAAAGCTCCAGGTGATCTTCGTCACGCTCGATCCTGACCGCGACACGCCGCAGGTTCTATCGCAGTACGTACCGGGGTTCGATCCCAGCTTCATCGGACTGTCGGGGACACGCGAAGAGACCGCTGCCGTCGCGAAGGACTTCAAGGTTTTCTACCAGAAGGTTCCGGGCAAGACGGAGACGTCCTATACCCTGGATCACACGGCCGGCAGCTATGTGTTCGACCGCGAAGGCCGGCTGCGGCTCTTCCTGCGGCATGCCGGCGCGGTGGACCCGATCGTCGACGATCTGAAGAAGCTCATCCGCTGAACAAAAAAAACGCCCCAGCAATGCTGGGGCGAGTGTCCGCCTCATCGGAGGAGAGGGGGGAGGAGGAGAGGCGGACCTTGGTGAACCTGGAAGGCACGGACCCCGCCGCCCTATGCGTATTCGGCGAGGCTGCTCCGCATCTTCTGCAATGCTTTGGCTTCGATCTGCCGGATTCGTTCCGCCGAAACGCCAAATTCTTCCGCGAGATCGTGCAGCGTCGCCGTCCCGACGCGCCCGTCCGTGTCCTCGTTCAACCAGCGCGCCTCGATGATGCGACGGCTGCGCGGATCCAGCTGCTCCAGAGCCTCCCGGACGCCTTCCGTCTGCATCAGATCGTACTGACGGCGCTGCAGGACCTGCGTTGGCTCCGCATTCGCGTCCGCCAGGTAATCGATGGGCGCGAAGTCTTCTTCGCCGTCGTCCGTCCGGCCTTCCAGGGCGACGTCGCCACCGGACAGTCGTGTCTCCATTTCGGAGACTTCCTCGGGCTTCACGTTCAGTTCGCGCGCGACGCCCTCGATCTGGTCGGGCGACATCGTCCCCAGCCCCTGCTTCATGCTGCGGAGGTTGAAGAAGAGCTTGCGCTGAGCCTTGGTGGTGGCGACCTTCACCAGGCGCCAGTTCTTCAGGATGTACTCGTGGATTTCGGCCTTGATCCAGTGCAGCGCGAACGAAACCAGCCGCACGCCGCGTTCCGGGTCGAAGCGCTTCACCGCCTTCATCAGGCCGATGTTGCCTTCCTGGATCAGGTCGGCATGGGGTAACCCGTAGCCGAGGTAATTCCGCGCCACGGCCACCACGAGGCGAAGGTGGGACATGACGAGCCGGCCGGCCGCGTCAAGATCCTCCTTGTCGCGGAACGTGCGGGCGAGGCGCAGTTCTTCCTCCGGCGTCAACATCGGCACCCGGTTCACAGCCTGGATGTACGCGTCGATGCTGCCGACATTGCCGGGGTGCAACGACAGCGCACGCGGGCTGAACGGAATCAGCGCGTTGCCTGCCGAGCTACTCGTCTTTGTCACTCGTTTGCTCTCCATGTAAAAATGTTAGCACTCCGTCCGCCTGAGTGCTAACTGCTTAGAGGCAGGGAATCCCCGAGAGTTCAATCCCGACAAAAGCAGTTGGTTTCTTTACGGGGTGCGGCGAAATCCGCGTGTGAGCGCAAGCTAACGCTCCGGTCGGACGTTCAACGGCCGGCCAGCGCCCCTCTCGCGCCGAGGACTCCGACGAGCCATCCGAAAATAACGGCCCCTGCGAAGACCGACGAGCAGGTGCAACGGTTCCGGGTCGGGCAGGTTGAACCCGGCCCCGTACAACGCCGTGAGGTTGGCAATCGGAGCCCGCAGCGCGGCATGCGCCAGATACACGATGCCGGCGGCAACTCCCGACGCGAGCAGCAAGGTGAGCGCGGCGCTGTAGGCGTACGGCCGGACAATGAAGCGGGGCGTTGCTCCCACCAGCTTCAGGACCATCACCTCGTCGGCGCGCGTTCCCGCATGCAATCGGACCGTGCCGATCAGGATCAATGCGACCAGCACGACGACCAGCCCGCCGAACACGGCGAGCGCCGTCACACCCAGCCGACCCAGGGCGAGCAGCTTCCGATACCAGTCCAGGTCGCTGCGTACGGCATCGACCAGCGGCCATCCTTTTACGGCGGAACTGAGGGCGTCGACCGCGTCGGGCGTCACCGGCGTGGCGAGCTTCGCGACCAGTACGTCCGGGAGCGGATTGACGCCCAGTTCGGAGGGAGGCGACGTGAACCCCGACTTCTTCAGCAACTGCGCCAGCGCGGCGTCCTTCGGTCGCAGGGCGACGTCCGTGACGCCGGGGAGGACGGCCATGCGTGCCTTCAAGGACTCGACGTCGCGAGGCGTCGCCCGGGTCGATACGAACACGCTGACCTCGGGAGACGGCTGCAGTTGCGCCAACACGGGGCGCGAGGCCCACACGATGCTGCCGAGCGCGAGTGGGAGCGCAAGGGCGCTGGCGGCCAGCACGACACCGAGCAGGAAGGGAAGCGGTCGGTCGCGCACCATGGCAAACGCGCGCCCGAGGGCGTAACGCTGCGCAGCGAAGACGCTCATTGCACGACCTGCCCGGCTTCGATGTGAAGGACGCGCGAACGCGCGGGCAGCGGTGCGGCCTCCCCATGGGTCGCCATCAATACGGTCACTCCGGCGATCGAGAACTGCTCGAGCAACTGGAGCAGCCGGGCCGCCCCGTCCTCGTCCACGTGCGCGGTCGGCTCATCCGCGAGTACCAGGGCAGGGCGATTCACGATGGCGCGAGCGAGCGCAACTCGTTGCTGTTCGCCGCCCGACAGTGCACTCGGCTCGACGCGACCGACGCCGGGATCGAGTTCCACGCGCAGCAGCGCAGCGCTTGCACGCGCGTGGGCCTCCGCATGCGACAGGCCGGCAGCCAGCGCCGGGAGGGCAACGTTGTCGAGTACGGTACGGTCGTTCAGCAGGAGCAGGTTCTGCAGCACGACGCCGAGGGAGCGACGCAGGAAGGGCAGCGAGCGCCTTCGCATGCGCGCAACGTCCTCGCCGGCGACGGTCACTCGTCCGCTGGTCGGGGATTCGAGTCCGCAGATAAGGCGCAGCACCGTCGACTTCCCGGCGCCCGACGGTCCTGTCAGCAGGACGAACTCGCTACGGTTCAGCACGAAGCTCACGTCCGCCAGCGCCGCGCGGTCGCCGCTGTAGCGTTTGGTGACGCGGTCGAAAGTGACGAGCGGCGGAAGTTCGGTTGGCGAGGTTGCGGTGTTCATCGTGCGCGGCGTGCGTCGGCGCGGATTCTAAGGACGCGCCGCACCGGTCGGCGGTGTCAGGCGAGACCGACGAGCGCGTCGGCGAAATCCCGCGCCACGAAGGGCTGCAGGTCGTCGATCGCCTCGCCCACGCCGATGAACAGGATCGGCAGTGGTTTGTCCCGCCGCGAATCCACGATGGCGGCCAGGACTCCGCCCTTCGCCGTGCCGTCGAGCTTGGTGACGACGAGCCCCGTGAGGCCGACGGCGTCGTCGAACGCCCTGACCTGCGCCAGCGCGTTCTGCCCGTTGGTGCCATCGATGATCAGGATCACCTCATGGGGAGCGCCCGGGAGTGCCTTGTCCTGCGCGCGCTTCACCCGTTTCAACTCTTCCATCAGGTGCGACTGCGTCGGCAGGCGCCCCGCGGTGTCGGCGATCAGCACGTCGATCTTGCGCGCTTTCGCGGCCGCCACGGCGTCGAAGACCACCGCGGCCGGGTCGCCGCCACTCTGGGCGATGACTTCGACGTTGTTGCGCGTGCCCCAGATCGCCAGTTGTTCCCGGGCCGCGGCACGGAAGGTATCGCCGGCGGCCAGCAGGACGCTCTTGCCCTGGGTCGCGAACCACTTGGCCAGCTTTCCGATCGACGTCGTCTTGCCGGCGCCGTTGACGCCCGCCACCATCACGACCAGCGGATGACCCCTCGAGAAATCGACCTGCCCTTCGGCCGGTTTCAGCAGTTTCTCGAGTTCGTCCCGCAACGCCACGCGCACTTCGTCCTGCGTCTTCAGGCCGGCCAGCTTGATCCGCTGGCGCAGCGCCTCGAGCAGCCGCGCCGACGTCGTCACTCCGACATCGGCGCCGATCAACGCCATCTCGAGTTCCTCGAGGAAGTTCTCGTCGACAACCCCGCCGGAGAACAGGCCGACGATGTTGACGCGCGTCTTGGTCAGGCCGTCCTTGAGGCGGGCGAGCCAGCCACCTTTGGCGCCGGGAGCGGGGCTTATCATCGAGCGATGCGGGGGAAGCGTGTCGAGGGAAAACCGGTGGAACCCGGCGGGCAGCAACGCGGCGCGCGGTCATCGCGACCGGGTGAAACCAGTGTATCAAAGGGTTCATCGCATCCGGCGTCTCGTTTCGCCCGGGCACCGATGCAGGTGCGCATCATCGGGGGACAGTGGAAGCGGACGCCCTTGCCCGTGCCCGATGCGCCGGGGCTGCGTCCCTCCCCCGACCGCGTTCGCGTCACCGCCTTCAACTGGATCGAGCATTTCTTTCCGGACCTCGGTGCGTTGAGCGGGCTGGACCTGTTCGCCGGCACGGGCGCACTCGGTTTCGAGCTCGCGTCGCGGGGAGCCGCCCGCGTCACCCTCGTGGAGCGAAATCCGGTGCTTGTCGCCGCGCTTCAGCGCACGAAGCAGAAGCTGAACGCCGAGGGGGTGACGATCGTGGCGGGCGACGCGCTGGCTTATGTGCATTCGGTCCCGGATCGCTCGTTCGACATCGTCTTCCTCGACCCCCCGTTTGACGGTGACCTGCTGCAGCCGGCACTCGAAGCGGCGAGCCGGGTCGTGAGTCCGCACGGCGCGATCTACGCGGAGAGCGGCACGCCGCTGGAAGCGAAGGCCGCCGCGAAATGCGGCTTGCGGATCGTCCGCGCCGCCCGGGCGGGGCACGTGCACTTCCATCTGCTGCAGAGGGCATAATCGCCGCGGCCGCGGGTGCGACGGGCCAGGAGAACGACGATGGTGATTGCGGTCTACCCCGGTACGTTTGATCCGCTCACGCGCGGCCACGAAGACCTCGTGCGACGTGCGGCCGGCTTGTTCTCCAAGCTCGTGGTCGGTGTGGCCGACAGCCGGGCGAAGAAGCCGTTCTTCAACCTGGACGAGCGCATCTCGATCGCCAAGGAAGTCCTTTCCCACTACCCGAACGTGGAAGTGGCCGGTTTTCGCGGCCTGCTGAAGGATTTCGTGCGCGACCAGAACGCGCGCGTCATCGTCCGCGGCCTTCGCGCGGTGTCCGATTTCGAATACGAGTTCCAGATGGCAGGCATGAACCGGTACCTGCTCCCGGACGTCGAGACCATGTTTCTGACGCCCTCGGACCAGTACCAGTTCATCTCCGGTTCCATCGTGCGCGAGATCGCGCAACTCGGTGGAGACGTCAGCAAGTTCGTTTTCCCGTCGGTCGAGAAGTGGCTGCGCGCCAAGCTTGCGCAGATGGGCTCGAGCGCACACGACGAGTAGCGGTTTCCGGGGCGCGGCGTCTGCCCCGATCGTCCGATGATTCCCCCGACCTCTGCCCGCGACGAGCGGATCGACGCGCTGCGCGGCTTTGCGCTGCTCGGCATTCTGCTGGTCAACATCCAGTCTTTCGCGTGGGGCGGCACCAATCCGGCCGGGTACCTGACCGCGGACGCGACGGCGCTCGATCGGGCGCTGTTCTTCTTCACTGTGGCGTTCGTCAACATGAAGTTCTTGCCGCTCTTCGCGATGCTGTTCGGAGTCGGCTTTTCGCTGCTGCTGAACAAGCTTCGCGCGCTGACGGCGGCGCCGCACGCGGTGTTCAGGCGCCGGATGCTGTTCCTCTTCGTGTTCGGAATGCTGCACGGTGCGTTCTTCTATTTCGGTGACATCACGCAGATGTATGCGCTCGCCGGCCTGGTGCTGCTGCTGTACGACGAGCGCGGGATGGCATCGCTGCGGTGGGCGCTTGTCGTCTGGTGGATCGGCGCGATCGGGTCGACCGTCCTGCTGACCTGGGTGATGGCCGGCCCTGTGGCGGACCCGATGGAGATCGCCTCGGAACTGGAGGCGAACTTCGCCGTCTTCACGCAGGGCTCCTACCTGGAACAGCTGCCGACGCGGATCAGCCTGTTTCTCGACATCGTGCTTGCGAACGTGATCGGCCTGCCGCTCGCGGTTGCCCTGATGCTGACCGGGATGCTGGCGCACCGGTCGGGCTGGCTGGCCGACCGAACCGCCGGTGCCTGGCGGGTGGCCATCGTGATCGGGCTGGCGATCGGGCTGCCATCGGCCCTCGCATACGGTGTGCTGCTGTACGTCGAGGCGGACCGGAGCGGTCTCGGCGCTTACTCGGCGATCGCCGCGGTGCCGGGCACGTTCGGCGTCGCGCTTTCGTTCGCATATGCCGCGCTCTTCTTCACCCGCGCATCGCCCCGCCTGACCGCATGGCTCGCGCCTGCCGGCCGGATGCCGCTGACCAACTATCTGTTGCAGTCGGTGGCGATGGGCGCCTTGCTGTCCGGATGGGGTCTCGCGCTCGCTCCGCGATTGCCATACGCCGAGACGGCGCTGCTCGCCGTCGCCATCTTCATCGTGCAGGTGGAACTGAGCCGCTGGTGGCTGCGCCGCTGGAAGCAGGGGCCGCTCGAGCAGGTGTGGCGGCGTTGGACCTACGCCGACATGCCGCCTCCCGCGACGTCGCCCCTCAGAACCGGAGAGTGAGCTCCACCGGATCGCCGATTCGCAGTTCCGTCCCTGCTCCGCGCACGATGATGGCGTTGACGCCGAACGTCACCCCGCCGGCGGCGTCGCTGTTGCGATAAACGGCCAGCGTGTCGCCGGGCTCGGTTCCCTGCTCACCGCTCGCCGGATCGACGCTTGGGACCGTGCAGCGCACACAGGGCTTCACCAGTTCGATCACCGCGTCGCCGATCCGCGCCTCGCGCGCGTAATCCTCTTCGAACGCGTCGACGCCGTCGATCACGACGTTCGGCCGGAAGCGATCGATGTCGACCGGCGCGTGGCCCTTCACCTTGAGCCGCGCGTTGAGGTGCGCGAGCGAAGCCTCGCTCGTCACGAGCAGGGCAAACGCGTCGGCGAACTTGTACGGCGCCTCGGTGGCGCCCGTGTACCGGCGCTTCGAGAGACGCTTGGCGAGCGGGTCGAATCGCATCAGGCGTGCGCGCCGTCCGAGGAAGTCGCTGAACCACTGGTCCGCAAGATCACCCTGGGTGACGGCGTCCAGTTCGTCGTCCCAGACCCGGACGCGGACGACGTCGCCCTCGGACTCGAACGGGATGTCGAGCGTGAGCATGCCGGGCGCCGACAGGCGCAGCGCGCTGGGCAGCAGGCGCGTTTCGATCAGCGCCATCTTCGGAAGTTCGCGCTGGCTCAGGAACTCGTTGTGGTCGTCGACGATGACCCACTCGCGGTCGCCGATGTCGCCGACGGCGAGTCCCGTCGGCGCGAGACTGGCGGAGCGCGCGGCGATGCCGCGGCAGCCCTTCACGGGATACAGGAGCAGCCGGGAAATGACGGCAGGCATCGTGCGAGCGGCGGAATCAGACATTGAAACGGAAGTGCATCACATCGCCGTCGTGGACGATGTAATCCTTTCCTTCCAGCCGCATCCGGCCGGCTTCCTTGGCACCCGTTTCACCTTTGTAGCGTACGTAGTCGTCGAAGGCGATGGTCTCGGCGCGGATGAAGCCTTTTTCGAAGTCCGTGTGGATGACACCGGCCGCTTGCGGCGCGGTGGCACCCTTGGTCACGGTCCACGCCCGCACTTCCTTCGGCCCGGCAGTGAAGTAGGTCTGCAGCCCGAGCAGCGTGTAGGCCACGCGGATCACGCGGTTGAGGCCCGGCTCGTCCATTCCCATGTCTCCGAGGAACACGTTCTTGTCCTCGTCGGACATGTCGGCGATCTCGGCCTCGACCTTCGCGCAGACGGCGACGACGGGCGAACCTTCCTTCTCCGCGTGGGCCCGCACCTTGTCGAGCAGCGGGTTGCTCTCGAACCCGTGCTCCTCGACATTGGCCACGTACATCGTCGGCTTGGCCGTGAGCAGGAAGAGCGGCTTGATCACCTCACGCTCCTCGGGATAGAGGTCGACGCTGCGCACCGGGCGCGCCTCGTTGAGTGCCGGCTGGATCTTCTCCAGCGCGTCCACCAGGCGCTTGGCCTCCTTGGCCTCCGGGCCCTGGCCGGTCTTCGCGACCTTGCTGTACTTGGCAAGCTGCTTGTCGACCGTCTGGAGGTCCGCGAGCGCCAGTTCGGTGTTGATCACTTCGATGTCGGACACGGGGTCCACCTTGCCCGCCACGTGAATGACGTTCGGGTCATCGAAGCACCGGACGATGTGCGCGATGGCGTCGCATTCGCGGATGTTCGCCAGGAACTGGTTGCCGAGGCCCTCCCCCTTGCTTGCCCCGGCGACCAGTCCGGCGATATCGACGAACTCCACCGTCGCGGGGAGCACCTTCTCCGGTTTCGCGATGCCGGCCAGCGCGGTGAGGCGGGGGTCGGGCACTTCGACGATGCCGACGTTCGGCTCGATCGTGCAGAACGGATAGTTCTCGGCCGCGATGCCGGCCTTGGTGAGCGCGTTGAAGAGCGTCGACTTGCCGACGTTCGGCAACCCGACGATGCCGCATTTCAATGCCATTGGGGAAACCTTGAGGGGATGCGCCGGAAGCGGCGCAAAGATGGGATTATCGCAAGTCCGCCCAGCCAGAGCGAATCCGATGACGATCCAGCTGAGAGAGGTCACGCGCGCGACGGTGACCGCGGTGTGCAAACTCGACGCTGGCGATGGCGGCCGGCAGGTGGCACCCAACGCCGTCTCCATCGCCCAGGCCCATTTCCAGGGCGAAGCCTGGTACCGCGCGGCATACGACGACGAGGCGCTCGTCGGTTTCGCGATGCTGTACGACCCGACACTGGTGGAGAAGCCAGAGGAGCCGGACTTCTTCCTCTGGCGGCTGATGATCGACAAGGAGCATCAGGGCAAGGGCTACGGGCGGGCGGTCGTCGAGTCGCTCGTCGAGCACGTCCGCACGCGCCCGGGCGCGCGACGCCTCCTCGTGTCACACGTGAAAGGCGCGGAGAAGCTGTCCGCCTTCTATCGCTCGCTCGGGTTCGAGTACACCGGGGTCGAGTCGGAGGGCGAAGTGGTGATGGAACGCACGCTGTAGCTACAGCGTGCGGGCAACCGTCGTGTCCGGCGCCTCCAGCCAGCGCATCGAGGCCTCCGCGAACCGTTCCGACTCGGCGATGGCCCGTTCCCACGCGCCGACGCGGGCGGCGTGATCCTGTCCGTATTTGTAGAAGTCGCTGCGGTCGGGCAGCTTGCGGTTCGGCAGCAGGTCCAGCATGGCGCGCGACGGCGCGATGAGGACGACGTTCGCCAGCCAGTGATGGCGGCGCGGCCGCTTGCGCCACGGCAGGAACTTGTCCAGCCAGCCGGGCGTCACGTACGGCACGAAGTGCGGATACAGCACGATGCCGTCGAACCGATCGTAGGGCAGCAGCAGGTGGTAATCGATCAGCCCGCCATCCCAGTAGTCGCCCGGCGGTGCCGCGCCTACGTTGCGCACCGGATCGCATACCAGGGGAATGGAACCGGACGCCAGCAGGGCGTCTTCGACGTTGGCGCGCGTGAGCCCGATCTGCGTGAGTCCGAACCCATCGAAGGGCGGTGGCAGCCTCGACGGCGCGCCGGCGTGGAACACGACGCGCTCCATGTGGTTCGCGAGCCAGCGCCGTGAAGCGGCGTTGACCAGCGCCACGCGCCCGAATGCCAGCTTCGAACGGTCGTCGGCCAGGGCGCCGCGCGCTCGCGCCGTGATCACCGACAAGGCGACGCCGTCGCGAAGCGCAAGTTCCGGTGCGCCGAATACGGAGCGGGCCAGACCGCGGCACACACCCGCGACCTGCGAAGGCGAGGGTCGTTCGTCGTAGTTCTGTTCCCGAACATACGCGTGCTGCAGGCGGGCAAGCGCGGCGAGCGGGTCGCTCTGCGCGAGCGATGCCATGCGCCACGCACCGATGGACGCGCCGATGAGTTCAACGCCGCGCAGGCGCGGCAGCCACTCGCTGGCGAACATGCGATCGAATGGCAGCAGCGCGAGGCCCTTGGGGCCGCCGGCGGCCGCCGGCACGGCGGCGATGTCTTCGGGCTTCAGCCCGTCGCGCTCGATGCGGCGGCGGGCCTCGGCGCCCAAGCGGATGTCGAGCAGGTCGAACACGGGTGGTCGATGAGCGTGATCGCGCGGTGGAACCGCGGAACCCTAGTCTGCCTTATCCGCGTTCCAGCCGCGCCAGTCCCTCCTCGATCGTCGTCGGCGAAGGCAACGTAGCGGGTCGCGAGTTCGCGCGCACCCGCTTCGAGATTGGCGGGGAGCGCGATGAGGCGCACGCGCGGCTGCCCCTGTCGCACGGTTTCCGCGGTGCCATCGGTGGAGCCATTGTCGACGACGACGAACGGATCGGAAGACGCGGAGGGCGAGGGGGAGGAGAACGGGGCGGCGGACATCGGTCGGCGCGGCGATGAGCCGCGACGTCGCGGCACTCGCCGTACCCGCTACTTCGTGTGCAGCCTGAGCATCGCCGCTTCGAATTTCCCCGCAACCAGCAGATCGACCACGCCCTGTGCGCGTTCGATGGCCCCATCGATCAGCACTGCTTCGTCCTTGCGTGGCCGGTGGAGCACGAAGTCGGCGACCTCCTGCTCCAGCTGCATGTTGCGCGGATGGCCGATCCCGATCCGCAGGCGCCAGAACTCGGGCGTCGAGAGCCGCGCCTGGGTGTCCTTCAGTCCATTGTGGCCTGCGGTGCCGCCGCCGAGCTTCATCTTGATGCCGCCCGGCGGCAGGTCGAGTTCGTCGTGCGCGAGCAGGATCTGGTGCGGCAGGATCTTGTAGAACAGGGCCAGCGCGACGACGGCCTGGCCGGAGCGGTTCATGTAGGTGGAAGGCTTGAGCAGCCATAACTCGCTGCCGCCGAGCCTGGCGCGCGCAACGTCGCCGTGGAACTTGCGTTCATGTGTGAAGCGCGCGCCGATGTCGTTCGCCACCGCGTCCACGAACCAGAAACCGGCGTTGTGCCGCGTGTCCTCGTATTCCGGCCCGATGTTGCCCAGGCCGACGATGAGGCGGATTCGATCGCTGTGGTCGATGCTGTCTGTCATCGCAAAAAGAAAAAGCCCGTTGCCGACGATCGACAACGGGCCTGATTGTGCCGCAGCGTCCGGACCGGGGCCCGGACGTTGCGCCGTCGCGGCTTACTTCTTCTTGTCGCCGCCCTTTTCCTTGCCGCCCTTGGCCGCTTCGGCGGCCGGCGCCACCGGGGCCTTCTGCGCCGTGGCGGGAACATCGGCTGCCGTCGGTGCGGCGGCCACGGCCTCCTCCTCGGTCGCCTCACCGCGGGTCGTCACCGACGCGACCACCGGGTTCTCCTTGCCTTTCAGCACGGGGCTCACGCCGGCGGGCAGCTTTAGATCCAGCACGCGAACCGTCTGGTTCGCATTCAGGTTCGACAGGTCGACCTCGATGTACTCCGGCAGGTCCTTCGGCAGGCACGCGACGTCGATCGCCGACAGCACGTGGCTGATCAGGCCGCCGGAGACCTTCACCGCGGGCGAGTCCTCCTGGCCCATGAAGTGCAGCGGCACGCGCATGTGGATCTTCTGGTCTTCGGCGACGCGCTGGAAGTCGATGTGCAGCACCTGTGGCTTGTACGGGTGCATCTGGAACGAACGCAGCAGGACACGTTCGCCCTTGCCGTCGAGTTCCATGTCGAGGATCGAGGCGTGGAACTTCTCCTTGCGAAGCGCGTGAAACAGGTCGTTGTGGTCGACCTCGATCGGCTGCGGCTCGGCCTTGCCGCCGTAAAGGATGCCAGGCACCTTGCCGGTGTGGCGGAGACGGCGGCTCGCACCCGTCCCTTGCCCGTTGCGTGTGCTTGCTACGACTTTCATCTGCTTCTCCAGTATTGGCAGCGGACCGCGACCAGTCACCACCGCCGTTCAACGACGCGGACCATCCGCGTCGCCAGGCAACGAGTTCCTTCGTTGCCTTTGCCCTACAAAAAGTTCGACTGGCTTCGCCAGCGAACTTTTTCAGTTCAGATCGGGCAAAAGTAGGTTTTCACTTTTGCCCGCCGCTATTCGATGAACAGCGAACTCACCGAATCCTCGCGTGCGATGCGCGAGATCGTCTCGCCGAACAGCGCCGCACACGACAACTGCCGGATCTTCGCGCAGGACTTCGCGTCTTCCGACAGCGGGATCGTGTCGGTGACGACGAGTTCGTCGATCACCGAATTGTTGATCCGCTCGATGGCCTTGCCCGACAGCACCGGGTGCGTCGCATAGGCCATCACGCGCTGTGCGCCGCGATCGCGCAGTGCCTGCGCCGCCTGGCACAGCGTGTTCGCGGTGTCGACCATGTCGTCCATGATCACGCAGTTGCGCCCCTCGACCTCGCCGATGATGTGCATCACTTCGGCGACGTTGGCGCGCGGCCGCCGCTTGTCGATGATCGCGAGTTCCGCATCCATGCGCTTGGCGATCGCGCGCGCGCGCACCACGCCACCGACGTCCGGCGACACCACGACCAGGTTGTCGTAGTTGTGCTTCCAGATGTCGCCGAGCAGGATCGGCGCGGCGTAGATGTTGTCGACTGGAATGTCGAAGAATCCCTGGATCTGGTCGGCGTGCAGGTCCATCACCAGCACGCGGTTCACGCCGGCCACCTGCAGCATGTTCGCGACCACCTTCGCGCTGATCGCCACGCGCGCGCTGCGTGGCCGGCGGTCCTGCCTCGCATAGCCGAAGTAGGGAATCGCCGCGGTGATGCGTCCGGCCGAAGCGCGTTTCAGCGCGTCGACCATGATCATCAGTTCCATCAGGTTGTCGTTGGTCGGCTGGCAGGTGGACTGCAGCACGAACACGTCCTTGCCGCGGACGTTCTCGAACAGCTCGACGGTCACTTCGCCGTCGGAAAACTTCGAGACCTGTGCCTTGCCGAGCCGGATGTTCAGGTGCTGGGCCACGGCCTGGGCCAGACGCGGATTCGCGTTGCCCGTGAAGACCATCAGGTTGTCAGGGACCAGCAAGGCCATGGCTAACACCGCGTCTGCGGCCCCCTGTGGAGCGGCATCCGCCGCTCACCCCCTGCGTATCCGGCCGCCTCGGATCACGCGCTCAAACAAACTCGCCGGACTGCCTTTCGACGCGCATTTGCATCGACGACATTCCGGCGGCCGCGATGCCCGCAAGCGGGCATCTCCGTGTTGTGTGGCTGGGGAGGAAGGATTCGAACCCTCGAATGGCGGAATCAAAATCCGCTGCCTTAACCAGCTTGGCGACTCCCCAGCGCTGAACCTTTGCGTACTGCCGTACCGCGCTGCCTGCTGCCCTGCTTTCATCCGTCTACCAGACTGCCAGCGGATGTTCGCTCAATCCTCTTGCTGCCCAGCACTGCCACTCGGCCGGGCACTCTGCCAGCGCCGCTCGCGCCTCCTGCTCTGTTGCGGTCGGCACGAAGACCGCCGACCCGGATCCCGTCATTCGCGCCGGGCCATGGCGCCTCAGTCTCTCGAGAGCCTGATCGATGCCGGGGAATCGACGCCGCGCGACCGCTTCAAGGTCGTTGGCGCCGAAAAGTGCGTGCGGAAGGAGCCCTGCGGCAGCAGAAAAGTCCGCTATTTTCGTGGGTTTGGTATTTCGTGTCAAACCGGGGTCGGCAAAGATTTCCTTTGTCGAAACATGCACTTGGGGCCAGATGACCGCGTACCACGCGGTCGGCAGGGCGACCGACTGCAGTTCGTCTCCCACGCCTTCGGCAAAAGCGTTGTTGCCGTGCAGAAAGAATGGCACGTCGGCGCCGAGGGACAAGGCGGCGCGCGCCAGGTCGGAACGCGACAACCCGAGGTCCCACAGGCGGTTCAGCGCGAGGAGCGTCGTGGCCGCATCCGACGAGCCGCCGCCCATGCCGCTGCCCGCAGGAATGCGCTTGGTCACCCGGATCGTCGCGCCGAGGCGGCGACCCGCCGCCTGCTGCAGCGTCCGCGCGGCGCGGACGGCGAGATCGTCCTCCGCGACCGACAGCAGGTCGCCCTCGCGCACGATTGCGCCATCGTCACGTCGCTCGAAATCGAGCCAGTCCGCCAGGTCGATGAGCTGGAATACGGTTTGAAGCGTGTGATATCCGTCGACGCGGCGGCCGGTCACATGCAGGAAGAGATTCAGCTTGGCGGGGGCGGGCAGGCCGAGCGCGGACTCCATCGGCGCATGTTAGCCGCGCGGGGGAACCGTCCAGAGCAGGACCCGGCTGCGTCCCACGTCGCGCGTGGCTTCGGGCGCCCAGTCCCCCATGTCGAAATCGTGCGACACGATGCGGGTCCCAGGTTTCAGTTCCTTCAGCAAGCGCGGGCGCAGCTTCAGGTTCACGCTCGGCAGCAGGTACATAGTGACGACGGTCGCTGCGCTGAAGTCGAACTCGAACACATCGCCGACCTCGAACCTCGTCAGCCCCGTGACCTTGTTGGTCGCGGCGTGCGCGCGCGCTTCCGTCACCCGCTCGGGGTTGAGGTCGACGCCTACGCCTCTGCAGCCGAACCGCGCGGCCGCGCGAACGACGATGCGCCCATCGCCACAGCCGAGGTCATAGAGCGTGTCGTCCTTGCCCACGCGGGCCATGTCGAGCATGGCCTCGACCACCGGCATCGGCGTGGGGACATAGGGCACGTCCAGCGGCGGCGCGTTCTCGCTGCGCGCGTGGGCAGCGCGCGCGAGCAGCAGCGCAGACGAAACGGTGCCACCGAGCATCAACGCACCGGCGCCGCGCAGCATGTCTCGTCGGGTCTTCATGCGGCCTCCTGCTGGCTAGGCGGCTGGATCGTCCACGATCAGCCGCAGAACAACGCCGGGAGCAAGCGGCGAAGCCGGACGTTCGAGCACCATCAGGCGGGGTCGGCCCGTCGCCTGGAAGGTCTCCGCCAGGCGCACCGTCCAGCCATCCTGCTCGATCAGCACAGGGCGGTTGCCGTCGCGTTCCACCCGCGCCGGCCGCCCGGGTGCGGGCCGGCCTTCGATCCAGTCGGACATTCCGCTGACCGGCAGTCGCCAGCCGAGCATCTGCTCCGTCAGGGCGTCGGCGTCCGGGCCCTGCACTTCGTTGACGCCGGGGCCGCTCGCCCGTGCGCCATCCGGCCCGACTTCGATGCGTGCGACGGTCGTGCCGAGCGGCGAGGCCAGGTCGATCGTTTGTCGGTTGCCGCGGACTTCGACGTTGAAGCGCCCCGATACGGTCTCGCGCTTGGCGCCGGTGGTGGCCACCACCGAGAAGCGGCCGGTATAGAGGCGGTCGGGAGCGGGCGGCGGCGCGGTGGCGCACCCTGCGAGCGTCAGCACCAGAAGGCTCGCGAGCAGGACATGGGTCACGTCCCGGCCGGGCTTCAGGGCGCGAAGCGACATGCCCGACGCCATCGCTACAGCCCGATCTTCAGGCGGGCGACGGTCGACTTCAGCAACTCGTTGCCCGGCTCCTGGGAACGAACCTCACGAAGGATCTTTCGGGCGCCCTCCTGGTCGCCGGACGCCCACAGCACTTCCGCAAGGTGAATGGCAACTTCGGCTTCGGGCTTCGCGTCGTAGGCGCGCTGGAGCACCTCCCGCGCACGCTTCAGGTCACCCATGCGGAAGTAGACCCAGCCGAGCGAGTCGAGGATGTACGGGTCGTCCGGGCTGAGCTGGTTGGCCTTCTCGATCAGCTGCAGCGCTTCCGGCAACCGCGTGTTGCGATCGGCGAAGGTGTAGCCGAGCGCGTTGTACGCGTGCGCATAGTCGGGCTTCAACTCGATCACGCGGCGCAGGTGCTTCTCCATCTCGGCGAGACGGTTGGTCCGTTCCGCCGCCATGGCGGTGTCGTAGAGCAGCGACGGGTTGTCCGGGGCCTTCTCCAGCGCCCGCGCCAGCATCGTGTACGACTCCTCCTGGCGTTTGGCGTCGCGCAGCAGCTGGGCTTCGGCGATCACGAGCTGGATGCGTTCGTCCTCCGACTGCGGCTTGATGTCGTGCAGGATCTTCCGGCCGTCCTCCAGCTTGTTCATCTTTGCCAGCACCGAAGCCTCGCGGACCCGTGCGGGCAGGTACTCCTCGCCGCCTTCCACCTTCCGCAGCCATTTCAGGGCCTCGTCGTACTGCTTGTCTTCCTCGGCAAGCTGCGCCAGGTTCAGGTATGCGTTGTCGGCGTCGCGTTCCTCGTTGCCAGGCTCCTCGAGCAGCGCGAGATAGCGCTCGAGGTAGCGTCGTGCTTCGGCCTTCAGCTGGCCCTGCATCGAGAGCAGCGCCATCGAGTAGACGAGATCGGGGTTCTTCGGATCGGCCTGCAACAGGCGCTCGAACTGACCCCGCGCCGCGTCGTACTGCCTGTCGGCGATGAGCAGGCGCGCGTAGGCGAGGCGGCCGTCGGACGACTTCGGCTGGCGTTCGAGGTAGCGCGCGAGCACGGCGAGCGCGCCCTTGCGGTCGCTCGCCTGCATGTACTGCGCGGCCGTCAGCGCGGCGCGCTCCGAGTCCGGTGCGAGATCGACGGCAGCCTTCGCTTCGGCGATGGCGCGTGTGTTGAGACCGGCTGCCTGGGCTCCATTGGCGAGAACGAGGCGCACCTCGGCCGTCTTTGCGTACGGTTGCGCGAGCCGCTCGAGCAGCACGAAAGCGCCGGCCCGATCCTGGCTGCGCGTCAGCGCCCGCTGGATGCGTGCGAGTTCCTCCGCCGGCTGGGGCGCCGCCTTCAGCTGCTCGCTGAACAATGCGTAGGACTCTTCGAACTGGCCGCTGGCCGCATACAGCATCGCGACGGTCTGGTTGGCCTCGCTTGAGCGCGGCGCGAGTTCGCGCCAAAGCCGGGCGGCCTCGAGGCTTTCCGCGAGCGCGCGGCCCTGCAAGGCGAGTTCGGTGGCCCGGCGCGCGAGCCGCGGATCGCGCGTTTCCCGCGCAAGCTTCAGGTAGATCGCGTACGCAGCGCCGATGTCGCCGCGCTGTGCCGCCACCTCGGCCGCCATCAACTGGTACAGCAGCGCACCGGACAGGTTGACGTCCGGAGCGGCATCGGCGTCGGGCGGCGTGGCCTGGACCACCTGCGCGGGGACGGTACCCGGTGGCGTTGCAGCTTCGCCACCCACCGTGCCGGGGGTCGAGCAACCTAGAATCGCCAGTGCCGCCGAGATGGCGAGCGCGCGGCGGACGAGCGCAATGAACGGCGCACGCAGAGACAGGAATTGGGGCATCGGGAGGGCCACGGTGCCGAGCGACGACCGATGGCGGTGGGCGGTGAAGATACGGTGCACATTAACAGAACGACCCGAGGCTGAAGCCGGGGTTTGTCGTGCCTGAGTTGCCGGAGGTCGAGGTCACGCGAAGGGCGCTTGCGCCGCACGTGGAAGGGCAGGTGATCGAAGGCGTCGTGATCCGCGATCGCCGATTGCGCTGGCCGGTTCCTCTCGACCTGGACCAGCGGCTGCGCGGCCAGCGCGTCGTGCGCCTGGACCGCCGGGGGAAGTATCTGCTGTGGCATCTGGGATCCGGGGTCCTGATTTCCCATCTCGGGATGTCGGGTGCGTGGCGCGTGCTTCCGCGCGCGGCCGGCGTTCCTCCTCCAGGCCGACATGACCACGCGGATCTGCTGTTTGCCGCCGACGTCGTCCGGCTCACCGACCCGCGTCGCTTCGGCGCCCTGTTGTGGCATGCCAGGTCGGACGGTCCGCTGGAGGCCAATGCGCTCCTTGCGGGGCTCGGCATCGAGCCCTTCGACGTGCGCTTCAACGGGGCGTGGCTCTACGAGGGAACGCGCGGACGGGCCGCGTCCATCAAGCAGGTGCTGCTCGCCGGCGATGTCGTGGTGGGTGTCGGCAACATCTATGCCTCGGAGTGCCTGTTCCGGGCCGGCATCAACCCGAAGCTGCCCGCCCGTCGGCTCGGCCCGGCCCGATGCGATCGGCTCGCGAGCGCGATTCGGGAAGTGCTGGGCGAGGCCATCGCGGTGGGCGGCAGCACGCTGCGCGACTTCGTGGGCGCCGATGGTGCGGAGGGCTACTTCATGCTCGACGCCTGCGTCTACGAGCGCGCCGGCCAGCCGTGCCGGCTTTGCGGGACCGGGATCGTCAGGATCGTCCAGGGCCAGCGCGCGACCTACTACTGCCGCCGCTGCCAGCGTCGGTGAGGGCCGTTCGGTCGCCCGAAGTCACGCGATATTCGGCCCCTGCTTCTGCGTTCATGCGACTGTGCCGGCGCAGGGGCGCGTGCTATAGATTCGTCTCGGCGCCGTGCCTTCATGGCGCACATCCGCAACGACGATGGCTCCCCTGGCGTCCCGATTCGAGGAGTACGGCAACTGGCGCGACTCGCTGGCCAAGGCGATCGTCGATCTTCGCCAGTGGATGATCGAGACGCAGATGCTGGAGGGCGATGCCGCCCGCCGCATCGAGGTCGCGCTCGATCGCCTTGCGGAGGACAAGCTCGTCATCGCGTTCGTCGCCGAGTTCTCGCGGGGCAAGTCGGAGCTGATCAACGCGATCTTCTTCGCCGACTACGGCAAGCGGATCCTGCCGTCGTCCGCGGGTCGCACGACGATGTGCCCCACCGAACTCCTGTACGACGACACGCTGCCGCCCTGCATTCGCGCGCTGCCGATCGAAACGCGGGGGCGCAGCGGATCGACGTCGGACTTCAAGCGCATGAGCAGCGAGTGGAAGGTTTTTCCGCTCGACACGAATTCCACGGACGGCATGCTCGGCGCCTTCCAGATCGTCGCCGAAACGGTGCGCGTCACCGTGGACGAGGCGCGGGGCTACGGGCTGTTCGACGCCGAGGACCCCGGCCAGGCGATCGCCATCGACAAGCACGGCATGGTCGAGATCTCCAAGTGGCGGCACGCCGTCATCAACTTCCCGCACCCGCTGCTGAAGCATGGGCTCGTGATCCTCGACACGCCGGGCCTGAACGCGATCGGCACCGAGCCCGAACTGACGCTGTCGCTGGTGCCGAACGCGCACGCCGTCCTGTTCGTGCTGGCGGCCGACACGGGCGTCACGAAGAGTGACCTCGAAGTCTGGCGCCAGGTGGTCGGCGACGCGGGCCACCGCAACCACATTGCGGTGCTGAACAAGATCGACGGGCTCTGGGACCCGCTGAAGACCCCGGGCGAGATCGAGCGCGAGGTGCGGCGCCAGGTGCACGACGTCGCCGCCACGCTCGACCTGGAACCGGTCCGCGTGTTCCCGGTGTCGGCCCAGAAGGGACTGGTCGCCAAGGTGCAGGGCGACGATCGGCTGCTCGAGGCGAGCCGACTGCCCTTGCTCGAGGAAGCGCTGATCGAACTGCTGGTTCCGGCCAAGCAGCGCATCGTCCGCGACCAGACGGTGATGACGGTCGAGCGCGTCATGCTGGAAACGCGCCAGGCCCTGTCCGCCCGCGAGCGCGGCGTGATCGAGCAACTGTATGAACTGCGGGGCCTGCAGGGCAAGAACCAGAGCTCGATCGAGCGCATGACCCGCCGCGCGTATGCCGAGCAGCGCGAGTTCGAGGAAGTCGTCCGGAAGATCGTTGCGGCACGGCTGGTGCTGTCGCGGCTGTCGGAGGACCTGTTCAAGCCGTTGCGCGTCAGCACGCTGCGCGAGCATGTCCTGGCGACGCGCAGTCGCATGAAGCGCAGCGCGCTGTCGGCCCAGCTCTCGTCCGCGGTCAAGGCGTATTTCGGCGGGCTGCGCGAGATGCTGCGCTCGGCCAATTCGAAGACGCTCGAGATCGAGCAGATGGTGATCGGCGTGCAGCGCCGCTTCGCCGAGGAACTGGGCTGGAGCGTGTCGCCGCCGATGTCGTTCTCGCTCGACACGTACCTCGCGGAACTCGAACGCGCTGAAGACGCCTGGCGTTCGCAGTTCGGCGCCCTTGCCGTCCTGACCACGGACAAGTGGGCGCTGATGCAGCGCTTCTTCGACACGGTGGTCTCGAAGTCGCGCGACATCTTTTCCGCCGCGGAACGCGACACCGAGGCGTGGGTGAAGTCCCTGCTCCCGCCGCTCGAGATGCAGGTGCGCGAGCAGCGCGCGCAGCTGAAGAAGCGCGCCGAGTCGGTGAGCAAGATCCGCGACGCGCAGGGCTCGCTCGATGACCGCATCACCGAGCTCGAGGAGGCGCTGGAGGATGCCCAGGGCAAGATCACCGCACTGAGTCGGCTGTCCGACCGCATTCTCGAGATCGGCGCCCGCGCGCGCGTCGACGACATCGTCGACGAAGAGGCGCTAGCGGCGTAGGTGGCCGTTCCGCCGTCAGCGTCGTTCGCGCAGCGGGTCGTCCGCTGGCAAAGCAGTCACGGCCGGCGCGACCTGCCGTGGCAGCACACGCGCGATCCCTACCGCATCTGGGTCTCGGAAATCATGCTGCAGCAGACGCAGGTCGCTGCCGTGATCCCGTACTACACGCGATTCCTGGAACGCTTCCCCGATGTCGCCGCGCTGGCAGCGGCGCCGGCGGCCGACGTCATGGCGGCCTGGGCCGGGCTCGGCTACTACTCGCGCGCACGCAACCTCCATGCCTGCGCCCAGACCGTGGTCGAGCGGCACGGCTCGCAATTCCCGCGCACGGCCCGCGAGCTTGCCGATCTTCCCGGCATCGGCCGCTCGACCGCCGGGGCGATCGCCGCGTTCGCATTCGGCGAACGCGCGGCGATCCTCGACGGCAACGTCAAACGCGTATTCGCCCGGCACTTCGGCATCGACGGTTATCCCGGTGCGACCGCCGTGGAGCGGCGCCTCTGGCAACTGGCCGAGGCGGAACTGCCGGACGTCGGAATCGAAACGTACACGCAGGGACTGATGGACCTTGGCGCGACCTTGTGCGGTCGGTCCCGTCCGCGCTGCGAGGACTGCCCTCTCGCCACGACGTGCATGGCCCTGTTGCAGGGCCGTGTCTCGGAACTGCCCGTGCCCCGCCCGGCGAAAGTGCGGCCGGTGCGTCACACGGCGATCGCGATCATCCGTGACGCGGGCGGCGCGCTTCTGCTCGAGACCCGGCCCCCCAGCGGCATCTGGGGCGGCCTCATGAGCCTTCCCGAGTTCGACGCCGACGCCGACGATCCGGGCCTGCTCGCCGCGATCTGCGCTCGCTACGCGCTCGACGTCGAATTGGGTGAACGCCTGCCCGAACTGCGGCACGAGTTCTCGCACTACAGCCTCGTCATGCACCCGCGCATGGCGAGTATCCGGGGTGCGGCCGGTGTCGCGGGCGGCACGACGCGCCTGGTCGAGCCGCACGCGCTCGCGGACCTCGCACTGCCCGCACCGGTGAGGCGCCTGCTGCTCCAACTCGGCGACGGCGCCTGAATCAGGTCAGTACGGAGTGCTGCTTCAGGTAGGTGTGGACGATCTGCAGCCGCGTCGGCGCGTCGGTGAGCTCCATCAGCTTCTGCTTGGCCTTCAACGGCACCGGCAGCACCTCGCACAGCCGATTCGACACCCACGCCGACGAGTCCATGTGGTACGGCTCGGCGAACGGCAGCTGGGACAACACGTCGTTCTGTTCAGGCGCATCGTCAGCCTCCTCGCGTTCCGCATGTTGCGTGCGCAGGTCGTCGATGATCCGGGACAGCAGGTCCACGCAAGGGCGATGCTGGGAGGGGACGGGCGTGTCGTCGTCCGGATCGATCAGCTCGGCCTCGCCGAGCATCAATCCGTCGGCCTGCGTCTCCTTCCCGAGCAGGCGGAAGCGCTGCTGACCCACCGCGCGGATGTGAAGCAGCCCGAGTTGCTTCATGTCCCACGCCTCGATCCTGGCCAGGCAGCCGACTTCGGCCAGGGACGTCGTGCGGCTGACCTCCGAGGCGCGAGGGTCGGTGATCAGGCACACGCCGAACACGGTGCCGTCGCGCATGCAGTCGCGCACCATGTCGAGGTAGCGCGCCTCGAACACCCTCAGCGGCAGCACGCCCTGGGGAAACAGGACCGCGGAAAGCGGGAACAACGCCAGGCGCATTCAATGACGCTCGGACAGGTCGGTCGAGCGATGGCGCACCAGAACGTGTTCGCGATCGGCAAACCGGCGGGCCAGTTCCTCGACGATGTAGACCGAGCGGTGGCGCCCACCGGTGCAGCCGATGGCGACGGTCACGTAATTGCGGTTGTCCGCGACGTAACTCGGAAGCCACTTGCCGATGAACGTGCCGATGTCGTCGATCATCTCTCGTACCGCCGGTGCCGCCGCAAGAAACGCGGCGACCGGGGAGTCGCAGCCGGTGAGGGGTCGCAGGACCGGGTCGTAGTAGGGATTGGGGAGGTTGCGGACATCGAACACGAGGTCGGCCGCGATCGGGATGCCGTCCTTGAACGCGAAGGACTCGAACGACAGCGTCAGGTTGGCGCGCGGACTGTCGACGAATTCGCGCACCCAGTGACGCAGCATGCTCGGACGCAGCCCACTGGTGTCGATCACGTGCGCGATCTCGTTGAGCGGTGCGAGCAGTTCGCGTTCCATCGCGATGGCCTCGCCCACCGTGGTCTCGCTCCCGCGCGCACTGGTCCGCCACGACACCGGGTGCCGGCGGCGGGTTTCCGAGAAACGCTGCACGAGGGCCGTGTCCGACGCGGTCAGGAACAGCACCCGGACATCGTGGCCGAAGCGGCGCAGGGTGGCGACCATGTTCGGCACTTCGACGAGGGTGGTTTCGCTGCGCGCGTCGACGGCGACGGCAACGTCGTTGTGGTCCGTGTTCGCGAGGTAGGCGCAGAGGTCCAGCAGGAACTGGGGCGGCAGGTTGTCGACGCAGTAATAGCCTACGTCTTCAAGCAGCCGGATTGCCACGGACTTGCCGGAGCCTGACAGGCCGGTGACGAGAACGATGCGCATCGTCGAATCGAGAACAGTCGGGCTTTGATTGTTGCACGACGCGTTGCGATGCACGAGCCAGACGAAACGGGGCGCCGGCGGCGCCCCATTCAAGACAGGCTGGAGGAGATCAGCCGGACAGGCAGCTCGACATGAACTTCTTGCGCTCTTCGCCGGCGAGTTTCTTGGCGCCGGCGTCCTTGTTGCACATCGTCATCTTTTCCTGCTGCGTCATCTTCTTGGTGTCGCCCGACAGGCAGGTCGACATGAACTTCTTGCGTTCGTCGCCCGCGAGCTTCTTGTCGCCGGCTTCCTTGTTGCAGCTGGCCATCTTCTGCTGCTGCGGCGTCATTTCCTTCGTCTCGGTTGCCTTCTTCTCGTCGGCCGCCGTTGCTGCGAGCGGCAGCGCGAGACAGGCTGCAATGAGAAACTTCTTCAGCATCTTGCTTCTCCCTTCGTTCATCTCTCGTGGCCGACCGTGGGTCGGAGTTGGTGGCCCGGCAGGGCGAAGCAATTACACCACGGCCCTACCGGGTGCAAGCAAGCGCGCCGGCGCAGGCCCTATTCGGACATCTGCTGCTGCTGCCGCTGCAGGAAGTCGTGCATCGTGTCGATGCCGCGAAGTTGCAGGATCGTGTTGCGCACCGCGGACTCGGTCAGCACCGCGAGGTTGCGCCCGGAGGCCACCGGGATGATGACCTTGCGCACCGGCAGGCCGAGCACGTCTTCCGTCTGCCCCTCGAGCGGCAGGCGTTCCAGGGTTTCGCTCGAACCGTAGCGGCGCAATTCGACGATGAGGCGAAGCTTCATCTTTCGCCGCACCGCGGTCTCGCCGAAGATCGACTTGATGTCGAGCAGCCCGAGCCCGCGGACCTCCAGCAGGTTGGCGAGCAGCGGAGGGCAACGCCCCTCGATCGTGTCCGGCGCCACGCGCGAGAAATCCACGACGTCGTCCGCGACCAGGCCATGACCCCGGCTGATCAGTTCCAGCCCGAGTTCGCTCTTGCCGACGCCCGACTCGCCTGCGATCAGCACCCCCATCCCGAGCACATCCATATACACGCCGTGCAACGTGCAGTGCGCGGCGAGGAGCTTCGCGAGGTAGATGCGGAGCACCTCGATGATCTCCGCGGCGGGCATCGGCGATCCCAGCACGGGAAGCCCCGCGGCCTCGGCGGCAGCGAGGAGTTCCTCGGGCGCCGGCAGGCTTTCACCGATGATCAGCCCGATGGGACCGCCGGCCACCAGTTCTCGCGCGTAATGCGTTCGCCGGGCCGGTTCGAGCTTCAGGTAGTACTGAACCTCCGGCTTGCCGAGGACATGCAGGCGATTGGGATGGATCAGGTTGAGGTGGCCGACCAGGTCGGCGCTCGCCAGCCCTGCATTGGCCGGGGTATCGAGCGCCTTGTCCGATGACGAGCGACCCGCGAGCCACTGCAGCTTCAGCGAGTCCCGGTTTTCCTCGAACAGCGACTTGAAGGTGGGCATTGCAGCGGGGGCCGGGCGGAGTCGACGACGCCGGCGAGGCTACGCTCAATGCGCCGCAGGAACCAGCCGCTAGGCGGCGGGGCGGATCGGCTCCCACGCAGTGAGCGCGGAGTGGACGGCCTCCGGAGTCGGTGCGTCCATGAGCCCCTGGCGGAACGCCTTGTCGGACAGCATCTGGGCGAGTTCGGAGAGCAGGTCCAGGTGCGCTTGCGAGGCCTGCTCGGGAACCAGCAGGAAGATCATCACGGACACCGGCTGGCCATCCGGCGCATCGAACGGGATCGGCTCGGCGACGCGGACAAACGCCGCGACCGCCTCCTTCAGGCCCTTGATCCGGCCATGCGGAATGGCAACGCCTTGGCCTAGTCCGGTCGAGCCCAGCCGCTCCCGGGCGAAAAGACTGTCGAAGACCTTCGCGCGCGCGACGGCCTGGTTGTTCTCGAACAGCAATCCGGCTTGCTCGAATGCGCGCTTCTTGCTGGAGGCCGGGAGGTCCAGCAGGATGTTCGAGGCGGGCAAAAGGCGCGAGATCAGGTTCATGTACGGCGCGCTCTTCCTTGGAGGCTCGCAACGAGCGTAGGCGCACGCGGCGTCGACGGTCGGGCGGGAAGAAGTGAGATCGGCTTCCTTTTTGCAGCCGCCCGCAGGTCGGCCGGAAATCGAAGGCGCGGATCATACACCCGGGTTTCCGCATTGCAGCGGAGGGGTTTTCCGGGGCTGGACAGTCCATGCTGCACCTCAGCAACAGCCGTACCGTTCTGGCGCGCAAGAACCGGGTGGAAAACCCGTGCTCCGCACAGCACACTGCGTCCATGAAAAGCGTACCAAGCCATTCCCACTACGACCTCGTCGCCCGGGCCATCGCCGAACTGGCATCCGGCGGCGAGGTGTCCCTCGGCGAACTCGCCGAGCGTCTGGACGTATCCGAGTTTCATCTGCAACGCGTCTTCAGCGACTGGGCTGGGGTGTCGCCGAAAAGATTCCTGCAATTCATTTCCAAGGAGCGGGCGCTGGCCGCGCTGCGATCGGAGCGTGACGTGCTGAGCGCAAGCCTGTCCGCCGGCTTGTCGTCGCCGGGCCGATTGCACGACCTTCTCGTGACATGCGAAGGCGTCACTCCGGGCGAGGCACGCACGCTCGGCGCCGGCGTGAAGATCCGTCACGGGCTGCATCCGACGGCGCTTGGCACGGCTTTCATCGGTTTCACGGAGCGCGGCATCTGTCACCTGCGTTTCATCAACGGCAGCGCCGACCCCGTGACCGAGCTCCGGTCGGAATGGCCGGAAGCAACGCTGGTCGATGACGCGGCCGGGGCACGCGCCCGCCTTGAATCGCTGGCGGGCCTGCGCGCACCGATCCGCCTCTGGCTGAGGGGAACGAATTTCCAGCTCAAGGTGTGGGAGGCCCTGTTGCGGGTCCCCGAAGGGGACCTGGTGTCCTACAGCCATCTGGCGAGTGCGGCCGGAATGCCGACGGCCATCAGGGCCGTGGCGTCTGCGGTGGCGGCCAATCCGGTCGCGTGGCTGGTCCCGTGTCACCGCGTGATCCGTTCCAGCGGAGTGCTCGGGCAGTACCGTTGGGGGCCCGAGCGGAAGGCCGCGTTGATCGGATGGGAGGCCGCGCGCCGGTCGGCAGCGTGAGCGCTACTGCGATTGCTGGATTTCCTGCTGGCGTTTCAGGGTTTCAGTCTGGTGACCCTTGACCCGGTCCTTGTGTCGAAGGACCTGTCGGTCGAGCTTGTCGACGAGTGTGTCGACCGCTGCGTACATGTCGGACTCGACGGACTCGACGTGGATGTTGTTGCCGCGGAGGCGCAGCGTGACCTCGGCGCGCTGGTGCAGTTTCTCGACCGTCAATTGCACCGTGGCGTCGATCACCTGGTCGAAGTGACGCTCGATGCGTTCGAGCTTGCCTGCGACGTAGTTGCGCAGCGCAGGTGTGACTTCGATGTGGTTCCCGTGGATCTGCAGGTTCATGCAACCCCCTTCGTGTCAGGTCGGGGCGCCCCATGCCGGGCGGCGCCGTTTTACAACGACTTGCGCTGAGCCACCGCAGGGATCTTCATCGCTTCGCGATATTTGGCCACGGTACGGCGCGCGACCACGATTCCCTGTTCCCCGAGCAGCTCGGCGAGCTTGCTGTCTGAGAGTGGATTAAGGGTGTCCTCGGCTCCTATCAGTTGCTTGATCAACGCCCGGATGGCGGTCGACGACGCCGACCCGCCCGCATCGGTGGCCACGTGGCTGCCGAAGAAATACTTGAGCTCGAACACGCCGAACGGAGTGGCCATGTACTTGTTGGCCGTCACCCGCGAGATTGTCGATTCGTGCAGCCCGACGGTATCGGCGATTTCCCGCAGTACCAGCGGCCGCATGGCGATTTCGCCGTGCGTGTAGAAGTTGTGCTGGCGGTCGACGATGGCCTGCGAGACGCGGAGGATCGTGTCGAAACGCTGCTGGATGTTGCGGATGAGCCAGCGCGCTTCCTGAACCCGCGTGGTCCACTGCGCGCGGTCCGACCCCTCGGACCCGCGCGCGCTGCGGTCGCGTTTCAGGATGTCCGCATAGGCCTGGTTCACGCGCAGGCGCGGCATCACGTCGGGGTTGAGGACGGCTGTCCAACGGTTCTTTACCTTGCGCACGAAGACATCGGGAACGACGTAATCGGCGCGTGCGTCACCAAAGGCTACACCCGGATGCGGCTGCAGTGTGCGAATCAATTGGTGCGCTGCACGCAGTTCGTCGTCGTTGCATCCGAGCGCCCGGCGCAGCTTGAGAAAGTCCCGTGCTGCGAGCAATGGCAAGTGCTCGCTGACGATCGCGCGAGCCAGCGGGACCGCCGCCCTGAGCTCCGGCGTCGTGCGCGCGAGCGCGTTCAGCTGCAGGTTCAGGCATTCGCTGACGTCACGTGCACCGACGCCAGGCGGATCGAAACTCTGCAACAAACTGAGCGCCGTGCGCAGTTCGTCGAGTTCGATCTCCGCTTCGGGCGGGCAGATCGCGAGCAGGTCGTCGAGCGGCTGGTAGAGATAACCGTCTTCGTCGAGCGCATCGATAAGCAATTCGACGAGCGCGCGATCGCGCGGCGTTGCCTTCGTGCAGCACAGTTGGGCAAGCAGGTGGTCTTTCAGCGAGGTCGTGGTGCCCGCCCATTCGCGCCCGCCATCCTCATCGTCGCTGCGCGCTTCGCCGCGACCGCCCCAGTCGAGGGTCGACTCGCTTCCCATTTCGGGCGTCGCGTCCCCGGTATCCGAGGGCGAGGATCCCTCGCCGGTGTCGCCGTTCTGGCTCGTCGCGGGAGTCTCGGTTCCCGAAATCGAGCCATCGGACTTCAATC
The DNA here is from genome assembly GCA_963726405.1 of uncultured beta proteobacterium. GTDB lineage: Bacteria > Pseudomonadota > Gammaproteobacteria > Burkholderiales > Burkholderiaceae_F > JAOUJD01. Next base: position 389,130 of record CAVSCF010000005.1, on the reverse strand, counting down.
GCATCGCGCCGGCAAGCGGATCGTCGTCCCGCTCGAGCAACGGGTTGTCGGCGAGGGCCTGTTCCAGCTCCTGGTTCAGCTCGACCGTCGACAACTGCAGCAGGCGAATCGACTGCTGGAGCTGAGGCGTCAGCGCAAGATGCTGCGAGAGTCGGAGGGAGAGGCCGGGTTTCATGCGTCTGGATTGCGCGGTGGAGCTCTCCGCGCGCCGCTACATGCGGAAGTGTTCCCCGAGATACACGCGGCGCACCGTCTCGTTGCCGACGATGTCTTCGGGGCGGCCCGCGGCGAGGACCACGCCCTCGTTGATGATGTAGGCGTGGTCGCAGATCCCCAGCGTTTCGCGCACGTTGTGGTCGGTGATGAGCACGCCGATCCCCCGCTCCTTCAGGAAGCGCACGATGCGCTGGATCTCGAGCACGGCGATCGGGTCGACCCCGGCGAACGGCTCGTCGAGCAGGATGAAGCGGGGACGCGCGGCCAGGGCCCGGGCGATCTCGACGCGTCGCCGTTCCCCGCCGGACAGGGACAAAGCCGGGTTCGTGCGCAGGTGCGCGATCTGCAGATCGTCGAGCAGTTCATCGAGACGCTGCGAGACCTGTTCGCGAGGCAGTGGCCGCTTCTGTTCGTCCAACTGCAGTTCGAGCACGGCGCGAATGTTCTCCTCGACGGTCAGCTTCCTGAAGACCGAGGCCTCCTGGGGCAGGTACGACAGTCCCATTCGCGCGCGCCGGTGGATCGGCAGGTGAGCGATCGACGTGCCGTTGAGGGCGATGCTGCCGCCGTCGAGCGGAACCAGGCCGACCACCATGTAGAAGCAGGTCGTCTTGCCCGCACCGTTGGGCCCGAGCAGGCCCACCACTTCCCCGCTTTCGACGGTGAGGGACACATCCTTCACGACGGTCCGGCTGCCATACCGCTTCTGCAGGTTCTCGACCTGCAGCGTGTTGGTCGGACGGCGGTCGCCTGCTCCGTGCCCGGCGCGTTCGGTGCGCGTGTCCATGTCAGTCACGACGCGGATTGGCGAGATCGCGGGACGGTGTCAGCGGCGCCGACGAGCCGGTTGTCGTCTGTGGCGGGGTGCGCGGCCCGATGGTGCCGCGCACGCGGCCGTCCGAGCTCGTCGCCTCGGTCGGTTTCCCACCCGTCACGAAATACTTCGAATTGCGCTGGTCGTACGTGATGGAATCGCCGCGCAGTTCGTCGCGCTGCACGTCGTTCTCGAGCAGGCGCACGCGCGCGCGGGTGAGCAGCTTCACGGTGTCGGCCTTCTCGTCGTATTCGATGCGCTCTGCGTAGCCCTCGATGTACTCCTCTGCGCCTGCCTTGCTGCCATCGCGGCGTTGCCGGAATGTCGCGAGCTTGCCGGGCGCCGCATCGATCACGCCGTACTGGTAGCCCTCGGGGTCCTTGCGGATTTCCACCCGCTGGCCGGCGGCGCGCATCGTGCCCTTGACGAGCACCACGTCCCCGACGAGCACGCAGACCTGCTTGAGGTCGTCGCACTCGCCGCTGTTCGCTTCGTAGTTGAGCGGCTTTTCGCGATCGGCACTCTCCGCGTGCGCGGCGGGCAGCGCGGTGGCGAAGACCAGCGCCCCCGCCAGCATCGATGCCTTCATCGTTTCGCCCCCTGCGTCTGGGCGGGCTCGATGGTTCCACGCACCCTGGAGTGGAACTTCGCGACCCGCTTGATGTTGTCGTAGTCCATGCCGACCGAGCGGATGACGGACCCTCCGTGGTTCATCTCCACCGGGAGGTCGGTGGTGTATTGCTCGAGGTCCGGCAGCGCGACGAGCTTCTCGGTCGTCAGCCGCATGGGAGGGTCGCCGTCGGAACCCGGGGACCGCGAGATCACGACATCCCCCGTCATCACGATCCGCTCGCCGCTGCCCTGCACGACGGCGCGCTGGGAACGCGCCTCCAGCTGAGGCTGGTCGGGACGCAGGCTGACGTAGCGGGGCCGCTCCAGTTCGGCGCGGTCGTCGACGGCGAAGTGCGTCAGCTTCTCCGCAAACAGCCGATTGGTGGGCCGCCCCTGGGGGTCGAACTGGGTCAGCGTGACGCCGTTGACGATGAAGTCCGGGCCCTCGAGCGAGACCGGATTGGCGAGGTTGCCGTACCGCCCCACCTGCGAGAACCAATAGGTCGCCCCGGCGAGCGTGGCGAGCAGCACGATGGCGATGATGGCGGTGATTCGTTCACGCATTTCGAGTCGCGCTCATCCCCGGGTCAGTTCCGCGAACGGGATGTCCTTGGCCCGCAGGATGAACTCGGCGAGGGCCCGCACCGCGCCGCGGCCGCCCGGCTGCGGCGCGATCCAGTGCGCCACGCTCTTCACTTCCTCGCGCGCGTCCGCCACCGTCGCGGCCAGGCCCGCCTGTGCAAGCACCGGAAGATCGGGCAGGTCGTCGCCGATGAAGCCGGCGTGCTCCGCCGCGATGCCCGTTTCCGCCAGCAGTTCACGCCACGCGGCCGCCTTGTCACTGCGGCCCTGCAACGCGCGACGGATACCGAGTTCCCGCGCGCGCGTCGCCACGATTTCGGAGGAACGGGCGGACAGGATGGCCACTTCGACACCATGCGTCAGCAGCATCTTGATGCCATGGCCGTCGCGCACGTCGAAGACCTTGAGCGCTTCGCCTTGCGGACCGTAATACAGGCGCCCATCGGTCAGCACGCCGTCCACGTCGAGGGCGACGAGGCGGATCTGCGCGGCGCGCTGCTCAGGCGTCATCAGATGACCTTCGCCGCCATCAGGTCGTGCATGTGGAGCGCGCCGACCAGGGCGCCACCGGCATCGACCACCAGCAACTGGTTCTTCTTGCGCTGGTCCATCAGCTGGGCCGCCTCCGTGGCGAGCACGTCGGGCGCGATGGTCAGCGGGTTTCGCGTCATGACGTCCGCGAGCTTCACGTCGCGAACATCCCCGCCCCGCTCGAGCAGCCGGCGTAGGTCGCCGTCCGTGAAGATGCCTTGCAGCCGCCCGCCGTCATCGAGGACCGCGGCCATCCCGAGCTGCTTGCGCGAAATTTCGCGCAGCGCGTCCAGCAGCGAGGTGCCGACCGTCACCCTCGGAATCCGGTCTCCGGTCCGCATCACGTCGCTGACGTAGGTGAGCAGCCGGCGACCGAGCGCGCCCGCCGGGTGCGACCGCGCGAAATCGTCCGGGCCGAAACCGCGGGCGTCGAGGCAGGCAATGGCCAGCGCGTCGCCGAGCGCGAGCATGGCCGTGGTCGAGGACGTGGGCGCGAGATTCAACGGGCAGGCTTCCTTGTCGACCCGGACATCGAGGTGCACGTCGGCAAGGCGCGCCAGCGAGGAGGCGGCGTTGCCCGTCATCGCGATCAGGGGCGTGCCTTCGCGCTTGGTCACCGGCAGCATGGTCAGCAGTTCGTCGCCCTCGCCGGAGTAGGAAAGGGCGATCAGGGCATCGTCCCGCGTGATCATTCCGAGGTCGCCGTGCGCCGCCTCGGCGGCGTGGACGAACATCGCCGGCGTGCCGGTCGATGCGAGGGTCGCGGCGATCTTGCGGGCGATATGACCGCTCTTGCCGATGCCGCTGACGACCACCCGGCCCTTGCACCGGAGCAGCAGTTCGACCGCCCGGGCGAATTGCGCGTCGAGGCGCGCGATCAGCGCGTGAACGGCGCCTGCCTCGATTTCGAGCACGCTGCGGGCGAGTTCGAGGGCGTGCGCGGGCACGGCATTCGAGGGGACTTCGTGGGCTGCGGACATGGGCTCGCTGGCGCGATTCCGAGCGGGAAAACCGCATTGATCGGGGTGCGGCGATAATACACCTGCACTCTCTCCTGGCATGGGTTTTGCTCTAGGGCGCCGTCCCCTGTTTTGATGGGTTCTTCCGGACTCGAAGTCACGCTGTTGCTGCTCGCCGCCGTCGTGGTCGGCGTAGCCGCTTTCCGTCTGCTGCAACTGCCGCCGCTGCTTGGCTATCTGGCCGTCGGCATCGCCATCGGCCCCCATGCCTTCGGCCTGGTGCCCGACACCAGGGACACGCGCTACCTGGCCGAGTTCGGGGTGGTGTTCCTGATGTTCTCGATCGGCCTGGAGTTCTCGCTCGCGCGGTTGCGCGCCATGCGCCGGCTTGTGCTCGGGCTCGGCGGCGCACAGGTGACGCTGACGATCGTCTTCACCATGCTGGCCGGCTGGCTGGTGGGTCGCCACCTCGGCATCGGACTGGCGGGCACGTTCGCTCTCGGCGGTGCGCTCGCGATGTCATCGACGGCGATCGTGATGAAGATGCTGGCCGAACGCGTGCAGGTGGACACGGATCACGGCAAGCGCATCGTCGGCGTGCTGCTGTTCCAGGATCTCGCGGTGGTGCCGCTGCTCGTCATCGTTCCGGCCCTCGGCAGCAGCGACGGATCGGGCCTGGCCTGGGCGCTTGTGATCGCGCTCGTGAAGGCGGCCGCGCTCCTGACGCTGCTGCTCGTCGGCGGCCAACGGGTCATGCGGTGGTGGTTCCACACGGTCGCCAAGCGCAAATCGCACGAGCTGTTCACGCTGAACGTGCTGCTGGTGACGCTCGGGCTTGCGTGGATGACGGAGGAGGCCGGCCTGTCGCTCGCACTCGGCGCCTTCGTCGCCGGCATGCTGATCTCGGAGACCGAGTTCCGGCACCAGGTCGAGGAAGACATCAAGCCGTTCCGCGACGTCCTGCTCGGGCTGTTCTTCGTCACGATCGGCATGCTGCTCAACGTGCGCGTCGTGGTCGACAACGTGGGCTGGGTCCTGCTCGCGCTGATCGGCCCCGTCGCGTTCAAGTTCGGGCTGATCCTGGCACTGGCCCGACTCTTCGGCGGTACGCCGGGCACCGCGATCCGTGCCGGTCTGGCGCTCGCCACCGCGGGCGAGTTCGGCTTCGTGCTGCTGGGCCAGGCCGGCCTGCACGGGCTGCTCGACCCGCTGGTGCTCCAGGTCGTGCTCGCGGCGATGCTGCTGTCGATGCTCGCGGCTCCGCTGCTGGTGCAGTACAGCGACAAGATCGCCATGCGGCTGTCGTCGAGCGAGTGGTTGCACAAGTCGCTCGAGATCGCGCATATCGCCCAGACGGCCATTGCCATCGAAAAGCACGTCGTCATCTGCGGCTTCGGCCGCAGCGGCCAGCACCTGGCCAAGATGCTCGAGCAGGAAGGCATCACCTATGTCGCGCTCGACCTCGATCCGGACCTGGTGCGGCAGGCGGCGGCCGCCGGCGAGTCCGTCGTTTATGGCGACGCTGCCCGGCGGGAAACGCTCGTGGCGGCCGGCATCACGCGTGCTTCGGCACTCGCAATCACGTATGCGGACACGCCTTCCTCGCTGAGGATTCTTCGTCACGTGCGCGAACTGAAGCCCGACGTCCCGGTCATCGTGCGGACCCAGGACGATCACGACCTCGACAAGCTGATGGCGGCCGGCGCCACCGAGGTGGTGCCCGAGGTTCTGGAAGGCAGCCTAATGCTCGGCTCGCATGCGCTGGTGCTGCTCGGAGTTCCCTTGTCGCGCGTGGTGAAGCGCGTGCGGGAGCAGCGGGACCAGCGCTATCAGCTGCTGCGCGGCTACTTCCACAGCATGGGTGACGATGACGACGTCGAGGAGGAAGGGCACGAGCGTCTTCACTCGGTCTCGATGCATCCGGGTGCGGCGGGTGCGGGACGGACCCTCGGCGAACTCCGTCTGCAACCGCTGGGCGTCGAGGTGACCGCCGTTCGGCGTCGCGGGATCCGCGGTGCCGACCCGAGCCCGGAGATGCGACTCCAGGTGGGAGACGTCGTCGTGCTGCGTGGCGTGCCCGACGCCCTCGATCTGGCCGAGCGTCGGCTGCTGGAGGCCTGACGTGCGGCGCCGCGAACTGCTGCTCGCCGCCTTGACCATGGCGGCCGGCGCGCGCGCGTCGGCACAGAACGATGCGCTGTGGTCAGCTCTGCGTGCCGGCGGCGTCGTGATGCTGCTGCGGCATGCGCAGACCGAGCCCGGACTCGGGGATCCGCCCGGCTTTCGCGTCGGCGACTGCTCCACGCAGCGCAATCTCTCCGCCGAAGGGCGGCGGCAGGCCGGCCGCATTGGCGCGTCGCTGGAGGCGCAGCGCATCCGGATCGACCGGGTGCTGTCGAGTCAGTGGTGCCGTTGCCTCGACACCGCCCGCCTGGCTTTTCCCGCGGTGCCGGTCGAACCCGACCCTGCGCTCAACTCCTTCTTTGACGACCGTTCGAGCGAGCCGCGGCAGACGCGCGAGGTGCTGGCGAAGATTTCCGCCGTTCGCGCGCCGGCCAATGTCGCCTTCGTGACCCATCACGTCAACATCCTTGCCCTGACGGCGGAGGCCGTGGGTGCGGGCGAGGCCGTTCTGGTGCGCGGCGGGGGAGGAGCGCCTACGGTACTCGGCCGCCTCGTGCTTTGAGCGGAGGCGGAGTGCCGCAGCGGAAGACCGAGGGACGGGAAAGCGGGCTTTCGACCCTAAGCGGAAGTCGCCTATCGCGGGGAGCGGACTTACCTGTGCGACCCGGAAGCGGACGCCAACGATTGAACTGCGGCGACCCCAAGCGCAAACAGCCGGTGGGGGCCGCCTCGAGCGAAGGGTTAGGCCGCGGCGATGTGGAACTGCTGAACTACACCTTGCCACCAGCCCTCAGTGACCTGTACCTCACTGAACTGACCTTTGGTGACGGTGCGAATGACCTGGCGCCAGAAGTCCCGTGCAGCGATGTTGGCCGGCATCTGACCGACTTCCCATGGACCAGGATGGCTGAAGAAGGTGTGCTTCGCCAACTCTGACCCGGCTCCGCCCCTGCGATAGCGCTTCAGGATGAAGAACTGCTCCATCCACGAACCTTCAGACCGAGTAACGCAAGCTGGGGCAACCAAGGCAAAGCCGACGTACTGCGAACCGTCTAAGGCCACATGAGCGAAGAAGCGACGTGCTTCTTGGTGACGGCTCAAGTCGTACCCGTACCGAGCCTGTGCGTCGAGTTCCTGGTGCCAGATGTCGGAGAGCTCGTACTGATAGAGCTCCAGCATCTGCTGAAGAGCGGGAAAGTCCAGAGCTTCGGCCTTGCGGCACGTGAGTGGCACAGGTTCCCCCCGGCGTCTGCGTCCTAGCGTTTGACATGAAAGGCGGCTTGCGGCTGGCGAAGCCAGCTGTAAGACGTCCTCTCGATGGAAGGGTTAGGCCTCAGCGCCTGCATGCTCATGAGTTCGACAAGACACGCGCAGCGACAAGACGCGCGAGGAAGCAGGGGAGCGCGCGATGCGCGTCAGCACCCGGAATCTCCTCTGAGGCCTAACTTGTTTTCATAGGGGAGCTTTCCGCTTAACCGGAAATGGGCTCCATTTAACCGGAACTGCCGGTCGACTAAAAGTAATTGCAGCACGCGGTTTTAGGAGAGTCAGAGCGGCTCATCAAATCTCGTTGCCCGTGATGACCGGGTCCGATGGCTGCTTCGGTCCTTGCGCAAGATAAAGGTACGCCTTTCGCCGCGCGGTCGCGGCGCATCCGGGACTGCGACGGGCAGAAAGCACTCCCGCGCCCCTACCCACAGGGTGAGCAGTCTCGGACTTGCTCCGAGGACATTTCGACGAGTTCGCACAACGTTTCGAACTCTGACTCCGAGTTCCGAACCGAATTGCTTTTCCCTGGCTCGGGACCGGGCGATCAGGCAGCCGCGGCCGACTGCACCGTGCCGCGCCGCTTCTTGCCCTTGTGTCGCAGCAGCACCGGCGCCAGATAGCGGCCCGTGTGACTTTCGGGATTGGCAGCGATGGCCTCCGGCGCTCCGGTGGCGATGATGCGACCGCCGCCATCGCCGCCCTCGGGGCCCAGGTCGATCACCCAGTCGGCCGTCTTCACCACGTCCAGGTTGTGCTCGATGACCACCACCGTGTTGCCGGCGTCGCGCAACTGGTGCAGCACCTTCAGCAGCAGCGCGATGTCGTGGAAGTGCAGCCCCGTGGTCGGCTCGTCGAGGATGTAGAGCGTGCGGCCGGTGTCGCGTTTGGACAGTTCCAGGGACAGCTTCACGCGCTGCGCCTCGCCGCCCGACAGCGTCGTGGCGCTCTGCCCCAGCCGCACGTAACCGAGACCGACGTCGAGCAGCGTCTGCAGCTTGCGCGCGATGGTCGGAACGGCGTTGAAGTAACCGTGCGCCTCCTCGACTGTCATGTCGAGCACTTCCGCGATGCTCTTGCCCTTGTAATGGACTTCGAGCGTTTCCCGGTTGTAGCGCTTGCCGTGGCAGACGTCGCAGGGCACGTAGACGTCCGGAAGGAAGTGCATCTCGACCTTCAGCACGCCGTCGCCCTGGCAACTTTCGCAGCGGCCTCCCTTGACGTTGAAGGAGAAGCGGCCGGCTTCGTAACCGCGCTCCCGCGCGGTCGGTGTTTCGGCGAACAATTCGCGGATCGGCGTGAACAGCCCCGTATACGTCGCCGGATTCGACCGCGGCGTGCGGCCGATGGGGCTCTGGTCGACGCTGATCACCTTGTCGAAGTGCTCCAGCCCGTCGATCGACTGGTACGGCGCGGGCTCGGCGGCCGAGCCGTACAGGTGGCGGGCGACTGCCGTGTACAGCGTGTCGTTGATGAGGGTGGACTTGCCCGACCCCGAGACGCCGGTCACGCAGGTGAGCAGCCCGACGGGCAGGTCGAGCGTCACTTCCTTCAGGTTGTTGCCGTGCGCCCCGATGAGCTTCAGCCAGTGCGTGAACGGCGGCGTGCGGTCGTCCGGAATCTCGATCTGGCGGCGGCCCGACAGATAGGCGGCCGTCAGCGACCTCTCGTTCGCGAGCACGACGTCGAGCGTGCCGCTGGCGATGACCTCGCCCCCGTGCGCGCCCGCGCCGAGCCCCATGTCGACCACGTGGTCCGCCGCGCGGATGGCGTCCTCGTCGTGTTCAACGACGATCACCGTGTTGCCGAGGTCGCGCAGGTGCTTGAGCGTGCCGATCAGGCGGTCGTTGTCGCGCTGATGAAGGCCGATCGAAGGTTCGTCGAGGACGTACATCACGCCGGTCAGGCCCGATCCGATCTGCGACGCGAGCCGGATGCGCTGCGACTCGCCGCCCGACAGGGTCTCGGCCGACCGGTCGAGCGACAGGTAATCGAGGCCGACGTTGACGAGGAATCGCAGCCGGGCGCCGATTTCCTTGACGATCTTGCTCGCGATTTCCTTCTTCGCCCCCGTGAACAGCAGGCGTTCGAAATAGGCGCAGGCGTCGCGCAACGGCGCCGCGGCGACCTGGTAGATGCCGCGCCGGTCGTCGCCCTCGCCGATGAAGACGTGCCGCGCCTCGGTCCGCAGGCGTGTTCCCTCGCATACGGGACATGGGCGCTGGCTGCGCAGTTTGGTCAGTTCCTCGCGCACCACCACCGAATCGGTTTCCTTGAAACGCCGCTCCAGGTTGGGCACCACCCCCTCGAAGGGATGCTTGCGGACCATCTTCTTGCCACGCTCGTTCGTGTAGGTGAACGCGATCTCGTCGTCCCCGGTGCCGAACAGGATCGACCGGCGGGCCGCCTCGGGCAGTGCGTCGAAGGGCAGGTCGATGTCGAACCCATAGTGCTGCGCGACGGCGGCCAGCATCTGGTAGTAGTACTGGTTGCGCGCGTCCCAGCCCTTGATGGCACCGCTGGCAAGCGACAGTTCGGGATGCGCGACCACGCGCTTCTCGTCGAAGAAGTCGACACTGCCGATCCCGTCGCACGCCGTGCAGGCGCCCATGGGGTTGTTGAACGAGAACAGGCGCGGCTCGAGTTCGGATAGCGAGTAGTTGCAGGCCGGACAGGAGAATCGGCTGGAAAACAGCGTCTCCTGGCCGTTGTCGAGATCGAGAAGCAGCGCGCGGCCGTCGGCCAGGCGCAGGGCGGTTTCGAACGATTCCGCAAGGCGCTGCTTCGCGTCGGGACGGACTTTCAGCCGGTCCACGACGACGTCGAGCGAATGCTTTTCGGTCTTCTTCAGCGGCGGCAGGCTGTCCGCCTCCACCACCGCGCCGTCGATGCGGAAGCGCACGAAGCCCTGAGTCTGCATGTCGTCGAAGAACTCGACGAACTCGCCCTTGCGCTCGCGCACGACCGGGGCCAGCACCATCACCCGCGCGTCCTCGGGCAGGAGCAGGGTGCCATCGACCATCTGCGAGACGCTTTGCGCCTGCAAGGGCAGGTTGTGCTCGGGGCAGTACGGCGTGCCCACCCGCGCAAACAGCAAACGCAGGTAGTCGTGGATCTCGGTGACTGTGCCCACCGTGGAGCGCGGGTTGTGCGAGGCCGCCTTCTGCTCGATCGAGATGGCCGGGCTGAGGCCCTCGATCAGGTCCACGTCGGGTTTCTCCATCAACTGGAGAAACTGCCGCGCATATGCGGACAGCGACTCGACGTAGCGGCGCTGGCCCTCCGCATAGAGCGTGTCGAAGGCGAGCGACGACTTGCCCGATCCCGACAGGCCCGTGATCACGACCAGCCGGTGACGCGGCAGATCGAGGTCCACGTTCTTGAGGTTGTGCGTGCGGGCGCCGCGGATGCGGATTTCGTCCATGCTGCTGCGTTTCGCCGGGCGCGCCCCCCGGCGGAGGATCGGCTGGAAAAGGGCAACTTGGTACTATAACGACAAACGCAAGCGCGCCTTGCACGCGGGCCTGCCCGCCCGGTTTCCCGCCCCGGACTGATCCGGGCCCGCACCTCCGATCCCCCTCGAATGACTTCCCCTTCGTCGTCGCGCATGTCCGGTCAGGAAGTGCGGACCAGCGCCTCGCTGGCTTCGATCTTCGCCCTGCGCATGCTGGGGCTGTTCCTGATCCTGCCCGTGTTCGCGGTGCATGCACGCTCGATTCCCGGTGGAAACAGCCCGGCGCTGGTGGGCCTCGCGCTCGGAATCTACGGGCTGACGCAGGGCGTGCTGCAGATTCCGTTCGGGGCCGCGAGCGACCGCTGGGGGCGCAAGCCGGTGATCGTCGCCGGCCTCCTGCTGTTCGCGCTCGGCAGTTTCATCGGCGCCTTCGCGCACGACATCTACTGGACCATCCTCGGCCGCGCGATCCAGGGAGCCGGTGCGATTTCCGCGGCGGTGACCGCCTTCATTGCCGACGCCACGCGCGAGGAACACCGGACCAAGGCGATGGCCATGGTCGGCGGCTCGATCGGACTCACGTTCGCGCTGTCGCTGGTCGGTGCGCCGCCGCTCTACGCCGCGGTGGGCATGGAGGGTCTGTTCGCGCTGACCGGCGTGCTCGCGCTCGTCGCCATCGCGGTTGTGCTGTGGGTGGTGCCGACGGCCCCGGCCCGCATCCACCACGACGATCCGGCAAGCCCCAGCAGCGTCGTACTCGACCCGCAACTGCTGCGCCTGAACTTCGGGATCTTCGCGCTCCACGCGGTCCAGATGGCGATGTTCGTCGTCGTGCCGGTGCTGCTCGTCGAGCGTGCGCAGTTGCCGCTGGCGAACCACTGGTGGGTCTACCTGCCGGTGGTCCTGGTGTCTTTCGCGCTGATGATGCCGCCCATCATGGCGGCCGAGCGGAAGTCGAAGATGCGGACGCTGTTCCTCGGCGCCGTGGCGCTCCTGCTCCTGGTGCAGCTGGGCTTGATGGCCTACTCGCCCAGCCTCGGGTGGATCGCGGGCTGGCTGCTGCTCTTCTTCGTCGGCTTCAACATCCTCGAAGCGAGCCTGCCGTCCCTGGTGTCGCGGGTCGCTCCGTCATCCGCGAAAGGACTGGCACTCGGCATCTACAATACGACGCAATCGGTCGGCCTTTTCGCCGGCGGCGCCCTCGGCGGCCTCGTGGCCGCGCGCTGGGGGGCGCAGGGAGTGTTTGCATGCGCGGCGGCGATCATGGCGGTGTGGTGGGTGATCGCGCTTGGCATGCGGGAAGTTCCAAAGAAACGTTCGAGCGGCCAGCCGGTGCCGATCTGAAGAGGAGAACACATGGCATCCGTGAATAAAGTCATCCTGATCGGCAATCTCGGTCGCGATCCCGAGACGCGGTACACCGCGGACGGGGCAGCGATCACGAACATCACCATCGCGACGTCGGACCGCTGGAAGGACAAGGCCAGCGGCGAGATGAAGGAAGCGACCGAGTGGCACCGGGTGGCCTTCTTCGGCCGCCTTGCGGAAATCGCCGGGGAGTACCTGAAGAAGGGCCGTCCCGTCTACGTCGAAGGACGGCTGCGCACCCGAAAGTGGCAGGACAAGGACGGCCAGGACCGCTACACGACCGAAATCGTCGCCGAGAACATGCAGATGCTCGGCTCGCGCGAAGGCATGGGCGGTGGCGCGCCGGACTTCGAGGGCGGCAGCGAGGAGCCCCGCGCGCCGGCCCGCTCCGCGCCGAGCAAGCCCGCCAGCGCCGGCAAGCCGGCCTCGTCCATGGCGGACATGGATGACGACATCCCGTTCTGAACCGGTCGCGGTCGTTTTGATCCACGGTACGGTTGCGGTTTTGTCCCACGCTATGCTTGAACCAGGCCGGGTTTTCCCGGCGTATTGACGAACACTTCGACCATGATGACCACTGCGCAAGCTTCTTCGCGTTCGCCGACTGTCTACGTCATTGAAGATGACGTAGACCTGCGCGAGTCGTTGGCCGCGCTTCTGGAACTCAGCGGCTACTCGCCCCGGTGTTTCGCAAGCGCCGAGGACTTTCTCGCGAAAGGCCTGAACGAGCGGCCCGCCTGCGCCGTCGTCGACTTGCGACTGCCGGGCATGAGCGGACTCGACCTGCAGCGAAAACTGCACGACGAGCAGCCGCACCTGCCGGTGATCGTCGTCACCGGACACGGTGACGTCGCCACCGCCCGCACTGCGCTGCGGGCAGGGGCGATGGATTTCCTCGAGAAACCGGTGCAGCCGAAGGAACTGATGGACGCCGTGAGCGCTGCACTCGAGAGCGTTGCGCACGCGCTCGAGCGGGCCCGCGAACGCGAGCAGATGCGCGAACGGCTTGGCCGCCTGACGCCGCGCGAACTCGAGGTGTTCCAGCGCATTACCGACGGCCTCCACAACCGCGAGATCGCCGTCGAGCTGGGGATCAGCCCGCGCACCGTGGAAGTCCACCGGGCGCGGCTGATGGACAAGCTGAACGCGCGGCGCATCGCCGATCTTTTCCGTCTGCGTCTTGCGCTGGACGGTACCGAGGTCCCCGACCCCCGCCCGTTCCTGAGCGGCCGCTCGTTACGTAGTAGCGCGTAGTGTCTTCTCCTAATTTCACGGGCGGCGGGACGCCTCTACTGTCGCGTCCTGTCGTCCCCTATTCGTAGCCCTCTGCTACACTCGGTTGGCAGCAAGCGCAGCGTAGGAGGTTCCCCTTCCTCGTGGCGATTCAGTCCGCGTAGGTGCTCCGCACAGCGCGGACTTTTTTTTGCGGTCCCTTGAACCCTCGCTCCCTGCCGTGGATCTCACCTTTCTCCCCGCCTGGCCGCCTGACGTGCCCGCCGCTCTCGCGGTCGCGGCGCTTGCTCTCCTCGCGGCAGCGGCCGGTGAGGGGGCTGCCCGGCTCAGGTTGCCCCGCCTGTTTGGCTACGTCGCCGCCGGCGCCCTGTTCGGAGCGGGCAGCTACGTCCTCCGCCTTCTGCAACTGGAGGAACTGCCGAGTCCGACCTTGCAGTTCACCCTGGAATTCGCCGCGGCGGTGATCCTGTTCGACCTCGGACAACGCGTGTCGTTCGGGTGGGTGCGGCGGAACCCCGCACTGCTGGCGAGCAGCGTCGCGGAGAGCGCGCTGTCGTTCTTGGCCGTGTTCTACGCGATGCGCTTCTTCGAGATCGACCCGTGGGCGTCGGCCCTGATCGCCAGCATCGCCATGGCCACGTCGCCGGCGGTCGTGCTTGCCGTCACGCGCGAGTTGCGGGCACAGGGGCAGGTGACGGAAAGGACACTGTTGCTGACGGCCTTGAACTCAATCTATGCCGTGATGCTGTCGACGCTGCTGCTGGCGCTCGTTCGCGAACAGCCGGGCGCTCGCGCGGTGGAGGCGCTCCTGCATCCGGTCTACCTCATCGCGGGTTCGCTGGCGGTCGCCGCGGCCGGCGCGCGGCTCTTCCTTCTGGTGCTCTCGTTCATCGGCCGGGACCGGGCCGGCCAGATTCTCGTGATGCTCGCGGTGGTGTGGCTCGTGTTTGCCACGGCGGTCGCCCTGCGCCTGTCGCCTTTGCTCGCGCTTCTCGCGTGTGGCGCGTTCGTTCGCACGTTCGACACGGGTCGCCTCCTGACGTCGACCGAGTTCGGCCTCGCATCGGGCATCGCGCTCGTCCTGTTCTTCGCCTTGTCGGCAGCCATGGTCGACATCGATGCGATCTTCCCGGCATGGCTGCCGGTGACCGCGCTGGTCGCCGTGCGCATGGCCACGAAAGCGCTCGGTGTCTCGGTCTTCGGCCCGTTGTCCGGGGTTTCGCTGAAGAAGGGATTCCTCACCGGCGTGGCCCTCATGCCGATGTCCGCGCTGGCGTTGATGCTCATCCAGCAGGTGTCCGAGTGGAATCCGCAGATCGCGCAGCAGACCACGTCGGTGCTGCTGCCGTCGGTGGTCATCCTGCAATTAGTCGGCGCCCTGGCGCTGGTGTTCGCGTTGCGCTGGAGCGGAGAAACGAGGACCGATCAATGACGGACGCCCATCTCGACTTCGGAAAGTCGGAATGGCTGACGATGGGGGTGGAACTCGAGCTCCAGCTCATCGACCGCCGCACCGGTGACCTGACGCGCGGGGCCTCGGACCTGATCGCACTCGTCTCACGCCAGTCCTTCCCCGGCAACATCACTCCGGAAATCACCGAAAGCATGATGGAGGTGAGCACCTCGATCCAGCATTCGTTCACTCCCTTGCTGTCGCAACTGAGCGCGATCCGGGACGCGCTCGTCGCCGGCGCCGACCGGCTCGACCTCGAGATCGCCGGCGGGGGTACCCATCCGTTCCAGCGCTGGTACGACCGGCAGATCTACGACCGGCCGCGCTTCCGGCACGTCGCCGGGCTGTACGGTTACCTCGCCAAGCAGTTCACGGTGTTCGGCCAGCACGTGCATATCGGCTGCGAGAACGGCACGCAGGCGCTTTGGCTGCTGCACCGGCTCTCCGCCTACATCCCGCAGTTCATCGCGCTCGCGGCCAGCAGTCCCTACTTCCAGGGGGTCGACACCTCGTACGACTGCTCGCGCCTCAACTCGGTCTACGCGTTTCCCTTGTCCGGCCGTGCGCCTTTCCTCACCGACTGGCCGGCGTTCGAAGCCTTCTTCGGCAAGTTGAAGAAGCTTGGCGTGGTCGAGAGCATGAAGGACTTCTACTGGGACATCCGCCCCAAGCCCGAGTACGGCACGATCGAAATCAGGGTGTTCGACACTCCGCTCACCGTCGAGCGCGCGGCCGCCCTGGCGGCCTACGTGCAGGTCATCTGCCGCATGCTCCTCGAGCACCCTGCGCCGCCGGAGAGCGAGGAGATCTACGTCACCTACAACTACAACCGCTTCCAGGCGTGCCGTTTCGGACTCGAGGGGCAGTTGATCGATGGGGCGACGGGCGCGGTGCGCGCCCTGCATCAGGAGGTCCTGGCCACGCTGGAACAGGTGCGCCCGCTCGCGCGCGAGCTTGGCTCGCTCGACGCGATGGACGAGATCGAACGTTGGGTCCGATCCGCGGGCAACGACGCCCGCTGGCAGCGTGAGACCTACCAGAGCCATCACTCCATGGCTGAGCTGGTGCTGCGCTCAGCTGAGCGCTTTCGCGGGGCCCGCGCGGTCGTTCCGCCGTCGATGCCGCCGCGGCAGGCGCCGACGCTTTAACCCCCTAAGGGCGGTCGCGTGACAGCAGCTCGAGTGCGACCGCGTTCAACGGTCCCGCGCTCGCGATCAACGACAGTTCCTCCAGCGGGTTGCCGCCGTTCCAGGCGGTGACGACGCCGCCGGCGCCTTCCACCACGGGCACGATGGCAGCGACGTCCCAGTAGGCGAGGGTCGGATCGAGCATGAGATCGGCGGCGCCGGTCGCCAGCGCGAAGTAACCGAAACAGTCGCCCCATGTCCGATAGAGCCGGGCGGCACGGATGATGCGCTCCACCGCAGGGCCTCCGCGCTGCTCGCCCGTCGACCAGTGCGTGGTCGCCAGGACGGTGGCCTCGGCAAGCCGCGTGCAGGGGCGAACGCGGACGGCGCGCAACGTGCCGTCGCTCGCGTAGAGGGTCGTCTCACCCTGGTGACCGATCAGGGCGACGCCCGGCGCGGAGTGTGCGATGACGCCGAGCACCGGCCGGAAGCCCTGCCCGTCGTCGCGTTCGAGGGCGATCAGCGTGCCGAACAGGAAACAGTTGGTAATGAAGGCGCGCGTCCCGTCGATCGGGTCGAGGACCCAGCGATAGCGCTCGCCGGGCTTGTTGCCGTGCTCTTCGCCGATCACCGCATGCGATGGGTAACGCTGCTCGATCAGCCTCCGCATCGCTTCCTCGGCATTGCGATCCGCCTGCGTCACCGGACTGGCATCGCCCTTCGTCACCACAGCCGTGCCCGTCATGAAATAGGCGCGGATGGTGGCGAACGCGATGCCGATCAGCTCGTGCATGAAGGGCACGAACTCGCGCTCCTCTGAAGGGCTCAGCGGGGCGCTGTAGGTCGCCATCGATCAGGCGCGCTTCGCCGGGAGGAACAGCGATTCGCACCAGGCGCGATCATCGACCGCCGACGAGGCGCACTTGTCCTTCAGCGAGGCATTGAGGCGCACCAGCACGTCGTCGCGCCCGCCGTCCTTGTTCCACGCGACCAGTCGCTTGCTCATCCGCTCGAGCGCCGCACGATTGTTTCCGGTCAGCTGGACACTGTCCGCCTTCACTTCTCCGAGCACCTGGGTCGCCGCCTTCTCGATGGAGGCCGCATCCTGAGGCGCGACCTCGAGCAACGTGTTCAGGTAACCGCCGCCCCATCGCAGTCGGGTGGCCGTCCCCTTGGCGCTTTCGTAGGCCTGCCGCGACCAGTCGGCGGCGGCCGCCTTGCCTTCCGGCGTGCCGCGGCGTTTCGCATTCGAGGCGAGCTGGGACATGTAGTAGTAGGGCGAGTGCGACCGCTTCAGCTCTGCGGTGAGCAGGGCATCCGACTCGTCGAGCAGGCCCGCGCGCGCGAGTACGGCACCCGTGGTCGTGATCACGGCCTGCCGTTCGTCGAGATCCGTGACTTCGCGGTCGACCCGCGCGGCCTGCGACTTCACCTCGTCGATCAGGGCCGGCGGCAACGCTCCTTCCTTGTTGTCGAGGCGCGCGAGGCCGACCTTCCCGAGCATCGCGTACATGCGACCGCCGTTGGACAGCGTCGTGTCGGCGGCCAGCTTGTCGAGCACGGCGCTCCAGCGGGCGACCAGATCGGCACGCTCCTTCGACTTCGGCTCGGTCAGCAGGCCGACGAGGTCGTCGGCGGCGTAGCCCAGGATGTCGTGGTGCGCGCGAACGAGTTCGGGCCGGTCGAGCAGGCTCTTCACGCTGGCGATCGCGTCGGCCTTGTCGAGCCTCGGCTTGGCAGCCTTCTCCTGCGAGGCCGCGTAGAGCGCTTCCAGGACAAGTCGCGAGGACGCCTCGCGCTCCTGCGGCGGGCAGGTCGCCGCCAGCTTGAGCAGCGTGGCGGGAAGCTCCTTCTCCGGCACCAGCTGCCCGTCGTCGGTGCCCCAGGAATAGAACGCCAGCATGCGCCAGTCTTCGGTGGGCAGCGCCTGTCCCGCGAGCGCCGCATCGAGCGACTGCTTCGCCGAGTTGCCTCCAGCCAGGCCGCGCTCGAGGATCTGCATGTACTTGGAGGCGTCGACCGAGCCCGCGAGGCGGGTCAGTTCCTGTCCACTGCCGGCCAACAGGACCATGGTGGGGTAGCCCGTCACCTTGAAGCGCGCGCCGAGCAGTTGCCCACTGGGGCTGTCGGCGTCGACGTAGACCGGAACGAAGGACCGGGACTTCTCGATGAACTCGGGTCGCGTGAAGATCGTGCTCTTGACCTGATTGCAGGGCGGGCACCAGACCGCGGTCCAGAAGAGGAAGACCGGCTGATTCCTGGTCTTGGCCTCGTCAAACGCCCGATCCACATCGGCGACGGTTTGCGGGCGCACCCACTGGATCTCGGCTCGCACGGGCGCGGCCGCGGACGACCCTGCCTTGACCGGCGCTTCCGGCGCCTTCGAGCACGCCGACAGCAGGGCGAGCAACGCAACGAGCAACAGGGAACGCGTCATGGTTCGTCACCTCTCCTGGCGAGCCGCGGATTATCGCCGAGCGGCGGAGCCGGCGGATCAGCGGGCGGCGACCCTCGCGGCGAGTGCGATGTAGTGCGCGAGGGGAGGGGTGACCGCCTGCGCCAGTTTCGCGCGGTCGTCCCACAGGCGTACGCGCACGCCATCCTCGGCAAAGGGCTGGGCACGGAAACCGTCTGCTTCGTTCTCGCTGAAGATTCCGCCCTGGAGCTCCAGGCTGCGCCGGGAGTCGATCGACAGAGCGGACCAGTATTCCGCGCCGGACACCGTGCCGTTGCCCCGCGCGCACAGATAGCGCTTGGCATCCACGTGCAGGCGGATCGGCTGCAGGACCTCGGGGCCGAACAGGTCGCGCAGGAAGGGCAGCGCGACGAATTCATGGCGATCGTCGATGCCCCGCAGCGTTGGCGTGTCGCCCTGGTCGTTGATCAGGTGGCCGAGGTCGTGAAGGAAGGCGGCGACCACCAGCTCGTCACCGGCATCTTCCTGCTCGGCGAGGTGCGCCGCCTGCAGGGCGTGCTGCAACTGGGTCACCGGTTCGCCGGCATACAGGCGGTCGCCCTTGGCGGCGAACAGCGCTTCGACCTCGGGCAGCGTGAGCGCCATATCAGCTCGGCGCAGACGACTGGTTGGGGTTGAACAGTCCAGGCTGCTCACCGAGCACGCGCGTCTTCGACAGGACGCCCGCCGACTCGAGGATCGGATACGACACCGAGCAGAACAGCGAGTTGATGCGCTTGAAATCGGACAGCAGGTCGAGGTGCAGCGAACTCGTCTCGACGGACTGCGGCGTGTTCTCGGACAGCCGGTGGAGGTGGCTCTCGGCGTAGCGCATCTCCAGTTCGCGGAACGTGACCTTTTCGCCGATCAGGCGTTGCGCCGACTTAAGGTCGCCGTTGAGGAACACGGCGACCGACAGCTGCAGGTTGCCGATCAGGCGCGCGTGCAGGTCGCTGATCTCCTGCAGGCCGGCTTCGGAGAAGGACAGGCCATGCTGGATCTTGCGCTCGGCGACATCGAGCAGAAGGCGTTCGATGATGTCGCCGACGTGCTCCATGTTGATGGTGAACTGGATGATCTCGGTCCAGCGGCGCGACTCACGCGCCTCGAGCGCCTCGCGGCTGATCTGCGCGAGGTAGCGCTTGATCGCGGAGTACAACCGATCGATCTCGTCATCCTTGCGCCGCAGCGCCTCGGCCAGCTGCGAGTTGTCCCGACGCAGCACCTCGAGCAGTCCCGAGAGCATTTCCTGGACGGTGTCGGCGAGGCGAATGGCCTCGCGCGCGGCGTTGGCGAGCGCCAGCGTCGGCGTGTCCAGGGCGACCGGGTCGAGGTGGCGCGGCTCGCCCAGTGTGTCGGCGGCGCGGGGCGCGGGCAGCCATTTCTCGGTCAGCTTCGCCACGCGCTCGGTGAAGCCGATGAACGCGACCGCCAGCAGCACGTTGAACAGCAGGTGGAAATAGACGACGAGCTGCTTCGGATCGGGGTGCAGCTTCAGCAGATAGGGCGTGGCGAACGGCAGCGCGAGGATGCCGAGCGCGACGCCTCCCGCCTTGAAAACGAAGTTGCCGAGCGGCACGCGGCGGGCGACGGGATCGGACTTCCAGGTGGTGAGCAAGGCCAGCAGCCCGCTTCCCAGGTTGGCGCCGAGCACCACCGGCAACGCGACGTGCGCCGGCACGATGTTGGCGGCCGTCAGCGTGGCCACCAGCAGCACGACCGCCAGGCTCGAATAGGACGCGACCGCGAGCAGCGCGCCGATCAGCACGTCGAGCAGCAGGTCCCCGGAGATCTGCGCGAACAGCACGCGAACGCCCGACGTCCGGGTCAGCGGGATGGTCGCCTGGGCGATCAGCTGCAGCGCGAGGATCATGACGCCGAGGCCGAGCGCGATCTTGCCGATCTGGCCCGCCCGCTCGTTCTTCTTGGACAGGTAGACGATCACCCCGGCGACGATCAGCAGCGGCGCGAGCCACGTCAGGTTCAGCGAGAAGAGCTGCACCATCAGGGCGGTGCCGACGTCGGCGCCGAGCATCACCGCGAGCGCGGCTGCCGTGCCGATCAGCCCCTGCGAGACGAATGACGAGGCGAGAAGCGCAGTTGCCGTCGAGCTCTGCAGCAGGCCCGTCACGGCCACGCCGGCAACGAAGCCGGTGCCCCGGTTGCCGACGTTGCGACGCAGCACCTGGCGCAGGCTCGTGCCGTACACGCGCAGCACCCCGGTCCGCACGATGTGCGTTCCCCAGACGAGCAGCGCGATGGCCGCCAGCAGGTTCAGGAGTGTTTGCATCCGCTTCGGTCGGGACCGGTCCTCGTGATCTGTGTTCTCGCTACCACGGCAGCGAATAGGTCTTCGTGTTCGTGAAGCTCTTCATGGCTTCCAGCACGCCTTCCTTGTACCCGAGGCCGGAATCCTTGATTCCCCCGAAAGGCGTCAGTTCGAGCCGGTATCCGGGCACTTCCCGCACGTTCACGGTCCCGACGTTCAGTTCGGAAATGAAGCGCGTGATGTAGTCCAGCCGATTGGTGCATACCGCCGACGACAATCCGTAGGCGGTCGAGTTGCTGATGGCGATGGCCTCGTCGATCGATGCAAAACGGATGACCGGCGACACCGGGCCGAACGTTTCTTCCTTCACGAGCTGCATGTCCGGAACGACCCGGTCCACCACCGTGGGGGCATAAACCGCGCCGCGTCGCACGTGGCCGGCCAGCACCTTGGCGCCCCGAGCCATGGCGGCGTTTACCCTCGACTCGAACTCGCGCGCCGCCGGCTCGTCGATCACCGTGCCCATGTCGTTGGCCGGGTCGAGCGGGTCCCCGTACCTGAGCGCCTTCGTCCTGGCGACCAGGCGTTCGACGAAGTCGTCCGCCACGCTGGCGTGCACCAGCATTCTCTTTACCGCGGTGCAGCGCTGGCCCGAGTTCTTGTACGAACCGCTGGCAGCGAGGGTGGCCGCCTCTTCGAGATCGGCATCCTCCATCACGATGATCGGGTCGTTGCCGCCGAGCTCCAGCACCTGCCTCTTGTAGACGGCCTTGGCCGCGATGTACTTGCCGACCGCGACCCCGCCGGTGAAGGTGACCATGTCCGCATCGGGATTGGTCAGCAGCTCGTCGGCGATTTCGCGCGGGTCGCCTGTCACCACCGACAGCATCGGCCCCGGCAGCCCGGCCTCGTACAGCACGTCGGCGAGCGCGTAGGCCGCCAGCGGGGTCTTCTCGCTCGGCTTCAGGACCACGCGGTTGTTCGTCGCGACCGCCGGGGCCACCTTGTGGATCACCTGGTTCAGCGGATGGTTGAATGGGGTGATCGCCGAAATGACGCCCAGCAGCGGCTCGCGCATGGTGTAGACCTTGCGCTTCTTTCCGTGCGGCGTGAGGTCGCAGGAGAAGACCTGGCCGTCGTCGACCAGCGCCTGGTTCGCCGCGAAGAGCAGCACGTCGCTCGCGCGTCCCACCTCGTACTGCGTGTCCTTCAGGCACAGGCCGGACTCGAGCGTGATCAGGCGCGCGATCTCGTCGCGGCGGCTGGCGATGATCTCGCCGGCCTTCATCAGGATCCGATAGCGGTCGTAGCGGGTGAGCGTGCTGCGGTACTTGCGGGCGATCGAGAACGCGCGCCGCACGTCGTCCACGGACGCCTTCGGGACCGTGGCGACCACTTCACCGGTGTACGGATAGCGCACCTCGAAGCTGCGTTCGCAGGGGACTCTCTCGCCGGCGATGCGGAGCATCTCGGCGCGCACGGGGGAGGTGGCGGCGTTCACTGGGCGCGGTTGAGTACGAGATCGAAGGCGTCGAAATTGCGCCAGCGGTGCATCGGGTTGAGTCCTTCGATGCGGCGATTGACGATGAGCGGCACCCGCTGTTCCGAGATGCCGCCATGCGATCGCAGCGGCAGCTCCAGTTGCGACAGGTCGTGCCGCGAGCGGCTGGTGCCGAGCACGACGCTGCGCTCGGACACGGCGACGATATCGCCGATGCGGTCGGCCGGCAGTTCGAAGCGTCGAGCCGCGTCCTCGCGGTTCAACACGACCTCCATTCCCGGCAGCTCACGCAACCGCGCGGCGACCGTCGCCGCCTCGTCGGCGGCGAGGTAGACCGTGGCGAAGGAACCGAGAGCGCCGTGGTGGACGACGTACGGATCGGTGATCGGAAGGATCACCCGCGCGCGCTCGCGCCCGAGCCACTCGTCGAGCAGATCCTGCAGGAAGATGACGTTGGGACTGGCGTCGAGCTTGGTCTTGGCGTTCATGCCGTGGTCGGCGGTCAAGGCAAACACCGTGCCGAGGGCGTCGAACCGTGCAAGGTAACGATCGAGCATCGCGTAGAAGCGGTTGGCGTCGGGGTCGCCCGGCGCATGCTTGTGCTGCACGTAATCGGTGGTCGACAGGTACAGGAAATCGGGCTTGCGCGTCTCGATCAGCCGCGCGCCGGCCGCGAAGACGAACTCGGACAGTTCGGCGCTGTAGACGTCGGGCAGCGGCATGCCGACCAGCGGCAGCACTCCGGTGATTCCGTTCTCCTGCTCCGTCACCTGGTCGGCCTTTTCCGATGAGAAGCAGATGCCTTTCATCTTGTGTCCGAGGAGCTTGCGCAGCTTGTCCTTCGCGGTGACGACGGCGACCGAATGGCCGGCGTCGGCCAACGCGGCCAGGATCGTCGGGGCGCGCAGCCACTTCGGGTCGTTCATCATCACTTCGGTGCCGCTTTCCACGTCGAAGAGATAGTTGCCGCAGATTCCGTGCACCGACGGCGGGGCCCCGGTGACGATCGACAGGTTGTTCGGGTTGGTGAAGCTGGGAACGACGCAGTCGGCCACCAGCGCCGTGCCGCGTGCAAGCACCTGCTTCATGAAGGGCATGTGGCCGCCAGCCACCGCCTGCGCGATGTAGTCCGGTTCGCAGCCGTCGATGCACAGCACCACAGTCGACTGCCTGGGGGCCGCGTATCGGCGGCCGTTCACTTCGAGCATTGCCTATCCTTTCCTTCCGGCGCGTGCACGCACGGGTTCCCGCGCGCTTTCGCCCTGCCGTGCGCGTTCCTTGCTTTCCATCACGTGGTCGAACATGGTCCGGCCGGCCTGCTCCGGATCTCCGGCGGCGATCGCCTTCAGGATCGCCCTGTGTTCTGCGGCCGAGTGCGGCAACAGTTCCTGATCCCGCAGATTGCGGCGACGGAACAGCGCGAGTTCCTTCACCAGCTTCCTGTAGACGGCGGCCAGCTTGCGGTTGCCCGTGAAGCCGACCAGCGCGTCGTGGAATTCGAGGTTGAGCAGGTGGTAGGTATCGGCATCGCCCGCGCGAGCCGCCGAGTCCATGCGCTCGACGATCGCGCGCGCGGCTTTCATCTGCTCGGGCGTGACGGTTTCGGCCAGGCAGCGGCCGACCAGTTCGTCCATCGCCGCGCGCAGGTCGTAGATCTCCAGCGCTTCTTCCAGCGGAATGTCGCGCACGAAGACGCCGCGGTTCTTCTCCTGCCGCACGAGCCCGGCCTCCTCGAGCATGCGGAAGGCTTCGCGGATCGGACCGCGCGACACGCCAAGGCGCTCCGACAGCCACGCCTCGGTGAGCTTCGAGCCCGGACCGATCTCGCCCTCGAGGATCATCCGCTCGATTTCCTGCTGTGCGGCGCTGGACAGCGACGCGGTGCGCAGCAGTTCGATCGTCGGGTGCGGGACGACGTGCACCGGGGCGCTATCGTGAGTGGCCATCGCGGAAGTCTAGGACGATGCCGGCACATTGTCTACAATCTGCAAAAAACAATTGACAGGATTCGTTCCGCTCGTAGACTGCCCCGCAGTCTTCGCAAGTACCTAAGATGACGCGCCGGCCGATACACCGGCCGGTCATGCTGTCGAGCTACCTTTGACGGTCGTTCGTTTCCCCTCACGAACGGTCACATCCATGCCACCGGGGTCATGAAGGAGGAGTCGATGAAGTTTTCGTTTGCGACTGTCGGCAAGCTCGTAGCCGCCGCTGCGCTGTCCACCATTGCCTTCGGCGCCAGCGCCCAGAAGACGCAGTTGACGGTGTACACGGCGCTGGAGACCGATCAGCTGAAGGCCTACCAGGCCGGCTTCGAGAAGGCCAACCCGAACATCGAGATCGTCTGGGTCCGCGACTCGACGGGCATCATCACCGCCAAGCTGCTGGCCGAGAAGAACAATCCGAAGGCCGACGTGGTCATGGGCGTGGCGGCTACCAGCATGGCGATCTTCGACACCGAAGGCATGCTGGTGCCATATGCGCCGGCCGGCCTGAATCGCGTGGCTCCGCAGTATCGCGATCCGAAGAACCCGCCGGCCTGGGTCGGCATGGACGTGTGGGGCGCGACCATCTGCTTCAACACCGTTGAGGCGGCGAAGCGGAATATCCCGAAACCCGAGACGTGGAAGGACCTGACGAAGCCGGTCTACAAAGGGCAGATCGTGATGCCGCACCCGGCATCGTCCGGCACCGGGTTCTTCGACGTGTCCGCCTGGCTGCAACTGTGGGGCGAGGCCGACGGCTGGAAGTTCATGGACGGTCTGCACGAGAACATCGCGCAGTACATGCACTCGGGCTCGCGCCCCTGTGCAGCCGCGGCCGCGGGCGAGTACGTCATCGGCATCTCCTTCGAGTACCGCGCCAATCGCGAGAAGGCCCGCGGTGCGCCCATCGAACTCGTGTTCCCGAAGGAAGGGCTGGGCTGGGACCTGGAGGCGATCGGGATCCACAAGGGCACGAAGAACATGGCTGCAGCGCAGAAGCTGCTCGACTGGTCGGTGACGGACGAAGCGATGGGCCTATACGCGGCGAACTTCGCCATCGTCGCCATCCCGAGCCTGTCGAAGCCCCTGCCCAACGTGCCGGCTGACTATGCCAGCCGCCTGGTGAAGAACGACTTCGCCTGGGCCGCGAAGAACCGGGAGCGCATCCTCGCCGAGTGGAGCAAACGCTACGAGTCGAAGGCCGCACCCAAGTGATCCACCTCCGCTCGCGCTCCGCGCGAGCGGGCTCGGGTCAGCGTCGGGCACCATCGTGTGCCCCGGGGCTGACCCGAGCCTTCTGACATCCTGCACATGGCGGCTTCCTTGCCGAGTTCCTCCAGCGACGCCTTGCGTCTCGAAGCGGTCCACAAGGCGTTCGGCGACTTCGTTGCCCTGAAGTCGATCGACCTCGTCATCCATCCTGGCGAGCTGGTGTGTTTCCTCGGCCCTTCGGGCTGCGGCAAGACGACCTTGCTGCGGATCATTGCCGGGCTCGAGCGCCAGACGCGCGGCACGATCTTCCAGAACAATCGCGACATATCGAACGCGCCGCCGGCCGCCCGCGACTACGGCATCGTGTTCCAGTCGTATGCGCTGTTTCCGAACCTGACGATCGCCGAGAACGTCGCCTACGGACTGGTGAACCGGCGCAAGGGACGGGCCGAGATCACGGCGCGGGTCAACGAACTGCTGACGCTGGTCGGTCTGCCCGATGCCGGATCCAAATATCCGAGCCAGATGTCGGGCGGCCAGCAGCAGCGAGTCGCACTCGCGCGGGCCCTAGCCACCTCGCCCAGCCTGCTGCTGCTCGACGAGCCGCTGTCGGCCCTCGACGCGAAGGTGCGCGAGCGGCTGCGCGGCGAGATCCGCCAGTTGCAGCGCCGCCTGAGGGTCACGACCATCATGGTCACGCACGACCAGGAGGAGGCGCTGTCGATGGCCGACCGCGTCGTCGTGATGAATCACGGCGCGATCGAGCAGATCGGCACGCCGAGTGACGTCTACGAGCGTCCGGCGACGCCCTTCGTGGCGGATTTCCTCGGCAAGGTCAACGTGCTCAAGGCGACCGCGCTCGGCGGTGGACGCTTCAAGGTGGGATCGGTGGAACTCACGCTGCCGGCCGACGGCAACGCGGCAGGCGATCCGGTGCGCATCTACCTGCGCCCGGAGGACCGGCACGTGGAAGGCGACATCGGGCGATTGCCGAACCGGCTGCGCGGACGTATCGCACGGATCGATTACCTCGGAACCGTGTGCCTGGCCGAGATCCGCTGCGAGGCGCTCGGGCAACCGATGACGATCTCGTACTCGCTCAACCAGCTGCACGACCTCGAGGTGCGCGAGGGCGGGGAAGTGGAGATCGCCCTGCGAACCGACCGCGTGCGGGTGTTTCCGGAACAGCCCAACGCATGAGCGCGCACGGCCGCTCCGAAGCGCTCATCCCGGAGCGCGCCGCGCGGAGGGTCGTCCAGTGAGCTCCGTGGCGCTGCCGGCCGGCACCCCGATGCCGTCGCGCTTCGCGCTGGCCAAGGAGGCGATCGCGGCTCGTGGCGGGATCATCCTGCTCGCCCTCGCGCTGCTCGTCTTCCTGACGGTGCCGCTCGGGATGATCCTCGTGCGCAGCGTCGAAGGACGCACGGGCGAGTTCGTCGGCATCGCGAACTTCGTGCAGTACGTGCAGTCGGCGGCGCTGGCGCAGTCGACCCGGAACACCCTCACGTTCGCCGTCCTGACCACGCTGGTCACCGTCCCGTTCGCCTTCCTGTTCGCCTACGCGATCCAGCGCAGCTGCATTCCGTTCAAGGGCCTGTTCCGCAACATCGCGATGATCCCGATCCTCGCGCCGTCGCTGCTGGCTGCGATCTCGTTCATCTACCTGTTCGGCAACCAGGGCGCCTTCAAGTTCATGCTCGACTGGGTCGGCCTGAATACGATCTACGGCATGCCGGGCATGGTGATGGCCATGACCTTCGCTTCGTTCCCCCACGCGGCCATGATCCTGATGGCGGCCCTGGCGCTTTCCGATGCGCGGCTCTACGAAGCGGCCGATTCGATGGGCACCAGCGAGGCGCGCAAGTTCATGACGATCACGCTGCCGGGGGCCAAGTACGGCCTGATTTCCGCCAGCATGGTCGTGTTCACCATGGCAGTCTCGGAATTCGGCGTGCCGAAGGTGATCGGCGGCAACACCAACGTGCTGGCGGTGGACATCTACAAGCAGGTGATCGGCCAGCAGAACTTCTCGATGGGCGCGGTCGTGGGCCTGGTGCTGCTGCTGCCCGCGGTCGCGGCGTTCGTGATCGACCACATCGTTCAGCGCAAGCAGCAGGCGCTGCTCACCGCCCGCAGCGTGCCTTACCAGGCGAAGCGCTCGCGTGGGCGAGACCTCGCGCTGCTGCTGGTGGTGACGGTGATGTCGGCGCTGATGGTGCTCGTCGTCGGGATGGCGGCGTACGGCTCGGTCGTGAAGTTCTGGCCGTACAACCTGTCACTGACGCTGAACCACTACACGTACGGGCTGGAGGAAGCCGGGCTCGAGCACGCGTACCGCAACAGCCTCGTGATGGCGGCCTGGTGCGCGGTCGTCGGCGCGTCGATCACCTTTGCCGGCGCCTACTGGCTGGAGAAGACGAAAGGCGCCGACATGCTGCGGCCGCTGATCCGCTTCCAGGCGATGCTGCCGATGGCGGTGCCCGGGATGGTGCTCGGCATCGGCTACATCCTCTTCTTCAACGCGCCGGCCAATCCGCTGAACTTCCTGTACGGCACGATGACCATCCTCGTGCTGTCGACGCTGGTGCACTTCTATTCGTCGAGCCACCTGACCGCGGTGACCGCGCTGAAGCAGATCGACGGCGAGTTCGAGTCCGTGTCGGCGTCGCTCAAGGTGCCCTTCTACAAGACGTTCTGGCGGGTGACGGTGCCCGTGTGCCTGCCGTCGGTGCTGGACATCGGCCGCTACTACTTCGTCAACGCGATGACGACGATCTCGGCGGTCGTGTTCCTGTATTCGCCGAAGACGACGCTCGCTTCGATTTCCATCCTGCAACTCGACGAGGCCGGCGCCATTGGATCGGCCGCCGCCATGGCCACGCTCATCGTGATGACGTCGGCCGTCGTCACCGGTGTGCTGTTCTTCGCCGAGGGCTGGCTGATCCGTCGCACGCAGGCGTGGCGCAACACCGCCCGCCAATGAGGAGATGGCAATGATCCGTGGCAACGACCCGATACTCCTGACCCCTGGGCCCCTTACTACGTCGCTTCGCACCAAGCAGGCGATGCTGAACGACTGGGGCTCGTGGGACGCAGCCTTCAACGCCGTCACCGCGAGCCTGCGCAAGGACCTCGTCGACATCGTCGGCGGAGGCAGCGAGTACACCTGCGTGCCGCTGCAGGGCAGTGGCACCTTTTCGGTCGAGGCTGCAATCGGCACAGTCGTGCCGAGGGCGGGCAAGGTCCTGGTGCCGAACAACGGCGCGTACTGCGCGCGCATCGTCAGGATCTGCAAGTACCTCGGCCGGGCGGTGATCGACCTGCCGGTCCCCGAGGACCAGCCGGTCACGGGCGCCACCGTCGAGGCGGCACTCGCCGGCGATCCGACCATCACGCATGTCGCCCAGGTGCACTGCGAGACGGGCGCCGGTGTGCTGAACGACCTCCCGTCGATCGCCCAGGTCTGCGCGCGGCGCGGCAAGGGCCTGATCGTCGACGCCATGAGTTCCTTCGCGGCGATCCCCATCGACGTCGCCACGGTGCCTTTCGACGCGCTGATCGCCGCCAGCGGCAAATGCCTCGAGGGCGTGCCCGGCATGGGCTTCGTGATCGTGCGCAAGGCCGTGCTCGATGCCCGCGCGGGCAACGCGCATTCGCTCGCGATGGACCTGCACGACCAGTACGTCTACATGGAGAAGACGACGCAGTGGCGCTACACGCCGCCGACGCACGTTGTCGCGGCACTGCGGGCGGCTGTTGACCAGTTCAAGGAGGAGGGCGGCCAGCCGGCGCGCCTGGCGCGTTACACGCGCAACTGCGAGACGCTGGTCGGCGGCATGGCCGAGCTGGGCTTCCGCACCTTCCTGTCCCCGGCGGTGCAGGCACCGATCATCGTCACCTTCCACGCGCCGGCGGACGAGGCGTATGACTTCAAGACCTTCTACGCGAAGACCCGCGACCGCGGCTACATCCTCTATCCGGGCAAGCTCACGCAGGTGGAGACGTTCCGCGTGGGGTGCATCGGGGCGATCGATTCCAACGAAATGCGCAATGTCGTCAGCGCGGTAGCGGAAACGCTGAAGGACATGGGCATACAGCGGGTGGCCCCGCTCGAGGCGCGCAAGGCCGCCTGAGGGTTAAGCAGCCTTCGGTTACGCAGCCTTCAGGGCCACCACGCCCAGCACGACGGCGATGACTCCCGCCCATCGGCGCGGCGTCAGCTTCTCGTGCAGCAGGCGTGCCCCGATCAGCGTCGCGAACAGCACCGACGTTTCGCGCAGCGAAGCCACCAGCGCCACCGGCGCCTTTGTCATCGCCCACACCGAGATCGCGTACGCGCCGGCCGACAGCGATCCGCCGACGAGCCCCCGCGTCCGGCGATGGTCCAGCGCGTCGATGAAGGCGGCTCCGGTGGCGCAGCAGCATGTACGCGGTGAACGGAATCGCATCCAGCACGAACAGCCACACGATGTAGGCCCAGGCGTCGCCCGCGAGGCGCGCGCCGGTGCCGTCGACGATGGTGTAGATCGCGATCACGAGCGCGTTCATCAGCGCGAACGACACCGCGCGGCCCGAGGGCGAGTGATGGACGGAGCGCAAGGCCAGGGCCACGACGCCGGCGGAGATCAGCAGCATGCCGACCCAGTTCATCGCGCCGGGCATCTCGCGCAGCGTCACGATGCCCAGCACGCCGGTGAGCAGGGGCGCGACGCCGCGCATCAACGGGTACACGAGCGACAGGTCGCCGGACCGGTAGGCGTTGATCATCAGGTAGTAGTAGGCGATGTGGATCGCCACCGACGCCGCGATGTACGGCCAGCTCGCCGCGGCCGGAATCGGCACCACGAAGAGGAAGGGCAGGGCAACGAGGCCGGCGCCGGTGACGATCACCGAGGTGTCGAGCAGGACATCGCCGCCGCCCTTGATCATCGCGTTCCAGCTCGCGTGCAGCAGCGCGGCGAACAGGACGGCGAACGAGATGGTCAGGCTCAAGGCGAGGGCGATCGGCGACGGCAGCGTGGAGGCATCAGGGCCGCCTCGTCGGGCCGCCCGGCGTCATCCTACCCGGCACGTTCCGATGTGCGGCGTCCTTGAACGACCGCGGGGTGCTCATGATCAAGCCGCCGGAAGGGCGACATGTCACCCTCCCGGTGTGCGATGTCTGTGGGGGCTCCATGAACGGTAAACGCAGTGCCTGCATGTGTGCGGTCGTACTCGGCGCTGCCTTCGCCATCAGCGCCGATGCGCAGCGGGCGGGCGGCAATCGCGGTGATCGGGTCAGGCCGGTCGAGCCCATCCCGGCGGTCGAGAGCTACGCGCCGATGACGACGAGTGTGTTCGAGGTGCTGTCCGTGCGGCCGTCCGATCGCGTCATGCGCATTCGTGGCAAGGACGGGAAGACCGCCGATGTCCACGTGCAGGAACACGTGTACGACGTGTCCAAGCTGAAGGCGGGCGACAAGGTCAAGGTCGACTTCTTCCAGCCCGACGAGGGCGATACGCAGCTGCGCGCCGCGGGCGTCTGGCCCGCGCCGTAGCGGCGGCTAGACCGGCAGCACCGCGTCGGCCGGGGTGTAGTCCAGCTTCAGCGCCTTTGCCACCGCCTTGTACGTGACCTTGCCGCCGGCGACGTTCAGGCCGGCCTTCAGGTGGGGGTTGTCCGACAGCGCGCGCCGCCAGCCCTTGTCCGCCAGTTGCAGCGCGAACTGCAACGTCGCGTTGTTGAGCGCATAGGTCGAGGTCCGGGGCACGGCGCCCGGCATGTTCGCGACCATGTAATGCACCACGCCGTCGACGACATAGGTGGGGTCCGCGTGCGTGGTCGCGCGCGAGGTCTCGCAACTGCCGCCCTGGTCGATCGCGACGTCGACGATCACCGAGCCGCGCTTCATCTTCGGCAGCATCGCCCGGGTCACGAGCTTCGGCGCGGCGTCGCCCGGGATCAGCACTCCCGAGATGACGAGGTCGGCGCGCAGGACCTCGCGCTCGACGTTGTCGCGGTTCGAGAAGAGCGTCATGGCGCGGCCGTTGAACATCGCGTCGATCCGCCGCAGGGCGTCGACCGACGTGTCGATCACGACGACTTGCGCACCGGTGCCGACCGCCATCTGCGCGGCGTTCGTGCCGACCATGCCGGCTCCGAGGATCAGGATCCGTCCGGGCGCCACGCCCGGCACCCCGCCGAGCAGCATGCCCATTCCACCGGCCGACTTCTCCAGGCAGCGCGCGCCGGCCTGCACGGCCAGCCGGCCGGCCACTTCCGACATCGGCGCGAGCAGCGGCAAGCCACCCGCGGCGGAGGTGACGGTTTCATACGCGATGCAGATCGCGCCGCTCCCGATCAGGTCGGCCGCCTGCTCCGGGTCCGGTGCCAGGTGCAGATAGGTGAACAGGATCTGCCCCTCGCGCAGCATGGCGCGTTCGATCGCCTGCGGCTCCTTGACCTTGACGATCATTTCCGCACGGCGGAAGACGTCCTCGGCCGATGCGGCGATCTCCGCTCCGGCGCGCCGGTAATCGTCGTCGCTGGCGCCGATGCCGCTGCCGGCATCCGTCTGCACCAGCACGGCGTGACCGTGTGCGGTCATTTCGCGGACCGAGGACGGCGTCAGCCCGACTCGGTACTCATGGACCTTGATTTCCTTCGGTACGCCGACCAGCATCTTCTTCTCCTTGTGCCTAGGCCTTGACCCTGAGCGACGCGGGATCGTACGGCGCCTTGAGCGAGACCGCCGCCATATACCTCTCGCCCGCGAGGTCAATTTCGTAGCTGCCGCCGTCGATCCACGCCTTGTCCGCTGCGCCGTCCCCGCGCGTCACGACGCCAAGGGCAACCGGGTGGCCGACGGTATGGCCGAACGCGGCGGACGTCACGAAGCCGACCGGGGCGCCGTCGCGCAGGATCAGTTCGCCGCCCCAGAGGTTGGTGTGCGGCGCGTCGACGACGAGCGACACGATGCGGCGTGCGGGTGTCTTTCCCTTGAGATCGGCGAGCCGCGCGCGTCCCTTGAAGCCGCCGGGCTTGTCGAGCGCCGCTGCGAATCCGAGTCCCGCCTCGTAAGGCGTGATGTCCGGCGTCAGTTCGCGGCCCCACGCACGGTAGCCTTTTTCGAGCCGCAACGAATCGATCGCGTAGTAGCCGGCATTCGCCACGCCCAGTTCCCGGCCGGCGGCCATCAGCGTTTCGTACACGCCGACCGCGAACTCGACCGGCGTGTACAACTCCCAGCCGAGTTCGCCGACGTAGGTCAGGCGCGTCGCGCGCACGGTCGCGTAGCCGAGGTCGATCTCGCGCGACGTGGCGAACGGAAACGCCTCATTCGAGAAATCGTCGGTCGACACACGCTGCATGAGCTGGCGGGAGCCCGGCCCCATGACGGCAATCATCGAATACATCGCCGTGACGTCGACAACCGTGCAACGCAGGTTCGTGTTCGCCAGTTCGCGTTCGATCACGTCGCGGTCCCGGACCGCCTGCGCGCTACCCGTCACGACCATGTATTCGCTGTCGGTGAGGCACGTGATGGTGAAGTCGCTTTCGTACCCGCCGCGCTCGTTCAGCATTCCCGTGTAGACCGTCCTGCCCGGCTCGGTGGGAACGACGTTGGCGACCAGGCGATCGAGCAGGGCATGCGCGTCCGGCCCCTTGACCAGCAGCTTGGCGAAGGAACTCATGTCGAAGACGGCGACGCGTTCGCGGCAGGCGCGGTGCTCTTCCGCGACCCACGCGTGCCAGTTCTGGTGGCCCCAGCCGTACTCGATCTTCGCCTCGTCGGGAGTGGGCGCGAAGAAGTTGGCGCGCTCCCACCCCATCTTCGAGCCGAAGCAGGCGCCCGCGTCGCGCAGATGCGCGTACAGCGGCGAGCGGCGGAACGGACGCGCGCTTTCCAGTTCGCGGTTGGGCCACGGCATCCGGTAATGCATGCCGAGCACTTCCTTGATGCGGTCGGGCAGCCAGGTCTCGTTGCCGTTGAAGCGGGCAAAGCGGCGAATGTCGACCGGCCACAGATCGAGCGTCGGCTCGCCCTGCACGATCCACTCGGCGAGCGCCTTGCCCGCACCGCCGCTCGACGCGATCCCCATCGAGTTGAAACCGCCGCCGACCCAGACGTTCTCGAGCCCCGGCGCCGGGCCGAGGATGAAGTTGTTGTCGGCGGTGAACGACTCCGGGCCGTTGTAGAACTGCTTGATCTGCGCGGTCTCGAACGCCGGCACACGGAGGATCGCGTTCTCCATCAGGATCTGGAACGCGTCCCAGTTGTCCGGCAGTAGCTGGAATTCGAAGTTCTCGGGAATGCCGCCGCGGTGACGCGCGCTCTGCAGCCACGGCGTCGCGTCCGGCTCGAAGCCGCCCATCAACAGGCCGCCCACTTCCTCCTTGAAGTAGATGTAGCCGTCGGGATCGCGCATCACCGGCAGGTCGCGGAACACGCCGGGAATGACGTCCGTGACGATGTAGAAGTGCTCGCAGGAGAAGAGCGGCACCGTGACGCCCATGCGCCGCCCGACCTCGCGCGACCACTGCCCGCCGCACAGCACGACGACGTCGGCCGCAATCGTGCCGCTGCGCCCCTGCTTGTCCTTCCAGTCGAGGGTGCGCACGCGGCGGCGCCCGTCCGCGACGACCAGTCCGGGGTCCGTCACGCGCACGCCTTCGAACATCTTCGCGCCGCGGTTGCGCGCGCCCTTCGCGATAGCCAGCGTCAGGTCGGTCGGGTTCGCCTTGCCGTCACCGGGCAGCCACACGCCGCCCTGAAGGTCATCCGTGCGCATCAGCGGAAAGAGCTTGCCCGCTTCGCTCGCGCTGATGACGTCGCACGTCACGCCGTAGGCGCGCGCGACGGCGGCCGTGCGCTTCAGCTGGATCATGCGATCGGTTGAGCGCGCCACGGCGAGCGATCCGCACTTCTTCCAGCCGGTCGACATTCCCGTCTCGCGTTCGAGGTTCGCGTACAGGTCCGTCGAGTAGCGGATCAGCCGGGTCATGCTCTCGTGCGCGCGGAGCTGGCCAACGAGGCCGGCCGCGTGCCAGGTGGTGCCCGACGTCAGTCGCCCCTGTTCGAGCAGCACCACGTCTTTCTCGCCGAGCTGGCTCAGGTGATAGGCGACCGAGCACCCCATGATCCCGCCGCCGATGATGACGATCCGCGCGGCGGCCGGTGGAGTCGCATTGGAAATGAAAGTGTCGCTAATCGTCATCTGCCGGCGCCCCCTCGTTGCTCTTGTCCTGCACGCGCCCGCCCGGCCGCCCGAAGGGCGCGCGCCTGATCAGCCTTGCGGCCGCGAAGCGGCCGTGCCGTGAACGATGCACGTGCGACGCGCAGCGTCGCGTACATCGTTCACGCTTGTCGCAGGTGCCACGCCTTCGGCCGCGTGAACGTTTCGATGCCGTAGGTCGACAGCGTCAGTCCGACGCCCGAGTGCCCGACGCCGCTCCACGGCAGGCGGGGACTGACGCGATCGCAGCAGTTCCAGTAGACCGACCCGGCTCGCACCTGCGCCAGGATCTTCCGCGCGCGGGCCTCGTCCTTCGTGTACACGCCCGCCGTGAGGCCGTACTCCGTGTCGTTCATCAGCCGGACCGCCTCGTCGTCGCTCTCGACCCTCTGGATGCCGATGATGGGACCGAAGCTCTCTTCGCGCATCAGTTCCATCGAGTGGTTGACGTCGCTGAACACGGTGGGCTGGAACCAGTTTCCGGGGGCCGGAAGTCGTGCGCCGCCGACCAGCAGCCTGGCGCCCTTGGCCTTCGCGTCCGCGACCTGGCGTTCCAGCACGTCAAGCTGCGGAGCACGGGTCAGCGGTCCGATGTAGGTGTCTTCGCTCGTCGGGTCGCCGACGCGGAACGCCTGGACTTCCTTCACGAATGCGGCGACGAACGCATCGTGGATCTTTGCATGCACGTAAATCCGTTCGACCGAGCAGCAGCTCTGGCCGGCGTTGTACATGGCGCCGTCGGCCAGCGACCCGGCCGCCGCGGCGACGTCCACGTCCTCGCACACATAGGTCGGATCCTTGCCGCCGAGTTCGAGTTGCAGCTTGGCCATCCGGGGGCCGACTTGCTGCGCGATTCGGTTGCCGGTGGCGTACGAGCCGGTGAAGAAGACACCGTCGACCGGCTGCGCAAGCACCGCACGGCCGGCCTCGGCGTCGCCGATCACGAGCGCGAACACGTCCTGTGGAATGCCCGAAAGGTGCAGCAGCTTGCCGATCTCGAGCCCGGTCAGCGTGGCGAATTCCGACGGCTTGTAGAGGACCGCGTTGCCGGTCAGCAGCGCCGGCACGAACACGTTGGCGCCGACGAAATACGGATAGTTCCATGCCGAGATGTTCGCGATCACGCCGAGCGGCTCGTGCGAAATCACTTCGCGCATGCCGCCTTCGTCGTACACCTGCCGCGGCGCGAGGGTCGGCTCCGCCGCAGACAGGAAGAAGTCGATGCGGCCCAGCAGGCCGTTCAGCTCGTTGCGCGCCTGCTTGATCGGCTTGCCGACTTCCGAGGTCAGGATGGCCGCCAGGCGATCCGTTTCACGCACGATCTCCTCGCGAAAGCGGCGGATTGCGGCCAGCCGCGTCGCCAGCGGTGTTGCTGCCCAGGCGGGCTGTTCGGCCCGGGCCGCGCGGTACTTCGCGGCGACCGAATCCGGCGTGTCCTTCGGGAGTTCGGCAAGCACGCGACCGTTCGCGGGGTTGAGGATGTTCAGCATGGCTCAAAGGAAAATCGGGGTCAGACCCCGATTTTCGCGCTTTCGTCGTGGGAGGTTCGGGTGGCGTTCAGGAAATCGGCCAGCAGCGGATCGCCCGACAGCAGGTCGGTGCGCGTCCAGTCGTGGAATTCGGGATGCCACTGCACGGCCCCGACGTACGACGGTCCGGTCCAGCGGAACGCTTCGACGATGCCGTCGTCCGAGGAAACGGCCTCGACGACGAATTCCGGTGCCAGGTCCTTCACGCCCTGGTGATGGACGCTGTTGACCGTTGCGCGGGTGACTCCAGGGTAGAGCGTCGACAACCGGGTGCCCGCCACGAGATCCACCGTGTGGAAGTTCTGGTCGTACAAGCCCGCATCGCGGTGCGTTCGCGCTTCCGCTTTCTGGGTCCCGATGTCCTGGTACAGCGTGCCGCCGAACGCTACGTTCAGCACCTGCATCCCGCGACAGACACCGAGAACCGGCTTGCGGGCGTCGACGAAGGCGCGCAGCAGCGCGATCTCGTACTCGTCGCGAATGCGGTCGCCCGTCCACTCCGGACGCAGCGGTGTCTCGCCGTAGCTGCCGGGCCACATGTCGGCGCCGCCTTCCAGCACAAGGCCGTCGAGCATCGCGGCGTAATCCGCGAGCGTCACGTCACCGCGCTTGGTGGGTCCTTCCGGCGAGGGAATCACGACCGCGAGCGCCCCGGCCGACTGCACCCAGTGCACGATCGACTGCTCGACGTACTGCAGCGTCTTGCCGGTGAAGATCGGCCGGTTCGGGTCGGCGTGGAAGAAGCACGCCGAGATGCCGATGCGGGGACGCGAACTCATCGTACGTTCACAGCGCCTGCTCGAAGAACCGCGTGAAGTCCGCGCGCGTGCACTTTCGCGGGTTGGTCTGGTGGCAGATGTCCTTCTCGGCGATGTCGACCATCGGGGCGATCTGCTCCTGCTTCACGCCGACCGCCGACAACGATGGCGCGATGCCGACCTCGCGCTTCAGGTCCGCGAGCCAGCGGATGAAGTCGTCCGCGCCCCGCGCGCCGACCACGTGTGCCAGCTCGCCGAACTTGCCTTCCGCCGCTTCGAGGTTGAAGCGCATCACCGGCTCCAGCATCAGCGCATTGGCGAGCCCGTGGTGCAGGTCGCACACGGCGCCGAGGGCATGGGCGCACGAGTGCACGGCGCCGAGGTCTTTCTGGAACGCGATCGCGCCCATCATCGACGACATCATCATGTCCGCGCGCGCCTGCAGGTTGCGGCCGTTCTTCACGGCCGCCGCCAGCGCGCGAGCCCCGATGCGCACGCCTTCCAGCGCGATGCCGTCACAGAGCGGGTGATAGGCCGGGGACAGGTAGGACTCGATGTTGTGCGTCAGCGCATCCATGCCTGTCGCGGCGGTGACGGCCGGTGGCAGGTCGAACGTCAGTTCCGGATCGGCGAACACCACCCTGGCAAGCAGCTTCGGCGAGAACACGACGCGCTTCACGTGCGTTGCATCGTCGCTCACGACACTGGAGCGGCCGACCTCCGAGCCGGTGCCGCTGGTCGTCGGCACGGCGACGAAGTACGGCAGCTCGTTGACGATCGGCTTGACCTGCGGGTGGTCCCAGACGTACTCCATCACGTGGCCATCGTGCACGGCCATCAACGCGACGACCTTCGCGACATCGAGGGCCGCGCCGCCGCCGAAACCGATGACGCAGTCGGCGCGGTGCGCCTTGTACGCGGCCTGCCCGGCCATGACCTGGGCGGCCGTCGGGTTGCCCTGCACGCCGTTGAAGATCCCGACGTCCAGCCCGGTGTCGAGGTGCGAGGCGAACTGCTTCATCACGGGCAGCGCCGCGAGGGCCTTGTCCGTGACGATCAGCGGGCGGCGCAGCTTGCGGTCGCGCAGGTGCACGCCGGTCATCTTGCTGGCGCCGGCGCCGAAATGGATCGTGGTCGGAAAGGAGAAGTGCGAAATGGTCATGGTTGAGCGTGAGATTCGGCGGATGCAGGGGCGGGTTCTAGCACGCCGTGCGGGCGCGTCGAGTGCCGTCAGATGATCTCGAAGTACCGCTTCAGTTCCCAGTCGGTGACCGCGTCCTGCCACTGGCGCCACTCCCAGTCGCGCGTGAGCGCGAAGTGCTCGACGAAGGTGTCGCCGAGCCAGTCGCGTGCGACCCGGCTCTCGCGGAAGATCGCGGTCGTCTCCTTCAGCGATCGCGGCGCGCGCGGGACGTTCTCGGAACCCTGGTTGGTCCCGGTGATCGGCGCGCTGGTGAGCTTCATCCCCTTTTCCACGCCGTGCATCCCGGCCGCGATCAGCGCCGCGACGGCGAGGTACGGGTTGATGTCGGCGCCGGGGCAGCGCGTTTCGAGCCGCGTGCTCTTCGACGACCCGGGAATGACGCGGAAACTCGCCGTGCGGTTGTCGATCGCCCACGTGGGCTTCACGGGCGCCCAGAACCCGTCGACCAGCCGCTTGTAGCTGTTGACCGTCGGCCAGAACATCGGCGCGAATTCCATGAGCGCGGCCACCTGTCCGGCCAGATAGCTCTCGAACAGCTTGCTCATGCCCGCGCGGCCCTTGGCGTCGTAGAAGAGGTTCTTCTTGCCGTCGGACAGGGACTGATGCACGTGGCCGCTGCATCCCGGCAGGTCCTTGTTCCATTTGGCCATGAAGCTCGGGATGATTCCGTACGAGGCGCCGATTTCCTTTGCGCCGGTCTTGAACAGCACGCCGCGGTCGGCGCACTCGAGCGCATCGGAGAATTGCAGCGCCGCTTCGTACACGCCCGGCCCGGTCTCCGTGTGCAACCCTTCGATCGGCACGCGGAACAGCAGCATCTTGTCCATCAATGCGTTGAAATACTCGCGATTGGCGTTCGAGCGCAGCAGCGAGTA
The DNA here is from genome assembly GCA_963726405.1 of uncultured beta proteobacterium. Lineage (GTDB taxonomy): Bacteria > Pseudomonadota > Gammaproteobacteria > Burkholderiales > Burkholderiaceae_F > JAOUJD01. The sequence continues at coordinate 350,387 of CAVSCF010000005.1, read as the reverse complement.
GCCGAACATGCCCGGGGTGACCGGCGTCGGATCCACGCCTTTCTTTGCCGCCCAGCTCTGCGGCGTTTCGGCGAAGTTGAACCACTCGAACTCGAGCCCGCACATCGGCTTGAAGCCGAGCTTCTCGGTACGCGCGATCACGCGCTTCAGCGTCTGTCGCGGGCAGATCGGGTAGGGCTGGCCGTCACGGGTGACGAAGTCGCCCAGGAAGAAGGGCACGTGGTCGTCCCATGGCACGTTGCGCCCGGTCGTCAGGTCGAGCCGCACCATCGCGTCCGGAAAGCCGTGCTGCCAGCCGGTGACTTGCGTGTTGTCGTAGACGCTGTCCATCATGTCCCAGCCGAACACGACGTCGCAGAACCCGAACCCTCCGTCCACGGCGGACATGAACTTGTCCTTGTGCAGGTACTTGCCGCGCATGACGCCGTCGATGTCGGTCACGGCCACCTTGACCTTGCCGGAGGCCGAACTCTGGACGGTCTTCAGGGGGTCGCGGGGATCGTGCCCCGCCGACGTGGGCGGAGTCGTTGTTCTTGTGGCCATGAGTCGAGTCTCCTTTGCCAGCCGGCGAGTCTGACGCACGGCTGTCCGGTTGTGCAAACCTTCGCCTTTTGGGCGACGCCGGGGCGCCGAGGACGGCCGGGCACTTGATACGGCCTTCGGATGCCCCCATTTCCCCCGCGGGTCTTGGTCGTCTCCCTTTACAATTCAAGCAATTAGCAATCTCGAGGTTTACATGCCGATCTATGCATACAAGTGCGCCGACTGCGGGCACGAGAAGGAAATCCTGCAGAAGATCAGCGACGCGCCCCTGACGGATTGTCCGGATTGCGGACACACGTCCATGGTCAAGCAGGTCACCGCCGCCGGCTTCCAGTTGAAGGGCAGCGGCTGGTACGCCACCGATTTCCGGAACAAGGACAGCGGGAAAGGCGGCAAGACCGAGAGCGCGAACGACGCCAAGGCCGACAGTGCCCCGGCCCCGGCCCCGGCTTCGGCCGCTGCCGCGGCGCCGAGCACTCCCAGCACGCATTCCTGCGGTTCCGGCGGCTGCGGTTCCTGCAGTTGACCGCGTGATCTCTTCCTGGCGCGGCAGCGCGTCGACCGACCTTCGTTCTGCTGACTTCCGTTCCGGACTGACCGCGCCATGTTGAGGAAATACCTGATCGCCGGCCTGCTGATCTGGCTGCCACTTGCGATCACGCTGTGGGTGATCGACTTCATCGTCACGACGATGGACCGCACCCTGACCGTGTTGCCGCCGAGCTGGCATCCGGACCAGGTGCTGGGCATGCACGTCCCGGGGCTCGGCCTCATCATGTCGGTGGTCATCCTGCTGGTCACCGGCATGCTGGCGGCCAACATCCTCGGCGCACGGATGTTCGCGTGGTGGGAATCGGTGCTTGTGAAGATCCCCATCGTTCGGCCCATCTACTCCAGCGTCAAGCAGGTTTCCGACACCCTGTTCGCCTCGAAGGGGCAGTCGTTTCGCAAGGCCGTTCTGATCGAATTCCCGCAGCGCGGCCAGTGGACCTTCGGCTTCATCGTGGGTGCGCCCGGACCGGCGGCCGAGCGCGAACTCGGGGGCGAACTGATCACCGTCTACGTGCCGACCGCGCCGAACCCGACGTCCGGGTACGTGCTGATCGTCCGGCCGGACGAGGTCAGGGAACTCGACATCACGGTTGACGACGCCCTCAAGTACCACCTGTCGATGGGCGTCGTGGCGCCGGCGGTTCGGCAGGTGCGCTCCGCGCTCACGACCGAGGGCCCCGGGGTGCCGGGTTGAGGGCGGGTGCCTTCCCCTTTAAGCTAGCGGCCATGCAATCACTCCTTCGCGCCTGCTTCCCCATCGCCCCCACGCGAGGGCTGGGCGCGTCCTTCGCCCGCGCGCTCGCGAACCCACGAAACCGGTAGGGCCGGGCGGGTGGCGACCGTTCGGCCCGCCTTGTCGGGTGCCGCCCGACGCAAACGCTGACTTCCAGGAACACGACACATCCGGCGGGCTGCGGCCAGCCAACGACAAGCGGAGCTTTTATGCGTACGGAATATGCGGGCCTGGTGGATGCGAAGTTCATCGGCCAGACGGTCACCCTGTTCGGCTGGGTGCACCGCCGCCGTGACCACGGCGGCGTCATCTTCATCGATTTGCGGGACCGTGAAGGTCTCGTGCAGGTCGTCTGCGATCCCGATCGCGCCGAGGTCTTCGCGAACGCGGAGAAAGTGCGCAACGAGTACTGCCTGAAGGTCGTGGGCACCGTCCGCCGGCGGCCCGAGGGGACGATCAACACCAACCTCGTCTCCGGCGAGATCGAGGTGCTGGCCCAGGACCTGACCATCCTGAACCCGTCGGTGGCGATCCCCTTCCAGCTGGACGACGACAACCTGTCGGAGACGACGCGCCTGACGCACCGGGTGCTTGACCTGCGGCGGCTGCCGATGCAGAAGAACCTGATGCTGCGCTACAAGGTCGCGATGGCGGTGCGCAAGTTCCTCGACGCGCACGGGTTCGTCGACATCGAGACGCCGATGCTCACCAAGAGCACGCCGGAAGGCGCGCGCGACTACCTCGTGCCGTCGCGCGTCCACCCCGGCGATTTCTTCGCGCTGCCCCAGTCGCCGCAGCTGTTCAAGCAGCTGCTGATGATCGCCGGCTTCGATCGCTACTACCAGATCGTCAAGTGCTTCCGCGACGAGGACCTGCGGGCCGACCGCCAGCCCGAGTTCACGCAGATCGACATCGAGACGTCGTTCCTGGACGAAACCGAGATCCGCGCGCTGATGGAAGAGATGATCCGCGTCGTGTTCGACGAGGTGCTCGGCGTGAAGCTGCCGAACCCGTTCCCGGTCATGACCTGGGGCGACGCCATGCGGCGATACGGTTCGGACAAGCCGGACCTGCGCGTGAACCTCGAACTGACCGACGTCACGGACGTGATGAAGGAGGTCGACTTCAAGGTCTTCAAGGCGGCCGCGGAGATGAAGGACGGCCGAGTGGTGGCGCTGCGCATCCCGGGCGGCGGCGAGATGCCGCGCTCCGAGATCGACGCCTACACGGAGTTCGTCAAGATCTACGGCGCCAAGGGCCTCGCGTACATCAAGGTCAACGAGGCTGCCAAGGGCCGCGACGGCCTGCAGAGCCCGATCGTCAAGAACCTGCACGACGCGGCGCTCGCCTCGATCCTCCAGCGGACCGGTGCAACGGACGGCGACGTCGTGTTCTTCTGCGCGGACCGCGCGAAGGTCGTCTACGACTCGCTCGGTGCGCTGCGCACGAAGCTCGGGCACAGCGAATTCGGTCGCGCGCACGGGCTGGCCTCCGATGGCTGGAAGCCGCTGTGGGTGATCGACTTCCCGATGTTCGAGTACGACGAAGAGGCGAATCGCTACGTCGCCGCGCACCACCCGTTCACCAGCCCGAAGCAAGGCCACGAGGATTACCTCGCGACCGATCCGGCAAAGGCGCTGGCCAAGGCCTACGACATGGCGCTGAACGGCTGGGAAATCGGCGGTGGCTCGGTGCGGATCCACCGCGAGGACGTGCAGAGCAAGGTGTTCCGCGCGTTGAAGATCGACGCCGAGGAAGCCAAGCTGAAGTTCGGCTTCCTGCTGGATGCTTTGCAGTACGGCGCCCCGCCGCACGGCGGCATCGCGTTCGGCCTCGACCGCATCGTCACGATGATGGCCGGCGCCGAATCGATCCGGGACGTGATCGCGTTCCCGAAGACGCAGCGCGCGCAGTGCCTGCTCACGCAGGCCCCAAGCCCGGTCGACGAGAAGCAGTTGCGCGAACTGCATATCCGGCTGCGCAATGCCGAGCCGAAGACGGCGGAGCCCCGCGTAGCCTGATCGACCGATGGACATCGGCAGCGGGACGGACGGGACGGTGCAAGGCGCACCGTTCCCGAAGATCCCGGAGTCGGTGCTCGTCGTCATCTACACGCAGGCTGTGGATGTGCTCCTGCTGGAGCGGGCGGACCACCCCGGGTTCTGGCAGTCGGTGACGGGGAGTCGCGCCTCGGCCGACGAACCGCTGCGTGTCACCTGTGCACGCGAGGTCGCCGAGGAAACGGGACTGGTGGCGCTTCCCGCCGCGTTCGACGACTGGAACCTCAGTCACCGTTATGCGATCTACGCACATTGGCGCAAGCGATACGTGCCCAGCGTTACGCATAATACGGAGCATGTCTTTGGACTCTGCGTCCCGCAGCGTTTCGATCCTGTTCTCGCCCCGGCGGAGCACACGGCACATCGCTGGCTGCCGTGGCGCGATGCCGCGGACGCGTGCTTCTCGTGGACCAACGCGGCGGCGATTCGCGAACTGGCTGTCCGCGCTCGCGCTGGCTAGCCTCCTCGGCACGGGGGCCCAAGCCGAAACCATCGTCGACGTGCAGCGCGACGGCGACATCTACGTGGTGCACGCGAGCGGCCGTGTCGCGGCCGACCAGCGCGTCGCGTGGGACGCGTTGACCGACTACGATCATCTGAACGAATTCGTGCCGGACATCCAGCGGTCCCACGTGGTGCTGCGCGACGGCAATCGCCTGATCGTCGAGCACGTCGGCGCCTTCCGGCTGATGTTCTTCGAGATGCCCGTGCGCGTGCGGCTCGCCGTCCAGCACGACCCCTACCAGCGGGTGGTCGCGCGGACGGAACCGGGGAACGTTGGGGCCGAGGAACCGACGCTGAAGTCGGTGTCGTCGCAATACCGGCTGACTCCGCTGCCTGCGCCCACGGGCGGGGTGCGCGTCGACTATGACGCGCGCTTCGGGCTCGGCGACATGCTGCCGGAGCTCATCGACTCGCTGTTCGGCAGGCGTGTCGTCGAGCACGGATTGCGGCGCCATTTCGAGGCGATGCTGAGCGAGATCGAGCGGCGCCAGCGCGTACTGACCTCGGTGACCGGGACACGGTGATGTGGCGCCTGCTCGCGCTCGTCCTGATTCTCGCCGCGAGCGGATGCGCGGCGGTCGATCCGTACGCCAGCGAGCCGATCGCCACGCACCTGCTGCGCGACGACGACGTCGGCTACTGCGCGCGCCTGTTTGCCGATCTCGACCGGCAGGTGGACCGCGCGGACGTGCGGGATGCGGAGACGCACCGCATCGACGGCTTTCCGTACCTTCGCGTGGATCGCTTCAGCGCGGCGCTTGTCGATCGCGTTGCTGCCGGCGAACCGCAGCGTGCCGCGTGGCTGAAGCGCCTGGCGGAACTCGACGACGCGGGCCGTGCGACCGAACTCGCCAACGCCGGTCTGCCGGGGGACGATCTCGCCCGTTGCCGCGTCCTTCTTGCCAGCGAGGACATGGCGTTGTCCGCTCAGTTGCACTCCCGGGCGCGGGTCCCGGACGACTACAGCACGGCATTGCGTGCCGTCGGACTCTATCCGCTGACCCGGCTCGCCTTCGCGGCGGGCATCGGGCGCTGGCAGGAAGAGACAAAGACCGTCTTTCTCCACGCCGCTGACGCAGTTGCCGGTGCATGGCCGGTTGGTGCGCTTCGAGTTGGCCGGACCGGTACCGGCCGTCGCACTTCCGATGCCGGTGGATGCGCTCGGGGTCCCGCGACTGTCGGCCTTCGACCGCAACGCCCTGCTGCAGCGGCACGCTCCGGTCCTCGAGATCGACGTCGCGGGTCCGTTCGACCAGCCTGGCACGGTCGTCCTCGATGATTCGGACCGGCCCATCGTCGACACTGCGGCCCCCGTCGCGTATGCGCGCGTCGCGTACGCGTTGCTGGAGGGCAAGCCGCACATTCAACTGGTCTATACGTTCTTCTTCACGGAGCGGCCTGCACGCGGCCCGCTCGACACGCTTGCCGGCCATCTCGATGGCATCGTCTGGCGGGTGACGCTGGACGCCGACGGCACGCCGCTCGTCTACGACAGCATTCATCCCTGCGGCTGCTATCACCTGTTCTTCCCGACCGATCGCGTCCTGCCGCGACCGGCCAAAGACTCGCTCGACGAGGGCATGTTCGCTCCGCAGTCGCTGGCGGTGCCGGCCGATGACAAGGTGGCCGTGCTGCGCGTCGAGTCGGGAACGCATTATCTGCAGCGCGTGTCCTTCGACCGCCGAGGCGGGTCCGGCGTCCGGTACCGTCTGGATGGCGAGCGCCGGCTCACGGTGCTTCCGAAGGCGGGCGGCGGCACACGGAGTGCTTATGGCAGCGACGGCCTGATGGCCGGCAGCGAACGCATTGAACGCTATTTCTTCTGGCCGATGGGTATCGAGTCCGCCGGCCAGCTGCGACAGTGGGGGCGCCACGCGACCGCGTTCGTCGGCCGGCGCCACTTCGACGATCCGATGCTTCTCGACTCCTACTTCGCGCGGCGTCCCGCGCCGTCTTCCGGCCCAGCCCCATGAAGCTTCGCGTCGCGACATACAACATCCACAAGGGCGTGATGGGGTTGCGGCCCAAGGTCCGCATTCACGACGTCCGTCTGGCGCTGAACGCGATCGATGCCGACATCGTCTTCCTGCAGGAAGTGCAGGATCGCAACGAGCGGCTTGCGAAGCGAAAGGGCTATCCCGAGGGCACGCAGCTCGATTACCTGTGCACGGGCAGCTACCTGCATCGTGCGTACGGCATGAACGCCGTGTATCCGCATGGACACCACGGCAACGCGATCGTGTCGCGCCACGAGATCCCGGTGTTCCTGAACCACGACATCTCCGATCACGCGCTCGAGAAGCGGGGACTGCTGCACGCGGTGTCGCACTTCAAGGGGCGCAGCGGATCCGTCGAGATCCATCTGATCAACACCCACTTCGGACTGATCAAGCGCAGCCGCGTTCGGCAGGCGACCTTCCTCGTGGATTTCGTCCGCTCCCAGGTGCCCGCCGACGCGCCGCTGATCATCGCGGGGGATTTCAACGACTGGCAGCGCGCTGCGGACAGGTTGATGCACGACGAACTCGACGTCGTCGAGGCGGCCGCGGAGTTCAATCGCCGGCAGGCGCGTCCCCGGTTCATGGATCGTCTGCTGCCCTGGCGCGGAGCGAAACATTCGCCGGTGGCCCGCACTTATCCGAGCGTCATGCCGTGGCTGATGCTCGATCGCATCTACGTGCGCGGCTTCCACGTGCACGACGTGCGCGTGCCGAAGGGGCTCGAGTGGTCCCAGCGTTCCGATCACATGCCGCTGATCGCCGACCTCGAGGTCGAGTGAACCCGGCCGGTCCTTGGGCAGCACGCCGGCTGGTACGGTCGCTGACCACGCGGCCGCTGATCTACGGCGGCAATCGGGTCCAACTGCTGAGGAGCGGCGCCGAGTTCTTCCCCAGGCTGCTCGAAGCGATCGCCGAGGCGCGAGCGTCGATCCACCTCGAGACCTACATCTTCGAGCTCGATGCCGTCGGCGAGCGCGTGGTGGGCGCGCTGCTCGAGGCCGCCGGTCGCGGCGTGGCGGTGCATGTGCTCGTCGACGCCTTCGGCTCCGCGAGGGCCGCGCCGCTGCTGCGCGAGCGGCTTGCGGCAGGCGGAGTGCGGTTCCGCGTCTTCCGGCCCGGGCTGTGGTGGCGGCTCGAGCGCCGTCTGCTGCGCCGGCTGCACCGCAAGATCGCCCTGGTCGACGATCGGCTCGCGTTCGTCGGCGGCATCAACATCATCGACGACCGCCATCACCCGGGCGTCGACGGCGCCGGCATCGGGCCGCGCTACGACTTTGCGGTGGCGTGCGAGGGACCGCTCGTCGCCCTGATTGCGTTCGTCGTGCGACGCCTGTGGTGGACCGTCTCGGCGGGGGACCGCCAGCCGGGCGAAACGCGGCCGCGCTACGTCGAACTCTCCTCGCCGCTTCCGGAGAACGTACGCGCAGTCCTGCTGCTGCGCGACAACCTCGGCCACCGGCGCACGATCGAGCACGCCTACCTCGAAGCCATCGAGGGGGCGCGACGGGACATCCTGCTGGCGAACGCGTACTTCCTGCCGGGACGCCGCCTTCGGCGCTCCCTGTGCGAGGCGGCGTCGCGCGGCGTTCGCGTGCGCCTGCTGCTGCAGGGTCGCGTCGAATACCGCCTGCAGCACTACGCGCAGCAGGCGCTCTACGGCGAGCTTCTGCAGGCGGGCGTGACCATCCACGAATACATGCCGAGTTTTCTGCACGCCAAGGTGGCGGTGGTCGACGACGTCTGGTCGACGGTCGGGTCGAGCAACATCGATCCGTACAGCCTGCTGCTCGCGCGCGAAGCCAACATCGCCGTGTTCGATGGCGATTTCGCCGTGCAATTGCGTGGCGAACTCGAGCGCTCGATCGCGCAGGAGTCCACGCCGGTCCACGCTCCCGCGCTCGCGCAGCGCGGCTGGTTGAAGCGCGTGGGCTATCGCATCGCCTATTCGGTCGTGCGACTCATGACCTTCGTCGCGACGCGCCGCGTCGAGGCGTGAGGCAGCGTTAGTCGCCGCGGCCTCCGCACCCGTCTCCGCCGCAGCCGCTGCCGGTGCATCCTCCTCCGCAGCCACCGCCGCATGCGATGTGCGAAGCGCAATAGGCGTCGGAACCGGCCTTCGCCACCATGTGCGTGCAGTTCAGCACGTAATGGAAGCCGTCTTCGCTGCCGAGCCGGCCGTGATGGCGACCACGTGGGGCGAGATCGCGGCACTGCGAGGGAGCGCCCGCGAGCGCGGTGTCGAGGGGCTGATGCTCAAGCACTTCGCATCGACGTATCGGGTGGGACGCATCAAGGATGCGGAGCGCGCCAACTGGTGGAAGTGGAAGCTCGACCCGTATGCGGTGGATGCCGCGCTGGTCTATGCGCAACGCGGCCATGGCCGGCGCGCCAGCCTCTACACCGACTACACGTTTGCCGTCTGGGATCGCACGCCGGTGACGGCCGAGGAGGCGCGCGCGGTGATCGACGCCATCGCGGCCGGGGAAGCGCCGGCTGCGATCCAGTCCCGGGGGCTTCCCGGTGCTGGCGCCATTCGCGAAGGCCTACTCCGGCCTGACCGACGAGGAGATCCGCCAGGTGGGCGACATCATCCGGCGCGCGACGGTGGAGCATTTCGGTCCCGTGCGCACCGTCGCGCCGTCGCTCGTCTTCGAACTCGGCTTCGAAGGGATCCAGCGCTCGAGACGGCACAAGAGCAGGATCGCGGTGCGCTTTTCCCGGATGCTGCGTCGACGGCACGACAAGCCCGTCGCCGAAGCGGATACCCTTGCGAGCCTCGAGGCCTTGCTCGGAATGGGGGACGTTGGGGCCGCCAAGTAGGCCACGGGTATCCGGCGTCTCGGGCTGCTCTCATTTTCGGGACGAGCGAAGATGCTGACGACCCGTTCTTCCCTCGTTAGACTCGCCGCACGCGCCGCCACAGGCGTGGTTTCCAACCCCCTCAGGAGACGAACGATGAAGCGAATCACTTTTGCCGCCGCCGTGGCCTTGTTTTCGACGGCTGCGTTTGCATTTCACTGCCCCGCCGACATGAAGAAGATCGACGAGGCAATGGCCAAGAACCCGAAGCTGACCGAAGCCCAGATGACGGAAGTGAAGAAGCAGCGCGCCGACGGCGAGGCGCTTCACAAGGCCGGCAAGCATCAGGAGTCGGTCGACACGCTCGCCAAGGCAATGAAGACGCTCGATATCAAGTAGGCTCGGTTTTGATGTACGGGACGCCGCCTCCGGGCGGCGTTTCTTTTTCATCCGGACAGGACGCGAAGTGTCGGAGGAGCGCCGGGGCCTGCCGCCGGGTCCCAACGTCGGAACGCAGTTAAGGGCGCTGCGCGCGAAGAAGGCGCGGGCCGAGCGCGAGCGCGCGGCCGCCGAGGAGCGTGCCGACGCGAAAACCTCGCCGACGACGCGCTCACCGATGCACCGGCAACTCGCGCTGCCGAGCGCCGAAGGCTGGTTCGCTGCGCACGGCTGGCAACCCTTCGATTTCCAGCGCGCCGTCTGGGGCCACGTCGCCGCCGGCCGCTCGGGACTGCTCCATGCCACGACCGGTTCCGGCAAGACCTACGCGCTGTGGTTCGCCCTGCTCAACCGGGCACTCGCGGGCGAGGTGCGAGGCGGCGGGCTTCGCCTGCTGTGGCTCACGCCGATGCGGGCCCTTGCCGCCGACACGGCGCGCGCGCTGGCCGAGCCGCTCGCCGACCTCGGCCTCGATTGGACGGTCGCCGTTCGCACGGGCGACACCGAGGCCGGCGAGCGCGCCAGGCAGGCGAAGAAGCTGCCGGAAGTCCTGATCACCACGCCCGAAAGCCTGAGCCTGATGCTGTCGCGCGCCGACAGCCGCGCGCAGCTCTCCGACATCGCGCTCGTCGTCGTCGACGAGTGGCACGAACTCATCGGCACCAAGCGCGGCGTGCAGGTGCAACTCGCGCTCGCACGCCTGCGCGCCTTCGCGCGCCAGCGCGCGGCGCCAAGCGCCGCAGTCCCCCTCCTCGAGGAGGGGGCCGGGGGTGGAGGGCCAAATGAGGGGCAAAGGCCCCAACCGGGAGCGCGAATAGCGCTCCCGGTATGGGGCCTGTCCGCAACGCTCGGAAACACCGATCACGCGATGCACGTCCTGCTGAACCGCGACGATGGCGTGCTGGTCGAGGGCCGCATCGACAAGACGATCGTCGTGGACACCTTGCTGCCGGAGGACCCCGGGCGCTTTCCGTGGGCCGGGCACCTCGGCATCAAGATGCTCGAGCCCGTCATCGACGAGATCGCGAGCGCATCGACCACCCTCGTGTTCACCAACACGCGGTCGCAGTCGGAGCTCTGGTACCAGTCGCTCCTGGAGGCGCGTCCGGACTGGGCCGGGCTGATCGCCCTGCACCACGGTTCGCTGGCGAAGGAAGTGCGCGAATGGGTCGAACTCGGATTGAAGGACGGGCGGCTGAAGGCGGTCGTCGCCACGTCGAGCCTGGACCTCGGCGTCGACTTCCTGCCCGTCGAGCGGGTGCTCCAGATCGGCAGTCCGAAGGGCGTGGCGCGCCTGTTGCAGCGGGCCGGGCGGAGTGGCCACGCACCGGGTCGGCCGTCGCGCGTGACGCTCGTCCCGACCAACACATTGGAGCTCGTCGAGGCCAAGGCCGCCCAGCATGCGGTCGCCGAACGACGCGTCGAGTCCCGTCGGGCGCCCGAGCGGCCGCTCGATGTCCTCGTGCAGCACCTCGTGACGATCGCTCTGGGCACCGGATTCACCGACGACGAGCTGAAGGCCGAGGTCCGTGACACGTGGAGCTATCGCGAACTGGCCGACGAAGAGTGGGACTGGTCGCTCGACTTCGTCGGTCGCGGCGGCGAGGCCCTGCGGATGTACCCCGAGTATCACCGCGTCGTGGGCGACGAGGCGGGCGTCTATCGCGTGCCGGACCCGCGTGTCGCGCAGCGGCACCGGATGTCCATCGGCACCATCGTGGCCGAGGCGACGATGCTCGTGAAGATGATGAACGGCCGCAACGTCGGAACGATCGAGGAGTCGTTCATCAGCCGGCTGCGGAAGGGCGACGCCTTCCTGTTCGGCGGCCGCGTGCTGGAACTCGTTCGCGTGCACGAAATGACGGTGTACGTGCAGCCGGCCAGGCGACGCAGCGGCGCCGTGCCCCGCTGGATGGGCAGCAAGATGCCGTTGTCCAACGAGATGGCCGACGCGGTCCTGCGCCAGTTCGAGGAGGCGGTGGCGGGGCGCTTCGAGGGTCCGGAGATGCAGCTCGCCAGGCCGCTGATCGAACTGCAGTCGCGCTGGTCCGTCGTTCCGACGCGCGCGGCCCTCGTGGTGGAGTCGATGCGCTCGCCCGAGGGGCGTCATCTGTTCGTCTACCCGTTTGCCGGGCGACACGTGCACATGGGGCTGGCGTCGCTGCTCGCCTACCGGATCGGGCAGGGGACGCCGTCGACGTTCTCGATCGCGATCAACGACTACGGCTTCGAGCTGCTGGCCCCGGTCGACATCGACTGGATGGGCGCGTGGCAGCGCCGGCGGGACGTGCTGCTTTCCGGGGAGAACCTTCTCGAGGACGTCCTCGCCAGCCTGAATGCCGGCGAACTGGCGCAGCGGCGCTTCCGCGAGGTCGCGCGGGTGGCCGGCCTGATCTTCCAGGGCTACCCGGGGGCGCCGAAGTCAGTGAAGCAGCTGCAGGCAAGTTCCAGCCTGTTCTACGAGGTGTTCCGCAAGTACGACGCCGACAACAGGCTGCTCGCGCAGGCCGAACGCGAGGTGCTCGAACAGGAGCTAGAGCTGGAGCGGCTGCGCGAGGCGCTCTCCCGGATGCGCGATCAGACGGTGCATTACCGGCTGCTCGCGCGCCCCACGCCCTTCGCCTTTCCGCTGATGGTCGAGCGCTTCCGCGAACAGGTGACGACCGAAAGACTCGGGCCGCGCATCGAGCGAATGCTCGCCGACCTGGAGCGCGCCGCCGGCGGCTCGTGACATCGGCGGGAGGCACAACATGTTGTGTCCACAGAGGGAAAATCGCAAAATATTGTGCAGCTTTCGTGGGCGCTTTCCATCACGACGCCCGATCCTCAGAGGGAAAACGCGTTGCGAACACGCAATTTCCCTCTGAAAAACCGCCTTTTCCCTCTTGTATTTGCTTCCGATTGGCTTAGGATCGCGACCACGCAACGAGAGCGCTCTCTGCAGTTTTCATTCGAGAACGCTGTCGCTGTGGCACCCGAACTCTCTAGGAGAAATGTCGATGGCAACGAAGAAAGCGGCGAAGAAGACGGCGAAGAAGGCAGTGAAGAAGGCGACGGTCAAGAAAGCCGTCAAGAAGGCCGTGAAGAAGGCGACGGCCAAGAAGGCCGTCAAAAAGGCGGTCGTCAAGAAGGCAGCCAAGGTCAAGGTCAAGCGCAAGCCGAACGCCGCGTTCATGAGGCCCCTGACGCCGAGCGGCCCGCTCGCCGCCATCATCGGTGCCACGCCGATGCCGCGTACGGAAGTGACCAGCAAGATCTGGGCGTACATCAAGAAGAACAAGCTTCAGGACGCCGTGAACCGTCGCATGATCAATGCCGACGACAAGCTGAAGGCGCTGTTCGGCAAGGCCCAGGCTTCGATGTTCGAGCTGACCAAGTACGTCAGCAAGCACCTGAAGTAAGCGGCGCGGGGCTTCGGCCCCGAGGCTGGTTCAGGAATCGCCCGGCGCCTCGCGGCCCCGGGCGATTTTCATTTCAGCGCCCCGGCAATGAGCCGGGCCACGGAAATGCGGTTGCTCGAATGCGGGACCGTGTCCGTGCTGACGAGTTCGCGGACGCCGGCGGCGCGCAATTGGTCGAGCGAAGTCGCGTCCAGCAATGCGTGCGTGACGGCCGCGTCCACCCGGGCGGCGCCGGCCGACAATGCCTTCGTCGCGCACTGGCGCAGGGTGCCGCCCGTGCTGGCGACGTCGTCGAGCAGCACCACGTGGCGCCCTGCGAGCGGAGTGGCCGGCAGCTCGATCCGGACGTCACGGTCGCCGGTTCGTTCCTTGGTGCATATGGCGAATTCGAGCGACGTGCCCGCGGCGGCTTTCACCCATTGTTCGGACTCGGCGTCCGGGCCGAGCAGCAGCGGCCGCGGTTCGCGGGTGGCGTAAAAGGCGCCGATCAGCGGCGCGGCCGAGAGCGCGATCGCCTGCCTCGCCGGCACGGCGTCGGCCAGCTTCGCGACCCGGTGCAAGTGCGGATCGACCGTGACGACCGCGTCGAAGCGTTCGGCGAGCAGGCGTCCGAGGATCGGCTGGCTGACCGTCTCGCCCGGGTGGAACGCGGTGTCCTGCCGCATGTAGGCAAGGTACGGCGCAACGAGCGTCAGCTCGCGTGCGCCGAGCGTGCGGGCGGTGTCGGCGAGCAGCACGAGCTCGATCAGTTTCTCGTTGGGGCAGTGGAGCGAGCGCAGAACGACGACCGACGGCGGCAGCGACGCGGGCAGCGTCAGCTTGATCTCGCCGTCCGGAAAGTGATGCCGCACCACGCGCCTCGCCTCGAGGCCCGCCGCCTGCGCCAACCGGCCAGCGAACTCGGCCTCGTCGTCGAAGTAAAGCAGCATCAGAACTCCGAAAACTCCCGCGCGATGTCGGCCGGCTCGCCAATGGTGTAACCGCTGCCGCAAGCAGCCCAGTCACGGGCGAAGGCGAGGTTGGAACCGTACTCGGCGTGCACGCGATAGAGCGGCTCGCCGCGGACCACCGGATCGCCGAGTTTCCGGAAGAGGTCGACGCCGGCGCCCTGGATGTTCGGTGCGCCGGTCAGGCGTGCGAGCCGGCTCAGCCTCTGGTTGTCGATCGACGTCACCACGCCGTCCCGGTCCGCGGTCGCTTCGAATGTCTTCGTCGCCAGTCCGGGCCGTTCGGGGTCGAAGGCGCGGCGTCCCTGGGCCTCGATGATCGCCTCCATCTTCGCCAGCGCGCGGCCCGAGTCGAGGATGTCGCGCGCCACGCCAAAGCCCGCGCCGCCGCGCACGTCGAGGTCGAACTCGAGCAGCCGCCCGGCCAGCCGGAGAGCCTTCTGGCGCAGATCCGCGGGCGCGCCCGGATCGCCGCGCAATACACGCATCACGTCGCGCGCCTCCAGCGCCGGACCGATGCCGGCGCCGACGGGCTGGCGGCCATCGGTGATCACGACGTCGAGCGTCAGGTGCAGTCGCTCCGCGACGAACTCGAAGAGCTTCTTGAGCCGCTGGGCCGCGGGCATCGACCGCACCTTGGCGGTCGGTCCGAGCGGGATGTCGAGCACGAGATGGGTCGAGCCGGCGGCGATCTTCTTCGACAGGATCGACGCCACCATCTGCCCGGGCGAGTCGAGCGACAACGGGCGCTCGACCGAAATCAGCACGTCGTCCGCCGGCGACAGGTCCGCTGAAGCGCCCCACGCGAGGCAGCCGCGCAGTTCTCGCACGATGGTCTCCATCCGCGCGAAGGACAGCTCGACGTGCGCGAGGCACTCCATGGTGTCCGCCGTGCCGGCCGGCGACGTGATGGCGCGCGACGACGTCTTCGGGATCAGCATGCCGTGGGCGGCGACGATGGGCACGACCAGCATCGAGGTGCGATTGCCGGGAATGCCGCCGATGCTGTGCTTGTCGACGACGGGGCGCTCGTGCCAGTCGAGCCGGCGCCCGGCGGCGGCCATCGCCTCGGTGAGGAACAGCACTTCCTCGCGGTCGAGGTCGAAGTGACCGGTCGAGACCACGAAGGCGGCGAGCTCGATCTTGCTGTAGCGGTGCGCGGCGATGTCGCCGATGACCGCGTTGTAGTCGGCGCGGGTCAGGCGCTCGCCTTCGATCTTGCGCCGCCATGCGGAGGTCGACGCAGGCGGCGGTGCATGGTTGACCGCGACGGGCGTACCGGAGCCCGCGCCGAGTTGCACGAACGCGTCCTCGGACAGCCCGAGCTCCTGCTCGGCGACGATGCCGGCGTCGTCGACGATGTTGAGCGTTGCGAGGATCGAGCGGCCGTTGGCACGCACCTCGATCTTGGACAGTGCCTGGAAGCCTTCGCTCAGGTACAGCGGACAGCGGCGGTGCAGGTACGCAACGTTTTCGCGGTAGGTGTCGATCGCGATCCGCCGGACCGTCAGCGCGGTCGGGCTCGCGCTCTGGTCAGACTTCATACGGCTGCGGCGCGGCAATTGTCGTGGGCCACCGCAGTTCCCGTGCAATGCGCGCCGACAGCGCATTCGCGGCTTCCGGTTCGCCATGAACCACGAAGGTCATCTTCGGTTTGCGGCGGGCGCCCGCGAGCCACCCCATCAAGCCGTCCTGCCCCGCATGCGCGGACAGTCCGCCGATGGTGTGCACGCTCGCGTTGACCGGGACGGAATCGTTGAAGAGGCGCACCGCACGTGCGCCGTCGACCAGCCGGCGCCCCAGTGTGCCGGCCGCCTGAAAGCCGATGATCACGACGCCCGATTCGCGGCGCGGCAGGTTGTGCCGCAGGTGATGGCGCACACGCCCCGCCTCGCACATTCCGCTGGCCGCGACGATCACGGCACCGTGCCGGATCGAGTTGAGGAACATCGAGTCGTCGACGCTTTCGGTGAAGCGCAGCGTGAACGGCAGCTTGCGCGCGCGCTCGGCCTGGTGGAAGGCGTGGGCGAGTTCGTCGAGCGCCTCGAGGTGGCGGAACGTGATCGCGCTGGCCTGGGCGGCCAGCGGCGAGTCGACGAAGACCAGTGGCACGCGCAGCCGTCCCGCCTCGGTGAGGCGGTACAGCAGCACCAGGAACTCCTGTGTCCGCCCGAGCGCGAAGGCAGGAACCACCACGTTGCCTTTGCGCACGTGCAGGATCTCGTGCATCACGTCGACCAGTTCGTTCTCGGTTTCCTCCAGAGAGCGGTGGTTCCGGTCGCCGTACGTCGACTCCATCACGAGAACGTCGGCGTCGACCAGAGGTGCCCGGTCACGCACGACCAGCGGAGAGGCCTCGCCGATGTCGCCCGAAACCACCAGCTTGCGGTCGCGCCCGCCGTCGCGCAGCCGGATCTCGGCGAACGCCGCGCCGACGATGTGACCGGCGCTGCGCAACGTCACGGCGACGCCGGGCGCGGGCTTGAACTCGACGTCGTACGGGACTCCGTTGAGCCGCAGCGCGAGGGCGTCGACGTCGTCGGCCGTGAACAGCGGCGTATCGGCGATGGCGCGGCGCCCTCGGTACGGCGCGCTTCGCGCCCCCACCGCCTGCACGTGCGCGCTGTCCTTCAGCATCACAGGCACGAGGTCGGCGGTGGGCTTGGTGCAGTAGATCTGGGGTCCGCGCGGCGCTGCGAACCGGGGCAGCAGCCCGCAGTGGTCTACGTGGGCGTGTGTCAGCAGCACGAAATCCAGCCGGCCGAGATCGCGCGTGAAAGCGGCACGGTTTCGCGCGGCGGTCTCGCGGCCTCCCTGGAACATGCCGCAGTCCACCAGGAACCGGGCGCCGTCCGCCTCCACCAGGAGACACGACCCGGTGACTTCTCCGGCCGCTCCAAAGAACGTCAGGCGCATCGCTCCATCTCGCCGCACCGCGTGACAACTGCAGTCTAGATCCCGCAGAGGAAGCGGCATTGACCTCGCGCCGAGTGAGGGCGCCCGGTCGGTATGCTTCCTTGCGCTATGGCAAGCATCGTCCTGTCCACTCTCAACTCGCGCTACTCGCACGCGGCGCTGGGGCTGCGTTACCTGCGCGCCAACCTCGGGGCGCTGCGCGAGGCGAGCGTGATCCGGGAGTTCGTGGTGCGAACGCCGGCGGCGACCATCGTCGATGCCTTGCTGCTCGAGCAGCCACGGATCGTGGGTTTCGGGGTCTACATCTGGAACGTGCTTCAGACCGCCGAAGTCATCCGGCAGTTGAAGGCCCGTGCACCGGAAGTGCTCGTCGTCATCGGCGGCCCCGAAGTCAGCCACGAACTGGACCAGCAGGAGATCTGCCGCCTCGCCGATCACGTGATCACCGGCTGGGCCGACGTCACGTTCGCGCGCCTCGCGGCGGCGCTGCTCGACGGCCCCCGGCCGCTGATGAAAGTCCATGCGGGCGAGCAGGCTCCGCTGGATACGCTCGTCCTGCCGTACGCCGAGTACACCGACGACGACCTGGCGCACCGCACCGTCTACGTCGAAGCGTCGCGCGGGTGTCCCTTCAAGTGCGAGTTCTGCCTGTCCGCGCTCGACCGGACGGCCTGGCCGTTTCCGCTCGAACCGCTGCTCGCGGAACTGCGCCTTCTGTACGGACGCGGCGCACGCCACTTCAAGTTCGTCGATCGGACCTTCAACCTGAAGGTCGCGACGTCGGCACGCATCCTCGAGTTCTTCCTCGGGCTGATCGAGGCCCGGCCCGACGAGCCGCCCTTCCTGCACTTCGAATTGATACCGGATCACCTGCCCGGCGCGCTGCAGGCGCTCATCGCCCGTTTCCCGGCCGGCACGCTGCAGTTCGAGATCGGCATCCAGTCCTTCGACGAAGCGACGCAGCGGCGGATTTCACGACGGCAGGACAACGAGGCAGCGCAGGCGAACATCGCCTGGCTGCGCTCCAACACGCGCGCGCACCTGCACGTCGACCTGATCGCCGGGCTGCCGGGGGAAGACGTCGGGTCCTTCGCGGCCGGCTTCGACCGACTGGTTGCGCTCGGGCCGCACGAAATCCAGGTCGGCATCCTGAAGCGATTGCGCGGCGCTCCCATTGCGCGCCATACCATCGAGTACGGCATGCGCTACAGCCCGCAGCCGCCCTATGAGGTGCTCGAGACCTCCGCCATCGACGCCGCGACGATGCGACGGCTCGTCCGTTTCGCGCGGTACTGGGACCTCATCGCCAACTCGGGCCGCTTTCCCGGCGCGCTCCCGCTCCTCCTCGGCGGCTCGCCGTTCGCGCGCTTCATGGATCTTGCCGATTGGCTGCACGCCGCTGCGGGGCGCACGCACGCGATCGCCGCGGAGCGGCTGTACGAGTTGCTCCACGGCTGGTTGGTCGAAAAGGGCGTTGACCCGGCGATGGCGACCGGGACCCTGGTGGCCGACTACCGCCGCTCGGGCGCACGGGGTCGGCTCCCGCTGGGCGATGGCGCGAGCACGACGCCCTCCAGCGGGCGTCGACGTCGCATAGCGGGCCGTCAGGGGCGCCATCTCGCGCCTTGATCCGCTCGCTTCGTCGCATTCCGATGCCCCGGCGGTGCGGCAGCGCTAACGTGGGGCCCCGGACATCTGGAGTTCTCATGCGACGCTGGACTTCCTTGTTCTTCCTGGCGGTGGGGTGGGTGGCTGTCGCTCCCTGGGTCCATGCCGCACCGGTGGACGACGTGCTCGCAGCTGACCGCGCGTTCGCGGCGGCGGCCCATGCCAAGGGCGCGCGCACGGCGTTCACCGAGTTCGCCGACCCGCAGGCGATCATGTTCCGCGCGGGCGTGGGCCCGGTGAAGGGCATCGACGCCGTCGGGCGCGTGTTCGAGGATCCGCCGGCCGCCACCCCGGCGTGGGAGCCCGAGGCGGCCGAGGTCGCTGCGAGCGGGGACCTGGCCTACAGCTGGGGTCCGTTCACCTGGACCCCGGTGCCCGACGGCCCCCTTGCCGGCAAGCCGCCTCTCACCGGGTACTACGTCTCGATCTGGAAGAAGCAGCCCGATGGCCGCTGGAAGTGGGTGGTCGATATCGGCGTGCCGGCGCCCGGTAAGCCGTAGCCGGTCATCCGTTCCGCCTCTATCCGTCGGGCACGGCGTTCGCTAGTGTTTGCGCATGCCGTGGCAGGCCGTCGACACGATTCCCTTCCACATCGGCGCCGACGTCGCGCCGGGGCGGGCCGCTGCCATCCGCGATGCGCTGCTGCGTCGCGCGTTGCCGCTCTCGCGCCTCGTGGACGGCCGCCTCGAACCGCTCGCCACGGCGTCGCTCGTCGCCGACGGTGCGCACCACGCCGTGCTCACGGCGGCGCACATCTTCGAGCAGGCGAACGTCGGCGATCTCGTCATCCCGCTCCCGCGCGATCAGCGCCTGATGCTGCTGCGCTCGACCCGGGTCCGTGTCGTTTCGCATCCCCACCACGACATCGCTCTGCTCTGGTTCGCCGATCGGTCGATCAGCGAGCGGCTCTGTTTCAACTGGACCGCCTGTCCGCTGCGGCAGTGGTGCGTGGGCTCTCCGCAGCCGGTCGCCCTCTACGCGATCGCCGGCTATCCGGCGGCCGGCGCGCGACGCAGTGACGGTCGCGTGTACATGAAGCCGGTGGTGGTGTTTACCGGCGCACTCGATGCCGGCCGCTACGCCTACGCGCGCACGGCGTCGCGCATCGACGGCCTGGAGATCCACACCCCCGCACTCGACGGCGTTTCCGGCGCGGCGGTATGGGCCGTCGAACCGGAGGGCACCGACGACGTGGCGTGCCTGCTGCGGCCGACGGCGATCCAGGTGGCGTTCCACCATGGCCGTCACGTGCGCGGCGAGCCCATCGCCGGGGCCGCGGACCTGCTGGCACGCCGCCATTGACGCTCGGCTCGATCAGTGCCCGACGAGGGCGGACGGCGGTGCGTCCGCCTTCTTCGAGTCCGGTTTCTTTCCTTGACGCTTCTCGGTCGCGTTGCGCTTGGCCCGGGGCGCAATCGCTTCGTTCTCCGTCTCGGCACGCGCCACGCGCGTCGGGCTGTCGCAGGTGGCAAAGGCGGCGATATCGACCGCGTATTTCTCGCAGGCCGAGTCGGCCACGACCTGCGCATGAGCCGCGGCGAGACAAACCGTCTGCGCTACGGCACACGCGAGGAATCGGAACTTCATGGGCGTGCTCCCGTGCGTGCGCTCAGCCGTGCACTTCGTAGTTGACCTTCAGCTCCGGCTCTTCGTACACGCCCGTGGCGGGCGCCATGGCAATGGCTTCGGTGCGGAATTCCTGCTCGACGCTCGCCGGTACCTCGAAGCTGTAGGACTCGGTGTGCAGGCCGAGCGCGCCGGCGCTTCCGTTGGGCGCGGCCTCGATCCCGAGCATCGTGACGAGGCCGAGGATCGCCATGGCCGCAACGGCCCGGTAGCCGGTGGCCCGGCGCAGTTCGACTTCCATCATTCCGCGTTGCCTGGCGCTGATTCGGTTCATGGTCATGTTCATCTCCGTGGTCTGGTTGCACGCGACCGCCTTTGGCTGCGTGGCCGATCCAGTGGGGATCAGGTGAGACGAACGTTACGAATGAAGCCGGTCGGCGACGAGGGGACAAGTCGACCGTGCCGCTGTCGACTATTCGACAAACCGAAGGCCGCGTGCTGCGGCTACGCGTACGCCCAGCGGGAGTGACGCGGCAGCGTGGCCTGCAGGAATGCCATCTGGTCCGCGAGGATGCGGCGATTGCTGAGGATGAAACCTTCGCTGCGGCACACCGCGTACGGCACATAGAGCAGCGGCATGTTCGCTTCTTCAGGCCGCCGGTTGCCCTTGCGCGTATTGCAGGAACGGCAGGCGGTGACGACGTTCGTCCATTCGTGGCGGCCGCCGCGCGACACCGGAAGGATGTGCTCGACCGTCAGTTCGCCTTCGTGGAAGTGGCTGCCGCAGTAAGCGCAGACGTGGCGGTCGCGCACGAACAGGCGATGCTTGGTCAGGCCGACATGTGCATGCCCCAGCGGGATGCGGTGTCGCCCGCGGATCATGAGGATCGAACTGGTGACGAGTTCGGAGCGGTGCCCGGTGGATTCCTGGATGCCGCCCACCATGCCGAAGATGTTGTCGCCGAGTTCGGTCAACACCTTGCCCGCTGCGTAATAACGGGCAGCACGCTGCATCAACGCCCAGCGGACCGGCTGGCCATGGGAGTCGATGATCAGGATCTTCGGTGAGAACTCCGAGGCATGCAGCATTGCGCCTCATTGTGCCACCCGGTGCGGCCCGTGTCAGCGGCCAGCGAAGAGGGCGCGGCCGTCAGTACCCGCGTGCCGCGCGCCAACCGGGGTCGAACGGCACCTGGCCGCCGTCGTCGAGTTGGACGACCGAACAGGGGACCGGGGCTGCGCGAAGAATCCTCACGTGTCCGAAGGCCCCGCTGTCCCGGTGACGCACCGGGTCGCCGTCCTGCAGACCGTGGCGGGCGAGGTCGCGCAACTGCGCCAGCACGTCGCGGTCATGCGAGATGCGATCGAGCTTGTCCTGCAGGGAGAGCGGCGAAGCCGAGCCGGGCCAATCGGTCATGCCGGCGATTGTCCGGCCAGTGTGCCGCCGAGGAAATTCGGTCTAACCCGCGAGGGGGTTCCCTAGTTGCGCCCGGGAGCGCAGGCGAGCGAAGGGCTGCTAGTTGCGGTCGCCGCCATTCTTGATCATCCACGGATCGAGCCCGGTCTCGGTGCGCTTCACCACGCCGGCCGGGTCGAAGTAGATGAACATCGCAGCGTGGAAATTGCCCTGCGTGTAGTAGCGGTACATGAAGGCGGTTTCGTTCGACAGCCGATAGTGGAACACCTCCGCCGGCGCGCCGAAATCCCGCAGCACATCCGCCTGCGTGTCCTTGCCGGCTTGCACCCGCAGGAAGGCCGCGTCGGTCATCATCTCTTCGGCGCTTCGCAGGCGGCCCTGGGCGTCGAAGTCGACGTTCCAGACCGACTGGTTGTTCGGCTGGCCGGAGTACTGCAGGCGCGAGCCGCCGTCCGGCAGCTTGACCTCTGCGGTGGGCCGGCCAAGCGCGGACCGGGCTTCCGCGATCGGCGTGCCGGGCTTCAGCGATTGCGGGCTCGCGCACGCGACCAGGAAGAGGGCCAGGGCGGCCGGTATGAGTCGGTGCAGCATGAGGTCTCCTTGTACCCATCGTTGCGTGCCACTGCCTGAGCGGTTAGAGAATCGTACGATGAATTGGTTCGGCAGATCGCGGGTGGGGCGCTTCGTCGTCCGGGCAGTACGATCGCCTGCAATGAAGATCGCTGCCTTCCTGCTGGCTCTCGTCGGTGCGCCCGCCTTGGCTTCCGACGACGCGGGGCCGTACTCGTTCACTTTGGCCGGAAAGTCGTTCGACGAACGCTGCCTGACGATCGCGGCGGGCGAGTCGAGTCCGCTATCGCTTCCGGTCTTCCGTACCGGTCGACTTCAACATCCATTACCACCGGGGCAATGAGATCGCGTTTCCGGTGAAGCGCTCGGCGGTTCGTGAAGCGGACTCCACCTTCCAGGCAAAGAAGTCCGATGGCTACTGCCTGATGTGGGAGCACTCGGGCACGGGCGTGGCCAAGGTGGAGGGCAGCATCGAGCGCGTGCCGCGGCGCTGACCGTCGAGGGGCACCGCACTTGCACCTTCTGGCGGCCGGCTCTCGAGTCGGGTCAACGCGCAGGTGAAGGAGCGCGAGCGATTCATGCGCCCCGCGCGGTGCGGCAGTTCCCCATCGCCATGTGCTCGGCGCCGGACATGCGACCCGCCGGCCGTTCTAGCGGAGTCGGCGCGCGGATAGCTCCAGATGAACCGACCCGCGCACGGGCAGGTCGAGATCGCGCGTCTCATTGGCCGTCGTCCACGGCAGCGGCAGGTTGTCGGGCAGAACCGTCACGTGATGGCGGCCCGCGACCACCGCCGGGAACTCGAAGCGCCCCTGGCCATCCGTGCGCGCGGAGAAGCGTCCGTCGAGCAGGACGGTGACGTTCGCGGCGCCGGTCTCTCCGGCCTCGAAGCGTCCGTCGTCGTTTGCGTCCAGGAAAACTATGCCGGTGATGCGACCAATGCCAGCCGTCGCCGGCCCGCCGAGCGCCATCGTCGGCGTCCCGGCGCGTGTGTCGAAACGCAACGTGACGAAGACGCCACGGTCACTCACCTTCTCGACGGTCGGCTGCGGCAGCGCGATCGGTGACGTCACCACGAGCGGCACAGCGCCGTCGGTCCGGTTCTCGTAATACCCGATCGTCAACAGGAAGTCGCGCGCCAACCGCCAGCTCAGGCCAACGTTCGCGTACGTCGTTCCCGGGGCCTGATCGCCGTTACCGTTCGTCCAGGAGACATTGCCGTCGATGCTCAAGTTCGCGGCGATGTCGCCGCCGCCCACGGCCTGCAGGCGAAGCCGGGTGCTCTGCCCCGTGACGTCGCTCAGCCGGCCGACCGCCGCGGACGTCGACAGCCGCGTGCTCGCCGGCATGTTCCATGTCTGGTCGTACTTCAGCTGCCGATCGCGCCTGCCCGTGCTTTCGGCGGCGTCGAGCTGCAGGCGACCGATGCCCCACGGATGGTTGCGTTCAGCGAACGCATACGCCGACCACGAGTTATCGTCCGAATGCAGCCAGTTGATGCCGGCCCCTGCCCCGAGATCCCGACTGAACTGGTAGCGTGCGCTGCCGGTCGTGAACGCGGTGCTGGACCTTCCTTCGGTGACCGGTTTGATCAGGTCCACACCGCCGTCGACCAGCCATTGCCGCGTTCGGTAGCTTCCCCGATAGTAGGCCCCCTGCATGTCGCTCGCGATGCCCTGGTTGCCCCAGAAGAGGCCCGGCTCGACGTAAAAGGCTCCGAAGCCGTGCAGCATGCGGCCGTCGATGATGCTCGCATCTACCCAGCCGCCGTGCCGCTCGTCGCCGCCGAAAGAAGAGCCGCTGAGCACGTTGCCCTGCACGCGGGCGTTGCGGCCCTCCCAGGCGGTCGCCCCGAAGACAGTGCGCGAGTCGAACGAGCCAGGTTGCTGAAAGAAGCCGACCAGCTCCGTGTTGCGGGCTTCGATCCACTGCAGTGCCCCGGTCCAGCCCGGTCCGATCGCACCGTTGACTCCGGCGGTCGTCACGTTGCCGCCCAACCTCTCGAAGCGTGGCACGCGAATGCCGGAGAAGTAGCCGGGTTCACCGGCGGCGGCGGTCAGAAGGGCGCCTTCGGATGTCCGCCACTCCGTGCTGGCGCCGAGCAGCGGTGCGCTCGGCAGCACGAAGCGCGGCTGCGTCCAGGCCAGGTGGACAGCGGTCGTATTGACCATGCCTAGACCATTGGTGGCGCGCAAGCCGCCGTCGAAAGGGACGTCGCGCTGCCATAGGACCGCCGTCCCTCCTTCGTTCTGAAACGTTCCGTCGAGCGTGAAGAAACCGTGCGCTGGAGTCGCGAGATAGCCGCCCAGGGCGACGCCGTTCTCCGTGACCGATCGGCTGTTGCTGTCCAGACGCGTTGCAAACAGCTCAGCCCGTAGCGCTCGCGGCCAGCCGGCCCCGCTGCGCAGGCCGGCCATTTCGTCATGGATGTCCGGCGGCAGTTGGCCGTCGGCGATTAGCCGGTCCTCGTAGGGCGGAGGATCGGCTTCGGGCGGCCCGTTGCGTTTGCCGTTTGGCCTTGCGCCACCGTTCTGCCCGGCCTCCGGTCTAGTGCCACCGCTGCTACCCGCCGTGGACGGTTGTGCTCCCGCCAGGGCCGGCAGAGCGACCGCGGCGAGCAGCAGCAGGCGAGCGGCGAGCCGAAAGGCTGGCACCGCCTCAGTCGAACCGTCGGTTGAGATCGACGCGGCCGTTGTCCCACTCGACCTGGCCGCGCACGGTGATCGGGAACGCCACGCCCGCTCCATCCTCGCGCACCGCGGCAGGCGCCAGCGCAATCGTTCGCGTTTCGCCGGGAAGGATCGGAAACGAAGACGGGGTGAACTCGAACTCTCGCCCCCTGGCGTCGGTTCCCGACAGGAAACCGCTCAGGCGTCCGTGCGCGTTGCCGATGTTGCGCACGCGCAGCGCGGGCACGCGCTGGCCGTTCACGTCGACCGTGGTCGGCTCGACGATCTCCAGTTGCGGCCGCGCGTCGCCGACGGCGACGTAGACGATCACTCCGAGCCGGCCGGTCACAGGGATCGAAAGTCCGGACGCCTGCGCCTTGACCGGGTCCTCCCCTTCGATCATCAACGCGAACCGGCACTCGCCAGCGGGAGCGTCGGGCGGCACGTTGATCTCGAACCGATAGCGCTGGCGCCCCGCCGGCGGCACCTGGACCTGCCCGCGCTCGATCGCGACCCACGGGCGGCAACTGCCGGCACGCAGGTCGTCATGAAACGTGACGGACGCGTCGGCGCCGAGCGACCAGTCGGCGGTCTTGACGCGGTAGCGCCCGACCGCGCTGTCCGCATTGGTGATCTCGACGATCTCGCGCGTGGCCTGACCGGGCTTCATGCGGAGTTCGAATCGCGGCGGCGACGCCATCGCGGCGAAGCCCTGTGCGGGCGCGCTCCCCGCCGGCAGGAGGCCGAGCAGGCAGATGCCCATTGGAAGGAAGGAAAGACGGTTGCCCATGTCAGTCGACGTCGATTTCGAAGTGGAAGTTGACCCGGTGGCTGTTGCCGAGCTGCGTGCCGTCCGTTTCGAGCTTCAGCAGCAGCACTTCCTCCAGCCGCGGCATCGTGATGACGCCCGAGTAGACGAGCGCACGCCGCCCGGCGACGAGCTGGCCGGGCAGCAGCCGCCCTTGCGTGGTCCAGGCGGCGCGCATCGGGCCGAGCGGCTGCTCGGGCAGCACGAGGAACAGGCGCGCCTGCCGCCCGAGCCACGGCGCGAGGTTCAGGCGCACCTGCACGTTGACCAGCCCCTCCATCGTGTTGTCGGTCTGTCGCGATGGCGCGACCTGGCGCCACCGCATCAGGGTCGACGATTCGAGAGGCACGCTGCCGCTGTCGTCGACGCGGAAGGTCGCGGCGCCGACGTCGGCGACTAGCGCGAGCAGCAGCAGGATGGCCGCGCGGTTCATGGTGCGCTCAGGGTGTACGTGACGGTCCCCGTGTAGGTGCCCGCTGGCACGATCGCCTGATTGCGATAGGAGAACGTGTGGCAGCTCTCCGCCCACTGGTTGCGCTGGATCGTGCCGATCGGCTGTGTGCCGCCCGTGAAGGCGCCGGCCGGGAACACCTGCGTGCCGCTGTCGCCAATGCCGGAACTCGTCCACTGGATCTGCGAGAACGGAATGGTGTCGCCGGAGGCGTTCACGAGGTTCGCTGGCGCCGTTGCCGTCAGCGAGGCGTCCGGCGCGCTGCCGCTGTTGGTGCGCCGGTAGAAGCCGCCGATGTACAACTGCGCGGGCGCGTTGCAGAAGACGAAATTGTCGTAAAAGCTGCGCGAGGCCGTGCTGTTGGTCGTCATCGTCTGCGCCGCTCCGCTGCCGACCTGGGCGGCCGGAACCGTAACCGACACGACGTTGATAGTGGGGTTGGTGCCCGGCGAGCCGCCGGAACTCAAGAGACCGTTGAACGTGCCGACGCCGACCTGCAGATAGATCGTCCGCGGGCTGGCGGCGCTGATGTTGACCGTGAACGCGCCGGAGCCCGTGCTGTAAAGCAGCAGCGCGCCGGCGACCGCCAGCGCGCCTGGATTGCCTAGTGTTGATCGCATGCCGTCCCCCCGCCGATTCGAACAAGGCGCCGCGGCTGCCCCGGCGCCCCGCCGCGATGTGTGCTTACGGCACGGTCGCTGTGTACGTGACCTGCCCGGTGTACGTCCCGGCCGCTACGACGCTGGCGTTCGCGTAGGCATAGGTCCAGTCGCCGGCCGCGATGTTCACGACCTTGTTCGTGGCCGTCAGCGTGACGTTGCCGCCGTTGACCGCCGGGTGCGCGGGCGCACCGCCGGCCGGCGTTACCGTGATCTGGGTCCAGGGAATGGTGTCGGTCCCGCTGAGCAGGGTGGCACCAGCGGTCGCGGCGAGCGTGATGTCACCGTTGTTGCCGGCCACGCGCACGGTCACCTTACCGTTGGTGAGGTCGCCGCCAGTCCCGGCCTGGGATACGTTGTTGCCGACATCGGCGGCCAGCGGGCTGAAGGCGATCGTGTCGACCGTGGCGCCGGCGGTGCCGACCCGGAGCGAGACGAACTTCGGGATTGTGATCTGGAAGTTGACCCGGGCCTGCGTCGACAGGTTCGCGGTGTTGCCGGTGTTGAACGTGGACTCGGCCTGCGCGGTCAGCGGCATCGTCGAGGCCAGCACCATCGCGGCGGAGGCGAGGCGAAGTCGAGTGCTTCATTTCGACGAATTTTCCCCTGAGGAAAACGTTGGCCCGTGGTCGCGGGCGGTCGAATACTACGGAGAGGAGCGTAGCCACTAGACGGGATACCTAAGCCGGCGATATGAGCCGCCGAACAGGGCAAATTCGACCAGCCGGAGGGTCTGAACGGCGTCCTGCGCGGTACGAGCGGTATGCGACCGCTAACTACCGGGAGCGCGGAGAACTCGCGGCGGAAAGTACGGCTTCTTCAACGCCCGCCCCTGGCCGAGGACGAACCCGGTCTCCCGGGCGAGCTTGAGTTGCTCCTCCCGCTCGATTCCGGCCAGTACGAAGGTCTCGCGGGTGAGGCCGAGCGCGTTGACCTCGCGCGACATCTCCTGCCAGGTTTCCTCGCGGACGCTGATCGGCGCCAGCATCTTGGCGAAGTCCGGGGCGACGAAGTCGATGGCGGACATCTCCATGCTGGGCCGGGGTTCGCCGAAGCGGTATCCGACGGCGATCTGGTAGCTGCGCATCAGGTCGATGAACTCGCGCACCCGGTACGGCCAGCGCAGCCTTTCCATCGCTCCCCGCAGCAGGACCGACAGCCGGTGCGCCGTGAGGCGGTGGGTTTCGAGGGTCTTGGCCAGGCTTTCGAGCGACCGCTCGATGGAGCCGAACGAAATGGTGACGGCGATGCGCTCCACCCGCTCGTGCTCCAGCATCGAGAAGGCATGCTCCATGGCGGCGAGCTGGATCTGCGAGCGCAGGGAACGGTCCGGCTCGAAGTCGGCGGTCCACACGTACAACTCGTCGAACCACCGCTGGGAGCCGACCAGCGAACGCGTGGGCCACACGAGCGCACGGACGCGCGAGCCGAATCGGCTCAACGAGTCGACGGTGGGATCGAGTTCAACTTGGTGGGTGCCCAGTTCCGGGCGGTATTCGCTGTTCGCCATCATCGCTGCCGCAGCGCAATCGCCGCAGCGCGATTGTCCGGCAAATGAGGGCGGTCAGGAAGCGGCCGGTGCTGGCTCCGGGATCGACGGCGGTGGATAGGGTTGACGAACGGCGCGTCCCTGGCCCAACTCGAAGCCGGCGTCGCGCGCCATTCGGGCCTGTTGCGGCACTTCGACCCCGCCGACGATGGTCGTGCGCGTGTCCAGACCCAGCGCCCGCACTTCGAGGGCGAGGTCCTGCCACGCCTCCTCCCTTGGGGAGGTCGCGGCGAGCACCTTTGCGAAGGTCGGCTGCACGAGGTCGACACCGGCGAGTTCCATGCTGACGCGCGGCGCGGAGAGGCGGTATCCGACCGGGTAGCCCAGCCCCCGCAGCATGTCGGCGAAGGCGCGCAGTCGGTAGCGCGAGCGCAGGCGCTGCGGCGTCCCTCGGAAGATCACGTGAGTCCGGTGGGCCAGAAGGACGTTGCGCTCGAACAACGCCGTCAGGGGGTCGAGCGCCCGTTCCACCGTCCCGAAGGAAATGGTCACGCCCACCTGCTCGACGAGGTCGTACTCGAGCCAATGAAAGGCGTCGCGCAGCGAGTTCATCTGGATGTTGGCCCGGTGCGTGGTGCCTGCCGCAGCGCCTTCGGTCCAGATGTAGAGTTCGTCGAACCAGCGGACGCCGCCGGCGAACGCGCGCGTCGGCCAGAGCGTGGCGTTGATGGAGCCGCTGAAGCGCTCGCTTGCTCGCGAGGCCTTGGGCGCACTTTCCGCAGTCACCGGTCCATCCTGTCCAGATCGTTATCCAGGAACCCGGAAGTGACATTACCCAAACGGCGCGGCGGCGCCAGCCTCCGATCGGACGAGGCGACCTAGGACTTTCGGCGCGGCTGGCCGTAGGACTGGAAGCGTTCCACCACCCGTTCCATCTCCTCGGCCGGCAGCAACCGGGGTTCGCCGAGGCTGCGGACCACGACGTAGGTGCGCGCCAGGTTCTCGACCTCGACCGCCAGTGAAAAGGCGGACTCCAGCGTCCCTCCGCAGGCGATGACTCCGTGATGCGCGAGCAGGCAGGCGCGCCGGTCCTTCAGCGCGGCCACGACGCTCGTCGGCGAGCGCCGGTGTGCCGAACGTCGCGTACTCGGCGCAGCGGATGTCGGCACCGCCGGCGACGGCGACCATGTAGTGAAAGGCCGGAATCGACAGGCCCTGGCACGCGAGGGCCGTCGCGTGGCACGAGTGGGTGTGGACCACCGCGTCGAGGTCGGCCCGGTCGCGATAGATCGCGGCGTGGAAGCGCCATTCGGACGACGGCTCGCAGCGTCCTGTTGCGTGGCCCCGATCGTCCACGAAGACGATGTCATCGGGAGCAAGGCGGTCGTACGGGACGCCCGTCGGCGTGAGGAGGTAGCCCGATCGGGGTCCGCGGCGGCATCGCACGGAAACATTGCCCGACTTGTTGACGTTGATCCCGCTCGCGTTCATTGCGCGTGCGGTCGCGATCACCTCTTCGCGCAGCGCGATGCTGTCGTCCGGCCGTTCGTTCATGCCGCGCGTCGCTGCTCGGGAAACAGCGACCCCAGCTCTCCGGGGACGACGACGCCGCGTTCGGTGACGATCCCGGTCACGAGCCGCGCCGGCGTGACGTCGAACGCCGGGTTGCCCACTGGCGTGGAACCGTCGGCGATGCGCACCGTTGCGCGGCGGTTGCCCTCGCCAAGGCCGGTCACTTCCCGCACTTCGTCACCGCTGCGCTCCTCGATCGGGATCTGCGAGAGTCCGTCGTCGATGCTCCAGTCGATCGTCGGTGAAGGAACGGCGGCGTAGAAGGGAACGCCGTTGTCGCGTGCCGCCAGCGCCTTGAGGTAGGTGCCGATCTTGTTCGCGACGTCGCCCTTCGCGCTGACGCGGTCCGCGCCCACGATCACAAGGTCCACGCGGCCGTGCTGCATCAGGTGACCGCCCGCGTTGTCGACGATCAGGGTATGCGGCACGCCGTGCGCGGCCAGTTCCCACGCCGTCAGGAGTCCCTGGCTGCGCGGCCGCGTTTCGTCCACCCATACGTGAACCGGAGTCCCGGCGTCATGCGCCTGGTAGATGGCGGACAGTGCCGTGCCGAAATCGACGGTCGCGATCCAGCCGGCGTTGCAGTGGGTCAGGACATTGACGACGTTCCCCGTGCGGGCGTGGATGCGCTCGATGAGAGTGGCCCCGTGGCGACCGATCGCGCGATTCAGTTCGACGTCCTCGTCAGCAATGCGTGCGGCTTCGCGCCACGCCGCGGCCGCCCGCTGCGGGGGCGCAAGCGGCGCCAGCACGGCGCGCATGCGGTCAAGCGCCCAGCGCAGGTTGACCGCGGTGGGACGCGACGCGTTGAGGCGACCGTGGGCGTCCGCAAGTTGGTCATCGTTGGGATCACGACGCATCGCCAGTGCGAGCCCGTACGCGCCGGCCACTCCGATGAGCGGCGCGCCGCGAACCGCCATCGTGCAGATCGCTTCGATCACGTCGTCCGACGAGCGCAGGGTGCGGGTGGCGAAGGCGTGCGGCAACACGCGCTGATCGATGATCTCGACCGCACCATCGGCCGTCGGCCAGAGCGAGCGGTAATGGATGCCCTTGACTTTCATGCGCGTGAGTTTACGGACCCGGGGAGGGCCACAACGTTTCCGGCAACCGCAAGCGCGATGCCAACGACCGTGGCGATCTTCCAGTCGTAGCCCTCGAGCGTGGCGGATACGAGCAGGGCGACGATGGTCGACATGACGCCGACGTACGCGGAACGCGCAGGTCCGACCTGGCGCAGGAGGGCGAAATAGGCACCGAAGGCAAGGGCCGAACCCAGCGCGGCCAGATAGAACATCGAGGCGACGAAGGGCCAGCTCCAGTCCACCTGCACGGCCTGGCCGCCGATGGCCACGAAGAGCCAGGTACCCAGCGCCCCATACGCCATCGCACAGGCCAGGGCCGGCCAGCCGTCGAGGCCCGCGGCCTGGTTGCGGGCGACGACCATGTTCGCCAGGCTGCTGGTCAGCACGGCACATGCGGTGAGCAGCGCACCGGCCATCAACGGCGTGCCGCCGGCCAGTCGCGTGAACTCCGGCCAGAAGATGAGCCCGATTCCGCCGACGGCGAGCAGTCCGCCGATGCCGACCCGGCTCGACATCGGCGTGCCGAAGAACACCCGCATCATCGCCATGTTCACGAGCGGCATGGCCGAATACCCGACGGCGACGAGTCCCGACACGATGCGCTGTTCGGCGTAGTAGACGAAGAGATAGCTGACGAAGAAGTTGAGGCCTCCCATCAGCGCCAGCCACGCGTGAGCGGAACGAGGCAGCCGCAGCGAATGGCCCCGCGCGATGCACCAGGCCGCGATCAGGGCCGCCGCGAGGGAGAACCGCATGGCCACGCCGACCGCGGGCGATGTGGAGGCCAGTTGCAGCGTGATCGCGTACCAGGTGGTGCCCCAGATGAGGACGCACACCGCGAAGAGGGACGCCGGGTTCATCCGGCGGATTCTCGCTCACCGCAAAAAACAAACGGCCCCGAAGGGCCGTTTGCGAACACTGCTTTGCGCGATCAGAAGTGATACTGCACGCCGATCGACCACATGCCCACGGTGTCGCTGGTGTCCTGGATTTCCCATTTCGCCTGTTCGTACTCGAAACGCACGCCGACGTTCTTGTTGACCATGTACGTGGCGCCGATGCCCCACGCAAAGTTCGTGGCCGTATCCGACTCCGAATCGGATCCGAAGCCCGAGATCGTGCCGGACACTTTACTGTCGACGTACGCAAATCCGACCTTCCCGAAGATGCGGAAACTGTCGATCGGATATTGCGCGATGAGGAAGCCCCCGATACCCGACGATTCCACTTCGAGGCTCGCGCCCGGGACGCTGGCCTTTGCCTTGCCGTAATTCGAATACTGAAGCTCGGCGCCGATGTACGGTGTGAACATGTAACCGCCGAACACCTTGAACCCGAAATCGCTCTTGTCGCAGGAGGCGAACGCGCAGATATCGATGCCCTCGACGTCCGGAATCGAGTATTGCGAGCCGCCGAGCGAGGCTCCGACGTACGGGCCGACCTGTGCGAACGCGGCGCCCGAGGCAAGCGAGGCGGCGAGGATGCTGGCGGTGACTATGCGTTTCATGGTGTTCCCTTTGCTCGTTCAAGTCGTCAAGGGTGGCCATGTCCCTTACGGGTAACCAAACGACCAACGGCGCTTTCAAGCTAGCTTCGGACCCGAAGACCGGTCCCCGGGTACGCGCGCGTTGACGGTGAGCAACGAAAACCGGGCTGGGCGTGGCCCCGACGCAACAAGACGGTCAAGGGACCACGGGAAAAGTCAGCGCGCCGGAATCCGCGTTTGGCATTGCCAACCGGCATTTCGCACGGACTGCGAACGGGGAATCGGCCCGGGAGGGCGGAGTCGCCCGTCAGCTTCGGGTGACGCGAGCGACTCGCGCCGTGCGCTCGACGAACTGCTGGCATTCGGCGCACCGGGTGGCCGCCGGGTTCGCGAACAGGCGTTCGCGTGCGATCGTCTCTCCGCATTCGGTGCAGACACCGTACTCGCCCTCGGACAGGCGCCGAAGGGCACTTTCAAGGCTGGCCAGTTCTTCGGCCTCGCGGGCGACCGCAGCGATGTCCATGCGGGCCGCCGTGTCGGCGGCGGCGTCGTCGTCGGTCTCTTCCCGGCGGTTCGGCAGCGCGGCATCGTCATGCGTCAGCAATCCGTCCCGATGCAGCCGGTCCTGGACATCGGTGCCCACCTGCGCACGCCGCTGTCTGAGCGCGGCGCTCAACGACTCGAGATCCCTGTCGGACAGCGGCGACACCATGCGCCTCTCCATTGCAGCTATTTGCAGCCTTCCCCAACAGGAAGGCTAAGAAGCCTGCGACGGGGGGCGGTTGATGCGGGTCAACGGCAAGGGACGGCCGGGTTGCGATCGGCAGCGTTTAAGGCGCCGGCGAATCTGATATGGTGTGAAAGTTGTTGCATTGCGACATTTCGCGTCATCCATCGCTGCCATGAAGAACAACTGCACTCGCCCGCAGGCGGGCCAGGCTGAACGATGAGTCTCGACGCCGTCCACTATCTGCGCCCGGCCATGGCGCCGCGCTCCATCGCGGTCGTCGGCGCCAGCCATCGCCCGGATTCGTTCGGACGCTTCGTGATGGCCAACGTGATGTCCGCCGGATTCTCGGGCGAGGTGTTCGCGGTCAACCCGAAGCACCGAGCCATCGACGGCCGGCCATGCCTTCCGTCGTTGCGGGCGCTTCCGCAGAAGGTCGACCTTGCCATCGTCGTGACGGCGGCGCGTCACGTGCCGGGTATCGTCGATGACGCCGCCGCGCGTGGCATTCCGACGATGCTGGTGCTGTCCCCCGGTCTGTGCGACCAGGGTCCGGACGTGCGCAAGATCGAGCAGGAAGTCGTGCAACGGGCCCGCAAGGGAAAGGTGCGCCTGCTTGGTCCCAACTGCCTGGGACTGATGCGGCCGGACATCGGGCTCAATGCCAGTTGGGCGCGCACGATGGCCCGGCCTGGCGGCATCGCCCTCGTGTCGCAATCGGGCGCGGTGACCACGGCGCTCCTCGATTACGCGTGGACCGCGGGTTTCGGTTTCTCCTCGGTGCTGGCCACCGGGACCGAGTCCGATGTCGGCATCGCCGAGATCCTCGACTTCCTGGCCGGGGACACGTTGACCCGCTCGATCCTGCTTTACGTCGAAGGCATCCACGACGCGCGCGGCTTCCTGTCGAGCGTGCGTGCGGCCGCGAGCGTCAAGCCGATCATCGTGCTGAAAGCCGGCCGCTATGCCACCGGCGGGCGCACGGCGATGAGCCACACCGGTGCGCTGGTCGGCAACGATGCTGTCTTCGATGCCGCGCTGCGCCGGGCCGGCGCGATTCGCGTGCCGAAGATCGGACACCTTTTCGCCGCGGCCGAGACCCTGGCCAACGGACGGCTGCCGCGCGGCAATCGGCTGGCCATCCTGTCGAACGGCGGTGGTCCCGGTGCGCTCGCCGCTGATGCCGTCGAGGAGAACAACGTCGTGCTGGCGCCTCTGTCGGACGCGACCCGCGCCGCCCTCGATCAGGCGCTGCCGCCGGGGTGGTCGCATGTCAACCCGGTGGACGTGCTCGCGGACGCGGACGGATTGCGCTTCGCCGCCGCGCTGAAGCTGCTCATCGAAGACCGTTCCAACGACGGTGTGCTGCTGCTGTTTGCGCCCACGCCACGGACTTCCGGGGAGCGCGCCGCCGAGGCGTTGCTGCCGATCGCCGCGGGGTCCGAGAAGCCGGTGGTCTCCGCCTGGCTGGGCGAGAAGGACGCCGCACGCGGCCGCGCCGTGTTCAAGGCCGCGTCGCTGCCCGCGATGTCGACGCCCGAGCGCGGCGTCGAGGCGTTCGGTCACCTCGCGCAGTTCGTTCGCAACCGGGAACTGCGCCTGCAGGTCCCGCCGCCGCGCATCGACGAACTCAAGTTCGACATCAACGCTGCGCGCCGGATCATCGATGGCGCGCGCGCCGGCGGCCGGCACACGCTCGACGAGCAGGACAGCAAGGCATTGCTCGCGTCGTTCGGTATCGAGACCGCCGTCGGGCTGTTTGCGCGCAGCGCGATGGAGGCGAGGCAGGCCGCCCTCCAGCTCGGCTTTCCGGTCGTCCTGAAGGTGCGCGCCGACGGCATCACCCACAAGAGCGACGTCGGCGGCGTCCTGCTCGGGCTGGCGAACGTCGACGAAGTGGAGCGCGGCTTCGAGGACATCGCGAACCGGCTGGTCGAGCGGGCGCCGCAGGCGCGGTTCCTCGGCGTCCTCGTGCAGAAGATGGTCGTGCGCCCGCACGGCCGCGAACTGATCGTCGGCCTCGCCCGCGATCCGACCTTCGGGCCGGTCATCAGTTTCGGCATGGGCGGCGTCGCGGTCGAAGTATTCCGCGACTCGGCCGTGGCGATCCCGCCGCTGAATGCCTTCCTTGCACGTGACCTGATTTCCAGGACGCGGGTGGCGCGGATGCTCGATGCCTTCCGCGGTGCCCCGGCCGTCGATGTCGAGAAGGTGATTGAGGTGCTGCTTCGCGTGTCCGAGCTTGCCTGCGAGATCCCGGCCGTGGCCGAGCTCGACATCAACCCGCTGCTCGCCGACGAGCATGGTGTCATCGCGCTCGACGCGCGCGTGGTGGTGACGAACGGGCCGCTGGTGGCCGACGCCACCTTCTCGCACCTGGCGATTCATCCTTATCCGCGCGGCCTCACGCGCAAGGTCACTCTGAAGGGTGGTGAGCCGCTGATCCTGCGCGCGATCCGGCCGGAGGACGCCGAGGCGGAGAAGCGCCTGATCGGCCGGCTGTCGGCACGGACCTCGTACCTGCGCTTCCACGCCCCGGTGCGCGAGCTCACCGTCGAGCGCCTCGTGCGTTACACGCAGATCGACTACGACCGCGAAATGGCTTTCGTGGCCATCGACGCCAGCGGCGAGCACGAAGAGATCCGCGGCATTTCACGCTACACGCGCAACCCGGACGGCGCATCGGCCGAGTTCGGCGTGATCGTCGAGGATGCGTGGCAGGGGCGCGGCCTCGGGCACGTGCTGATGCAGGCGCTCGAAGACACGGCCCGCGCCCGTGGGCTGACGCAACTCATCGGACTGGTGCTGCGCGAGAACGACGAGATGGGCCTTCTGATGCAGCGGCGCGGCTACGGCCCGCATCGCGACGAGGAAGACCCGGGGGTGATGCGATACATCAAGCCTCTCGTCGACGTGCCGCCGCCACTGCCCGAGCCCACCGCCACCGCCTGAGGTCGGCGCGACATTCGGCGCACCCGGTACGCGGGACGGATGCCGATCCGGGCGCTCCGTACAATCGCCAGGTCTTCAGCGTTACCCCTCGCGCCCGTGATCCGTCCCGTCGTTGCCTGCCGCGCCACAGCGCACGCCCTCGCGTCGCTGCTCTTCGCGCTGGTCGCGCTTGCCGTGCTGGGCAACGCTCACGCGCAGAACGACCGCCGGGGATTCCTGTTCGAGGTGCGCAAGGGGACGCAGGCGTCGCTGCTGTTCGGGACGATCCACGTCGGGCGCCCCGAGTTCTATCCGCTGCCCGCTTCGCGGCTGTCGCGAATGTCGACCTTCGACGCCCTCGTGCTCGAAGCGGACATCACCGACACCGCGCGCGCGATCAACGCGACGCAGAAGTTCGCGATGTATCCGACCGGCGAGGAGGGACTCGACAAGCGCCTGTCCCCCGAACTCCTGAAGCGCGTGGATGGCGTGCTCGCGCGCAATCAACTCGATCGGGCGCCGATGATGCGCATGAAGCCCTGGATGCTGGGCACCGTGCTGACGCTGTTCGAAGCAGCGCAGGCCGGCTACGTTCCCGGCCTGGCGGCCGAGGCGTACGTGATCCGCATGGCGCAGGCCGGGAACAAGCCGATCCTCGAGCTCGAAGGAATCGAGCAGCAGTTTTCCCTCTTCGAGAACGCGCCGTGGGCGACGCAGCTTGCGTACCTTGAAGATGCCCTCAAGGCCGTGGAGACCAACGCGGCGCGGCGCGAGATCAACCGGATCGTGCAGGCGTGGGAGATGGCCGACCGGCCCGCGCTCGAGCGCCTGCTCGGCGAAATGCGCACGCAGACCTCGGTCGGGGCGCGCTTCACCATCGACACCATCCTGCTGGGCCGCCATGACGCCATGGTCCGGCGAATCGAGACGCTGATGGCCGACGGCAGGAAGTATCTGTTCGCGGTCGGCTCGCTGCACCTCGTGGGCCCCCGCGGCCTCGTCGAGATGCTGAAGGCACGCGGCTACACCGTCACCGAGCTGTGAGATCGAAGGTGGAGGTCCGGCTGGGCGACGAGTCGCTGACGCTGCTGGCTTCGCGTGCAGCACTCTGGCATGCGCGGAACTGGCTGATCGTGGCCGACGCGCACTTCGGCAAGGCCGCGACCTTTCGCGCGCGCGGCGTCCCGGTTCCGCATGGCACGACCCTCGAAACGCTCGCCTGCCTCGACGCGGCGATCGCGGGCACGCGGCCCACGACGCTGGTGTTCCTCGGCGATCTGTTCCATGCGGCCGAAGCGCACTCGGAGGCGACCCTGTCGGCGCTGCGCGCCTGGCGGCGGTCGAACCCGACGCTGGACCTCGTGCTCATCGAAGGAAACCACGACCGCAGGGCCGGCGCGCCGCCGATGGATCTCGGCATCCGGGTCGAGCAGGAGCCGTGGCGCGTCGACGGGCTCGCCTTCTGTCACCACCCCCGGTTCGTGCCTGGCGCCCACGCGCTCGCCGGGCATCTGCACCCCGCCGTGCGGATCAGCGGGCGCGCGGACGACGGCGTGCGGCTGCCTTGCTTCTGGATCCGCGAAGGCCTCACGGTGTTGCCCGCGTTCGGGAGTTTCACGGGCGGCGCGCGCATCGCCCGCGAGGACGGCGATCGCGTGGTTGCGATCGGCGACGGGCGGCTCTACGAGATCCCGCCGCTGCGCAGCGCGGCGTGACGCTTACCGCGACGTCTTACTCTCGGACTTGCGCGGCCAGAACAGGTAGGCATCCATCGCCAGCACGCCGCTGTCGACGCCGGCGTCGATGTGCTCCACGCGCGGAGCGATGCCGGCAGCGCCCACCGCGATCATCAATGGCAGGAAATGTTCAGGGGTGGGATGCGCTCGCAACGCATGCGGCGCGCGCTCGGCCCAGCGTGCCAGCGAAGCACGGTCGTCGCGCTGGAGCGCGTCGTCGACCCATCCGGTGAACTCGCGGACGTAGGTCTCCGGTTCGCTTTCATGGACCGACATCGACCCGCGCTGTCGCGCCTCGGCGATCCACTCGCGCAGGTTGTGCGTCATGTGGCCGGAGGCCAGTACCAGTACGCCATCGTCAACGAGCGGCGCGAGGGCCTCGCCGACGCGAAGATGGTGCGCGGCGTCGAGCGACGGCTGGATCGAGATCTGCGAAACGGGAACGTCGGCCTGCGGGAAGAGCTTCAGCAGCGGCACCCACGCTCCGTGGTCCAGTCCGCGGCAGCCGTTCGAACTTGCGGTCACTCCCGCGTTCTTCAGCAGCTCCGCGGCGCGCGCGGCCATCTCGGGCGCACCGGGCGCCGCGTAGCGGATGCGATACAGCGCGGGAGGGAAACCGCCGAAGTCGTGAATCGTCTCCGGCTGGCGCGACGTGCCCAGCATCGGCAGCTCGGTTTCCCAGTGCGCCGAAGCGACGAGCACGGCCTTGGGTCTTTCCAGTCGGCGGCCGAGTGCGGACCACGCATCCCCCGCGCGGCCGGCCTCGACCGCGTGCAT
This sequence comes from uncultured beta proteobacterium, assembly GCA_963726405.1. Lineage (GTDB taxonomy): Bacteria > Pseudomonadota > Gammaproteobacteria > Burkholderiales > Burkholderiaceae_F > JAOUJD01. The sequence goes on along the minus strand of CAVSCF010000005.1, from coordinate 311,883 downwards.
TGGCGAGCCATGGGAAATGAATACGGTGGGCAGCGAGACGTTCATGGTTTCCATCGAGGGTGAGCGGGCGGACGCATCGCGCCCGCCCCCTTGCTTCATCAACTACTTCAGCAGGCCTTCCGCCTTCAGCGCTTCCTGAACGTGCGGCCGCGCGGCGACGCGCTGGACATACTGCTGCAGGACCGGCCAGCGCGCGAGATCCGGGCCGGTGAACTTCGTCCAGCCCAGCACGACGAAGAGGTAGGCGTCGGCCACCGTGAACGAGCCCATCAGGTAGTCGCGGCCCTTCAGTTGCTCGACGACCCAGTCGAAGCGCGTGGCCAGCTTGTTGCGGAACTTCTCCTTCGCTTCGTCGGGCATCGTCGGGTCGAACAGCGGCGAGAACTGCTTGTGAATCTCCGACGTGATGAAGTTGAGCCACTCCTGCAGCTGGTAGCGCTCGAGGGTGCCGTTGGCCGGCGCCAGCCTGGCGGCGGGCGCGAGGTCGGCGAGGTACTGCACGATCGCCGGTCCCTCGGACAGCCGGGTCCCATTGTCGAGTTCGAGCAGCGGCACATAGCCTTTCGGATTGATGGCGAGGTAATCCTCGCCGGTCTCCGTCTTCTTGTTCTTGTTGTCCACGCGGACCAGCGTCAGGGGCAATCCCGCCTCGCGGGCCACGATATGGGGCGACAGCGAGCACGTGCCCGGTGCGTAGTAGAGCTTCATCGTTCGATTCCTGTCTCGGATGGCATTGAAAGGGATCAGGCGGTCTGCAGCCCGGATTTGCGCTCGGCACCGCCGAGGCGCAGCGCGTAGGCGCCGTCGCCGAGCAGCGCCTGGACGAACAGCGTCACCGTCCAGAACGCGGGGTACTCCCAGCCGCCATTCGGCCCGGAAAACACCCAGCCATTACCGGCGTGCGCCCACGTTGCACCGAGCATGATCGGTACCAGAGCCGCGGCAACCCAGCGCGTCCTGTATCCCAGGACCAGCAGGATGCCGCCGACCAGTTCGGCGGCGAACGTCACGTACCCAAGCACGCCCGGCAGGCCAAGCGACTGGAAGAACTGGGCGGTGCCCGGCAGCGTGAAGACGAAGAGCTTGAGCAATGCGTGGGCGATGAACATCGTTCCCAGCGACAGGCGCAGCAGCAGGGCGGCGTAGGCGGGGCGAGAGTCGGTCATTTCGGTTCTCCTTGAAGGGCAGGGGCTGCGACGTGCAGCCGAGGACCGAACGGTACGTCTGCCTTTCTTCGGGATAAAGAGCAGACAAAGCAAATGATTATTCCGTTTTAAGGGATAATGTCCCATGGATCGACTTTCCGCGATGGAAGCGTTCGTGCGCGTCGTCGAGGCTGGAAGCTTCGTGGCGGCCGCGGACCGGCTCGGGATTTCAACGTCGTCGCTGTCGCGGATGGTCGCCGACCTCGAGCAGCACCTGGGAACCCGGCTGCTCCATCGCACCACCCGACGCCTGTCCCTGACGGAGAGCGGGCAGGCCTACTACGAACGGTGCGTGACCCTGCTCGCCGACCTCGCGGAGGCCGAGGCGGTCGCCGGGCAATCCGCGGTGCAGGCCCGCGGCACGGTCCGGCTGACCTGTTCGTACAGCATGGCGGAGCAGATGGTCGCCCCGGCGATCGCCGCCTTCGCGGAGCGCCACCCCGCGGTGAAGTTCGAACTGATCGTGTCGGATCGCATCGCAGACCTTGTCGAGGAGGGTTTCGACCTCGCGATCCGCGTGGGCGTCGTGGGCAGCGAGCGCCTGGTCGCGCGCCGGCTCGGATCGATGCGGCTCGTGCTGTGTGCGGCGCCCGCCTATCTCGAGGGGCGCGCCGCTCCGGCCAGCCCCGCGGATCTGGCGCAGCACAACGCACTCACTTACGCGTACTCGGCCACGCCTCGCCTCTGGCGCCTCACGGATGGTGCCGGCACGGTTCACGACGTGCGCGTGACCGGCAATCTGCACGCGAACAGCGGCGACGCGTTGCGCGCGGCCGCCATCGCCGGCCTCGGAATTCTCTACGAGCCGGATTTCCTGCTCGATTCCGCCCTTCGTGCGGGACAACTCGTTCGCCTGCTTCCCGGCTACACGGGGGCGGAGGGCGAGATCTGGGCGGTGTATCCGAGCCGCCGCCACCTGTCGATGAAGGTTCGTCTGTTCGTCGATCACATCGCCGCTGCGTTCGGAACTGCTGCGGGCCCCTCTGCCGCATCGCAGCATTAGTTTCCCGCCTCTAAAGGGTCGGTTGACGGCGTACCCTTGCTCGGAAATAGTACGAACGTTCGTTTCTAACCGGGCCCTCAACCGGACTGTCCGCGCGCCGTTGACCGGCGCGCTTTTTTCACCGATGCCGATCACCGCCGCCCTCAACAGCCTCGCGACCGCGCTGCGCCCGCGCAAGGGCGAGATGACGCGCGCGGCCATCGTGGACGCGGCGCTGGACATCGCCGCGCGGGAAGGGCTGGAGGGCCTCACCATCGGCACGCTGGCCGACCAGATGCAGATGAGCAAGAGCGGCGTCTTCGCGCACTTCGGCTCGCGCGAGGACCTGCAGCTGGCAGTGCTCAAGGAGTACGTGCGCCGCTTCGTCGACGAGGTGCTGCGCCCCGCGGTGAAGAAGCCGAGGGGCCTGCCGCGGCTCGAGACGATCCTCGATCGCTGGGTGGCCTTCCTCGCGCGCGAGATCACGCGCGGCTGCATCATGATCGCGGGCGCCGTCGAGTACGACGACCGCCCGGGTCCGCAGCGCGATGCCATGGTCTCGATCATCACGGGCTGGAAGGCGGAGTTGCTGAAGGCCATCCGCCAGGCGGTGAAGGAAGGCCACATCGCACGCGACATCGACGCGCACCAGATGGTCTACGAGATCTACGGCCTGATGCTCGCCATGCACCAGGACGCACGGCTGCTGCGCTCCGCCGACAGCGCCAGGCGCGCGCGCGCCGGCCTGCGGCGCCTGCTCGCCGATGCGCGACCCGACGCCGCGGCCGTCCCCGTTTCGAAGCGCCGGCCCGCCAAGCGCGCGCCGTCGCCCCGCACCAGGAAGTAGCAAGAACGCAAGGAATCAAGGAGACCACGCAATGCCGTCCTACAAGGCCCCGCTACGCGACCAACAATTCGTGCTGCACGAAGTGCTGGGCGCCGTCGACGCACTGAAGCAGATGCCGCGTTACGCGGACATCGACGTCGACACCGTCAACCAGGTCATCGAGGAAGCCGGGAAGTTCTGCGAGGAGATCCTCCTGCCGACCAACCAGGTCGGTGACGAGGAAGGCTGCACCTACGATCCGGAGACGAAGTCGGTGAAGACCCCGACCGGCTTCAAGGAGGCGTTCAAGGCCTTTTGCGAAGCGGGCTGGCAGGGGCTGGCGGCGGAGCACGAGTACGGCGGCCAGGGCCTGCCCCACCTGCTGCAGATCGTGTTCTACGAGATGCAGTATTCGACCAACCAGGCGTGGGCGATGTACCCGGGCCTGACGATCGGCGCCTACGAGTTGCTCGAGAAGCACGGGGCGGCCGAGCAGAAGGCGCTGTACCTCCCGAAGATGACGTCCGGCCGGTGGACCGGGACGATGTGCCTCACGGAGTCGCACTGCGGGACCGACCTCGGCATGCTGCGCACGAAGGCCGAACCTCAGGCCGACGGCAGCTACAAGCTGACGGGCGAGAAGATCTTCATCTCGTCGGGCGAGCACGACATGGCCGAGAACATCGTGCACCTCGTTCTCGCGCGCCTGCCCGATGCGCCGCAAGGGACCAAGGGGATTTCGCTCTTCATCGTGCCGAAGTTCGTGCCCGACGGCTCGGGAGCCGAGGCGAAGATCGGCGCCCGCAACGGCATCTACTGCGGCGGCATCGAGCACAAGATGGGAATCAACGGCAACTCGACGTGCCAGATGATCCTGGACGGCGCGACCGGATGGCTGGTGGGCGAGCCCAACAAGGGGCTCAACGCGATGTTCGTGATGATGAACGGCGCCCGCCTCGGCGTCGGCGTGCAGGGTCTCGGCATCACTGAGGTCGCGTACCAGAACGCGGTGGCTTACGCGCGCGACCGCATCCAGGGCCGCTCGCTGAGCGGCGTCAAGGCGCCCGAGAAGCAGGCCGATCCGATCATCGTGCACCCGGATGTCCGCCGCGCGCTGCTGACCGCGCGTGCGTACGCCGAAGCGGGCCGCGCGTTCGGCTACTGGGTCGCGTTGATGGCCGACACGCAGCTTAGTGCGGCCGACCACGAGCACCGCAAGTTCGGCGCGGACATGATGTCGCTGATGACGCCCATCGTGAAGGCGTTCATGACGGACAACGGATTCATGTGCGCATCCGATTGCCTGCAGGTCTTCGGCGGGCACGGCTACATTCGGGCCAACGGCATGGAGCAGTTCGTGCGCGACGCGCGCATCAACATGATCTATGAGGGCACGAACACCATCCAGTCGCTCGACCTCATGGGACGCAAGATCTTGATGGACAACGGCGCCAAGCTGCGCGAGTTCGGGAAGATGGTGACCGCGCTGATCGAGGAGAACGGAACCAACCCGGAGATGAACGAGTTCATCACGCCGCTCGCCGACATCGGCGACAAGGTGCAGAAGCTCACCATGGAACTCGGCATGAAGGCGATGGCCAACCGCGACGAGGTGGGCGCCGCCGCGGTACCGTACCTGCGCGTGGTCGGTCACCTCGTCTACTCGTACTTCTGGGCGCGGATGGCGAAGGTCGCGCTGGACCGGGTGAAGGCAGACGGCGAGAGCGTCGATCCCTTCTACCGCAACAAGATCATCGTGGCGCGCTTCTACTTCAACAAGCTGCTGCCCGAAACCGCGACGTTGATCCGCCTGGCTCGTTCGGGCTCGGCGACCCTGATGGAACTGCCCGCGGAAGCGTTCTGAAGGCCGTCCGGCAGACGGGATACAGTCGAATTACAAGAACAGAGACACGTGTCGGGATTCAAACGGAGAACACCATGAGCAATTTCGTCGTACGCAAGGTCGCCGTCCTCGGCGCCGGCGTGATGGGGGCGCAGATCGCGGCCCACTGCGTGAACGCACGCGTTCCGGTGGTGCTGTTCGACCTGCCCGCGAAGGAAGGGCCGAAGAACGGCATCGTCCTGAAGGCGATCGACAACCTGAAGAAGCTGAATCCCGCGCCGCTCGGCGTGAAGGACGACGCGCAGTACATCGAGGCCGCCAACTATGACGATGGCCTCGAAATGCTGAAGGGCTGCGACGTGATCATCGAGGCGATCGCCGAACGGCTCGACTGGAAGCACGACCTCTACCGCAAGATCGCGCCCTTCGTCGCGCCCAACGCGATCCTCGCGTCGAACACCTCCGGCCTGCCGATCGCCAGCCTGGCCAAAGTGTTGGACGCGGACCTGAAGGCGCGCTTCTGCGGTGTGCACTTCTTCAACCCGCCGCGGTACATGCACCTGGTCGAGATCATCGCCACGCCGGCGACGCGTCCGCAGATCATGGACGACCTCGAGACGTTCCTGACGAGCACGCTCGGCAAGGGCGTGGTGCGCGCCAAGGACACGCCGAACTTCATCGCGAACCGCGTCGGCATCTTCGGCATGCTCGCGACGATCAAGGAAGCCGAGAAGTACGGCATCGCCTATGACGTCGTCGACGACCTGACCGGCACCAAGCTCGGCCGCGCCAAGAGCGCGACCTTCCGCACGGCGGACGTGGTCGGCCTCGACACGATGGCGCACGTGATCAAGACGATGCAGGACACGCTGCCGGCCTCGATCGATCCGTTCGCGGCGCATTTCGCCACGCCGGCCGTGCTGAAGGCGCTGGTGGAGAAGGGCGCGCTCGGGCAGAAGACGGGCGGCGGTTTCTATCGCAAGGAAGGCAAGGCGATCAAGGTGCTCGACCCGAAGAAGGCCGAGTACGTGGACTCGGCCGGCAAGGCCGATGAACTGGTCGCGCGGATCCTGAAGAAGAAGGATCCCGCCGAGCGGCTGAAGCTGCTGCGCGAAACCGACCACCCGCAGGCAAAGTTCCTGTGGGCGATCTTCCGCGATGCCTTCCACTACATCGCCGTGCATGCCGAGTCGATCGCCGACACGGCGCGCGACGTGGACTTCGCGCTGCGCTGGGGTTTCGGCTGGTCGACCGGCCCGTTCGAAACCTGGCAGGCGGCCGGCTGGAAGCAGATCGCCGAGTGGGTGCGGGCGGACATCGACGCGGGCGAGGCGCTGGCGAAGGTTCCGCTGCCGAAGTGGGTGTTCGATGGCGCCGTGGCGAAGGCCGGTGGCGTGCACACGCCGGAAGGCTCGTGGTCGCCCGCGCAGCGGAAGTTCGTGCCGCGCTCGTCGCTGCCGGTGTATGGCAAGCAGCTTTTCCGTGCGCCCCTGGCAGGCGAGACGAAGGTCACCGGGCACACCGGCGGCAAGACGCTGTTCGAGGACGACGCGGTGCGTCTGTGGACGCTCGAGGCGGGGCAGATGGCGGAAGTCCTGATCATGTCGATCAAGACCAAGGTTCACGCGATCGGTCCGGGCGTGATCAACGGCCTGCTGAAGGCTGTCGACATGGCGGAGTCCGAATATCGCGGGCTGGTCATCTGGTCGCCGGACGATCCGTTCTCGGTCGGTGCCGACCTGCAGGCCATGATGCCGGTCTTCATGAGCGGCGGCGCCAAGGCGATCGGCGCCGAAGAGAAGAAGATGCAGGACGCGTTCATGCGTCTTAAGTACGCGCAGGTGCCGACCGTCGCCGCCGTCAGCGGCATGGCGCTCGGCGGTGGCTGCGAGCTGATCCTGCACTCCTCGAAGGCCGTCGCGTCACTCGAGAGTTACATCGGGCTCGTCGAGGTGGGCGTCGGCCTGATCCCCGGGGCGGGCGGCCTGAAGGAAGGCGCAGTGCGGGCAGCGCAGGCGGCGCAGGCGGCCGGCATGACCGACGTGTTCCCGTTCATGAAGAACTGGTTCCTGAACGCGGCCATGGCCAACGTCTCGAAGTCGGCGCTCGAGGCCAAGGCGATGGGTTACCTGCGCCAGACCGACCTCATCGTCTTCAACAACCACGAAGTGCTGTGGACGGCGATCGGCGAGGCCTTCGCGATGCATGCGACCGGCTACCGTCCTCCGCTCAAGCCCAGGGCCTTCCCGGTCGCCGGGCGCGGTGGAGTCGCGACGATCAAGGCGCAGTTGGTCAACATGCGCGACGGCGGATTCATCAGCCAGCACGATTTCTTCATCGCGAGCGGCATCGCCGACGTGATGTGCGGCGGCGACGTGGAAGGGACGGCGCAGGTCGACGAGCAGTGGCTGCTCGACCTCGAGCGCAAGTTCTTCATGACGCTCGTGAACCATCCGAAATCGCAGGAACGCATGATGGGAATGATGTCCACGGGCAAGCCGGTCAGGAACTGACCGGCTTGCCCTTGACATCCTTCCATGTGGACGCAAGGGGGCTTGCCAGCCCCCTTGGAACCCCCGGCAACAGAATGAGACGTTGGAGCCAACTGAAATGACTCGACAAGTACAGGATGCATACATCGTCGCCGCGACGCGCACGCCGATCGGCAAGGCGCCGAAAGGCATGTTCCGCAACATGCGGCCGGACGACCTGCTGGTTGCCGCGATCCGCTCGGCCATGGCGCAGGTGCCGAGCCTCGACCCGGCGGCGGTGGAAGACGCCATCATCGGTTGCGCCATGCCGGAAGCGGAGCAGGGCCTCAACATGGCGCGCGTCGCCGTGCTGCTCGCCGGGCTGCCCAACAGCACCGGCGGCATGACGATCAACCGGTTCTGTTCATCCGGACTGAACGCGGTGGCGATCGCCGCCGACCGCATTCGCGTCGGCGAGGCCGACGTGATGATCGCGGGCGGCGCCGAATCGATGAGCATGGTGCCGATGACCGGCAACAAGCCCGCGTTCAACCCGGCGATCTTCGCCCGGGACGAGAACTACGGGATCGCCTACGGCATGGGACTCACGGCGGAGAAGGTCGCCGCGCAGTGGAAGATCACGCGCGAGATGCAGGACGAGTTCGCGCTCCGCTCGCACCGGAACGCGGTTGCCGGCATCCAGTCCGGCGAATTCAACGACGAGATCACGCCGATCGAAGTGGTCGAGAAGTTCCCGAACCTGGCTAGCGGTGAACTCGACATCCGCACGCGCACGGTGAACCAGGACGAAGGCCCGCGCGCCGACACGACGCTCGAGGCGCTCGCGAAGCTCAAGCCGGTGTTCGCGGTCAAGGGCAGCGTGACCGCGGGCAACAGTTCGCAGACGTCGGACGGCGCGGGCGCGCTCATCGTGGTGTCCGAGCGCGCGCTCAAGCAGTACAACCTGACGCCGCTGGCGCGTTTCGTCAGTTTCGCGGTGAAGGGCGTGCCGCCGGAGATCATGGGCATCGGTCCGAAGGAAGCGATCCCCGCGGCCCTGAAGATCGCCGGCCTCAAGCAGGACGACCTCGGCTGGATCGAACTGAACGAGGCGTTCGCGGCCCAGGCCCTCGCCGTGGTGAAGGATCTCGGGCTGAACGCCGATGTCGTCAACCCCATCGGCGGTGCGATCGCCCGCGGGCATCCGCTCGGAGCGACCGGTGCGATCCGCGCTGCCACGCTCGTGCACGCCATGCGCCGTCGCAACATCAAGTACGGCATGGTGTCCATGTGCGTCGGCACGGGCATGGGCGCGGCGGGGATTTTCGAGCGGGTGTAGCGGGGCGCTTTGCGTGTACGCGAGCCCTGCGGGCTCGCACGTGCACGCAAAGCGATCCAGACAGGCGGGCCGCCTTCGGGCGGCAGGGCGGCGGCACGCAAATCAAAGGCGACGAAAGGTTGCGCCGAGCGGTGACTCGGCGCATCGATGACGTTGCGGTGCAGACGGGCAACAGGTGACGGTGCGGCCTTCCTTCCAGGGCATGCCGGCACAGGAGCGTGGATGAAGCACACGACCGTTGCCGCGGGCGACGGCTACCCGCTGTCAGCGCACACCTTCGGCGACTCGCACGCCGCGCGCGCCGGCGTGCTGATCGTCCCGGCGATGGGCGTGGAGCAGCCGTACTACAGCGACTTCGCGCACTGGCTCGCGGAGCGAGGCTACTTCGTCGTCACCTTCGACTACCGGGGCATCGGCCACTCGCGCCGCGGTTCGTTGCGCGGGTTCCCGGCCGACGTGCTGACCTGGGCGGAGCGGGACACCGCGGCCGTGCTGGCCCTGGTGCGAGAGCGCATCGGCGACAAACCGCTGCTGTGGATCGGTCACTCGCTCGGTGGCCAGATATTCGGCCTGGTTCCCGGCCACGAGCGCGTGCGCGCGATGGTCACGGTGACGGCCGGCGGCGGGTATTGGCGCGACTTCGTGCCGAGGCTGCGCCGGTGGGCGCCGGTGTTGTGGCACGTGGTCGTTCCGCTCGCGCTGCTCGCCGGGTACTTCCCCGGGCGCGCGCTGCGGATCGTCGGCGACGTCCCCGCCGGGGTCATGCGGCAGTGGCGTTCGTGGTGCCTGCACCCCGAGTACCTTTTCGGCGTCCTCCCACCCGCAGTACGGACGCGGTACGCGGAATTGAAGCTGCCCGTTCTTTCGCTATCGTTCACGGACGACGAGTTCCTGTCGCGGCGGAACATCGAGTCGCTGCACGCGTCCTATGCGGGTGCCACGGTCGAGATGCAGCGCCTCTCGCCGCAGGACGTCGATGTGCCGCGGATCGGGCACTTCGGCTTCTTCCGGAAGCGCTACGAATCGTCGCTATGGCCGCGCGTCGCGGAGTGGCTGGACCGGCATGCCGGGTTGCACTACTGAGGAGCACGACATGGGCGTGGCGGAGCGGTTTTACGAAGCTTTCATGGTGCGCGATCACTACACGATGGGGCTGCTTTACGCGGAGCACGCTGCGTTCAGTGACCCGGTGTTCCCGCTGCTGAATGCGAAAGGCGCGCGCCTGATGTGGCAGATGCTGCTGTCGCGCGCGGAGGACCTCGGCGTCGAGGTCCGGGTGCTGGAAGACAGCGCCACGCGAGGGCGAGTGGACTGGGTCGCGCACTACACGTTCACGGCCACCGGGCGTCCGGTCGTCAACCGCGTCCACACGGAAATGGCCATTTCGGCGGGCAAGATCGTCCGGCAGGTCGACACGTTCAGCCTGTGGCACTGGTCGCGCCAGGCACTGGGCGCCAAGGGGCTGCTGCTCGGCTGGACGCCCATCGTTCGCAACAAGGTCAGGGCGCAGGCCGCCCAGTCGCTGCGCGAGTTCGCGCGCAAGACGGCCTCAAACCAGGGAACCCAGGAGACACGATGACCATCCGCACCGAGACCATCAATGGCGTCGCCCGCATCGAGATCGCGCGGCCCGAGAAGAAGAACGCCATCACCGCGGCGATGTACCAGGCGATGGCCGACGGGATTGCCGCCGCGCACGACGACGGTGCGGTGCGCGCGATCCTTATCCACGGCCAGAAGGACATCTTCACCGCCGGCAACGACCTCGAGGACTTCATGAAGAACCCGCCGGCCGGGATGGAGGCGCCGGTGTTCCAGTTCATGCAGGCGCTCGGGTATTCCGAGAAGCCGGTCGTGGCCGCGGTCAACGGCGCGGCCGTGGGGATCGGCACCACCATGCTGATGCACTGCGACCTTGTCTACTGCGCCGACAACGCGATGTTCTCGATGCCCTTCGTGTCCCTCGGCCTGTGCTCGGAGTTCGCATCGAGCCTGCTGATCGCGATGAACGCCGGCTATCACAAGGCGGTGGAGAAACTGCTGCTCGCCGACCCGATCAGCGCGGAAGAGGCCCTGGAGATGAAGATCGTCAACCGGATCCTGCCGCCCAACGAGGTGCTCGCTTACGCCGTCAGGCAGGCCGAGCGGTTCAACAAGCTTCCGCCCGCGTCGGTACGCGAGACGAAGCGGCTGATGAAGGCGAGCTGGAAGTCGATGACCGAGAAGCTCATCGTCGAGGAGGCCAAGTCGTTCGGCGCCATGCTGCGGCAGCCCGAAGCGAAGGAGGCGTTCACCGCGTTCTACGAGCGGCGCGCGCCGGATTTCTCGAAATTCAGCTGACAGGGGGATCGGCATGCCGCTGCGTACGGGCATGACGCCCGAGAAGCTCAACCACCGGAACGGTGACAATCTGCCGGGCTGGTTCAGCATGAAAGTGGTCGAAGTCGCGGAAGGGCTGGTGGCGATGGAGTACGTCATCCGGCCGCAGTTCCTCGCCCCCAACGGTTATCTGCACGCCGCCTCGGTGATCGCGCTCGCGGATACCGCGGCCGGGTACGCGACGATCGCGCATCTCCCCGAGGGCGCGACCAACTTCACCACGATCGAGCTGAAGTCGAACTTCATCGGCACGGCGACCGAAGGCTCGTTGCGGGCGGAAGCTCGCGCCGCGCACCAGGGCAGGACGACGCAGATCTGGGATGCGGTCGTCACCCATGTGGAGAGCGGAAAGACGGTCGCGCTGTTCCGCTGCACCCAGATGATCCTCTGGCCGAAGCGCGGGTGATCCACGTCGCTGCCAGGGCGGTGCTCGGGCCCCTGCTGTACGCGCAGGCGACCCGGTTGCGGCGCTCCCTGCCCGAGTTGCCGGAAGCCGCCGGCGCGCGGGAGGGGTCGGCCGGGGCCGGCAGGACGGCCCTGCGACTTCTCATCGCCGGCGATTCGAGCGCCGCGGGTGTCGGCGCGCCGACGCAACGGCAGGCGCTCGCCGGCCACCTCGCGCGGGAACTGGCGCGCCGACTGCACGGCCGGGTGCGCTGGCAAATCGTCGCGGCGACCGGCGCACGTTCCGAAGACGTCCTGCAGATGGTGCTGCGTAGGCGACTGCATCCGGCGGACGTCGGCGTCGTCGTTGTCGGCGTGAACGACATCACGAAGGAAGTGTCGCTTCGGCACGCGCTGCGCATGCGCGGCGAGATCGTCGCGGCGATGCGCGAGCGGGCCGGGGTGCGTCACGTCGTCCTTCCGGCCCTGCCCGAGATGGAGAGGTTTCCGGCGTTGCCGCAGCCGCTGGCCTGGTATGCGGGCCGCCATGCGCGTCGCAACAACACCGCTCAGGATGCGTGGGCCGCGAGTCACCGCGACGCCAGCCACGTCGTCATGGACGGCGTGCTGGACGCTGCCTTGATGGCCGAAGATGGATTTCATCCGGCGCCGGCGCTGTATGCGAGGGTGGCCAGGCGCCTGGCCGAGCACATCGAGCGCGAAGTTCTGCCCAGCCTGCGGAAAGGCAAAGGAACGACATGAACCTCAAGGGAAAAACGATCTTCATCTCGGGCGCTTCGCGCGGCATCGGCCTGGCGATCGTGAAGAAGGCGGCCGCGGACGGCGCCAACGTGGCGATCGCCGCGAAGACGACCGACCCCAACCCGAAGCTGCCGGGGACGATCTACACCGCGGCCGCGGAGATCGAGCAAGTGGGGGGCAGGGCGCTGCCGATCCAGTGCGATATCCGCGACGAGGACCAGGTCGTGGCGGCCGCACGCAAGACCGCCGAAACGTTTGGCGGCATCGACATCCTGATCAACAACGCCAGCGCGATCAACCTCACGCCCACCCACGCGACGCCGATGAAGCGGTTCGACCTGATGTTCGGCGTGAACGTCCGTGGTACCTATGTGTGCACGCAGGCGTGCCTGCCCTACCTGCAGCAGTCGGCTCGGCGCCAGCGCAATCCCCACATCCTGACGCTGTCGCCGCCGCTGAACATGGACCCGCGCTGGTTCGCGCCGCACGTCGCGTACACCATGGCCAAGTACGGCATGAGCATGTGCGTGCTCGGCCACGCCGAGGAGTTCCGGCCGTACGGCATCGCCGTCAACGCGCTGTGGCCGCGGACGGTCATCCAGACCGCGGCCCTGCAGATGATCCCGGGCGTCGAACCGGAGCATTGCCGCACCCCGGACATCATGGCCGACGCAGCGTACGCCGTGCTGACGTCCGACGCTGCCGCGACGACAGGCAACTTCTTCATCGACGAAGAGGTACTGAAGAAGGCCGGCATTACGGATCTGTCCGGCTACTCGGTCGTCCCCGGCAGCCGGAAGCTGATGCCGGACCTGTTCCTCTGACAGGACACGCAAGGACCGGCGTCACATTTGGGCGCCCGCGGGCGCCCTTTTTGTTGACTTCGACCGGGCGGATGCGGGCAGGCTTCGGCTAGATTGGGCGCGTGCGGGCCGCCGGCCCGCGACGGGAACCCCGATGAGAACACCATTGAACCGACTGCCAGTCACCCGGCTGGCCCGCATGATCGCCGGGCACGAGGTCACCTGCGAAGCCGTGACTCATTCGTTCATCGACGCCATCAAGGAGCACGAGCCGCAGGTCCGCGCATTCGCGTGGTTCGACGGCGCACGCGCGCTGGCGACCGCACGTGAACTCGACATCGGCGATTGGCGCGGACCGTTGCACGGGCTGCCGGTGGCCGTGAAGGACAACATCGACACCGCGGACATCCCGAGCGAGTACGGGTCGGCGATCTACGCGGGACACGTCCCACCGGCCGACGCCGCCTGCGTGGCGGCGCTGCGCAGCGCCGGCGGTTACGTGCTCGGCAAGACGGTCAGCGCGGAACTCGCGAACTTCACGCCAGGCCCGACGCGCAACCCGCACGGCCTCGAGCACACGCCCGGCGGCTCGTCGAGCGGTTCCGCGGCGGCGGTGGCGTCCCACATGGCGCCGTTTGCGCTCGGGACGCAGACGGCCGGGTCGGTGATCCGTCCGGCGTCCTTCTGTGGCGTCGTCGGCTTCGTGCCCACGCGCGGCATGGTGCCGCGGGCGGGCGTCAAGGCGGTCTCCGACACGCTCGACGTGATCGGCTTCTTTGCGCGCTCGGTCGAGGACGCGGCACTGGTCGCAGCGGCGCTGGCGCTCTGTCCCGACTGGCAGCACGCGCCCGGCCGGGCTGCGCCGGCGTCGATCGGGTGGACCGCCACTCCGTGGGCGAACCAGCTCGCCCCGTCGATGCTCGCCGCCCTCGAACGCGTGGCCCGGCTGCTCGCCGGCCACGGTGGACGCGTGCGCGAGATCTCGTGGCCGTATGACGCCAATGCGAACGGCGACTCTTTCGCGGGTCTCGCCGAGGCCCAGCGCACCGTGCAGTTGTTCGAGACCGCGCGCCAGCTGGGCCCCGAATTGCAGTACCGCAGCGACCTGCTGTCGGCAAAGCTCGCGACCCTGATCGAGGAGGGCCGGGCGGTCAGCGCGGATGCCTACGTGCATGCGATCAAGGTCGGCCGGGACTGCGCCGCCTCGATCGAGACGCTGTTCAACGGGGCGGACGTGCTGCTCGCGCCGAGCGCGCCCGGCGAGGCGCCGCACGGGCTCGGCAGCACCGGCGATCCGCTGTTCAATCGACCGTGGCATCTGCTGGGCGCGCCCCAGGTCAACGTCCCGCTGCCGGGCGCTCTCGCGCACGGTGAGTCCGGGCTGCCTCTGGGGCTGCAGGTGGTGGGCCGTCCGGGCGACGACGCGCGGACGCTGGCCGTCGCGCGCTGGGTGGAACAGCAGCTGGAGTCAGCCTGACCGATGGGCATCGTCGTCGACCCGAAGGCGAAGTTCGAAGCGACCGTCGCGGTCGTCGTCGTCGGTGCCGGCGGTGCCGGAGCGATGGCCGGCCTGGCCGCGCGTCGGGCCGGGGCGACCGTTCTGGTGCTCGATCGCGATGCCTCCCCGGGGGGTGCGACCGCGCGCTCGTCGGGAATGCTCCCCGCGGCCGGCTCGGCCGCGCAGGCGGCGGCCGATGTCGTCGACACCCCGGCGCGCTATGCGCAGGACATCCAGGCGAAGGCCAATGGAAGCGCCGACCACGCGCTTGTAGAGACCTACACGAAACAGTCGGCGGAAGTGCTGGACTGGCTGACGCGCGAGTACGGCATTCGCTTCGAGCTGGTGGAGGGACTGGCGCCGGGACATTCGGCCCGCCGCATGCACGCCCTCGCGGACCGGGGTGGGACGACCCTGCTGTCGGCCCTGTACTCCGCGCTGGGCACGGCGGGTGCGCAGATGAAGTCAGGCGCGCGGGTCACGGACCTCGTCGTCGATGACGCCCGGCGCGTGCTGGGCGTTCGCTATGAGCGGGCGAGTGGCCGTGCGGGCTATGTGGGCTGCGGCGCGCTCGTGCTGGCGTCCAGCGGATTTGCCGCGAACCAGGACCTCGTCTCCGAATTCCTGCCCGATGTCCGTGCGCTGCCGTTCGCCGGCCACGACGGCAGCCAGGGCGACGCGCTCGCATGGGGGCGCGAGCTCGGTGCTGCGACGGCCGACCTCGACGGTTTCCTCGCACATGGCTCCATGGTGCTCGCGCCACGGCTGCCGTTGCCGTGGTCGCTCATGACCGAAGGCGCGATCCAGGTGAACCGCAACGGCGAGCGCTTCGTGAACGAACACGAGGGGTATTCGGAGTCGGCCCTGTTCGTCCTGGCCCAGCCGGAGGCGGCGGCCTTCAACATCTACGACGCGCGCGTGCACGAAGTGGGTTTGACGATGCCGAATTACGCGGCAGCGGTCGACGCCGGCTTCGTGAAGCGCGGCGTTGCGCTGCGCGACCTCGCCGACCAGCTCGGCATCCGACGCGAGGGCCTGGAGGAAACCGTCGCGCTCGTGAATGCCCTGGCCTTTGACGACGCCGCCGACGACTTCGGCCGCCAGTTCCGGGCAACCCAGATGCTGCTCGGCCCCTATTACGGCGTGCGGGTGGATGCGGCGCTGCTCGGTACCGAAGGCGGCCTCGTGATCGACCCGGCGGGGCGGGTGATCCGCGACAACGGAGACGGACCCTTCCCGAATCTGCTCGCCGCCGGGGCGGCTGCGCGTGGTGTTTCCGGCGACGCGGGCGGCGGGTACCTCGAGGGCAACGGCTTGCTGACGGCGTTCGTCGGCGGCTTCAACGCCGGCCGCACGGCGGCACAGATCGCGGCGGGTTAGGCGGCTTCGAGCGGCGGCAGCGCGCGCGGCTTGCGCTGGTTGTCGGTAGCGACGTACACCAGCATCGCCTCGGTGACCTTCACGATTTCGCGCTGCAGCCGGTTGCGCTCCGCGTAGACCTCGACCTCGACGGTGATCGAGGTCGTGCCGGTCTTCACGATGTCGGCATAGAAGCTGACGAGGTCGCCGACGAACACCGGATGCTTGAAGACGAAGGACGTCACCGCGATCGTCGCCACCCGGCCGCCCGCACGCCGGGCGGCGGGCACGGCCCCTGCAATATCGACGTGGGACATGATCCAGCCGCCGAAGACGTCACCGTGGATATTGGCGTCGGCGGGCATCGGCATCATGCGCAGCACGGCCACGCGATCCGCGGGAAGCTGCGGCTTGTTGTCCATGGTGTCCTCAGTGCACTGGATGTTGGTGCCGGGCAAGCGCCGCGCGCGCCATCCGGTCGACCTTCGACGGTGCGATCAGCTTCAGCCACAGCCCGATGCGCGCCTTCGCGGTCATGACGACCTCGCGCCGACGGTGACGCATGCCATCGACGATCAGCCGCGCGCATTCCTCGACCGGCATGGCGTCTTCCTCGGCGAGCCCGGAAACCCCGGCCGGCTCCCCCCGGCCGTTCCAGCCGTGCCGGCGGATCTCCGTATTCACCACCCCGGGAAAGGCGGCCATCACGTGGATGCCGTCATCCTCGGCCTCGATCCGCAGAGCCTCCAGGAACCCGCTCTGCGCGAACTTGCTTGCGCAGTATGTCGTGCGCCCCGGCACTCCGGTCTTGCCGGCCAGCGACGACACGCCGACGACAAGTCCCCGGGTGCGCTTCAGGCTCGCGTAGGCGTGTCGCACGCACCAGACCGTGCCCATGGCGTTGATGCGGAACAGGCGCTCGAAGGTCGAGAAATCCTCGATCTCGTCGAAGCGCGCGTGCATCGAAACGCCCGCATTCGCGAGGAGGACGTCGATGTCCCCGAAGGTCGTGATCGCACGCTCCATCAGGCGCCGGCAGTCGCCCTCGACGCTCACGTCGGCCACGACGTCGAGCGCTTCGGCGCCATGGGCGCGGCACTGGCGGCGCACCCGCTCCAGCCCCTCGGCGCTGCGGGCCGCCAGGACCAGCCGGGGCCGCTCGCGTGCGAGTTGCCGTGCGAGTTCGGCGCCGATGCCGTCGCTCGCCCCCGTGATCACGATGACCTTGTTCTCGAATGTCATTTGCAGGGTGGGTCTGCTGGGATAATGCGGCGATGCAGAGCGTACATGGTGTAACCGGCCCGCGTGGGCCGGAGGCGGGCGGCTGATGCGCTGGTCCACTCCCCGCGAGGCGCTGGCGCCGACCGGACGGCGCAACGACTGGCAGACGCTCAGGGAGTTGCTGCCTTACCTGTGGGCACATCGGGGGCGCGTCCTGTTCGCGCTGACGTGCCTGGTCGTGGCCAAGCTCGCCACCGTGTCGGTGCCCATTCTGCTGAAGGAACTGGTGGACGGTCTGTCGCCGGTGCAGCAGGCGGCGGCCGGCGCGCTGATCGTCCCCGTTGCGCTCGTCGTTGCCTACGGGCTGCTGCGGTTGTCGACGTCGCTCTTCACCGAACTGCGCGAATTCTTTTTCGTGAACGTGACGCAGGCGGCGATGCGCACGCTCGCGCTGAAGACCTTCCGGCACCTGCATTCGCTGTCGCTGCGCTATCACCTCGAGCGCCGCACCGGCGCGGTGACGCGCGAGATCGACCAGGGCATCCGCGGAATCTCGTCGCTGATCAGCTTCACGCTGTATTCGATCCTGCCGACGGTGATCGAGATCTCGCTCGTCGTCGGCTACCTGGTCTGGAAATACGAGATCTGGTTCACCGTGATCGTCGGCGTGAGCCTCGTCGTCTACATCACGTACACCGTCACGGTGACCAACTGGCGCACGCACGTGCGGCGCCGCTGGAACGAGCTCGAGAGCAAGGCGCAATCGCGCGCGGTCGATTCGCTGCTGAACTTCGAGACGGTCAAGTACTTCGGCAACGAGGACTACGAGGCGCGCCGCTACGACGAGACGCTTGCCGACAGCCAGCGCACCGCCGTCCTGTCGCAGCGCTCGCTCAACGTGCTCAATGCCGGCCAGCAGGCGATCATCGCGGTCGCCCTGACGCTGATCCTGTGGCGCGCGGCCCTCGGGGTGGTCGAAGGACGGATGACGATCGGCGACCTCGTCCTGGTCAACGCCTTCATGATCCAGCTGTACATCCCGCTCAACTTCCTCGGCGTCATCTATCGCGAGATCAAGCAGAGCCTCACGGACATGGACCGGATGTTCACGCTGCTCGAGCAGCACCGGGAGATCGCCGATGCGCCGGACGCGCTTCCGCTCGTCGTCGACGGCGCGGAGATCCGCTTCGAGGGGGTCGACTTCGCGTACGACCCCCGCCGGCAGGTGCTGCACGGCGTGACTTTCGTTGTTCAGGCGGGGAGCACCACGGCCGTGGTCGGCGCGACCGGTTCCGGCAAGTCAACGCTCGCCCGGCTGCTGTTCCGCTTCTACGAGGTGGGTGCCGGCCGCGTGATGATCGACGGCCAGGACGTGCGGGCGGTGACGCAGGCGAGCCTGCGTGCCGCGATCGGCATCGTGCCGCAGGACACGGTCCTCTTCAACGACAGCATCGAGTACAACATCGCCTACGGCCGTCCCGGCGCATCGCATGAGGAGGTCGTCGTAGCCGCACGCGCCGCGCACATCCACGACTTCATCCAGACGCTGCCGGACGGCTACGCGACGCTCGTCGGCGAGCGCGGGCTGAAACTGTCCGGCGGCGAAAAGCAGCGGGTGGCGATCGCCCGCACGTTGCTGAAGCGGCCGGCGATCCTCGTGTTCGACGAGGCGACGTCCGCGCTCGATTCCCGCACCGAGCGCGTGATCCAGCAGGAACTGGAGGGCATCTCGCGCAGCCGCACCACGCTGGTGATCGCGCATCGGCTGTCCACCGTCGTGCACGCGGACCAGATCCTGGTCATGGATCATGGCCGCATCATCGAACGGGGCGCCCATGCCGAGCTGCTCGCCCACCGGGGCGCCTACGCGGCGATGTGGGACATCCAGAGCCGGGAACAGGCGAAAGCGGACGCCGCACTGGCGGCCTGAATTCCACCGGAATTCGCCCGCGATTAGGCCGTTGCGCGGGATGGCACGCCCAGGTGGCGTCGCTACACTCGCCAGCGTCTGCCAGGGAGGGATCATGCATCCGAGTTTCAACGTCTGTGTGCGGGCCGCGCTGGCTTGCGTCGCGCTTGCGTCCGCCGTTCCGGCGATGGCGCAGACGGCCGCAGCGGCCGCTCCGCCGCCGACGCTAGCCAAGATTCGCGACACCGGCGCCGTCACGATCGCGTACCGGGAGGCGTCGATCCCGTTTTCCTACCTGGACCAGAACAAGCGGCCGGTGGGCTACGCGATGGACCTGTGCATGCGGGTGGTCGACAGCCTGCGGCGCGACCTGAAGATGCCGTCGTTACGCGTGGAGTTGCTGTCGGTCACGCCGGCAACGAGGATCGGCGCCATCAAGGAGGGCAAGGCGGACCTCGAGTGCGGCTCGACGACGAACAACGCCGCTCGCCGCAAGGACGTCGCCTTCACGGTGGCCCACTATTACGCGGGCGCCAAGCTCCTCACCCGCGCCGATTCCGGCATCAACCGGCTGTCGGACCTGCGCGGCAAGGCCATCGTCAGCACGCGAGGCACGACGCCGCTCGCGGCGCTGCGCGCCGCCGAAGAAAAGGGAATCATCGGCGGAGCCCGCATCCTGGAGGGCAAGGATCACGACGAATCGTTCGCCATGCTCGAGCGCGGGGAGGCCCAGGCGTTCGCGATGGACGACATCCTGCTGTACAGCCTGCGCGCCACCGCGAAGGACCCGAAGGCCTGGGCCGTGGTCGGCGAGTTCATCACGGTCGAGCCGCTGGCAATCATGCTGCGCAGGGATGACCCCGAGTTCAAGAAGTACGTCGACACGGTCCTGTCGCGCGCGATGATCGATGGCGAGGTGCGCTCCCTCTACACCAAGTGGTTCCTGTCCGCGATTCCGCCGAAGGGCGTCAATCTCGGCATCCCCCTGTCGCCGCTGATGCGCGACCAGTTGAGCTTCCCCACGGACAAGGTCGGCGATCAGCTCGGCGGGTAGCCGAACCGTCCGTTCGTTGGCGTTCGGGGTTTTCCTCGATGGCGGTCAACGCGCGCCGTGAAGGGGCGTTTTGATAGACTCATCGCCCCTTTCGAGGAGACATAAATGAATCTTTCACGCCTGTTGCTGGCAGTTGTGGGCGCGGGCCTGGTCGCGACGGGCGTGAACGCCCAGGAACTGACCGGCACGCTGAAGAAGATCCGGGAAACCGGCACGATCACGGTCGGGCACCGGGAGTCGTCGATTCCCTTCTCGTACCTCGATGACAAGCAGCAGCCTGTCGGCTATGCGATGGAGTTGTGCGCCAAGGTCGTCGACGCGGTCAAGGCCGAGCTGAAGCTGGCCAACCTGAAAGTGGCCTACCAGCCGGTGACGTCCGCCAACCGCATCCCGCTGCTGCAGAACGGCACGATCGACATGGAGTGCGGCTCGACCACCAACTCCGTGGAGCGCCAGAAGCAGGTGGCCTTTGGCCCGACCTACTTCGTGATCAACGTGTCGGCCGCCGTGAAGAAGAGCTCCGGCATCAAGACCTTCGCGGACCTGAACGGCAAGGCCGTGGCCTCGACCTCCGGGACGACGTCGATCCCGCTGCTGCGCGGCTACGAGAAGGCCAAGGGCATCGACTTCAAGGAACTGCAGGCCAAGGACCATGCCGAGTCCATGCAGTTGCTGGCCACGGACCGTGCGCAGGCGTTCATCATGGACGACATCCTGCTCGCCGGACAGATCGCGAACCAGCAGAATCCCGGCGATTTCATGATCCTGCCCGAATCGCTGCGCACCGAGCCGTATGGAATGATGCTGCGCAGGGATGATCCGCAGTTCAAGGCGCTGGTCGACCGCGCCGTTTCGGCGGTCTTCAAGTCGGGCGAGATCAACAAGATCTACGCCAAGTGGTTCACCAGCCCGATCCCGCCGCGTGGCATCAATCTCAACTTCCCGATGACGCCTGCCATCAAGGAAGCCTTCGCCAATCCAAACGATCGCGGCGTGCAGTAACGCTTCCCGACCGAAGAGACAACGCCGGCGCCAGCCGGCGTTTTCACATGAGGGCCAGGTTATGAGGCACTTCGACGTCGCGATCGTCGGCGGAGCCCTGATGGGTTCCAGCGCCGCGTACTTCCTGGCCACACTCGATCCCGCCGCTTCCGTCTGCGTGATCGAGCCCGATCCGACGTACCAATGGTGTTCGAGCCTGCGCGCTTCGGGCGGTGTCCGCGTCCTGTTCTCCTGCCCGGAGAACATCGAGATGTCGAAGTTCGGGCGCGACTTCATCCGCGGGTTCCCGCGGCACATGGCCGTCGACGATCGCGAAGCCCCGGTCGACTGGGTGCAGGGTGGCTACCTCTTCATCGTCCCGCCTCGAGCGCTCGGACTGATCGAGGCGAACTACGAGCGGCAGCGGGCGTTGGGCTGCGACGTCGAACTGCTCGATCCGCGCCAATTGAAGGAACGCTTCCCGTCGATGTTCGTCGGCGATCTGGGCGGGGGCGTGCACTCGCCCGGCGACGGCTGGTGCGACCCCAACGGACTGCTGCAGGGCTTCCGCCGCAAGGCGATCGCGCTGGGCGCGGAGTACATCCGGGACCGGGTGACGGCGCTGGTGCGATCGGGCAAGCGCGTCGTCGAGGCGCAGCTCGCCTCGGGCGGTGCCGTGCGGGCCGACGTCTTCGTCAACGCGACCGGAGCGTGGGCCGGCGAACTCTGCGCGATGGTCGGCATGCCGCTGCCCGTCGTGCCGCTGCGGCGCTTCGAGCACTACTTCACCGCCGGCTCGCCGATCGAGCGACTGCCGTACGTGAAGGATCTCGATCGGCTGGCGTTCCGGTCGGAAGGCGTCGGGTTTTCCGGCGGGCTGGTCGACAGCGACGAACCGCGGGGCTTCAACTTCGAGGTTGACCACGGCTACTTCGAGCGCGTCGTCTGGCCTGCGCTGGCGCACCGTTTCCCGGCATTCGAGGCGGCCCGGTGCCATCGGACCTGGTCGGGCCTGTACGAACAGTGCGAGCTGGACGGCAATCCGATCATCGGGAACTGGCCGGGCGAGCTGGAGAACTTCTTCGTTGTCAGCGGCTTTTCGGGCCACGGGATGATGCATGCGCCGGCCGCTGGCCGTGCGATTGCCGAGTTGGTGACCACCGGCGCGTTCCAGACGCTGGATCTGTCTCGCCTGGGATACCGGCGGGTCACTCGCGGCGAGCCGTACGCGGAGGTCGGCATCATCTAGCGCACGGGCTCCCGCACTCGCCACGGACGGATTCAGGCTGGGTCGAACACCCAAGCCGCAACTGACCAGCCTTCCGGCCCTGCGGTTTTTGGGGCAAGCTTCGCCCCGGGGCGACTGGACGCAGCGCCAGCCCACGGGGAGCCGACAAGGTGAACTACAACTGGAACTGGGGTGTCTTCTTCCAGCAGACGCCCGATGGGGACGCGTTCTACTGGCAGTGGATCGCCTACGGCCTCGTCTGGACACTCGCCGTCTCCGCGTTGGCCTGGTTGATCGCGATGTCGGTGGGCGCACTGGTCGGCACGCTCCGCACCACCGACCGGCGCTGGGTCGTTCGCCTGGGCAACGCCTGGGTCGAGCTCTTCAGGAACATCCCGCTGCTGGTGCAGATGTTCCTCTGGTACTTCGTCATCCCCGAATTCATTCCGCCGCTGAAGCGCTGGATGGTCGAGGCGGAACCGGCCTATGCGCAGTTCCTCTCCGCGGTCCTGTGTCTGGGGCTCTTCACGTCCGCGCGGATCGCCGAACAGGTGCGTGCCGGCATCCAGTCGCTGTCGCGGGGGCAGCGCAACGCGGGCCTCGCCGTCGGCCTGACGCAGCCGCAGGTCTACCGCTATGTGCTGCTGCCCATGGCCTTCCGCATCATCATTCCGCCGCTCACCAGCGAGACGATGAACCTCATCAAGAACTCCTCCATCGCGCTGACGATCGGCCTGGCGGAACTGACGTTCCGCTCGCGCGAGATCGGCGAGTACACCTTCAACTTCTTCGAAGCCTTCACCGCGGCGACCATCATCTACATCACGATCGCGATGACGGCCAACCGGGTCATGGCCCTGGTCGAGCGGCGGGTCGCGGTGCCTGGCTACATCGGCGGCGGCAAATGAACCTCGACTTCGCGGTTGTCGGGAACTCGCTGCCCTACCTGTGGAAGGGCATGCAGTACACGCTGCAGCTGACGGCCACGTCCGCCGTCGGTGGCCTGTTCTTCGGCACGCTGCTCGCGCTGGCCCGGCTGTCCTCGACCAAGTGGCTGTCCAACTTCGCCGCGGGCTACGTGAACCTGATGCGGTCCATCCCGCTCGTTCTCGTCATCTTCTGGTTCTTCTTCCTGGTGCCGCTGATCCTGCAGGGCATCACCGGGGCGGAGCGGCCTCCGCAGGTGGGTGCCGAGCGCACCGCGATGATCACCTTCATCATGTTCGAGGCCGCATATTTCTGCGAGATCATGCGCGCCGGCATCCAGTCGATCCCGCGAGGGCAGGTGTACTCGGCCTACGCGCTCGGCCTGACCTACGGGCAGGCCATGCGGCTCGTCATCCTGCCGCAGGCCTTTCGCAACATGCTTCCGGTGCTGCTGACGCAGACCATCATCCTGTTCCAGGACACCTCGCTCGTCTACGTGATCTCGGCCACCGACTTCGTCGGCGCCGCCTCGAAGATCGCGCAGCGCGACTCGCGCCTGGTCGAGATGTATCTCTTTGTCGCGATCGTCTACTTCGTGCTCTGCTACACCCTGTCGTTCATGGTGAAGCAGCTGCAGAGGAAGATCGCAGTGATTCGCTGAGGAACGGACAGACGCGATGGCAATGATCGAGCTGAAGGGCATCTCGAAGTGGTACGGCAGCTTCCAGGTGCTGACGAACTGCACGACCAAGGTCGAGAAGGGCGAAGTCGTGGTCGTCTGCGGCCCGTCCGGATCCGGCAAGTCCACGCTCATCAAGTGCGTCAACGCGCTCGAGCCCTTCCAGGAAGGCACGGTCCACGTGGACGGAGTTTCCGTGGGCGACCCGAAGACCGACCTGCCGAAGCTGCGCTCGCGCGTCGGCATGGTGTTCCAGCACTTCGAGCTCTTTCCGCACCTCTCGATCACCGAGAACCTGACGCTCGCGCAGATCAAGGTGCTCGGCCGCAGCAGGGAAGAGGCGAACGAGCGCGGCATGAAGCTGCTCGACCGGGTCGGCCTGAAGTCGCAGGCCGCCAAGTTTCCGGGTCAGCTGTCGGGCGGCCAGCAGCAGCGCGTCGCCATCGCCCGGGCGTTGTCGATGGACCCGATCTGCATGCTGTTCGACGAACCGACGTCGGCGCTCGATCCGGAGATGATCAACGAAGTGCTCGACGTCATGGTCCAGCTCGCCAAGGACGGCATGACGATGATGGTCGTCACGCACGAGATGGGGTTCGCCAACAAGGTGGCGCACCGGGTGATCTTCATGGACAAGGGCGAGATCGTCGAGGACGCCACCCGGCAGGAATTCTTCGGCAAACCGCGCTCGGAGCGGGCCCAGCTCTTCCTTTCCAAGATTCTTCACCACTGAGGGGCCCCCGCCCCGGGGCACTGCCTTTGCCCTGCTGTGCCGGATGACCGACTTCGAGACCACCGGCTTCTGGACTGCGCTGTTCGTGGCGAGCGACTGGGCGATCCGCCTGGTCATGCTGCCGATCGTGCCGACCCGGCGCTCGCCGGAGGCGGCGAAGGGCTGGCTGCTCTTCATCTTCTTCCTGCCCTGGCTGGGGCTGGCCCTGTACCTGCTGATCGGCCGTCCGCGCGTGCCGCGCTGGCGCACCGAGCGGTTCCGGCAGTTCATGCACGAGATCGAGCCCGTGCGGCGGAAGATGACCGCGCTGCCGCTGCTCGTGCCGCCCGCCATCACGCCGCAGTACGAGGCGAGCGTGCGGCTGGCGACCGACCTCGGCATGCTGCCGAACTTCGGCGGCAACGCGGTCGAATTGCTCACCGACTACGAGGTCACGCTGGCCCGAATCGCCCGCGACATCGACGAAGCGAAAGTGACGGCCCACCTGTGCTTCTACATGTTCGCGAGCGACGAACGCACGGCCATCGTCATCGATGCGCTCGGTCGTGCCGTGCAGCGCGGCGTCAAGTGCCGGGTGCTGGTGGACGCGTTCGGATCGCGCCCGCGGATACCGAAGCTCGTGCCGCAACTGCGCGCGCTCGGGGTCGACACCCGCATCGCGCTGCCGGTCCGAGTGGGCCGCAAGGCCGCGCGCTTCGACCTGCGCAACCACCGCAAGCTGGTGGTCATCGACGGTCGCGTCGGCTACACCGGTTCGCAGAACATGGTCGCGGCGAACTTCAAGCCGGGCCTGACGTACAGCGAACTCATGGTGCGCATCGAGGGGCCGTCGGCGCTGCAGCTGCAGGGCGTGTTCGCATCCGACTGGTTCATCGAGACGACGCAGTTCGTCGGCGAGGAAGCATTCCCTGCGCCGGCCCGCGCCGGCGACGTTCCCGCGCAGGTGCTCCCCAACGGGCCGTCTTCATCGACCCAGCCCGCCCAGCGCATGGCCGTGAACCTGATCCACTCGGCCACCCGGCGGGTTGTCGTCACCACTCCGTACTTCATCCCGAGCCAGCCCTTCCAGAACGCGCTGGAAACCGCGGTCCTGCGCGGGGCGGACGTGCACCTGATCGTCGACGACCATATCGACCAGTTTCTCGTCGGCAACGCGCAGCGCTCCTACTACGAGGAACTGCTCGTCGCCGGCGTCCAGATCCACGCATACAGGGAAGCGTTCCTGCACACCAAGTCCGTGTCGATCGACGGCCAGGTCGCGTGGATCGGCACCTGCAACATGGATATGCGGTCGTTCGAGCTGAACGAAGAGGTGGTCGCGCTGTTCTTCGACCGCCGGATCGCCGCGCAACTCGCGGCGATCGAGGATGGCTACATGCGCGGATCCGAGCGCGTGACGCTCGACGAGTGGCGCCGCCGGCCGTTCACCCAGGAACTGGTGCAGAACCTGAGCCGCCTCGTGAGCCCGCTCCTGTAAGACCGGTTCCGGGAGGATAATCGCGCCCTTTGCCCGCAGGTCCGCCCGCATGTCCTCGACCGCCGCGATCGGCCTCCCCGCACGTCCCTCGGTGCTGCCCTACGCGCTGACGATCTTCCTGTCGGCGTTCCTGCTGTTCCTGGTCCAGCCGATCATCGCCAAGCAGATCCTGCCCTGGTTCGGCGGCTCGTCGGGCGTCTGGACCACGGCGCTCGTGTTCTTCCAGACGACCCTGCTGGCCGGCTACGCGTATGCCGACTGGACCACGCGCCTGGGCATACGCCGCCAGACGATGGTGCATGCGACGCTGCTCGCGGCGTCCCTGCTGACCCTGCCGATCCTCGCGTCGACCGCGTGGAAGCCGCAGGGCGACGAGGAGCCGACGCTGCGCATCCTGCTGCTGCTGGCCGCCACGATCGGGCTGCCGTACTTCCTGCTCTCGACAACCACGCCGTTGCTGCAGTCGTGGTACTGGCGGCGTTTTCACAGCGCTGTGCCATACCGTCTCTTCGCGTTGTCGAACTTCGCGTCATTGCTCGCCCTCCTCGGCTTTCCGGTGCTGCTCGAGCCCTGGTTTGACCTGGCCGCGCTCGGCTGGGGCTGGTCGGCGCTGTACGTCGTGTTCGCCGGAATCTGCGCCGCGACCGGTTGGGCTTCGATGCGTGCCGCCGCGGAAGGGGAGCCGGTTTCGGTAGAGGCTGCTGCACCGAGTGGCGCACAGGTCCGGCCGACTGCCGTTACTCAACTGACCTGGCTCGCCCTGTCGGCCATGGGCTCGGTGATGCTGCTCGCAGTGACCAACCACGTGACCCAGAACATCGCGAGCGTGCCCTTCCTGTGGGTGCTTCCGCTGTCGATCTACCTGCTCACGTTCATCCTGACCTTCGATCATCCGCGCTGGTACCAACGCTGGGTCTTCATCGTCGCGCTCGCGGGATTGGTGCCGGCAATGGCCTACCTGATTCCATCGCTCGACCTCAAGCTCGCGGTGACGGTGTTCTTCGTCGGACTCTTCGTCGCCTGCATGTTCTGCCACGGCGAACTCGCGCGGATGAAGCCGGATCCCCGCTACCTGACCCGCTTCTACCTGATGCTGTCCGTCGGCGGCGCCCTCGGCGCGGTCCTCGTCGCCATCGTCGCGCCGTTGACATTGCCGGGCTACTTCGAGGTCAACATCGCGCTGGTGCTGCTTGCGCTCTTGGTGCTGGTCCAACTCGGCGGCTGGACCCGGCTGATCGGGCTGGCGGTCGTCGTGGCCACGGGCTGGTTCGCCGTCCAGGGCGCCCGGGAGTACTCGCGGGACACGCGCGTGATGTGGCGCGACTTCTACGGCGTGGTCCGCACCCGCGACCGCCAGGACCCGGTGCCGTACCGCTCGATGCTCCACGGCAGCATCGTCCACGGCGGACAACTGCTGGGAGAAGCGTTCCGCAACACTCCGAGCGACTACTTCGGCCCGACGTCCGGTTACGGCCGGCTGTTCGAAGCGCTGAACGAGGACCGCCCGCAGCCGCGCAACGTCGGCATCATCGGCCTCGGAGCCGGCGTGGTCGCATCGTATGGACGGGCCGGCGACACCTTCGTCTTCTACGAGATCAGCCCGCGCGTCGTCGACGTCGCCAGCGCGGAGTTCACGTTCCTGCGCGACACGCCGGCGAAGACCAGCGTGGTGCTGGGCGACGGCCGCCTCAGTCTCGAGCGCGAAGCGCCGCGCAAGTACGACGTGCTCGGGATCGACGCCTTCGCCGGCGATTCGATCCCGATGCACCTCGTGACGCGCGAGGCAATGGCGCTGTACGTTCGCCACCTGGCCAGCGACGGCGTCATCGTGTTCCAGGCCACCAATCGCTACATCGACCTGCTGCCCGTGGTGAAGCGCCTCGCCAGCGAGTTCGGTCTCGAAGCGGTGCTCGTGTCCGACCAGCCCGGACAGTCGGCCGGCGCGGAATACTGGCTTTCGTCGACCGATCAGATCCTCGTGACCCGGGACAGCAAGCTGCTGGCAAACGCGGCGCTGCGCGACGCCGTCACGCCGATCGCGGACCGCGCCGATCTGAAGACCTTCACCGACGCGCACCACAACATGTTCCGCATCCTCAAGTAGAAGTTGCGATGGAACCGATTGCGCTGATGCGCGCCAGCTTCCAGGCCGCGGTGGCCGCGGCGGATCCGTTGCGGATGCTCGGCGTTCACCTGCCCCCGCCGCCGCGCGGCAAGGTCGTGGTCGTCGGCGCGGGCAAGGCCGCGGCCAGCATGGCTGTCGCCGTCGAGCGCGCGTGGCCCGACGTGCCGATCGAAGGCGTCGTCATCACCCGGTATGCCCACGGGCTGCCGACGCGGCACATTCGCGTCGTCGAGGCGGGCCATCCCGTGCCCGACGAAGCCGGCGAGCAGGCGGCGAACGAGATCCTCCAGCGCGCCCGGCAACTCGCTGCCGACGACCTGCTGCTGGTGCTGGTCTCCGGTGGGGGCTCGAGCCTGCTGAGCCTGCCCGTCGCGGCCGTGCCGATGGCCGACCTGAAGGCGTTGACGCGCCAGCTGCTGGCGAGCGGGGCTCCGATCGAGCAGATGAACGTCGTGCGCAAGCACCTGTCCCAGATTGCGGGCGGCCGTCTGGCGGCCGCGGCGGCCTCGCGCGGCGCGCAGGTGGTCGCGCTGATCGTGTCGGACGTGACGGGCGATTCGCCCAGCGACATTGCGTCCGGTCCGTGTTCGCCCGACCCCAGCACGTACGCCGATGCACAGGCCATCCTCCGACGCTGGAACGTGCAACCCCCGGCCACCATCGACGACTGGCTGCGTCGCGGCGCGGCCGGCGAGATCCCCGAGACTCCGAAGGCGGGCGACGCGTTGTTCGCGCGGGTCGACAACCGCGTCATCGCCACGGCGCACCGCAGCCTGGAGGCCGCGGCCGACGTTTTTCGGGACGCGGGGGTGACTCCCGTGATCCTCGGCGACACGGTGACCGGCGAAGCGCGCGAGGTGGCGAAGGTGTACGGCGCGCTCGCACGCGAGATCCTCGCGCACCGAGCCCCGTTCGCGCCGCCCGTCGCCCTCATCTCCGGTGGCGAGTGCACCGTGACGCTGCCGCCCGGGTCCAGCGGACGCGGCGGCCGCTGCACGGAGTTCCTGTTGTCTCTCGCGGTGGAGCTCGAGGCGGCACCGAACGTGTACGCGCTGGCGGCCGATACCGATGGTATCGACGGCAGCGAAACCAACGCCGGTGCCTGGCTCGATCCGCAGACCGGTACGGACGCGGCCGCACGCGGCGTCACGGCCCGTGCGGCACTCGATGCGCACGATGCGTGGGGCTTCTTCGCGGCGGCCGACCGGCTGCTCGTCACGGGGCCGACGCGGACGAACGTCAACGACTACCGCGTGATCTTCATCCGCTGAGCACGGCTCGGGGCCCCGTCATCGCCGCCACGGCGGCGTGGGGTTCGCGGACGGCGACGACGATGTCCGGCCAAGCGCATGGAGCGCGGCGGCGGCGATCGCGTGACGATCCACCTCGAAGAACGACCGCAGCGCCGCCCGCGTGTCCGAGCGGCCGAAACCGTCGGTGCCGAGCGTGACGTAGCGATCCGCGACATAGGGCCGGATCAGGTCGGGCACCGCGCGCACGTAGTCGCTCGCGGCCACGATCGGCGTCCCGGTGCCGGGCAACTGCTGCTCGACCCAGGCACTGTCGGTCCGCAGGCCGAGTCGCCGGGCGCGCTCCAGTTCCATTGCTTCCCGGCGCAGTTCGGTGAAGCTCGTGACGGAGTAGACGTCAGCGGCGATGCCGTGCTCGGACTCCAGCAGTTCCGCTGCGGCCAGCGCCTCGCGCAGGATGGTCCCGGCACCGAGCAGGCGGACTTTCGCGTCCTCGACCATGCGGACACGGTGCATGCCGCGCAGCACGCCTTCGCGCACTCCTTCGGGGGCCGACGGTTGCGCGTAGTTCTCGTTCATCACCGTGACGTAATAGAAGACGTCCTGCTGGTCCTTGAGCATGCGACGCATGCCGTCCTCGACGATGAAGGCGAGCTCGTACGCATGGCAGGGATCGTAGGCGCGGCAATTGGGAATCGTGCTGGCGGCGAGATGGCTCGTGCCGTCCTGGTGTTGCAGTCCCTCGCCGGCGAGTGTCGTGCGGCCGGCTGTCGCGCCCAGCAGGAAGCCGCGCGTGCGCGAGTCGCCTGCGGCCCAGAGCAGGTCGCCCACGCGCTGGAACCCGAACATCGAATAGAAGATGTAGAAGGGCAGCATCGGCAGCCCGTTCGTGGAGTAGCTCGTTCCCGCCGCCACCCACGATGCGATGGCGCCTGCCTCGTTGATGCCTTCCTCGAGGATCTGGCCGTCGGTCGCTTCCTTGTAGAAGCTGATCTGCGTGCTGTCCTCCGGCTGGTACAGCTGGCCGACCGGCGAGTAGATGCCGATCTGCCGGAACAGGTCCGCCATGCCGAAGGTGCGGGCCTCGTCGGCGATGATCGGCACCACGCGCGGGCCGAGGTCGCGATCCTTGATAAGTCCGGAGAGCATGCGCACGAAGGCCATCGTGGTCGACATCTCCTTGCCCGCGGCCTGCAGTGCGAAGCGCGCAAAGGCATCGACGCCCGGGGGGCTGACGGTCTCGCTCGTTGCGTCCCGGCTCGGCAGGTAGCCCCCGAGCTTCGAGCGCGCTCCGTGCAGGTACTTCATTTCCGCGCTGTCCGCGGGCGGGCGCAGGAACTCGACGTTCTCCACCTGGCTGTCGCTCAAGGGCAGCGCGAAGCGGTCGCGGAATTCGAGCAGCGCGGCGGTGTCGAACTTCTTCTGCTGGTGCGTCGTCATGCGGCCCTGGGCGCTGCCCATGCCGTAACCCTTCTTCGTCTTCGCCAGGATCACCGTCGGCTGGCCGCGATGCGTGGTGGCCGCGTGGTACGCCGCGTGGATCTTCACCGGGTCGTGGCCGCCGCGTCGCAGGCGATCGATGTCCTCGTCGGACAGGTGCGCGGTCAACTGCGCGAGTTCCGGATACTTGTTGAAGAAGTGCTCGCGGTTGAAGCGGCCGTCGGTGGCCGACAGCGTCTGAAACTCGCCGTCGACCGTTTCGTGGAACGCGCGCAGCAGAAGCATGTGCGTGTCGCGGGCGAACAGCGGATCCCAGTCGCTGCCCCAGAGCAGCTTGATCACGTTCCAGCCGGCCCCGGCGAACAGCCCCTCGAGTTCCTGGATGATCGACCCGTTGCCGCGCACCGGGCCGTCGAGTCGCTGCAGGTTGCAGTTGACGACGACGATCAGGTTGTCGAGTCCCTCGCGGGCGGCGAGGCTCAGGCCCGCCAGCGACTCCGGTTCGTCCATCTCGCCGTCGCCCACGAACGCCCACACCTTGCGCCCGGCGGTCCGGGCCAGCCCGCGGTGCTCGAGGTACTTGAGGAAGCGCGCGTTGTAGATCGCCAGCAGCGGGCCCAGCCCCATCGATCCAGTGGGGAACTGCCAGAAGTTCGGCATGAGCCACGGATGCGGGTACGAGGACAGGCCCGCGCCGCCGTGGACACTGTCCGTCGTTTCGGAAGCGACGCCGGTTTCGCGGCGGTAGTTGTCGAGTTGCTCGATGCCGAGTCGGCCCTCGAGGAATGCACGGGCGTAGACGCCGGGAGCCGAATGCGGCTGGAAGTAGACGAGGTCGCCCCGCTGTCCATCGGACGCCGCTCGGAAGAAGTGATTGAAACCGACCTCGAAGAGGTCGGCGGCCGAGGCATAGCTCGCGATGTGCCCACCGAGTTCGGCGCTGACCGCGTTGGCGCGGACGACCATCGCCAGCGCGTTCCAGCGCACCAGCGCGCCCAACCGCGCCTCCAGGTCGAGGTTGCCGGGGAAAGGTGGCTGGTTCGCCAGGGAAATCGTGTTCAGGTAGGGTGTGTTGAGCACCTGCGGCAGCGGCACGCGGCGGTTGCGGGCGTGCTGCAGCAGCTGCTTCAGGACGAAAGTCGCGCGCTCCGGCCCGCCGGCCGCGATGACGGCGTCCAGCGCTTCGAGCCACTCCTGGGTTTCCTGCGGGTCGCCGTCGTCCTCGGGCAGGCGCCACGAGGCGTTCGGGATCAGCTTGGCAAGATCGTCGAGGTTCAAGAGTCCTCCGAGGGACACGAGGAGGGAAGGCGGCGATTATCCGCCTCACGGAGACGGCGCAACGGCTGGGATAATGCGGTCATGGATACCCTGACGATCACCCGGCCCGACGACTGGCACCTGCATCTGCGCGATGGGGCCGCGCTCGCGGCCGTCCTGCCCCACACCGCGCGCCAGTTTGCCCGGGCAATCGTGATGCCGAACCTGCGGCCCCCGGTCACGACCACCGCCCAGGCGCTGGCGTACCGGGAGCGCATCCTTGCGGCACTGCCCCGCGGGATGGCGTTCGATCCGCTGATGACGCTCTACCTGACGGATAACACGCCCGCCGACGAGATCCGGCGGGCGAAGGCCAGCGGCGCTGTGCACGGCGTGAAGCTCTATCCGGCGGGAGCCACGACCAATTCGGACTCCGGGGTGACCGACGTGCGGCGGTGCGCGCCGACCTTCGAGGCTATGCAACGCGCCGGTTTGCCGCTGCTGGTGCACGGGGAGGCGACCCACGGCCATGTCGACGTGTTCGATCGCGAGCGCGTCTTCCTCGACGAAGTGATGCTGCCGCTGCGCCGGGACTTCCCGGCATTGAAAGTCGTGTTCGAACACATCACGACGAAGGAAGCCGCCGAGTACGTGCGTGACGCAGGCGGACCGATCGGCGCCACGATCACGGCTCATCACCTGCTCTACAACCGCAACGCGCTGTTCATGACCACCGACGGCCGGACCGGCATGCGGCCACACTTCTACTGCCTCCCGGTCCTGAAACGTGAAGTGCATCGACAGGCGCTGCTTGCCGCGGCGACCGGCGGGAATCCGCGCTTCTTCCTGGGAACCGACTCCGCGCCCCATCCGAAGGGCGACAAGGAGAACGCCTGTGGTTGCGCCGGCTGCTATACGGCGGACTGCGCTCTCGAGTTGTACGCGGAGGCGTTCGACGCCGCGGGCGCCTTGCACCGTCTCGAAGCCTTCGCTGCTTTCCATGGACCGGATTTCTATGGCCTGCCACGCAACACGGGCACGGTGACTTTGCTTCGCCGTCCCTGCCGCGTGCCCGCGGAGTATCCGTTCGGCGACCGGACGATCGTGCCGCTGCGAGCCGGAGAAACCCTGGCGTGGTCGCTGGCGGAGTAGAGCGTTCAGACGCCGGCGCGGTCGACTGGGGCGGGCCGTGGTTCGATGCCGTGGCTGCCCATGGCCGAGCCGTGTCGAGTAAGGCCGACGTGCGCGCGGCCCTGAGCGCGGCCGCCGAACGTCTGGGTGTCCGCAACGCGGCCGGGCAGCCGATTCGTTTCACCACGGCGACGGCGGCCGGGGACTCGGCGTACGAAGCGCACATCGGCGGTACAGGCGAGGTGCCGACCCGCGACAACCGTCACGATTTCTTCAACGCCCTCGTCTGGCTTGCGTTTCCTCGCACCAAGGCGCGGCTCAATGCGCTGCAGTCCCAGGCGATCGCGTCGACAGGCGTTCGCGCGCAGCGTGGGCCGCTGCGCGACGCTGCCACGCTCATCGACGAGAACGCCGTCCTGCTCGTCACGGAGCGCGCGGATATCGTCGACGCCCTGAGGAGCCATGACTGGCACGCGCTCTTCGTCGAGCACCGTGCCGCTTGGGGGGGCGAGGTGCGGCCCGTCGTGTTCGGTCACGCGCTGATGGAGAAGCTCACTGCGCCTTACAAGGGCATCACCGCACATGCGCTGCCGGTACGGCTGGGCGCAGATGCATCGGTTGCCGATATCGATGCCCGGGCGGCCGAGGCCCTCGACTCCACTCTGACGCCACGCCAGTTGCTTCCGCTGCCGGTGCTCGGCATTCCGGGCTGGGCGGACAATGACGACCTGGCGTACTACGAGGATGCGGCTGTGTTCCGTCCGAAGAGCCATCGTCGAGGGCCGGACGATCAATCACTGCGAGGACGACGATGAAGGTGGTGGTCACCGGCGGTGCGGGGTTTCTCGGACAGCGCTTGATCCGAGAAATACTGAAGCGAGGCGAACTCGGCGATTCCCGCGGCGAGCGCCAGAGGGTCGACTGCGTGGTTGCGGTCGATCAGGTGGGTGCACCCGGACAGGACCGCGTCCAGGCGCTGGTCGGCGACGTCGGTGACGCTGCCTTCGTTCGCGAGGCGGTGCGCGGGGCGGACAGCGTCTTCCACCTTGCTGCGGTCGTCTCCGGCGCGGCGGAAGCGGACTTCGATCTCGGCATGCGGGTGAATCTCGACGGCACGCGGGCGTTGCTCGAGGCGCTGCGTGCCGAGGGACGCCGGCCGAAGGTCGTCTTCTCGAGTTCGGTCGCGGTGTTCGGCGGCACACTGCCCGCGGTCGTCGACGATTCGACGACGCCGATGCCGCAGTCGAGCTATGGCGTGCAAAAGCTGATCGGCGAACTGCTCGTGGGCGACTATTCGCGCAAGGGCTTCGTCGACGGCCGCGCCGTCCGGCTGCCGACGATCGTCGTTCGTCCCGGAAAGCCGAATGCCGCCGCGTCGAGCTTCGCGAGCGGCATCATCCGCGAGCCGCTGGCTGGTGTGGAGGCGATCTGCCCCGTCGATCCAGAAACATCCATGTGGGTACTGTCACCCGCGGCCGCGATCGCGAACCTGCTGCATGCGCACGAACTCTCTTCCGACGCCTGGGCGGGCGCACGCTCGCTGAGCCTTCCGGGCATCACGGTCTCGGTTCGCGCGATGCTCGACGCCCTGGCGAACGTGGGCGGCGCCGCGGCTCGCGATCGGGTCCGCATGCAGCCCGACCCGCGCATCGAGGCCATCGTGCGCACCTGGCCCGCTCGTTTCGACACTGCGCGGGCCGATGCCATGGGCTTCGTGCGCGACGAAGACTTCGAATCGGTCGTGCGCGGGTACGCGAAGGAGTATGTGCGGTGACGATGAAGAAGACCGAACTCGAGAAGCGCAAGGGGCTCAAGATCGCCAACGACATGCGGCTCGCGGGCAACCCGTACGCGCGTGCCGGTGAGACCGAGGCGGACCGTCGCGCGCGGCGCGAGCGGGATCGAGCGCTCGGTCTGGTGCCGTTCGCGGCGAAACTTCCCCAGGAACTGGTGCGGCAGATGCAGTCGGAAGCGCAGGCGCGCGGAGTACGACTCAACGACCTCGTCGCCGAGTGGCTGCGCAAGGGGATGGCGGGCTGACGCTCCCGCGGATCGGGCGTGCGAGAGCCCAGCGGTGGCAGGCTCTAGTGCGCGAGGCGGGCGGTGGAGCGGATCGCCGTCAGAGTGGCGTTCGGCGTGATCACTTCGGGATCGGTCCGCAACTCGATCACCGCCGGCAGGTGCTTCTCGCGCATGAAGGCGAGCGCCTGCGCGAGCGCGATGGCGAATTCATCGGTTGATTCGGCCGTGCTCCCGAACGCCCCGTAGGCTTCCGCCAGCTTTGCGAAGTCCGGATTGACGAGACGCGTCCCGTGGTCGCGGCCCGGGAACTCGCGCTCCTGGTGCATCCGGATCGTCCCGTACATCTCGTTGTTGAACACGAGGAACAGCACGCCGGCGCCGTACTGCACGGCGGTACCGAGTTCCTGCCCGGTCATCTGGAAATCCCCGTCCCCCGCGAAGCAGATCACGCAGCGCTCCGGTGCCGCGATTTTCGCGGCGATGGCCGCCGGGACGCCGTAGCCCATCGAACCGGCGGTCGGGGCGAGCTGGGTTCGCATCCCCGTGTACCGCCAGAAGCGGTGGGCCCAGGTGGCGAAGTTTCCCGCGCCGTTGGTGATGATCGCGTCCTCCGGCACGGCGCGCGAGAGAATCTGCACCACCTCCCACAGGTCGAGCTTCGGCTCGGTGTGGGCATAGACCGTTGGGCGCTGCTGCCATCCCTCGTATTCGGCGCGTGCCTGGGAAACCGCTTCGCGCCAGGTTGGCTCCTCGATGGGCATCATCATCGCCAGGCGTGACGCGAACTGCGGCATGCCGGCGTTGATCATGAGTTGCGCCTGGTACACGCGGCCGAGTTCCTCGGCGCCGGCGTGCACGTGAACCAGCGACTGCGACGGGACGGGCGCCTCGAGCAAGGTGTAGCCGCCGGTCGTCATCTCGCCGAGCCGTGCGCCCACCGCGATCACCAGGTCGGCGTCCTTGATGCGCTGGCCGAGCTTCGGATTGATGCCGATGCCGACGTCGCCGACATAGTTCGGATGTCGGTTGTCGAACAAATCCTGATACCGGAACGCGCACGCGACGGGCAGGTAGTTGGCCTCGGCAAAGCGCTTGATGTTGTCGCACGCGGCGGGGGTCCATCCCGTGCCGCCGAGAATCACGATCGGGCGCTGGGCCCGGCCGAGCAGGCGGCGCAGCGCCGCGACCTGGACATCGCTCGGCGCCCCGTGCACCGGCTGGTGGCACAGCGCGTCCTGCACGTCGGCGGTCTGCGACTGCATGTCCTCGGGGAGTGCCAGGACCACCGGCCCGGGCCGGCCGCTGGTAGCGGTCTGGAATGCGCGCGCCACCAGTTCGGGGATCCGCTCGGCGCGGTCGATCTGCGCCACCCACTTGGTCATCGGCCCGAACATCCGCCGATAGTCGATCTCCTGAAAGGCCTCTCGCTCCGAGAAGTTGTTCCCCACCTGTCCGACGAACAGGATCACGGGTGTCGAATCCTGGAATGCCGTATGGATGCCGATTGAGGCATTGGTGGCGCCCGGCCCGCGCGTGACGAAAGCCACGCCGGGCTGGCCGGTGAGCTTTGCGTAGGCGTCGGCCATGAACGTGGCGCCCGACTCGTGCCGGTTGATGATGAGTTTGATCATCTCGCGCGCGTCGTACAGCGCGTCGAGCACCGCGAGGTAGCTCTCGCCGGGTACGCAGAACGCGTGGTTCACGCCCTGGATCAGAAGTTGGTCGACGAGCAGACGGGCGCCGGAGCGGGTCGAGGGCATGACGGTTCCTGAGCAGGGCGCCCAGTGTACGGCGAGGAGCCGCAGCGCGGAGCGCACGGCCTAAAGCGACGTCCGCCGCGGCGGCAGGTAGGTGTCCTGCCGATACGTGAGTACGGCCTGTGGCAGGAACACCACGAGCGCCGAGAAGACCATTCCGGAAACCAGCGCCTCGCCCCAGGCGAGCAGCAGCGAATACGCCAGATGCTCGTTCAGCTGGCCGCGGAGCCGCGTGCTCGGCGGCGGCGGACGCTGCGAGCAGCAGCGCGCTGGCCAGTGCCGTCACGACCAGCGTCACGAACAGCCCGTTGCCGAAGATGAACACGAAGATGTTCCTGGGCAGCCAGCGCTCGATCAGCCGTTGCAGCAGGCTTGCCGTGCAGGCGGGCACCACGGCGAGCAGGGTCCCGGTGATGCCGAAATTGAGCCAGG
This sequence comes from uncultured beta proteobacterium, assembly GCA_963726405.1. GTDB lineage: Bacteria > Pseudomonadota > Gammaproteobacteria > Burkholderiales > Burkholderiaceae_F > JAOUJD01. The sequence continues at coordinate 274,409 of CAVSCF010000005.1, read as the reverse complement.
AGCCGCCGGTCATCAGCGTGTGCAGCGCAAGGGCGGCCAGCAGTCCGAGGATCGCCCGCTCCCGACCGAACACGAGGGTGAAGAGCGCGCCACCGAGCAGGCCGAAATCGAGGCCGACCGGCGTATGCACGTGCAGCACCCAGAGGAACGCGGTGAAGACAATGGCCGCCAGCCACGCGTGCTCCGCGATCGACGACGGCAGGAATTGCCTGCGCACGGCGAGCAGCGACAACGCCAGCCAGGGGATCACCACGACCCACCCGAGGATCACGAGTGAGGCAGGAGCGTTGTCGTAGAGCAGATTCATCGGTTCTGAATTTATCGCAAGATATGTGCCGCACCTATACGGGCCGTCGGCGCGGTCACGTAGACTGAAAAGGTCAAGCAGGAGGATTCGCCATGTCCATCCCCACCTCGCGACCCGTCGATCTCGACGCCGTGGCGCAGCTGGTCGAGCAACTCGAACGCGATCTTGCGCGGGCCCGCACCGGCGGCGCCAGCGTGGAAACGCTGCAGGCCGAGGTCGAGCAACTGCGGACCGCTCTGGCCGCCGGAGCGCCCTCGCAGGACGACGTCAGCCAGGGGCTCGTGAGCGTTCGCAGCCGGTTGCACGACCTGGGCGACGAACTCGAAAAGGACGCGTTCATCGGCGCCGACTACCTGGCCCGGATCGGACGCCTGCTCGGCCTGGCGTAGCCGCCGTTCCGAACCGCGTCGCTCGCGACGCACGATCGCGCCGACGATGACGACACAGCGAGACCGGACATGACCGAAGGACTGGTCCAGCGCGCAGGGCGGGCGCTCGTGTTTGCGCTCGGCCTGATGGCCGTGGCGGCCGCTCACGGACAACCGGCGGCCGGCGCGACGGCCGCCGATCGTGCAGACGGCCCCGCCGTCCTGCAGGTGATGAACCGCGACGTGATCACATTCCGCGCCTGGTTGAGCGGGGCGAGCCCCGCCGTGCGGGTGAAACGCGCCGAGTCGCGCCTGCGGGAGATTGCGCCCTCCGAGATCGACCTGCCGCTACGAACCGAGCCGCTGCAGCTTGGCAACTCCAAGGGCATCCAGATCATGCTGGGCGGCCAGTTGTTGTTCGCCGTGCTGGAGGGCGACGTCGATCCGACCATCGGGCAGACGCACGACGCGCTCGTGAAGCAGACGCTGGCGAACCTGGAAGACGCCCGCAAGGCCTGGAAGGACACGCGCGCCTGGCCGCTGATCCTCAGCGGGCTGGTCCGCGCCGTCCTGGCCACCCTGGGACTCGCCGCGCTCATCTGGGGATTCAATCGTGCGTTCCGGTTCGGCATCGACTGGCTCGAACGCCAGCGAAGCGCCGAGGCGGCGTCGCACGCGCATGCGACGCTCAGGGAATTCCTTGCGCGCTTCTTCGTCCGCCTTGCGCAGGTGATCAAGTGGCTGCTGTTCCTCATGTTCGCCTACGGGTGGGCGACCTATGTTCTCGAACGCTTTCCGATCACCGAGCCGGTCGGGCAGCGCCTGGGCCAGTTCATTGTCGACACCCTGACATGGCTCGGTGCCGGCCTCGTGGCCGGCCTGCCAGGACTGATCACGTTGCTGATCGTTCTCGGTGTCACTCGGGCGATCATCGACGTGCTGGGTGCGTTCTTCGACAGTGTCCAGACCGGCCGCCTGCGCGTGCCGTACCTGCACCCCGAGACGGTCGGTGCGACCCGGCGCATCGTCACGGTGATCGCCTGGCTGCTTGGCGTCGCGGTCGCCTATCCGTTCATCCCCGGGTCGAGCAGCGACGCGTTCAAGGGCCTGTCGGTGCTGCTTGGCCTCGTGCTGTCGCTCGGCTCGACCGGCCTCGTGACCCAGGCCATGGGCGGGCTGGTCGTCGTCTATTCACGCGCGCTTCGGCGCGGCGACTTTGTCCGCGTCGGCGACGCCGAGGGTGTCGTCAGCGAAGTGGGTGGCCTCGCCACCAAGATCGTGAACGTCCGCAACGAGGAAATCACGATTCCAAACGCGGTGCTGATCGGCAGTCCGATCCACAACTACTCGAAGCTCGCGGGGACGCACGGCACGCTGCTCACGAGCAAGGTGACGATCGGCTACGACGCGCCCTGGCGACAGGTGCACTCGCTGCTGATCAGTGCCGCGCAGAAGACGCCGAATGTGCGTGCCGAGCCGACGCCGTACGTGTACCAGCGGGCACTGTCGGACTTCTACGTGGAGTACGAGGTGTTCGTCCACATCGACCGGGCGGTGGAGCGCGTTCCGATCCTGTCCGCCCTGCACGCCAGCATCCAGGACGAGTTCAACGAGCACGGCGTGCAGATCATGTCGCCGCACTTCTTCAGCCAGCCGGCCGAGCCGGTGGTGGTGCCCAAGGCGCAGTGGTTCGGTCCGCCTGCCGGCGGAAGGCGCGACGCCGCCTGACCTGGAAGGCCGCCGGCCGGCCCGTTCGTTGCACAATCTCCGGTCCACAGGAGGAGCGGCAATGGACTACGTGAACCTGGGCGTCAGCGGTCTGAAGGTTTCCCGCATCGCCCTTGGAATGATGACCTTCGGCACGCCCAAGTGGCGGCCGTGGGTACTGGGCGAGGACGAGGCGCGGCCCATCGTGCGGCGTGCCGTCGAACTCGGCGTGAACGTCTTCGACACCGCCGACATGTACTCGGCCGGTGTGTCCGAAGAGATCACCGGCAAGCTCGTCCGCGAGTACGCCCGGCGCGACGAGGTGGTGGTGGCCACCAAGGTCTTCATGCCGGTCGACCTCGGCTTCAAGGGGCTGAACGTCCCCGGCCAGAAGACGCAGACGCGGCCGAACATGCAGGGACTGTCGCGCAAGCGGATCTTCGCCGCCGTGGACGCCAGCCTCACGCGGCTCGGCATGGACTGGATCGATCTGTACCAGATTCACCGTTTCGATCCCGCCACGCCGGTCGAGGAGACCATGGAAGTGCTGCACGACGTCGTCAAGGCCGGGAAAGTGCGCTACCTGGGCGCCTCCAGCATGTGGGCCTGGCAGTTCGCGAAGATGCAGCAGGTGGCGCGCGAGCACGGCTGGACGCCCTTCGTTTCGATGCAGAACCACTACAACCTGCTCTACCGCGAGGAGGAGCGGGAGATGAATCCTCTCTGTCTCGACCAGGGCGTCGGGCTGTTGCCGTGGAGCCCGCTCGCACGCGGTTTCCTGGCCGGCAATCGCGGTCGCGACGACAAGGCGGCTGGCGCCACCTCGCGCGCGCAGACCGACGAGATCGCCCAGCGCTTCTACTACCAGGCGAGCGACTTCGAGGTCGTCGAAGTGCTGAGAAAGGTCGCCGCGGCGCGCGGCGAGTCGATGGCCCGGGTCGCCTACGCGTGGTTGCTCGGACGCCCTGCAGTCACCGCGCCGATCGTCGGAGCAAGCAAGGTCTGGCAACTCGAAGAGGCGGTGGGCGCCGCGGACCTGGCGCTTTCTGCGGACGACGTGCTCGCGCTCGAGAGCGCGTACCGCCCCCATCCGGTACTCGGGCACACGTAACCGCCGCGCCACGTTTCACGCGTTTCTGTGACAACCGTCACCATGCCGTGTGGCGGTTGTTGCGAGTCCGCAAATCGCGCAAGTCCCGTCCACATAAAACGGTGGTGTCTCGGCAGTATCCGCAGTCGGATCACAAAGAACGAGTTCACGGGGAAGGGGCCATGCAACACACGCAGACACTGAAGCCGATCGCAGTCGCGCTCGCGCTCGCTTTCACAACGACGGGCGCCATGGCGACCGATGGGTACTTTGCCGAGGGCTACGGCATGCGGGCGCGCGGCATGGGGGGCGCCTCCATCGCGACGGCCGTGGATGCATTCGGTGGCGCCAACAACCCGGCGAGCATGGCGTTCGTCGGCAACCGGCTCGATCTCGGCATCTACTGGTTCAGCCCGGACCGCGGCGCGGAGCGGACCGGGTCCTTTCCGTCCCTGAACGGCAGCTCCAACAGTGACTCGACCGACTTCTACATTCCCGAGGTCGGGGTCAACTGGATGCTGCGGCCCGACATGGCCCTCGGCCTGACCATCTACGGGAACGGCGGAATGAACACGGATTACGCGGGCGGCGAAATCAACTGTGGCGCCGGCCCCGCGAACCTGCTGTGTGGACAGGGGTCGCTCGGCGTCAACCTGTCGCAGCTGATCGTCGCACCGACCTTCGCCTGGCAGTTCGCGCCGCAGCAGTCGATCGGGATCAGCCCACTGTTCGCCTACCAGACGTTCGAGGCCAAAGGCTTGCAGGGGTTCACGGCCTTCAGCGCCTCGCCCGGCAACGTGACCAACATGGACTCGGACAGTTCGACCGGGTGGGGTGTGCGCGTCGGCTATCAGGGCAAGTTCGAGGCCTTCCGCATCGGGGCGACGTACACGTCGAAGATGTCGATGGGCTCATTCGAGTCGTACAAGGGCCTGTTCGCGGAGCAGGGCGGGTTCGACATTCCCTCGCACTACGGCCTGGGTGTCGCGTGGGAACCGAACAGCACATGGCTCGTCGCCTTCGACTACGAGCGGATCAACTACAGCGACGTCAAGTCGGTGAGCAACCCCAGCACGAATCAGGCGCCGCTCGGCGCCGACAACGGCCCGGGCTTCGGCTGGCAGGACATCAACGTGTACCGGGTGGGAGTCCAGTTCCGCATCGATCCGACCTGGACCGTGCGGGCCGGGTACAACCATTCGGACAATCCGATCACGAGCCGTGACGTGACGTTCAACATCCTCGCGCCGGGGGTCGTGCAGAACCATGTGACGCTCGGTCTCTCGTACGCGGTCAGTCCGACGTCCGAGATCTCGATGGCGTACGGTCACGCATTCGAAAACGAAGTGACGGGATCCTCGCTCGTTTTCGGTGGCACCGAGAAGATCTGGATGTCGCAAAACTTCCTCGGTATTGGCTGGAACACGAAGTTCTAGGCCCACCGGCGCAAAAGAAAACGGCCACCGCGAGGTGGCCGTTTTGCTTGAAGCGCTGGAAGCGCAGCGGTGCTTAGCAGCCGCCTTTCTTCTCTTTCTTCTTGGTCTCTTCCTTCTTCGCCGGGGCGGCGGCCGGTTTGGCTTCTTCCTTCTTCGCCGGGGCCGCGGCGGCAGGCTTGGTCTCTTCCTTCTTCGGCTCGGCCTTCTTGTCCTGGGCGAGCGCGGCGGTGCTAGCGACAGCGAACAGGCCAGCAAAAGCGATCGACAGCAGCTGTTTCATTTTGAGAAGCTCCCTGGAGCGGTTGGGTATGTGATGGGTACTGCAAGGGGCGCGATTGTAGCCACCGTCCGGTCGCGTGCAAGCGGCCGGAATCACATCAACGCATTCTGTTCGGCGGCCGTTGACCGCCAGGAGAGACGCGCCTGGCACTGACGGAGCGCCCGTCCGGCCGAGCCGCGGCCGACGAGCAGGCGCTGATCGCACCGAGCCAGGTTTCGTTGATCGCGTGGGCTGCGAATCGGGCTGGGTTCGCTTCCAATGCCTCCGGAACGGCCTCATCGCTTTTCCATGCGGCGCTCGGACCGGGCGCTTGCGGAACGCAGGGGATTGCGCGAGACGAGGCTCGGAACTGCGTGGCCGGGCAGTTCCGCTCTTCGCAGAAAGAGTAAAGCGGCCACCTCAGCACCGTGGCCGTGCCTCCTCTAGCAGAGGCTGGATGGGCCCCGCACCTCGAAAGGGCCAGGCTGCGCCATGACGGCGCGATAGCCGTCCTCAGCGCGGGTGATGCAGCGGGCGCAGGTGCGCAAAGCGGCGCTCCAGCCGCTGCATGCCGTGCGCAGCCGCGAACAGGAACGCGACAAAGGCGAGCGTCCACCACCCCATGCCGATCCCGGTCACGTCCGGAAGGGTCAGTTCTCCCTTGCTCGAGGCGGCGATCCAGGCCTCGAATCCCGGCGTGAGTTCGGCGTACGCCATGACTCCGGTGAGCATGCCCAAGGCGAACAGCATGGCGTCCTTCTTGCCCGTCGCGATTCCTGCCAAGGATGTGCCAGGGCAATAGCCGCCGATGACAAAGCCGGCACCGAACACCAGTCCACCCAGCATTTGCGCCGGGTACGACGTCGGCTCGATATAAAGGTCGGACAGCGCGAGCACTCCCGCCGAGGACAAAAGAAAGAGCCCGACCATGGTTGTCACGATTGCGGTGAACATCACTTTCACCACCGACTTGTCGTGCAGATAGAACACCGCGGTCAGTTTGCGAGCACTGCCGAAGCCGGCCCGCTCAAGGCAGAAGCCGAAGCCGAAGCCGAGCAGCACGGCAATTGCGAGGTCCGCCACTGCACTGAATTCGAAGTTGGAGGCCAAGGGCAGCATCAGATCCACTCCTTGCGAACGAAGTAGGCCAGCACATAGGCGGCCAAAAAGACGGAACCCATGAAAACGAGGCTGCCGGCATTGAGCATCGAGCCACCGCTCAGGGCCTGGCCGCTAGTGCAGCCTTTGGCGATCTTGGCCCCGTAGGCGGCGATGAACCCGCCGCTGAACGCGAGGATCAGGCGGGTCCGGTCGGAAACCCGAGGTCCACGCTCGATCGTCAGGCCCACTCGACCTCCGAGCAAGCCTGACACCAAGGCGCCGATCAACGCGCCGATCAGGAGGAACACGGTCCACGAAGCCAGCGGCGCACCATCATTCCAGTAGCGCGCGTGCACCGGGTTGGCCGTGATGTGGTCCACCGAACCGACAAGGCTCGTCAGCCAGGTAGCGACCGCCGAGAACGCGGCCGTCGCGCCGAGGCCCCTACCGGTAATCACATAAGTGGCGAGAAGGACGAGGCCAAGCAGGAATCCCACCGCATAGGGATTCCAGAATGGCAGAGCATTCGCGCGTCGAAGCGTATTCGGCGCGCTGCCTACCAGGGTTTGCGACATGGTTCTCTCCAGCGACATTGGCAATCGGGAGAGGATAGCGATCAGCACCCCCAGCGCGTCGACGTGGTCCGGCGCCCTAGCGTATTTGTCAGCGTTATGTGAGCGGGATCACCGCATCGCGCTCGGGGCAAAGCCGCCCGAGCCCGGACGACGCGGAAGCGTCATCGGAGGCAGACCGAGCACCGAGCGAATGCGATCTTCGAGTACCGCGCGCGTAAGCGGCCGCACCACGTAGCCGTTCGCGCCCACGCGAGAAGCGCGCACCACCTGGTCCTTGCTCGGTTCGCGCGTGACGAGGAGGGCGGGAATGGCCTGCAGCGACGGTTCGCGCCGCATGGCAGCGACGAGATCGAAGCCGTTCATGCGCGGCATGTCGACGTCGGTGACCACGAAGTCGTAGGTCGCTTGCTTCAGCATCTCGATGGCAGCCAGCCCGTCGGCCGCTTCGTCGACGTCTGCGAAGCCGATCTCGCGCAACAGCTTGCCGATGATCCTCCGCGTGGTGGCGAAGTCGTCGACGACCAGGAAGCGAAGTTGGCGGTTGCGCATGGAATTAAGGTGGAGGAAGGGGCAGGACCGCTGCTCGGCGGGGAACTGGACAACGCTCCTGCGCCCGCTCCACATGGGGGCTTTCGGCCGCTTGCCGGCCCAACTTGAGTCCCCACCCGCTTTTCGGAGGATCGGCCCGCCGAGCGGCTCCGAGGCGTACAGAGCAGTCCTTGCAAGGCACGAATTGGCGGGAGACCGGGCCGGTTCTCAACAGTCTTGCCGCGGCTTCGATACCGCAAACTTGGGACCGTTGAACCGTGCATAGAACGCAGCGACGAGCGACAGCGAGAGAGCCATGGACATGAGCGAATCGGCGTGGGTCGAACTTCCGGAACTGGAGCGCAACACCGTTCCGATGGCGCTCGCGCCTAATACGCAGGCGCCTGCCGCGGACACTTCCGCTCCGCCGGCGACGATCCGCCGCTCGCCCTTGCGCGAAATCGCCTCGTGGCGGGTGCTGAAGATGTGGGAAGACGGCACGTCCCTGGCCGACGCCGTCACCGTCAAGCTCATCGGCGTGCACGAGGGCCACGGCATCATCGTGAGCGCGCCGGCCGCTTCCAAAGGACTGGTTCCGTCCCAGGGTGGGCTGTACCGCTTCCGCAGTTTTTCGGGCGAGTCCATCTACGAGTTTTCGGCGCTGCTGGTCAAGCAGTGCGACGAGCCGTTTTCCTACCTGCACCTTGCGTGGCCGCACGAACGTCACGTGCAGAACCGCGACCTGCGCGCCGCGGTCCGCGTGAAGACCGATCTTCCGTGCATGGTCTACCCCGGCACACACGCCAGCGGACGTTTCGCGAAGGGGACGATCACGAACCTGTCCACCGGAGGCGCCGCGATTCAGTTGAGCGAAGACCTGAGCGTCTTCTTCGACGAGGTGCGCGTCGTCTTCCGTCTCTCGGTGGCCGACAACGAGATGCTGGTCGAGGCCCGCGCGCGTCCCGTCCGCAAGCCCGACGAGTCCAACGAGCGTCTGCTCGGCGTTTCCTTCTCCTCCCTGGCACTGCCCGAGCGCCTCGCACTGCATGCCTACGTGAACGCGGCCCTGGTGCGCGAACTGGAAGTGCCTCTCTACGCAGGCTAGGACTCGGCCACACCGTTCCGAGGAGCGATCGCTCGAGGCCTTCGGCCTCTTTGCGGTGGCACGCACCTGTTCGTCGCTTCAGCACGCCTCACGGCTCGCTTCATCGCGGCGCGAATTCCGCTGAAACGACCGCGTCCAGCAGACAGGAAGCCCGCTGACCCAGCGGGTCCCAGGGTCCGCCACTCTCGCGTTGAAGTCTTTCGGCGGTCCCAATCGGCGGCGCCCCGATCCGGTTCGGGGCCATTTCGATCGCCACTCGGGAACCCGGATCGACACCCCAAAAAAAACGGCCCGGACAGGCCGGGCCGAAATGCGGAGGAGAGGAATGAATGCCGCTGGCACGTACCGGTGAGCGCGGCGATCACCGGTTGCGGCGGGCGAACCCGCCGCCATCAGAATCAGTGAACGGTCTCTTCGGAGCTCGACTGGATCTGCGCCTTGCCCTTGCCGGCGCGGGCCGGGGGCTCGCACAGACCGCAGATGTAGTTCTTGGTCAGCTCGAATGTGTGGGTGACGAATTTCCCGCCGCACTTGCAGCACGGCGTCAGGGTGACCATGCCGGCGTCGACGAACTTCACGAGACGCCACGCGCGCGTCACGGACAGCAGCGGCTCGAGGCCCTGCGCACGGATCTGCTCGAGGTACAACTCGTACGCCTTGATGATTGCGTCGATTTCCTCGAGCTCGCTCGTCTTGTCCAGGTACTCGTACATGTTCAGGAACAGCGACGAGTGGATGTTCGGCTGCCACGTCATGAACCAGTCGGTCGAGAACGGCAGCATGCCGCGCGCCGGCGACTCGCCCTGGACCTCCTTGTACAGGCGCAGCAGGCGCTCGTACGACAGATCGGTCTCGGACTCCAGCACCTGGAGACGTGCGCCGAGCTTGATCAGCGCGATCGCGCGCTGGATCTGCTGGCTCTCGGAAACGATGCTCTTGATACGCATGGTAGGCCCCCGCTCCTTGCGCTGGTCAGGCTGCGACGTCGGCCAGCTGGCCGGCCATCACGATGTTGGCATGCAGGCCGGCAACGGCGGCTCCGGTGGCGCTGGACTTCGACTTCGAATGGCTGGTCAGCAGGTTCCACACCATGTCGTCGTCGAACCGGAAGCGCAGGATCAGCTGGTTCGAGCCGGCGATCTTCATCAATTGCGCAGGCGTCAGCTGGTCGATGATGCTGGCCACTTCTTCCGAGACGCCGAGGCGATACAGGGCCTGGGCCTTGTCGGCGCGGATCATGTGCTGGGCCAGCACGAGGTAGGCGAGGTTGGCCTCGCGGATTTCCTGCAGAAGTTGTTCGTTGCTGGCGGCGATCGTGCTCATGGTGTTCCTCCTGGAAGCGTGCCGCTTGGTGGCGGCGTTTGGTTGTGTTGCGAAGTGACGCCATTGTGCGAACCGACGCGCGGCGACTGAATCAGCGGGCGCCGATAAACGGTGTCAGGGCCGATCCATCGGCCCTGTAAGGCTTCTTCCTACAGACCGCCGGTCGGCCCCTGCTCAAGCCGCGCCCGGCACAGCCGTTACTGCTGGGAAGCGAGGTGCTGGCGCCGCTGCCGCGTCGAGGGACGCGGGGATGGCAAGCGTGCTTCGCTGAGCTTCAATGCTCGATTTCCTCCGCATTTGCGCCGGCCAATCGCCGGCGCTTTTTTTTGTCTTCCCTTGGCAACCCGCGGGAAATTGGGTGCCGATTGGCCGTTCAATCGCCCGATGACCACACGCTCTCGCTGGATACAGTGCGTTCTCGGGAGCACGTCACGGCGTGACCAATCCATCGCAGGGAATCGACCACATGCCGCCGGACGACGGACGAGAAACAGCCATCGCTCGATCGCAACTGCTTGACCACTACGAAGCGATCGCGCGGGCCAGCCAACGCATGCTGGACGCGGCGAAGGAATCGGACTGGGACGAAGTGACGCGTCAGGAAGAACGCTGCCGCACGCTGATCGCGGCGCTGAAGGCCGCATCGCTCGAAGCGCCACTGCGACCGGCCGACAACCGCCGGCGAATGGAACTGCTGCGGCGGATCCTGGCCGACGACGCCGAAATACGTGGCCGTGCCGACCCCTGGCTCAAGCAGCTTGAACGGCTCATCGCGTCGCCCCGCTCGCATGGCTGAGGCGACGGCATGAGCATGGCGACGCCGTTTCCCGAACCCGCTTCACGCGAGCTGGAGCGCTTTGCGTTGTATGGCCGCCAGGAGATCCTCGGACTGTTGGGCGACCTGCGCGAACGACAGGTGCTGGTGACGCTGTATTACGACCAGTCGGCGGGGTTCACGGTCAGCAACATTCTTGACGTCAACGATGCTCTTGACGAGGTGATCTTCGATTGTGCGGCCGACCGCCCGGCCCAGCAGGCGCTCTGCGAGGCCCGCGAGGTGGTGCTGGTCGGTTTCATCGACAACGCCAAGATCCAGTTCAGCGTGGGCCGGGGAGATGCGGTCAGCCGCGGTGGGCGGCCGGCGTTCCGTGTGGCGCTGCCCAGGTACGTACTGCGCATGCAACGCCGGAGTGCGGCCCGGCACCGGCCGCTGCTCGACCGGCCGGCGACCTGTCTCGTGCCGGTCGCGGCGGAACCGGGCCGCTTCGAAGCGGTGCCGGTGCTCGACATCAGCGTCGGCGGCGTCGCGATCGCGGCTCACCCGAACCAGTTCGACATGCCGAACCAGGTCCTGTCGCCTTGTTATCTGGACCTGCCGGAGGTCGGCCAGGTCAACGTGTCCCTGAAAGTGCGCTACCTCGAGCCGATCAAGGGCTCCGGCAACGGGCGCCGGTGCGGATGCGAGTTCGTGGACCTTGGGGGTGTGGCGCTGCGTTCGGTGCAACGCTATGTCAACCGGCTGGAGGCGGAAAACGCCGGGAGGCAACGAGCGGCGTAGCCGGCGGGAAGCTGAAATGGAAAGGGGCGCGATGCGCCCCTTCGTTCGTCCGGAACCCGCTTTGCGGTTCAGTTCGTGCGCGCCGTGGATGACGGGTACATGTCGTCCCAGGTGCGGCAATACTGCGACCCCGTGCCGATCCACGCGACGGTGCCGACCGAAAGCGCCGCGGTGTAGAGCGCGGCGATCAGCTCGCCTGCATCTTCACGGCAGCGAATCCGCACGGCGGACAGCAAGTGAAAGTGGTCCTCGGCATATCGGCGGTCGACGATGCGCATGCCGGGCCCGTATGGCAGCAGCGACTCGGGCAATCCGGCCATGCCATGCCGGCCGTCGGTGACGCGCACGGAAGTGTCTTCGAACCAGACGAACAGTTCGCTTCCTTCCGCGGTGCGTGCGGGCTCGACGGTGCGGAGCGCGGCAGGCGGCGCGGCGGCGGGCTCGGCCGTGGGCCCGATCGGCTTGGTGGCGATTTCCGCGAGTTGCTTGACGAGCTGGCTTCGGTTCATGGTTGCTTGTGGCGCTGTCATCACACGTCCTTGGGATACGGCGCCCTCCCACCGTTTCTTGAGGTCAGCCCAACAGATGAGGGACGCTGGAACCGGGCGAAGCCGCCGCATTCCTGGTCCGCAAGCGTTGTTCCCGAGTCCTTGAATTTGCGAAGAAATCAGTTCGCGAGGTCTGTGAAGGCTCGCTCTCATATGCGCCGCTAAGCGGGCAGTTGGTTTCCTTTTTCCTCGTGTTTTCGGCGATGGATGGAAAACCCGGCCCACTACGCTGTGTTCGTCGCATCCACTGACGTTCGCGCCTTACGACCCGATGAAGACCGAAGCCTTTCTGTACGACGAGCTGTACCGGACGCTCAACGAAGCGCCGGTGCGCGAGCGCGAAGGCGCGGTCGATGTCGAAGCCTATGTGCGCCAATACACGCCGCTGGTGCGCCGGCTCGCGCACCAGATGATTGCGCGCCTGCCGGCCAACGTTGAACTCGACGACATGATCCAGGCCGGCATGATGGGCCTGATGGATGCGGCGGGCCGCTTCGAGGTTGCCCAGGGAACGCACTTCGAGGTCTATGCCGCGCAGCGCATCCGCGGGGCGATGCTCGACGAGCTGCGCGCCAACGACTGGATGCCGCGGTCGGCGCGCAAGAGCCAGCGGGACATCGAGGCCGCGATCCATCGCCTCGAAGGCCGCCTGAAGCGCGCGCCCGTGGAGGCGGAGATCGCCGCCGAACTCGGCGTTCCGGTGACCGAATACCAGGGCGTCCTCAACGGCGCGCGTGGGTCCCAGCTCGTCTATCTCGACGACCTCGGGATGGCCGGCGACGACGAGGACTATCTCGAGCGCTATCTCGTGGTGGACGGGCAGGAGCCCGCCGCGATCCTCCGCGACAAGCGGTTTCGCGAGGCGCTGGTCGATGCCATCGAGGAGCTGCCGGAGCGCGAGAAGCTGCTGATGGCGCTCTACCACGAACAGGACATGAACCTGCGGGAGATCGGCGCAATCATGGGTGTGACCGAGTCCCGCGTTTGCCAGTTGCACAGCCAGGCGATCGCCCGCCTGCGCTCCAAGCTCAAGTACTGGTAGCGGACGGCCGGTGGCCGCCGCAGCTGGCAGCGACTGTCCTACCCTGGCTCAAGAAGTGAGGAAGCGCGCGATCAGGCGACCCGCGATGGCGCGTGCGTCCACCTGGAACTCGCCGCTCGCAATCGCATGACGGACGCGCTGCAGGCGCACGTCGCCGGCATCCGCCGCCCGCAGCCGGACCAGCAGCGACTCCCACTCGCGCTGGACGGCAGCTTCCTGATCGGTGTGGTGTTCGTTCCTCATGGCGCGAAAACTCGGTCCAATGGCTCAAGTTCGGCACCTTCCCGGTCAACTTGAGGGATGCAAACTCATGATTCATCGCCGGTTTACGTAGCCCTTGGGGTATTCTTGATCGGCTTTCAACGGCGCGCGCGCCCTTCGCATCCATGCCCTTCCGATCGATCGCCTGACAGGCTCGCGCGTGTCAGAGCTTCCTTCCCAGACCGATCCGCTTGCGTTCGGCGGTCGCGCCCGCCGCGTCGACGCCTTGAGTGTCGAGGTCGTGTCCGATGAGACTCTGCTCGCCCTGATGCGCAGCGCCGCCGGCTCCGCGGATCCGCCGCCCCCGCAGGCGTCGAGTTCGCCACGCGAGGGCGACCTGCCGCCGCCGATGGGCGATCTGTTCGTCGGGACGTTGCTCGCGTCCGCGCCCGTCGGCATCTGCATGCTCGACGCGGCCCTGCGCTATCGCGTCTGGAACGATTACCTCGAAGGTCTCCTTGGCGTGGCCGCCGCCGACGTCATCGGCCTGCGCCTCGCCGACGCACCCGGGCTGGCGCAGGTCGCCGCGCTCGCTGCCGAACTGGAGCGCATGCAGGCGGGCGAGCAGTCGACCACGCGCGAAGCCGAGTATCGCTACCCCCTCGGCGATCGTCCGTGGCTTCGTGTGAAGTGCACGCCGGTATATGAGCCCGGCCACCGCTTTGGCGGCGTCTTCATCCTGCTGGAGCGCATCGACCGCGAGCGGTTCGCCGAAAGTTCGCTCGCCGCGTTGCGCCAGGCGCTGGAGTCGGTCGGCGAGATGGTCATGGAAGTCGACCGGCATGGACACCTGCTCGACGCCAATGAGACGGCGCTCAAGGCACTCGGCTACGAACGCGACGACATCAAGGGGCTGACGCTCGGCGCCATCGACGTCGGTCTCGAGGACGAAGGCTTCGAGGCGGTGTACGACCAGTTGCGCACGCGCGGTGCCCACCAGGGCGAGGCGCGCTATCGCACGCGTCACGGCACCGAGTTCCCGGTCGAGACCGTGATACAGCGCGTGGAGCAGGCCGGACGGGAGTTCATCCTGCTCCTGTCGCGGGACATCAGCACGCGCAAGCAGGCCGAGGCGGCGCTGACGGAAAGCGCCGAGCGTTTCCGCGCGCTGTTCGACGAGAGTCCCGTTGCGGCCCTGCTGCTCGACAGCGGTTTTCGCATCATCGGCGCCAACCTTTCGGCATGCGAGACGGTCGGCTATCCGGTCGAGGAGCTGATCGGCAAGGATCCCGAGACGGTGGTTCATGCCGACGACCTCGCGGCGTACCGGCGCATGCGCGACGAGATGCAGCGCGGCGTGCAGCAGGCGGACACGGCCGAGCGCCGGCTGGTCCATCGCGAAGGCCGGCTCGTCTGGACAAAGAGCAGCGTGCGAACGGTGTCGGCCGGCACGGGCCACCGCCACTACCTGATCGTTCTGGAGAATTTCACCGATCGCAAGATCTTCGAGGAGCAGCTGCAGGTCGCGCTGCGCGACCAGCAGACGCTGTTCGAGACGATGTCGGTGGGTGTCGCGCAAACCATGTCGGGCAAGATCCTGCTGGCCAATCGCGAGTTCGCCGAAATGTTCGGCTATGCCGACGGCGAAGTGATCGGGATGCCGCTTTGGGATCTGTGCGTCGATCGCGACAACCGGATGCCTGGCGAAGTGTCCGGCATGCCGGTCGTGCGGGCGTACCAGACGACGAGCGCGGAGGTCGTGCTGTTCCGGCGCGACGGCGAGCCCGTCTGGTGCCTGGTGCAGGCGCGGCCGATCCAGGCGGACGAGCCGGGCCTCACGGTGCTGCGCGAGGCCATCTACACCTTCCAGAACATTTCCGAGATCAAGCGGCAGCGCGAGGCGCTGTCGCGGTCCCTGCTGGAACTCAACGTGGTGCTCGACGCCACGTCGACGGCGGTGCTTCATCTGGCGGACGACCGCGTCGTGCGCTTCAACTCGCAGACCCAGTTGATGTTCGGCCAGCCAGGCCGCGATCTGGCGGGGGTCAGCTTCGGCGATCTGTTCGCGAGCGAGCAGGAGTACCGGGCGGCCCTTACGCCATTGAACAACCTCGTCGCGAGCGGCCGTCCGGCATCGTTCGAAGCGCGCATGAAAGGCCCCTCGGGTCCGATCTGGGGCCTGGTGTCCCTGCGTCCGGTCGATCCCAAGAGCCCCGCGCGCGGCACGATCGCCTCGATCCTCGATATCACCGAGCGGCGCGGGCAGGAAGAGCAGTTGCAGACGGCGCTTGCCCAGCAGCAGCTGATCTTCGACACGGCCCTGGTCGGCCTGCTCTTCGTTCGCGACGGTCGGCCGGTGCGCGCCAACAGCGCCATGGAGGAGCTGCTTGCCTGCGACCCGGGCGGCCTGGTGAACCAGATGCAGCTGTTCACCCATCCGACGGACCATCTGCTGCTCGCCAGCCTCGCCGAGCACTACCAGCAGATCCACGAGAACGGCGCCTGCGAATTCGAGCTGCACATGTACCGGCGCAAGGGCGATCCGATCTGGGTCGCCGTGCAGGGCCGCGCCGTCAACCCCGAACGGCCCGAGCTGGGTTACATCTTCGCGTTCGTCGATGTCGACAAGCGCAAGCGGTCGGAGCGCGAACTGCGCGAGACGCTGTCGGAACTGCAACTGATCTTCGATAACACGCTGGTCGGCATGCTGTACGTCGCCAACGACCTGATCGTGAAGGCCAACGCGGCGACCGAGCAGTTGTTCGGCTATGACGCCCGCGATTTCTCGGAACTCCAGATCGGTTCGCTGTTCGCCGCGCCCGAGCAATGGGAGGACGTCCGGGCCGCCGCGCCGACCTCGCTCGAAGGCGAGGTCGACGATGTCGTCGAGGGCGACGGCGCCTTCTCGTTCGAGCGCCTGATGCGGCGCGCGGACGGAACCACGTTCTGGTGCGCCGGGTACGGCCGGCCGATCGAGCCGTCGGCCCCCGAGCGCGGAATGATCCTGACCCTGATGGACGTCGATGCGCGCCGCCGGTCCGAGGAGGAACTGCGCCGCATGCGCAACTACCTCGATCTCGTGGTCGAGCACCTGCCGGTGCTCGTGTCCGTGCGCGAGGCCGAGACCGGGCGTTTCGTCAGCCTCAACAGGGCCGGCGAGGCGATCACCGGGCTCACGCGCAAGCAGGTGATCGGGCGGACATGGAACGAGATCTATGCCCGGCCGTTCGCCGACCTCTACACCGAACTCGACCGCAAGGCGCTCTCGACCGGCAGCCAGGTGGAGCGGCCACGCGACATCATGCTGCGTGCGGACGGCAAGCGCCTCACGGTGAACCAGCGGGTGGTGCCGCTGTTCGAGTCGCAGCCCGGCGCCAGCCGCCCTGAGGACAGCAACGCGCGCTACGTCATGTCGATCATCGACGACCTGACCGAGGAAGTGCGCGCCGAAGTGGCGTTGCGGGAGACCGAGGCCCGGTTCCGGCAGTTTGCCGAGAACATCGACCAGCTCGTGTTCATCATGACGGGCGATTTCGCGAACGTGCTTTACGTGAACCCGCGCTACACGTCGATGGTGGGCGGCTCGGTCGAGCAGTTGCTCGACGATCCGCGCAGCGTGCTTCGCCACGTCAACTACGAGGACCTGCCCGCCATCACCCGCATGCTTCCGCGGCTGGTGGCCCGCATGCGGCGCCTGGAGCGCTCGGAGGTCACGGCCCGCCTCGATCACCGCAGCAAGGGTGTGCGGATCATCAACGTGCGGCTGAACCCCGTGCGGATGGAAGACGGCGCGGTGCGCGTATTCGGCATTGCCGATGACGTCACCGAACGGACCCGTGCCGAGCAGCAGCGGATGGAAGAGGTGGTCATGCAGCGCGACATCCTCGTGCGCGAAGTGCACCACCGCATCAAGAACAACCTCCAGGGTGTGGCCGGCCTCCTGCAGCACATGTCGGACAGCAAGCCCGAGGTGGCCGAAACGCTGTCGGAGATCGCCGGGCAGATCCAGGCGATCGCCCAGGTGCACGGACTGCAGATCCGTTCGACGGGGACCTTGCCCGTGCTCGGCGTGGCGCAGGGCATCTTCGCCACGCTGTCGAGCATGTTCGGCGTCGAGATCCGCTTCGAGCCGCCGCCGCCGGATCTGTGGCGTTACGGCCTGCCCGAGAGCGAGGCGGTGCCGCTCGCCCTCGTCATGAACGAACTCGGCACCAACGCCATCAAGCACCGGGCGTCGCGGGCGGACGGCATCATGGTGCGGGTGTCAGGCCGGCCGGACGGCATGGTGTTCGCGATCGAGAATCCGGGCCGCCTGCCGGCAGGGTTCGATCTTGCGCAGATCGCAACGAGCGTTTCCGGGCTGGGCCTCGTGAAGGCGTTGTTGCCGCGGCGGGGCGCCAAGCTGACGCTCGAACAGTCGGGAGCGCTCGTCGCCGCCCGGTTGCAGCTGTTTCCACCGTCGATCCGCGAGGACAGCGTTTGACGGCCAATGGGGTGCGTCCTGCCGCACAATGACGGCGGGACGAGGGGATACGCATGGAGAATTCAAACCCGACGCTGATGGTGGTCGACGACGACCGCCTGGTACTGGCGACGCTGGTCGCCGGGCTGAAGCAATCCGGTTTCGACGTCATCGAGGCCGACAACGGCGACGACGCCATCCTGCTGGCGCGGAAGCACAAACCGCGGCTGGCGATCCTCGACATGCGCATGCAGGGCAAGTCGGGCATGGATGTCGCCAGGTATCTCGCCGCCAATACCGACACCGGCTTCATGTTCCTGTCGGCCTTTGGCGACAGCGACATCGTGGAGGAAGCGACCCGGATGGGGGCACTCGGTTACCTGGTCAAGCCGCTCGACGTGCGCCAGATCGTGCCCGCCGTGCGTGCGGCGCTGTCCCGCGCGAACGAGAGGCGAGGCGTGGCGGAGGTCGCGGCCGACCCCGAGCCGGCAGCGGCCACCGCACCGGCGTCGCACGAGCGTGACGAGTACATCGCGGCGGGCATCCTGATGGAGCGCCTGCGCATCGATTTCGACCGCGCCGCGGCCGCGCTGAGGCTGCAGGCCCAGGCGGAAAACAAGGCCGCAAGCGAACTCGCGTCCGCCATGGTTGAAGCCGCGAACCGGCTCAATTCCATCCGCCGCTAGGTGCAGGGGATGCGGGATGAGGGTCGCGGAGTACATCCATCGACACGGATTCCGGCGCTGGTATGAACGCCAGCTGATCGAAAGCCACGCCTACCTCGCGCTGGCGTTCGTCGCCCTGATCCTGCTGCTCTCGGGCATCGAGGTGATGGGCGACGCCAAGGGCGGACTTTCCTACCTGGCAACCCTTTCGGCCGCCGCGCTGGGCGGTGTGTTGATGCTCGTGGCCTGGCGGCGATTCACCGTGCTGCTGTCCCGCGCCGAGCAGTTCGCCGAGGGCGCGACCTGCGGCCAGTGTGCCGCGTGGGGAAAGTTCAAGGTTCTCGGACAGGAGTCCGCGACGGAAGACGACCCGCCGGAGGCGGGGCGGCCGCACTGGCTGCGGGTCCGCTGCACGAAGTGCGGGCACGAATGGCGGCTGGGCTAGGCGCCACGCGCGCCTGGCGTCACTGCTTTTCCCAGAGCGTGAAGTAGAACGTGGCGCCGTGCCCTTCGTTCGGTGCCGCAACGGCCTCCGCCCACACGCGTCCGCCGTGCCTCCGGATGATCTTCTGGACCGTGGCGAGTCCCACGCCGGTTCCCGGAAACTCGTTTGCGCTGTGCAGTCGCTGGAACAGGCCGAACATCTTCTCGGCGAAGCGCATGTCGAACCCGGCGCCGTTGTCCCTGACGTAGTAAGCCAGTCCATTCGCGTCGGCCCGTGCGCCGAACTCGACCCGCGCCAGCCGGTTCTTCCCGGTGAACTTGTAGGCGTTACCGAGCAGGTTCTGCAGCACCAGCCGAAGCAGCGTCGAGTCGCCGTCGGTCCGCAGGTCGGGCGCGACGACGAAGTCGACCGCGCGAGCGCCGTCCTGCGCCCGCAGGTCGTCGGTCAGTTCGCGGGCGATCTGCGACAGGTCGACCCGCTCCCGCGACAACTCGCGGCTGGTCATGCGCGACAGCCCGAGCAGGGTGTCGATCATCGTGTTCATCCGCTGGCTCGCCGCGACGATGCGGCGCAGATGGTCCCGGCCCACTTCATCGAGCGGTTTGCCGCGGTCGCCGTAGTCCTCCAGGACGATCGTCGTGAAGCCGTCGACCACGCGTAGCGGCGCGCGCAGATCGTGCGAGACCGAGTAGGCGAAGCTGTCGAGTTCGCGGACCGCGTTGTCGAGTTCACGCGTGCGTTCGCCCAGCTGGCGGTTCCGTTCCTCGAGGTCGGCACGGAGGGATTTCAGCTCCGCGCCGCCGATGAGGGTCTGCCCGGCGGAGGGCTGGGCGACCCCGGCGTAACCGAGCAGCGCGCCCGACGACGACCGGACCGGTCCCCCGGACAGGGCGAGGAGGGTTTCCGTCGGCAGGCCGATCGGGATCGGGATCGCGGTGAACGGGCGGCCCTCGCGGAAGGCCTCCTGCAGGGGCTGGATCCCGGGGCGCTCGTCGGCCGGATGCCACAGCAAGCGGCCACGCAAGCGTTCGAAGTCCACGCCGCTCGCCAGGCTGCCGGGTTGCAGATCGACGATGCGGCCGGCGATGTCGGTGCGCCACCAGAAGACACTGGCCGCGGACAGCGCTTGCTGCAGAGGCTCGACGGTTCGGCGGTTCCGCACGCGCAGGGCGAGCGCGACCGCGGCGAAGGCGACGGCCGCTCCGACGACGACGGCCAGCAGAAGCGATGCCGCGCTGCCACCGCCACTCGCCGCGCTGGCTGCCAGCGGCAGCGATAACGCGCCCGCCGCCAGCGCGCGGCCCCGCACGGTTTCCCGCCTCCCGGCCGACCTGCCCCGCCCCGTGGCCAACTGGTTGTCTCCGTCCCCGAAATCCGTCCCGAAACCCCCGGCGATTGTGCAGCATCGACGCGGCCTGCGCGAGCGCGCGTTCCTTCGGACAACCGGGATCGTCGTCGCCGAGGGCTGGTCGCGTCCCTCGTCCGCCCGGACTACCGGGAAATGCCGCTGGAAGGACGTCCTTTTCAGAGGGGTGACCTTCGGCCTTGGGCACTAGCCTGCACGCTGGACTCCGAACCGTCCGGCGCGTTGCGTCGGGCTACCGCTTTCGCCATGTCGTCGCCGCTGCCCGCGCATGTACCGACCGCACGCTTTGCCGATGGCGGCGTCGCCGCCGGCGTGCCCGCGTCCGCGGCTCCCGCAGCGGAAGAGATCGAATTGCCGGGCGGCGGATCCGGGTTCCGCTCGATCGCATGGCCGCTGATCGGCGTGCTCGTCCTGGTGGCCGGCTGGACGGTGGGAATCAGCTACTACTTCCACCACCACAGCATGGAGGCCGAGTACGTGGCCGAGCAGCAGGCGCGAGGTGCGCGTGCTTCCCGCGTGGTCGAGTCGATGCTGCTCACCGAGTACAACGCAGTCGAGCGCAGCGCGCACGCGCTCGCGCAGCGCGTCGACCTGACGGTCGCCCTGGAGCAGCGCCCGCATGAAGGCCTGCTGCACGAATGGGCGCGGAAGACCGGGCGGGGGTCCGGCGTCGACCTGATCGAGGTCTACGGGCACGACGGCGAATTGCTGGAACGCACCGGCGACGTCGGTGCGCAGCGCCTCGTCGATGCCGAAGTCGAACGCAGCGTGCGAGAGGCACTGGACGGGCGGGACAGTGTCCGTGTGCTCGAGCGCATGCAGGGATTGAGCCTGCGCGCTGTGGCGCCGGTCACGGTGCGAAACCGGATCGTGGGCGCCGTGGCCGTCGAGAGGCTGGTCGGGCCGGAATACCTGGTTGCGATGGCGAACCGGGTCGGCGCGGACGTCGCGATTGTCGACGAGCAGGGCGTGATCGCCGCCAGCCTCGAGCCGGAGGACCGTCAGTGGCTCGCGAAAGGCGCCGAAGCGGTGGCGGCGGGGGCGGTTCGCCACGTGACGCTCACCGGCGCGGAAGACGTCGCGTTGCGGCCGCTGCCGATCCGTGCGCAGCCGATTTCCGTCGCCGTGTTCGTGCCGAATCGCCAGGCGTTCGAGATGCGGTCGGATTCCGGCCGTGCGTTCGGCATCGTGGTGCTGTTCACGATCCTCGCGACCGTTGCCGCCGGCCTGTACCTGACCCGCTACCTGATCCGGCCCGTCAAGGCGCTTACGGAACGCGCGGAAGAACTGGCGCTGCGCTATGCCGGCCGCGCCACGGAGCGCAGCGGCGACGAACTCGACTCGCTGGTGGCTTCGTTCGAGGCGATGACCAGCGCGCTGCTGTCGCACTCCGAACGACTTTCGCGTGCCCACAAGACCGAGTTGAAGAACAGCCTGGAACTGCAGCAGCAATACGCCTTGATGCGCCTGCTGCGCGGCCTTGCTGCGGCGGCCAACGAGTCCGATTCCGTCGAAGTGACGCTGCAACGCGCGTTGAACGAGATCGGCGACTATCTCGACTGGCCGCTCGGACGCGTGGCTCTGCTGCAGGAGACGGCGCCGGACCGCCACCTGCCCCCGCGGTCGATCTGGTTCGCCCGCGATCCAGCCCGCTTCAGCGAGTTCATCAGCACGACCAACGGCCTGCCCATCGTGCCCTCGCCGACGAGCCTCATCGGCCGCGCCTACCTGTCCGGCACGCCCAACTGGGTGTCCGACCTGTCGAGCATGAGCGAGTGGAACCGGCTCGACGAGGCGCAGCGCTGCGGGCTTCAGACTGGCGTCGTCATCCCCGTGATCGCGCACGGCCACGTCGCCGCGTTCATCGAGTTCTTCAGCGACCACCGCGTGGAGGCGACGAACACCCTGCTCGAACTGGTCGAGGCGATCGGCGCGGAACTGTCCCGCGTGGCGGAACGGCAGCGGGCGGAGCGCGAACTGCGCCAGCGGGAACTGGAAGCGAGCCGGCTCGCCATGGTGGCGTCGCGCACCGAGCAGATGGTGCTGATCCTCGATCCGCTCGGGCGCATCGAGTGGGCCAACGATGCCGCGGTCCGGTTCTCGGGCTACGCGGTGCAGGAAATGCGGGGTCGTCTCGCGCATACGCTGCTTCATGGCGACGAGACCGACACCGACGCCACCAATCACATGGCCGATGCGATCGTTCGCGGCGAGCCGTGCAAGGTCGAGTTCACCGCCTACACCCGGCACGGCGAGAAGCGCGTGCTCGAGGTCGAGGGGCAGCCGCTGCGCGACGAGCACGATCGCTATTTCCAGTACGCCCTCATCAGCCCGGACATCACCGAACGCAAGCGCACCGAAGCGGCGCTGCGCGAGAGCGCCGAGTATTTCCGGGCGCTCTTCGACGAGTCGCCGATCCCGGCCTCGATCCAGAGCACCGACTACCGGATCGTGCGCGCCAATGCCGCGCACACCCGCATGCTGGGCCACACCATCGACCAGGTGATCGGGCAGGACCCCATTTCCTTCCTGCATCCCGATGACGTCGACGCCGCCTACGCGCAGCGCCATGACATGCGGCTGGCCACGGAACGCAGCCAGGTGACGTTCGAGCGCCGCATGCTTCGAGGCGACGGAAAGGCGATCTGGGTGCGCGGTCACACGGTGCGGTTCACGGACGCGAGCGGCGATCGCTTCCTGCTGACGATGCTCGAGAACATCACCGAGTCGAAGGAAAGCGAGCGCGTTCTGCGCGACGCCAAGGAGATCGCGGAGACGGCCAGCCGCGCCAAGTCGCAGTTCCTGGCGAACATGAGCCACGAGATCCGCACGCCGATGAACGGCGTGCTCGGCATGACCGAGCTGTTGCTCGGCACGCCTCTGAACGACAAGCAGCGGCGCTTTGCCGAGGCGGTGTACCGATCGGGCGAATCTCTGCTGGAGATCATCAACGACATCCTCGACTTTTCCAAGATCGAGGCGGGCAAGCTGGAGCTCGAATCGGTCGACTTCAACCTCCGCACCCTGGTCGAGGACGTGTTCGAACTTCTCGGTCCGCGCGCTCACGCGAAGCGGATCGAACTCGCCGCTCGGCTGGGTGCCGAGGTGCCGACCGTCGTGCGCGGCGATCCGATGCGCCTGCGCCAGGTCCTGACGAACCTCGTCGGCAACGCGATCAAGTTCACGGAGGCGGGCGAGGTCGTCGTCACGGTCGCCGCGACGCCGGACGGCGACGGCCACCGTGCCACGTTCGAGGTGCGCGACACGGGCATCGGCATGAAGCCGGAAGCGCTGGCGAAGCTGTTCACCGTGTTCATGCAGGCCGATCAGTCCATGTCGCGGCGGTACGGCGGGACCGGGCTCGGACTGGCGATCAGCAGGCAACTGGTGGAATTGATGGGCGGGAGCGTGGAGGTCGAGAGCCGCTTCGGCGAGGGCTCCGTGTTCCGCTTCACGCTTCCGCTGCATGCCGGCGACGGCGAAGCGATCGCGCCGGCGTCGGACCCGGCCGTGCTGCGCGGCAAGCGGGTGATCCTCGCCGAAGACAACCCGACCAATCGCGGCATCCTCGAGGCGCAGCTGGCGTCGGTGGGCATGGACGTGGCCACGGCGGACAACGGTGCCACGGCGCTGGAGCTGATGCGCGCCGCGGCGAGGGCCGGAACTCCCTTCGAAGCGGCCGTGATCGACATGAAGATGCCGATCATGGACGGCATGACGCTCGCCGGCGAACTGCGGCGAGACCCGTTGCTCGAAAGCGTGAAGATCGCGATGCTGACATCGCTCGCCACCGGCAACGAGGCGCAGGTTGCCTACGAGGCGGGTATCGAGTGCTACCTGACCAAGCCGGTGCGGCAGCAGGAGCTGCTCGGTGCGCTGGCGCGTCTGCTGGGGCGCGCCGATCCGGTCGTTCCTCCTGCCCTGAAGGTTGCGCCGGGTTCGCGCGGGCGCGTGCTGGTCGCCGAAGACAATCCGGTGAATCAGGAAGTCGCACGCGCGATGCTCCGTGACCTGGGCTGCGAACTGCGGCTGGCCGACAACGGGCGTGAAGCGCTGAATGCGATGCGCACGCAGGCGTTCGACGTCGTGTTCATGGATTGCCAGATGCCCGAGATGGACGGCTTCGAGGCTGTGCGCCGTCTTCGTACCGCGGATGCCGCCGACTATGAAACGCCGCTCGACGTGCCGATCGTGGCCCTGACCGCTAACGCGCTGGCCGGGGACGAGGAGCGGTGCCGGGCGGCCGGCTTCGACGACTACCTGCCGAAGCCCTTCCGGCAGCAGCAACTGGACGAGATGCTCGAGCGCTGGCTGCACGGCCGGCACGTGAGCGCGGAAGCGAAGCAGGCGACGAGTCCGGAAGCACAGCCGGCGCCGCATGACGACCGGGTGCTCGACGACAGCGTGATCCAGCGGATTCGCGAGATGGAACAGCGCGGCGCGGCGCGCCTTCTCGAGCGGCTCGTCAAGACGTACCTGACCACGGCCGCCCGTCTCGTCGAGGACGCCGAGCGCGCGCTCGAAGCGGGCGATCCCGAGGCGCTGCGCCATGCCGTTCACACGTTGAAGTCGTCGAGCGCCAACCTGGGTGCGACGACGCTCTCCAGGCATTTCGCGGCGCTGGAACTGCACGCGCGCGCGCGACATCTCCATGCGGCGCGGCGCGACTGGCCGGCCGCCAGGTGCGAATACGAACGCGCCGTCCAGGCGCTGCAGGCCCTGCCGGTCTCGAGCGAGACCGCCTTGTCGAACTAGAGCCGCCATGCAAGTGATGAACCGCGACACAGAGAAGAACAACGATCTCAGGGACGACGCCGGCGCGGGCGGCGAGCGCCGCCACGATCTCGTGCTGCTCGTCGACGACGATCCGGTGGCGCGCCTGCTCACCGCATCGGCGCTCGCGGAGCGGCACTGGCGGGTAATCGAGGCTGACGGCGGCGCGAATGCTCTCGAACTGTTCAACGATCACCAGCCCGACGCGGTGGTGCTCGATGCCCTCATGCCGGAGATCGACGGCTTCGTCACCTGCGAGCGGCTGCGACGTCTTCCGGGCGGCGAGCACGTGCCGGTGCTGATGCTGACCGGCCTCGACGACGAGCCATCGATCGCCCGTGCCTACGAGGCGGGGGCGACCGACTTCTTCGTCAAGAGCACGTCGCAGTGGACGCTGCTGTCCGAGCGCCTCCGCTACATGATCCGCGCTTCCCGCATGCGCGAGGAACTCGCGGAGAGTCGCGCCAAGCTGACCAAGGCGCAGCGCATCGCGCGCCTCGGCAGCTGGGAATGGAACATCGAGGCGCGCTGGGTGAAGCTGTCCGAGGAATGCTTTCCCATCGCCGGCCTGCCGCAGCAGGAGGAGGGCCTGGCCGACTGGTTCGTCTGGTCCCGCGTGGTCGAGGACGAGCGCGCCCGCATCGACATGCTGTTCCGCGAGGCGCTGGCCGGGAACGGGCAGCTGAACTTCGAGTGCCGCATTGCCCGGCCCAACGGCCAGATCCGGATCGTCCACATCGAGGCGGAGATCGACCGGGGCGACGCGGGCGGCGCCAAGGCGGTGCACGGCGTGATCCAGGACATCACCGAACGCAAGCAGGCCGAAGACCAGATCCGCCAGCTGGCGAACTTCGACAGCCTGACCGGACTGCCGAACCGCCGGTTCTTCCGCGACCAGTTCTCCGCAGCACTGGAGCGGGCGCGCACGAGCGGTACCGCGGTGGGCGTGCTCTTCATCGACCTCGACCGCTTCAAGCAGATCAATGACACGCTCGGCCACCAGGTGGGGGACCAGCTGCTGCGAGAAGTGGCCAAGCGGCTGTTCCAGTGCGTGCGCGAGAACGACACCGTCGCGCGCGCCGCCGAGCGCGTCGCGGCCGGCAACTCCGTGCAACCGCCGTCGATCGGCTCGGCAACGCGCAGCCTTGCGGCCGGCTCGCAGTCGGCGGCTCCATCGCCGGGCGCGAGCAACAGCGTCGCCCGGCTCGGGGGCGACGAGTTCACGATCCTGCTGACCGACCTCGCCGACCCCACGATCATCGAGACGGTGGCGCAGCGCCTGATGGACGCCATGCGCCGTCCGTTCAGCTTCTCCGGACACGAGCTGTTCGTCACGGCCTCGATCGGCCTCGCGACGTACCCCGCGGACGGCAACGACGTCGACACGCTGCTTCGCAAGGCGGACATCGCCATGTACGCCGTGAAGGACAGCGGCCGGAACGGAGTGCTGCGTTTCTCGAGCGCGATGAACACGGCGACGGCCGAGCGCTGGCGCCTCGAGACCGCGCTGCACCGGGCGCTGGAGCGCCAGGAGCTCGTGCTGTATTACCAACCGAAGGTCAACGTGGTCGACGGCCAGATCGTCGGCGCCGAAGCGCTGATGCGCTGGAAGCGCGGCGGGGAACTGGTGCCGCCGGCCGAGTTCATCACGGTGGCCGAGGAATCCGGCCTCATCGTCCCGATCACCGAGTGGGCCGTGCGCGAGGTGTGCCAGCAGATGGTGCGCTGGGCTCGAGGCCGGAATGGCGCCGCTCCCGGTGTCGGTCAACATCTCCGGGCGTCACATCCAGCGTGCGAACCTGGTGGAGCCGGTGCAGGCCGCGCTGCGTGACGTGAAGCTCGACCCTCGGCTGCTGGAACTCGAGCTGACCGAGACCGTGCTGATGCACAACCTCAGCGCGACGCTGCCGCTGCTGCAGTCGTTGAAGGACCTCGGAGTATCGATCTCGGTGGACGACTTCGGCACCGGATACTCGTCGCTGTCATACCTCAAGCGGCTGCCAATCGACACGCTGAAGATCGACCGCTCGTTCGTCCGTGAACTGGAGACCAGCACGGACAACGCGGCGATCGTCGCGGCCATCATCGCAATGAGCAAGAGCCTGAAGCTGCGCGTCGTGGCCGAGGGCGTCGAGACGCAAGGCCAGATGGCACGTCTGTTCGAACAAGGCTGCCAGCTGATGCAGGGCTTCCTGTTTTCGCCGGCGGTCCCGGGCGAGGATTTTCCGGCGATGGCGAAGGCCGCGATGGGGCAAACCCACTGGCGCGTGAGCTTCGGTCCCCGCCGAGGCGTGACGCCGCCCGAAAGCGCGCCCGGCGGCCACTCGAACGGTCATCACTTCGGCGCGATCGACAAGGACCTGGTTGGCCCGCCGCGTCCCGCCGGACTCACCGCGACGCGACCGGCGGTTGCAGAAGTTTCGAAGGCCGACGACGAACCAGCTGCCACTCAAGGCGACCGCGCGATTCGCTGGGCCAACCGCTTCATCGGGCGCGACAGCTGATGTCCGACGCGTCGGCACCCGGTGCGTTGAGCGCGGAGCTTCAGCAACTGCGTCGCGAGCGCGATGCGCTGGCTGACCGCGTCATCGAGCTCGAGCAGCAGGTGGCCAATGCGTCGAACGCGAGCCGGCCGCCGACGGTGGCGAGTTTCGAGGACAGTTTCCGGGTCGAGCAGTCGCGCGCAAAGCGCCAGCGTCTCGCGCTATCGGTGGCACTCGTCGAACTCGACGGGATGCAGGAACTGCGGGACCGACTCGGTCATTCGGCGGGCGAGGAGGCTATTGCGCATCTCGGGCGGGTGCTCGACCGGTCGCTGCGGCCCACCGACGTCGTGCGCCCGATCGACGGTCTTGCCTTCGGCCTGATCCTGACCGCGACCAGCCTGGAACAGGCACTCGCGGCGGTCACCCGACTGCAGCAGGACTTCGCGCACGCGCCGCTGGACACCGGTCATGAAGAGGCAGTGCTGACGTTCAGTGCCGGGTTGGTGCAGTGGCGGACGGACGAGGCGCTCGGCGACCTGCTGACGCGAGCGTCGCGCGCTTTGGGGCTCGCGCGGCGAGGGGGAGTCTGGGAAGGTTGTGGTGGGGTAGTTGGCGCTTGCGCGGAGATGTGACGCCTGCGGCGCGTTGCTGTGTCTCGACTTCGCGGAGGTTGTTACTGTTGGACGCCTGCCCGGCGGGGGCCTACTTTCTTTGTCTTGCCAAAGAAAGTAGGCAAAGAAAGTCGCGCCTGCGAAGGCGCCCCTGCGGGGTTCCCTGTGCTGCTCGCCTTGCGGTCGCGCCGCGGAACTCGCTGCGTTCGCTTCGCTCACTCCGCTCAGACAGCCGCGGCGAGTCAGATGACGCAGCGCGCTGCGCGCGCCGACCGCAAGACTGCGCTGCTCGGCGCCTTCGGAGGCAATAAACGCCGTCAGCCGGTGAGGGTCCCAGACAAGGCAAGGCCCTTTGCTTTCCTCGCAATTTGCCCCGCGACGTCGTCCCTGCCTTCGAAGGCGGCGAGCAGCGGAAGCCTGGGGGCGGCGCGCTTGCGCGCCTCCTGAACTGACTCGCCGCGTCTGTCCGAGCGGAGGTCGCGCGAGCGACCGCAGCGAGTTACGCGGCGCGCCCCCAGGCTGAGCAGCGCAGCGGAGTCGGCGCAGCCGACCGCCTTCGCAGGCGCGCGTTTCTTTGGCTGACTTTCTTTGGCAAGACAAAGAAAGTACACCGCCCGCCGCGCAGGCGTCCACCAAAACAACTCTGGAAAGAGCAGCCGGCCGCAGGCCAAAAAGACCTACTCCACCAACCCCTGCTTGATCGCGTAATGCGTCAGTTCCGCGTTGTTGCTCATCCCCATCTTCTCGAGGATGCGTGCGCGGTAGACGCTGACGGTCTTCGGGCTGAGGGCGAGGGCGTCGGCGATGTCGGCGAGGCGCTTGCCCGACGCGATCAGCTTCAGGGTCTGGAACTCGCGGTCGGATAGCTTCTCGTGCGGGGGTGCGTTGTCCTCGGGGGCGTTGAGGTTCTCGATCAGCGCCTGCGCGATCTCCGGCGTGACGTACTTCTTGCCGGCGATGACCTGGGCCAGCGCTTCCTGCAGTTTCTCCGGCGCGCTGGCCTTGTTGAGATAACCGAAGGCGCCGGCGCGGAACGCGCGGACGGCGTACTGGTCCTCGGGGTACATGCTGACGATCAGCACCTTCAGGCGCGGATGGTCTTCCTTGAGTGCCTTCAGGATGTCGATGCCGTTCTTGCCCGGCAGGCCCACGTCCATCACCAGCACGTCGGGCTCGCCGTGCTTCTTGAGTTCCGCGCGCAGACTGGCGTAGTCGTGGGCTTCGGCCACGATCTGCACGTCGGGATGTTCGGCGAGCACCTGCACGATGCCGCGCCGGACGATCGCGTGATCGTCGACCACGATCAGCTTAACGGTCATCCGCGTCCTCCGCTGCTGCTCGGTCGCTGGCGGCGCTGGCATTCACCATCGGCGGAATCGAGAACATCACCGTGGTTCCCCGTCCGGGCGCCGACGATACCTCGGCCCAGCCGCCCAGCCCGCGCGCGCGTTCGACCATGCCGCGGACGCCGAATCCGGCGGTGATCTCCAGGCTGCCGGTGTCGAAGCCTGGCCCGTCGTCGGTCACCTCGAGCGTCACTTCCTCTGCCATCGCGAATAGCTGGAGTTGCACGCGCCGGGCGCCGTTCGAGTGCTTGCGCACGTTGGTCAACGCTTCCTGTGCGACCCGATAGAGCGCCGCCGCGCGGTCCGGGTCGATCTCGAACTCGTCGCGGTTGCTCTGGAACTCGACCCCAAGTCCGCTGCGCTCGCCGAAACCGCGCGCGAGCCATTCGAGCGCGGCGACGAGGCCCGCGTCGAGTATCGCCGGACGCAGCGCGTGCTGTATGCGGTGACTCGCGATGACCGCAGACTCGAGCAGTTCCTGGATCGCCGCCAGCCGCTGGCTGGGCTCGCCGTCACGCGCCTGCATCTCGCGGCTCAGGCGCACGACTTCAAACTTCAGCGCCGTCAATGCGCCGCCGATGTCGTCGTGAATTTCCTGGGCGATCGCGCGCCGTTCGTCTTCCTTGGCCCGCTCGAGGTGCTGGGTCAGGGCATGCAGGCGGGCTTCGCTATCGGCGAGCGCGGCCGCGCCGGCGCGCGCCTCACGCCGGGCTTCGGCGGCACGCAGGCTCTTCTGCAGCGCCGACGCGATGCGAAACATGCGGGTCTTCAGCACGAAGTCGTCGGCGCCGGCATGCAGCGATGCCACCGCGAGTTCTTCGGACATCTCGCCCGACAGCACGATGACCGGGATGTCGGAATCGACGCTTTTCGCGACTTTCAGGGAAGCGAACGAATCGAAGCGCGGCAGGTTGTGATCGGTGATGACCGCATCGATCGGGCCGCCGGCGAAGGCTTCGCGCATCCCGGCTTCGTCTTCGACGCGCACGGCGCGTGGACGAAGGCCTTCGCGCATCAGCATCGCGAGCAGCAGTTCGTAATCGAGTTCGGAATCCTCGACGACGATCAGGTTGAGTGCAGGGCCGGCGGCGTTCACGTCAGCGTGCATTGTGGCGGAAATCCTCCAGTCTCGCGGAGGCAGCCCTCGGCGTCCCCAGGGTCGTCGCGCGCAGCCTTGCACTCATTCGCGCTTCCTCTTCACTCCGGGATTCCGCGGTGGCGCGGGTGAGCGGCGTAAAATGAACACCGCAAAGTCTGCCGGGCAACCGCGACTTCTCACGAAGCCGAGGAAAGTCCGGACTCCGCAGAGCGGCGTAGCAGGTAACGCCTGCCCACCGTGAGGTGAGGATCAGAGCAACAGAGACGAGCCGATTCAGTTCGGGTGAAACGGGCAATCTCTACGCGGAGCAACATCAAATAGGCGGCCGATGATCCTGCTCGGGGAGGCCGCGGGTAGGTGGCTTGAGTTGGCGGGCGACCGCCGACCCAGAGGAATGGTTGCCACGGCGCTCGCGAGAGCGTCGAACAGAATCCGGCTTACAGGCGGGCTTTGCACTTCCTTTCTGCGTCCTGCGGTAACGGCGGCCGCTTGCCGCAGGGCACTCGATCAAGCGTCACGCGAGGCACGGACCATGGCCCGCGTTCCTTCATCCCCTTCGGCGCCATCCGTCGTCCTCCTGAAGGGGTCGTAGAAGCCCAGAATCGCGGCGCTCCTGACACTTCACTTTCAGAGCGCTGGCTATCTGCTTATTTCTCAAGGCTTTTCTTCTTGAAAATTTTACCTTCGAAGCCGCGCGTAAGTCTTTGAAGCGATTGAAAAAGTACACGCTTTTCCCTTGACCCTGCCACCCACGGTGCCGTACAGTCGCGCATCGTGTGAAAAAGTGGGAAACAGTGGGCTGGTTAGTGTTCGCTTCGCGCGGCGAACGAACCGCCTGACTGAACGGGGCGACGCGTGTTCCAAGGGGCATCACAACTCACGTTGGACGGCAAAGGCCGGCTGTCGATGCCGAGCCGCCATCGCGACTCGCTTGCAGCCGGTTGCGACGGCCGCCTGACCCTGACGCGGCACCCCGATGGCTGCCTGCTCGTGTATCCGCGGCCGATCTGGGAAGCGCGACGCGAGCAGATCGCGCAACTCCCGTTTGCAGCGCGCTCGCTGCAGCGTCTTCTTCTCGGCAACGCCACCGACGTCGAACTCGACAGTGCGGGCCGCGTGCTGGTCCCTCCCGAACTGCGCCACGCCGCGCAGATGGAACGCGACGTGATGCTCCTCGGCATGGGAGCGCACTTCGAGCTGTGGGACGTGACTCGCCTCAACGAACACGAACGCGCTTCACTCGCCGACGGACTGCCCCAGTCCGCGGCCGACTTCACCTTCTGACGGTGAATGTCCGCCCCGACATCACCGAACGCCTCCGGGCACCGTTCGGTACTCGCCGCTCCCGCTGTCGAGTACCTGGTGACTGCCCCGGACGGCATCTATGTCGACGCCACCTTC
Organism: uncultured beta proteobacterium; assembly: GCA_963726405.1. Taxonomy (GTDB): domain Bacteria; phylum Pseudomonadota; class Gammaproteobacteria; order Burkholderiales; family Burkholderiaceae_F; genus JAOUJD01. The sequence goes on along the minus strand of CAVSCF010000005.1, from coordinate 242,607 downwards.
GGGCGCGGCGGGCACAGCCGACTGATTCTTTCGCGCCTGTCCTCCGAGGGACGCCTGATCGCACTCGACCGCGATCCATCGGCGGTCGCGGCCGCCTGTGCGATCGCCGATCCGCGCTTTCACATGGAGCACGCGGCCTTTTCACATCTGCGCGTCACCCTTCAGTCCCGCGGCATCGAAATGGTGAACGGCGTGCTGCTCGACATCGGGGTGTCGTCGCCGCAGATCGACGATCCGCAGCGCGGCTTCTCGCTGCGCGGCGACGGGCCGCTCGACATGCGGATGGATACCTCGCGCGGCGAAACCGCCGCGGAGTGGCTGGCGCGCGCAACGGTTGACGAACTGAGGCAGGTGATCCGTGACTATGGGGAAGAACGGTTTGCTGCATCGATTGCAAAGGCGATTGTGGCTTGCCGCGCGTCTGGGCGGCCGCTTTCAACCACCGCGCACCTTGCCGCTGTCGTGGCGGACGCGGTCCCCGTCAAGAGCCGCAAGGATGCCCTCCAGCATCCGGCCACGCGGACATTTCAGGCTGTACGGATTCACGTCAATCAAGAGCTTGAGGAATTGGCGCTAGCACTCGAACAGGCGGCAGCAGTGCTGGTCCCCGGGGGCCGGCTGGTCGTCATCAGCTTTCACTCGCTGGAAGACCGCCTCGTCAAGCGATTCATCGAACGGCGCGCGCATCCCGATCGCGTCGCCGGGGCCGCCCGCCGCCTGCCCCTGCGCGCCGCCGAGCTGCCAAGGCCGACGCTCCGTTCGATCGCGCGCGTTCTGCCCGATGACACGGAAGTGGCCGTCAACCCGCGCGCGCGCAGTGCGGTGATGCGCGTGGCCGAGCGCACCGGCGAGCCGTGGCGCGAGGAGACCGTGCAGTGATCCGTCGCGGACTCGTCCTGCTGCTCGGCATCGCGCTTTTCGCGTCCGCGCTCGCGCTTGTGACCGCGCAGCACCGTTCGCGGTCGCTGTTCGTCGACGTCGAACGCGCGCAGCAGCAGGCGCGTCAGCTCGACATCGACTTCGACCGCCTGAAGATCGAGCTCGCGCGCTTGTCGCAGCCGGCCTACGTCGAGGCCGAAGCGCGCCGGCTCGGCATGAAGCCGGTGGACGGCAGTCGCACGGTCTTCCTGAACCTGCCGACCGCAAGCGCGTCGGCGCCTGTCGCCCCGGGGCCGAAGAAGTGAAACAGCCTTCGCTGTCCCGGGTCGGACCCGCGAGCCGCAAGCGCGGCGCGCGCGGCGAAAGCATGGGGTTCAATGCAAACCCGCTGCTCACGGTCGCGCTGCCGTCGTGGCGTTCCAAGCTGATGCTGTTCCTGGTGTTCTGCGCGTTCATCGCGCTCGCCGGCCGCGCCTTCTACCTGATGGGCGGCGTATCGACGGACTTCCTGCAGCGCCAGGGCGAGGCGCGCTACGCGCGCACGCTCGAAATCCCGGCCACGCGCGGCCGCATCACCGATCGCAATGGCGTGGTGCTGGCCTCGTCGGTGCCCGCCAAGGCCGTGTGGGCGATTCCCGATGACGTCGAGGCATCGGCCGAGCAGGTCAGCCAGCTGGCGCGTTTGCTGGGCATGAACCCGGCGGAACTCAAGCGACGCCTGGCAGACGAAGATCGCACGTTCGTCTACCTCCGGCGGCAGGTCGACGCGGACGTGGCCGACCGCATCGCAGAGCTGAAGATTCCCGGCATTCACTCCAGCCGCGAGTTCAAGCGCCACTATCCCGAGGGCCCGACCAGCGCGCACATCATCGGCTTCACCAACGTCGAGGATCGCGGCCAGGAGGGCATCGAGCTCGCTCACGAGAAGCAACTGGCCGGCCGTTCGGGCAGCCGGCGCGTGATCAAGGACCGGCTCGGGCGCATCGTCGAGGACGACTGGCTGCGCGAACCCTTCGACGGGCGGGACCTCGCGCTGTCGATCGACAACCGGATCCAGTACATCGCGCATTCCGCGCTCAAGGGCGCCCTCGAGCGCTATCGCGCCAAGGCCGGAGCCGCCGTCGTGATCGACGTGCGCAGCGGCGAGGTGCTCGCGCTCGCGAACCTGCCCACGTACGACCCGAACGCGCGCGGCCGCCTGAGCGGCGAGGCGATCCGCAACCGCGTGCTGACTGACACCTTCGAGCCGGGATCGACGATGAAACCGTTCTCGATCGTCGCGGCACTGGAGGCGGGGAAGGTCCGTCCCGACACGAAGATCCAGACGGCGCCCGGCAAGCTGACGATCGGCAATCGAACCATCGGCGACGCGCATGCGCACGGACTGCTCACCGTCGAGGAGGTGGTGTCCAAGTCGAGCAACGTGGGAACCGCGAAGATCGCGCTCGAACTGCCGGCGCAGACGCTGTGGGACCTCTACACCGCGGCCGGCTTCGGCCAGGCGCCGCAGCTCGGATTTCCCGGCGCGGTCACCGGACGGCTGCGGCCTGCGAAGAGCTGGCGCCCGATCGAGCAGGCGACCATTTCGTACGGTCACGGTGTCTCCGTGACGCTGATGCAGCTCGCCCGCGCCTACACCGCCTTCGCGCGCGACGGCGACATGGTGCCCCTGACGCTGTTGAAGCAGGACGTGCCGCCGGTCGGCAGCGTTCGCGTGATGTCGCATGAAACGACGATGGCGATGCGCCGGATGCTCGAGATGGCGGTCGGCCCGGAGGGCACCGCCCCCGGTGCGCGCATCCCCGGCTACCGCGTTGCCGGCAAGACGGGCACCGCGCACAAGCTGAAGAACGGGCAATACGTGCGTGACTACGTGGCGTCCTTCGTCGGTTTCGCGCCCGTATCCGACCCGCGCATCGTGGTGGCCGTCATGATCGACGAGCCGAGCGGCGAGCACTACGGCGGCATCGTCGCCGCCCCCGTGTTCGCGCAGATCTCGGCGGCGTCCCTGCGCACCCTGCAGGTGGCTCCCGACGGTCCGATGGAGTCGACCAAGGCGCCCTTGCTCGCGATGCGGGACTCGCGGTGATGGGCCCCAACGCCGTCGTGATGGAGACGCTGGCCTGGGTGCGCGAGGTCGCGCCGACGGCCGCTAGGCGGCGCGACCTGCAACTCGACAGCCGCAAGGTCAAGCCGGGCGACATTTTTCTGGCGCTGCCCGGCGCCGCCGTCGATGGCCGCAGCTTCATCGACGTCGCGGTCAGGCATGGGGCCGCCGCCGCGGTGGTCGAGGCGAACGGCTATGTGAAGCGCAACGTCGGCATTCCCGTGCGCCCGGTGCCGCACCTGCGTTCGATGCTGGGACCGCTCGCGGCAAGCTTCTACGGGCAGCCGAGCACCAGCCTGCTGTCCGTCGGCGTGACGGGCACCAACGGCAAGACATCGTGTTCGCAGTGGATCGCGCAGTTGCTCACCCGCTCCGGCCGCCGCTGTGGCGTGATCGGGACGATCGGCATCGGCTTTCCCGACGAGCCGTTCAGCGACAGCCCGCTGACGACGCCCGATCCGGTCTCCCTGCAGCGGGAGGTGCGTCAACTGCTCGACGCCGGCGCCCAGGCGCTGGCGATGGAGGTGTCGTCGATCGGTCTGGACCAGGGTCGGGTCGCCGGCATGAAGTTCGATGTGGCGCTTTACACGAACCTCACGCGCGATCACCTCGACTACCACGGCACCATGGAGCGGTACGAGGCGGCCAAGGCGCTCCTGTTCGACTGGCCGACGCTGTCGCACGCGGTGGTCAATCTGGACGACGCGGCCGCGCGGCGCCTGATTCCGCGCCTTGTCGATCGCGGCGTGCGCACGATTGGTTACACCGCAACGGCCGCTGCCGGCGACCCCCGGCTGGCCCATGTGCTGAGCGCCGAAAAGATCCGTACTACGCCCGATGGCCTCGCGTTCATCGCCAAGATGGATGGGGCGGGTGTCGCCGTCGAAGTGCCTGTCGTGGGGCACTACAACATCTCCAACCTGCTCGGCGTGGTCGGCGTGGCCATTTCCTGCGGCGGCAACTTCGCCGCCGCCGTCGCCGCGTTGCCGCACCTGGCGCCGCCGCTCGGTCGCATGCAGCGCATCGTGCAGCCGGACGCGCCACTGGCCGTGGTCGATTACGCGCACACGCCGGATGCACTGGCGCAGGCGCTGCAGGCGCTGCGCCCGCTTTCCGACGCGCGGCGCGGACGGCTTTGGGTGGTGTTCGGGGCAGGCGGCGACCGCGACCAGGGCAAACGCGCGCCGATGGGCGCGGCGGCGGCGGGCGGCGCCGACGTGGTCGTTGTAACCAGCGACAACCCGCGCACGGAAGATCCGTCGGCGATCGTCGCGCAGATCGCGCTCGGGGCCCGCGGCGCAGGCGAACTCGTCTGCGTGCTCGACCGCAGCGAAGCGATCGCGCACGCCGTCGGCAAGGCCGCCGCCGAGGACGTCGTCCTCGTCGCCGGCAAGGGTCACGAGGACTACCAGATCGTCGGCACCCGCAAGCAGCCGTACTCGGACCTCGCGCAGGTGCGCGCCGCGCTGTCCGAGCGGGGCCGTCGATGAGCGGGCTGATGACCATCAGCGAACTGACGCGGGCCGTTGCGGCGCTGCACGCCCATGGCGACGGACGCATCGCGTTCTCCAGCGTGTCGACCGACACCCGCACGCTGGCGCCCGGTGCGCTCTACGTCGCGCTGCGCGGCGAACGTTTCGACGGTCACGACTACGTGGCGGCGGCGCGGGAACGGGGAGCGGTCGCGGCGCTGGTGGAGCGCGTGGTCGACGTCGAACTGCCGCAGGTCGTCGTCGCCGACAGCAAGCGCGCGCTCGGGCTGGCCGCCGCGCAGTGGCGTGCACGCTTCGTGCTGCCCGTCATCGCTGTCGCCGGCAGCAATGGCAAGACGACCGTGACGCAGATGATCGGGTCCATCCTGTCGGCGGCCTTCGGCGACAAGGCCTGCCTGGCCACGCGCGGCAACCTGAACAACGACATCGGCGTCCCGCTGATGCTATGGCGGCTCGGCAAGCAGCATCGGGCTGCCGTGTTCGAAGTCGGCATGAACCATCCGGGCGAGATCGCCTATCTCGCCGAACTCGTGCGCCCCACCGTTGCCCTCGTCAACAACGCGCAGCGCGAGCACCAGGAGTTCATGCAGTCGGTCGAAGCGACCGCGTACGAGAACGGCGAGGTGATCGGTGCGCTGCCGCTGTCGGAAGACGGCGTTGCGGTGTTCCCCGCCGACGATGCCTGCACGCCGATCTGGCGCCAGCTCGCCGGTACGCGTCGCGTCGTCGACTTCGCCCTCGACGCCGACGCAGTCGTGACGGCCACCTACAGCCTGCGCGCAGACGGCGCCAGGGTGTCGATGGCGACGCCGCTCGGCCTGGTCAACGTGGAGCTTGCCGTGACCGGTGCGCACAACGTGCGCAACGCCCTCGCCGCCGCGGCGTGCGCCATCGGCGCCGGCGTCGATGCCGCCGCCATCGCCGCCGGGCTGCAGGCGTTCCGCCCGGTGTCCGGCCGCGGTGTCCGCCTCCGGACCGGCGAAGGCGGGTTGCTGATCGACGACACCTACAACGCGAACCCGGATTCGGTGCGCGCAGCGATCGACCTGCTGGCGAGCCTGGACGGCGAGCGTCTGCTCGTACTCGGCGACATGGGCGAGGTCGGCGAGCGCGGTCCGGAGTTCCATCGCGAGGTGGGCAGCTATGCGCGCGAGCGCGGTCTCGATGCCTTGTTCGCTCTCGGTCCGATGTCCGCGGAGGCGGTGACGGCATTCGGGGAAGGGTCGCGGCACTTCGACGGCCTCGACGCGCTCCTCGAGGCGCTTCGTGCGCGGCTCGGGCCGACGGTCTCGGTGCTTGTGAAGGGTTCGCGCTTCATGCGGATGGAGCGGGTGGTGCAGGCGATCGCCGCCACACAGTCGGAAGGGGTGCACTGAGTGTTGCTCGAATTGTTCGAATGGCTGGCGCAGGACATCCGCGCGTTCAACGTCTTTTCCTACCTGACGTTGCGGGCGGTCCTTGCCGCGGCGACCTCGCTGCTGATCGGGCTCGCGGCCGGCCCGTGGGTGATCCGCCGCCTCACCTCGCTGAAGATCGGGCAGGCCGTGCGCACCGACGGGCCGCAGTCCCACCTCGTGAAGAGCGGCACGCCGACGATGGGAGGCGCCCTGATCCTCATTTCGATCGGCGTCACGACGCTGCTTTGGGCCGATCTGTCCAACCGCTTCGTCTGGGTGACGCTGATCGTGACCGTGGGATTCGGCTGGATCGGCTGGATCGACGACTACCGGAAGGTCGTGCACCGCAATCCGAAGGGGATGAGCGCGAAGGAAAAATACTTCTGGCAGTCGGTGATCGGGCTGTCCGCGTCGTTCTACCTGGCGTTCGCCATCGCGGCGCCCTCGACCGACAAGATCTGGGTGCTGATGGGCCAGTGGTTCACGCATGGCTTCTACATCGACCTGCCTCCCCGTTCGGACCTGATCGTGCCGTTCTTCAAGAACGTCGCCTATCCGCTGGGCGTGTTCGGGTTCGTGCTGCTGTCCTACTTCGTGATCGTCGGCACCAGCAACGCCGTCAACCTCACCGACGGGCTCGACGGGCTGGCGATCATGCCTACGGTGATGATCGGCGCCGCGCTCGGTGTGTTTGCGTATGTCATCGGGCGCGCCGACTTCGCGAAGTACCTGCTGTTCCCGTACATCCCGGGCGCGGGCGAACTGGTGATCATCTGCGGCGCCATCGCTGGCGCGGGCCTGGGTTTCCTCTGGTTCAACGCCTATCCCGCCGAAGTCTTCATGGGCGACGTCGGTGCGCTCGCCCTTGGCGGCGCGCTCGGAACGATCGCCGTCATCACGCGCCAGGAAATCGTGCTTTTCATCATGGGCGGCGTCTTCGTGGTGGAGACGGTGTCCGTGATGCTGCAGGTGAGCTACTTCAAGTGGACCAAGGGCAAGCGCATCTTCCGCATGGCCCCCTTGCACCACCACTTCGAGCTGTCCGGCTGGAAGGAGACCCAGGTCGTCGTACGTTTCTGGATCATCAGCATGATGCTGGTGCTGATTGGCCTTTCAACCTTGAAGCTGCGCTGATGGGGCGCGCACTCGTCCTCGGACTCGGTGACAGCGGCCTCGCGATGGCACGCTGGCTCGGCATGCAGGGGTTCGAACTGCGTGTGGCCGATACGCGCACCGACCCGCCCCAACGCAGCGCACTCGCGGCCGACTGTCCCGCCGCCGAGTTCGTGGGTGGCGAGTTCTCTCCGGCGTTGCTCGAGGGCGTGGAACTGGTCGCGATCAGTCCCGGCCTCGCGCCGACGCATGCGAGCGTTGCGCCGCTGCTCAAGAACGCGAAATCGCAGAAGCTTGAAGTGCTCGGCGAGATCGAGCTCTTTGCCCGCGCAATCGCGCAACTGAAGGCCGAGCGCGGTTACGCACCGAAGGTCATTGGCGTCACGGGCACCAACGGCAAGACGACGACCACGCGACTCACCGGATTGCTGATGGAGCGGTCCGGGATGAAGGTCGCCGTGGCGGGGAACATCAGTCCGGCGGTGCTCGATGTGCTGCGTGACGCGCTGGCGAACGATGCGCTTCCGGACGCATGGGTGCTGGAGCTTTCGAGTTTCCAGCTGGTCACCGCGCGCTCCCTGGAGTGCGATGCAGCGGTCGTGCTCAACGTGACGCAGGATCACCTCGACTGGCACGGCACGATGGACGCCTACGCCGCGGCAAAGGCGCGCATCTTCAGCGCGAAGACCGTGCAGGTGCTGAACCGTGACGACGAGCGCGTGATGGCGATGGCGCGCAAGAACGCCGAAATCGTCACGTTCGGCTCGGATGCGCCAACGGCAGGCAACGCGTACGGCCTGGTCCTCGACAACGGCATGACCTGGCTGGCCTGGGCGGAAGACCTGACCCCGACCGGGCGCCGCCGCAAGGCGAGCCCCGAGCTGCCGGCCGCCCCCCCGGAAATCCATCTGCACCGGCTGATGCCCACCGACGCGCTGCAGGTCCGCGGCCGGCACAACGCGGTGAACGCGCTCGCCGCCGTGGCGCTCGCACGCGCGGCGGGTTGCCCGCTCGGCCCCCTGTTGCATGCGCTGCGCTCCTACCGCGGCGAGCCGCATCGCGTCGAGACGATCGCGACGATCCGTGGCGTCGAGTACGTCGACGACAGCAAAGGCACGAACGTCGGCGCGACGGTGGCCGCGCTCGACGGCCTCGGGGCCGAAGGCCGGAAACTCGTGGTCATCCTCGGTGGCGACGGCAAGGGGCAGGACTTCAGCCCGCTCGTCGGTCCAGTCGTCCGGCACGCACGCGCGGTCGTGCTGATCGGCCGCGATGCGCCCGCGATCCGGGCCGTGCTCGGGCAGGGCGCACCGCATGTTCCGCTGCACGCGGCGAACACGCTGCCGGAAGCGGTCGACGTGGCGACGGAAGCTGCGCGCGAGGGCGATGCCGTGCTGCTGTCACCCGCGTGCGCGAGCCTGGACATGTTCCGCAACTACGTTCACCGCTCCGAAGTGTTCGCCGATGCGGTGCGCGAACTCGCCGACGAGGTGGGCCAACCGTGCTGAAGCGGCTCACCGACTGGCTGCCACGGCGCGGCGGGCGCGGACGCCGCATCGACGCGACCGGCTCGATGATGGCGTTCGCCGGGCTTGGCAGCGTCGGTGCAGCGGCTGCGTCGCGCACCTCCCTGCCAGGCGTCGACCGTGCGCTGGTGGGTGTCGTGGTCGCGCTGATCATGCTGGGAACCGTGATGGTCTACTCGGCATCGATCGCACTGGCCGATTCGCCGCGCTACAACGTCGCGCCGACGCACTTCCTGATGCGGCACGTCTTGTCGCTCGGCATCGCGTTCTGCGCGGCGGTCGTCGCGTTCCAGGTGCCGATGGCGACGTGGCAGCGCGCTGCGCCCTGGATCTTCGCCGGCACGATGGTGCTTCTCCTGCTGGTCCTGATCCCCGGCATCGGCAAGGGTGTCAACGGCGCGCGACGCTGGGTGCCGCTCGGTGTGCTGAACCTGCAGCCCTCCGAACTGATGAAGGTCGCGTGCGTGCTCTATGCCGCCGACTTCACGGTCCGAAAGCAGGACTACATGCACCACTTCGGCAAGGGTTTCCTGCCGATGGCCCTGGTGATGGCGATGATCGGGGCGCTGCTGCTGCTGCAACCGGACCTCGGCGCCTTCGGCGTGATCGTCGCCATCGCGATGGGAATCCTGTTCCTCGGCGGCGTCAACGGCAAGCTGTTCGCCGGCATCACGGTCGTGCTGGCCAGCGCCTTCATGCTGGTGATCTGGCTGTCCCCGTGGCGCAGGGAGCGGATCTTCGCGTACCTCGATCCGTGGTCCGAGGGCAACGCGCTGGGCAAGGCATACCAGCTTTCGCACTCGCTGATCGCCTTCGGCCGCGGCGAGTGGTTCGGTGTCGGTCTCGGCGGCAGCGTCGAGAAACTGCACTATCTTCCCGAGGCGCACACCGACTTCATCCTGGCGGTACTTGGCGAGGAACTCGGCCTCGTCGGCGTACTGACCGTGGTCGTCCTCTTCTACTGGATCGTCAAGCGCGCGTTCGAGATCGGTCGCCAGGCCATCGCGCTCGAGCGCACTTTCGCGGGACTGGTGGCGCAAGGCGTCGGCGTGTGGATCGGGGTCCAGGCCTTCATCAACATCGGCGTAGCCACGGGCCTGCTGCCGACCAAGGGCCTGACCTTGCCGCTGATGAGCTACGGCGGATCGGCGCTGCTGTCCACGCTGACCGCGCTGGCAATCCTGCTCCGCGTGGACAAGGAAAACCGCATCCTCATGCGCGGAGGTCGCGCATGAGGATGCGGTTTCGTCGAAGGCTCATGCCGGCGACCGCCGGCGTGAAGTCCGCCATGGCGGACGGCCGCAGACAAAACATTTGCGCCGCAGGCGCCCTGCGCGGAGGTCGCGCATGAGGATGCGGTTTCGTCGAAGGCTCATGCCGGCGACCGCCGGCGTGAAGTCCGCCATGGCGGACGGCCGCAGACAAAACATTTGCGCCGCAGGCGCCCTGCGCGGAGGTCGCGCATGAGCGCTGCCATCTTGGCCGCCATGCGGCCATCCAGCCAGGGCCCCTCCCATGGGAGGGGGCCGGGGGAGGGTGAGCCGAATGCGCGCGAAGCGCTGCGGGCGGGACGCGCGCAGCGCATGAAGCACCTGATGGTCGTCGCCGCCGGGACCGGGGGACACGTGATGCCCGGGCTTGCTGTCGCGGGCGAACTGCAGCGCCGGGGTTGGTCGGTGAGCTGGCTCGGCACGCAGGCGGGCATGGAGCGCGGGCTCGTCGAACCACGCGGCATCAAGTTCGCCGCCATCGATTTCTCCGGTCTGCGCGGCAAGGGACTGAAGACACTGGTCTTCGGTGGATTCCTGCTGCTGCGCGCGATGTGGCAGAGCCGCAGGATCATGCGGTCGGCAAGACCGGACGCCGTGTTCTCCACCGGCGGCTACGTGGCCGTCCCTGCGGGCATGGCGGCGAGCACGCTCGGCGTGCCGATCGTGCTGCTCAACGCCGACGCGGCGTCGCTGATGTCGACAACGCTGCTTCGACCATTGGCGGCCGCTGTCCTGTGCGGCTTCGACGGCGAGGCTGCGCGCAAAGCCGGTTCGAAAGGACTCGTCACCGGCAATCCGGTGCGACCGGAGATCGCCTCCGTTGGCGCGCCAGCGGAGCGGTATGCGGGCCGTGCCGGCCCGCTGCGTCTGCTTGTGATCGGCGGCAGCCTTGGCGCGCAGGTGCTGAACGAGACCGTGCCGCAGGCTCTCGCCCGCATTCCCGCGGAACGGCGACCGCAGGTCGTTCACCAGTGCGGCGCCAGGCATCTGGAATCGGTGCGTTCCGCCTATGCGGACGCCGGCGTGCAGGCCGAAATCGTCACGTTCATCGACGACATGGCGGCGCGCTACGCGGAGGCCGATGTCGTCCTGGCGCGCGCCGGCGCGATCACCGTGACGGAGCTGGCCGTGGCGGGGGTGCCGAGCATCCTCGTCCCGCTCGTGGTGTCGACGACCGATCACCAGCGGACCAATGCCGAGTTCATGGCGGCAAAGCACGCCGCGATCCATTTGCCGCAGCCGGAACTGACGTCCCTGCGGCTCGCCGCGCTGCTCGCCGGCCTCGATCGCGTTCGCCTGCAGACGATGGCCGCGGCAGCGCGCGCGCTGGCCAGGCCACAGGCGACCGAAACGGTGGCGGCCGTGATCGAGAAGGTGGCTGCATGAAGCACGCGGTCAAACACATTCATTTCGTCGGCACGCCGGGGGCGGGGCCCCGGCGTCTTCATGGGGGCTCGCCGAGGCCGACGAAGCGATCCGCGAAGGCGGAGGGTGCGAAGTGAAGCACGCCGTCAAGCACATTCATTTCGTCGGCATCGGCGGCTCGGGGATGAGCGGCATCGCCGAGGTCCTGTTGACGCTCGGCTACCGGGTCAGCGGCTCCGACGTCGCGAGCAACGCCGCCACGAAGCGTCTGACGCAGCTTGGCGCTTCGATTTCGCTGGGCCACGCCGCGGATCACATCGCCGGCGCCGACGCGGTCGTCGTGTCCACCGCCGTGTCGCAGAGCAATCCTGAAGTCCTTGCGGCGCGCGCCGGCCGGGTGCCGGTGGTGCCGCGCGCGGTGATGCTGGCCGAACTGATGCGGCTGAGGCAGGGCATCGCCATCGCCGGGACCCACGGCAAGACGACGACCACGAGCCTCGTCGCCAGCGTGCTGGCGGCCGGCGGCCTCGACCCGACCTTCGTCATTGGCGGCCGGCTGAACTCGGCGGGCGCCAACGCCCGGCTCGGCAGCGGCGACTACATCGTCGTCGAGGCCGACGAGTCGGACGCCTCGTTCCTGAACCTCATGCCGGTGATCGCCGTGGTGACGAACATCGACAACGATCACATGGAGACCTACGGGCACGATTTCGCGCGGCTGAAGCAGGCCTTCGTCGACTTCCTCGCGCGGCTGCCCTTCTACGGAAGCGCGGTGCTGTGCGTCGACGACCGCAATGTCCGCGAGATCCTGCCGTTCGTGTCGAAGCCGGTGATCACCTACGGCTTCGCAGCCGAAGCCCAGGTTCGGGCCGTCGATACGCGCGCAGAGGGAACGCGCATGCGCTTCACCGCCCGGCGCGAGGGGACTGCACCGATCGACGTGACGCTGAACCTGCCCGGCATGCACAACGTCGCCAACGCCCTGGCCGCCATTGCGGTCGGCATGGAACTCAACGTGCCCCATGCGGCGATCGTCCAGGCGCTTGCCGAGTTCACCGGCGTGGGCCGGCGGTTCGCCCGGCACGGCGAACTGGAGATCCCGTCCGGCGGTCGCTACACCCTGATCGATGACTACGGCCACCACCCGGTGGAAATGGCGGCGACGCTCGAAGCGGCCCGCGGCGCCTTTCCGGACCGTCGCATCGTGCTGGCGTTCCAGCCGCATCGTTACACCCGCACGAGGGACTGCTTCGAGGATTTCGTGAAGGTGCTGTCGACCTGCGATGCGCTGTTGCTCACCGAGGTGTACCCCGCCGGCGAACCGCCCATCGTGGCCGCCGATGGCCGCTCCCTGGCGCGCGCCATCCGGGTGGCCGGCAAGGTCGAGCCCGTGTTCGTCGAGTCGGTCGACGAGATACCCGGTGCATTGATCGACGTGGTGCGTGACGGCGACGTCGTCATCGCGATGGGCGCTGGGTCGATCGGGCAGTTGCCGGCCCGGCTCACCGGCGGAGGAGCGGAATGAGCGTGGACGTCAAGGCGCTCGGAAAGGTCGGCGTGCTGTTCGGCGGCCGGTCGTCGGAGCGCGAGGTGTCGATCATGTCCGGCACGGGCGTGCTGAACGCGTTGCGGTCGCGCGGCGTCGACGCGCACGCGTTCGACCCGGGAACGCAGACGCTCGCGGAACTGGAGGCGGCGCGCTTCGATCGCGTCTTCATCGCGCTGCATGGCCGCGGCGGCGAGGACGGGACGATCCAGGGCGTGCTCGAGACGCTGCGCGTGCCATACACCGGCAGCGGAGTGCAGGCGTCCGCCATCGCGATCGACAAGCTCGCGACCAAGCGTGTCTGGCTGCAGGAAGGCATCCCGACGCCGCGCTACCGCGTTCTGACTAGCGGCGATCGCGCGGAGTTGAACGCGGCGGTCGACGATCTCGGACTCCCGCTGATCACCAAGCCGCCGCACGAGGGTTCGACGATCGGCATCCGCAAAGCCGAGGGCTACTCGGACATGGCGGACGCGTATGCGCTCGCTGCGAAGTACGACGCCGTCGTGCTCGCCGAGCAGTTCGTCGCTGGTCGCGAACTGACGTGCGCCGTGCTCGGCGCCGGCCGCACCGCGACCGCGCTGCCGCTCATCGAGATCCGCGCGCCCGGCGCGAACTACGACTACCACAACAAGTACTTCGGCGAGGATACGAAGTACCTCTGCCCGGCGCCGGTGGACTCCGCGCTGTCGACGGAAATCCAGCGACTGTGCCTGCGCGCCTACGAGGTGCTGGGCGCACGCGGCTGGGGCCGCATCGACGTGATGCTGTCGGGCCGGAACGAACCTTTCCTGCTCGAGCTCAACACGTCCCCGGGCATGACGAGCCACTCGCTGGTCCCGATGGCCGCTCGCGCGGTCGGAATGAGCTACGAGGACCTGGTGCTCCGGATCCTGCAGGACGCGGGGCTGGACGACGGAGGCCGCGCGTGAACAACGTCCGGCTGATGAACGGGCTGGCCGTGCTCTGCGCGACCTTCGCGGCCCTGGTCGTCCTCGGCGGCGCTCTCCTGTGGGTGGCGCAACGCCCGTACTTCGCGCTGCGTGCCATCGAAGTGCACGGCGAACTGCAGCACGTCACGTCCGCTTCGGTGCGCGCGGCCGTCGCCGGCCGGCTGAAGGGCAACTACTTCACCATGCGGCTGGACGACACGCGCCGCCTGCTCGAGCGAGTGCCATGGGTTGCGCAGGCGTCCGTGCGCCGGGTCTGGCCGGACCGCCTGATCGTCACGCTCGTCGAACATCGCGCGCTCGGCGTGTGGGACGACGGCCGTCTGCTCTCCGATACCGGCGAGTTGTTCGTCGCCAACCCGGCCGAGGCCGAGATCCACGGCGCGCTGCCCGCGTTCGAGGGGCCGGAGGCGGTGGCGCGCGATGCCGCTCATCGCTACTACGAGTTCGCGGCGCTGCTCGCGCCGCTCGGGATGAAGATCGAGACGGTGGACGTGTCCGACCGGCGTTCCTGGGCTCTCGAGGTTGCCGGTGCAGAGGGCGCGGCAACGCGGCTGGAACTCGGGCGCGATACCGACTCGACGACCCTGCACGATCGTCTGGCACAGATCGTCGCCGCGTATCCGATGGTCGCTGCCCGGATTGGCGGCGCACCGAAGAGCATCGACGCGCGTTACCCCAATGGCCTGGCGGCCTCGTCTCCGGCGAAATCCCGATAACGAAAACATGAGAAACGAAACGAAAGACCTGATCGTCGGCCTCGACATCGGCACCTCGAAGGTGGTGGTGGCGGTGGCGGAGGTGTTGCCCGAGGGGCGCTTCCAGGTGATCGGCCTGGGACAGGCGGATTCACAGGGCCTGCGCAAGGGCGTGGTGGTCAACATCGAGTCCACCGTGCAGTCGATCCGCCGCGCGCTGGAGGAAGCCGAACTGATGGCGGCCTGCCAGATCAAGGACGTCTTCACGGGGATCGCAGGCAGCCACATCAAGAGCTTCAACTCGAGCGGCATGGTCGCCATCAAGGACCGCGAAGTGTCGGGCGCCGACGTCGCGCGCGTGATCGAGACGGCCAAGGCGGTGAACATCCCCACCGATCAGCAAGTGCTGCACGTGCTGACTCAGGAGTTCATCGTCGACGGCCAGGAAGACATCCGAGAGCCGATCGGCATGAGCGGTGTGCGACTCGAGGTGCGAGTGCACATCGTCACCGGCGCGGTGAGCGCGGCGCAGAACATCATCAAGTGCGTCCGCCGCTGCGGGCTCGAAGTGCAGGACCTGATCCTGCAACCGCTCGCGTCGTCGCTGTCGGTGCTGTCGGCCGACGAAAAGGAACTCGGCGTGGCGCTCGTGGATGTGGGCGGAGGGACGACCGACATCGCGATCTTCACGGGCGGCGCGATCCGCCACACCGCCATCCTCCCGATCGCCGGCGACCAGATCACCAACGACATCGCGATGGCGTTGCGCACCCCGATCCCGGATGCGGAGGAAATCAAGCTGCGGTGGGGGGTTGCCAAGGAGGTGCTCGCCGACCCGAACGAAAAGATCGAGATCCCGGGCCTCGGCGAGCGGGGGCCGCGCCTGCTTTCGAGGCAGTCGCTCGCCGCCGTCATCGAACCGCGCGTGGAGGAACTGTTCACGCTCACCCAGCAGGTCATCCGCGAGTCGGGTTACGAGGAACTGCTGTCGTCGGGGATCGTGCTGACCGGCGGCACCAGCCTGCTGCCCGGCATGACGGAGCTTGCCGAGGATGTGTTCCTGAAGCCGGCACGCATCGGCTGGCCGAGCTACGACGGTTCGCTCTCGGACGTGGTGCGCAATCCCCGCTTCGCCACGGCCATGGGCCTGCTCGTCGAGGCGCATTCGCAGCGCCTGCGCGGCCGAAAGATCGCGCAGCAGACCGGATCATTCAAGCAGACATTCAAGCGCATGAAGGAGTGGGTGGTGGGCAATTTCTAGTGAGGGCGGAGTACTCAGTGGCAAGCGCGTAAGACTGCGCTTTTGTCAGTGAGCGTTCCGAATCGACGCAGTAACGCAATTGGCAAATCAGGAGAAAACATGAGCTTCGAGATTCTGGAGACGGAAACCAACGGCACGATCATCAAGGTCATCGGGGTCGGTGGCGCCGGTGGCAATGCAGTCGAACACATGATCCGGCGCGGCGTGGGGGGCGTCGAATTCGTTTGCGCCAACACCGACCACCAGGCGCTCGCGCGGTCGTCGTCGCAGAACATCCTGCAACTCGGCAAGTCCGGCCTCGGGGCCGGCAGCCGGCCCGAAGCAGGGCGCCAGGCGGCCGAAGAGGCGCGCGACCGCATCGCGGACGCGCTGCGTGGCGCGCACATGGTGTTCATCACCGCCGGCATGGGTGGCGGCACGGGCACTGGCGCGGCACCGGTGTTCGCCGAAGTGGCGAAGGAACTCGGCATTCTCACGGTGGCGGTCGTCTCGAAGCCGTTCGAATTCGAGGGCCCGAAGCGGATGAAGCTCGCCGAGGCGGGGCTGTCGGACCTCGAGGACAACGTTCACTCGCTGATCGTGATCCTCAACAACAAGCTCGAGGAGGTGATGGGCGAGGACGCCGAAATGGCCGAATGCTTCCGCGCCGCGGACGACGTGCTGCACAACGCCTGCGCGGGCATCGCGGAGATCATCAACGTGCCGGGTCTCGTCAACGTCGACTTCGAGGACGTCAAGACGGTGATGAGCGAGCACGGCAAGGCCATGATGGGCACCGCGACATCCTCGGGCCTCGACCGCGCGCGGATCGCAGCCGAACAGGCCGTTGCGAGCCCGCTGCTGGAAGGGGTCGACCTTTCCGGTGCGCGCGGGGTGCTGGTGAACATCACGGCTTCGTCGTCGCTGAAGATGAAGGAAACGCGCGAAGTGATGAACACGATCCGCGCCTTTGCCGCCGAGGACTCGACGGTGATCTTCGGTACGGTGTGCGACGAGGCGATGGGCGATGCGCTGCGGGTGACGGTCGTTGCGACCGGGCTGGGACGTGCTTCGGCGAAGAAGGTGTCGACTCCGTTCACGGTGATTCGCACCGGCACCGACAACGGCCCGGTCGGCGTGGTGCCGGCAATGCCTTCGCCGTCCCCGGTATCCGACTTCAGCGACCTCGACAAACCGGCGATCTGGCGCACGCGGGAGTCCATGCAGGCGCGCGTGAGTGCGATGGAGGAGTCGGGCACGGACCGCTACGACATCCCGGCGTTCCTGCGCAAGCAGGCGGACTGATCAAGCGTCGAGGTGCGCGGCCCCGGGCACGGGCCGCGCTTGCTCGCCCATGTGCTGTCGGCAGGGAAGGCGTTTCAGGTGTAGTTATCGTCGCGGACGCCGTCGCCGACGATCTCGCGATACGCGTGCCACGTTGCGTGACCGACCCACGGCACTGCGATCACCAGGCCAATGAACAGGGTGGCGAAGCCGATTCCGACGATGAGGACGATCAGACCCGCCCACAGCAGCAGCGGGCCGGGGTTGGCGAACAGGGCCCTCACGCTGGTGAGCGCGGCGACGACGGCGTCGGTGCCGCGGTCCAGCATCATCGGTACTGACACCACGCTGACCGCAAAGACGACGGCGGCGAACACGCCGCCAACGGCGAACCAGGTGAGGAGGAAGTCGAGATGATCGGCACTGATCACCTGGCTGAAGAAATTCTTCAGCGTTGGCATCCCGCCGGAAAAGAACAGCGCGAACGTCACCAGCGAAGCGCGGGCCCAGATGAGGGTGATCACCGTGAGCCCGAGGGCGAACAGGCTGAACGCCCCCATGTTGGCGCGCCAGGCCGTCAGGGTGTCAGGCACCATGACGTCGCCGCCGTTTTCCCTGCGCCGGCTGATGTCGTAAAGCCCGGTCGCGAGGAACGGCCCGACGAGCAGGAACCCGGCCGTCAGCCCGGACGTCAGTTGCACGGCATGCTCGAACACGAGATAGATCAGCCACCCCATCAGTGCGAACGTGATGCCGTAGAACAGGCTGGCCATCGGCGCCGCTCGCAGGTCCTGCCATCCGAGCGCAAGCCACCGGAAGGGCGCGGCAAAGGACACGACGCGCACGGGCGGGAAGGGCGAATTGGCTACGACGACAGCCGCCTGGATCGTTGGGGGAGCGGACACGAATTTCCTTGCTGGAGCCATGGATTCTCGCCGAGCCAGCGTTCGAACGCTCGTTGCAGCGCACAATCGAAAGGTAAAATCGCGACATGCTGAAACAGCGCACCCTCAAGCAAGTCGTACGAACCGTCGGCATCGGCTTGCACAGCGGGACCAAGGTCGAACTGGTGCTGCGGCCGGCCGCCGCGAATACCGGAGTGGTCTTTCGCCGTGTCGACGTCGACCCGGCCGTGGACATCCCGCTGTCGCCCGAGCAGGTCGTCGACACGCGCATGGCCACGACGATCGGCCGCGACGGCCAGATCGTTGCGACGATCGAGCATCTGATGAGCGCGATTGCCGGACTGGGCATCGACAACTGCTACGTGGATGTCGATGCTCCCGAGATCCCGATCATGGACGGAAGTGCCGCCAGCTTCGTGTTCCTGATCCAGTCGGCCGGGATCGTCGAACTGAACGCGCCGAAGAAGTTCGTCCGCGTGCTCAAACCGGTGGAAGTGGTCGACGGTGACAAGTGGGCGCGGCTCACCCCGTATGCGGGCTTCCGTCTGAAGTTCTCGATCGAGTTCCGGCATCCGGCCATCGATGCGACCGAGCAGGTGGTCGAGGTCGATTTCGCTCGTGAATCGTTCGTGAAGGATGTCGCCCGTGCACGCACTTTCGGCTTCGTCAACGAGGTCGAGGCCCTGCGGGCCGCCGGTCTCGCCATGGGCGGGAACTTCGAAAATGCGATCGTGATGGACGAGTATCGCGTGCTGAACACCGATGGCCTGCGCGCCGGCGACGAGTTCGCCAAGCACAAGATCCTCGACGCGATTGGCGACCTCTCCGTCCTGGGCCATCCGCTCATCGCGTCGTACGAGGCTCATAAGTCCGGTCACGCGATGAACAACAAACTCCTTCGGGCACTGACGGCCGACGCTACCGCGTTCGAGACAGTGACCTTCGAGGACGAGCAGTCCGCGCCTTCCGGCGTGCGGTATCAACCCGTTCCCGCCTAGCGCTTCGCGCGCTTTCGCAGCGTCGCCGCCAGGCGCTCAATGGCTGTCTTCAATGGGGAGTCAGCGACAGTAAGCGCAAGCTTACCTACCGTTTCGCCGGCGTTCGAGCCGGGCGCTCAGCCACCCGGCGTCGAGACTTGAGGGGGGTGTGGTCCCTTGTTCCGGGTAGCCCGTGATCCCGGGTTCGACGCGGACGCGTATTTCGTACACTTGAATCCCTTCGCTGCCCAGGGTCGTCAGCAATCGCGGAGTGGACTGCCGCAGTTTGGCAGCCTGGGCGGTGGAGGACGCGGAGAGCCAGAGAACGCCGTCTCTCAGTTCGCAACGGCCGGGGATCAGAGGATCGAAGCCCGAAGCCAGCGAGCGGCACACCGGGGCGAGGCAGCGCGCGGCACGCTGGGTCGCTTCCCAGCGTGCGAGCAGGCGAGCCGCTTCGGGCGCG
This sequence comes from uncultured beta proteobacterium, assembly GCA_963726405.1. Lineage (GTDB taxonomy): Bacteria > Pseudomonadota > Gammaproteobacteria > Burkholderiales > Burkholderiaceae_F > JAOUJD01. Next base: position 223,393 of record CAVSCF010000005.1, on the reverse strand, counting down.
TCGCGCAGCACATCGGCGAGTGGTTTGGCCGCGCTAGACACTGAACACCGCCGCGCATTGTCGCGTCGGAGTCGACGGGTTGGGGGGATAAGTGCAGATCATCGTTGTAGACAAGCGGCTGGCGCGTGCGCGAACCATCACGCTCACGCGCCGACACGCACTGATCGCCTTTTCCGGCGTTGTGCTGATGGTGCTGATGATGTCGGGAATGTTTTCGTTCCTGACTGTGCGCGCGGCAAGCGTGATCCAGATTCCCGTCCTGACCGATGTTATCTCCTTCGTGACCCGCGACGAGATGGAGCGCCAGGACCAGAAGGTACGCGACAACGTCACGGCACTCGCCCGCAAGCTCGGCGAAGTCCAGGCGCAGCTGCTGCGGCTCGACGCGCTCGGCGAGCGCGTTGCAAAAGTGATGGGTATCCGCCCCGAGGAATTCCGGTTCCAGGAATTGCCGGGTCGTGGCGGCGCGCTGCCGGGCTCTGATTCAATGACCCTCCAGGACCTCGATGTGGAGCTGCAGCGGTTCGCTAGAAGCGTCGAGCAGCGTGCCGACTACATGACGATCATCGAGGCCGAAGTGATGTCGCAGCAGGTGCGCCAGGCACTGCTGCCGAACAGCAAGCCGGTCGCCGACGGCTTCATCGGTTCGGGCTTCGGCTGGCGCACCGATCCGATCACCGGCCAGATGACGCGCCACGAGGGCATCGATTTCGCGGCGCCGTCCGGCACGCCCATCCACGCCGCGGCCGGTGGGGTCGTGGTGCTCGCCGAGTTCCACCCCGAGTACGGCAATGTGGTCGAGATCGATCACGGCAATCAGTTGATGACGCGCTACGCGCACGCCTCGCGCGTCGGTGTCCGGCCCGGCGATCTGGTGAAGCGCGGACAGAAGATCGCCGAGGTCGGCAGCACGGGCCGCTCCACCGGTCCGCATCTCCACTTCGAGGTCCACTCGAAGGGCGTCGCGCAGAACCCCTCTCGGTTCCTGCTGGCGCCGGGCAACCTGCTCGCTCAGCAGACCGCGAGCGCGGCAAAGGTTGACCTCAAGGGCCTTGCAGCCGCGGCCAACGCCCGCAAGTAACCGTTGTTTTCCCCTTGAGGGCGCCCGGCCCGGGCAACCCCCTGTGACATAATTTTCGCTTTGCGTCGGTCGCCGGCAGCCTTCGGCGACGCTGCGTCGCGCCCACTTCTGCCGGCCTCCTTGGAGACCGGCCAATTCCCGATGATTTCCGGCCTGCTCACCAAGATTTTCGGCAGTCGAAACGACCGCCTGCTCAAGCAGTATCAACGCACCGTCGAACGCATCAATGCGCTCGAGCCGAAGGTGTCGCCGCTGTCGGACGAGGCGTTGCGCGCGAAGACGACCGAGTTCCGCGAGCGCGTCGCGAAGGGCGAGACGCTCGACCAGTTGCTGCCCGAAGCCTTCGCCGTCGTGCGCGAGGCATCGAAGCGCTCGCTCGGGCAGCGGCACTTCGATGTGCAGTTGATCGGCGGCATGGTCTTGCACGACGGCAAGATCGCGGAGATGCGCACGGGTGAAGGCAAGACCTTGACCGCGACGCTCGCGGTGTACCTCAACGCGCTGGCTGGCAAGGGCGTGCACGTGGTCACGGTCAACGACTACCTGGTGGCTCGCGACGCCGACTGGATGGGTCAGGTCTACCGCTTCCTCGGAATGACGGTGGGCACGATCATCAGCCAGCAGTCCACCGAGGACAAGCGCGTTGCCTACGCGGCTGACATCACCTACGCCACCAACAACGAGCTGGGTTTCGACTACCTGCGCGACAACATGGAGTACGCGGTCACGGACCGCCGGCAGCGCGGCCTCGCGTACGCCATCGTCGACGAGGTGGACTCGATCCTGATCGACGAGGCGCGCACGCCGCTGATCATCTCCGGACCCGCCGAGGACCACACCGAGACTTACGTCCGCATCAACGAAGTGCCCAAGCAGCTGACGCGGCAGAAGGACGAGAAAGCCGAAGGCGACTACTGGGTCGACGAGAAGGGCCATCAGGTCCACATCTCGGAGGCCGGCCACGAGAAGCTCGAGGCCATCCTGACGCGGATGGGCATGCTGGCCGAAGGCGAGAGCCTGTACGCGCCCGGCAACATCATCTTGATGCACCACCTGAACGCCGCGTTGCGCGCCCACACGCTGTTCCACCGCGACCAGCAGTACGTCGTGCAGAACGGCGAGATCGTCATCGTGGACGAGTTCACCGGGCGGCTGATGCAGGGCCGGCGCTGGTCGGAAGGCCTGCACCAGGCGGTCGAGGCGAAGGAGGGCGTGAAGGTCCAGTCCGAAAACCAGACCTACGCGTCGATCACCTTCCAGAACTACTTCCGCATGTACGGCAAGCTGGCCGGAATGACCGGCACGGCCGACACGGAGGCCTACGAATTCCAGGAGATCTACCGCCTCGAGACGGTCGTCATCCCGACGCACCGGCCCATGATCCGGATCGACTCCCAGGACAAGGTCTACCGGACGCTGAAGGAGAAGTACAACGCGATCCTCGAGGACATCCGGGACTGTTACGCGCGGGGCCAGCCGGTGCTCGTGGGAACCACGTCGATCGAAAACTCCGAACTGCTGTCCGGCCTGCTGAAGAAGGAGAACCTCCCGCACCAGGTCCTCAACGCCAAGCAGCACGCGAAGGAGGCCGAGATCGTCGCGCAGGCAGGACGGCCGAAGATGATCACGATCGCGACCAACATGGCAGGCCGCGGAACGGACATCGTCCTGGGGGGCAACGTCGAGAAGCAGGTCCAGTTCGTCGAGGCGGACGCAGCGATCCCCGAGGACGAGAAGCCCGTGCGTGTGACGAAGCTGCGCGAGGAGTGGCAGTCCCTGCACGACCACGTCGTCGGCGCCGGGGGACTGAAGATCATCGGTTCCGAGCGGCATGAGTCGCGGCGGATCGACAACCAGCTGCGCGGCCGGTCGGGCCGCCAGGGCGACCCCGGTGCGTCGCGCTTCTACCTTTCGATGGAGGACTCGCTGCTGCGGATCTTCGCCGGCGAACGCATGAAGGCCATCATGGACCGCCTCAAGCTGCCCGAGGGCGAGGCGATCGAGGCCGGCATGGTCACGCGCTCGATCGAGAGCGCGCAACGCAAGGTCGAGGCGCGCAACTTCGACATCCGCAAGCAACTGCTCGAGTACGACGACGTCGCCAACGACCAGCGGCGCGAGATCTATCGGCTGCGCAACGAGATCCTCGAGACCGACGACACCGCCGAGATGGTGACGAACCTGCGCCGTGGGTTCTTCACCGAACTGTTCCGCAGCTTCGTGCCGGCCGATTCCGTCGAGGAGCAGTGGGACCTCGCCGGACTGGAGAAGGCGCTGGCCGACGACTGGCAGTTGCACGTTCCGCTGAAGGCGACGCTGGACCAGGCGGACACGATGACCGACGAGGACCTGCTCGCGCTGGTCCTGAAGGCTGCCGACGAAGCCTACGAGGCGAAGATCTCGATCGTGGGACGGGAGCCGTTCTCGAGCTTCGAGCGCTCGATCATGCTGCAGACGCTCGACCAGTCATGGCGCGAGCACCTCACGGCGCTCGATGCCTTGCGACAGGGCATTCACCTGCGCGGGTATGCGCAGAAGCAGCCGAAGCAGGAATACAAGCGCGAAGCCTTCGAGCTCTTCGGGGCGCTGCTCGACCGCGTTCGGGACGACGTCGTCAGGGTCCTCACCAACGTGCGCATCCAGACGCAGGAAGAGATCCAGCAGGCCGAGCAGCAGATCGAGGCGGAGAGCGAGCGCCGGGCCGAACTCGCGCGTGCGCAGCACGCCGAGTTCAACGCTGGGGCGGCTGAAGAACCGGCCGATGCCGGGGGCGAAGCGGTGATGCTCGCCGACGACGACCAGGAGAAGCAGCAGCCCTTCAAGCGCTTTGGCGACAAGATCGGCCGCAACGATCCGTGTCCGTGCGGATCGGGGAAGAAATACAAGCAGTGCCATGGGAAGCTTGCGTAGCAAGCTTCCCATGGCACTGCTGCTCGCTTCGCGAGCAAGCACTTGAGGACGCAGGAGGGGACGATGCCCCCTCCTGGACCTCCCCCGGCGCTCGCTACGCGGACTGGTTCTGAGGACGCAAGAGGGGGCGTGGCCCCCTCTTGGATCTCCCCCTCTGCATGGGAACGAGGGCGGCCTGCCTGCTTGCGGTAACGTTCGATCTTTACGTCTTCGTCGAACCGCAATGCCCGTCAATCTGCCGCTGCCTCGCCGTGAGGACCTGTTCCCCGTGGCGGGCGTCGAACTCGGCTGGGCCGAGGCCGGAATCCGCAAGGCCAATCGAAAGGATGTACTCGTCGTTCGCATCGCGGACGGCGCCTCGGTGGCCGGTGTGTTCACCCGCAACCGTTTCTGCGCCGCTCCCGTGATCCTCTGCCGCGAGCACCTCGCTCAGGGATCGGGCGTCCGCGCGCTCGTGATCAACACAGGCAACGCGAACGCCGGCACGGGAGACGACGGCCTGCGCGCGGCGCGCTTCACCTGCGAGGCGCTTGCGAAACTGCTCGGGTGCGACCCGCGCCAGGTGCTGCCGTTTTCGACCGGGGTCATCATGGAGCCGCTGCCCGTCGAGCGACTGGTCGCCGGACTGCCCCAGGCCATCGACCGCCTGCAACCGGGACACTGGCTCGAAGCGGCCGAAGCGATCATGACGACCGACACGCAGCCGAAGGCGGCTTCGCGGCGCGTCGAGGTCGCCGGGAAAACGGTCACCGTCACGGGCATCGCGAAGGGCGCGGGAATGATCCGGCCCAACATGGCGACAATGCTCGGATTCGTCGCGACCGACGCCGCCATCGCGGCACCGTTGACGAGTGTGCTGACGAAGGCCGCGGCGGACCGATCGTTCAATCGCATCACGATCGACGGCGACACGTCGACCAACGATTCGTTCGTGCTCATCGCCACGGGACGAAGCGGGGCCCCGCGGATCGAGTCCGCGAGCGATCCCGCCTATGCCGTCGTGGCTGAAGCCATCGAGGCCGTCGCCCGGCAACTCGCGCAATCCATCGTCCGCGACGGCGAAGGCGCCACCAAATTCATCGAGGTGCGAGTCGAGCAGGCTCGCAGCGAGGAGGAGGCGGCGAGGATCGCCTATGCCGTCGCGCATTCGCCGCTGGTCAAGACCGCGTTCTTCGCATCCGATCCCAACCTGGGGCGCATCCTTGCCGCGGTCGGGTACGCAGGGGTCGACGACCTCGATACTGCGCTGGTGCAGATGCACCTCGACGACGTGTGGGTGGTGCGCAATGGCGGGCGCCGTCCCGAGTACCGGGAGGAAGACGGCCAGCGCGTGATGAAGCAGAGCGAGATCGTGATCCGCCTGCAACTGGGACGCGGCTCGGCGTCGACCTCGGTCTGGACGAGCGACCTGTCGCACGACTACGTGTCGATCAACGCGGACTACCGGTCGTGAGCGGCGAGGACCACGGCGACGCGGTCACGCGGCTGGCGCGGGCGCTCGAGCGCATCGAGTCGCTGCTCCCCGCGGACGTCGAACCGGATTACGCCGCGTTCCTCGCGTTCCGCTGGCGCAAGCGCCGTTACCTCGGTCTGGAGCGCGGAGATCTCGAACCGGTGGCCCACCCGGCGTTGATCCCGTTCGAGGACCTGAAGCACGTCGACAGCCAGAAGGAGGCGCTGCGGGCGAACACCGCGCAGTTCGTGCGCGGCCTCCCCGCCAACAACGCGCTGCTCACCGGTGCCCGCGGCACCGGCAAGTCGTCGCTGATTCGCGCCTGCCTCCACGCATTCGGGTCCGATGGCCTGCGCCTGATCGAGGTCGACAAGCGCGACCTGGTCGATCTCGCGGACATCGTCGATCGCGTGGTGGCGCGTCCGGAGCGTTTCATCGTTTTCTGCGACGACCTTTCGTTCGACGCGAACGAGGTGGGCTACAAGGAACTGAAAGCCGCGCTCGACGGTTCCATCGCCGGCTCCGCGGAGAACGTGCTGATCTACGCATCGTCGAACCGGCGGCACCTGATGCCGGAGTTCATGCGCGACAACCTCGGCGCGCACTACGACGACGACGGCGAGGTGCATCCGGCTGAAGCGGTCGAGGAACGCGTCTCGCTGTCGGAGCGCTTTGGGTTGTGGCTGTCGTTCTATCCGTTCCGGCAGGACGACTACCTCGACATCGTCGGTCACTGGCTGGCGCGCTTCGGGCTGGATCGCACGGGCATCGAGGCGGCACATCCCGAGGCCCTGCAATTCGCCCTTCAGCGCGGTTCGCGCTCGGGCCGCATCGCGCTGCAGTTCGCACGCCACTGGGCCGGGCAGCAGCGGCTCGCAGCCGCTCCCGCTGCCAGGAGATGACGGCGGGGATGGCCGCGGAGGGGCGCGTCGCCGCGCGCAGCCCGGTCGACGTGGCCGTCGGCATCCTCATCCGTCCCGATGGGCGGCTGCTCCTCGCAAGCCGTCCCGCCGGCAAACCGTACGCCGGCTACTGGGAGTTTCCAGGCGGCAAGCTCGAGCCGGGCGAGACCGTCGCGCATGCGCTCGCGCGCGAGCTGCATGAAGAACTGGGAGTGGACATCGGGCCCGTGTTTCCCTGGCTCGTTCGCGTGTTCGAGTATCCGCACGCCCTCGTCCGCCTTCATTTCTGCCGGGTGTTCGAGTGGAGCGGCGACCTGCGTGCGCGGGAACAGCAGCGCTTCGGCTTCCATTCGCTGGATGCGCTGCCGACGCCCTTGCTGCCGGCGACGGTTCCAGTGCTGCGCGGGCTCGAACTGCCGGCCGTCTATGCGCTGAGCGCTGCGCACGTCCTCGGCGTCGATGAATTCCTTCGACGCCTGGACGCCGCGCTGAGCCGGGGACTGCGCTTCGTGCAATTGCGTGAACCGGGACTCGCGGTGGACGACGCGGAGCGATTGCTCACGGAGATGCGAACGATGACGCAGGCGGCGGGGGCCCGCTTGCTGGTGAACAGCCGGCACCACCGCGGCTTATGGGAGCGGGCCGATGGCGTTCACCTGACGTCGCGCGACCTGCTGGAGGCGCGCGAGCGGCCCGCACTGCCTTGGGTCGGCGCGTCCGTGCATGACGTTGCGGAACTCGAGCACGCGGGCGCCCTCGGGTTGGACTACGCGGTGCTCGGAGCGGTCGAGGCGACGACAAGCCATCCGGGCCGGGCGCCGCTCGGCTGGACCGAATTCGAGCGCATCGCCCGCGCTACCGCCCTGCCGATCTACGCAATCGGCGGGTTGACGCTGGATAGATTGCCTCTTGCCATGGCGTGCGGCGCGCACGGCGTGGCGCTGCTTTCTGCGGCGTGGCGCACCGGTCAGTGCTTCGAAGGCGACTCGGCAGGTGGCGTTTCTTCGGCCTCCTCGGCGGGCCCGCCGGGAACGACGTAGCGGTCCGAGGCCCACGCGCCGAGATCGATCGTCTTGCAGCGCTCCGAGCAGAACGGCCGGAATTTCGAGGCCTCGCTCCATTCGACTCGCTGACCGCAAGTCGGGCACTTCACCACGGGCGGCATTGGACGCGCAGGATGCCCTAGAAGGCGCAAAGCGAGAGTTCGAACGGGATGTCGCGATCGACGGTACGCGGCTTCAGATCGCGATCCTGAGTGGTGAAGCGGATCCACAGCATGTACTTGTTCGCGCTGATTTCCGGGATCGCGTTCAGCGAGCCGTCGACTCGCACCTGGAGCAGCGCATAGGTCCGGCCCTGCAGCATCTGCTGGAACGCGCCCTGGGCCGCGACCTGCTTGCTGCGATGGGCCGTCTCACGAAGGAGTTTCAGAACGATCGCAAGTGCGGAATGGAACTGCATCATGGGCTGCACCCAGGACTGCAGGTCGCGCGCCCGGCTTTCCGTGTCTCGGGTCAGCCAGGCGTGATACGAGGGCAGATCGAATTCGCAGGTGCCGCCCGGGATGATCGCCCGGCTGCGGATGCTCATCAGCCACTCGTTGTCACGGACGTGCTGGCCGGCCTTGCCGGTGGTCGCATTCAGGCTCTGTTGAGCCTGCTCGATCTCGCCGAGCACGGCGGACAGCGCGGCCTCGGACACCTGCGGGTTGTTGCGCAACGCCTGCAGCGTCTGGCGGTGCCGCTCGAGTTCCTGCAGCAAGTCGGACTTGAGGTCCGCGCGCGAAGTGACTTCGAGGATCTCGAACAGCGTTAGCAGCGCCGTGTGATGACAGTACGAGTGCTGCTGCTCGACGAAGTAAAGCAGCTTGTCGAACAGGTCCTCGAGGCGCAGCAGGGTTCGGATGCGTTCGCTGAACGGATACTCGTACAGGACCTGACCGTCGGTGGCCATGTGTGGAGGGTGCTGGAGAGTGGGGCGACGATATCACACGCTCGCACGGGCAGACGCCTCCGCCTGTTCCACGTAGCGCTGGTGGAGGATTTCCACACGCGCTGAAATCTCGTCCAGCGGCGCTTCGTTGAAGAGCACGTCGTCGGCGGCTGCAAGTCGCTGCGCCCGGGTCGCCTGCGCCGCCAGGATGGCCCGCGCGACCTGCGCGTCGATGCCGGGCCGGGCGCAGACGCGGGCGATTTGCGTGGCTTCGCTGCAATCGACGACCAGGACGCGGTCAAAGCGGTCACGCGCGTCGCCCGATTCCACGAGGAGCGGGATCACGAACACGACGTACGGGCTGCCCGCGCCTGCGTGCTCCTCGGCATGCCGGTTCGATGCTTCCCGGATCAGTGGATGGAGCAGACGCTCGAGCGCCTTTCGCGCCGCGGGGTCGGTGAATGCCCGCGCCCGCATCCATGCGCGGTCGAGGGCGCCGTTGGCGGCGATGGCGGCCTCGCCGAACGTCTGGCGGATACCGGCGATGGCCGCACCGTCCGGCTGGGTCAGTTCATGGGCGATCGCATCGGCGTCGACGACTCCGGCACCGTGGCGCAACAGCATGCCGGCGATCGTGCTCTTTCCGCTTCCGACGCCGCCCGTAAGGCCGACGCTGAAGTAGGCGCGCTTCAAAGCGGGACGAACCACCGGGTGAGGGTGTCGCCTGTCAAGCAGCACGATGAATCCGGCCGCCGCCAGGTACGGTCCAAACGGGATCGGTATTTCCCGTCCGCGCCGGGCGAGGATGATGAGCACGATGCCGACGAGTGCGCCCACGAGGGACGACAGCAGGACGATCGGCAGCAATGCCTTCCAGCCCATCCAGGCGCCGAGCGCGGCGAGCAGTTTGAAGTCGCCGTACCCCATGCCTTCCTTGCCGGTCGCCACTTTGAACAACCAGTAGATAGACCACAGCACAAGGTAGCCGGCGATGGCCCCGATCACGGCGTCGCGCAGAGGCACGAATGTCCCCACGAGGTTGGCACCAAGGCCCAGCCAGAGCAGCGGAAGCGTCAGGTCGTCCGGCAGGAGCGTGGTGTCGGCGTCGATGAAGGTCAGCGCCACCAGGGTCCAGGTCAGCAGCAGTGCGAGCAGCGTGGTCGTCGTGAGGCCGAACTTGTACGCCACCACGGCGGACAAGACCGCGGTCAGCGCCTCCACGATCGGGTAGCGCGCAGAGATCTTCGTGCCGCAATGCCCGCATCGACCACGCAGGACCAGCCACGAGACGAGGGGGATGTTGTCAGTGACCCGCAGCGCGGTGTTGCAGTGAGGGCAGTGCGAGCGAGGGACGAGCAGGTTGTAGCGCGGCCCCCCGGTCTCCGGTTCCGCGCCGGCGAGTTCGGCGCACTGCGCCTTCCAGTCGTTCTCCATCATGCGCGGCAGCCGATGGATGACGACGTTCAGGAAGGACCCGATCGCAAGTCCGAAGACGGCGACCGTGAGGACAAGAACAGGCTCGGACAAGATGCACGTCGCCGGTGCCGCGCAGCGGCACCGGCGTCCCCGGGTTCGTTAGACGACCTGGCCGAGTTTGAAGATCGGCATGTAGATGGCGATCACGATACCGCCGATGATGACGCCGAGAATGACCATGATCATCGGCTCGAGCAGGCTCGACAGGGCGTCGACGGTCTCGTCGACCTCGCGCTCGTAGTAGTCGGCGACCTTCGACAGCATCGAGTCGAGCGATCCGGACTCCTCGCCGATCTGGGTCATCTGGATGGCCATGTTCGGGAACACGCCGGTGTTCTGCATCGACTGCGCGAGGCTCGTGCCGATGTTCACCTCGGTCTGCACCTGCCGCGTCGCCTCCTTGTAGACGGCGTTGCCCGCGGACGGCCCGACGGAATCGAGCGCCTCGACCAGCGGCACGCCGGCGGCGAAGGTGGTGGCGAGCGTGCGGCTCCATCGTGCGATCGCGGCCTTTTGCAGCATCTCGCCCAGCACAGGGAGCTTCAGCGCGAGCCGGTCGATCGTGCTCTGCACCTTCGGCGATCGCTTCCAGGCCTGCACGAGGAAGTAGATTCCGCCGAACAGCAGTCCGAAGACGATGTACCAGTAGGCGACGAAGAAGTCCGACATGGCGATCACGACCAGCGTGGGCGCAGGCAGGTCGGCGCCGAAGCTCGTGAACACGCTCTTGAACGACGGGATCACGAAAATCATGATCACGGCCGTGACCAGGATCGCGACCAGGATGATCATCACCGGGTAGAAGAGCGCCTTCTTGATCTTGCCCTTCAGCGCGATCGTCTTCTCCTGGTACATCGCCAGGCGGTCGAGCAGCGTTTCCAGGATACCGGCCTGCTCGCCCGCGGCCACGAGGTTGCAGAACAGCGGATCGAAGTAGAGCGGGTACTTGCGGAACGCCTGGTTCAGGCTCGTCCCGGTCTCGACATCCATGCGGATGTCGTTCATCAGGCGGGCCATGGACGGATTGGCGTGGCCGCGGCCGACGATGTCGAAGGACTGCATCAGCGGTACGCCTGCCTTCAGCATCGTCGACAGCTGCCGGGTGAAGAGCGCAAGGTCCTTCTGCGTGATCTTGCGGCCGCGCGAGAAGCTCTGCTTCTTGATCTTCGTGGCCATGATGCCGCGCCGGCGCAACGCCGCCGCGACCACGGAGTCACCTCCGGCCCGCATCTCGCCCTTGACGACGCGTCCGTTCTTGTCGCGGCCCTCCCAGCGGAAGACCGCTTCCTTGACCTCAACGCGTGGTTTGGCAATTGCTCCAGTCGCCATTTTCGCTCCGCCGTCCGTGCTATTCGTTGGTACAGCCAAGGACCTCTTCCAGCGAGGTCATGCCCTGCTTCACTTTGAGCAGCCCGGATTGCCGCAGATCGCGCACTCCGCAGCGTGCCGCTTCGCGCGCGATATCGAGCGCGGTGGCCTGCTTGAGAATCATGTCCTGCATGTTTTCGTTGATCGGCATCACCTGGTAGATGCCGACGCGACCCTTGTAGCCGCTGCCCTTGCAGCGTTCGCAGCCGACGGGCTTGTACGGTACCCAGCTGCCGTCGACGTCCGCTTCCTTGTAACCGCCCGCCAGAAGCGCGTCCAACGACAGATCGGCCGGCTGCTTGCAGGTGCACAGCCGCCGCGCAAGGCGCTGCGCCGTGATCAGGATGACGCTCGATGCGATGTTGAACGGGGCCACGCCCATGTTCCCCAGTCGTACCAGCGTCGATGGCGCGTCATTGGTGTGCAGGGTCGAAAGCACCATGTGACCCGTCTGCGCCGCCTTGATCGCGATATCGGCCGTTTCAAGGTCGCGAATCTCGCCGACCATGATGATGTCCGGATCCTGGCGCAGGAAGGCGCGCAGCGCGTTGGCGAAGGTCAGCCCGGCCTTCTCGTTGACGTTGACCTGGTTGATGCCGGCCAGCTGGATCTCCGCCGGATCTTCCGCCGTCGAAATGTTCACGCCAGGCTGGTTCAGGATGTTGAGGCAGGTATAGAGCGAGACCGTCTTGCCGGAACCCGTCGGTCCCGTGACGAGCACCATGCCGTACGGACGCTGCACCGCATCCAGCAGCACTTCCTTCTGGTCCGGCTCGTACCCGAGGGCGTCAATGCCCAGCTTCGCCTGCGAAGGATCGAGAATCCGCATCACGATCTTCTCGCCGAACATCGTCGGCAAGGTGCTGACGCGGAAGTCGATGGCGCGCTGGTTGGAAAGCGCCAGCTTCATGCGGCCGTCCTGAGGGACGCGCTTCTCGGAAATGTCCAGCCGCGAGATCACCTTGATGCGCGTGGACAGCCGCTCGCGGATGGCGAGGGGCGGCTGGGCGACTTCGCGCAGCACGCCGTCGAGCCGGAAGCGGACGCGATAGAACTTCTCGTACGGTTCGAAGTGCAGGTCCGACGCCCCCTCGCCGATCGCGTCGAGCAGCAGTTTCTGCAGGAAACGGACGACCGGGGCGTCGTCGACCTCGGTCGCCGATGCATCCTCGGCCTGCGCGGTTTCGGCGTCGCCGCTGAGCAGGTCCTCGAAGTTGACGTCATCGCCGCCCGCCAGGTTCTCGAGCGCCTGGGCGGTGCTCTGCGCGTTGGCCTCGACCAGCCGCATCAGCTTGTCGTGCTCGACGACGACGATGTCCAGCGCGAGCTGGGTCTGGAACTTGATCTGGTCGAGCGCCTGGAAATTGGTCGGGTCGGATACCGCGACGGACAGGCGATTGCCGCGCTTGCGCAGTGCCACCACACGCAGCGACCCGACGAGCTTCTTGTCAATGATGTCGCGGGGCAACTGGTCGAGGTCCAGCGCCGACAGGTCCAGCAATGGATGTCCGAACGTGTCTGCCGCGAACTTGGCCACGGCACCGGCGTTCAGGCCGGTGACCTCGGACGAACCGATCAGTTCGTCGATGAAATGCGTGTTTGCCTGCGTCGCCTTGCGGGCGAAGTTCTCCGCGCGGTCCGGCCGCAGCTTGCCTTGCTGAACGAGCGCGCGTGCGAGCCCGGTCAGGGCGGCGCCCGCAGCAGCCGCAGGACCTTGGGTGACAGCAGACATCGGGTATCGGGGCTTTCCTGGGTGGTGGTCGGTATGGCGAACGGCCAAGTTATAGCGGGCGGACCACCCTCGAGAAGGCAAAAGATACTGCCGATAACCCCCGGATTTGTAAACCTTAACTACCGCAAAGAAGGCAAGACGATCGAGCGAGATTTCGAGCGCTGCAGCAGGGGGTGCGACTGCTATCGAAGGGCCTTTGAAGCTCCCGGGTTTTCTTCCCGATCCATCCGGATCAGGCGTGCGCTTCGTATTGCCTGCTCGTCGGCCTGGACTACTTCGATGACGACTCCCGGGAAGCGAACGCAGCACGGCGCGTCGGGTATCTCCTCGAGGCGCTCGACCAGCAATCCGTTGAGCGTCTTCGGACCATCGAGCGGCAGCCTCAAACCGAGCCGCCGGTTGAGATCGCGCAGCATCGTGGCGCCATCGACGAGGGCGAGGCCTTCAGCGTTCCACCGAAGTCGGCGCGAACCGGCTCCCGGCGCCTGCGTGGTGAACTCGCCGACGATCTCCTCGATGATGTCCTCGAGGGTGACGAGACCCTGCACTTCGCCATACTCGTCGACCACCAGCCCGAGACGCTGCTTGTTGTCCTGGAAGAGTTGCAGTTGCTGGAACAAGGGCGTGCCGCTGGGAATGAAGTACGTCGGCACGAGCGCGGCACGCACCGACGCGATCATGAACTCCTCGCCCGCCAGCAGGTGCATCAGCTTGCGAACGTGCAGCACTCCGAGGGTGCGGTTGATGTCGCCTTCGTGCACGGGGATCTTGTTGTGATAGCAGGTGCGCAACTGCTCGAGCACCGCCTCGGCGGGCTGCTCGACGTCAAGCGCCTCGATACGCGCGCGCGGCGTCATCACGTCGTCGACCGACAGTTCCTCGAGGTCGAACAGGTTGAGCAGGATGCTGCGATGCTTGCCGGGGATGAAGTTGCCCCCTTCGAGGACCAGCGTCCGGAGTTCCTCCGAGGTCAGCCGCGTGCTTTCGCCGCTCGGCGCCGTCGGAATTCGCAACAACCGCAGCAGGGCCTGCACGAACAGGTTCACGAACCAGACCACGGGACGGAACAAGCGCAGCACGCCGCCCAGCGGATACGAGAGCGGCAACGCGATGCGTTCAGGGAATGTCGCGCCGATGACCTTGGGCGTGATCTCGGAGAAGACGAGGATCAGGAAGGTGATGACGCCGGTTGCGGCGAGCAGGGCCCATTCGTTGTCGCCGACCAGCCGGATGGACATCGCCGTGACGAGCGCGGTGGCGGCGGCATTGACGAGGTTGTTGCCGAGCAGGATCGTTCCGAGCAGGCGGTCCGTCTTCGAGAGCAGGGCCTGCACGCGCTTGGCCGGGCGGCTGCCCTGGCGGACGAGATGGCGCAGCCGAAGACGGCTCAGCGCCATCATCGCGGTCTCGGAAATCGAAAACAGCGCCGAAATGAGGAGCAGGGCGCCGAGGGCCGTCAGTTGTACCCAGAGCGGAAGATCTTCCACGCGCTGGTCCCGGATCTAACGCGGTGCTGAAACGGACGGCGGAGGGATTGGTCGGGGTGAGAGGATTTGAACCTCCGACTCCTGCGTCCCGAACGCAGTACTCTACCAGGCTGAGCTACACCCCGATCGCGAACATCGCCCGTACGACGGAGCGTGAACTACCGATCCCGGTCGACCGCGAAAGCCAGCAAGTGTAGCAAAGAATCCCGGCACGCCGACGGCGGAAGGGCTTCGATGGCGTTTCGGCCCTCGGCCGCTTCGCGCTGCGCCAGCGAGCGCGAGTAGGCAAGCGAACCGTTCTCGCTGACGATCCTCGCGACGGCCGCGAAGTCGCCATTACCTTCCCGCACGGCGTGCGCGACGAGTTCGCGCTGTTCGGGCTCCGCGATCCGCAGCGCGTGGATCAGGGGCAAGGTGACCTTGCCTTCCCGCAGGTCGTCACCGAGGCGCTTGCCGATGTCTTCGGCGTGGCCCGAGTAATCGAGAACGTCGTCCGTGATCTGGAAGGCACGGCCGAGGCTTGCGCCGTAGCGCGCGCAGCGGTCCTCCAGTTCCTGGTTCGCGCCCGAGAGGACAGCCGCGATCCGGGTGCCGGCTTCGAACAAGGTGGCCGTCTTGCGCTCCACGACGCCAAAGTAGCGTTCCTCGTCCACCGATGGGTCGTGGATGTTGAGGAGCTGGAGCACCTCGCCTTCCGCGATCCGGTTCGTCGCATCGGCGAGGATGCGCATGATTCGCATGTTCCCGACGTCGACCATCATCTGGAACGAGCGGGAGTAGAGGAAGTCGCCAACGAGCACGCTTGCGGCGTTCCCGAACATCGCGTTGGCAGTGGAGCGGCCCCGACGCAGGTCGGACTCGTCGACCACGTCGTCGTGCAGCAGCGTCGCCGTGTGGATGAACTCGATCACCGCAGCGAGCAGGACGTGCGCGGTACCCGTATAGCCAAGAGCGCGTGCGACCAGCAGGAGCACGGCAGGACGGAGTCGTTTTCCGCCGGCGCCGATGATGTAGTCGGCCACCGTATTGATGAGCACGACATCGGAGTCGAGGCGGGCCCGGATCACCGCATCCACCTCCAACATGTCTTCCGCCACGGGCTGCAGGACCGTCTTGAGATCCGGCATCGGCAAGCCCGCGTCCGCGCCCGGCGACATGGACGACATGGCGACGGCCGAACGGGCGAAGTGCTGGCCGGACGTGGAGGAGAACATCGCGGGGATTATAGGTGGGCGGGTCCTCGGCAACGGCGATCCCGGCTGGCCGGCAGCGGGGGCCAGGTAAGGTTTGACGCGGTGCGGGGAGGGGTGCGATAATTTACGGCTTTCCGCGCTCCGCCATGGTGGTGTGCAGCGCCCGAGGCCGGCCGATGCCGGTCTCGCGGGGACAACCCGAGGGAAAGAAGCCCGAGATGTTCGGGCACAGGCTGGGGGCAGCCGCCGGATACCGAGGTGACTCGGGACCGGCCGAGGCAGGGTCCGCCAGCGGGAGAACAGACATGCATGCAGTCATCAAAACCGGCGGCAAACAGTACCGTGTCGCACCGGGCGAGACCGTGAAGGTCGAGACCCTGCCGGCCGAGGTCGGCCAGCAGATCACGCTGTCCGAAGTGCTGGCGGTGAACAACGGCACCGAGGTCAGGGTGGGTTCGCCGTTCGTGGCCGGGGCGGCGGTCGTCGCCACCGTCGTCCGTCACGGCCGCCACGACAAGGTCACCATTTTCAAGATGCGCCGCCGCAAGCACTTCCAGAAACATCAGGGGCATCGTCAGAACTTCACCGAGCTGCGGATCGACTCGATCGCCTAATCGGTAGCAGGAGCAGAAATGGCACACAAGAAAGCAGGCGGATCGTCCCGAAACGGCCGCGACTCGCAGTCCAAGCGCCTCGGCGTGAAGGTGTACGGCGGGCAGGGCATCGAGCCGGGCCAGATCATCGTTCGTCAGCGCGGGACCCAGTTTCACGCGGGCGACAACGTCGGCATGGGGCGCGACCACACGCTGTTTTCGCTTGCTGCGGGCAGGGTCAAGTTCGACGTCAAAGGCGCGCAGAACCGTCGCGTCGTCAGTGTCGAGCCCGTCGCCGAAACGGCCGCCTAAGCTCCCGCGGCAGACGCGCGTATGAAAAGCCCTGCCGCTTGCGGCGGGGCTTTTTCTTTTCAGGGTTCTCCATCGTGAAGTTCGTCGACGAAGCCATCATCGAAGTCGCGGCCGGCAAGGGCGGCGACGGCAGTGCGTCGTTCCGACGCGAAAAGTTCATCCCGAAGGGCGGACCGGACGGCGGGGACGGGGGACGCGGCGGCAGCGTATGGGCGATCGCCGACCGAAACATCAACACCCTGATCGATTACCGCTACGCCCGGCGTCATCAGGCCGCCGACGGCGATCGCGGCCGGGGCGCCGACTGCTACGGCGCGGGCGGCGAGGACATCGAATTGCGGATGCCGGTCGGCACCGTGATCGTCGACATGGACACGGGCGAGCGCCTTGCCGACCTCTCCGGGCACGGACAACGCGCGCTGCTCGCGCGGGGCGGCAAGGGGGGTCTTGGCAATCTGCATTTCAAGTCGAGCGTCAATCGGGCGCCGCGCGAATTCACGAAGGGCGAGCCCGGTGAGCAGCGCAAGCTGCAACTCGAACTTCGGGTGCTTGCCGACGTCGGCCTGCTTGGCATGCCGAACGCAGGAAAGTCCACCTTCATTCGGGCCGTGTCCAACGCGCGGCCCAAGGTTGCCGACTATCCCTTCACGACACTGCATCCGAACCTTGGTGTCGTCCGCGTTGGTCCGGAGCAGAGCTTCGTCATCGCCGACATTCCGGGCCTGATCGAAGGCGCGGCGGAGGGCGCGGGACTGGGTCATCAGTTCCTCCGGCATCTGAGCCGTACCGGCCTGTTGCTGCATCTGGTCGACTGCAGTCCCCTCGACGGTACGGATCCAGTGAAGGACGTTCGAGCGATCGCGGCCGAACTGCGCAAGTACGACGAGGGCCTGCACAAGAAACCGCGCTGGATCGTGCTGAACAAGATCGATCTTGTCGGTCCTGACGAGCGTGCTGCGCTGCCCGCGCAGTTCCGGCGACGTCTACGGACGAAAGCCCCGGTGTTCGCCATTTCGGCGGCGACCGGGGAGGGCTGCCGCGAACTGAGCATCGAAATCGCGCGATTCCTCCAGCGCGAGCGCGAGGCGTCCGCGCACCGGTCGTCCGCGGAGGCTGCCGACGTCGCACCGACATCGAGCGAGGGCCTGGCATGACATCCGTGGTTGCGTCCGCGGGGCGGGTGGTCGTCAAGGTCGGGAGCAGCCTCGTCACCAACGACGGCCGCGGCCTCGACCTCGATGCGATTTCGCGCTGGGCGGCGCAGGTGGCGCGCCTGCGGGAACTGGGCAAGCAGGTGCTGCTCGTCTCGAGCGGCGCGATCGCCGAAGGCATGCAGCGGCTTGGCTGGTCGCATCGTCCCCAGCAGATCCACGAGCTTCAGGCCGCGGCCGCGGTCGGCCAGATGGGGCTCGCGCGCGCTTACGAAACGAGTTTCGAGCGACACGGGGTCCAGACGGCTCAAGTGCTGTTGACGCATGCCGACCTTGCGGATCGCCCTCGCTACCTCAACGCCCGTTCCACGCTCTTCACGCTGCTCGGACTCGGTGTCGTGCCCGTCATCAACGAGAACGACACGGTCGTCACGGACGAGATCAAATTCGGCGATAACGACACCCTCGGCGCTCTCGTGACGAACCTCGTCGAGGCCGATGTCTTCGTGATCCTCACGGATCAGACGGGACTTTTCTCGGCGGATCCGCGCCGCGATGCCGATGCAACTCTCATTGCGAACGCGACGGCCGGGGACGCCGCGCTCGAAGCGATGGCGGGCGGGGCCGGCAGTGCAATCTCACGCGGCGGCATGCTGACCAAGGTCCTGGCGGCAAAGCGGGCAGCGCGCAGCGGAGCCCACACCGTCATCGCTTCGGGCCGCGAGCCCGATGTGCTGCTGAGGCTCGCGAGCGGCGAAACGATCGGCACCCAGCTGACGGCGGCGACGGCGGTGCTGACCGCCCGCAAGCAATGGCTGGCGGATCATCTTCTGCTCAAGGGGCGGGTCGTCGTCGATGCGGGGGCGGCCCGGGCGCTCGCGTCAGGTGGCAAGAGCCTGCTGCCGATCGGAGTCGTGGACGTGCAGGGAGAATTCCAGCGCGGCGATGTGGTGGCCTGCCTCGATCCCGCCGGCCGCGAAATCGCGCGTGGGCTGGCCAACTACTCCAGCGTTCAGACGCGCCAGATCCTGCGCAAGCCCACCACGGAGATCAAGGCCGTTCTCGGTTTCATTGAGGAGCCGGAACTCATCCACCGAGACAATCTCGTGCTGACTTGAGTCGTCAGGCCGCTTCCGTCGGAGGTTCCGACGCGGGTCCGGCCAGGCCGTTGCCGTTATGCACGTCGACTCCGTGCAGAGGGCGCGGCCGCAACGCCCGGTTCTGCGGCCGGCCTGCCTTGAAGACGAAGCGGGAAAGTTCCAGCAGCGCCTGCTGATAGACGTCGCGCTTGAATTCGATGACCGTTTCCAGCGGCACCCAGTACTCGTGCCAACGCCATGCATCGAACTCCGGATGCGTGGTCGCGCGCAGGCATACGTCGCAGTCCCGCCCGACGAGGCGCAGCAGAAACCAGATCTGCTTCTGCCCGCGGTAATTTCCGCGCAGTTCGCGTCGGATCCACTGTTCAGGTACTTCGTAACGCAGCCACTCGCGAGTACGGCCCACGATCCTCACATGTTCGGGCCTGAGTCCGACTTCTTCCCAGAGTTCGCGAAGCATCGCTTGCTCCGGCGACTCGCCGTACTTGATCCCGCCCTGCGGGAACTGCCACGAATGCTGTTTTACCCGTTTACCCCAGAAGACCTCGTTGCGACCGTTGAGCAGGATGATGCCGACGTTCGGGCGGTACCCGTCCTTGTCCAGCATGCCAACCCCTGAACCTTTAGAATCTGCGACCGATTATAGGGGCCGGTTTTTCGAGGGCACAACAGAGTTTCTTTACGGATTACCGGCATGCGCGCACGTCAGTTCTTCATCTCGACATTGAAAGAAGCCCCTGCGGACGCGGAGGTGATCAGCCACTCACTGATGCTGCGCGCGGGCATGATCAAGAAGCTCGCGGCGGGCATCTACACGTACATGCCGATGGGCCTGCGTTCGATCCGCAAGATCGAGCAGATCATCCGCGAGGAGATGAACCGGGCGGGGGCGGTCGAGCTGCTGATGCCGGTCGTTCAGCCGGCTGAGCTGTGGATGGAATCCGGGCGCTGGCAGAAGATGGGCCCCGAACTGCTGCGCCTGAAGGACCGGCACGACCGCGACTTCATCGTCCAGCCCACCAGCGAGGAGGTGATCGTCGATATCGCGCGCGAGGAGCTCAAGAGCTACAAGCAGTTGCCCGCGAACTTCTATCACATCCAGACGAAGTTCCGCGACGAGCGCCGGCCGCGCTTCGGGGTGATGCGCGGACGCGAGTTCACGATGAAGGACGCGTATTCGTTCGACAAGGACGAAGCAAGTGCCATGGTGAGTTACCGCGCGATGTACGACGCCTACACGCGCATCTTTTCCCGCATGGGCCTCACCTTCCGCGCGGTCGCCGCGGATACGGGGAACATCGGCGGCAAGGCGAGCCACGAGTTCCAGGTCATCGCCGACACCGGCGAAGACGCCATCGCGTATTGCCCGACGTCCGAATATCGCGGCGAACATCGAGATGGCGGAGGCCTTGCCGCTCGTCGCCGAGCGCGCGGCGCCCAGGGAGTCGCTGACCAGGACGCCGACTCCCGGCAAGGAAAAGTGCGAAGACGTCGCACAACTGCTCGGCCTGCCGCTGGCGCGCACCGTGAAATCGATCGTCCTCGCGGTGGACCGGACGGACGATGCCGGCAATCCGGCGCCGGCGGAAATCTGGCTCGTGCTCATCCGCGGCGATCACGAACTCAATGAAGTGAAGGTCGGCAAGGTCGAAGGATTGAAAGGCGGGTTTCGTTTCGCGACGGAGACCGAGATCCTCGATGCGTTCGGCTGCAAGCCAGGGTATCTCGGGCCGATCGGCACACGCAGACCCATCAGGATCGTTGCCGATCGCACGGTCGCCAACATGAGCGACTTCGTCTGTGGCGCGAACGAGGAGAACTACCACTACACGGGCGCGAACTGGGGCCGCGATCTTCCCGAACCCGCCGTCGCCGATGTCCGTAATGTCGTGGCTGGCGATCCGTCGCCGGACGGCAAGGGCACGCTGGCCATTCAGCGCGGAATCGAGGTCGGTCACGTCTTCGCCGGCCTCCCGTACCCGGAGACGATGAACCTGAACTTCATCGACGAAAGCGGCAGGCCGGCCCGCATGCTGATGGGCTGCTACGGAATCGGGGTGACGCGGCTGCTGGGCGCGGCAATCGAGCAGAACCACGACGACAAAGGCATCATCTGGCCCGATCCCATCGCTCCGTTCTCGATCGTGCTCACGCCCGTCGGTTACGGCAAGTCCGAACCGGTGCGCCAGTTGGCCGAGCAGTTGTACGCCGAGCTCCAGGCGGCAGGCGTGGACGTGCTGCTGGACGACCGTGACGAGCGGCCGGGCGTGATGTTCGCGGAAATGGAGCTGATCGGCATTCCGCATCGCCTGACCATCGGCGACCGCGGCCTCAAGGAGGGCAAGGTCGAGTACGTCGACCGTCGCACCCTGCAGACCACGACTGTCGCGGTCGGCGACGCCTATACCTTCATCCGGGAACGGCTCTCGGGCCGTTGAACGTGCCGCCCGCCATCGGTCGACGCCGTCTGCTGATCTCCGCCGCCGCGATGGCGGCAATGCCGCGCCCTGTCCTCGCCGGCGCTCAGCAATACGAGCCACTCGCCGACGCTGTCCGAAACGCGCTTGCGGCGCAGATCGCGGAAGCCCGGCCGCCCGAGCGAAAGTTCGACGACCCGCACCATCGGCTGGCGCACTTCGGATGGCTGGGGGAAATGTCCGAGCGGCTGAAGACGCGGATTCCGGAGTTCGACCCGAGGCTCGAGTTCCTGAAGACCCTCGACTACGAGTGCGCCCGCGCGGGCCTGGAGCGGCAACTCGTGCTCGGTCTGATTCAGGTCGAGAGCAATTTCCGTAAGTACGCCATCTCCCTCGCCGGCGCGCGCGGGTTCATGCAGGTGATGCCCTTCTGGACGAACGTGATCGGGGACGGCGATCCACGGCGACTGTTCGACATGCGCACCAACCTGCGATACGGCACCGTCATCCTGAGGCACTACCTGGACATCGAGCGCGGAGACCTGTTCATGGCGCTCGGCCGGTACAACGGCAGCCGAGGCAGGCGCGAGTACCCGGATGCCGTGCTCGCCGCCTGGAAGAATCGCTGGAGCTACTCGCCTTCGCCGATGGAGCTTCCGGTCGATCCGGCCGCTCCGCCGCGCCGCCTCGGCTGAGCGCGGTCAGCGCTTCGGCAGTCCGGGCATGCCCGGAACGCGAGCGAGGCCGCGCATCATCTTCGCCAGACCGCCCTTGCGCATCTGTTTCATCATCGCCTGCATCTGCTCGAACTGGTTGAGCATGCGGTTGACTTCCTGCACCGGAACGCCGGCCCCCGTCGCGATGCGGCGCTTGCGCGAAGCCTTGATGAGTTCGGGCTTGGCCCGTTCCGCGGGCGTCATCGAGTTGATGATCCCCTCGATGCGGCGGATCTGCTTTTCGCTGTCGGCGGGGTTGACCTGTCCGGCTGCCTGCGCGAACTGCGCGGGCAGTTTGTCGATCATGCTGGACAGGCCTCCCATCTTGCGCATCTGGCCGATCTGCTCGCGGAAGTCGTTGAGGTCGAACTTCTCGCCGGACTGCATCCGCTTGGCGAGTTTCTGGGCGCTCTCGACGTCGACGGACTTCTTGACGTCTTCGACCAGCGCGACGATGTCCCCCATGCCGAGGATGCGACCGGCCATGCCGTCCGGCTGAAAGCGCTCGAAGCCGCTCAGCTTCTCGCCAACCCCGACGAACTTGATCGGCTTGCCCGTGACCTGGCGGACCGACAGCGCCGCACCTCCCCGCGAATCGCCGTCGAGCTTGGTCAGGATCACGCCGGTCAGTGGCAGGCGTTCGGAGAACACCTTGGCCGTGTTCACGGCGTCCTGCCCGAGCATCGCGTCGACCACGAACAGCGTCTCGATCGGCTGCAGACATGCCTCGAGCGCCGTGACCTCCTGCATCATCTCTTCGTCGATGGCCAGGCGGCCCGCCGTGTCGACGATCAGCACGTCGAAGAAGTGCCGCTTCGCGTGGTCGAGCGCGCGGGCCGCGATGTCCACGGGCTTGTCGCCGGTGGCGGATGGGAAGAACTCCGCGCCTGCCTGGCCCGCCACCGTCTTCAACTGCTCGATGGCGGCCGGACGGTAGACGTCGGTCGACACCGCGAGGACCTTCTTCTTGCGATCCTCCTTCAGCCAGCGTGCAAGTTTGCCGGCTGTCGTGGTCTTGCCCGCGCCTTGCAGTCCGGCGAGCAGGATCACGGCCGGCGGCTGCGTCGCGAGGTTGATGTCGCGCTCGCGCTCGGAGAGGTCGCCGCCCATCAACTGCGTCAGTTCACGCTGCACGACGCCGACGAGGGCCTGCCCGGGCGTAAGGCTGCCCACGACTTCCTCACCGAGCGCTTTCTCCTTGATCCGGCCGACGAAGTCCCGCACGACGGGCAGGGCAACGTCCGCCTCGAGCAGTGCCACGCGGACTTCGCGCAGCATTTCCTGCATGTTCTCTTCTGTCAGGCGCGCCTGCCCGCGCATGGTCTTTACGACGCGCGCAAGCTTGGTGGTGAGTTGTTCCAGCATGGGGGGAGGTCAGCGAGAGAGGGCCGGCTGCATGGTATAAACATTCATGCCGCCACGCCCGGAATGGTTCGTATTGTACGGCGCTGTTGCCGTGCTCTATATGTTCGTCGCCTGGCGTGAATGGCTTGCTCTCGAGAGCGAGTCGGCGAAGTCGCCTCTGTGGCACGGCCCCGTGCTCGCATTGGCGATCGGACTGCACGGCGCACTTCTGGTTCACGGCGTGTACGTCGAGGGCCAGTTGCGTTTCGGGTTCGCGCACGCCTTGTCCGCCACGCTCTGGATCACCGCCCTCATCGTCTGGCTGGAGACGTTCTTCTCGCCGTCGCGCGGCCTCTTCCTCCTGGTATTGCCGCTGGCGGCACTCACCGCGCTGCTGCCGCTTGCTTTTCCTGGCGTCATCCTCGGACAGGCAACGGACGCGCCGATGTTCCGGGTTCATCTGCTGCTCGCCATCCTCGCCTACAGCCTGCTGACGATCGCCGCGATGCAGGCCTTGCTGATGGCCTCCATGGACCGAAGGTTGCACGGCGAAACCTCATCGTCCGCCCGGGGCCGGCTCGCCCACTTCCTGGACCGCCTGCCTCCGCTGCTGGCGATGGAGACCGTACTGTTCCGCCTCATCGGAGCGGGCTTCCTTCTGTTGACGGCGACGCTTGTCAGCGGCATCTTCTTCTCTGAAGAAGTGTTCGGCCGGGCGCTGCGGTTCGACCACAAGACCGTGTTCACTTTCGCCGCGTGGTTCGTGTTCGGGGCGCTTCTGGTAGGCCGCGTCGTGTTCGGCTGGCGCGGGCGAACGGCCTTGCGCTGGACAATCACCGGCTTTGCCATGTTGATGCTCGCCTATGTCGGCAGTCGATTCGTCATCGAGGTCTTGCTGCACCGCGCTTGATGAACCGCATTCTTTTCTTCCTGCTGCTGGCGATCGTCATCTACGTGATGTGGCGGTCCAGACAGCGTCGCGACAAACGGCCTTCGTCACCCGCGGCGGACCAGCAGATGCCACAGGCGATGGTCAGTTGCGCGACTTGCGGGCTCCACGTGCCGCGCCAGGAGGCGCTTCTTCTGGGCGACCGGTTTTTCTGCTGTGAAGAACACCGCCGCCAGCCGCCCCCTGCCTGAGGGCGCCGCCGGCTCACCCCGCGACGCCGCCGACGCGGCCGAGTCGTTGCTCGACGGCCACCCGCCCATCGATCCCGACGAAGCGCCATGGCGAACGCTCGAGTACTTCGCCAGCACGCGAGTCATCGTGGCCAGCGCGCTCGTGCTGGCCAGTGCGGCCGGTGTTCGGCCCGTTTCATCGTCGGGGGGAGCGCAGTGGACGGTGCTGACGGCCCTGCTGTACTTCTCGCTCGCCGCGGTGTTCGCGGGACTCGCCCTGTATGTTCACCGACGCTTTCTCGCGCAGGTCATCGGGCAACTGGCGCTCGATCTCGTCGCAATCGGCGTGCTCGTGGTGACGGGCGGCGGGGTGGCCTCCGGCTGGGTCATCCTTTTCCTGCTGCCGCTGGCCGGCGCTTCGCTGCTGCTTCCGTCGATCCTCGTGTTCTTCATCTGCGCCTTGGCGGTGCTGACGATCCTCATCGACGCCGGGGTGCGCGCGCTCGCCGGCGATTCAAACTCGTTGCTGTTCCAGGCGGGCGCGTACGGCGCGGCGCTCTTCGCGGTAACGGCGCTGCTCCGCGCGCTCAGCGCTCGCCTGGCGCAGCAGGAGCGGCTTGCGCGCAGCCGCGGGCGCGATCTGCAGAATCAGCTCGAGATCAACCGCCTCGTCATCGCGCAGATGGATCAGGGCGTGATCGTCGTCGACCGAAGTACCCAGGTACGAGCGAACAACCGAACGGCGCGGCGCATGCTCGGTCTCGATGCGCAGGCCCAGCTGACAGGCACCCGGTTGGCGGATCTTGCGGAGGGCAGGGAGCTTGCCGCCGCCTTTCTGTCGTGGGCCGACAGCGGACGCAGCGAAGGCGCGTGGTCGCCCACGGTCGTCGCCCCCGGCAAGCAAGCGATGCCTGCGACGGAGTCGCGGCTGCGTGCGCGCTTCGCACGGCCGACCACGAGCACGAGCGATGAATTCGTGATCTTCATGGAGGACGTCCGCGACGTTGAAGACCGGGCGCAGCAATTGAAGCTCGCGGCGATGGGGCGGCTGACCGCGTCGATCGCGCACGAGATCCGCAATCCACTGGCCGCCATCAGCCATGCCGGGCAACTGCTCGGGGAGGACGCGAGCGACCCGGTGCTGAAGCGCCTGGCGGCGATCGTGCGTGAAAACACGCAACGCCTGAATCGCCTCGTCGAGGACGTGCTGCGAGTGGCCCGGCGCGAGCCGCCGCTGGGCGATCAACTGGAGATTGCCGACTTCGTCCGCCATTTC
Organism: uncultured beta proteobacterium; assembly: GCA_963726405.1. Taxonomy (GTDB): domain Bacteria; phylum Pseudomonadota; class Gammaproteobacteria; order Burkholderiales; family Burkholderiaceae_F; genus JAOUJD01. The sequence goes on along the minus strand of CAVSCF010000005.1, from coordinate 197,831 downwards.
CTTGCCGAGTTCGTGCGGGACCGCGGTCTGCAGACAGAAGTCGTCCAGCTCGAGGCCGCTTCGGGATTGCGCGTCAAATTCGAGCAATCCCATTTGCGGCAGGTCTTGTACAACCTCGTCGATAACGCGCTCCGGTTCGCGTCCGGCAAGCCGGGATCAGTGCGTGTCCTGATCGAGCCGGCCCCGGAGGGCGACCGGCCGCAGCTATGGGTCTTCGACGACGGTCCCGGGGTGCCGTTCGACGCCCGCCCGGCTCTGTTCGAGCCGTTCTTCACGACGCGTTCGCAGGGCACGGGCCTGGGGCTGTATCTCGCACGGGAGTTCTGCGTCACGAACCGGGCCGAACTTGCCTACAGCACGCGGCGCGAGCTCGATGGCGCGACGCGCGAGGGCTTCCTGCTGCGCTTCGGTCCCGGCTCTCTCACCGGCGTTGACTCCCAGGGTTTCCTCGATACGATCCCCGTCCGATGAGCGACGCAACTCCCAGCCACCCCCGGACCATGGCCGTCGGCCGTTCGCCAGCCGTCCTCGTCGTCGATGACGAGGCGGACTTGCGAGAGCTGCTGTCGCTCACGCTCGTGCGCCTCGGGCTCGACGTCGATACGGCCGAGTCGGTGGGCGCCGCGCGCGCGCTGCTCGAGCAGCGCCGCTATGCCCTGTGCCTGACGGACATGCGGCTGCCCGACGGCACCGGGTTGGATCTCGTGCGGGAAGTCGCGCTCACCTCCGGGCCTCCGATTGCCGTGATCACGGCCTACGGAAGCGCGGAGAACGCGGTTGCCGCGTTGAAGGCCGGCGCCTTCGACTACCTCACCAAGCCTGTCGATCTCGACCAGCTGCGCATGCTCGTGCGCTCCGCGGTCAACGTCGCCGGCGTCGGCGACAGCGCGGCGCCGGAGGTTCCCGCGCTCGCTCGCCTCACCGGCGAGGCGCCGGCGATGCAGCAGCTCCGGCGGATGATTCTCAGGCTTGCCAACACCATGGCGCCCGTGACCATCCATGGCGAGTCTGGAAGCGGCAAGGAACTGGCGGCTCGCGCGATCCACGATGCGTCGAGCCGGGCGCCGCAGGCCTTCGTCCCCGTGAACTGCGGCGCGATTCCCGAAACTCTGATGGAGGCCGAGTTCTTCGGCTATCGCAAGGGGGCGTTCACGGGCGCTGACCGCGACCGCGACGGCTTCTTCCAGGCCGCTGCCGGCGGCACGCTGTTTCTCGACGAGGTCGCGGAACTGCCGCTCGCGATGCAGGTGAAGTTGCTGCGTGCGATCCAGGAACGCAAGGTGAGGAAGGTCGGCGCCTCGACGGAAGATCCGGTCGATGTGAGGATCGTCAGCGCGACTCATCAGGACCTGAGCGCGCTGGTGGCGACCGGGCGTTTCCGCCAGGACCTTTTCTACCGGCTGAACGTGATCGAGGTCCGCGTGCCTCCCTTGCGGGAGCGACTCGAGGATGTGCCGCAGTTGTCCGGGGCCATCCTTCAGCGCATCGCCGAACGCAGCGGCGGGCCGCAGGCGCGGCTGTCGCCGGCGGCGACGTTGGCGCTGCGCTCTTACCGCTTCCCTGGCAATGTGCGCGAGCTCGAGAACATCCTCGAGCGGGCCGTGGCACTCGCGGGCGACGACGTCCTGATGGCCGACGATCTCATGCTGCCCGGTGCGGAGGTCGATCTGCCGCTCGAGGCCGAGCCGATCCCTGCCGACGAAGCAGGCCCGGTCTCGGCAACGGACCCGACGGTCGCTGCAGCCTCCGAGGCGGTGCTGGTCGACGGCGTCCCGTCGTCACTGCCCACTTATCTGGATTCGCTCGAGCGCGAAGCGATTCGCCGCGCGCTCGAACGCACGCGCTACAACCGCACCGCCGCCGCCCAACTGCTCGGCATCACGTTCCGGCAACTGCGCTATCGGATGCAGCGGCTCGCGATCAAGTGATCCTCCAGCCGGAATCCCCGCGGCGCGATCGATGACTCTCATTGTCGACGGCTGGCTGCAGAAGGCGGATCGCGTGCCGTCGCCGAATGTCGACGAGCGTCCCGAAGGCGTGTGCGTCGACCTGGTCGTGATCCACAACATCAGCCTCCCGCCGGGCAGGTATGGCGGCGGTCACGTTCAAGCCCTGTTCACGAACAGGCTCGATCCGGGTGAACACCCGTTCTTCGCCGGGATCGCCGATGCCCGCGTGTCGGCTCACCTGCTGATCGAGCGCGACGGGCGGATCACGCAGTTTGCTTCGTTCGACCGACGCGCCTGGCACGCCGGGTCTTCCGAGTTCCAGGGGCGGTCCCGCTGCAACGACTTCTCCGTCGGCATCGAAGTGGAAGGCAGCGATTTCGAGCCGTTCACCGATGCCCAGTACGACGCCCTCAATGCGTCGCTCGATGCCCTGTGTGCCGCTTACCCCGTGCGGTTCGTCTGCGGGCATAGCGACATCGCGACAGACCGCAAGACGGACCCGGGTCCGTTCTTCGAGTGGCGCCGGCTCGTCGTGCCGGCTTCCATCTCCATTCGTCCCGCCTGCGCCTGATCGTCCCTGCCCGCCGACGCGGCGGCGGGGGGCGAGACCTCTCATCGATCGATCTTTGCCGGCTCCCGGCATGCGGCCGGGAGCAGTCTCCTGTTGACCAAAAGTTTTTTTTGCCTATGATCCGCAACACAACAAATAGTGCTGCTGGCCAAGGAAAACACAATATCTTGTGGTCAGCGGTCGGGCGCGGCGAGCCCCCACAGCGGGTGCCGGGCTGGAGACACAACAGTTCCGTTGCGGTCGCAGCGACATCGCGACGGGTTAACCGGAAAGAAGGTCCGACTAGGGATTGTGTGTCCGTGCGGACACGAACCGGGTCGACCGACGTGGCGAATAATTCGGGAGGATGCATGCAGTATCAGGAGGCAGCTGGCGGGCCAGCTGGAACGGCAGTCGGCTTTCGTGGCATTGGAGGACCGGAGCACAGCGAGTCCTCGGTAACCGGCGCGTTACGTGCCACTTCGTTCGCCGATTACAAGGTCATTCGTCGCAACGGCGCGGTCGTCGCCTTCGAGCCTTCGAAGATCGCCGTCGCGATGACCAAGGCGTTCATCGCCGTTCGTGGCGGTCAGGGCGCGGCCTCCGCGGCCATCCGCGAGCAGGTGGAGAAACTGACGGGAAGCGTCGTGCAGGCCCTGATGCGGCGCCAGCCCGCCGGCGGAACCTTTCACATCGAGGATGTCCAGGACCAGGTCGAGCTCTCGCTGATGCGCGATGGCGCGCACGACGTCGCCCGGGCCTACGTGCTGTATCGCGAGCGGCGGTCCCAGGAACGCGCGCGGGAAGGGGCCGCAAGGGCCGAGGCCACACCGCAGCTCATGATGCTCGAGCACGGCCAGCGCGTCCCGCTCGACCTGCCGCGCATCGAGTCCGTGGTGCGCGCCGCCTGCGAGGGCCTGAGCGAGTACGTCACGCCGGACGCGATTCTCGGCGAAACGGTCAAGAACCTCTATGACGGCGTGCCGTTGGAGGAGGTGTGGAAGTCGGCCATCCTCGCCTCCCGCGCCCTGATCGAGAAGGACCCTGCGTATTCCTACGTCACTGCCCGGCTCCTGCTGCACACGGTTCGCACCGAAGTGCTTGGCGAGGAAGTAGTGCAGGAGCAGATGGCTTCACGCTATGCCGAGGCGTTCCCGCGCTTCATCAAGTACGGCGTCGACGCCGGGTTGCTGGACGATCGGCTTGGCCAGTACGACCTGAAGCGGCTCGGGGCGGCGCTGAAGGCCGACCGTGACCTGCAGTTTGACTACCTCGGCCTGCAGACGCTGTACGACCGTTACTTCCTCCATCACGACGGCCGGCGCTTTGAACTGCCGCAGCCGTTCTTCATGCGGGTCGCCATGGGCCTCGCCCTGAACGAGGTCGACCGCGAGGAGCGGGCGATCGAGTTCTACGAGGTGCTGTCCACCTTCGACTTCATGAGTTCGACGCCGACGCTCTTCAACAGCGGTACGCGCCACTCCCAGTTGTCCTCCTGCTACCTGTCGACGGTGTCGGACAACCTGGACGGCATCTACGAGGCCATCAAGGACAACGCCCTGCTTGCGAAGTACGCGGGCGGCCTGGGCAACGACTGGACCCCGGTCCGTGCGCTCGGTTCGCACATCAAGGGCACGAACGGCAAGAGCCAGGGCGTGGTGCCCTTCCTGAAGGTCGTCAACGACACCGCAGTGGCCGTCAACCAGGGCGGCAAGCGCAAGGGCGCCGTGTGCTGCTACCTGGAGACCTGGCACCTCGACATCGAGGAGTTCCTGGAACTGCGGAAGAACACCGGAGATGACCGGCGCCGCACGCACGACATGAACACGGCGAACTGGATTCCCGACCTGTTCATGAGGCGCGTGATGGAGGGCGGAGAGTGGACGCTGTTCTCGCCGTCCGATTGCCCGGACCTTCACGAGAAGACCGGCAGGGCGTTCGAAGAGGCCTACACCCGCTACGAGGAGAAGGCTGCCCGAGGCGAACTGAAGCTCTTCAGGAAGCTGCCCGCGCTGTCGCTGTGGCGGAAGATGCTGTCGATGCTGTTCGAGACCGGGCATCCGTGGATCACCTTCAAGGACGCCTGCAACCTCCGGTCGCCTCAACAGCACGTCGGGACGATCCACAGCTCCAACCTTTGCACCGAGATCACGCTCAACACCTCGGACACCGAGATCGCCGTCTGCAACCTGGGCTCGGTCAACATGCCGGCACACATGAAGCCGGACGGCAAGGGCGGGTTCGAACTGGACCATGGGAAGCTCAAGAAGACGATCCGCACGGCGATGCGGATGCTCGACAACGTCATCGACATCAACTACTACGCGGTGTCCAAGGCCCGGAACTCCAATGCACGCCACCGCCCGGTCGGCCTCGGCATCATGGGTTTCCAGGACTGCCTGCACATGATGCGCACGCCGTATGCCTCCGACGCGGCGGTCGAGTTCTCGGACCGCAGCATGGAGGCGGTGTGTTACTACGCGTACTGGGCGTCGACGGAGCTCGCGGCGGAGCGCGGCCGGTATTCGACGTTCAGCGGGTCCTTATGGGACCGCGGAATCCTGCCGCAGGACAGCCTGAAGATCCTCGCAGAGCAGCGGGGCGGCTACGTCGAGGTCGACATGAGCTCGACGCTGGACTGGGACGCGCTGCGCAGCCGCATCAAGCAGCACGGCATGCGGAACTCGAACTGCGTCGCGATCGCGCCGACGGCCACCATCTCCAACATCATCGGGGTCGACGCCTGCATCGAACCGACCTTCCAGAACCTGTTCGTCAAGTCGAATCTGTCCGGCGAGTTCACGGTGGTGAACGAGCACCTCGTCCGCGAGCTGAAGCGGCTCGGATTGTGGGACGAGGTCATGGTTGCCGACCTGAAGTACTTCGACGGTTCAGTGGCGAAGATCGACCGGATCCCGGCGGAACTCCGCCAGCTCTACGCGACCGCCTTCGAGGTCGAGCCGCAATGGCTGATCGAGTGCGCCGCGCGGCGGCAGAAGTGGATCGACCAGGCCCAGTCGCTCAACATCTACATGGCGGGCGCGTCCGGCAAGAAGCTCGACGACACCTACAGGCTTGCCTGGCAGCGCGGCCTGAAGACGACCTACTACCTGCGCACCATGGGCGCGACCCACGCAGAGAAATCGACGACGACCCGGACCGGGCAGCTCAACTCCGTTTCCATGGATGGCGCCCTTGGCGCCGCCATGCCCGAACCCGAGGGCAAGGTCTGCATGCTCAAACCCGGCGATCCCGGCTTCTCCGACTGCGAAGCCTGCCAGTAACGAATCCAAGAGAGGCAATCACATGCTGGCGTGGGATGACACCCCGACCCCCCAAAGCCCCGCGGTTCCGATGGCCGGCCTGCAGGCGGTCAAACCATCGACGTCGTCCGGCGCCCCGATCGTGCCGGCGCCACCGGAGATGCGACGCGTAAACGCGGCCGACAAACGAATCATCAACGGCCGCACCGACGTCAACCAGCTGGTTCCGTTCAAGTACAAGTGGGCCTGGGAGAAGTACCTCGCGACCTGCGCGAACCACTGGATGCCGCAGGAAATCAACATGTCGCGGGACATTGCCCTGTGGAAGGATCCGAATGGCCTGACCGAGGACGAGCGCCGGGTCGTCAAGCGCAACCTCGGCTTCTTCGTCACGGCTGACTCGCTCGCCGCCAACAACATCGTGCTCGGCACCTACCGGCACATCACGGCCCCGGAGTGCCGCCAGTTCCTGCTGCGCCAGGCATTCGAGGAGGCGATCCATACGCATGCCTACCAGTACATCGTGGAGTCGCTGGGCCTGGACGAGGGCGAGATCTTCAATGCGTACCACGAGATCGGGTCGATCCGCGCCAAGGACGAGTTCCTGATCCCGTTCATCGACACGCTGACCGACCCGCACTTCACCACCGGCACGACCGAGAACGACCAGAAGCTGCTGAAGAGCCTGATCGTCTTCGCATGCCTGATGGAAGGCCTGTTCTTCTACGTCGGCTTCGCACAGATCCTGGCGCTCGGCCGGCAGAACAAGATGACCGGCGCGGCGGAGCAGTACCAGTACATCCTGCGCGACGAGTCGATGCACTGCAACTTCGGCATCGACCTCATCAACCAGATCAAGCTCGAGAACCCGCAGCTATGGACGCCGGAGTTCCGCGAGGAGGTTCGCGGGCTGTTCCGGAAGGCCGTCGACCTGGAGTACGCCTACGCAGAGGACACGATGCCGCGCGGAGTGCTCGGCCTGAACGCGCCGATGTTCAAGGGCTACCTTCGCTACATCGCCAACCGCCGCGCGCAGCAGATCGGCATCGAGACGCTGTTCCCGCAGGAGGAGAACCCGTTTCCCTGGATGAGCGAAATGATCGACCTGAAGAAGGAGCGCAACTTCTTCGAGACGCGCGTGATCGAGTACCAATCGGGTGGCGCGTTGTCATGGGACTGATGCGAGCACGTGCGATGTGCACGTTGATTGCGCGTTGAACGCGCGACGTTGAACGCAAGAGAAGTGGGACAAATCACACACAACTCGTTTTCGATCGCAGAAAAATCTTGCGGTCAATTTTTTTTGCGAGTAAAAAGCGAACCGTTGTTTAGTTGCTCGATCAGACTGTTCAACAGACATCGATCGACCGCTGACTTGACCAAAGACCCACACAGTCGCCAAGCAAACGCAGAGGACCAGGCTCCAACGCAAATCGAGACCCTCCAGTCTTGCGGTCTCGCTCCCTCTGAAACAAGCAGCCCGGCGATCAAGCATTCGAAACGTTTCCCTCCCGTACAGACAAGCGCCGGATTGCGTCCGGCGTTTTTTTTGCGCGCGCCAACCGTCTTCGCTTCTCGCGCGCGCCGTGCCGAATTCATCAGCGTCAGCGGTCAGTGCGCTGCACGTTCCGCGCTCAGCTCGGATATGCGGATTCTCAAACGCATTTCTGGGGGTGCCGCGGCGACAGAGCATCTGCGTGCGCCGATGAATAGCCCGACGGGCCTGGCCCTGCGGGTTTCCTTCTCAACCTAGGTAGATCGACCGAAGGAGTTTCAAATGGCAACGAAGAAAGCTGCGAAGAAGGCCCCGGCCAAGAAAGCCGCCAAGAAAACGGCGAAGAAAGCCACGAAAAAAGTAGCGAAGAAGAAGCCGGCGGCGAAGAAGACGGCAAAGAAGGCCGCCAAGAAAACCGCAAAGAAAGCCGCCAAGAAGTAATCGCGGGACTTGCTAGCGCTCACCGGCTGCCTTCGGGCAGCCGGTGCGGCATTCCAGCCCGTGTTTGAGGGCCTTTCGCCTTGCGCCCGGACCGGAATGCGTGGTCACTAGCTGCCTCACCGCGTTCATCATCAGGAGAGTGACATGGCAACCAAGAAAGCCGCCAAGAAGCGTCCGGCCAAGAAGGCCGTGACCAAGGCGAAGAAGGCCGTCAAGAAGGCGAAGGCCAAACGCGCGGTGAAGAAGACCGCGACCAAGGCGAAGAAAGCCGTCAAGAAGGCGAAGGCCAAGCGCGCGGTCAAGAAGACCGTGAAAAAGGCGAAGAAGGCCGTCAAGAAGGCGACGGCCAGGAAGCCCGCGAAGAAAGCGGCGAAGAAGACAGCGAAGAAGACGGTGAAGAAGGCCGTAAAGAAAACCGCTGCGAAAAAGGCCAAGCCGGCCGCGAAGAAGCCGGTGAAGAAGGCTGCTCCGGCCGCGCCTGCTCCCAAGGCCGCTCCGAAAGCCGCTCCGAAGCCTGCCGCTGCTCCCGCTGCGGCACCGGCGGCGCCGGCTGTCGCTGCCCCGGGCGTGAAGACCGCGCTGAATCCGGCGGCGGCCTGGCCGTTCCCGACGGGCAGTCGTCCGTAACTCGCGCCGTTCGGCGAGTTGGAAAAGGGCGCTCTAACGAGCGCCCTTTTTCTTTGTCCTGAGTCCGGCCCCGTTCCGGCCCCGCTTAGAATCGGTCTTCCTCCTCCCGGGTGGTCCCATGCTTGCCGACATCGCGCGCTTCCTGCTCGACATCCTTGGCTCGCTGCTCGTGGCGCTGCTGCTGCTGCGGGTGTGGATGCGTTACATCGGCATGCCGTCGCGCAACCCGGTTGCGCAGTTCACCTATGCGATGACCAACTGGCTGGTCGGTCCATTGTCCCGGCTGCTTCCCGCACGCGGGCGGGTCGACTGGGCATCGCTGCTGGCCGCCCTTGTCGTCACGTTGCTCTGCTCAGTGCTGATGCGAGTGATCGTCGGCGTGCCGATCCCGTGGGACATCGCGCTGGTTGCCGCCCTTCGCCAATTGCTGATCTGGGGACTGAACGTGATCGTCTGGGTCACCATCATCTACGTGGTGATCAGTTGGGTGAACCCGCATGCTCCGTTCGCGCCCGCCTTCGAACTTCTGCTGCGGCCGCTTCTGATGCCGATCCGCCGGATTCTTCCGACGGTGGGCGGATTCGATCTCTCGCCGATGGTCCTGCTGATCGGGGTCTACGTGCTGCAGATGGTGGTTGCCCGCCTCTGACCGCAGAGCCTCGATTCCTACCAGGGGCGATAGCCGAACGTGTCCGTGAATCGCTGGGCGATGGCGCCCCGGTCGTAGGCGTGGTTCTGGCCGCCGCTGTGCTCGATCTTCAACGAACCCATCACGGCGGCGAGTCGGCCCGTGACGTCCCAGTCCAGTTCGTTGGTAATGCCGTAGAGCAGCCCCGCGCGGTAGGCGTCACCGCAGCCCGTCGGATCCACCAGCTTGCGCGCCGGTGCCACGGGTATGGACACGACCTCGCCGTTCACGTGGATCTCCGATCCCTCGGCGCCCCGCGTCGCGATCAGTGCCCGCACCTTGCGGCTGAGCTCGGTGAGCGTGAGGCTCGTCTTCTCGGTCAGTAGCCGCGCCTCGTAGTCGTTCACTGCGACGTAGTCCGCCCGCTGGATGAACCACAGCAGCTCATCCCCGGAAAACATCGGTAGCCCCTGGCCCGGGTCGAACACGAACGGGATTCCGTGGTCGGCGAGCTGCTGCGCGTGCTGAAGCATGCCGTCGCGGCCGTCCGGCGCAACGATGGCGAGCCGCACCGAGCCGTCGCCCGGCACCGCGTTCAGATGCGACTGGGTCATCGCTCCGGGGTGGAAGGCGGTGATCTGGTTATCGTCCATGTCGGTCGTGATGAACGCCTGCGCCGTGTAGGAGCCATCGACCTGGCGGATGAAGCGGCGACTGATGCCGAGCGCATCGAGCCGCTCCAGATACGGCTGCGCGTCGCTGCCGACCGTCGCCATCGGCAGCGGTTCGCCGCCAAGCAACTTCAGGTTGTACGAAATGTTTCCTGCACACCCGCCAAACTCGCGTCGCATCTCGGGCACGAGGAAGGACACGTTCAGGATGTGCACCTGATGCGGCAGGATGTGGTCGGCGAAGCGGCCTTCGAAGACCATGATGGAGTCGTAGGCGATGGAGCCGCAGATGAGGGTGCTCATGAGGTCTTCTCGGTGGCCGCGAGGGCGCGGCGCCTGGTGTGCAGGGGTCGATTACAGGTAGAACGGATAGACGAGGAAGCCGGCCGGCGCGAGGCCGCGCGCCTCGAAGAAGATACGAATCGTGAAGTCGCTGCCGGGGCCGAACCCTTCCTGCAGGCGTGACGAAGGCTCGCCCGCGGAAGCGAGGTAATCGGCCGGCGTGAAGACCTTGCGGGCGAGTGCCCGGTTGCGGGCATCGGTCAGTGTCACTTCCACCGCCGGCAACGCCTGCTTGAACGCCGCGCGATTGCGGATCACGGCAGTCAGTTCGAGTGCATCCGTGCCGGGAATGGCCTGGAGTTCCGTTCCAATGACCGCCAACTGGTCAGCCTGGGTCGGCCAGTTCACGGTGCATCCGAATGCCGCGCACAGTTCCATCAGCGTCAGCCGCGACTGCGGCCAGTGAACCATCAGGTCGCCGCGGAAGATCACCGCGACCTGGACGATGGCCAGCAGCGCAAGAAGCGCCGAACCGCCTCCGTAGATGACCGAGAATCCGCGGGGCCTCCGTCGCTTCGGCCGCATGAAGCTCGGCGTCGCCTCGGCGTTGACGCTCTCCTCGGCGGTGTCCGCGGCCGGCGCCGCCATCCCGCCGTCGTCGGCCCCGATGCCTCCGGCGACCGGTTCGGGCGCGGGTGACTCATCCTTCGAGCCCGTGGCGGCAACCAGCGTCGGTACCTTGTCTTCGGCGTTCCTCGCTTCGGCAGCGGTGTCCTGGCCTTCTGCCCGCTCGCGCGCCGCAGCTTTGGCGCGGCGCCGGAGCAGCGCCGGCTCTTCCGGCGGAGCTTTCGGCAGTTCGATTCTCAGCGGGACGTTCCCCGCGAGAGTCGCGGGAGCCACCGGCGCAATTCTCAGCGTCGTCGAGGGCCCGAGTGCTCTTGATGCGCCGTCGTCGGCGGACGGCGCCGGCGCGGGCGCGGCCGGCCGACCCGAACCCGTGATCGTCCGCGATTGCGCCAGCGCCGAGTCCTCGACGTACGTGAGGCTGCCGATCGCATCGAACACGGCGCGGCATGCACCGCAACGGACGAGGCCGCCGCGCAGCTTCAACTGATCCGCCACCACGCGGAACAGCGCTCCGCACTGGGGACATTTCGTGGCAAGCGCCATCGGGTCGCGTCGGTCGTGCTTCTAGAGTTGCCGTCGACCTGCCAGGCAAACCCAGCCTTGGTCCGCACTCCATACGGACAGCGGAACACCGGGGTCCGCTGTCCGATAGGCCTCGATGACCTCGGCGGCCTGTCGCTCGAGGACTCCGGATAGCGCAACCGCGCCGCCAGGCGCCACGCGCGAGAGGAGAGCCGGAGCCAGCAGCTTCAATGGATTGGACAGGATGTTGGCGAGCACGATGTCCCAGGTGCCGGGGCGGATGGAGTCCGGTTGAGTGTAATCGGCGCCCACCGCATTGGCGTCGGAATTCGCGCGCGCGGCCTGCAGCGCCTGCGCATCAATATCGATGCCGGTGATGGCGCCTGCTCCGAGTTTGCCGGCCGCAATGGCGAGGATGCCCGAGCCACAGCCGTAGTCGAGCACGGTCGCGCCGGGCGTGAGGTTCGCCTCCAGCCATCGAAGGCAGAGCCGCGTCGTCGGATGCGTGCCCGTGCCGAACGCGACGCCGGGGTCGAGTCGGACGGCAATCGCGTTCGGATCCGGAGGTTCGTGCCAACTCGGCACGATCCACAGCCGCTCGCTGATCCGCGTGGGCGGGAACTGCGACTGGGTCGCGCGCACCCAGTCCTTGTCCTCGACCGCAACGCGTGCCTCGATGTGCGGAGCATCGATACCGGCGGCGGCGCTGGCCGCGGCGAGCAGCGATTCCCAGTCTTCACCGTCCACCAGCACACGAAGCCGACTCGCCTCCCATGCATGGCGCGCGGGCGTCAGGCCGGGCTCGCCGAACAGCGCCTGCTCATCCGGCGTTTCAGCGTTCGCGTCTTCGATGGAGACAGAAAGGGCGCCGGCCTCGACCAGTGCGTCCGCAAGCGCCTCGGCGCTTCGTTCGTCCGCCGAAAGCGTCAGTTCGTAAAGCACGGCACCCTAGACGACCTGGCGTGCGGCCAGCCGCTTTTCCAGGTAGTGGATGCTGGTCCCGCCGAGCATGAACTTCTCGTCCATGAGCAGTTCGCGATGCAGCGGGATGTTGGTCGAAATGCCTTCGACGATCATCTCGGACATGGCGACCCGCATGCGGGCCAGGGCCTGCTCGCGAGTGTCGCCGTAACAGATGACCTTGCCGATCATCGAGTCGTAGTTGGACGGCACGAAATAGCCCGCGTACGCGTGGGAGTCGACCCGCACTCCCGGGCCGCCGGGAGGGTGCCACGAGGTGATGCGTCCGGGGGACGGTGTGAACTTGTAGGCGTCCTCCGCGTTGATCCGGCACTCGATCGCGTGACCCTTCTGGACCACGTCGCGCTGCTTGAAACGCAGCTTCTCGCCGGCGGCGACGCGGATCTGCTCCTGAACGATGTCGATGCCGGTGACCATCTCGGTGACCGGATGCTCCACCTGCAGGCGGGTGTTCATCTCGATGAAATAGAACTCGCCGTTCTCGAACAGGAACTCGAAGGTGCCGGCGCCGCGGTAATTGATCTTCTTGCACGCCTCGACGCAGCGGTCGCCGATCTTTTCGATGAGACGCCGCGTGATGCCTGGCGCCGGCGCTTCCTCGATGATCTTCTGGTGGCGTCGCTGCATCGAGCAGTCGCGATCGCCGAGCCACACCGCGTTGCGGTGCTGGTCGGACAGTATCTGGATCTCGATGTGGCGCGGGTTCTCGAGGAACTTCTCCATGTAGACGTTCGGGTTGCTGAACGCCGCCTGTGCCTCCTGCCGGGTCATGGTGACCGCATTGATCAGCGCGGCTTCCGTGTGGACGACCCGCATGCCGCGCCCGCCGCCACCGCCGGCGGCCTTGATGATGACCGGATAGCCGACCGCTCGCGCGCTCCTGACGATCTCGCGCGCGTCCTCGGACAGCGCTCCGTTGGATCCAGGAACCGTGGGCACTCCCGCCGCGGCCATGGCCTGCTTGGCCGACACCTTGTCCCCCATCAGGCGGATCGATTCCGGACGCGGGCCGATGAAGCAGAACCCGCTCTTCTCCACGCGCTCGGCGAAATCCGCGTTCTCGGACAGGAAGCCGTAGCCCGGATGAATCGCCTCAGCGTCGGTGACCTCGGCGGCGCTGATGATCGCCGGTATGTTGAGGTAGCTGTCGCGGGACGGGGCGGGGCCGATACAGACCGATTCGTCCGCCAGCTTCACGTACTTGGCAAGCGTGTCGGCTTCGGAGTGAACGACGACGGCGCGAATGCCCATTTCGCGGCACGCCCGCTGAATTCGCAGGGCGATTTCGCCGCGGTTGGCGATGAGGATTTTCTTGAACATGGGCGTCCGTCGGGACTGTCGTTCGGGGTCCGGGCGGGTGGCGCTCAGTCAATGATGAACAAGGGCTGTCCGTACTCGACGGGCTGGCCGTTGTCGACGAGGATCTCCTTCACGGTGCCGCCGACCTCGGCCTCGATCTCGTTCAGCAGTTTCATCGCTTCGATGATGCACAACGTGTCTCCGGGCTTCACGACCTGGCCGAGCTCGATGAACGACGGTGCCCCGGGACTCGGAGAACGGTAGAAGGTGCCCACCATCGGTGACTTGACGACGTGGCCGGTCGGTTCAGGTGTCGCCGCGGGCGCTGGAGCCGCCGATGCCGGCGGCGCGCCCGCGACGGCCGGGAACTGTCCGGTCACGACGGTCGTCGGCGACGAGGGCGCCACAGGTGCCGGGCTGAATTTGGCGATGCGCACCTTGTCCTCGCCCTCGGTCACCTCGAGTTCCGCGATTCCGGATTCGGCAACGAGGTCGATCAAGGTCTTCAGCTTGCGCAGGTCCATCAGTGTTCCTTTTTGTTTCCGCTCGCGTGGGCCAGCGCGTACTCCAGGGCATACCGGTAACCCGCCGCTCCCAGGCCCGCGATCGTGCCGACGGCGAGGTCGGACAGATAGGAGTGGTGCCGGAACGATTCGCGTCGGTGGACGTTCGACAGGTGCACTTCAATGAAGGGCAGCCCGACGGCCGCGAGTGCGTCACGCAGCGCGACGCTGGTGTGGGTAAACGCGCCCGCGTTGATGATCAGGAAGTCGGTGCGATCAGCCTTCGCCCCTTGGATCCGGTCAACCAGCGCACCTTCGTGGTTGCTCTGGAAAAACACGACTTCGGCATTGCTTCGCCGCGCAATTTCCGACAATTGCTCCTCAATGTCGGCCAGACTCTGGGCACCATAGATGGCCGGTTCTCGCGTACCGAGCAGATTCAAGTTGGGCCCGTTGAGGACCAGCACGCGTCCGGACACTGATGGTCTCCTGAGGAAAAGCGGGAAGTTCGATGAAAAAGCCCGGAGAAGCCCGGAAAAGGCCGGAGTGTGGTCTTGTTGCTTGTGGCTGTCCAGTCCTGCTTAGAGCATCAAGGCCCAAGTTGAGCGTTGAGCCAGCTCCGGAGTTCGGCCGGGGCGATCTGGCCGAGACGCGCTCGAACGATACGCCCTTTGCGGTCGATGAGCAGGGTGTAAGGGAGCGCCCCGGAGCCATTGCCTAGCGTCTTGCCAAGCTCACTTCCGGCGGCCCCGGCCGCGAACAGGGGCAAAGCCAGGGCGTGCTCGTCGCGAAAGCGCTTGAGGGCGGAAGGGCTATCGATGCCCAGGCCCACGACGACGACGCCTCGACTCCGATACTCGTCGTGCACGCGCTGCAGGTCCGGCATTTCCTCGATGCACGGCGGACACCACGTGGCCCAGAAGTTCACCACGACGAGTTGCCCTTGCCACTGCGCCATGGCGCGGGGTTCGCCGTCCAGATCCTTGAACGTCTGCGCGAAGAAGGCTTCCGCCGAGGCGCCCGGCGCGTTCGGCGAGTATCGCTGTATCGCCACGAGCAGGCCGGCGAACAGGGCGGTCAGCGCAACGGCGGCGACCAACCACGCGCGTGACCGGCTCATGCCCCGGTGTCCTCGAGAAGTCTGCGGACGGCGGCCAGGCTGGCTCGGCCCGACGCCTCGACGGGATGGAGATCAGGCTCGATCGTGCGGTCCGCTCTCTGCCGCGAGGCCACCCGGATGGCGTCGCGTGGATAGACGTGCAGGTGGAACCCGATCTGGTCCACCTGCGGGGGGAGGCCGATGTCGCGCGGCGCCGGCCTCAGGAAAGTGAGGCGCTCGAACATGGTCGGGCGCTCATCGGACGGGCCGTCGTCCGCTTCGAAGTCGACGCCGGCGTTCATCAGGAAGACTTCGACGTCCTTCGCGCTGTCCACGAAGAGGTGCAGATGGACGTCGGAATGCTGGGTGGCCGTGCCGTTGAGGACTGCGCCGGTCAGATGCGGCTCGAACTCGGCGAGGCGTTCCATCATGGAGTGCGCGAGGCCGCGCAGTCCCAGGAGTCGCTTTGCGTGGGTCCGCGCTTCGAAGAACTGGAGGTACCGGCGCAGTTCGCGCTCGACTTCGGCGTTGTCCGGCATCGCCGACGTGCGTTCCCCGCCCAGGAGCTCGTGCACCGCGCGGCGTTTTGCCTGGCCGTACTCGCATCCTTCTTCCGCGATCAGGCGGGCTGCCGTGGCCGCGATTTCCGCTCGGAGACCGTCGTCAGTGGACATGCTGGACAAATCGGGGAGCCACGCCTGGGAGATTGGGCAGTGTAGCGACGGGAATGATGCTGCGCCGCATTACAATTTCGCGGTTTGGACTTCGCCGAACGCTTCTGGTTCGACGTCTACGGTCTTTCGTGCATATCCACATCCTCGGCATTTGCGGAACCTTCATGGGCGGGCTGGCGCAACTGGCCCGGTCGGCGGGCCATCGTGTCAGCGGCTGCGATGCCAACGTCTACCCGCCGATGAGCGATCAGCTCGTCGACGCTGGCATCGAGCTGATCGAGGGTTTCGAGCCCGACCAGCTTGCGGTGAAGGCCGACCTTTACGTCATCGGGAATGTCGTCACGCGCGGCAATGCGCTGATGGAGGCGATCCTCGAGCGCCAGCTGCCTTTCGTCTCCGGGCCTCAGTGGCTTTCCGAGAACGTGCTGCGCGGGCGCCACGTGCTGGCCGTGGCCGGCACGCACGGGAAGACGACGACGACGTCGATGCTGGCTTCGGTGCTCGCCGGTGCGGGTCGGGATCCCGGATTCCTCGTGGGCGGGGTGCCGCAGGATTTCGGCCGCTCGGCGCGGCTCGGCGCGGACTCCGCCTTCGTCATCGAGGCGGACGAGTACGACACGGCCTTCTTCGACAAACGCTCGAAGTTCATCCATTACCTTCCTCGCACCGCAGTCCTGAACAATCTCGAGTTCGATCACGCGGACATCTTTCCTGACCTCGCCGCCATCGAGACCCAGTTTCACCATTTCGTTCGCACGCTCGCGCGCTCTGCGCGGCTGGTCGTGAACGCCGGGGAACCGGCACTCGCGCGCGTTCTCGAACGCGGCTGCTGGTCCGAGCGCGTGTCGTTCGGGGACGGGGGCGAATGGCAGGTTGAACGCGAAGCGCCCTATCGCGTGCTCCACGACGGCAAGATGGTCGGCGAACTCGAGATCGCGTTGCCCGGTCATCACAACCGAATGAACGCACTGGCGGCGCTCGTCGCCGCGGCGCATGTCGGCGTCGAACCGGTGGCGGCGCTGAAGGCGCTGCAGCGATTCCAGGGCGTGAAGCGCCGCCTGGAGGAACGCGGGACGGTCGACGGCGTGACGGTGATCGATGATTTCGCGCACCATCCGACCGCCATCCGCGAGACGATTGCCGCGCTTCGCGCGCGCGGGCCGGGACGGATCATCGCCATCCTCGAGCCGCGCTCGAACACGATGAAACTGGGCGCGATGAAGGCCCCGCTGTCCGACAGCCTCGCCGGGGCAGACCGCGTGTTCTGCTACGCGGGCGGCGTGAACTGGAACGTGGCGGAAGCCCTCTCGTCGCTGGCGGGGCGTGTCGAAGTCATGAACGACCTCGCAAAGCTTGGCGATGCGGTCGTTGCCGAGGCGCGCACCGGGGACCGGCTGCTGGTGATGAGCAATGGCGGATTCGGCGGGATCCACGACAAGTTGCTGGACCGGTTGCGCGAGCGCGCCAGGCGCGTGGCGTGATCCTCTACCTGCACGGCTTCCGCTCGTCGCCCATGTCGCGCAAGGCGACCATGCTGCGAGAGCGGATGCGGACCTTGGGCCGCGAGTCCGAATATCTCTGCCCGGCATTGCCGCCGTCGCCACGCTTGGCCGTCGACCTCTCGTCGCGCATGCTCGCGGGTGTGCCGCCGTCATCGGTCGCGCTGATCGGGTCTTCGCTTGGCGGCTATTACGCGACCTGGCTCGCGGAGCAGATCGGCTGCCGGGCCGTGTTGCTGAATCCCGCAATCACTCCCGCGCGGGACCTCGAAGCGCACCTCGGCCGTCAGCCCGTGTACTTCACGGACGACGAGATCGATTTCCGTCCAGAGTACCTGGCCGAGTTGCGGGAGCTCGAGGTGCCGGCCATCACGCGGTGCGAGCGCTATTTCCTGGTCGCCGCGACCGGCGACACGCTGATCGACTACCGGGCCATGACAGACAAGTACAACGGCGCGCGCCAGCGCGTCATTGAAGGCAGCAATCACGAGTTGTCCGACTTCGCCCTCTACATGGACGAGGTGCTGGACTTTTGCGGTATCTGGGAAGCTACAGGGGGAAGGCAGTGAGCAAGCGCTTGGTGGGGAAGGTCGCGATCGTGACGGGTGGGGCGCAAGGCATCGGCCTGGCGACGGTGAGGAAATTCCTGGACGAAGGGGCGAAGGTGGCGCTGTGCGACATGCGCCAGGAGGCCATCGACAGCGCGATCGATGCGCTGAATGCGAACGGTGCGGCCAGCGGTCATCTGGTCGACGTCACTCGCCGGGAACAGATCGACGCCATGGTGTCGCTGGTCAAGGAGCGGCACGGCCGGATCGATGTCCTCGTCAACAACGCGGGCATCACGCTGGATGCTCGCCTGCAGAAGATGACCGACGACCAGTTCGACAAGGTGATCGCGGTGAACCTGAAAGGCACCTACAACTGCGCACAGGCGGTCGTGGACACCATGGTCGAGCAGGGCAGCGGAGTGATCCTGAATGCATCGAGCGTGGTCGGCATCTACGGCAATTTCGGCCAGACCAACTACGCGGCAACGAAATTCGGCGTCATCGGATTCGTGAAGACCTGGGCGCGCGAACTGGGACCCAAGGGCGTGCGCTGCAACGCGGTCGCTCCCGGGTTCGTGGCCACCACCATCCTCAACTCGATCCCGCACAAGGTCCTCGAACAGATGACCGAGCGGGTTCCGCTGCGCCGCCTGGGAACGCCCGAGGACATCGCCAACGTCTACGCGTTCCTGGCGTCCGACGAGGCGTCGTACATCAACGGCGCCGTGATCGAAGTCGCCGGCGGGTTGACGGTCTGAGCGATGGCCGCCGCGTCGGAAAAGACACTTCCGGCCTCGGCGCAGCGCGTCCAGCGCGTGCTCGCGGCGGCAGGCGTCGGCTCGACGGTCATCGAGCTGGCGGTCGCTGCCCGCACGTCGCAGCAGGCGGCCGATGCCTTGGGCGTCGAGGTCGGCCAGATCGCGAAGTCGCTGATCTTCCGCGCCGTCACGAGCGGTCGCGCGGTGCTCGTCATCGCCGCCGGTGACCGCCGCGTTGACGAAGCGCGCATCAGCGCGCTGCTCGACGAAGCTGTCGAGCGCGCGACACCGGAACTGGTCCGCGAATACTCGAGCTTTGCCATCGGGGGCGTTGCGCCGGTGGCGCACGCGAAGCCGATGGTCACGTTCATCGACACCTCGTTGCGGCGGTTCGACGTGGTCTGGGCCGCCGGCGGCACGCCGCACTGTGTATTTCCCATTGCACCGGACGACCTGGTGCGCATCAGTGGCGGCACGGAAACGGTGACCGGCCAGTGAACGACAGCTTCATTTCCTCGTTCCTGTTGCTGCTGCTCGTGTGCGATCCGGTCGGCAACATCCCGATCTTCGTGGCGGCGCTGGAGGATGTGGCGCCGGAGCGTCGAGCCCGCATCATCGTGCGGGAGTGCTTCATTGCCTTTCTCGTCCTGTCTGTGGCCGTGTTCCTGGGGCGGCCCTTCCTCGGTGCCCTGGGGCTGTCCGATGTTTCGCTGCAGATCGGCGGCGCGGTCGTGCTGATGCTCGTGGCGCTGCGCATGGTCTTTCCCAACGGACAGGGCATCTACGGCGAGCAACCGCATGGCGAGCCCTTCATCGTTCCGCTTGCCGTGCCGGCTGTCGCCGGTCCGTCGGCGCTGGCGACGGTGCTGCTGTTCGTCTCGCGCGAGCCCGGGCGCTGGCCCGAGTGGATCGCCGCGATCGCGGGGGTCACGGCCGTGAGCGCGCTCGTTCTGTTGTTCTCGGGCCGGCTCTTCGCTGCGCTCGGCGAGCGGGTAACGCTGGCCTTCGTCCGGCTGATGGGATTGGTCCTTGCTGCCATCGCCGTCGAACTGATGCTGCGCGGCATCCGCACCTTCATGGGAACGCTGTGACGACGCATCTCCTGTTCGAGGAAGACGGCGCCTTCAAGGCCGGTACCGTGCTGACGAGCACCGACGCGTCGCACCAGGTCGAACTCGTGAGCGGCAAGCGGACCAAGGTGAAGAGTTCGCACGTACTGCTTCAGTTTCGCGAACCGGCGCCTGGCCTGCTGCTCGAGCGCGCGAACTCCGAAGCCGGCACGATCGATCTCGATTTCCTGTGGGAAGTCGCGCCGCAGGAGGAATTCGGCTTTCTCGACATCGCGCGGGACTACTACGGCAAGGAGCCGGGCAGCGTCGAGGCGGCCTCGCTGCTCTTCCGGTTGCATTCCGCGCCGATCTACTTCTATCGGAAGGGTCGCGGGCGGTACCGGGCGGCGCCGGCCGATACGCTGAAGGCGGCCCTGGCCGCGGTCGAGCGCAAGCGGTTGCAGGACGAGTTGAAGCAGCAGCACGTGCAGGCGCTGAAAGCGGGCCATGCGCCGGCGGCCATCGCACAGCAGGCGATCGCGCTGCTCGTGAAGCCGGACAGGAACGGCATCGAGTACAAGGCGGTCGAGCAGGCGTCGAACGAACTGCAGACGACGCCGCTGAAACTGCTGCTGTCGACCGGTGCGATCGCATCGGCGTACCGCTGGCATGTCGACAGCTTCCTGTCGATTCACTTCCCTCGCGGCCCGGGCTTCCCGCCGGACCTGCCGGCGCCTGTCCTCGGCGACGACCTGCCGCTCGCACCGGCAGCGGGGTTTTCGGTGGACGACAGCGCGACGACGGAGATCGACGATGCGTTTTCCGTCGTGCAGGACGGCGATCGGCTGCGCATCGGCGTGCACATTGCCGCGCCCGGCGTGGCGGTCCCGCGGGACCACCCGCTGGATGCGACGGCGCGCGCACGGATGTCCACGGTGTATGCGCCCGGCCTCAAGTACACGATGCTTCCGGACGCCTGGGTGGAGGCGTTTTCGCTGAACGAAGGCCGGGTGGTGCCGGTGCTGTCGCTGTACGTGAGCGTGGACGCGGCATCGTACGAGGTGCTCGCCACGGAGACGCGGGTGGAGCGACTGCGCATCGCCGCGAACCTGCGCCACGATCGCCTCGACGACGTCATCACGGAAGAAGTCGTGGCCAGCGGCGAATTCGACGCGCCCTTCGCGCCCGAACTCGCGCTGCTGTGGAAATTCGCGCGGGCCCTCCTCGCCCGCCGGGAAGAGGCGCGAGGACGTCCGGAGCCGCTCGGGCGCGTCGACTACTCGTTCGTCATCGACGGCGAGGGCGAGCAGGCGCACGTGAGCATCAAGCCGCGCCGGCGCGGGGCGCCGCTCGACCTGATCGTGGCGGAGTTGATGATCCTGGCGAACAGCGTCTGGGGCGGCTGGCTGGCCGAGCGCAAGGTGGCGGGCATCTACCGGTCGCAGGGCATGGGCCGCGTGCGCATGAGCACGACGCCCGCGCCGCACGAGGGCATCGGCGTCGACAACTACGCCTGGAGCACGTCGCCACTGCGGCGCTATGTCGACCTCGTGAACCAGCGTCAGCTGATCGCCGCGGCACGCGGCGAGGTTGCACCGTACCGACCGAAGGACGCGGACCTCTTCAGCATCGTCTCGGGATTCGAAGCCCTCTACGGCGCCTATGCCGACTTCCAGCAGCGCATGGAGCGGTACTGGGCCCTGCGCTGGCTGCGGCAGGAGCGCGTCGAGCGCATCGGCGCGGCCGTGATCAAGGGCGATGTGCTCCGCGTGGACGGCATGCCGTTCATCACGCGACTGCCCGGCCTGCCGGAGCTGCCCCGTGGGCAGCGTCTCGAACTCGACGTGCTGGGCACTAACGAGGTCGACCTGACGCTCGAGGCGCGAGTACATCGAGTGCTCGCCGCGCAGGCAGAGCTCGATGTCGAGGACGACGCACTGGCCGAGGAAGAAGTCGCGGCGGACATCGAGACAGTGGACGGTGTCGCCGCACCGCAAGCGGACGTCGCGGCCGCGCCGACAGCAGCCGACGGCGCCCCGCCCGGCGAAGCGATCCCGTGACCGCCCGCACGCCGCCGCGCGATGCGGCCAAAGACTAGCGCGATCGTGTCACGCCGCTCGATGGGTGCTCGCTACAATCGCCCGCAGTTTCCTTCCCACGAATCGCACCACGGATGGATGTCGCCGAGGATCCGCATCACGGCCTGAGGGCGTTGCTGGCCGACAAGGTGTTGGTCATGGCGCTCACCGTATCCATCGGGCTGCACATCACGGTGCTCGCCATCCGGTTCGTGAATCCGGAGCTGCTGCGGGTCCGCTCGAGCGATCCGCCACTGGACATCATTCTCGTCAACGCCAAGAGCGAGTCCCGCCCGGGAAAACCCGAGGCCCTCGCCCAGGCGAACCTCGATGGCGGCGGCGCGAGCGAGCGCGGCCGGCGGACGTCGCCACTGCCGAACAGCTTCGAGATGAAGAACGGAGACTCGCTCGAGGAGGCGCGCAGGTCCGTGCAGCAACTGGAGGAAGAGCAGAAGCGGCTGCTTGCGTCGCTGAAGGAGTCGCTTCAATTGCGGCCGAGTCCGCGCAAGGACACCGCGGCGGATGCGCCACAGTCGGGGTCGACGGATGAGGAGACCAGGCAGCGCCTGGCACGTGCGCAGGCCGAGATCGCGAAGCAGATTTCCGACTACCAGAAGCGACCCCGCAAGCACCACTACATGCCAAGCACCTCCGAGTTTCGCTACGCGCGATATTTCGAGGACTGGCGGGCGCTCGTCGAAAAGGTTGGCAACGAGAACTATCCGGCGGAGGCGCGCGGGCGCTATTACGGGTCCCTGCGCCTCACGGTCGCCATCCGCAAGGATGGATCCGTGGTAGACACGATCCTTGAAAAATCGTCGGGTTCGCCGGTGCTGGACCGGGCCGCACGCAGAATCGTGATGCAGGCGGCTCCATACCCACCTTTTCCGCCCGACATCGCCAAGGATACGGATATCCTTGAGATCACACGCACCTGGATTTTCACCAACGATCAGCTTGCGACCCGAAGCGCGGACCCTGCCCGACCATGAGTGCCGTTGATCAGTACGCCGTTGTGGGCAACCCGATCGCCCACAGCAAGTCGCCCGAGATCCATCTGCTCTTTGCCAGGCAGACCAAGCAGAAGATCGGCTACGAACGCATCGAGGCGCCGCTGGACGGCTTCGAGGAGAAGGCCCTCTCGCTGCGTGACGCCGGCTATCGCGGCCTGAACGTCACCGTTCCCTTCAAGCTCGACGCGGCAAAGCTGGCGGATGACCTCACTCCGCGCGCGCGCCTGGCCGGTGCAGTGAACACGCTGAAGTTCGATGGCGACGCCATCCTCGGCGACAACACGGACGGCATCGGCTTCGTCCGCGACGTCACCGAGCGCCTCAAGTTCGGCTTCGGCGATTGCGCGGTGCTCGTGCTTGGCGCGGGCGGCGCGGTGCGCGGACTGCTCGGTTCGCTGCTCGATGCGAGTCCCCGCTGGCTGGCAGTCGCCAATCGTTCGCACCAGCGGGCGGAGGAACTGGCGGAGGAGTTCGGCGTCGAGGCCATCCACTTCGACGAAATCCCTGCCGAGCACTTCGACCTGATCATCAACGGCACCACGACCGGCTTGCACCACGAAGCCCCGGCTATCGATCCGCAGACCTTCGACGACTGCCAACTGGCCTACGACCTCGTCTACGCCGCCGACCCGACGCCCTTCATGCAGCTTGCGAAGTCAGGCGGCGCCAAGCAGGTGGTCGACGGCCTCGGCATGCTGATCGAACAGGCGGCCGAGTCGTTCCAGTTATGGCGTGGCGTGCGCCCGGACACCAATGCGGTGTACCGCGAACTGCGCGAGTTGCTGACGCGCGAAGCGCACGAAACGGCGCCGACCCGTTGAGGAACCGCCCCTGATGCGCACGGCGCTGCGCTGGGCTGGGCGCGCGCTCGTCGCAGCCCTGCTCGTCGTCCTCGCGGTCCAGCTCTGGTACCTGGGATGGATCGCCTGGTGGAAGTGGAACAACCCCGGCGAGACCTCGTTCATGTCGCGTGAAGAAGCGGCGCTGCGCCAGAAGAATCCGAAGGCCGAGCTAAGGCACCGCTGGGTGCCGTACGGAAATATTTCCCTCCACCTGAAACGCGCCGTGATCACATCGGAAGACGCCCGCTTCAGCGAGCACGAGGGCGTCGACTGGGAGGCGATCGAGAAGGCCTACAAGGAAAACGCGAAGCGGGGCCGCCCGGCGAAGGGCGGTTCGACCATTACCCAGCAACTGGCGAAGAACCTCTTCCTTTCCCCGGACCGCAGCTACGTGCGCAAGGGTCAGGAACTGGTCATCACGTACATGATCGAGGCGCTGTGGGACAAGCGTCGCATCCTCGAGGTCTATCTCAACGTGGTCGAGTGGGGAGAGGGGATCTTCGGGGCGGAGGCCGCGGCTCGCTACTACTACGGCGTTGCCGCGTCGCAGCTCGGTCCGGACCAGGCGGCCCGTCTCGCCGCTTACTTGCCGAACCCGAAACGGTACGGTCGCGTGCGTTCCGGTCCGTATCTCGACGGCCGGGCGGCCAGCATCGCACGCTACATGCCTGATGCCGTCGTCCCCTAGGATGAACGCGCGCTGATTCCACCCGGTTGCCCCGGGTGCCGACGCTCTCGGCGCTTACAATCCGACCGCCTTTTGTGGTTTGGCGGGAGCGGAGGCGCAGCAGCGGAGTAGCCAGGCGATGAGCGAGCAGGACATGCTGGACCGCGAGGCGCCGGAAGGCGCCCCCGCGCGCGACCCGGAGGCCGCGCAGCGTGCGCTCGTCCGCGTCCAGCACCTGCTCGACAAGCAGCACCGCGTCGAGTCGCTGGTGCACCGCGAGCAGACGCCGGCCGAAGATCGCAGGCCCCTGATCGAGCAGCTGGTCCATCGGCAGCACCTGACCGAGCTCAAGGCGATTCTCGACCGGCTGCATCCGGCGGACATCGCGTACATCCTCGAGGCCCTTCCTCTCGACGACCGCCTGGTGGTGTGGGACTGCGTCAAGGCGGACCGCGACGGCGACATCCTGATGGAGGTGAACGACGCGGTCCGCGAAACGCTGATCGCGTCGATGGATCACGAGGAACTCGTCGATGCCGTCGAGAACCTCGAGGCCGACGAGATCGCGCACCTCGCCGACGATCTGCCCGCGGATGTCGTCGAGGAAATCCAGGAAGGACTGACGGCCGAGGAGCGCGCGCAGTTGCGCGCCTCGATGTCCTATCCGGACGACTCGGTCGGCGCCCTGATGGACTTCGAGATGGTGACTATCCGCGAGGACGTGACCCTCGAAGTGGTGCTGCGCTACCTGCGTCGCTTCGACGAACTGCCCGACCACACCGACCAGGTTTTCGTGGTCGATCGTCATGACGTGCTCAAGGGCGGCCTTCCGCTCGACCGGCTGCTGATCAACGAACCGGACACCGAGGTGCGCAAGGTGATGCGCACGGACCTGCTCACGCTCTCGCCGCTGGACGAGGCGGGCGAAGCGGCCCAGGCGTTCGAGCGCTACAACCTGGTTTCCGCGCCGGTCGTGGACGAGCGGGGGCGCCTGGTCGGGCGACTCACGGTCGACGAGGTGGTCGACGTCATTCGCGAAGAAGGCGAGGAGGCGGCCCTGGGCCGCGTCGGCCTGCGCGAGGACGAGGACCTTTTCGCCACGGTCTGGAAATCGGCAAAGAACCGCTGGCTCTGGCTGGCGGTGAACCTGTGCACCGCCTTCATCGCCTCGCGCGTGATCGGCCAGTTCGAGGGGACGATCGAGAAGGTCGTCGCTCTTGCCACGCTGATGACCGTGGTGATGGGCATTGCCGGCAACTCGGGCAACCAGACGATGACGCTCATGATCCGCTCGATCGCTCTGGGCCAGGTCACGGCCGGCAATTCCCGCCGGCTTGTGCTGAAGGAGATTGCGATCTCGGGCTTCAACGGACTGGTGTGGGGCGGTATCGCGGGCT
The DNA here is from genome assembly GCA_963726405.1 of uncultured beta proteobacterium. Taxonomy (GTDB): domain Bacteria; phylum Pseudomonadota; class Gammaproteobacteria; order Burkholderiales; family Burkholderiaceae_F; genus JAOUJD01. The sequence goes on along the minus strand of CAVSCF010000005.1, from coordinate 172,366 downwards.
CGGTCGCCTGGTTCATCTATCGCGACAGCCCGCAGGGCTGGCTCATCGGACTGACGCTGCTGCTCGCGATGACGCTCAACATGATGGTCGGCTCGCTGGTCGGCATGTTCATCCCGATGATGCTCGAACGCTCCGGCCGCGATCCGGCCATCGGGTCGTCGGTGCTGCTCACGTTCACGACCGACTCGATGGGCGTGTTCATCTTTCTCGGACTGGCGACGCTGTTCTTCCTCTGACGGCGCCGCGACCCGGCGACGCCTGTCGCCGGCCAGTCCATCGCGCTACTTGATCCGCTTGATCGTGAACTCCTCCTGGATCGTGTCCTTGTAGACACTGGCCGGCGAGGAACTCGCGAGGAACCGTCGCGCGATCTCTTCGCCGACGGCGGTGTGCTGGACGACCGAGCCGTTGTCGAATTCGATCTCGAGGATGCGGCTGCCGCGATCGTAGCCGGCGGACTTGATGCCGCCGCGGCGGATCGCCTTGCGTTCGATGGCCATCGTGTCTCCTACAGTCCGAGTTGCTGCCAGATCGCATCGACCCGGGCCTTCGTCGCCTCGTCCATCGCGATCGGTCGGCCCCATTCACGCGTCGTTTCGCCGGGCAGCTTGTTCGTGGCGTCGATGCCCATCTTGCTGCCGAGGCCCGAGACCGGCGACGCGAAGTCGAGGTAGTCGATCGGCGTGTTGTCGACCAGCACCGTATCCCGGACCGGGTCGACCCGCGTAGTGATCGCCCAGATCACTTCCTTCCAGTCGCGCACGTCGATGTCGGCGTCGGTCACGACGATGAACTTCGTGTACATGAACTGTCGCAGGAAGCTCCAGACGCCGAACATCACCCGTTTCGCGTGTCCCGGGTACTGCTTTCGCATCGACACCACGGCCATGCGATAGCTGCACCCCTCGGGCGGCAGGTAGAAGTCCACGATCTCGGGGAATGTTCGCCGCAGGATCGGGACGAACACTTCGTTCAGCGCGACGCCGAGGACGGCCGGTTCGTCGGGCGGCTTGCCGGTGTAGGTCGAGTGGTAGATCGCCTCCCGGCGCATCGTGATCCGGTCGACCGTGAACACCGGGAAGCGCTCGACTTCGTTGTAGTAACCCGTGTGGTCGCCGAACGGCCCCTCGAGCGCGGTCTCGTAGCCGCGATTGGCGCCGCTCAGTTCGCCACCGGCATTGGCCGGATCCGGATGGATGTGACCTTCGAGGACGATCTCCGCAGAGGCCGGCACCTGCAACCCGTTGCCGATGCACTGGGTAATCTCGGTCCGGGCGCCTCGCAGGAGGCCGGCGAACTGGTATTCCGACAGCGAGTCCGGGACGGGCGTCACCGCACCCAGCGTGGTGGCGGGGTCGGCGCCGAGGGCCACCGAAATCGGAAAGGGCGTGCCCGGATTCGCGAGCGCGTGGTCGCGGAAGTCGAGCGCGCCGCCGCGGTGGGCGAGCCATCGCATGATGAGCTTGTTGCGCCCGATCACCTGCTGGCGGTAGATGCCAAGGTTCTGCCGCTTCTTGTGCGGTCCGCGGGTGATGACCAGTCCCCAGGTGACCAGTGGCCCGGCGTCCTCCGGCCAGCAGGTCTGCACCGGAAGCCGGGCCAGGTCGACGGCGCTGCCTTCCCACACGACTTCCTGCGCTGGCGCCCCGCGAACCAGGCGAGGGGCCATGTCCCAGAGAGCGCTCTTGAGCATGGCGACCTTGCCGAACGCATCCCGCAGGCCCTTGGGAGCTTCGGGCTCCTTCAGGCTCGCCAGCAGTTCCCCTACGTCGCGGAGTGCCGAGACATCCTCGGCGCCCATGCCCCAGGCGACCCGGCGCGGGGTGCCGAACAGGTTCCCGAGGACGGGCATCGCGTGGCCCTTCGGCTTTTCGAACAGGATGGCCGGACCGCCGGCGCGCAAGGTGCGATCGCAGATTTCCGTCATTTCCAGTCGCGGCGAGACCTCGGTGCCTACCCGTCGAAGTTCGCCAACCCGCTCAAGCTGGGCGAGGAAGTCCCTCAGATCCGCGTATTTCATACGTGACGGCCGTCCGAACGACGGACGGCTATTAGAGTAGTGAGTACTGACACAAAATCGGTCGGCACGCGATAACCCATTGGGGAGACGCCTTTTTCTCGGAACGGCGCCCTAAATTCGCCCGTAATGGGCGGAAAAATGGCCCTCGATATGGCGGGGGCATACGTGTTAGTCGGGTTGACCGAGAGGCTCGTACCCCTACAATTGACTACAGCCATACAGGCGACCAACCCCTCCCGTGTGCGGTGCAACATACTGCCGCTCTCAAGGGATCGCTGGAGGGACCACGGCGGAGTTCGGGCTCCGTCATTGCTCTTTTGGAACTTCTGTTCCACCCGAACCAAGCCATGCAGGGGCCGGATCGATCTGGCCCAGCGGCGGAAAAAAGCGGCCGGAGAAGCACGTGGAGCCATCCGGTCAACGTTCCAACCTGTGAATGGCGACCTGCGGTCGTAAGACCACCGGCCGTTCCAGCATAAGGAGGCACGCAATGTCACAAGCCACGAATTATGCGCTGAGGATCACGAGGGCTGCCGGCTTTGCTTGGCTGGACTTCCTGCGCGACGTGCGCGACGGTGCAATGGCGACGGCTCGACTGGTCGTCACGCTGACCGGATGCACGGCCCTCCTCGCAGTAGCCGCGGTTATCAGCAATGACGAGGCGCGCAGCCAACTGGCTGATCTGCTTCCGTCGTCCATCCCGTTCATCTCCACCGCCGACGCGCAGCCGGCTGAAGCGGAGGAGGAGCTGTCGCAGGAGCCGGCGGCCCGGCCTGTCGCCGCGGATCCCCGGCAGAAGTTCGTCGTGCAGTATCTGGCACGGCGCTATCGCGTCGCCGACGGGGCGGCCCGCATGCTGGTCGCCAATGCCTTCGAGATCGGTCAGGACCAGAAGCTCGACCCGCTGCTGATCCTGTCGGTGGTGGCGATCGAGTCCGGGTTGAACCCGTTCGCGGCAAGCCCCATGGGCGCGCAGGGCCTCATGCAAGTCATGACCCGCGTCCACGCCGAGCGCTTCGCGGAACACGGCGGCGATCTCGCGGCGCTCGATCCGATCGCCAACATGAAGGTCGGCTCGGCGATCCTGCATGAACTCATCAGCCGCGGCGGTTCCCTCGAACGCGGCCTGCAGCTCTACGTCGGTGCCGGCAACGCGGCCGACGACGGTGGCTACGGTGCGAAGGTTCTGGGTGAGCGCGCTCGCCTGCAGCTGGCGGCGAGCGGAAAGGTCGACGCTGCCATTGCGGCATCGCGCGCGGCAGCGGCTCCAGCGCAGTCCAAGCCCGTGGAAGCGGGGTTGCAGGCGGTCGGGGCCGGGCCCCAGGCCCGTGTGACCACCCCTGCCGGCAACGACCGAAATTCCTGACGCTCAGCGCAGGTAGCGGCGCATCCGCTCGACGGCCTCCTCGAGGCGGTCGAGCGAGGTGGCGTATGAAAGCCGCACGTACCGCTCCGGTGCCGCGCGGCCGAAATCCTTGCCAGGCACGAGGCACACTCCGGTCGCCCGCAGCAGGTTACGCACGAAGGCGAAGCTGTCGTCCGCGAAGCGGCTGATGTCCGCGTAGACATAGAACGCGCCATCCGGCGCAACCGGCACACGGAAGCCCAACGCGTCGAGCGCCGGCAGCAGGAAGTCCCGTCGCCGCTGGAATTCTGCGCGGCGCTCTTCATAGACGGCGATCGAGGCCTCATCGAAGCACGCCATGGCGGCCTGCTGGGCAATCGTCGACGGGCAGATATACAGGTTCTGCGCCAGCTTCTCGAGCACGGGCACCAGGGCCGCGGGTGCCACGATCCAGCCGAGCCGCCATCCCGTCATGCTGAAATACTTCGAGAAGCTGTTGATGACGACCACCTCGTCGCTCGCCTGCAATGCGCTCGTTGGCGCATGCCCGTAGGACAGCCCCTGGTAGATCTCGTCGCTGATCAGGAAGCCGTTGCGGAACCTCACGGCATCGATCAAGGCGGCCAGGACCGCAGGGTCGATGGAGGTTCCGGTCGGATTGGACGGCGAGGCGACGAGAACGCCGCCCGTGGCGAGGGTCCAGTTGGACTCGATATCGGCGGCGGTCAGTTGAAAGCGCTGTTCCGGCCCGCACGGCACCAGTCGCGCGCGACCGCCGAGCGCAGTCGCGAAGTGCCTGTTGCACGGGTAGCTTGGATCGGGCATCAGCAACTCGGCTTCGCGCTCGAGCAACGCAGCGCACGCCAGGAGGAGCGCACCTGACGCGCCGGCCGTCATGACGACCCGGCCCGGATCGACCGTGCACCCGAAGCGCGTGTCATACCACTGCGCGATCCGTTCCCGCAGCGGCTGCAGGCCGAGCGCGCTCGTGTACTGGGTCTCGCCGCGCTCGATGGCTGCGATTGCGGCGCGTCGCACCGGTTCGGGGGCCGTGAAATCCGGCTCGCCGATCGAAAGGTGGATGACTGACCGGCCGGTGGCGGCGAGCTCCGCTGCCTCCTTGACGACCTCCATCACATAGAAAGGCTCGATCAGGGTCGTCCGGTCGGCAATACGTGGCATGTGCGTCTCTTGGGGGACGCTGGATTCTAGTCGGGCCCCCTCGCCGGGCTGGCTGGCTCGATGTCAGCGCCCACTATTCCGTTTGGCGTAGACAAAAAAAGACCCATCCGCCTGAACGCACCTGAGTTGGCCTGAGAGGGAGGGAGGAGAGCGCCGACCGAAGGTTTGTCGCGTTCAGGCCGTTTGATGGGCCTGTGCAATGGCGCAAGTGTACAAACCTGACCGAGAAAGTCAATAGTTTGTCTAGGTCAATTTCGAGAAGGTCACGGTCCCTTGGCGCGACCTTCCGTCACCGGCACGGAAGCGGTGGGCGGCGATAATCGTCGACCGACACCCCTTTCCGGGAAACCATGGCATCCGATCACGACGACCTGCGCCGGGCGGCGCTCGAGTATCACGAGAAGCCGACGCCCGGGAAGATTTCGATCGCTCCAACGAAGCAACTGGTCAACCAGCGCGACCTGGCGCTGGCGTACTCACCCGGGGTGGCCGCGGCGTGCGAGGCGATCCATGCGGATCCGTCGACAGCGGCGCGCTACACCGCGCGCGCCAACCTGGTCGGCGTGGTGACGAACGGCACCGCGGTGCTGGGCCTCGGCGCCATCGGACCGCTGGCCGCCAAGCCGGTGATGGAGGGCAAGGCCGTCCTCTTCAAGAAGTTCGCCGGGATCGACGTGTTCGACATCGAGGTGAACCAGCTGGACCCCGACAAGCTGATCGAGGTCATTGCCGCGCTCGAACCCACGTTCGGTGGCATCAACCTCGAGGACATCAAGGCGCCGGAATGCTTCTATGTCGAGCGCAAGCTGCGCGAGCGCCTGAAGATCCCCGTCTTCCACGACGACCAGCATGGCACCGCGATCATCGTCAGCGCCGCGGTGCTGAACGGCCTGAAGGTCGTCGGCAAGGACATCAGGAAGGTGAAACTCGTGACGAGCGGGGCCGGCGCGGCGGCCCTTGCGTGCCTGCAGTTGCTGGTCGAACTCGGCCTGCCACGCGAGCACATCTGGGTGACGGACATCGAAGGCGTGGTGTACCAGGGCCGCACGGTCCTGATGGACGACGACAAGGCGCGCTTTGCGCAGCCGACCTCGGCGCGGAAGCTGGCGGAAGTGATCCAGGACGCCGACATCTTCCTCGGCTTGTCCGCCGGCGGCGTGCTGAAGCAGGAGATGGTGAAGACGATGGCGGCGCGTCCGCTGATCCTTGCGCTGGCCAACCCCACTCCGGAAATCATGCCGGAGCTGGTCAAGGCGGTGCGCGACGACGCGGTGATCGCAACCGGCCGCACCGATTATCCGAACCAGGTGAACAACGTCCTGTGCTTCCCGTTCATCTTCCGCGGTGCGCTGGACGTCGGAGCGACGACGATTACCGCGCAGATGGAGGTCGCCGCGGTGGAGGCGATTGCTGCGCTCGCGCAGGAAGAGCAGAGCGACGTGGTGGCCTCCGCCTATGGAATCACCAACCTGAGGTTCGGCCCGGAGTACCTGATTCCGAAGCCGTTCGATCCGCGTCTTATCACGCGCATCGCGCCGGCGGTGGCGCGCGCGGCGATGGACAGCGGCGTCGCGACCCGCCCCATCGCGGACATGAACGCCTACCGGGACCAGCTGCAGCAGTTCGTCTATCACTCCGGCACGTTCATGAAGCCCATCTTCGCGACCGCGAAAAGCGCGGTGGCTTCCGGCGGCAAGTCACGCATCGTGTTCGCCGAGGGTGAGGAAGAGCGTGTGCTGCGTGCCGTGCAGGTGGTGGTCGACGAGAAGCTTGCAGCGCCGATCCTGATCGGCCGGCCCGCGGTGATCGACAAGCGCCTCGAGCGGTTCGGCCTGCGCATGCGGGCGAACGTCGACTTCTCGCTGATCAATCCGGAGTCCGATCCGCACTATCGGGACTACGCGGAAACGTATCACCGGCTGGCCGCGCGGCGGGGAATCACGCTGCAGTACGCCAGGCTGGAGATGCGCCGCCGGCTCACGCTGATCGGCTCGATGATGATCCACAAGGGTGACGCCGACGGCATGATCTGCGGAACCTTCGGCACCCATGGCCAGCACCTGGCGTACATCGACCAGGTGATCGGGAAGCGGCCCGGCGTCGGCGAATACGCGGCAATGAACATCGTCATGCTGCAGGGAAGGCAGCTCGCGCTGGTCGATACGCACGTCAATCTCGATCCGACCGCGGAGCAGCTCGCCGAAATCACGATCATGGCGGCGGAGCAGATGAAGCACCTCGGCATCCTGCCGAAGATCGCGTTGCTGTCGCATTCGAATTTCGGCTCGAGCGACAGCCCGTCGGCGCTGAAGATGCGGCGCGCGCTGGCCCTCGTCCGCGAGCAGGCGCCCGAGCTCGAGATCGACGGCGAGATGCACGCCGACTCCGCGGTGGACGAAGGCGTCCGCCGCTCGCTCATGCCGTTTTCGACGTTGAAGGGAGACGCGAACCTGCTCGTCTGCCCGAACATCGAGTCGGCCAACATTTCGTACAACCTGCTCAAGACCACGGCAGGCAACAACATCGCGATCGGGCCGATCCTGCTCGGCGCGGCCAGGCCCGTGAACATCCTCACGCCGTCGGCCACGGTGCGTCGCATCGTGAACATGACTGCGTTGACCGTGCTCGAGGCGAACTCCGTGCGGCAGCCCGAGCTGCTGTAGCGATGCGCTTGCTCCGCGTCCTGCTGTTCGCGGCGGTCGCCCTGCTCGGCACGGCGCCCGCCGGCGCGCGCGACGTTGCTTCAGCGACGGCCGAAGTCCGCATCGACGAGCTTCCGGCCGAGGCCCAGGAGACCCTTGCGCTGATCAAGCGCGGCGGCCCCTTTCCGTACAGGAAGGACGCCACGGTCTTCGGCAATCGCGAGAAGCAGTTGCCGCCGCAGTCGCGCGGGTACTACACGGAATACACTGTGAAGACGCCCCACTCGCGCGATCGCGGTGCACGGCGCATCGTCGCAGGACGCGGAGCCGCACGCGATCCGGCAACCAGCGGTGAGTACTACTACACCGACGACCACTACAACACGTTCAGGCGGATCCGCGAATGAAAGCCCGGCACATCGAACGGCTGGACGACCTGCCGGGCCAGTGCGTGCGGTCGCTGCGCGGCCTCAACGTGGAAAGCCTGCGCGCCTGGTCGAAAGACGCCGGTCAGCGTTTCGTCCTCGCGGATCTGTCGGGCTGCAAGGACAAGCCCTCCGCAATGCGGATGCTCGGTCACGCGTTCAATCTTCCCGCCTGGTTCGGCGCGAACCTCGACGCGCTGTACGACTCCCTGACGGACGAAGAGACATGGCCGGTGGACAAGGGGGCGGTCGTCGTGCTCGATCCTCTCCCGTACACGGAACGCTTCGGCGTCGAGGAGCGTGACGCCCTGCTTGACGTATTTCGCGACGTGGCGGACCACTACGCGGAAGGCGGTGTGCCGTTCCGCGTGTTCTACCGCTAGCGCGGCAGCATGCGCGACAGGTCGGCCAGTGCGTCTTCGAGCCCGGCTTCGTGCACCTGTCCCTGCGGAGTGACGCGGTCGATCAGTTGCGGCAGCAGATCCGACAGTCCGTTCGACACCTGATCGACGTCCAGTCCGGTGGAAGCGGCCATCTGTTCGACGCGGCCGCGCCCGAAGACCTGCAGCAACTGGTCGGGCGATATCGGCATGTTCTGCCCGGTGCCGACCCACGAATCCGCCTGCGAGCCGAGGCCGGCCTGCTGGAACTGCCGCAGCAGATCCGTCAGCCCGCCGCCACTCTGGCCGGCCCCGCCGGCATTACCGGCGAGCAGTTGCAGGGCGAGTTGCATCAGCGCCGCAGCGCCCTGGTTTCCCTCGCCGCCTGCGCCATGTCCGAGTGCGCTGCCGAGTATGGAATCGAGCAGTCCCATGAATCTTCTCCGGTGTGATTGATGTCGTGTAGGTGAACGGTCAGCGAAAATCGCCGACGCTGGCCTGCAGTGTAGACAGCGCCGCGAGCCCCGCGGTTTCCGTGCGGAGAATGCGTGGCCCGAGGCGCACCGTGCGATATCCGGCGCGCGCGGCGAGCGCGAGTTCGGCCGCATCGAAGCCTCCCTCGGGGCCGACCGCGATGGCGAACGATGCGGCAGCAGAGCGCGCCAGATCGGCAAGCGGCTCCGCGGCGTCTGGCTGCAGCACCACTCCAAGTGCATTCGATGCGGCACGGAGCAGGCCCTCGCTCAGGTCAGCGCACTCCTCGATGTCCGGCACCCGATTCCGCCCGCACTGGCAGCACGCCGCGACCACGATCTCGCGAAGGCGCGCCATCCGTTTCGCCAGTCGCGTGCCCTCGAGTTGCACGACGCTGCGTCGCGCCGGCACGAGGACGACGCTGGCAACCCCGAGTTCGACGGCCTTCTCCACGACCCATTCCAGCTTGTCGGTGGCGATCCACGCCTGCAGCAGCGTCACCGCGATCGCCGACTCGCGCTCGACCGGGACGTGGGCGATGAGTTCGGCACGGCTTCCGTGCGCCGTCAAACGGCCCTGATACTCACCGCCGCGGCCGTTGAACAGCACGATCGGATCGGCGTCGCGCAGACGGAGTACGCGGGTCGCGTGATGCGCGATGCTGCCCGGCAGGTCGATCGTGGCGCCGGCGGCCAGTTCGGCGTCGAGGAAGAAGCGCGGATCAGCCACGTCGCGTCCTGGAAGAAAAAGGGCCGGCATGCGCCGGCCCGGTGTCGGCCTATGCCCGCTTCACGCCGCGCGCAGCTGCGGCACGCGCGGGGTGCTGCCAGCGGCGGAGCTCGGCGGCTGCGTCAGTTCCTGCGCGAACAGCGGCAGCGCGAACAGCGCCTGATGCAGCCCGGGGTAGTAGTAACGGAGTCCTTCGATCCGGCGGTCGTTCATCCGCTGTGCGAGCGTTTCGTTCGACAGCGCGCGCGGGTCGATCGAGTCGCTTGCCACGGCGAGGCACCAGAGCGAACCGTAGAGCGGGATGAAAAGCGACATCGGTGCAACGTGGCGGAACACCTTGCGCAGGTTCGCCGCGTTCTTCCGGACGGTTTCCGCCTGGTACACCGGTGAGCCGAGATGCAGCGTCAGCATCCCGCCCGGCTTGAGGATGCGCTGGCACATGCGGAAGAATTCTTCCGAGTACAGGTGAAAGGCCGGCGTATCGGGGTCGGTGAGATCGAGCACGATCATGTCGAAGCGTTCGGACGCCGACTTCACGTAGTCGAAACCGTCGCCGATCTTCACCTCGAGCCGCGGATCGTCGAACACGCCCTTGTGGATCGCGCCCAGCCACTTCTTCGAAATGTCGATGACGACCGGGTCGAGTTCGGCCATCACGATGCGCTTGACGCCCGGATGCTTGAACAGTTCCTCCGACGAGCCGCCGTCGCCGCCGCCGATCACGAGAATCGACTCGGGGTTCGGATGCGCGAGCGCGGCCGGGTGCGTCATGCACTCGTGATAGAAGAACTCGTCGCCCTCGGATGTCATCAGGCGGCCGTCGAGGCGGAACAGTTTCCCGAACTGCCGAGTGTCGTAGACCTCGACGCGCTGAAAGGGCGTCTGGATTTCCTCCAGCTTTTCGGTCGAGGTGTAACCGTAGCCGGAATGCGCGTTCAGCCAGTCGAAAATGAAGTTGCCCCGCACGACGGCGGGCGTCTCGCTGCCAGTGTGCTGCGACTTCCCGGCCGCCGCGATCGCAGCGTCCTCGGCGAGGTCGCCGCGGGTGATGCGGTTCACGACCTCGCTCTTCGGCCGGAACGCCATCATCAGCGCATCGAACAACTGCTCGGCCTTGCCGGTGTTGTCAGCCGTGAAGTTGCAGACGTAGACATCCAGCGTCACCCCGCGGCGCTCGGGCCACGTGTGGATCGCAAGGTGCGACTCGGCGAGCAGGATGGTGCCGGTGATCCCGCCGGGTTGCTCGTTCCAGTCGGGAAAGACGTGCCACTTCTCGTCGACGATCGTCAGCTTCGCGTCGTTCGTCGCATTCCGGCACAGCGTGGAAAGATTCTCTAGATCCGTCAGCAAGGCTGCGCTGCAGCCGCATTCGAACAGATCGCCAGTCAGGTGAAGGCCTTGCATCTTCGTCCCCCAGCAGGTCCGCCCATATCGACCTGAATCGCGACTTGCGTCGCAACCCCACGATCCGGGACTCGCACGCTGTGGCGCGGCACGCGAGTCAATGCAGCTTGCGCTGCCCCTGCTGGCTTTGGCGGGAAGATGCTGCCTAGCGGCTCGTTGCCTTCGTGCGCGGCGTTGGTACTGTCGTTGCCGCGACTCGGGCGCCCGTTGCGTCCTGTTTCCGGATCGAATTTGGTAAAGCGTGGAATGGTAGCCCAAATCGCGCGCGATTTGAATCTTCAACTTCCGAGCGAGCCGTTGCCGGCGTGGAGCGAAAGCTCGGCTTTCTCCTCTTCGCATAGCTGGCGGCGCACCGGCGAGGATCAAGCGCGTGAAGACCGTCACCGATGGCGCTACAGGGACGGGCAGGCGGTGCCCCTTTGCTAAAATTCGCGTTTTCCCGCAGGCGCCGCTGCCTCACGTTTCTCGGGCGGTTCCGTTCCGGCATTCCGACACTCATCGCCCTGACTGGCTCCCAATGAACGATTCTCCCGCGCCGGGTGCGCTCTCCGATAAAAGCACGGTGCAAATGGCCAACGCGATCCGCGCGCTGGCGATGGATGCCGTGCAGAAGGCGAACTCGGGCCATCCCGGCATGCCGATGGGCATGGCGGAGATCGCCGTCGCGTTGTGGGGCCGGCACCTGTCGCACAACCCGGCGAATCCGCACTGGGCCAACCGCGACCGTTTCGTGCTCTCGAACGGCCACGGCTCGATGCTGCTTTACGCGCTGCTGCACCTGACCGGCTACGACTTGCCAATGAGTGAAGTCCGCAACTTCCGGCAAATGCACAGCCGCACGCCCGGGCACCCCGAGCACGGCATGACACCCGGCGTGGAGACGACGACCGGACCGCTCGGGCAGGGCTTCGCGAACGCCGTCGGAATGGCGCTGGCGGAAAAGTTGCTCGCGGCGGAATTCAACAGGCCCGGGTTCGAGATCGTCGACCATCGTACGTACGTGTTCCTCGGCGACGGCTGCCTGATGGAAGGAATTTCGCACGAGGCCGCTTCGCTGGCCGGCACATGGCAGCTCGGCAAGCTCGTCGCGATCTACGACGACAACGGCATTTCGATCGATGGTGAAGTCGAGCACTGGTTCACCGACGACACCGCGCAACGCTTTCGCGCCTACGGGTGGAACGTCATCGGCCCCGTCGACGGCCATGACGTCCACGCGGTGGACCACGCGATCGCGAAGAGCAGGAGCAGCGACAAGCCCACGCTCATCGTTGCGAAGACGATCATCGGCAAGGGCTCCCCGAACCGCGCGGGTACCGAGAAGGCGCACGGCGAGGCACTGGGAGAAAGCGAAATCGTCGCGACGCGCGATGCCATGGGCTGGCCGCACGAACCGTTCCTCGTTCCCGGGGACGTGTATGCCTCGTGGGATGCCCGGCGCGCGGGGGCCGCGCGCGAGGCCGGCTGGAAGAGGCTCTTCCACGCCTACTCGGAGCGCTATCCGCAGGAAGCCGGCGAATTCGAGCGGCGCCTGAGCACCGCGCTTCCGGCCCGATACCGTTCCACGCTCGACGCGGCGCTCGCCGCCGCCGGCGAGAAACGCGAGGCGGTGGCCACGCGCAAGGCATCGCAACTCGCGATCGAAGCGCTCGCGCCCGCGCTGCCGGAGATGCTGGGCGGCTCTGCGGACCTCACGGGCAGCAACCTGACCAAGTGGAGCAAGGCCGCGGCGATGCGGCCGAACGCGCTCAACGGCCGCCACATCAACTACGGGGTCCGCGAGTTCGGCATGTGCGCCATCGCCAATGGCGCCGCGCTGCACGGCGGCTTCCTTCCGTTCGTCGCCACCTTCCTGGTGTTCTCGGATTACGCCCGCAACGCGCTGCGCATGGCGGCGCTGATGAAGCAGCGCGTCGTGTTCGTGTTCACGCACGACTCGATCGGACTCGGGGAGGACGGCCCGACGCACCAGGCGGTGGAACACGTCGCCAGCCTGCGACTCATCCCGAACATGGACGTCTGGCGGCCGGCGGACACCGCCGAGACGCTGGTCGCCTGGGCGGCGGCCATCGAGCGGACGGACGGTCCGACCTCTCTCGCGCTGTCGCGCCAGGCCGTGCCGTTCACGCCGCGCGATGTCGATGCGGGCGCCATCCGGCGCGGCGCGTATGTGCTCGCCGAAGCGCCCGGCGGATTGAAGAAGGCGCAGGCGGTGCTGATCGCCACCGGCTCGGAAGTTCCGCTCGCGGTTGAGGCGCAGAAGGCGCTGGCGGGACAGGGGATCGCGGTCCGGGTGGTGTCGATGCCTTCGACCACCGTTTTCGACCGCCAGGAGGCCGCCTACAAGGCAACCGTTTTGCCTGAGGGATTGCCGCGGATTGCCATCGAAGCCGGCGTGACCGACTTCTGGTGGAAATACGTCCGGGCCAGCGGCGCCGTGCTCGGCGTCGACCGCTTCGGCGAGTCCGCCCCGGCCCCGGCCGTCTACAAGCATTTCGGGTTGACCGTGGACAACCTCGTTGCCACGGTGAATGCAGTCATCGCCAAGGGAAAGAAATGACCATCAAGATCGCCATCAACGGCTATGGCCGCATCGGCCGCAACATCCTCCGCGCCCACTACGAGGGCGGCAAGAAGCACGACATCCAGATCGTCGCCATCAACGATCTCGGCGATCCGAAGACGAATGCGCACCTGACGAAGTACGACACGGCGCACGGCCCGTTCCCCGGCACGGTCGTGGTCGATGGCGACTCGATGGTCGTCAACGGCGACCGCATCAAGGTGCTGGCGAACCGGAACCCGGCCGAACTGCCGTGGGGCGCCCTCGGTGTCGACGTTGTGCTCGAGTGCACGGGCTTCTTCACGAGCAAGGAGAAGGCGTCGGCGCACCTGAAGGGCGGCGCGAAGAAGGTCATCATCTCCGCGCCCGGCGGCAAGGACGTCGACGCGACGGTGGTCTACGGCGTGAACCAGGGCACGCTGAAGTCCTCGCATACGGTGATTTCCAACGCGTCCTGCACCACCAATTGCCTGGCGCCGCTGGTCAAGCCGCTGAACGACAAGATCGGCCTGGTCACTGGCCTGATGACGACCATTCACGCGTATACCAACGACCAGGTACTGACCGACGTCTATCACGAGGACCTGCGGCGTGCCCGCGCTGCGGCGCAGAACATGATTCCGACGAAGACCGGCGCAGCGGCCGCCGTCGGCCTCGTGCTGCCCGAGCTGAACGGGAAGCTGGACGGCTATGCGATCCGTGTGCCGACCATCAACGTGTCGATCGTCGACCTGTCGTTCATTGCCGCGCGTGACACGACGGTGGACGAGGTCAACGGCATCATGAAGGCCGCGGCGAGCGAGGGCCCGCTCAAGGGCGTCCTCGGCTACAACGCCGACCCGCTGGTTTCGAGCGACTTCAACCATGACGCGCGCTCGTCCATCTTCGACTCGACGCTCACCAAGGTCGCCGGTCGCCTGGTGAAGGTTTCGTCCTGGTACGACAATGAGTGGGGTTTCTCGAACCGGATGCTCGACACGACAGTTGCGCTGATGGCCGCGAAGTAAGGCAGCCGTCTTCGCCGAAAAGAGCGCCCCCGACGGGCGCTTTTTTCATGCTTGCGACGAAGGCTAGTCCGGTTGCCTCTGCGCCGCGCAGTGCACCGTTCCGCGGGTGCGGACGTTGGTAGGAGCGTGTTCACTTCCTGCTTTCAGGGACTTCGACCGTTTATGTTGCCTCGCGTCATTCCAGCCGTGCTGATCGGCTCCGTCCTTTCGCTCCTCGGGGCGTGTGCGGCTGTTGCGGACGATCCCGGCAGCGCTCCGGTCGTCGCCGCCGTGATCGTCAAGCCCTGGAACGCGTCGGACTCAGGGACGGTCCTCGCCGCCGCCCGGCAGGCACTCGGTCGGAGCGCCGGGGTACGCTACGTCCGGCCGATGGCGGGCGACGCCCACATCCTGCATCTGACCGCACCGGCCACGCGCGACGAGGTGCCTGCGCTGGTCGAACGGCTGCGTGCCTCGAACGCGTTCCAGTACGTCGAGCGCGACTCGATGATGAAGATCCAATAAGCGGCTGAAGCCGGCAGGGAACAATCACATGGCGATGCGTTACGTGGTCCTCGCTCTTGCGGCAGTCGCGTCGATTGCCAGCGCGACCATCGCCGGCTCCGCACCGACGCTCACGCCCAAGCAGGCACTGCTGCAGGGCGTGGCGGCCCCGGCCAGGGCACCGGCCGAGCAGGTGGTGCACCGGATGATCGTGAAGTTCCGGGACGGCGCTCCAGCGGCCACCCTCCAGTCGGCCGGAACTGCCCGGATCCAGAAGCTTCAGAGCACCACCGGGCTCGGGATCGCGCACGTGCGAGACCTCGCGGGCGGTGCTTCACTGATGGCGCTCGGTGCACCGATGCCGCTGTCGCAGGCGAAGGCCGTCGCCGCCCAGCTGGCGAACGATCCGGACGTCGAGTACGCGGAACCGGACATCAGGATGAAGAAAGCTTGCGGTGCCGAACGACCCGCGCTTCGGCGAATGGCAGTGGAATCTCTTCGCGCCGACGTCGACCTACACCGGCGCCTTGCTGAGCGGCAACGGCTCGAAGTCGGCGACGGCCACGGGGGGCGCGAACCTGCCGTCCGCCTGGGACGTGAGCAAGGGTGGCGGCAATGCCGTGGTCCTGGCCGTCATCGACACCGGCATCGTCAACCATCCCGACCTGAACGGTGTTGACGTGCCGGCGCCGTATACGCCGGCTGGACGTTTCGTCGCCGGCTACGACTTCATCTCGTCGGACGTCGGCGCGGGAAGCGTTCCGTTGAACTTCGTCGCGAACGACGGTGATGGCCGGGATCCCGACCCGACGGACCCGGGAGACTGGGTGACGACGGCGGAAGAAGCGCTGTATCCGGATTTCTGCGACGACGGCAGTCCCGGGACCGCAGAGCAGCAGCTGGCATGGCACGCACATGGCGGGCATCGCCGCGGCCACGGCGAACAACAACCTGGGCATCGCCGGCATCGCGTGGAACGTTCGGGTCCAGCCGATCCGGGCCCTCGGCCGAGTGCGGTGGCTCGCTCTCGGATATCGCCGAAGCGATACGCTGGGCTGCGGGGCTCCCGGTTCCCGGCGTCCCGCTGAACCCGACCCCGGCGCGCGTGATCAGCCTGAGCCTGGGCGGCTCGGAACCGTGCGTCAATACGGTGACGATGCAGGGGTCGATTGACGCCGCTCTCGCCGCTGGCTCGGTCGTGATCGCCGCCACCGGCAATGAGAGCAACACGGCCTTGATCTCCCCGGCCAACTGCAGTGGGACGATCGCCGTCACCGCGCATACGATCAATGGCGAGAACGCGGACTACGCGAACATCGGCGCCGCGACGGCCATCAGCGCTCCCGGTGGCGGTTCCCCAGTGCAACTCGGGCCGGCGGCCGCACCGACGACCCGAACTGGAACGGGTACTACATCTGGTCGACCTTGCTGTTCGGCGCCACCACGCCGTCCAGCAGCGATTCGCAAGGACGATCGGGCCCGGCTATGGCGGGTTCACGGGGACGAGCGCGGCAACGCCGCACGTGGCCGGGGTCGCCGCGTTGATCAAGTCGATCCGGCCTTCCGCCACGCGCGGCGGAGATCCGCGATTTCCTCGTGAACACGGTTCGCCCGTTTCCTGCAAACAGTGCCTGCGCGGCCGGCGGTCCTTTGCCGGACTGTGCGGGGCAGGACTGCTGGACGCCTCTGCCGCGGTCGATCAGCGCCGCGCAGGGAGCGCCCGCCGATCGTTGTAACGCGCCGCAGAGCATCACCGTCACCGAAGGCCAGGCGGCCACGTTCTCCGTGTCCGCGGCCGGCGCCCCCAACCTGACTTACCAGTGGAGGCGCAACGGTATCGACATCCCCGGCGCGAACGGGGCGTCCTACACGACGCTGCCGCTCGGCCTGGCCGACAGCGGCGCGCGCTTCTCGGTCACGGTATCCAACCCGCTCGGCACCGTGACTTCGCCCGAAGCGGTGGTCAGCGTGGTGGCGCCCAGCGGTGGCGGTGGCGGCGGCGCGCTCCCGCTCGGTCAGCTTCTACTGCTGGCCGCGCTCCTTTTCGGCGCGCGGATACGCCCGCGCGAATAGCGCGCCCAGCAGGGTCCCGCAGGCGGCGCCGACGAGGTGCGCCTGCGGGACGATCGCCGCGCCGAGCCAGTCGGCATGCGGCGTCGTCGCACCGCCCGGCTGCTCGAGCACGACCTTGATCCAGCCGCCGACGAGGAGCGCGGCCGGCATCCACAGGCGCGAGAACGTACGCGGCCTTTCGGACAGCAGCCAGGTCGTCGCACCCGCGAAGAACAGGCCGTGCAGGGCGCCCGACAGGCCCCGATACCACTCGATCGAAGGGTAGGCGAACGCCAGCGCGCCGCTGATCGCCAGCGCCGACACGAAGAGCGCGACCAGCTGCCGCCGCCAACCGAGATCCTCCGCGTACAGACGCGCCACGACCCAGAGCGCTGCCGCGTTCACCAGGGCGTGCGGCCAGTTGATGTGAACGAGGTGCCCGGTCAATGCGCGCCACGGCTCGAGCGCGAGCCGATGCCGCTGGTACTCGAGAGACTCGCCGGGGGCCAGCGCGTGGAGCACGAGCAGTGCCAGCGCGAGGCCGACGGCGACGCGCTCGGCGGGGGACATTTTGAAGGCGCGCACGGGCAGTCCTTGGGGGAGCGGCTCGTATAATGCCAACTCCCGTCTCGCCGCGCGCAACGCGCGGTACTCAAGCAGATCCCTCCGTTCATGCGCGTCAATACCCTCGATTCACTGGCCGCCAGCGGCCAACTCGCCGGCCGTCGTGTCTTCATCCGGTCCGATCTCAACGTTCCGCAGGACGACGCGGGCAACATCACCGAGGACACGCGCGTGCGTGCCTCCGTGCCGGCCATCCGCAAGGCACTCGACGCCGGCGCCGCGGTCATGGTGACGTCGCATCTCGGTCGTCCGACCGAAGGCGAGTTCAAGCCCGAGGATTCGCTCGCCCCGGTGGCAAAGCGGCTGGCCGAACTGCTCGGCAGGCCGGTGCCGCTCGTGGCGAACTGGGTCGATGGCGTGCAGGTGCAGCCGGGCCAGGTCGTGCTGCTCGAGAACTGCCGCGTCAACAAAGGCGAGAAGAAGAACGCCGACGAGCTCGCGCAGAAGATGGCGAAGCTCGCCGATGTGTACGTCAACGACGCGTTCGGCACCGCCCACCGCGCGGAGGCGACCACGCACGGCATGGCCAAGTACGCGCCCATCGCGTGTGCGGGCCCGCTGCTGGCGGCGGAGATCGATGCGCTGTCGCGCGCGCTCGGCAATCCGAAGCGCCCGCTGGTGGCCATCGTGGCGGGTTCGAAGGTGTCGACCAAGCTGACCATCCTGAACAACCTGGCGCAGAAGGTCGACCAGCTGATCGTGGGCGGGGGCATCGCCAACACGTTCCTGCTCGCCGAGGGATTTTCCATCGGCAAGTCGCTCGCCGAACCGGACCTCGTGCCGGAGTGCAAGAAAGTGCTGGCGACCCTTGCGGCGAAAGGCGCAACGCTGCCGCTGCCCATCGATGTCGTGGTCGCGAAGGAGTTCTCGGCGACCGCGGTTGCCACCGTTCGCCGTGCCGACGACGTCCATCCGGACGAGATGATTCTCGACATCGGTCCGTCCAGCGCGATGGCGCTCAGCCACATCATCCGCACCGCCGGCACGATCATCTGGAACGGGCCGATCGGCGTGTTCGAGTTCGACGCGTTCGCCGACGGCACGCACCAGCTCGCGCTGGCCGTCGCCGAAGCGACCGCCAACGGCGCGTTCTCCATCGCGGGCGGCGGCGACACGCTGGCCGCCATCGCCAAGTACCACATCGGCGACCGCGTGAGCTACATCTCCACCGGCGGCGGCGCCTTCCTCGAGTTCCTCGAGGGCAAGGCGCTTCCGGCCATCGAGATCCTCGAGAAGCGCGCTGCATGAGCGCGCAGCGCGTAGGGGTTGTCCGATGAGCGCGCACGGCCGCTCCGAAGCGCTCACCCCGGAGCGCGTAGCGCGGAGGGTATGCCCCATGAGCGCGCACGGCCGCTCCGAAGCGCTCGCCCCGGAACGCGCAAGCGCGGAGGGTCGTCCAGTGAGCGCGCGGGATCGCCTCGAGCGCAAATTCTCCCGCGCGGGGACGACGCGCAGCGCCAAGGGGGCGGCATGACCCGGTTCCGCGTCGACGGGCTCGATCACGTGCACGTGTTCGTCCGCGACCGCGCCGAGGCGGCCCGGTGGTACGGCAGCGTTCTCGGTTTTCGCAGGGACGCGCGATTCGGCAGCTGGGCGCGCGAGATCGGCGGGCCGCTGACGCTGACCGCGGGTGACGGGCTGACGCACCTGGCGCTGTTCGAGGACACCAAGCGCGCGGGCAAGGCCACCACCGTGGCGCTGCGGGTCGACGGGACCTCATTCGTTTCGTTCCACAAGCGCGCGGCGCAGTTGCCGCTGTTCGACAAGCGCAGGCGTCCTTCGCCTCCGCACCTGCAGGATCACGCGCTGTCGCTGTCGCTCTACTTCAACGACCGCGACGGCAACCCCATCGAACTGACGACATACGAGGTCGATCTCGTGCGCGCGCGAGTGAATCGGATATGACCATGCAACGCAGCACCAAGATCGTCGCCACGCTCGGTCCCGCCTCGAGCGACCCGCTCGTGCTCGAGCGCATGCTCGCCGCCGGCGTCGACGTCGTTCGTTTCAACTTTTCCCACGGCACCGCGGAAGACCACCTGAAGCGCGCCCAGCTGGTTCGCGAAGCGTCCGCCCGCATCGGCGTGGACGTGGCGATCATGGCGGACCTGCAGGGACCGAAGGTCCGCGTCGGCAAGTTCGAGGGCGGCCGCGTCACGCTGAAGCCGGGCAGCCGCTTCGTGCTCGACGCGCAGCTCGATCTCGGTACCACGGAGCGCTGCGGCCTCGACTACAAGGACCTGCCGAAGGACGTGAAGGCGGGCGATACGCTCCTGCTCAACGACGGCCTGATCGTGCTCGACGTGGAGCGGGTGGCGGCGACCGAGATCCACACGATCGTCCGCATCGGCGGCGAATTGTCGAACAACAAGGGCATCAACAAGCAGGGCGGGGGCCTCTCGGCGCCCGCGCTGACCGGCAAGGACGTGCGCGACATCGAGACCGCGATGCAGTGCGGCGCGGACTTCGTCGCCGTGTCCTTCGTCAAGAACCGCACCGACGTCGAGATGGCGCGCCAGCTGGCGACGATCGCCGGCGAGAAGCACGGGATCCGGCCGCAGATCATCGCGAAGATCGAGCGCGCCGAGGCGATTCCGCTGCTGCGCGAGATCATCGAGGCCGCCGACGGCATCATGGTCGCGCGCGGCGACCTCGCGGTGGAGGTGGGCAATGCCGCCGTCCCCGCGCTGCAGAAACGCATGATCAAGATGGCGCGCGAGGCGAACAAGGTCGCGATCACCGCCACGCAGATGATGGAGTCGATGATCATCAACGCGGTGCCGACCCGGGCCGAGGTGAGCGACGTGGCCAACGCGGTCCTGGACGGCACGGATGCCGTGATGCTGTCGGCGGAAACGGCCGCCGGCAAGTACCCGGTCGAGGTGGTCGAGACGATGGCCTCGATCGTCGCCGAGGCCGACCGCTCCGAGCAGGTCGAGCTCGACCTGCAGTTCGTCAACCGCACCTTCAGCCGCGTCGACCAGTCGATCGCCTATGGCGCGCTCTTCACCGCGTATCACCTGCGGTGCGCGGCGATCTGCGCGCTGACGGAGTCGGGCTCGACGACGCTGTGGATGAGCCGGCACGACGTCGACATTCCGATCTACGCGCTGACGGCCAGCGTCGCCACGGCACGGCGCCTCGCGCTGTACCGCAACGTCCGCCCGCTTCACTTTCCCACGCTGGCCGACCGCGATGCGTCGCTGGACGCCGCGGAGAAGCTGCTGCTCGACAAGGGCGTGGTGCGGCGCGGGGATCTCATCGTGCTGACTGTCGGCGAGCCGATGGGGCAGGCGGGCGGCACCAACACGTTGAAGATCGTGCGCGTCGGCGAGCACGCCTGACCGCGGCGACCAGATCGCGTTCCCTTTCCGGCGGTCGGGTTCCAAGATAGGCTCGCGCTCCGCCCGAATTCGTCCTTCCCGATCCGAATGACCTTCCTGCGTTCGCTCCTTGCGGCCCTCGCAGTGACGGCGCTTGCCGCCTGCGCTTCCCTGCCTGCGCGGCCGGCAGGAGGGATGGTGGCCGACCTCACGGAGGACACGCCGGCGATCCTGCAGGAGGGCCTGAGCCCGGAGTTCGCGACGGAGGCGAAGCGCCTCGACGTGCAGCAGCGCGCGTGGAAGGTGATCGCCGAGCGCTATTACGACCCGCGCCTCAACGGCGTCCCTTGGGAGGGCGTCCGCGACAAGTACCGCCCGCGCGTCGCCGGCGCGAAGACCGATGCGCAGTTCTACCTTGCGCTGAAGGCGATGGTGCGGGAACTGAACGACTCCCACACGCGGGTGGTGACGCCGCGCGAGAGCGTCGATCATCGACGCTTCGCCGCGCTGGCTTCGGGCGCTTCGCTGAGCGTCATCGACGACCAGCTGGTCGTCATCGACGTCGATGTCGGACTCGCCGGCCGCGCGCGCGGGGCTGATGCGCGGCGATGTGGTGCTCGCCATCGACGACCATCGTTTCGACGAAACCTTCCTCGCCGGCGCACGAACGCTGCCTCTCACCGGCGAGGACCTCGGCTCGCCCGAAGCGCAGCCGGGACGCGCCGACGAGGCGGCGCGTTTCGCGCAGCTGCGGGCGGTCCGTCGCGTCCTTCAGCGGGCCCCGGACGAGCCGCCGCACGCGCAACGCCTCCTGATTCGCCGCGACACGCCGACTTCCTTCGAGGTGGTCGTGCGACCCGAGCCGCTCGTGCGGCCTCCCAAGGTGGACACCATCGTGCTGCCATCCGGGGTGGCCGTCGTCAAACTCAATCGGTTCTCGGTGCGCAACCGCGCGGACGTCGAACACGCATTGCGAACGCTCGAAGGTTCGCGTGGCCTGGTGCTGGATCTCCGCGGCAACGGAGGTGGGGACTACAGCCAGTTCGTGTGGCTCGTCCGCCAGTTCCTGGCGGAGCCGCGACTCGTGATGACCCAGCTCACCCGTCAGGGCGACCAGGTGCGGGAGCGCCCTGTCCGGCTGTCTCCCGCCGCGCACCCGTACCTCAAGCCGATCGCGGTGCTCACCGACCGGCGCTCGGGCAGCGCCTCGGAGCTGGCCGCCGTGACGCTGCTCGAGCAGCGCGACGCCATCATCGTCGGCGAATCGACCTGCGGCTGCGTGGTGGGCGTCAGCTGGGAGTACATCCTGCCCGGCGGCGGCGGCGTGCGGGTCTCGGAAACGGGTTTCCGGTCCGCGCGCGGACGCCGCATGGAAGGCGAGCCCCTCGTCCCGACGATTTACGTGCCGCCCGGCGTGCCGGAACTGCGCGCGGGGCGCGACCGGGCGCTGGAAGCGGCCGAACGCGCGCTGCTGGAACGCTCCTTGCCCTAGCCGTCGCCCGTGTGGGCCGGACAGCCACTTTCCGCCGCTCGCCTAAAATGACGAGTTCAGGCGGGCTTCACGAAACGGCTTAGCGGAAAGCAGAGGAGACAGGAAATGGCACTGGTGTCGATGCGTCAATTGCTCGATCACGCGGCGGAGAACGGCTACGGCGTTCCCGCTTTCAACGTCAACAATCTCGAGCAGGTGCAGGCCATCATGGAGGCGGCCCGCGAGGTCAACGCTCCCGTGATCATGCAAGCCTCGGCAGGCGCGCGTAAGTACTCCGGCGAACTGTTCCTGAAGCACCTCATCCAGGCCGCCGTCGAGAGCTATCCCGACCTGCCGGTCGCGATGCACCAGGACCACGGCCAGTCGCCGGCGGTCTGCGAAGGCGCGATCAAGCTCGGCTTTTCCTCGGTGATGATGGACGGGTCGCTGCGCGAGGACGGCAAGACGATCGCCGATTACGACTACAACTGGCAGACGACCAAGAAGGTCGTCGACATGGCCCACAAGCTGGGCGTCAGCGTCGAGGGAGAGCTGGGCTGCCTCGGTTCCCTCGAGACGATGCGCGGCGACAAGGAAGACGGCCACGGCACCGAGTCGACGATGACGCGCGAACAGTTGCTGACCGATCCCGACCAGGCGGCCGACTTCGTCAAGAAGACACAGCTCGATGCGCTGGCGATCGCCATCGGCACCAGCCACGGCGCGTACAAGTTCACGCGGAAGCCGACGGGCGACATCCTCGCCATCGAGCGCATCAAGGCGATCCATCGCCGCATCCCGAACACGCACCTCGTGATGCACGGCTCGTCGAGCGTGCCGCAGGACCTGCTGGCGGAGATCCGCAAGTACGGCGGCGACATGAAGGAAACCTACGGCGTGCCGGTCGAGGAGATCCAGGAGGCGATCAAGCACGGCGTGCGCAAGGTGAACATCGACACCGACATCCGCCTTGCGATGACCGCCGCGATCCGCAAGTACCTGTTCGAGAACCCCGGCAAGTTCGACCCGCGCGACTACCTCAAACCCGCGCGCGAAGCGGCGAAGAGCATCTGCAAGCAGCGTTACATCCAGTTCGGCTGCGAAGGCCAGGCCGGCAAGATCCAGCCGGTGCCGCTCACCAACGTCGCGCACAAGTACGAGACCGGGGAGTTGTCGCAGCACGTGCATTAGGAGCGCGTCGCTCGTGTACGCGAATCCCGACGAAGTCGGGATTCGCACGTGCACTCGCTCCGACTAGTTAGTCGGTCGGGCTTCGGAGCGGCCGGGCGCTCGACCCGAATACAAAGGCACGGCACCCACCCGGCCTCCCGCCTGGCGGGAGGAGAAACGACCGAAAGGACGGGCGCTGTCACCGCGACGGTTTTCCCCCTTCGCCTGGCGAAGGGGGCATAGGGGGATGTGCGCTTTCCCTCTTGCTCGGCGAGAGGGCCAGGGAGAGTGCCGACGCCTTTGCCATGGGCCGGGCGCCCGGCCGCCCCGAAGCCCGGCCCCCTAACTACTCGGAGCGAGTGCACGTGCGACCGGCGCAGCCGGTCGCGTACACGAGCGACGCTCGCCCTACATCGTCCCCTTCAACCCCAGCCTCTCCACGGTCGCCCGCTCCGTCTCGTACGTCTGGCGCGCGAACTTGGCGTAGTCGTCGGTGCTCATGTACACCGTCGGCTGGTCGAAGCGGTCCATGAGGGCAACGACCTTGGGGTCCTCCAGGGCCTTCCTGAAGGCGTCGTGCAGCGTGCGCACGACGTTGGGGTCCATGCCGGCCGGGCCGGCGAGGCCGAATGGCGATTCGGAGACGGTGTCGTAGCCGAGTTCCGTGAGGGTCGGCACGTCGGGCCACCGCTTGGTGCGCTTCGGGCCGAAGGTCGCGAGCAGGCGCAGTTTTCCGGATTCCACGTGCGGCGCCCAGCCGGTCGAGTCGCTGGCGGACTGGATGTGGCCGCCGAGGATCGACGCCATCATGTCCGCGCTGCCCTTGAACGGGACGTGTGTCAGCTTGATGCCGGCCTTCTGCGCGAACTCTTCCATCACGAGATGCGGCGTCGTTCCCGTGCCCGTCGAGCCGTAGTCGATCTTGCCGGGGTTGCGCCTAGCGTCCTCGACATAGTCCTTGATGGTCTTCCACGGCGCGCCCGCCGGGACGACGAGGCCGAATGTGTACCCGGTCAGGTTGATGATGTAGGTGAAGTCCTTGATGGGGTCGAACTGCGGCGCCTTCTGCATGTGCGGCACACGGAAGACGCCCAGGGGCATCTGCGATACGACGTAGCCATCCGGCTTCGCGTTCTTCGCTGCAATCGGTGCCAGCGTGCCGCCCGCGCCGGGCTTGTTCTCGACGATGACGGACTGCCCCAGGACCTTCGAGGCCGACTCCGCCAGCGCGCGAAAGAACTGGTCGGTCGGCCCGCCGGCCGGGAAGGCGACGTAGATCGAAATGGGCCGGGCGGGAAAGGCCTGGGCGCTGGACGAGGGCGTGGGGCAGAACAGCCGCGGCACCCGCCGCAGTCAACAAAGTGCGCCGATCCATGGAGTCTCCTCGTGTAGTTGTGCGACGAGTATATGCAGCGGGCGCCGTGCCGTACACGCGCGTGGCGGGCCTTGCAAGCACACCATGGCACAAGGTGTAAGGCGGCCTTCCCTCTCGTACCGGGGAGAGAAAGCGGCGTCGATGACGGCTGCGCGCGTATCATTTCCGCGATGTCAGAGTCGAACGGACCCGGACCAGAGCCCGGTGACAGCAGCGCCTTCAAGGGGCGCCGCGGCCTGCGCCGCCTCCTCAACGCCACGCGCTATTCGATCGACGGCCTTGCCGCCGCGTGGCGACACGAAAACGCCTTCAGGCAGGAACTGGTGCTGGCGGCCGTGCTGCTGCCGGTCGCGCTGCTGCTGCCGCTGCCCGGGGTGGAAAAGGTGCTTCTGGTCAGCTCGCTGCTCCTCGTGCTGATCGTCGAACTGCTGAACACGGCCATCGAGGTCGCCGTGGACCGGGACAGCGTCGAGATCGATCCGCTTGCCAAGCGCGCGAAGGACTACGGGAGCGCCGCGGTGATGATCTCGCTTCTCATCGCCGGCATGACCTGGCTCACCATTCTGGGGTCGCACTACCTCTGAGCGGCCGGCTCCGCTGCCGTAAAATCCCGCGCTTCACCGAAGAACCGTACGGCCGGCAACGCGTACGTCGGGCAACGAACGAGCGGGGGCGCCATGGCGGCCGGCATCTACAAGACGACGATCAAATCGCTCCCCTTCGTGTACCGCGGCAAGGTGCGCGACAGCTATGCCGTCGGCGACGACAAGCTGCTGATCGTCACCACCGACCGGCTGTCGGCCTTCGACGTCGTGATGAGCCAGCCGATTCCCGACAAGGGGCGCGTGCTCAACGCGATGTCGAACTTCTGGTTCGAGCGGCTCGCCCACGTCATCGGCAATCACCTCACGGGAATCGCGCCGGAAAGCGTGGTGGCGCCTGACGAGGTCGAGCAGGTGCACGGCCGTGCCGTCGTCGCCATGCGGCTGAAGCCGATACCGGTCGAGGCCGTCGTGCGCGGCTACCTGATCGGTTCGGGCTGGAAGGACTACCAGCGCACCGGGGAAGTGTGCGGCATCGAACTGCCGCGCGGCCTGCAGATGGCGAGCAAGCTGCCCGAGCCGATCTTCACGCCGGCCAACAAGGCGGAGCTCGGCACGCACGACGAGAACATCAGTTTCGAGCGGATGAAGGAAATCGTCGGCGCCGAGCTGGCCTTTCGCGTCCGCAGCGTGAGCCTGTCGCTCTACCAGGCGGCGGCGGACTACGCGGCGACCCGCGGCATCATCATCGCCGACACCAAGTTCGAATTCGGCCTCGACCGCGAGGGCAACCTGCACCTGATGGACGAAGTGCTCACGGCGGACTCCTCGCGTTTCTGGCCGGCCGACGAGTACTCGGTGGGGCAGTCGCCTCCGTCCTTCGACAAGCAGTTCGTCCGCGACTGGCTCGAAGCCCAGCCGTGGGACAAGACGCCGCCTCCGCCGGCGCTGCCGGCCGACGTGATCGCGAAGACCGCCGACAAGTATCGCGAAGCCCTGCGCCGGATCACCGGCAAGGAACTCGACTAGCGGCAGGCAGCGTCGCGCGACGGCGACGAGGCCGTCGCTACAATCGCGTTTTTTCACCGGCGCCGGCGCACGAGCGCGTCCGCCGAACGGCCATCACAATGACATCTCGCAACGGCTCGGCGTCGATCGGCGTCGTCATGGGCTCCAATTCCGACTGGGACGTGATGCAGCACGCCTGCACGATCCTGAAGGAGTTCGGTGTTTCGTTCGAGGCGAAAGTCCTGTCGGCGCACCGCATGCCGGACGAGATGTTCGCGTACGCCGACAGCGCGCGCGAGCGGGGCCTCAAGGCGATCATCGCCGGTGCCGGCGGGGCCGCGCACCTGCCGGGCATGCTGGCGTCGAAAACCGTCATTCCCGTGTGCGGCGTGCCGATTCCTTCCAAGTACCTGCGCGGCGAGGACTCGCTGCTGTCGATCGTGCAGATGCCGCGCGGCGTGCCTGTGGCCACCTTCGCCATCGGCGAGGCAGGCGCATCGAACGCGGCCCTCTTCGCGATCGCGATGCTCGCCACCGAGGACAGCGATCTCGCGATGAAGCTTGCGCAGTTCCGTGCCACGCAGACGGAGAAGGCGCGCAACATGACCCTGCCGCTCTGACCGCGCATGCGTGCGGCATGAGCGACAAGGCGATCCCTCCCGGTTCCTGGCTCGGCCTTCTTGGCGGCGGCCAGCTTGGCCGCATGTTCTGCATGGCGGCGCAGTCCCTGGGCTTCAAGGTGTGCGTGCTCGACCCGGGCCCGGACAGTCCGGCGGGCGCCGTCGCGGACGATCACATCGCCGCCGACTACCTGGATCGTGAAGGCCTGGCGGAACTCGCGCGCCGCTGCCGCGCCGCCACGACCGAGTTCGAGAACGTGCCGGCGGCCGCCCTGGCCTATCTCGCCGGGCACTGCAGCGTCAGCCCGGATGCCGCCAGTGTCGAGATTGCCCAGGACCGCATCGCCGAGAAGCGCTTCGTCGCTTCGTGCGGCATCGACGTTGCACCGCACGCGGTGATCGAACGCCAGGAGGACTTCGACGGCATCGATCCCGGCCTGCTGCCCGGCATCCTGAAATCGGCGCGCCTGGGATACGACGGCAAGGGCCAGGAGCGGGTGGCGACCGTCGATGCGGCGCGCGCCGCGTGGGAGCGCATGGGCCGCGTGCCGTGCGTGCTCGAGCAGCGTTTGCCGCTGGAGTGCGAGGTGTCGGTCGTCGTGTGCCGCGGTCGGGACGGCGCGACGACCACCTTCCCGGTGGCGGAGAACGAGCACCGCGGCGGAATCCTTGCCGTGTCGGTCGTGCCCGCACGCGTTCGCGACGGGCTGGCGCGCCGCGCGCGCGCCGCCGCCGTCACCATCGCCGAACACATGAACTACGTCGGCGTCCTGTGCGTCGAGTTCTTCGTGCTCGCGAACGACCAACTGGTGGTGAACGAGATCGCCCCGCGCCCGCACAACTCCGGGCACTACACGATCGATGCCTGCATCACCAGCCAGTTCGAGCAGCAGGCCCGCGTGATGGCGAACCTGCCGCTCGGCGACACGACGCAGGCGCTCCCGGCCGTGATGCTGAACATCCTCGGCGATGTCTGGTTCGGCGGCGACGTGCAGCGCGAACCCGACTGGGCGTCGGTCGTCGCCGTGCCGGGCGCGAAGCTGCACCTCTACGGAAAGCGCGAGGCGCGGCCGCGGCCGCAAGATGGGACACGTCACCTGCGTGGCGGCGACACTCGACGAGGCGCTCGCGCGGGCGAACCGCGTGGCTGCGGCGCTCGGCATCGAGGGCGCGCGCTGACGTGGCCATCCCGCCCGTCGATCCGGCGCTGATCGCGCAAGCGGTCGCGGTCCTGAAGCGCGGCGGCCTCGTCGCGGTGCCGACGGAAACCGTCTACGGCCTGGCGGCCGACGCTGGCAGCGAGGCCGCGGTGCGCGCCGTCTTCGCGGCGAAGGGACGACCTGCCGATCATCCGGTCATCGTGCACGTCGCCAGTGCGGATGCGATCGACGCGTGGGCGCGCGACGTTCCACCGTCGGCACGCACGCTCGCCGCGAAATTCTGGCCCGGCCCGCTGACACTCGTGCTCAAGCGCAGCTCGCATGCGCTCGATGTCGTCACTGGGGGCCAGGACACGGTCGGCCTGCGTTGTCCCGCGCACCCATGGGCGCAGGCGCTGCTGCAGGCGTTCGGCGGTGCGCTCGCCGCTCCGAGCGCGAACAGCTTCGGCCGCGTCAGCCCGACGACGGCCGAGCATGTCCGCGCGGACCTCGGCGAAAAGCCCCATGGCGAGGTGGACCTGATCCTCGACGGCGGTCGCGTGTCCGGTGGGCATCGAATCGACGATCGTCGATCTCTCGGGCGCGTCGCCGACGCTGCTGCGGCCCGGCCTTCATCACCCGCGCGGCACTCGAAGAGGTGCTCGGCGTCCCGGTGAAGGATCCGACCGACAGCGCCCCGCGCGCGTCCGGTCGGCTGGAAAGGCACTACGCGCCCCGCACGCCGCTGGAAGTGGTTCCGGTCGATCGGCTGGGAAGCCGACTCGCGGCGCTGTTCCACCTTCGCGTGGCGCTGCTCGCGCCGCAGTCCCTGCTGACCGCGCTGCGTGCGCCGCCGCAGATCCAGTTTGCCGCGCCGGAGGATCCCGTGACCTACGGTCGGGATCTCTACGCGAATTTGCACCGGCTCGACGAGTCCGGGGCCGAGCGGATCGTGATCGCGGACCCGCCACAAGGGGCGGACTGGACGGCGATTCACGATCGGCTGCAGCGCGCCCAGGCGGGGAGTCGCCCGCGGGGCTGATCGCCGCCCGCTCGACGGGGGCCTGCGGACAGGTCGGCGCCCACGTCGAAGTCGATCCTGAAGACCGTGCCTCCCTTCGGTCGCCCATCAATCCGGCTCGTGTGCTGCGGCCGTCAGACGCAAACCCGCTCCCCGGCAGTATCATCTTCGGCGGCCTGGTTGCTTCAGGGTGCTTGCCAAGGCCCAAATCCAACAATCCACAACCTGGGGGACACCATGTTCGATTTCACCCGCAATGCGGCGCGTTGGATCGCGGCTGCAGCGGCTTCCCTGCTTCTGATTTCCTGCGGCGGCAGCAACGACACTCCGGAACCGGCTCCGCTATTCGGGCAGACGACCTGGTCATTGGCGCCAGCGCTATCGACAATGGAAACCGGTGCTCGACCCGGCCAATCCGCTCTGCTTTCCCACGCCGCCTGTATGCCGGAACGAGCACGGCTCGAACGGGCCGCTCTGGGTCAACCAGACCGTGGCGGCGCGGTATGGCAGTCCGATGGTCGCCGTCCCTCAAGCCGGGGATACAACTTCGCGATGGGTGGGGCGACGCACCGGCATCATGCCCGACGCGACACGCGCCGCCAGCAATCGCCCCAACCTGCTCGTGCAGACCGAATCGCTGCTGCAACGGGCCGGCTTCCAGGCTCAACCCGCAGATTCTTGTGCATCGTCGACGGCGGCGCCTTTGGCAAATAATGCGGACGCGGCCTTGCAGTTGGTCGGTTCGCAACCCGGCGCTGCGACGGCGATCGCGACCAACACGGTCACCGCTTCCGTTGACAGATGTCGTCAACGTCCTGGTTACCCTGCAGGCCGGCGGGGCGCGGCACATCGTTGTCGTGAACTCACCGAACCTCGAGTACCATCCTGCCGCCGTCGCAACGGCTCAGGCACTCAACAACCCGTTGATCACGACGCTGTTGCTGAACATGTCTGGCGGCTTCAACCGGAGTCTGGCGCCGCAGATCACCGGCTCTCAAAGCAGGAACTCCGGGCTTGAACATCTACCTCGTCGACGTCGTTGCGCATCTACAGACCCAGATCGCGGCAAACTCCGACGGCTTCGGCTTCACAGTTCAGCGGCCCCGTGCTACCCGTTCTTCTCGGCCCGGCGCTCCGGTCTGCGCGACACCGGGCACAGTACATATTCTGGGACGAACTGCATCCGTCGGCCGCGTTGCATGCCACTCGTCGCACAACGTGCGGTCGCGGCGATCGGTCGTTGATCGTCACCAGTCAATGATGAACGGCGCCCTCGGGCGCCGTTTTCATTTGAGGCCGCGTGTCAGAAGAACGCCTGGATGCCGGTCTGCGCCCGGCCGAGGATCAGCGCGTGGATGTCGTGCGTTCCCTCGTAGGTGTTGACCACCTCGAGATTCAGCATATGACGCACGACGCCGTACTCGTCGCTGATGCCGTTGCCTCCGAGCATGTCGCGCGCGAGCCGTGCCACATCGAGCGCCTTGCCGCACGAGTTGCGCTTCATGATGCTGGTGATCTCGACCGACGCGGTGCCCTCGTCCTTCATGCGGCCGAGTCGCAGGCAACCCTGCAGCGCCAGCGCGATCTCGGTCTGCATGTCGGCGAGTTTCTTCTGGATCAGCTGATTGGCCGCGAGCGGCCGGCCGAACTGCTTGCGGTCGAGCACGTATTGCCGGGCGGTGTGCCAGCACGACTCGGCGGCGCCGAGCGCACCCCAGGCGATGCCGTAGCGCGCGCTGTTGAGGCAGCCGAACGGGCCCTTCAGGCCCTGCACGTTCGGCAACTCGTTCTCGTTGGGAACGAACACGCCTTCCATCACGATCTCGCCGGTGATGGAGGCGCGCAGGCCCATCTTGCCGTGGATCGCCGGGGCGCTCAGCCCCTTCATCCCCTTCTCCAGGATGTAGCCGCGAATCACGCCGCCATCGTCCTTCGCCCATACGACGAACACGTCGGCGATCGGCGAGTTGCTGATCCAGGTCTTCGAGCCCTGGAGCAGGACGCCGCCGTCGGTCTTGCGCGCGCGCGTGACCATGCTGCCCGGGTCGGAGCCGTGATTGGGTTCCGTCAATCCGAAGCAGCCGATCCATTCGCCGCTGGCGAGTTTCGGCAGGTACTTGCGCCGCTGATCCTCGGAACCATAGGCGTAGATGGGATACATCACGAGCGAGCTCTGCACGCTCATCATCGAGCGGTATCCGGAGTCCACGCGCTCGATCTCGCGCGCGATCAGGCCGTAACAGACCGCATTGAGGCCCGCACCGCCGTACTCGGCGGGGATGGTGGCGCCGAGCAGGCCGAGTTCGCCCATCTCGCGGAAGATCGACGGATCGGTCTTCTCGTGGCGAAAAGCGTCCAGCACCCGCGGCGCGAGTTTGTCCTGCGCATACGCGCGCGCGGCATCTCGCACCATGCGCTCGTCTTCGCTCAGCTGGTCATCCAGCAGCAGCGGGTCATCCCACTTGAACGAGGCCTTGACGGGACGTGAGTCGGGGGCGTTCATGCCTGGCTCCTTCGCGGACAAGGGGAAATTCTAGTCTCGCCGGCGGGCTCGGCACCCGTTTGAACGCAAGCCGGAGATGTTGACGAGAGGCAATCCGCGGAGCCTGGCGCGTCCTAGCTTGAAAGGGGCGGCGGTTCTTCCGCCCAAGGGGCTGTCATGGCGAAAACGCTGATCGTTTATCACTCCCGCACCGGCTACACGCGCCGTGTCGCGTATGACCTGGCCGGTCGGCTCGGCGCCGACCTCGACGCCATCCGCATCGTCCAACCCATGCACGGAGCGCTCGGCTATGCGATGTGCGCAATCGAAGCGATCGCGGGCCTCGCGCCGGCGCTCCGTCCGCCGGTGAAGAATCCCGACGCGTACGACCTCGTGGTGGTCGGCACGCCGGTGTGGTTCTGGAGCCTTGCGAGCCCGGTCCGCAGCTGGCTCGAGACGTTCGGGCATCGCGGCAAGCGGTTCGCCTTCTTCTGCACGATGGGCAGCTCGGGGGCCGAACGGGTCTTTGCGACGATCAAGGAAATGACCGGCCGCGAACCGGTCGCGACGCTCGCGTTGACCGATGCCGAGATCGACGCCACGGCACGCGCGAAGCTCGACGCGTTCGTCAACGAGCTGCGGGCCGGTGCCGGACGGCGCGCTGCCGCGCGGCGGGTACAGGTGCACGCGGTTGCATAGGAATCAAAGGTTGTCGCCGCGGCGTTTGTCGTCAGGTGACGTTCATGTCACCGCGCCCTGTGGCTGGAATTCCGGGCGCTCCCACTCACCGCTGGCCAGCACTTCGGCCAAAGCCTCGGCCGCGTCCCAGACGTCGACATAGCGGACGTAGAGCGGCGCAAAACCGAAGCGGAGGATGTCCGGCGCCCGGAAGTCGCCGATCACTCCGCGAGCAATCAAGGCCTGCATCACCGGAAACGCATGCGCGTGGCGGAGGCAGATCTGGCTGCCTCGTTTCGACGACTCGCGCGGAGAAACCAGAGCGATGTCCTGCGGGGCGCAACGCTGCTCGACGCGGTCGATGAACAGTTCCGTCAGCGCGGTCGACTTCGCGCGCAGTGCTTCCATCCCGGCGGCCAGCACGGTGTCCACGCCGGCGTCCAGCGCGGCGAGGCCGAGGATGGATGGCGTGCCCACGGTATAGCGATCGATGGTAGCGGCCGGCGCGTAGCCCGGGTCGAAGGCGAAGGGCGCGCGGTGCCCCAGCCAGCCCGACAGGGGCTGCGCAAACGGATCTTCCGTGAGCACGGACAGGTGGCGCGTGGCGGCAAACACGAACGCCGGCGCGCCCGGTCCGCCGTTCAGGTACTTGTAGCCGCAGCCGACGGCGAAGTCGACGGCGGCCGCATTCAGGGCGACCGGCACGGCGCCCGCGGAGTGGGCGAGGTCCCATACGGCCAGGGCACCGGCTTCGTGGGCTCGCGCGGTGATGCCTTGCATGTCGTGCATTGCGCCGGTGCGGAAGTTCACGTGGGTCAGCATCACGACCGCCGTGTGCTCGTCGATCGACGTCGCGACCTCGTCGAACTCCACCAGTTTCAATGCATGGCCGGCGCCCAGCAGGTTGGCCAGGCCCTGTGCCATGTAGAGGTCGGTGGGAAAGTTGCCGCGCTCCGACAGGATCACGCGCCGCTCGCCCCGCGAACGCGACGTCTGCAGCCGCAGCGCAGTCGCGAGCACCTTGAACAGGTTCACCGAGGTCGAGTCGGCGCAGATGACTTCGTCGCTCCCCGCCCCGATGAGGCGCGCGATCTTCGCGCCCACACGGCGCGGCAAGTCGATCCAGTGCGCACTGTTCCACGCGCGGATGAGGCCTTCGCCCCATTCACGCTCGATCACTTCCCGCACCCGCGCGCCGGTCGCGCGCGGCAGTGCGCCGAGAGAGTTGCCATCGAGATAGACAACGCCTTCGGGCAGCGCGAACGCCGCGCGGTGCGCGCGCAGCGGATCGGCTTCGTCGAGCGCCGCGCAATCGGCGCGATTCACGCGAGTTCCCTCAGCACGGCGCGCACCGGGCTGGCATCGCCGCCGCGGATCTTCAGCGGCAGGGCGATCAGTTCGTAGTCGCCGGCCGGTACGTCGTCGAGCACGATGCCCTCGAGGATCGCCATGCCGTGTTCCCGAACGCGCAGGTGACTGTCGAGGGTCTTGCTGTCCGCGGGGTCGAGCGATGGGGTATCCACCCCGATCAACCGCACACCGAGCGCGTGCAGGCGGTCGACGGTCGCCGGGGCGATGGCGGTGAACGCGGGGTCCCAGGCGTCGGTGCGCGCGTTGCGGGCGGTGCGGATGAGGATGCGTGCGGGCGCGCCATCGAGCGCCGCTTCCAGATGGCCGGGTTCGACCCGCGGCCCGACGTCGATGGCGTGCACGACGCGGCATCGACCGAGATACAGATCGAGAGCGACGCTGGCCATGTCGGCGCCAGCGGCGTCGTAGTGCAAGGGTGCGTCCGTATGACTGCCCGTGTGCGGGGACATCGCGAGTTCGGACACGTTCACCGGACAGCCGGGGCCGATCGACCAGGTCCATCGCAGCGCGAACGGCGTGTCGCCCGGGAAGACGGGAAACCCGGTTCCGATGGCCGGCGAAATGTCCCAGAGGCGTCGCATCGATCTACTCCGGCCGGACCGCAAGGGCCATCAGCAGTTTGTCGAATGCCCGATCCCCGATGCGCATCGAGCGCGGCTCGCGGCCGTACACCACGAAGCCCGTGCGCTCGTACAGCCGGATCGCGGCGGCATTCGTGCTCGTTACAGTGAGATACAGCATCTCGATGCAGGCATCGGCCCGGGCGAGATCGATGCAGGCACCGAGCAGGCGGGCTCCAGCGCCCCGGCCCGCGTGCTCCGGTGTGACGTACATCCCGACGATGGTTGCGGTGTGTCGTACGTTGCGCCGCGTCTCGAACAGCAGCCCGGCGGTACCGACGAGTGCGGGCGCGGCAGACCATGCGCCGAAGAAGACCGCATTCGACTCCGTGCGCGGCGCGAGGCGCTCGTGCCACCAGGACAACGGTCTGGCCGCTTCCTCCTCGGCGTTCGAGCGGAACGACTCCGGATGCTCGGCGAGCGCGCGCAGCCGTACGCGGCGGTACTCGGCGACATTCGCGGGAGTCAGCGGAGAAATCGCGAGGCGGTCGGCACTTGGCATCCGCCGATTGTAGGTACCCGTTGCAGCGGCGGGTCGACGGCCCGTCAAGCTAGGCGGCGCGCGATGGCGCCGCGCGCCGGGTGCGGACGACGCCCGTCGCGAGCGCCGTGCCGGCAAGGATGACGGCGCATCCCGCCAGCATGGTCACGCTCACCGCCTCGCCGAGGATCAGGCCGCCCCAGAGCATCGCAAAGGCAGGAATCAGGAAGGTCACCGTCATCGCCGTGGCGGGTCCGACGCGCGCGATCAGGCGGAAGTAGAGGATGTAGGCGAGTCCGGTGCACAGCACACCGAGCGCGATCGCGGAGGCCCAGTCGACGAAACGCAACGTGCCGGCCGGCCACGCGGCGAGCGCAAAGGGCAGCAGCAGGAGGGCCGCACCGCTCTGGCTGCCGGCCGCGACCGCGAGCGGCCGCACTCCGGTGAAGTAGCGCTTGACGACGCTCGCCGACACGCCGTACGACACCGACGCAAGCACGCCGGCGCCGATCGCCAGTGCGCTGCCGTCGAGTGTGAACCGGGCCTTGCTCGCCGAGAGCCAGGCAACGCCCGCCATGCCGATCGCCATGCCGACCCACTGCAGCGGCGTCAGCCGCTCGCGCAGCCAGAGTCGGGCGACGAGTGCGGTGAACAGCGGCGCGGTGGCGTTGAGGATCGAGGCGAGACCCGCGGTGATCGCGAGCGCCGCGTAGGCGAAGAGCGCGAACGGGATGGCGGTGTTCACCGCACCGAGCAGCAGGAACCGGGGCGCGTGCCGGCGAAGCTCCGTCAGGTCGGCCCGCCACGCGAGCAGCGGCACCAGCATGGCCGACGCGATGGCGACGCGGACTTCGGCGAGCGCAAGAGGACCGAATGCCGGGGCGGCGATGCGGGTGAAGAGGAAACTCGCGCCCCAGAGGGCGGCGAGCAGCACGAGGTCGGTGACGTCACGGCGTTGCATGCAGTCATTGTCCGGATCCGGACGGCGCCGCCCACCCGGTTCTTGCGCGCTCAGCGCCAGGGCTTGCTGAAACCCTTCGGCAGCGGTTCTTCGGTGGCGCTCGCGATGTAGCGGCCATCGTGGAACACGAGCGGCGGCCCGCCCGGCGCGTCGTAGGCGACCACTTCGCCGACGAAGATGACATGGTCGCCTTCGAGATACTGGCTGCGGTTCGACACGATCAGCGAGGCCACCGCGCCTTCGATCACCGGCATGTCGAACGGTCCCGCGCGCCATGCCACGTTGGCGAACCGGTCCGCCTTCGAGTCGGCGAACGTCTTGGCGGTGCCGAGTTGTCCGGCGGCCAGCACGTTGACCGCGTAATGGCGGCAGCCGCGGAACGCATCGAGGGAACTCGCCTTGAGGGCGAGGCTCCATAGGACAAGCGGCGGTTCAAGCGAGACCGAATTGAACGAGTTGACGGTGAGCCCGGTGGGCGCGCCGTCCGCCGCGCGCGTGGTGACGATCGTCACGCCGGTGGCGAACTGCGCGAGCGCTCGCCGGTAGTCGGTCTTGACCTTGGCCTGCATCGCTCGATTCTACGGTGAGGCTTGTTTCCATCGAAACGATGTTTCTTGACGGATTTCCCGGCCTTGCGGCCCTGGTTGAAAAACGCATCGAGGAGGCTGCCGCGAAGGGCGAATTGTCCGGACTGCCCGGGGAAGGACGACCGCTCGACCTGGACGACGACGCGATGGTGCCGCCCGAATTGCGGGTGGCCTGCCGGATCGTCAGGAACGCCGGATTCCTCCCGCCGGAGCTGGCTGAGATCGCCGAGGTGCACACCTTGATTGGCGCCATCGAACGAGGCGAAGTCGAGCCGGGCTCCCGCCGCCTGCGCGCCCTCCTGATCCAACTGGAGTCGTCCGGGCGACACATCACCGCCAGCCGGGCATGGCACGATTACGAAGCCGCGCTCAAGCGACGGCTCGACCGCGAGGGATCGGGCTGAAAGCCGTGCACAATTCCGAACGTCGAACAACAACGAATCGAACGTGGAGGTACTGATGAGCGCATTGCGTGCCCTGATCGCAGTGATGGTGGTGAGCGTGCTGTCCGGCTGCGGCTACAACACCATTCAGCAGAAGGACGAAGCGGTGAAGTCGGCATGGGCCGAGGTGTTGAGCCAGTACCAGCGCCGCGCCGACCTGATTCCCAACATCGTGAACACGGTCAAGGGCGAGGCGAATTTCGAGCAGACCACCTTGCAGAACGTGATCGAAGCCCGCGCGCGCGCGACCTCGATCCAGGCCACGCCCGAGCTGATCAACGACCCCGAAGCCTTCGCCCGTTTCACGCAGGCGCAAGGCCAGGTGACGAGCGCGCTGTCGCGCCTGCTGGTCACCGTCGAGAACTATCCGAACCTGAAGGCGAACCAGGGCTTCCAGGACCTGCGCGCGCAACTGGAGGGCACGGAGAACCGGATCGGCATCGCCCGGAACCGCTACATCAAGTCGGTCGAGGACTACAACGTCTTCATCCGCCAGTTGCCGCAGAACCTCACCGCCATGGTGTTCGGCTACAAGCAGCGTCCGCAGTTCTCCGTCGAGAACGAGGCGGCGATCAGCAAGCCGCCCAGCGTCGACTTCGGTGCGCAGAAGAAGTAACGGGCGACGATGACGCGTCTGGCGCGCCTTTGCGCCGCGGCGATCGCGGTCGCCGCTGGACTGCTCGCGGGCAGTCCGGGCGCGCAGCCGCCGCCGGCGGAATTGCCGAAGGGGCTGTTCCCGCCGGCATTGCCGGGGCAGGTGCCGTCGAACACGCCGTCGCCCGTCCCCGCGCCGCGCGCGCCCGATGCCCCGGTGGCCCCGGAAGCCGCCATGCCGACGCTGCCGGACGGGCGCCTCGTGGTGCCGCCGCTCGCGCGCGTCACGGACACCGCAGGCGTGCTGAACCCGGCGGCCAGGGATCAACTCGAAGCGAAGCTGGCGGCCTTCGAGCAGTCGAAGGGTTCGCAGATCGCCGTGATCGTCGTACCCAGCACCCAGCCGGAGCCGATCTCGGATTTCACCAATCGTGTCGGCGACGCCTGGAAGATCGGTCGCAAGGGCGTCGGTGACGGCGTGCTGATCGCCGTCGCGGTCAAGGACCGGCGGGTCTGGATCAGCGTCGCGCGCGCATTGGAAGGTGCGATCCCGGACGTCGTGGCGACCCGCATCACGCGGGAGTTCATGGGACCCCAGTTCGCGCGTGGCGACTTCGCCGCCGGCATCAACGCCGGTGTCGACGCCGTGATGAAGCAGATCGAGGGTGAGGGGTTGCCCACACCTTCCGGCGTGCCACGACACAAGGTCGATGCCGGCGAGGACCTGCTCGGCGCCTTGGTGCCGCTCGTCATCTTCGGAACGCTGGTCGGTGCCCTGTTGCGCCGGCTCTTCGGTGTGCCGGGCGCCATGTTGAGCGGCGCCGGGACGGGCGCCATCGCCGGCTTCATGCTGTCGTCACTCATCGTCGGGGCGATTGCCGGCATTGCGGTGATGGTGTTGTCCGGTTTCGGCGGTGGTCGCGGACCCCTCGGTGGCGGGCGCGTGCTCGGCGGTCGCCGCGGTGCGCCGGTCATCCTCCCCGGCGGATGGAGCGGCGGCGGCGGCGGGTTCGGAGGAGGGGGCGGGGGTGGATGGTCGTCCGGCGGCGGCGGTGATTTCTCCGGCGGCGGCGGCGGAAGCAGCTGGTAGAGCAGGCGGGAGCATGCGATGAGCGTCGTTCGTTGGCTGCGCCACTGGTTCAAGACACCGTACGCGGTACGAAGGGCGTACAGCGAGCAGGCGCTCGAGCGGATCCAGCAGGCGATCACCGACAACGAACGCACGCACTCGGGCGAGATCCGATTCGCGGTCGAGGCCGCACTGCCGTGGAGCTACCTGAAGCGCGACGCGCCCGCGCGCCAGCGCGCGGCAATGGTGTTCGCGAAGCTGCGCGTGTGGGACACCGAGCAGAACAACGGCGTGCTCATCTACGTCGAACTCGCGGATCGCAGCATCGAGATCGTCGCCGACCGCGGCATCGGGCACCGCGTCCCGCGCGCGGAGTGGGACGCGATCTGCAGCGCCATGCGCGAGCAGTTCCGCGCGGGCCGCTTCGAGCAAGGGACGATCGAAGGGGTGAAGGCGGTGGGCCACCTGCTAGCCCGCCACTTCCCGCTCGAAGAAGGCGAACGCAACCCGAACGAACTGTCGAACCGGCCGGCGGTCCTCTAGGTGGGCGCGGCACTGTTCGAGCCGGCGGCGCTGTGGGCGTGGGTCACGGCTCGGCGGAGTCGTCCGCGATTCGTTGTCGAACTCATCGCCGTCGCGATTCTCGGCGGCCTCGTCGTTGCCACAGCGACCGAGATCGGCGTTCGTTCGTTCAATACCGACTGGAACCAGGTGGCGGGCTACACGTCCGAGCAGGAAAGGGGGTGGGGCCCGTTCGTCACGCTCGCCCTGGCGGCGACGGCGCTGCCCCTGGCGCAGGGTCTGGCCGGCGCGTGGCTGCTGCCGATGTACGGACGGCCGCGCGACTGGCTCGGTGGGGCCGCAGTCGGCGTGCTGGGATCCGTGCCGATCTATGTTGCCGCACCGGCGCTTGTCCTGCTGCCGGGCATCCTGCTGGTGTGCTTCGCTTTCCTGATCAGTTGTGCATGGTGGGGCAGCGGGGCGCGTGAGTTACTCGGCGTGGCCATGGGCGAATCGTCCGACCATGTCGTCGTGTCGGTCGTCGTCGGCGCCTTCACGCTGACCATCGTATTGGCCGCATTGCCGCTCGGCTGACGGGGCCCTCGTAAGTTTCAGACGGCGCTGTCGACCAATCCCTTTCCGCGAGGACGCCATGTCGATCACTCATCCACTGCAAGCGAGCCCCCGCCCCGGCCACGAATTCGCCACGCTCGGCGGCGGCTGTTTCTGGTGCCTCGAGGCGGTGTACGAAGAACTCGAAGGCGTGGTCGACGTGGAGTCCGGCTATGCAGGCGGACAGGTGCCACGGCCGACCTACGAACAGGTGTGTGGCGGTTCGACCGGACACGCCGAAGTCGTCCGCATCGAGTTCGACCCCGCCGTCATCAGCTATCGCGAGATCCTCGAGGTCTTCTTCGTGATCCACGACCCGACTCAGTTGAACCGCCAGGGCAACGACGTTGGCACGCAGTACCGCTCGGTGATCTTCATCCACTCGGATGACCAGCTTCGGATCGCCAACGAGGTCATCGCCGAATTGCGGTCCCAGGTGGCCGGCAAGGTGGTCACCGACGTGAAGCCCGCGCCGGACTATTACAGAGCGGAGAAGTATCACCAGGAGTACTTCCGGCACAACGCGGGGCAGGGCTATTGCATGTTCGTGGTGGCGCCGAAGCTGGTGAAGTTTCGCAAGACTTTCGCCGCCAAAAGGAAGAAGTCGGCCGGGGATTAGCCGCAATCCGCGATGCCGCGACCGCTGGGGTCGCGGCTACCATTCCCCGCACTCTGACAAGGGGAAGGTTTCATGCGCGCATCAACGATCGTCATCGCCTTCAGCGCGATGCTTGCAGGCAACGTCCTGGCCCAGGAAGTGGGCAAGTCCGCACCGTCGTTCGACGTTCCGGGAACTGCCGCCAACGTCCGCCTGGCCGACATGAAGGGCAAGGTCGTCTACGTCGACTTCTGGGCCTCGTGGTGCGCCCCCTGCAAGCAGTCGTTTCCGTGGATGAACGACATGCAGGCGAAGTACGGCGCGCGCGGCCTGCAGATCGTCGGCATCACCGTCGATCGCAAGCGCGAGGACGCCGAGAAGTTCCTGGCGTCGACGCCCGCGAAATTCATGGTGGCCTTCGACACGACCGGAAAGGTCGCCGAAGCGTACAAGCCGAAAGGCATGCCGACGTCGTACCTCATCGGCGCCGATGGTGTCCTGCGCGCGATGCACGTCGGCTTCAAGGACAGCGACCGAGCCGAGCTCGAGCGTGAAATCGAAGCGGCGCTCACCGCCGCGAAGAAATAGGGAATGCCGATGAAACGCCTTGTTCTCGTTGCCTGCGTGCTCGCCACGACGGCCTGCTCGTCGCTGCCGCAGGTGCAGCCCTGGCAGAAAGGCAACCTCGCGAGGCCCGAGATGGCCTTCGATCCGGACCCGCTCGACACCCGCTTCATGGACCACATCTACTTCAGCAAGGAAGGTGCGTCCGGCGGAGCAGGGGTGGGCGGCGGCGGCTGCGGCTGCAACTGAGACTCCACATGACAGATACAACAACAAGAAATCGTCCGGCGGGCAATGGCGCCTTGCTGGCGGCGGCGCTTGCGCTGCCCGGCGTGCTGCCGAGTGCCGCGCAGGCCCAGGTGACCGTGCCGAACGCGACGTTCGTCCAGTTCAAGTACCTGTACTACAAGGACTACCAGGACTCGGGCAGCCGCATGAAGGTGAGTTCGCCCGCGCTGTACATGCTCGCCCCGATCAGCGAGGACTGGGTGTTCGAGATCGGCGCGGTGTACGACAACATCTCCGGTGCGTCGCCCTACTATCACACGGTACTGTCCGGCGCCTCGGGTCGCGGCATCCATGACGAACGGACGGCGGCCGACATCACCGTGACCAAGTACTTCGCTGGCCGGACGGCGGTGTCGGTGCGCGCTGCCTACTCGACCGAGAACGATTACAAGTCGACCGCGGGCGGTCTGACGCTGCGGCACGCGACCGCAGACCAGAACACGACCTTCACCGTCGGCGCCGGATACTCCAGCGACGACATCTTCCCGACCGATGGACCGCAGTTCACCGAGCACAAGACGACGACGGATTTCGTTGCCGGCGTGACGCAGGTGCTGTCGCCGAACGACATCGGGCAGTTCAACCTGTATTACGCGAAGCAACGGGGCTACCTGACCGACCCGTACAAGGCGTTCTGGGGCATCGACAACCGTCCGAGCAGCCGCGACCAGTGGGCCGGGCTGTTCCGCTGGAACCACTTCTTCGAGGGCCTCGACGCGGCGATGCGGTCGTCCTACCGCTATTACACGGACGACTGGAACATCAAGGCGCACACGGTGCAGTTCGAGTGGGCGCAGGCCCTGAGGGATGGCTGGAGCGTGACGCCGAGCCTGCGCTACACGACGCAAAGCGCCGCCGATTTCTACTACGACCCGATCTACGATCCGCTGCTCGGCCCCCCGTTCCCGCCGGGCTACCTGCAGAACCCGAACGCCTACTACACGAGCGATCAGCGGCTTTCCGCGTTCGGCGCATTCACGCCGGGCGTCAAGGTGGCGAAGGCATTCGGCCAGGGCTGGCTGATCGATGCGAAGGCCGAGTACTACGAGCAGCGTGCCGAATGGAGGGTGGGCGGCGAAGGCAGCCCGGGCCTGCAGAACCTCAGGGCGCAGATCTACCAGGTCGGCGTGGCGAAGAAGTTCTGACGCTCGCTGTGGCGGGGATGCATCGCGCCGCGCGCGGTGCATCTCCCGTCGTTTTCTTCACGGGTAGCATTCTTCCGTGAACCTCACCGTCTTCTCCTTCGAATTCAGCGCGATGGCATCGCGCTGCGAGGTGCGCCTGTTCGCGCCGGACGAGGGCACGGCGCGGCGCTGGTCGGATCCTGCCATCGACGAGGTACGGCGCATCGAGGCCAAGTACTCGCGCTATCGCGACGACAGCATCACGTCGGCGATCAATCGCGCGGCCGGTCGCGAAGCTGTGCAACTTGACGACGAGACGGCCGCTCTCCTCGATTTCGCGGCACAACTGCATGCGCGAAGCGCAGGCGCATTCGACGTGACGAGCGGCGTGCTGCGGCGCGCCTGGGACTTCAAGGCCGCGCGACTGCCGCGGAACGAGGACATCGAGGCGCTGCTGCCGCTCGTGGGCTGGGACCGCGTCGAACGGGAAGGCGCCCGGATCCGCCTGCCACTGCGCGGCATGGAGATCGACTTCGGCGGCATCGGCAAGGAGTACGCCGCCGACCGCGCCGCCGCGCGCATGGAGGAACTGGGAGCACGGCACGGCCTGGTGAACCTCGGCGGCGATGTGCGGATCATCGGTCCGCATCCCGATGGTGCGGCGTGGACCATCGGCG
Source organism: uncultured beta proteobacterium (assembly GCA_963726405.1). Taxonomy (GTDB): domain Bacteria; phylum Pseudomonadota; class Gammaproteobacteria; order Burkholderiales; family Burkholderiaceae_F; genus JAOUJD01. Next base: position 129,717 of record CAVSCF010000005.1, on the reverse strand, counting down.
TGCAGGACCCGCGCGGAATCGGTGGCGCGGCGATCGCGGCGCTGCCGGTCACGGCGGGGGCGATGGCGACCTCCGGCGACTACGAGCGCTACTTCGAGCACGACGGCCGACGCTACTGCCACCTGCTCGATCCGCGCACCGGATGGCCCGTCGCCTACTGGCGTTCGGTGTCGGTCGTTGCGCCGCTGTGCGTCCTGGCCGGTGCCTGCGCAACGATCGCGATGCTCAAGCCGGTTGACGACGCCATCGCGTTCCTGCGGGGCGAGGGGCTGCGGTACCTGGGCATCGACGCCGCGGGCGAACGGCACGCCGACCGCGCGCCGCGGCCGTGAAGGCGTTCAGCCCACGACCGCGCGCGCAAGCTCGATCGCCGTCAGCGGAGCACTGCCCTCGGCCTTGTTGTTGGCGATGACGAAACTCGGCTGGCCGCTCTTGAGCGCGACGTGGATCAGGTGCGCGAGCGTGCCGCGCGTCGGGATGTCGGGATCGATCAGCCGGTCGAAGGGCGCGTAGCGGTTCTTCGCCTCCTCGTAGCGGAAGCCGCTGGCCAGGCTCCAGCGCACCACCAGCGGACCCTTCATGCGCCAGTCGTCGCCTTCGTCCTCGGTCGCGTCCATCGCGTGCAGCGCGGCGCTCTGCCGCGCGGCTGGCGGCATGCGCGCGTGGATGCCGATGCACAGGCGAGCGCCGTTGTCGCGCAGCATGCGCACGAAGCGCGGCGTCAGCAGCTCCGGGTTGCGCAACTCGACCGCGTAGATCGGGGCGACATCCTCGATCGTGCGCGGCAGGGCGCCGAGCATCGCGCCGATCCGTTCGATCGTCGCCGCCGCGGCCTCACCCTGCGTCCATTCGCGCGGCAAGGGCGGCATCTGGAACACGAGCGGGCCGGCACGCAGGCGCAGTCCTTCGATCGCCGGCGCGACGAAGTGGTCGACCGCGGCCATTGGGTCGAGGAAGTGCGGGTTGTTGTCCGCGGGCGCCCCGCGCTCGCGCCGCACGACGGCATCGCTCACCAGCGACGGCGCCTTGACGACGAAGCGGAACTCCTCCGGCACCTGCCGGGCGTAGCGCGCATAGTCGTCGACGGCGAGCGGCTGATAGAAGCTGCGGTCGATGCCGACGGCGCGCAGGATCGGGTGCTGCGAGTACGCGGCCAGTCCGTTGCGCGCGAGTTGCGCCTCGGTGTACTGCCGGGAGTAGACGATGTCCTGCCACCCGGGAAAGCTCCACGACGACGTGCCGAGATAGACCGACGACGGAAGCTGCCGGCCCAGCCGGAAAAGGCTCTCGTCGAGCCAGGCGGGCGCGATGGCGCTGGGCTGGCTCGGGCGCGGGGTGTCCGGGACGGGGTCGTCGTCGAACAGCGAATCGGAAGGAGTGGCCGGCCCTGGCATGGCCGGCAGTTTACGGTCGGCGTCGGGCCGTGTGGCCCGAGTTACCTAGCTCTGGCGGACCTGCTCGATGACCGCCTCGGTGTTCAGGGGCAGTTGCATCGCTCGCGTGGTCGGGCCGGGGGACAGGTGCAGCGGCAGTCGCAGCAGGATCATCGTGCCGGCGCCCGGCACGGTTTCAACCTTGAGCACCGCCCCGATCTTGCCGGCGCGGTTGCGCATGTTCAGCAGGCCGCGCCCGCTGCCCGGCGCGCCGGGCGCCGCCGCGAGGCCGCGCCCGTTGTCGGTCACCCGGATGGAGAGCGACTGCGAATCGCCGCCGTGGTCCACGCCGAGAGTGACCCGCACGGCGCGCGCCCGGCTGTGCTTGATGGCGTTGGTCAGGGCTTCCTGCACGATGCGCAGGACCGGCAGCACGGCGTCCGGATCGATGTCGATTTCCTCGGGCAGCCCGCGCGCGTCCCACTGCAGTTCCATGCCGGCCGCCTTCAGGCGCGGTTCCATCCGGTATCGCATGTTCCCGAGCGCCGCGAGCAGGTCGGAGTTCTCCGCCGCGAGGGCGTCGATGGCGAGCCGCATGTCGTCGATGGACTCGCGCAGGATCTGCGCCACCTGGTCGTTGGTCAGCGCCCCGCGCTCGACCAGCATCAGCGAGGACAGCAACTGCGACCCGAGGCCGTCGTGCATGTCCTGCATGATGCGCTGGCGCTCCTGCGCGCTGGCCTTCACCCGCTCGCTCTCGCGCAGGCGGTCGAAATTGCGCTTCAGCAGCTGCTCGCGCTCGTGGATCCGGCTCTCGAGTTCGGTGTTGGTCTTCTCCACGTCGGCCAGCGAGCGGACGAAACGGTCGATCAGCGCGGCGCCGAGCGCGATCAGCAGCACCGGCGTGGCGATGTTCAGCAGTTCGGGGCTGCCGTAGGGCAGCACGCCGATGTACACGAGGAAGTCGTGCACGGCCGCCGCGAGCGCAATGGCGATGGTCAGCACGATGCTCTTGATCAGGAAGTTCGGCGTCGTCATCGCGTGACGCGCGAACGTGAACAGTCCGACACCCAGGGCGCCGAGCATCACCGCCTGCCAGACGGAGCCCGCGGTGATGTCGAAGGTGTCGCCGGCGAGGGCGAGCAGCAGGGGGCCGAGGGCCGCGAGGACGACCAGTCCGACCTCCGCCGTCCTGCGCTGGCGGCCGCTCTGGCGCCACATCGTGATCGTCGCCAGCGCGGTGAACGCGGCGGTGCCGACGTAGAACGCGCCTCGCGTCCACAGTCGCATGTCGGCGGGCATCGTCTCGAATGCGAAATCGACGGAGCGCAGCGCCCAGAACGCCGCGATCAGGGACAGCAGCCCGAACAACGACTCCGACCGGCGCCGAAACCAGAGCGCCGCGAAACCGATCGCCAGCAGGCACGTCAGCAGCAGCGAGATCCAGCGCAGCGTGTGGCTGACGAAGAACTGGCTGCCGTACTCGGGCTGAAGCTCCGCCGTCGGGCCGACGTCGATCTCGCCGATGCCGTGCACCCCGGTGCCATACGACGTGAAGACCATCACCTGGTTCTCGCCCGCGTGCAGGTATTCGCTGGGCAGGTTGACGAGGAGGGGGCGGCGCCAGTGCACGTGCCGGGTGTCCGAGTCGAGCGGCACGTCCGCCACCATCTTGCCGTCGAGGTACACCGTGCCGCCGTTGGCCAGCCGTCCGAACAGGATGCTCCAGCCGTCCTGCGGCGCCGCCTGCAACGAGAACTTGAAGCGCAGCCAGATGCCGCTGCGTCCTCCACTCGATCCCCATCGCATCGGCAGGACGTGCGACTGCCACAGCGCGTCGGCCGCGGGGAAGGCACTGCGGGCGCCGGTCGTCAGTTCGATGCGGCTGATCGCCTGCGTCTCGTCGGCGTGCGCTGCGAAAGGCAGCAGCGCGGCGAGCAGGAGCGCGACCAGGACGCCGATCAGGCGTGGCATGCAGCGAACGGAACGAGTCACGGACAGCGAGCGGGCGTCAGCCCTAGCCCTTGAGCAGGCCCATCTGGGTCGCTTCGTATACCGCCTCTCCACGCGAGTGCACGGCGAGCTTGCGGTAGATCTTCTTGATGTGCGCGGTGACGGTGTGCGGCGAAATGCCGAGGATCTCGCCGATCTCGTTGAAGCTCATGCCCTTTGCGAGCAGTTGCAGGATTTCGGTCTCGCGCGCCGACAGCGGGTTCTGCTCGCTGCCCGGCGCGCGGGCAGGCGCCGTCGAACCCATGCGATTGCGGATGGCGCGCAGCACGCTGCGGGCGACGACCGGGCTCACCGGCGAGCCGCCGGCGCGCAGCAGGCGGATGCACGAGATCACGTCGGCCGGAGCGGAATCCTTGAGGATGTAACCCGTGGCGCCGGCTTCGATCGACGACACCACATGCTGCTCGTCGCCGAACACCGTCACCACCATGATGTCGACATCAGGTTTCTTCTGACTGACCTGCCGGATGAGGTCGATCCCGCTGCCGTCCGGCAGGCCGAGGTCGATCAGCATGACATCGAACGACTCGCGGTCGATGATCACCTGCGCTTCGCGCTTGTTCGCGGCGACTCCCACGAGCGTCATGCTCGGTTCGTCTTCGACGATCTGCACGAAGCGTCGCCGGAACTCCGGCTCGTCCTCGACGATGATGACCGAGATCGGCTGTTCGCTCATTCACGCCCCCTGTCCTTCGATGCGTGGATGATAGTCGCAGCAGCACCGCCCGGCACGTAGTTAGCGCCCTGATTTACCTCCAAAAACCCACTTATTCCACCTGGCGGAGGGTCAGGGTGCAAGACGTACACGGTGCCAGCCGGCGGCGGTGCGCGTGTAGAGCAGCCGATCGTGCAGGCGCGAGGGCCGGCCCTGCCAGAATTCGATCGCTTCCGGCTTCACCCGGTAGCCGCCCCAGTGCGGCGGACGCGATGGGGCCACGCCGTGGCGCAGGCCCATTTCCGCAGCGCGCGCGAGCAACCAGGCCTTGCTGGTGATGATCTCGCTCTGCGGAGAGGCCCACGCGCCGATCCGGCTCGTGAGCGGCCGGCTCCGGAAATACTCGTCCGACTCCTGCTCGCTCGCGCGCTCCACCGCGCCGTCGATGCGGACCTGACGTTCGAGTTCGGGCCAGAAGAAGAGCAGGCAGGCGCGTGCGTTCGCGGCGAGTTCCCGGCCCTTGCGGCTCTGGTAGTTGGTAAAGAATACGAAGCCGCGCTCGTCATAGCCCTTGAGCAGCACGGTGCGTGCGCCGGGGCGTCCGTTCTCGTCCGCGGTGGCCACGGTCATCGCGTTCGCCTCGCGGACCTGCGACGCCATCGCCTCGTCCCACCAGCGGGTGAACTGCCGGACCGCGTCGGCGTCGGAATGCTCTTCGTCGAGCGCAGTGCGAGCGTAATCGGTACGGATGTCGGCGATGTTCATGGCCGGATTCTAGGTGCGGCGTCGCCTGGGCGCTTCGGGCTCGCCGGCCTCCTCCGCGTGGCGCAAGAGCCGTTCGAGGTGCGGATCGCGCAGCCCGTGTTCGTGCAGGGACCGGACGGTGTTCACCAGGTAGTCGAGGCTCGTGCCGAAGCGGCCGTAGCTGCCCTTTCGGAAGACGTCGAGGATCTCCGCCTCGCTCAGCCTGCCGGCGTAGTTGGACACGTCGTGGCGGACGACGAACGCCAGGGCGCGCACGTCGCTGCCGTCGACAAGATGGCACCGCAGCCACCGCGGTGCATAGGACCCCATGAACATCTCGCGTTCCCACAAGCGCTCGAATTCCGCCAAGGCGTTCGCGGCGGGGACGCGATAGACGACGCCCGCGCACGAGCCGCCGCGGTCCAGTCCGGCGACGAGGCCCGGGCACTCGGGCGTGCCGCGGTTGACCCGGCTCCAGAGGCAGAGCCTCCGGTGATAGCCGTGCACGCGCGCGGTCACTCGCCGGTCGAAGACCAGCTCCGGCTTCCAGATCAGTGAGCCGTAGCCGAAGACCCAGAGCGGTGATGTCCGGTCCCAATGCTCGAGCGCCCGCGCAAGCGAGGCGGCCATCTGGTCCCGGCTCAACCGGCCCGGGATGTCGGGCAGCGGTGCGGCGCTCATGGCTTCCCGTGACCGTGCCGCGTCCAGCGATGCGCGGCCCAGCCGCTGCTCGCGAGGGCGGTCGACATCAGCCAGAACGCAGGCGCTGCGCCGAGCACCGTCCCGAACGCGCCGATCACGAGCGGCAGCACGATGTGGCTGCTGTTCATCACGATCGTGCGCAGGCCGAGCGCCTCGCCGACGCGGCCTTCGGGTGAGCGGTCGTGCAGCAGCGACATCACGTTGGGTTGGGCGGCGCCGAGCCCGAGGCCGAGCAGGAACATCACGACCATCAGCGGCACCACCGAATCGAAAAACGGCATGAGCCCGTAGGCGATGCCCGCGGTGACCAGCGTGAAGACGAGCACCTGCCACTCGCGGTAGCGGCGCGCCAACGCCGGCATCGCGAGGCGGATCACGAACGTCGCGGCGGCGAAGGCGCCGATGATGATCCCGATCTGCGATGCGGTCAGTCCGATGCGGGTGCCGTACACGGGGATCAGGAAGGTCTGCAGGTCCCACGCCATCGAAATCATGCCGCTGACGATCAACACGCGCCGCACCTCGGTCACGCGAAACAGTTCGAAGGGATTGCCGGCCACGTGGTCTGCCCGCTGCGGTGGCGGTCTCGGCAGGCGCGCCCGCTGCACCGCCAGCAGGCCGAGGCCGGCTGCGAGCAGCAGGAAGATTCCGCCGAGCGTCGCGCGGTGTCCGATGCTGTCGATCAGGAAGCCGCTTGCAACGGGCGCGATGAGGCCCGACGTCGAAAACGCGAGGGCGAGCATCGAGAAGGCCGCCGGCCGGCGATGGGGTGCCGCGAGTGAACCGACGACATGCTGTGCCGTGATCTGCACGTACATGAAGCCGGTCCCGAGCAACGCGCTCGCCACGAGCAGGGGTGCGATGTCGGCGACCTCGTAGGGGAAGAGCGCCGGCAGCAGCGCGCCGGCGGTCATCAGCCCGGTGCCGAGCAGCAAGGGGCGGAAGGGGCCGGAGGTGTCAAGCCAGCGGCCGGCGCGAACGGCGAGCAGCGCCGGCACCAGTGCGAAGAGCGCCATCTGAACGCCGACCGTGAATGCCGAGGCCTTGTTCGACAGCGCGTACAGCGTTCCGGTGAGCCTCGCCGCGCCGAACGAACTGTGAGTCAGGACGATGAACGCCATGATGTGGGGCATACGCAGCGTCATCACGGCGCTCCCGCCCGCCGCGGACGCCAGGCCACCATCGCGACGCCGGCGCAGGTCACCGCGATGCCGACCGTGGTCAACAGCGTCGGTCGGACGCCGAACATCGCCCACTCGAGCGCGACGGCGATGATCGGCGTCAGGTACAGCAGGCTCGTGACTCGCGTCGCCTCGCCGCGCCGCATGAGCGTGTGCAGGGCATTCACGGCGAGGATCGACGCAAAGATGACGAGGAAGGCGATGGCGCCGAACATCGGCCAGGCCGGCTCATAGCGGAAACCTTCGACCCACAGCGCCAGCGGCGCGAGCACGACGAGGGACGCCACGAACTGCACGACGGACGCCGCCCGCAGGTCGACGGCCGGACAGTGGATCCGCTGGTACAACGTGCCGGCCGTGATCGCGGCGAGCGCGATCGCCACGGCGAGCAACGCGCCGCCCGTCAGCGCGTCGAGATCGATCTTGTGCCAGACGACAAGCGCGACGCCGATCAGCCCGAGTGCCACGCCGAGCCACTGCGGCCGCCCGAGCCGTTCGCCGAGGAGCGGCGCGGCCACCATGGCGGTGACGAGCGGCTGCAGCGCGAGTACCAGTGCCGCGATCCCGGCCGACATTCCGAGGTACTGCGCGTAATGGCTGCCGCCCAGATTGATCGCGTGCATCAGCATGCCGGCGATCGCGACATGGAACCACTGGGACGGCGATCGCGGCCACTGCGGGCGGACAGCGATAGCGATCGGCACGACGAGCAGCAACCCGAACGCGAAGCGCAGCGTCAGGAAGGTGAATGGCGGTGCGTACTGCAGGCCGAGCTTCGTCGCGAGGTAGCCGGACCCCCACGTGATCACGAAGTACCAGGCGAGCAGCGAGCTCGACAAGCGGGAGGGCGGCGCAGTCACGGCCGCCATTGTTGCAGACGGGCGCACGGCACGAAGGCCGTCTGCGCCCGGCCGGCCCCGCGCCCGCGTCGGGCCGCGGCCCGGTTCGTCAGGCGTGCCGCACGAGCAGCAGCGGTACCTCGGAGGTGTGGGCGACTCGCGTTGCCACCGAACCCATCACCGCGGCCTTGAAGGCGCCGTAGCCGTGCGAGCCCATGACGAGGACGTCGAGTTTCTTCTTCTTCGCGTAGGCCGCGATTTCCTCGCCCGCGCTGCCGGCGAGGCAGACTTCGGTGGCCTGGACGCCCGCTTTCTGGAAGAGCTTGCGCACCGGCCGGATCGCCGACTCGAACGCCTTCTTCTGCATCGCGCGGATGTCTTCCTCCGAATACGCAGGCAGCGCGATGCCCGCCATGTCGGGCATCAAGGCACCGGCGAAGTCCGCGACGACGTGCAGCAGCGTGATCTGGGGGTTCGCGCCGAAGAGGTCACGGTGGCGCAGGACGTACTTGACCGCTTCCCGGCCGAACTTGCTGCCATCGACGGCAATTCCCACCTTCAGCGAGTCGGCGGGCGGGCTCTCGCGATGACGCAGTATGAGGATCGGTGTCTTCGTCTGCGCCAGCACCGCGTTGGTGACCGAGCCGACGAGCAGGCCCCGCAACGCGGAATGACCGTGCGAGCCCATGACCAGCAGGTCCACATCGTCCTTCGCCGCCGCCGCGCTGATCTCGTTGGCCGGGTTCCCGACGGCAAAGCGCACGGTGGGCGTCATGCCGGCCTTCTGCAGTCGCGTGCGCGCCGGCCTGAGCGCCTTCTCTGCCTCGTCCGTGTAGTACGACGACACGACGTCCTTTCCGACAACGCGCGTGGCGCGAGTCGGAATCGCCAGTTGCACGTTGAGGACCTCGACGTCCGGGTTGGTGCCAACGAGCGTGGATCGCGATGCGACGAAGTCGACCGCCGTGCGGCTGTACTTGCTGCCGTCGACCGGAACCAGGATTTTCATCGTTGTCTCCTGTAGCGGGGTTGCCGTTGCTGCCCGTTCAGTCTACGGCAGTGACAGGAGACCACTCTGACCCCGTGCAACCCGCGCCGATAAAGAAGGGCCGCAGATGCGGCCCCGGGCGTGACGTGACCGGCCCCTACTTGGCGGTCGACGTGGGGCAGGTGTTGAGGCCGAGCAGCGAATAGACCGGACAGGTGCGAACGAGCCCGGTCGCCAGCGGCACGATTCCGATCCAGCCCCACATGCCGATGACGCCGGCCAGCGTCAGCCCGATCAGGACGAGCCCGGCGACGATGCGAAGGATGCGGTCGATGCCGCCCACATTTGACTTGAACATGCGTTCCCCTTGTTGGTTCTGTTGATTGACCCGGCATCTTCGATGCCGGGTGCGGCATGGTCAGTGACTGCGCTCACCTGCCACGAGCTGCTCGCCGGCCGCGATCCGCCGCAGCGCCGACGGGTCAACGATTTCTATCGCGCCGCGGCCGAGATGCACGCTGCCGCTTTGCTCGAATTGCTTCAGGAGCCGGCTGACGGACTCTCGTGACACGCCCAGTTGCTCGGCGATCTCCTGATGCGACGCCGATACCTTCGCTCCCTTGCCGAGCAGCGCGGCCGCCAGGCGTCGGTCCAGTCGCTGGAAGCCGATCGACTCGACCAGCTCCATCAACTGCAGGATGCGGTCGGCGAACACCTGCAGCACTTCTTCGCGGAAGGGCCGGTGTTCGGCGATCAGGCGGTCGAACGTGTTGCGGGGAATCAGCGCGATCTCCGAATCGGTGGCGCATTCTCCGCGCGCACCGTAGGGCGCGGCGCCGAGCATGCAGCTGGTGGAAATGACGCAGCTTTCGCCGGGTGTGACTTCGTACAGCGCCAGTTCCCGTCCGCTTTCCAGCGCCTTCGACACCCGCACACGGCCACTGAGCACGATCGGAAAACCGTTGCACGGATCGCGTTCGCTGAACACTGGTGTTCCGGCGGGCACCTTCATCAGACGAAGGTTGTGCGCGACTTCCTGTTCCAGCGTGGCCGGCATGCCCGCCAGGGAGGGCATCGCCTGCATCAGTTGCCGCATCGCCTGCTCGTTCTGTTCCATGTCCCGTCCAACGAACACTGCCAGGCTGAAGAATATTCCCCGCGGCGGCCGGCAGCCTTGACCGCGGTCGCCGTTAAGCTTCGTCAGTGGATACGACGACGAACGGCCTGGCGCCGGAGGAGCGCAGGGGAATCCCGCAAATATGCCCGCTGGCGGCCCTGCTCGACGGCGGGCGGAGGGGACCTCCCAGCCGGTGCGGTCCGGCCAGCGCGGGGGGCACATGAGCCAACCCGCCGAGCCGGACTTCGATGTCGCGCGCCGCTTCGCCGGAGTCGCGCGGCTGTACGGTGAGGCCGCAGCCGGGCGGTTCCGCGCCGCGCATGTCGTCGTCGTCGGGATGGGCGGAGTCGGCTCGTGGGCGGCCGAAGCGCTGGCGCGGTCCGCCGTCGGCCGGCTGACGCTCGTGGATCTCGACCACGTCGCCGAGTCGAATACCAACCGGCAGGTCCACGCGCTGGGGGACGCCTATGGCAAGGCGAAAGTGGACGCCATGGCGGAGCGGCTCGCCGCGATCAATCCGCTGTGCCGCGTCCGCCCCCTGGACGAGTTCGCGACCGTCGAGAACGCCCCGTCGCTGGTGGACGGCGCGGACGTCGTGCTCGACTGCATCGACCAGGTCATTGCGAAGGCCGCACTGATCGCCGCGGCCCGCGCGGCTGGCGTTGCCGTCGTGACGTGCGGAGCGGCGGGGGGCCGCCTGGATCCGACTCGGATCCGTTGCGACGATCTCGCCCGACTCACCGGCGATCCGCTTCTCGCCAAAGTTCGCCACAAACTCCGGCATGACCACGGTTTCCCGCGCGACGGCGGCAAACGGCCGGCCCGATTCGGCGTCATCGGCGTGTATTCGGACGAGCCATTGCAGCGGCCCGCCCCGGTGCGTGACGCGGAGGGCCGACCCGTTGCGGGCGCGGCCCTGTCGTGCGCCGGTTACGGGTCGAGCGTGGTGGTTACCGCGGCGATGGGCCTCGTCGCTGCCGGGCAGGCGCTCGCGATGCTTTCTTCTTCGCCGCCGCGAGCGGGTTGACCACTGTCAACCGTGCCCGCGTCAACGCTCCTAGGCTAAAGTCAGTCCTCCGGAGGTGTCATGTTCAAGCGCATACTGGTTCCGACCGATGGATCCGAACTGTCCGAGAAGGCGATCGCGGCTGCCATCGATCTGGCGCAGACGCTCAAGGCCACCGTCGTCGGCATGACGACGCTCGAACCGTACTCCTACTCCAACCTGTCCGAATACCGGCCTGAAACGCTCGACGACTACGAGGCGCGGATGGATAAGGCGGGTGCCGAGCGGCTGGGACGGATCGCGGATGCCGCGGCCCGGGCGGGGGTCCCCGTTGAAACGGTGTCGGCGAAATCGTTTTCGCCCTACGAGGCGATCATCGACACCGCGAAGAACAAGAACTGCGACCTGATCGTGATGGCCTCGCACGGCCGTCGCGGCCTCAATGCGGTGCTGCTGGGCAGCGAGACGCAGAAAGTGCTTACGCACTCCGGCATTCCGGTGATGGTCTACCGCTAGTTTCCGGCGGCCTCGGCCGCCACCCACGGCGATCCGTCGCCGCGAGCCCGGACAGTTATCCTGCCCGGGCTTTTCATTTGTGCGGACGGCAACGGACTGGCCATGAGCCTTGCGATGGGTCAACGCCGCAGCCGGTCAACCCTTTACCTTGGCTCGCACCAGCGTACCGAGCAGCAGGAGATTTCATGACCCAGGCGACCCCGTTCAGACACAACGACATCTTCGTCGGCTTCGGACCGATCGACGAGTTGCACCGGGAGTTCCAGATGCTGCTCGACCGCCTGATCGACTGCGAAGACGCGGACTACGGGCAGCACCTGCTGGAACTGCACGAGCACCTGTTGCGCCACTGCGGGGCCGAGGAAGAGTGGATGCAGCAGGAGCGCTACGCCGGCTATGCGCGGCACAAGCAGGAGCACGAGAGCCTGCTCGAGTCGCTGTCCGAAGTTCGCCGCCGGTTCGACGCGGGCGATCTCGAATCCGTGCAGGTGTTCTCGAGCGACCTGCTGCCGTGGTTCGCCGTTCACGCGCAGACGATGGACGCACCGCTGGCCGAATACCTGAAGGGCAACTGACTTACAGCGGGCGCGGCGAGCCGTGGGCGACATGGCCGAGAGGCAGGGGGCGTACGCGGTCGGCATCGCGTCGATCGATGCGATGCATGTCGAACTGGAGGAACGGCTCGCCGCCCTGGTCAGCGCGGGGGACGACGCGCACGACGCGCTCGCCGCCCTTCAGGAACATCTGGAACGCCATTTCGCGCACGAAGAGTCCCTGATGTCGGGCACCGAGTTCCCGATGGCCGATTGCCACGCGCGTGAACATGCCTCGGTCGTCGAAGTCGTCGGCGAAGTGCAGCGCCTGCTCGCTGCCGGGGACAGCGGCCCGCTGGGACGTCTTGCGCCGGCCATGCTCGAATGGTTTGCCGTGCATGCCGCCGGCATGGACGCGGCCCTCGCGTCCTACCTGAAGCGCACGGGCTCGCCGCCGTCCTAGCGGCCTACGCAGTCGGGTGCTGCCGCAGCTCGCGGCGTATCCAGTCGTGCAGGTGGATCATGCCGTCCTCGTGCGGCGAGTGATACGGCCCTTCATCGTCCTCGCCCGCCAGCCACAGCGCGCGCCGTCCGCGGTGCAGGCGCGTGCAGATCGCCGCGTCCTCGGCAGCCGACTCCGCATACGCGGCCTGGTGCGCCTCGACGATCTGCCGTTCGAAGGCCTGCACTTCCTCGGGGTAGTAGAACTCGACGATGTTGGTCGTGTGATCGGGCGAGCGCGGGATCAGGGTGCTGACGACGAGCGCCTGCGGATACCACTCGAGCATCACGTTCGGGTAGAGGATGGACCAGACCGTGCCGTACTTCGGCAGCGCGCCACCGGTGTAGTCGAGGATGGCATCGCGGTAGCGCTGGTAATTGGGCGATACCTGCGACCGAAGGCCGTCCCGGATGCCCAGCGTCTGGTAACTCCAGCGGGCGCCGAAGCCCCATTCGTAGTTGTCGGCGTCGACCCACCGCTGCAGGCCGGGATGCATCGCCTCGACGTGATACAGCTCGAGGAAGATCTCGAGGAACGTCTTCCAGTTGAACGGCGCATTCGTCGACGGTGACGCTGTCGAACGCCAGATTTCCGTAGTCGTAGTCGGCGGCCAGTGGAAAGTCGGCGAGATCCTCGGCCGCATCGCGCGGCCCGGCGAACAGCAGTCCGTTCCAGCGCTGCAGCGGCGTGCTGTGCAGTGCGCAGTCCGGAGTGACGTCGAAGTCGGGGGCGCCGAGCAGCCTGCCGTCGAGATCGTAGGTCCAGCGGTGCAGCGGGCACACGATGTTCGCGATGTTGCCGCCGCCCTCCAGGAGCAGGCCCTGGCGGTGGCGGCAGGTGTTGGACAGCAGGTTCACGCCGTTCGGTCCGTGCACCAGCACCTTCCCGTTCCCGGTCCCCGGCAGCGCCATGTAGTCGCCCACCTCCGGAACCATCCGTTCGCTGCCGACGTAGTTCGGGCCCTTCTCGAACAGCTGCATTTCGCGCTCGAACCAGCGGGGATCGAAGTAGCTGGATATCGGCAGCGGCGACATCCGCGCTAGCAGGCCGGCATCCAGGTTGGAGCGGCGCGAGATGCCGGTCGGGGCGTTCATGCTGCCGGGCAGCGACGGCCGACGACGAGCGACGAGGCTGACCGGCGGGCGCACGGTCACGGGTGCAGTTCATGATACGTGGGCATCCCGCGTGCGCAGGTCGTACACCCAGCCGCGGCGCGTCGCCCATTTCTCGATCTCCACGCCGACGAAGACCACGAGCGACAGCGCAGTCGCCACGAACACCGCCTGCGGCGACAGGGGTTCGGTCCCGAAGACGACCTGCAGCGGCGCCAGGTAGACGATCGCGAGGTGCAGCGCGATGCTCGCGGCAATGCTCGCCAGCAGGAATCGATTGGTGCCGAGGCCGAGGCGGAACAGGCTCTCGGTCTCCGAGCGGATCGCGAGCACGTGCGCCAGTTGCGCGAAGGTCAGCACCGTGAACGTCATCGTCTGCGGGTGCTCGTCGTTGCCGATGGCCCACGCGCACGCCGCCAGGCTCACACCGCCGATCAGAAGGCCGGCCCACGCGATGTGCTGCCAGATCCCGTGCGCAAACACCGACTCGTCGCGCGGGCGAGGCGGCCGGCGCATCACGTTCGCCTCGGCCGGTTCGCTCGCGAGTGCAAGACCGGGGAGGCCGTCGGTGATGAAGTTGACCCACAGGATCTGGATCGGCGTCAGCGGGATCGGCAGGCCGAGGAAGGGCGCGAGGAAGATCGTCCAGATCTCGCCGGCGTTGCCCGCCATGACGAAGCGGACGAACTTGCGGATGTTGTCGTAGATCCGGCGTCCTTCGCGCACCGCGCCGACGATGGTGGCGAAGTTGTCGTCGAGCAGCACGAGGTCCGAAGCTTCGCGCGCAACGTCGGTTCCCCCGCGCCCCATGGCCACACCGACGTCGCTCCGCTTCAAGGCGGGGGCATCGTTCACTCCGTCGCCGGTCATCGCGACGCACTCTCCGCGCGCTTGCAGCGCTTCGACGATGCGGATCTTCTGCGCGGGGTCGACGCGGGCGAACACGCGCGTGCGCACGAGGCGCGCGGCAAGTTGGGCGTCGTCCAGCCGTTCGAGTTCCCGGCCGGTGATGACGTTGTCCTGTTCGCTCGCGAGGCCGAGCGCGCGCGAAATGGCGAGCGCGGTGGCGGGGTGATCGCCGGTGATCATTACCGGAGCGATTCCGGCGGCGACACACTCGGCGACGGCGGCGCGTGCCTCCGGCCGTGGCGGGTCGATCAGGCCGACGAGCCCCAGCAGGTGCAGGTCGCGGTCGACCTGGTCGATCGATGCGTGCCGGTCGGCGCTGCGCGCAGCCAGCGCCAGGACACGCAGGCCTTCGGCCGCCAGTTGCTCGGAGCGCCGGTGCCATTCGACCTGATCGACGTCGATGCACAACGGCACCACGGCCTCGGGCGCACCCTTGACCGTCACGAGGACGTCGTGCTCGCGTTCGTGCACGGTCGTCATCCGCTTGCGCTCGGAATCGAAGGGCAGTTCCGCGATGCGTGGCAGGGCTTCGCGCAGCGCGTCGATGTCGACGCCGTCCTCGCCGGCGTGGTCCACCAGCGCGATCTCGGTCGGGTCGCCGATCCAGCCGTCCGGTCCGCGTGACGCGTCGTTGTTGAGCGCGAGTACGTGCAGCGCGTGTTCCCGCGTGGCGGGACTGACGGCTTCGAAGCGCGCAAGCCGGAGCCGGTTCTGGGTCAGCGTGCCGGTCTTGTCGCTGCAGATCACGGTGACGGAGCCGAGCGACTCCACGCACGGCAGACGGCGGACCAGGGCATTGGCATGCGACATGCGACGCGCGCCGAACGCCAGCGAAATCGAGACCACGGCGGGCAATGCTTCCGGGATCGCAGCGACAGCCAAGCTGACGGCGGTCAGGAACATCAGGGCAGCCGGTTCCCCGCGGGCCAGCCCGGCAGCGAAAATCACCGCGCAGATGACAAGCACCGCCAGCGCCAGACGTCGGCCGAAACGCGCGAGGCGCTCCTGCAGCGGCGTGCGGGTATCGCCGGCCTGCTCGACCAGGCGTGCGATGTGGCCCAGTTGCGTATGGCGACCGGTGGCCACCACGAGGCCCAGCGCGCGCCCCCCGGTGACGTTCGTTCCGGAGTGAGCCATCGTGCGCCGGTCCGCAAGGACGGCGTCCGCATCGACGGCGATGGAGGCGTCCTTGTCGGCCGGCACCGACTCTCCAGTCATGGCGGCTTCGTCGACCCGAAAGGCGGCCGACTGGATCAGCCGAAGATCGGCGGGCACGCGGGCGCCGGCCTCGAGCGAGACGACGTCGCCGACGACGAGGTCGGCGGCGGGAACTTCCATCCTCGTCCCATCCCGGATCGCCTGCGCGTGCGGAGCTGCCATCGACCGCAGGGCTTCCATGGCCTGCTCCGCGCGCCACTCCTGCACGAAACCGAGCAGTGCGTTGAGCACCACGATCGCGAGGATCGCAGCCCCTTCGACGGCTTCGCCGATCGCGAATGCAAACAGGGCCGCAACGACCAGCACGCCGATCATGAAATCCGCGAACTGGCGCGCGAAGAGGGACAGCAGCCCATGCCGCTTGGCGTCCGGAAGGGCATTTGGACCGTCTCGGAGGAGCCGGGCGGCCGCGTCCTCGCGCGTGAGGCCGGCAGCGCTGGACTGCAACCGCGCCAGCGCCTCTCCGGCGCTCAGCGCATGCCAGGCGGGTGGCGGGCCTGGTGCGGTAGAGGAATTCACGGGGGATAGAGGCGCAGAGAAGCGCAGACGGGCCACTGCCGCCCGACCTGTTCAATGTACGTGCGCGGCCGGGCTCCCGGTTGCCTCGGGTCAACGGGCCGACTGACCGAGGGTAAACACGCCCCCGGGGCGACGATTTATGTCGCCGGCGTGCCCGTGTCCTCGCGCACGCGCCTGGCCGCCTCCGCGGGGCTCACGCCCGCCTCGTACATGTCCGACCAGCGCGTTTCATCGAGCATGTCATGCGCTCGAAGAACCGGCCAGCCGAGTTCGTTGCAGACCTGTGCCAGCCATTCGAAAAGGGTCATGGGCTCCTCACAGTCGAGAGATACGCACGTCTTCCAGCCAAAGGATCTCGCACTCGCGGTCGCCCGCGCGGGTCGATGTGGTCGCGACCTGGCCGTCGGCGCCGCGCACATTGACCAGGAGGCCGCGCAGTGTGACGAGTTCGCCCCGCTTCACACGGCGCAGTTGCGCATACACCGCGTCGGTGGCGGGGATCACGTGCACGTTGGTGATGTTCGGCGCCAGGGCCTCGAACTCCTGCTGAGTCATCGCGCCCCGCGGGCGCGCGAACAGGGCGCGCAGGCCGTGGCTGACACCTTCGTGCGCAAACGAGAACCGGTCGACGTTGCCGGTATCGGTCATCGGCCCGAACCCCAGGCCGATGTCGTGCGTCGCGGGGCGCAGACCGGGAACCCAGTTGACGAGCGACTGGTAAGGCTTGAAGCGCTCGATGTTCAGCACCCGTCCGCGCGTCTCGAAATGCGCGACCGGAAGCAGCGCGCCGCCCTGAGCGACCGGAATCGCTTCGGCGTCGGTGATGGGACGCACGACATACGCGCCCGGATCGCTGCGCCCGGGTGGAACGTCGACCGAGCCCGGGCGATCGAGCCACGCGGAGGCCGCGCCGACGATGCCGACCGTCAGCGCCAGGCCAGCGGCGGCGTCGCGCAGGTTCATCGCCGGGCGGAATCGGTCACAAGCCTTCGAACGTGTTGCAGGCGGAGATCTGCCCGGTCTTCATTCCGGTCATGAACCACCGCATGCGCTGCTCGGAACTTCCGTGCGTGAAGCTCTCCGGCACGATGCGGCCCTGAGTGCGGCGCTGGATCGTGTCGTCGCCGATCGCCGATGCCGCCTTCATCGCCTCGTCGACATCGCCCGCCTCGAGCAACTGCCGGTTGTTGGCGTGGTGGGCCCAGACTCCCGCGAAGCAGTCGGCCTGAAGCTCGAGTCGAACCGACAGCGCGTTGTATTGCGTTTCGCTCATGCGCTTCCGGTACGCGTCCATCTTCTGCATGATGCCCAACTGGTTCTGCACATGATGGCCGACCTCGTGGGCGATGACGTAGGCCTGCGCAAAATCGCCTGGAGCGCGGAAGCGCTCGCGCAACTGCTGGTAGAACGCGAGGTCGATGTAGACGCGTTGATCGAGCGGGCAATAGAAGGGGCCCATGGCAGCCTGGCCGGTGCCGCAGGCGGTGGGCGTGGCTCCGGTGAACAGCACCAGCCGCGGTTCCTGATAGTCCCGGCCCAGTTGCTGGAACAGTGTGTTCCAGGTCTTCTCGGTGTCCCCGAGCACGACCGAGACGAAGCGGCCCATGTCGTCGGTCGGCGTACCGACCTTGCCCGCCGTTTGCGCAGGCGCCTGCACCTGCTGCACGGTGTCGGCGAGCCCGAGAATGACGCGCGGGTCGATGCCGAAGAACATGCCGACGACGACCAGCACCAGGGCGCCGATGCCGCCGCCGATCAGCCCGCGCCCGCCGAAGCCCTGCCCTCGACGATCCTCGACGTTTGAACTGCCTGGTCCTTCGGTGCGCATGCTGATCCTCGTGGTGATGGCCACGCGGATTCCAGCACAGGCTCGAGTCGGGCGCTAGCTTTGATCAGAATCCGTAGCCGGCGCGGTAACCGTCGCGATCACCGTCGCGGTCACGGCGGTGTTCGTGGCGCTCGTCGTACCGGCCTTGCCAGTGGCGGTTCCCGTAATAGCCTGGAGCAACCCAAACTCCTGCAGGGACGACGACACGCGGTGCGATGACGGGCGCTCGGTAGATCACGCGCGGTGGAGCGACGTAGACCCGGGAAGGCGCGTAGTACGGAACCGGTCCGTACACCGGCGCGGGTGCGTAAACGGGAGCGGGCGCATACACCGGAACCGGCGCATAGACGGGAACCGGGCGATAGACCGGCGCACCGACGCGGATGCCGAACTCCGGAGTGCTGACGCTGACGGAAACGTTGGAATGGGCGTGGGCGATCGCGAACGGCGCCAGCAGGGTCGCGAGCAGTGTTGCGAGCAGGGCGGTGCGTCTCATCGTGTCCTCCTTGGTGGTCCAGTCGTTCAACGGACGGTCGACCGCAGGCGCGGACACCAAGGTGGTAACAGGCTGTAACCGGGGGGAGAACCCCGCCGGTCAGGAGGGACGGCCGGACAGTATCCGGGTGCGGCCGCCGACGCAGGGACGGTCACTGTAGGTCACCTGACCGCGGTGATCGCAGCGATAGATCGTCGGGAAACCGGCAAGCTGGAAGTCGAATTCGAGACGTGGCGGACTGAGCAGCACTTCGGACATCGACGCCCATGCAGGCGGGCCGACATCGCCCCGCTCGGCCAGAGGGGCACTCGGGCGAAGCCAGGTGAACATCAGGAAAGCCACGGTCGAAAACAGAGCCCCGCCAACGACCAGAGTGAGCAGGTTCAGCGCGAGATCGACGTGGCGATCAGAGGAAACGAACAGCGAGTGGGGCACCATCGGGGCGAATTATCGCCCGAGAGGAACACTGGCTCGATTGCTTGCGTACAAACCGAGGCAAGAATGACGCGATCGCGCGATTACACCAGCGCGAGGCCGCTCTTGTGGAGTTGCCATACGGCGAGCAGATCCCGCTCTCGCTCGCGGGTCAGCTTGCCGGAGCGGCGCTTGTCGTCGAGCGGCGGGATACCCGCTTCGAGAATGTCGTTGATCGTGACGGCCATCGGGCGCGTCTTCAATCCTGTCGCCTGCGCGCGCCGGGTGTCGACCGTATGAAATCCGCGCGTCGTCGCGTCGTGCGACGGTATCCACAGCGGCAGTTCGGTCCACGGTTGCACGCCCTCACGCACGAGGAACTGCTCGTCGACCCACTCGACCGATGCTTCCTCGCCGCTGATCCAGCGGCACGTGTCGAGCAGTTCCCCGAAGGTCGCACCTTCATTCGGACCCGTGCCGTTGAATGCGCCGGTTGCGCCGAGCTGGATCAGGCGCAGGATCCACGCGGACAGGTCGCGCACGTCGATGAATTGCACCGAGGTGTGAGGAGAGCCTGGCCCGAGCACCCGTCCGCCGCCGGCGAGCCGCCACGCCCAATACGAGAAGCGCCCGGTGGGATCGCTCGGGCCGACGATGAGGCCGGGCCGGACCACGATGCCGCGGCTGCCGAAGATGCGGACCATGATCCGTTCGCACTCCGCTTTGAGCGGCCCGTAGTTCGTCGCGTTCACGCTCTCGGTGTCGTGGCCGGCCGCCGAAGCGAGCGGGTCTTCTTCACGGATGGGCGTATGGGCAAACGACGCATACGCGGAAACGCTCGAAACGAAAACGTACCGATCGCAGCTGTCGAAGAGTGCGGCGCAGGTAGTTTCAACGTCCTGGGGCCGGTAGCCGCAGGTATCGATCACCGCGTCCCAGCGTCGGCCCATCAGCAGATGAACGTCTTCCTTGCGGTCGCCGACAATCCACTTCACACCCGGCGGCCACCAATTGCGGGAATGGCCGCGGTTGAACACGGTGACGCCATGCCCCGCCTCCAGGGCCGCCTGCAGCAGGCCCTGTCCGAGGAAGACCCCACCCCCGATGATCAACAAGTTCATGGTCACGCCATGTTAGGGGTCAATCCACCCCGACACCAGCCGTCCGTCCCTGGTTCAGCCGCCGCAAGGCTGGCCTCTCCTGCCGACCGTCGCGCGATGCCAAAGAACGGCGGTCGAGCCTGCCCAGCCCGGGTGAGATAATTTGCGATCGCCCGCCAGCGCAGGAATTCTTCCCCCCTTGCTGCATCCCGTCCCAGCGCCATCCTTGCCGCCTTTCACCCGCGCCGAACTGGCGAGGGCACCGACCCGCCTGCTGAGGGACGGCCGCTGGGCCAATGCACAGGTGTTCCGGGTCGAAGCCGCGGGCAGCGCGTGGGTGGTGAAGGATTTTTCCCGGCGCCGCTTCTGGGTCCGGAACACGATCGGGCGCCTGCTGCTGCGGCGCGAACTCCGCGCGCTACGTCGCCTCGAGGGAATCGACGGCGTTCCGCAGCGAGCGTTTCGCATTGACCGCCACGCGATCGCGGCCGAGTTCATTCCCGGCGGGACGCTGGGCGGGGTGCCGGCCGGCGAGCTGGACACCGAGTTCTTCCTCGACCTGGAGCGCCTGATGAGCGCGGTTCATGCGCGCGGCGTCGTTCACCTCGACACGCGCGGCACCGGCAACATGCTGCGTCGACCCGACGGCAAGCCCGCGCTGATCGATTTCCAGGCCTGGCTCGATACGCGCTGGATGCCCGCGGCGTGGCGCCGGTGGTTCAACGATCTGGACATGGCCGGTGTCTACAAGAAGTGGATGCAGCGCGACCCCGAGGCGATGGGAGAAGCGCGGCGCGAGCTTTATGAGCGCATGACCCGCTGGCGCAAGCTGTGGATCGCGCGCGGGTATGCTGGCGCCACCAAGCAGAAGCCCGGCCCCCCGGGCCCGACCTGACCCCAATGCTCGCCTCGCTTCGCTCCGTCTTCAACCACCCCGGACTGCGCCGCTTGTTCGTCCGGCTGCGCGTTCCTCTCGTCACTGTCGCCATCGTCCTCGCGGTTCCGTTTCTGAAACGCGAGTGGCTGCCCGTGGGCTTCGTGGTCTCGATGGTGGGGGAGTTCATTCAGCTCTGGAGCTTCGCATCGCTGGACAAGAACTCCGACCTCGCGATTCGCGGCCCCTATGCGATGGTGCGCAACCCGATGTATCTCGGGCGATTCTTCATCATCTTCGGCTTTCTCATGCTGCTGGGCAGCGCCTGGCTGCTGCTCGCCTACGCGATCGTCTACTGGTTCTACATGGACACGCGAGTCGAACGTGAGGAGGCCCACCTGAAGCCGATCTTCGGGCCGCGGTACGAGGAATATTGCGCGAAGGTGCACCGCTTCATCCCCGGCCCGCCGCTGCCGGGCCAGCCAGTGGCCTACTGGAGCTGGGCGCTCTTCCGCCAGAACAACGCGACCGGCAACCTCGCAGGCACGCTCGTCGTCTGGGCGGTCGTCGCCGCCTGGCTCGTTTTCCGGGCTCAGTAGGGCCCTTTCCCCCGTCTTTTCGGCCGCATCCGGGTAGAAGTTCCCGGCAAGCTGCCTTTTCCGCCCATTACCCGCCGTCCGGACGAGCCAACCGGAGGGATGGCGCCCCCTCACCTGGGTGCGAGGATCAGGGGCGCGGATGACGCGAAAGAGCAGCAGGGAAACCATGACACTCCGGGCCCTTTGGGGAATCGCCGGCGCAGCCGTGAAGCACGGGTGTGCGCTCGTCTTCGTCGGGCTGGTGGCCGCGTGTGGCGGTGGCGGTGGCGGCGGCGGTGGCGCGGCGACGGCGACAAGCGTGGCGCCTGCGACCGTCACACCGCTCACGATCACGACCTTCACGCCGACAACAGGGGCGGCCGGCTCGACCATCACGGTCGCAGGCGCCGGCTTCACCGGACTGCAGTCGGCCACCCTCGGCTCGGTGGCCGCGCCGTTCACCGTGGTGTCCGACGCGCAGTTGCAGCTCGTCGTTCCCCCGGGCGCGCAGACCGGCCGCATTGAACTGACGGCGCCGGGGCGCAGCGTGCTGTCGTCCACCGATTTCACGGTCAGCACCGTTCCGCAACTCACGTCGCTGTCACCGGTCTCGGTGCTTCCAGGCGCTCGCGTGACGCTCAACGGTTCGAACCTCGATCGCGTCACGCAGGTCCAGGTCAACACCGTAGTGCTGCCGATCGTGACCCAGGCCCCGGCTTCGATGACGGTCGATGTCCCGGCCACGGCGACCAGCGGGACCGTGACCTTGATCGACGCGGGGGGCACCGCGCGTCCGCAGTCGCAGCAGCTCACGGTCGTCGCGCCGATGACGCTGACATCGTTCTCCCCGACGTCGGTGGTGACCGGGCAGGCGCTGACGTTGAACGGCACCAACCTCGACCGCGCCACCGCCGTGGTGTTCTCAGGCGGCGCCACCGCGCCAGTCGCAACGCGCACGGGGACGACGCGCTTCACCGTCACCGTTCCCGATGCGGCGTCGAGCGGCGCGCTGCAGGTGCAAGGCAACGCGGGCGACACCGTGACGTCGGGCGCACCGCTCGCCGTCGTGCCGGCGATCCGCGTCGATGCGACGGCGGTGTACCGCGTGGCGGGCGCCGGTGCGAACGTGTCGATGACGGGCAGCGGACTCACGGAAGTCTCCGCGGTCACCGTGCGCGGCCTCGCGGCGGCGGTCGTCTCGAAGACGGCCACGCAACTGGTCTTTACCGTGCCGAGCGGCTTCGCCTGCGGTGCCATCAGCCTGCAATCCGCCAGCCAGCCGGCCGTCGCCGGAGGGAGCGTGATCGTCGGCGCCGGGTGCTCCGCGAGCCTCGCCGGCATCGAGTTCGGCCAGGTGCTGTCGCAGGCAACCACCGAGCCGCGCCAGCGGCTCGTGCCGGGGAAGGAGACCTGGGTTCGCGTGTATGTCGTGTCCGACCAGACCGGCCTAGCGGCGCCCACGGTACGACTGACCGGGTATCGCGGAACTGCGATTCTCGGCACGCTGGACATGATCGGGCCGGCCACCCTGCCGACGACCGCCGGGGGTGCCATCACCGATGCGATCCGCTACTCGGAGGCGCAAAGCTTCAACCTGCAGCTGCCCGCGGCGTGGGTCACGAACGGCCTGTCGGTCCGCATCGAAGTCGATCCGGAGCAGCGCCTCGGGCTGATGACCACGCAGGACGCGACGCCGAGCGTCGGAACGCCAACACGGATCGAGATCGTGCTTGTGCCCGTCGTGTCGGGTTCGTTCGTCCCCAGCGTGCCGACCAGCGCGGCAGTACTCGACGAACTCACGCGCCGCTTCCCGATCCCGCGCGACCGGATCGTCGTGACCACGCGCGCGAGCTACGTTCTGGCGGGAGTCACGAACGGGGTCGGCGACGCGGACGGGACCACGTCGAGCAACGAGTGGTCCAGCGCGCTGTCGGAACTGCGCCAGCTGCGGGACAGCGAAAATCCGAGCAACCCCTATCGCTACTACTTCGGGTTCATTCGTCGCTCCGCAGGGGGCATTGCGGGAATCGGATACGTCCCCGGCCGCGCGGCGCTCGGCTGGGATTCGTCGTCGGGCTGGATGCGCACGATGTCGCACGAGCTCGGACACAATCTCGGTCGTCCCCATGCGCCATGCGGTGGCGTTTCGGGCGCCGACACGAGCTGGCCGCCGGAATACGCAGGCGGCATCCTCGGCCCGCAGCCGCTCGTCGATTCCGTGCCTGACCCGCTTGACGTGCTGTCGCCCGTGAGCCAGACGGACATCATGGGGTACTGCAACGGCACCTGGTTCTCCGACTACAACTACCGCCTGATGCAGACGCATCTGGAGTCGCAGCCCCAGGCGGCCCTCGCGCTCACACAAGCGGCGTCTGCGTCGTCCGACATGCTGCTGATCGCCGGTTCAATCGGGCTCGACGGCGTGACCCTGCACCCGGTGAAAGCGCTGCGCGGCTCGCCGGAGCGCACCTCGGGCGACTACACGCTGCGCCTTCTGACGCGCGACGGCCGGACCATCGAACATGCTTTCGAGGCCGATCTTGTTGATCACGCCATGCCGCCTGAGCGGCACTTCGCCCTCGCCGTGCTGAATCCCGGCCCGCTGGAGCGCATCGAAGTGCGCCGCGGGGACACCATGGTGCCGCCGACGGCCGTGCTGGCCACGGCGCAGCGCGTCCGCAGCGTGGGCAGCGAGCCGATATCGGTCGATTGGAGCGAGAGTTCCGGCCAGCTGTCGGTTCGATGGAATGCGGCGGGCGCGGAGTTCGCCTCCGTTACGCATGTGCTCGAGGGTCAGCGCACCGTGCTGGCGATGCATCGGCGCGGCGGATCGTTGGTCGCGGATACAACCGGGTTGCCGGCGGGCGGCACGTTCGAGTTCAGCCTCTCCGACGGCCTGAACGCGCAGTTGCTGACCGTCCGGCGCTGAACGACGCGTCCGCCTGACGCGCGACCGCGGGCGGTCGCGCCGTCTCGGCTACTGCGCGACCATCGAGTTGAATTCGGGATGCCGCTGGACCCAGGTGCGTACGTAAGCGCACACCGGGAGCACGTCCATCCCGTTTTGCTTCGCATGATCGAAGGCGGCGCGAACGAGAATCGAGGCGATGCCCCGTCCCTCGAGCTGCGGCGGCACCTCCGTATGCACCAGCATCATCGTGCTGCCGTGCATGCGGTAATCGCAGCGGCACAGCAAGCCGTCCACGTTCGACTCGAAGCGCTGCGATGCCGCGTTGTGGGTGACCTCGGGTCTGGATGTGTCCATCGCCCGTTCTCCTGGAAGCTGCCGAGCTTACCGTCCGCGCCGATGACCCGATTGGACCAGACCCGGAATGTTGGTGCGCACGGCCGATTCGCCGCCGCCCGCTGAATTGTGCATCGCGCGTGCCCGTGCAGGCTCGGCAGGACGCGCCGGCGCTGGCCGCGATGCCGGCTTCTGCTGTGCGCGCGCGGGAGCGGCAGCACGCTCGCCCTGAGCGGGCCGCGACGGTTTCTTTGCCGTCGTGTGCGCAGCGGTGCGGCGCGGCTCACTGCTCTCGCGCTTCGGAGCCTGGCGCTGCGACTGACGCTGCGGGGCCCCGCGACCGCGCTGAATGGGCTCGGCGCGCTCGTTCGGATTGGGTTCGAAGCCCGCGACGATTTCGCGCGGCACCTGGCGCCGGATCACCTTCTCGACATCGGCGAGCAGCGGCTTGTCGTCCGCGCAGACGAGCGAGATCGCCTCGCCCGTTGCCCCCGCGCGGCCCGTGCGGCCGATGCGGTGCACGTAGTCCTCGGGCACGTGCGGCAGGTCGAAGTTGACGACGTGCGGCAGTTGCTCGATGTCGAGCCCGCGCGCGGCGATGTCCGTGGCGACGAGCGCCTGCAGCTCGCCGCTCTTGAATTGCGCCAGCGCGCTGGTGCGGGCGTTCTGGCTCTTGTTGCCGTGGATCGCGAGCGCGGTGACGCCGTGCTTGTTCAGGTACTCCGCAAGGCGGTTGGCGCCGTGCTTGGTCCGCGTGAACACCAGCACCTGGTACCACTGGTTGTCCTTGACGAGCTGGGCCAGCAGTTCCGACTTGCGCCCGCGGTCCACCAGGATGACCTTCTGGCTGACCGCCTCGACCGTCGAGTTGCGCACGGCCACCTGCACCATGGCCGGGTCGTTCAGGAGCGAGCCCGCGAGCGTCCGGATCTCGTCGGAAAACGTGGCCGAGAAAAGCAGTGTCTGCCGCTGCTTCGGCAGCAGCGCGAACACGCGCTTCATGTCGGGCAGGAAGCCCATGTCCAGCATGCGATCGGCCTCGTCGAGCACGAGCACCTCGACCTGCGACAGGTCGATGGTCTTCTGCCCGGCGTGGTCGAGCAGTCGGCCCGGGGTCGCGACGACGATGTCGACGCCCCGCTTCAGCGCCGCGATCTGGTTGTTGATCGACACCCCGCCGAAGACCACCGCGACCGTCGACTTCTTGTACTTGCCGTAATCGCGGACGCTTTCCTCGACCTGTGCGGCGAGTTCACGCGTGGGGGTGAGGATCAGTGCGCGGATCGGGTGCCTCGACTTGCCTGCCGCCGGCCTGTTCTGCGCGAGGCGGTGCAGGATCGGAAGCACGAAGCCGGCGGTCTTGCCGGTCCCGGTCTGCGCGCCCGCGAGCAGGTCGCGACCTTCGAGGACCAGCGGAATCGCCTGTTGCTGGACAGGCGTGGGTTCGGTGTAGCCGAGTTCGGTGACCGCGCGAACGAGTTCGTCGGACAAGCCGAGGGCTTTGAAAGCTGAATTCAATGGAATCTCCTGAGGGCACGGCCTGGTGCAGCACAAGGGCCGCAGAACCGGTTCAGGCGAATGCGTTGACGCTTGGGAAAACTTCGAGGGAGCTTGAGAACAACCGCGAGGGCCGGGGTGCGAACCGGAACACACTGCACCCGCAACGGACCGCATCATACACGGCGGTCCTGGCCGGGTCATGCGATGAATTACCGATCTGCGGCCCGGCTTTCCCAAGTGGGGGCCGGCCACCGCTCCTCCAGAGGCCGCCATCCTCCTCCAGCTGTCGCGCGACGCCGAGCGGCGAAGATCGGCGCGGTCCATGCCAGGGGTCGCGTAGCGGGAAGGTGCCGCGGGACGGGTAGAAGGGCAGTCGCGCAAGCGCGGCGATGAACTTCGCGCGCAGGTACACTGGCCTCCGCAGCACTTCCAGAAGACCTTCGAACGTATGCTCGAACGGTCGTCCCACCGCATGCACCCGCTGTCCTGATGTTCCGATCCGCACGCGCACTAGTCGTACGCGGCTTGTCCCGCCTGTTTCCGGGGCCGTTTGCGGCCGCTGCAGTCGCGCTCACGCTGTTCGTCGTCGTGAGCTTCCTGTCACGCGTGGGTCTCGCGCTGTTCGACGCCGACCCGGCGCACTTTCTTCCGTGGCGCGCGGCCGGGTGGCTCGCGATCGGCACCGTCTATGACCTCGCCACCGGCGCGTTCTGGATCCTGCCCTTTGCGCTCGTCGCCTGGCTGTGGCCTGCGAAGCGGCTGCGCGTCGGCCTGCGCCTGGTGTTCGTTGTGTTCGGCCTCGTCGCCTGCGCGGCGCTCGCATTGACGACGGCCTCGGAATTCGTGTTCTGGAACGAGTTCTCTTCCCGCTTCAACTTCATCGCGGTGGACTACCTGATCTACACACGGGAAGTCATCGGCAACATTCGCGAGTCGTACCCGATGCTTCCCATCATGCTCGGGCTGGCCGGGCTGGCGGCGATCATGGCGTGGTTCACCGTGGGCCCGCTATGGCGGGCAGGGGCGGCGACGACGATGAACTTCGGACAGCGCTCCGCGTGGATGGCGGGATACGTCCTGGCCGCCGTGGTGTCCTTCGTGACGGTCCCCGCCACCTGGAAGGAGTTCAGCGCGAGCGTGCAGTCTCAGCAGCTCGCCGGCAACGGCGTGTGGGAATTCTTCCATGCGTTCAACACCAACGAGATCGATTACGACCGGTTCTACGCCACCGTGCCGATCGAGGATGTGTTCATGGAGTTGAGGGGCGAGTTCACGGAGGCGGGCTCGCCAGATTTCACCGGCAACAAGGCGATGCCGATCGAGCGGCGCATCCACCCTTCCGGCCCGGAGAAGCCGCTGAACGTGGTGCTGGTTTCCGTCGAATCGCTGTCGGCCGAGTACCTGGGCAAGTTCGGCAACACGAAGGGTCTGACGCCCAACCTCGATCGGCTGGCCGATGAGGGAATGCTGTTCACGCGCCTGTACGCGACCGGCACGCGAACCGTGCGAGGGCTCGAAGCGCTGGCCCTCTCGCTCCCGCCCACGCCCGGACACTCGGTCGTGAAGCGTCCCAACAACGAGAACCTGCACACGATCGGCGAGGTGTTCACGGAGAAGGGCTACGAGTCCCTCTACCTCTACGGCGGCTACGGGTACTTCGACAACATGGAGCATTTCTTCGGCTCCAACGGCTACACGGTCATCGACCGCCGGGCGATCGACAAGGCCGACATTCATTACGAGAACATCTGGGGCGTGGCCGACGAGGACCTTTTCACGCAGACGCTGCGCGAACTCGACCAGCGGCATGCCGCCGGCCGCAAGTTCTTCGCCCACGTGATGACCACGTCGAACCACCGCCCGTACACCTATCCCGCGGGACGCATCGACATTCCCCCGGCCACAGGCCCGGACGGCGCAGTCAAGTACACCGACTGGGCCCTGGGCGACTTCATCGAGCGGGCGCGGACGAGGCCGTGGTTCGAGGACACGGTGTTCGTCATCGTCGCCGACCATTGCGCGGCGGCCCGCGGCAAGACCGACCTGCCGCTCGATCGCTTCCACATTCCGATGCTGATCTATTCGCCGAAACACGTACCACCGGCTCGCATCGAGACCATTGCCTCGCAGATCGACGTCCCGCCGACCATCCTGGCGCTGCTCAACTTCGGCTACGTGTCGCGCTTCTTCGGCCAGGACATCCTGACGGAGGGGAAGACGCATCAGCGGGCGATGATGGCCAACTACCAGACCGTCGGCTATTACGAGAAGGACACCGTCGTCGAACTGCGACCGCAGCGGCGCGTGCGGGTGGTCGATGCCGCCACCGGGAAGGAGCGGCCGGCGAGCGACCAGACGCGCCATTTGACCGACGAGGCTATCGGCTACTACCAGGGCGCGAGCACGGCCTTCAGGACCGGTGCGCTGCGCTTGCCTGGCCAACTGATTCCGAAACCGCTCGGTCCGTCCACGAGTCCCGCGCCGATCCGGTAATCTGCGCGGCCTTCCGCCTTCGTCTCCGCGTCGCACCCCCAATGGCTCAGTACGTTTACTCCATGATTCGCGTGGGCAAGATCGTTCCGCCCAAGCGAGAGATCCTCAAGAACATCTCCCTGTCGTTCTTCCCCGGCGCCAAGATCGGCGTGCTGGGACTGAACGGCTCCGGAAAGTCGTCCCTCCTGCGCATCATGGCGGGCATCGACAAGGAGATCGAAGGCGAAGCGGTCCCGATGCCCGGGCTGAACATCGGCTTCCTGCCGCAGGAGCCGCAACTCGATCCCGACAAGACGGTCAAGGATGAGGTCGAGGCGGGGCTGGGCGAACTGCTCGACGCCAAGCAGAAGCTCGAGGAGATCTACGCCGCCTACGCGGAGCCCGATGCCGACTTCGACAAGCTCGCGGCCGAGCAGGCGAAGTACGAGGCGATCATCGCCACCTCCGGCTCGGACACGGAGCACCAGATGGAGATCGCGGCCGACGCGCTGCGGCTGCCGCCGTGGGAGGCGAAGATCGCGACGCTGTCGGGCGGCGAGAAGCGCCGCGTGGCGCTGTGCAAGCTGCTGCTGTCCAAGCCGGACATGCTGTTGCTCGACGAGCCCACCAACCACCTGGACGCCGAAAGCGTCGACTGGCTCGAGCAGTTCCTCCAGCGCTTCCCCGGCACGGTGGTGGCGGTGACGCACGATCGCTACTTCCTGGACAACGCGGCCGAATGGATCCTCGAACTGGACCGGGGCCAGGGCATCCCGTGGAAGGGCAACTACAGCTCGTGGCTGCAGCAGAAGGAAGAGCGCCTGGAGCGGGAGGCGAAGTCCGAGGCGGCCCGCATCAAGACGATGAAGAACGAGCTCGAATGGGTGCGGCAGAACGCGAAGGGCCGCCAGGCCAAGAGCAAGGCACGCCTGCAGCGCTTTGACGAACTGTCGTCGTACGAGTACCAGACCCGCAACGAGACGCAGGAGATCTTCATCCCGGTCGCCGAGCGGCTCGGCAACCAGGTGATCGAATTCGACGGCGTGTCGAAGGGCTACGGCGACCGGCTGCTGATCGACAACCTCAGTTTCGCGATTCCCCCCGGCGCGATCGTCGGCATCATCGGTCCCAACGGCGCCGGCAAGTCGACGCTGTTCCGGATGATCACCGGCAAGGAAAAGCCGGACAGCGGCGAGATCACGATCGGCCACACGGTGCAGATCGCGGCGGTCGACCAGACGCGCGACTCGCTGCCGAACGACAAGACGGTGTGGGAGGCGATCTCCGGCGGCCTCGACATCCTGCAGGTCGGGCGCTTCGAGATGCCGTCGCGCGCTTACCTCGGCCGTTTCAACTTCAAGGGCGGGGACCAGCAGAAGATCGTGGGCAACCTCTCGGGCGGAGAGCGCGGCCGGTTGCATCTCGCCGCGACCCTGTTGAAGGGCGGCAACGTATTGCTGCTCGACGAGCCGTCGAACGACCTCGACATCGAGACCTTGCGCGCCCTCGAGGAAGCGCTGCTCGAGTTCGCGGGCACCGTGCTCGTCGTCTCGCACGATCGCTGGTTCCTCGACCGCATCGCCACCCACATCCTGGCGGCCGAGGGCGACTCGCAGTGGACCTTCTTCAACGGCAACTACCAGGAGTACGAGGCCGACAAGAAGAAGCGCCTCGGCGAGGAAGGCGCCCAGCCGCATCGCCTGCGCTACCGGCCGCTCACGCGCGGCTGACCGTCGGTGACCGTCGAGCCCGTCGCGCTGTCATTCGACGGGCATGGCGCGCCGGCGAGCGAACGGTACGGCGATGTCTATGCCAGTCGCGACGGCGCGCTGGGCCAGGCGCGGCATGTCTTTCTCGGCGGCACCGCGTGTGTCGAGCGGTGGCGCGGGCGCTCGCAGTTCGTCGTCCTCGAGAACGGGTTCGGCCTCGGCGTCAACTTCCTCGCCACCTGGCAGGCGTGGCGGGACGACCCGGCCCGGCCGGGCCGTCTCCATTTCGTTTCCATCGAGCGGCACCCGCTGCCGGCCGCGTCGCTCGTCGACGCCGCGCCGCCGGAGCTGAAGGCGCTCGCGAGTCAACTCGCGGCGCAGTGGCCGCTGCCGATCGCCGGCCTGCACCGGTGCGAGTTCGAACAGGGCGGCGTCGTGCTGACGCTCGCCTACGGTGACGCACGCGCGCTCGCGCCCGAACTGCGGCTGGGCGCCGATGCCCTCTTCCTCGATGGCTTCGCACCCGACTGCAATCCCGAGATGTGGGAGCCGGCGCTGCTGCGTGCGCTCGCGCGCCTCGCCCGGCCGGACTGCCATGTCGCCACCTGGTCGACCGCGCGCGCGGTGCGCGATGCGCTCGCGGGCGCTGGCTTCGAGCTTGAACTCGCCGCCGGATTCGGACGCAAGCGCCAGATGCTGCGCGGCCGCTACGCCCCGCGCTTCACGCTGCGCAGGCACGAGCCGCCCGCCGCGCGCGCCGACGAGCGCAGCGCGGTGGTGATCGGAGCCGGCCTGGCGGGCGCCGCGTGCGCGCACGCGCTCGCCCGACGCGGCTGGGCGGTGCGCGTGATCGACTCGGCGGCGCCGGCAGGGGCCGCCTCTTCGTTGCCCTGGGGACTCATGCACCCGCAGTTCGCGGTCGACGACAACCGGCTCGCGCGGTTGTCGCGCGCGGGCTGCGCGCTCACCGCCGCGGCCCTCGAACGGGTCGCCCCGGCCGCCTTGTATCGCGGCGAGACGGTCTGGGCGCACGACGGATTCTTCCAGCAGGTGACCGACGACCGCGAGGCGGAGCGCTGGCAACGGGCCCTCGATGAGCAGCGGCTGCCGGCGGCGTACGTCGAATGGCTCGACCGGCCGCGCGCGACGGCGCGCCTCGGCGTGGCCCCGGCGGCAGCGGGGCTGTGGTGGCGCGAAGGCCGGCTGATCGCGCCGCCGCGCCTGGTTGGCGCACTGCTCGATGCACCGTCGATCGCGGTGGCGCAGGCGACCGTTGGCGAAGTCGCGCAGCGCGACGGCGGCTGGCAGGTGTTCGCCACCGATGGCGAACACCTCGCGTCCGCGTCGGCGCTGATCGTCGCCGCGGCCCTCGACACGCCCCGCATGCTCGGCGCGTCGATGCTGCCCGTGCAGGCCATTCCCGGCCAGGTCACGTTCATTCGTGCTTCGGAACTGCTGGGGCTGCGCGCCGGCCTGGGCGGCGACGGAACGCTCTTGCGCGAGCCGGACGGTCGGCTCGCCGTCGGCGCCACCTACGAGACGCCACTCGGCGGGGCACCCGTCGGGCTCGACGAGCGCATGGCCGCGCGCAGCAACCTCGCCCGGCTGGAGCGGCTGCTGGCCGATCCGGTGGACGCGCGGGTCGAAGGCCGCTATTCGGGCGTGCGCTGCGTGGCGCGCGACCGCCTGCCATACATCGGCGGGATGGCGGACGAAGCGTTCGCGCAGGAAGCAGCGGCCGCGCTGCGCGGCGCGCACCTCGACGACCTGCCACGCCGCGCCGGCCTGCACGTCTCGTTCGCGCACGGCTCGCGCGGACTGACGTTCACCGCGCTGGCGGCCGAACTGATCGCGGCGCAGCTGGAAGGCGAGCCGCTGCCGGTGGAGCGCGCGCTGGCAGATGCCGTCGATCCGGGACGGGTTCTTCTGCGCCGCCTGCGTCGCGGCGCCGTCGGTTTGCGCGCCGGCGTGCCGCCGCGCTAGGCTGGCCCATTCCCTGTCGGAGCCTGTCATGCGCCACGTCCTGCGCCTCGTCGTCTTTACTGGTGCGCTGCTCGTCGCGGCGGCTGCCGCCGCGCAGACCTTCCCCACCAAGTCGATCCGGCTGATCGTGCCGTTCGCTCCGGGCGGCAGTTCCGAGATCGTCGCGCGCTCGGTGGCGCAGGAGATGTCGAAGTCGCTCGGGCAGACGGTCTTCGTCGACAACAAGCCGGGCGGTGCGGGCACCATCGCGATGCTCGACCTCAAGGGCGCGGCGCCCGACGGGCACACGCTGATCCTCGGTCACGTGGGGGTGCTCGCGGTGAATCCGTACGCCATGTCCAAGCACCCGTACGACGTCAACCGGGACTTCGCCCCGGTCGTCCTGCTCGCCCGCGTGCCGACGGTGTTCGTGGTGAACAGTGCGGTGCCGGCGAAGAACCTGCGTGAATTCGTGGCGCTCGCGAAGAGCAAGCCGGGCCAGCTCAATTACAGCTCGGCGGGCAACGGCAGCTCGGGGCACCTGACATTCGAATACCTGAAGATGGTGACGGACACCTTCGTCGTGCACATTCCCTACCGGGGAACCGGCCCGCAGCTGACCGATCTGCTCGCTGGCCGCATCGAGGCCGCCTCGATCGGTGGTCCGGCGGTGCTGCCACACGTGCGCTCCGGCAAGCTGCGCGCCATCGCGGTCGGCTCCGCCGAGCGGGTCGCGGCGCTGCCCGACGTCGGCACCGTGGCCGAGCAGGGCTATCCCGGGTTCGAGACCTCGCAGTGGTACGGCCTGCTCGCGCCGGCCGGCACGCCCAGGGCGGTCCTCGACCGCCTTGCGGCCGAGGCGACGAAAGCGCTGAAGTCGAGCAGTGTCACCGAGCGCTTCGCGGCCGACAGCGCGCGCGGAGTGGGCGGCACTCCGGAACAGTTCGCGGCCTTCATCCGCGCCGAGCAGCAGCGCTGGCAGGACGTCATCAAGCGGGCCAACATCGTCATCGACTGACGGCCTTGCGCCTCCTTGGATCGCGCGGGCCGCGCCCCCATATGCAGTGTTCGGCCATGTGGCCGGACCCGGGAGTCCACGTGCAATTGCGTCCCGTCCTGCGCACCACGCGCGGCATCCAGACCAGCGACGGCGCGGGCGTACGCCTGCGGCGCCTGATGGGTGGCGGCAGCGGCCTGCCGTCGATCGATCCATTCCTGATGCTCGACTTCTTCGACAGCCCGCGCGCGCAGGACTACATCGCGGGCTTCCCGGCGCATCCGCACCGGGGTTTCGAGACGGTGACGTACATGCTCGCCGGCCGCATGCGCCATCGCGACAACAAGGGCGGCGAGGGCGTGATCGAGCCGGGCGGAATCCAGTGGATGACCGCCGGCCGCGGTCTCGTGCACTCGGAAATGCCGGAGCAGGCCGAGGGCCTGATGCGCGGTTTCCAGCTGTGGGTGAACCTGCCGGCGAAGGACAAGATGACGGCGCCCGGCTACCAGGAGCATCCGGCGGCGCGCATGCCGGTCGAGGAGCGCGAGGACGGCGTCCGGGTGAAGGTCATCGCCGGATCGACGTCGCGCGGCGTTACCGGGCCGGTGACGGCGGCCGCGACCGACGCGCGCTACTTCGACGTCGAAGTGCCCGAGGGGGCAGACCTTCACGGAGCTGCTCCCTGCCGGCCATGCGGCGTTCGTGGTGGTCCACGAAGGCACCGTCGACGTCGGCGGGAAGGAGATCGAGGCCGTGGGGCTGGCGCAGCTCGGTGATGGCGACGCGGTGCAGTTCCGCGCCGTTGGGGGGAGCGCGAGGGCGCTGGTGATCGCGGGAAGGCCGCTGAACGAGCCCGTGGCGTGGCACGGGCCCTTCGTGATGAACACGACCGCCGAGCTGATGCAGGCGATCGACGACTACCAGGCCGGCCGCTTCTGACGGCCGGGCCGAATCACTCGGCGAGCGGAATGGCCTTCGCCGTTTCGTAGCGCTGCACCGCCTGGATCTTGTTCTCGATCTGCACGTAGCGCGCGGCCTTGATTCCGGGCAGGACCTTGGAGGCCTCCTTGAACTGCCGCTCCCGGATCTTGGCCTCGCTCACCGAGGCCGCGAGGACGACCCGCGCCAGGCGCGTCGCGTTCGCGTCGGTCATCGACTTTTCGGCGCCGACATAGTCGCGCACCGCCAGCGCGTACTCGCGATGCGGGGCGTCCAGTTCCTTCTGGAACTTCTCGTACAAGGGCCAGAACTTCTTCGCCTCGGCCGGCGTGAGGTTCAGCGATTTCTCGACGAGGGCCTTCTTGTCGGCCTGGATCTTCGCCAGCAGCAGCGCGGAGTCGCTGGTCTGACCGAATGCCGGCGAGGCCAGCAGGGCAATCTGGGTGCAGAAGACGAGGCTCAGCAGTTTCTTCATTTTGTCGGGTGATTCGTAGACGGGGCGAAGGCCGAAGAATAGCGAAGCGGCCGTTGCCGAAAGGAAATGAGCGCGGGAGCGACCGTACGGAGGACCGTGCGCTTCGGCCCTCCGTCCAGCGCGATTACTCCTCCTCGACCTGTTTGCGCTTGCTCTGGAAGTCGGTCGCGAGCTGCTGCTGGATCTGCGGTGGCGCCTGCTCGTAGTGCGACAGGGACATGGTCCACGACGCGCGCCCCTGCGTCATCGCCTTCAGACGCGCCGAATAGCCTTCGAGTTCGCCCAGCGGCGCCTGGCCCTCGACCACCAGCACGCCCGGCGCCATCGCGCGCGTTCCCCTCACCTGTCCGCGCCGCGATGACAGGTCGCCCGCGACGTCGCCCATGAACGACTCGGGTGCCTCGACTTCGAGGTTGACGATCGGCTCGAGCACGATCGGCCGCGCCTTGCCGAGCGCGTCGAGGAAGGCCTTGCGGCCGGCCGCGACGAACGCGATCTCCTTGGAGTCGACCGGGTGGTGCTTGCCGTCGTACACCGTGACGCGCACGTCCTGCATGACGAAGCCGGCTGTCGGTCCGGAGGCGAGCACCGACTCGACGCCTTTCTGCACGGCGGGAATGAAGTTGTACGGAATCACGCCACCCTTGACCTGGTCGACGAACTCGAAGCCCGTGCCGCGCGGCAACGGTTCGATGCGCAGGTAGACCTCGCCGAACTGGCCGGCGCCGCCCGTCTGCTTCTTGTGGCGCGCGTGGCCTTCGGCGGGCGAACTGATCGTCTCCCGGTACGGCACACGCGGCGGCCGGGTCTCGACCTCCACCTTGTACTGCTGCGCCATGCGCTCGAGCGCCGAGCGGATGTGCAGCTCGCCGAGCCCGCGCAGCACGGTCTCGTTCAGGGTCGCGTCGTGCTCGACCACCAGCGTGGGATCCTCGGCGGTCATCTTGTGCAGCACTTCCGAGATGCGCTGCTCGTCGCCGCGCCGCTTGGGCTGGATCGCGACCCCGCTCATCGGGGTCGGGAACTCCAGCGGGCGCATGTGGATGTTGTCCTCGTCGTGCGAGTCGTGCAGCACGCAGTCGAAGTCGATCTCGTCGACCTTCGCCACTGCGGCGATGTCGCCCGGCACCGCCGCCGTCACGTCCACGGTCTTCGCGCCCTGCAGCATCAGCAGGTGGCCCACCTTGAAGGGCTTGCGGCTGCTGCCCACGAACAGCGAGGTGTCCTTGGTGATCGTGCCCTGATGGACCCGGAAAACCCCGAGCTTGCCGACATACGGGTCGACGACGACCTTGAAGACGTGCGCGAGCACATGCTTCTTCGGGTCGGGTTCGGAGCGGAATTCCTCCTGGGGCTGGCCGTCGACGATTTCGCCCTTGTAGAAAAGCGGGGGGTTGCCCTCCGTGGGATTGGGCAGCAGCTTCTCGAAGATGTTCAGCAGTTCCGGAATGCCCGCGCCGTTGCGGGCCGACACGAAACACACGGGGATCAGGTGCCCCTCGCGCAGGGCCTGCTCGAACGGCGCGTGGAGCTGGCCCGGGTCGAGCTCCTCGCCCTGTTCGAGGTATTTCGCCATCAGGTCTTCGTCGACTTCCACGACCTGGTCGATCAGTGCCTGATGGGCGGCGGCGACCGAGGAGAAGTCCGAGTCGCCGGCGGGATTGAAGAAGCAGTCCACGATCTTCGTGCCGTTCGCGGCGGGGAGGTTGATCGGCAGCACTTCCTTGCCGAACACCGTGCGCAGGTCGTCGAGCAGCTGCGGCAGGTTGACGTTGTCGGCGTCGATCTTGTTGACGATCAGCAGCCGGCACAGCCTGCGCTTCGCCGCCCAGTCCATCATGCGCGACGTGATCATCTCGATCCCGGTCTGCGCGTTGACGACGATCGCGGCCGTTTCAACGGCGTCGAGCGCGCCGATTGCCTGCCCGATGAAATCCGGAAACCCCGGGGTGTCGAGCACGTGAACACGGGTGTTCGGCATGTCGAGGTGCAGCACCGCGGTCCGCAGCGAATGCAGGAAGGCCTTCTCCAGCGGGTCGGAGTCGCTGACGGTCGTTCCCTTCTCGATGCTGCCCACGGCCGGGATCGCGCCGGTTGCCAGGAGCAGTGCTTCGGCCAGGGTCGTCTTGCCTGCGCTGCCGTGGCCCAGCAGGGCCACGGTCCTGATGTTCTCCGTCGTATAGGCCATGGTGCGTGTTTCTCCTTGTGATTCCTCTTCCCGAGGCGACGTTACGCTGCGCGGGCAGGGCTGTCAGCCGAAGACGTTGACCGATCTCAACAACCCCGCGCCCGCCCGTCCCTCGCTATCCTACCCACGCGGGCAGATGCCTCGGGAGATTGGAATGGATCGGCAGATGTTGAAGCAGCTGGCGGCCTGGGTGGATCCGTACCGGGTGACCGACGGCGCTCGCTTCCGGCTGAAACGGGTGAATCCGGGTGACACCGCCGGGTTGAAATCCGAGTCGAGAAAGCAGGCGGCGCAGCGGCTCGCCGACGGCGTGCGCTGGTTGTCGCTCGAGCAGGAAAAGCTGTATGCGCAGGACCGTCGTTCGCTGCTGCTCATCTTCCAGGCGATGGACGCGGCCGGCAAGGACAGCACCATCAAGCACGTCATGAGCGGGGTGAATCCGCAGGGGTGCCAGGTCGTCGCCTTCAAGCAGCCGTCGGCCGAGGACCTCGATCACGACTGGATGTGGCGCTGCTGGCGGCATCTCCCCGAGCGGGGCCGCATCGGCATCTTCAACCGCTCGTACTACGAGGAAGTGCTCGTGGTGCGCGTGCATCGCGAACTGCTCGACGCCCAGAAGCTGCCGCCGGAGAGCGTTTCGAAGAAGATCTTCCGCGAGCGGCTGCAGGACATCGCCCGCTTCGAGGACTACCTGAGCCGCAACGGGACCACGGTGCTGAAGTTCTTCCTGCACGTCTCCCGGGACG
Organism: uncultured beta proteobacterium; assembly: GCA_963726405.1. Taxonomy (GTDB): domain Bacteria; phylum Pseudomonadota; class Gammaproteobacteria; order Burkholderiales; family Burkholderiaceae_F; genus JAOUJD01. Next base: position 92,268 of record CAVSCF010000005.1, on the reverse strand, counting down.
AACAGAAGAAGCGTTTCCTCGAGCGGCTCGACGAGCCGGAGAAGAACTGGAAATTTGCCGCCGGCGACATCAGGGAGCGCGCGCACTGGGACGCGTACATGGAGGCCTACGAGGACGCCATCCGTGCGACGGCCACGAAGGAGTCGCCATGGTTCGTGGTTCCGGCCGACAACAAGTGGTTCACGCGCCTCGTCGTCGCCGCCGCGGTCGTCGAGGCGCTGGAGAAGATGGACCTCTCCTTTCCCGTCATCACCCCCTCGGAGCGAGGCGAACTGGCGAGCGCGCGTGAAGCGCTGCTCGCCGACTGATCCTCAGCGGGCGGCGTTCAGACGCCGCCGATGCACAGGTACTTCAGCACCAGGTATTCGTCGATGCCGTACTTCGAACCCTCGCGTCCGATGCCCGACTGCTTGACGCCGCCGAAGGGCGCGACTTCGTTCGAGATGATGCCGGTGTTGACGCCGACCATTCCGTACTCGAGCGCTTCGCCGACGCGGAACACGCGGCCGATGTCGCGCGAGTAGAAGTAGGCGGCGAGCCCGAACTCGGTGGAGTTCGCCGCTTCGATGGCCTCCCGCTCGGTCGTGAATTTGAACACCGGGGCCACCGGCCCGAACGTTTCTTCCCGGGCGACCAGCATGTCGCTCGTCACGTTGGCGAGCACGGTCGGCTGGAAGAAGGTGCCGCCCAGCGCGTGACGCTGGCCGCCGGTGACCAGGCGCGCGCCCTTGGACCGTGCGTCCGCCACGTGCGCTTCCACCTTGGCGAGCGCGTTGCTGTCGATCAGCGGACCCTGCTGCACGCCGTTCTCGAAACCCGAACCGACCTTCAACTGCTCCGCCTTCACGGCGAGTCGTTCGACGAATGCGTCGTAGATGGACGCGTGTGCGTAGAAGCGATTCGTGCAGACGCAGGTCTGGCCGGCATTGCGGTATTTGGACATCAGCGCGCCCTCGACCGCCGCGTCGAGATCGGCGTCGTCGAACACGATGAACGGGGCGTTGCCGCCGAGTTCCAGTGACAGCTTCTTCAGCGTCGGCGCGCTTTGCTGCATCAGGATGCGGCCGACCGCGGTCGAACCGGTGAACGACAGCTTGCGCACGACCGGCGAGTCGCACAGGACCTTGCCGACCGCGATCGAGTTCTGCTCGTCGGCGGTGACGATATTGAAGACGCCGGCCGGGAAGCCGGCGCGCTGCGCGAGTTCGGCGAGCGCGAGCGCCGACAGCGGCGTCTGCTCGGCCGGCTTCACGACGACCGTGCAGCCCGCTGCAAGCGCCGGGGCCACCTTGCGCGTGATCATCGCGTTGGGAAAGTTCCACGGCGTGATGGCTGCGGCCACGCCGATCGGCTCCTTCAGCACGAGCAGCCGCTTGTCGTTGGCTACCGTCGGGATGGTGTCGCCATAGACGCGCTTGGCTTCCTCGGCGAACCACTCGATGAACGAGGCCCCGTAGACGATCTCGCCGCGGCTTTCCGTCAGCGGCTTGCCCTGCTCGGCGGTCATCAGCTTCGCCAGGTCTTCCTGGTTGGCGAGGATGAGGTCGAACCACTTGCGCAGCACGGCCGCGCGTTCCTTGGCCGTCTTGCCGCGCCAGGCCGGCATTGCGCGCTGCGCGGCGGCGATGGCCTGCGTGGCCTCCGCCGCTCCGGCGTTGGCGACCTCGGCGATCTTCAGCCCGTCGGCCGGGTTGTGGATGACGAAACGGGCGCCGGAGGCGGCCGCGACCCAGGCACCGTCGATGAACGATTCGGTTTTCAGCAGTGAGCCGTCGGCGAGCGGCGGCAATCCGACTTTCTGCAGCATGGCGACCTCCTCAGGCAATGGGGCAAGAATACGCTGCGCCTCGCTAAACTCCCTCCGCGCGGCCACCGGAACACCCCGGAAAACCGATCAAGCACCGATGAAGTTCGAACAGCTGCAGCCGGACCTGAGGAACTGGTTCCGCGACATGATCGCGCGCCGTACCGGGCGCGAGGATCTGCTGCGGGCGCTGCTCGCCGCCGGCTACCAGAAGGGCATGGCGGAGGAGGCCGTCGCTGCGGCTGTCGCGGCCATCCCGGCCCCGGCCCCGGCTCCCGTTTCCGCTCCCGCGGTGGTCACCCCGGTTTCGGAATCGGTGCCGCCGACTGGAGCCGCCGCGGACGGCCAGTCGTTCAGCCAGCAACTCGCGCAGACCCCCAATGCCTTTGCGACCTCCGACCGCGAGGTCGCCATGCTGTTCGCGCTGGCGGCGCCGCGCGTCATCCTGTTCGGCAACCTGCTGGCGCCCGAGGAGTGCGAGGAGCTGATCGAGATGTCGCGCGGCAAGCTGGCGCGTTCGAGTGTCGTGAACGCGGCCACGGGCAACTACGACGTCCATCCGCATCGCACGAGTTCAGGCACGCACTTCAATCGCGGAGAGAATGCACTGATCCAGCGCATCGAGCGTCGCGTCTCGGAACTCGTGCAGCATCCCGTCGAGTGCGGCGAGCCGTTGCAGATCCTGCACTACCAGCCCGGCGGCGAGTACAAGCCGCACTTCGACTACTTCGACCCGGCGCAGCCCGGCAACGAGGTCGTGCTCAAGCACGGCGGCCAGCGCGTGGCGACTCTGGTGATGTACCTGAATGACGTGCCGGCGGGCGGCTCCACGGTCTTTCCTGCGGTCGGGCTCGACGTGCTGCCGCGCCGGGGCAACGCGGTCTATTTCGCGTATACGACGGAGCAGGGCGAGCTTGACGCCCGCTCGCTCCACGGTGGTAACCCAGTCAGTGAAGGCGAGAAATGGATCGCAACGAAGTGGTTCCGCCAGCAGCCGTACGGGGGGCCGGGCACATGAGAAAACGGCACTCCATCACGGTCGCGCTGCTCGTCGGCATCGCCGAAGCCGCCCTGGCCCAGACGGCCGAGGACCTGGCGCGTTGTCGGGACATCGTCGACGCGAATGAGCGGCTGCGTTGCTACGACGACCTGGCAAGAACGGTCTTGCCGCCGCCCGCGACGACGCTCACCGAGCCACCCAAGCCGCTGCCCCTCGAGCGCGACGATCCGCGCACCGCACTCGTGCCGACGGGCAAGGTCGCCGAAGGCCGGTCGCTGCTGTCCCAGCGCTGGGAGCTCGACCGCGAGGACAAGTACGGCCTCTTCCAGTTCACGTACTACCGCCCCAACTACATCCTGGCGGGTTTGTGGTCCACGGACGTCAATCGCATGCCGGAGTCGCCCACGCGCGGTTCCATTCCGCTGGAGATCCCGTACCAGAACGTCGAAGGCGCGTTCCAGCTCAGCTTCAAGATCAAGATGGTCGAGGAGGTGCTGGGATCGCCGTCCGACATCTGGATCGGCTACACGCAGCAGAGCTACTGGCAGGTCTACAACGACGACCTGTCGCGCCCGTTCCGCGAGACCAATTACGAGCCCGAGGTGATGTGGGTGGTCCCCACGGACTACGAGGTCCTCGGCCTGCGCGGTCGCCTGCTGTCGTTCGGCCTTGCGCACCAGTCGAACGGCCGCGCGGAACCGCTGTCGCGCAGCTGGAACCGCGTGTACGCGATGGTCGGCCTGGAGCGCGGCCCCTTCGTGCTGCAGGCCAAGGTGTGGAATCGGCTCAACGAAACGGGCATCGACGATGACAACCCGGATATCGTCGACTACGTCGGCCGCGCCGAACTGCTCGGGTATTACCAGCTGCCTCGCGGCGGGTCCACGGCCCTTCGCCTGCGCACGACCTTCAAGAGCGACCCGAGCTGGGGCTCCGCGCAATTCGACTGGCGCTTCCCGATCTCCGGCAAGCTTTTCGGTTACCTGCAGGTGTTCAGCGGCTACGGCGAATCGATGATCGATTACAACTTCCGCAAGACGTCGGTCGGCCTCGGCATCTCGATCGGCAGCTGGTACTGAGCGATCGACGGGCGTAAAAAAGCCGCGGCAAGCCGCGGCTTTCGATGGTTCGACCAGCCCTTATAGAGGCTTGATCTGCGAGGCCTGCGGGCCTTTCGGGCCCTGCTTGACCACGAACTCCACCGCCTGGTTCTCCTGCAGCGTCTTGAAGCCGCTGCCGACGATCTCGCTGTAATGCGCAAACAGGTCAGCGCCGCCGCCGTCCGGGGTGATGAAGCCGAAACCCTTGGACTCGTTGAACCACTTCACTTTTCCACTAGCCATGTTGTTACGTTTCCTTGTTGGATTGCGCGGAGGTCACATGACGTCCGTCGCTGCGCAAGCGGATCAAGCAACGTAACCCGGTAGAGATCAGAGACCACTGGCCATAACGGCACCAGCGCAAAGATTGAGCCGAAGGAATACAAAACTTGAAGCGAATGCACTGAAAAGCCTACGCGATGGCCGTGGGCTTGTCGAGTGGGGGGAAGTGCGGACTTGGGCTGCGTCGGATGGGTCAGATTTCGCAGCAGGAGGGCGGAACCGCCTGGCCGGCAGAGCCAGCGGGACCAGCCGTGTATTTGGATCGGCGCCGCCGTTTTCGGCGTGCCGCGAAGGGGAATCGAATGGGCGCAGTGAGGAACGCGATGGGTCGAGCGACCCTGGCGCTGATGGCGGTCGCACTTGGCGCGGGCTGCGGCGAAAGGAAGGACGCGGCAAAAGCCCCCGCCCAGCCGCCTGAGGTGCAAGTCGTCAAGGCCAACCGCGAACGGGAGCGCCTGGCCGATCTTCGCTATCGCAACGGAGTGACGATCTACGTCGAAGTGCTGCTGGCGCAGCAGCAGACGTTCGAGTCGGAACTGCAGTACTCGCAGGCGAACCGCAACGTGTACGAGGCGGTGGTGAACCTGTACACGGCGCTCGGCGGCGGGTGGGAGCCCGCACCGGCGTCGCCGACCGCGACGGTGCAGTAGCACCAGGTGTCAGGTGTCAGGTGTCAGGCGGAGACGGCGGGCGTGGAAGACTGGTGGGTCGTGCAAGATTCGAACTTGCGACCAACGGATTAAAAGTCCGCTGCTCTACCGGCTGAGCTAACGACCCCTCGCATGCGGTGAACGCGCTCGACATCACTGGCGTTCACGCGGAGAGCTCGAAATTATGCCGTAGCGCGCAACCTGCGGTCAAACCGCCTTGCCGCTCGAAGCATGATCATCCGATGAGGATGGCGGGATCGTCGCCCCGGATCGCCTCGAACTCGACGCTGATCACCGTGCCGGGGAGTGCGCGGTCGGTGCTGGCTGGGTTCGCCGTCACGCGGATCAGGCCGTCATGGCGCTCGACGATTTCCCGCACGATGGCGAGACCCAGTCCGCTGCCGTCGACGTTGGTGCCCAGGATGCGATAGAAGCGGTCGAACACCCGCTGGCGCTCGGCCTCCGGTATGCCGGGGCCCGTGTCCTCGACCTCGATGTAGGCGGCCTCGTTGTCCTGCCTGACCCTGAGCGTGACGCTTCCGCCCTGCGGCGTGTAGCGCAGGCCGTTGTCGATGAGGTTCAACATCATCTCGCGCACGAGCAGGGGCACGCCGATGATGCGGACCGGCCGATCGGCCGCCTCGAAGCCGAGATCGACCCGGCGCGAAATCGCGTCCGGCACGCCTTCCTGCACGACGCTGCGCGCCAGCGCGTTCAGTTCGACTACTTCGAAGCGCGCCGGATCGGTCGATTGATGCTCCGCACGCGCGAGCGCCAGCAACTGGTTGATCAGGTGCGTAGCGCGCTCGGTTGAACTCGCGATCTGCCGAAGGCTGCGCTTGAGTTGCGCGGGGTCCGTCTCGCGCATGGCGAGTTCGGCCTGCGTGCGAAGACCGGCCAGGGGCGTCTTCATCTGGTGCGCGGCGTCGGCGAGAAAGCGTTGCTGCATCTGGATGTTGCGTGACAGCCGCTCCAGCAGTTCGTTGAACGACACCACGACCGGCGAGATCTCCTCCGGAGCGGCGCGCGGATCGATCGGCGACATGTCGTTGGGCTCGCGGGCGCGGATGCGGTCCTGGAGCGCGGCCAGCGGCGCAAGCCCGCGCGACAGTCCGAACCAGACCAGCACGACGGCGATCGGCAGCACGATGAACTGCGGCACGATCACGCCACGGATGATTTCGTTGGCGAGTTGCGAGCGTTTTTCCAGTGTTTCGGCGACCTGCACGAGCGCATAGCGGGTGGTGCCGTCCTGCTTGAACTCCCGCCACGCATACGCGATGCGCACGTCGTTGCCTCGCGCCTGGTCGAAGCGGAACTTCACCTCGCCGGGGCCGGGCGATACGTCTTCTCCGGGCAGCGGCAGGTCCGGGTCGCCCGCGACGAATTCGCCCCGCAGGCCAAGGACCATGTAGTAAACGGCGTCTGCCGAGTCAGCGCGCAGCACCTCGCGCGCCGCAATGGGCAACTGCAGCGTCACCTGGCCCTTGAACTCGGTGACGTAGTCGCTGAGCACCGAGACCGCTTCGCCGAGGTTGCGGTCGAAGGGCGCGTTGGCGATCGACTGCGCCACCAGGTAGGTCAACGTCACGCTCATCGGCCACAGGAGCAGCAGCGGCGCAAGCATCCAGTCCAGGATCTCGCCGAAGAGCGAGTTCTGCTCGGAAAACGCCCTGAGCGGATTCTTGTAGCCGACGTCCTCGGCGACAGGAGGTGGCTCGGACACCGCGGACCGCCTCCGCCGCGCAAACTGCAGCAATGACGAGCGCACGCTCGCGCGGGGTGGGGTACCGCCTTCGTCCGGCATTGGGGCCGATCAGCCGATCAGCCTGCGCCGATCGTCGCCTCCGCGCTGGTGTCCGTGAAGCGCTCCAGGTAGTAGCCCAGCCCTCGTACCGTCACGATCCGCACGCCGCCGACCTCGATCTTCTTGCGCAGCCGGTGGACGTACACCTCGATCGCATTGTTGCTGACTTCCTCGCCCCAGCTGCACAGGCGATCGACCAGTTGCTCCTTGCTGACGAGTCGGCCGGGCCGCTGCAGCAGGATCTCGAGCAGGCCGAGTTCGCGGGCGGAAAGATCGAGCACCTGCTCGTTGATCGTCGCGACGTGACCGACCTGGTCGAGCGTCAGCGGGCCATGGCGCAGGACGGTCTGCGCGCTTCCGGCGGCGCGTCGGGTCAGGGCCCGCGCGCGCGCCTCGAGCTCGGACAGGGCGAAGGGCTTCGCCATGTAGTCGTCCGCGCCGAGGTCCAGCCCCTTGACGCGCTGCTCGACGCTGTCCGCCGCGGTCAGGATGAGCACGGGAACGGTCGAGCCGCGCGCCCGGAGGCGGCGCAGGACTTCGAGGCCGGAGAGCTTCGGCAGCCCGACATCGAGGATCAGCAGATCGAAGGACTGCGCAGCCAGCGCGGTATCCGCATCGTCGCCACTCGAAACGACGTCGACCGCATAGCCCCCGGCTTTCAGGGAGCGCGACAGGCCATCGGCAAGGACGGCATCGTCTTCCGCGATCAGGATGCGCATGGGTGGTTGATATGCTTGGCGCCTAACGCCCGGGGAGTGCAGTCTAGGTCCCCCGCTCCGCCGGGTGCAAGGAGGCCTGTGGCCCCGACTCCCCGTCAAAAAATCGGTTGACTGCGGATACTGTAAGAACATACAGTTCTGGTACTGTATGTTTTGACAGTGACGTGCAGCAGTGGCGTGCAGCAGTGGCGTGCAGTTACTGATTACGAAATCGGCGGCCCGGCAAGGGCCGCGACGACCGACAGAACGAGCGGAGGCGGCAATGGACGATGGAAGGAGCATGGCAGTGACGGACAGCAAGGAGCGGCAAAAGGCCCTCGCGGCAGCGTTGGCACAGATCGAGAAGCAGTTCGGCAAGGGCTCGATCATGCGCATGGCGGAGGGCCAGGTCGCGGAAGACATCGACGTCGTCTCCACCGGGTCCCTCGGGCTCGACATCGCTCTGGGCATCGGCGGACTGCCGCGCGGGCGCGTGGTCGAGGTGTACGGGCCGGAGTCGTCGGGCAAGACAACCCTGACTTTGCAGGTCATCGCCGAGATGCAGAAGATCGGCGGCACCGCGGCATTCATTGATGCCGAGCACGCGCTCGACGTGCAGTACGCGCAGAAGCTCGGCATCAATCTGCAGGAACTGCTGATTTCCCAGCCGGATACCGGCGAGCAGGCACTCGAGATCGCGGACGCGTTGGTGCGCTCTGGCTCGGTCGACCTGATCGTCATCGACTCCGTCGCGGCGTTGACTCCCAAGGCGGAGATCGAGGGCGAGATGGGCGACTCATTGCCCGGCCTGCAGGCGCGGCTGATGTCGCAGGCGTTGCGCAAGCTGACGGCGACGATCAAGCGCACCAACTGTCTCGTCATCTTCATCAACCAGATCCGGATGAAGATCGGCGTCATGTTCGGCAATCCGGAGACCACCACCGGAGGCAACGCGCTGAAGTTCTACGCGTCCGTCCGGCTCGATATCCGCCGCGTCGGCTCGATCAAGAAGGGCGACGAGGTGATCGGTTCGGAGACCAAGGTCAAGGTCGTCAAGAACAAGGTGGCACCCCCGTTCCGTCAGGCCGCGTTTGACATCCTGTACGGCGAAGGCATCTCGCGCGAGGGCGAGGTTGTCGATCTCGGCTCCGAGTTGAACATCGTCGAGAAGTCCGGCGCCTGGTATAGCTACGGCGGCGAGCGGATCGGACAGGGCAAGGACAACGCGCGGGAGTATCTGCGCGCACATCCTGAGATGGCTCTCGAAATCGAGAACAAGATCCGTGAGGCCAAGGGCGTCGCGGTCCGCGGCGTGGAAGCCGCCGCCGGGTAATTGCGTTTCCATGGCAGCGCGCGGCGGGCGGGAGACCAGAAGCCTGTTCGCGCGCGCGGTCGCGCTGCTGGCGCGACGTGAACACAGCCGCGCCGAACTCGCCATCAAGCTTCGCCGCGCACTCGGCGACAGCGACGATCCCGCGGAAGTCGACCGTGTGCTCGACACCCTCGAGCGCGACAAGCTCCTGTCCGACGAGCGCTACGCCGGTACCGTAACCCGAACCCGCTCGGCCCGTTTCGGTGACGCCCGTGTTCGCTTCGACCTCAAGGCGGCCGGCGTGACGGCCGAGACGATCGACCGTGCCGTCGCATCGTTGAAGGGCACAGAACTCGAGCGCGCTCGGTCAGTGTGGCTGCGCCGCTTCGGCGAACTGCCGCGCACCGCGCAGGAGCGGGGTCGCCAGGCGCGCTTTCTTCAGTCTCGCGGCTTTTCGACCGAAACGATCCGAAAGGTCCTGCGCGGCCTGCCCGGCGAGGACTGAAGCCGCTCTGCCGTCGCGCTGGCTTGCCGCCAGCCTCACCACTTGAGCCTCCCGCGCGCACCCCTCGAGGCGGGAGGGTCGCTGTGCTAAATTTCTCGACCGGGCCGCACCTATAACGACACTCACGGCGGCCCGTTTTTTCGCCCCCGCCGATGCCTTCTCGCCGCCATGTCCATACCCGCTCGATCCAGGTCGATGCCTACGCTCGGGACGACGGTTTGTGGGACCTCGAAGCGGTGCTCGTGGACACCAAGTACCGCGACTTCCCGCTCGCCACCGGGGTGCGCAAGGCCGGCGACCCGGTCCATGAGATGGTCCTGACCGTCACGATCGACACGCGGTCGAACATCCTCGCGGCCCACGCGGAATCGAAGTGGGTGCCGTACCCCGGCCATTGCGACGCGATCGGTCCCGACTACGCGAAGCTCGTCGGCCTGAACCTGCTGAAGGACTTCCGCAAGCACGTGCAGGAGCGCCTGGGCAACGTGCAAGGCTGCTCGCACATCACCGAGTTGGCGAAGGTCCTTCCGACCGCGGCGGTGCAGGCGTTCGCCGACGAGGTGTTCAAGACGCGGGACACCGCGTACGAGGCGCATCACGAAGATGACTCCAAGCCGTGGCAGCTGGACCGCTGCCACGCCTTGCGCAGCGACGGACCCGCGGTCCAGAAGTTCTACCCGCGCTGGTATCACCCCAAGAAGCAGGTTGCGGCGAATGACCTGCCACCACCGACCCCGATCAAGGACGGCACGACACAATGAAGATCCACGAGTACCAGGGCAAGGAACTGTTCCGCCGCTACGGCGTGCCTGTGCCGCGCGGCATTCCGGCGTTTACCGTCGATGACGCGGTCAAGGCGGCGCAGTCGCTCGGGGGCCCCGTCTGGGTGGTGAAGGCGCAGATTCACGCGGGGGGCCGCGGCAAGGGCGGCGGTGTCAAGCTCGCGCGCTCGATGGACGAAGTGCGGCAGCGCGCTTCCGAGATCCTCGGCATGCAGCTTGTCACCCACCAGACCGGGCCTGCAGGTCAGAAGGTGCGGCGGCTCCTCGTCGAGGAAGGCGCCGACATCAAGAAGGAACTGTATGTCGGAATGGTCATCGACCGCGCCACGCAGCGCGTCACGCTGATGGCGAGTTCCGAAGGCGGCATGGACATCGAGGAAGTCGCGGCCCACACGCCGGAGAAGATCCACAAGGTGCACATCGACCCGTCGACCGGCCTGACCGACGGCGAGGCCGACGACATCGCGATCAAGATCGGCATCCCCACCGCCAGCGTCCCTGCGGCGCGCACAGTGTTGCAGGGCCTGTACAAGGCGTTCTGGGAGACCGACGCGTCGCTCGCCGAGATCAACCCGCTGATCCTGACGGGCGACGGCCGCGTGATCGCGCTCGATTCGAAGATGAACTTCGACTCGAACGCGCTGTACCGCCATCCCGAGATCGTCGAGATGCGCGACCTCGACGAAGAGGACCCGGCCGAGGTCGAGGCGTCGAAGTTCGATCTCACCTACATCCAGCTCGACGGCAACATCGGCTGCCTGGTCAACGGCGCCGGCCTCGCGATGGCCACGATGGACACGATCAAGCTGTTCGGCGGCGAGCCGGCCAACTTCCTCGACGTCGGCGGCGGTGCGACAACCGAGAAGGTGACCGAGGCCTTCAAGCTCATGCTTCGCAATCCGAAGCTGCGGGCGATTCTGGTCAACATCTTCGGCGGGATCATGCGGTGCGACGTGATCGCCGAAGGCGTGGTCGCTGCGTCCCGCGCGGTGCACCTGCAGGTGCCGCTGGTCGTGCGCATGAAAGGGACCAACGAGCAACTCGGCAAGAAGATCCTCGCCGACTCCGGCCTGCCGATCATCTCGGCGGACACGATGGCGGAAGCCGCCCAGAAGGTCATCGCCGCCGCCAACGGCGCCAAGTAGAGCAGGGGACGAACAGACATGAGCATCCTGATCAACAAGAACAGCCGCGTCATCACGCAGGGCATGACCGGCAAGACCGGCCAGTTCCACACGCGGACGTGCCGCGAATACGCCAACGGCAAGGCCTGCTTCGTCGCGGGCGTGAATCCGAAGAAGGCCGGCGAGGATTTCGAGGGCGTGCCGATTTTCGCGAGCGTGAAGGACGCGAAGCAGCAGACCGGCGCCAACGTGTCCGTGATCTATGTGCCGCCGGCGGGCGCGGCGGATGCGATCTGGGAGGCGGTCGAGGCCGACCTCGATCTCGTCATCTGCATCACGGAGGGCATTCCGGTGCGCGACATGGTGGTCGTCCGCGACAAGATGCGGAAGCACAACAAGAAGACGCTGCTGCTCGGCCCGAACTGCCCGGGCACCATCACGCCGGACGAACTCAAGATCGGCATCATGCCCGGCCACATCCACCGCAAAGGGCGCATCGGCGTGGTGTCGCGTTCAGGCACGCTGACATACGAAGCCGTGGCCCAGCTCACCGAGATCGGCCTCGGACAGTCGAGCGCCGTCGGCATCGGCGGTGACCCGGTCAACGGCCTCAAGCACATCGACGTGCTGAAGCTCTTCAACGACGATCCCGAGACGGATGCCGTCGTGATGATCGGCGAGATCGGGGGCACCGACGAGGAGATTGCGGCCCAGTGGGCGCGCGAGCACATGAAGAAGCCGGTCGTCGGCTTCATCGCGGGCGTCACCGCGCCAGCGGGCAAGCGCATGGGCCACGCCGGCGCCATCATCTCGGGCGGCAAGGGAACGGCGCAGGAGAAGCTCGCAGTGATGGAGGAATGCGGAATCCGGACGACGAAGAACCCGTCCGAAATCGGCAAGCTGCTGAAAAGCGTCCTGAAGTGAATCGCTGCGACGCAGGTGTGCAGGCCGCCGCCTGCCTCGGGGGGCATACATGGATCTGATGGCACTCACCGGCGACCCGCGGTTCTGGAAGTCGCTGCTTGAGATCATCATCGTCAACATCATCCTGTCCGGCGACAACGCGGTGGTGATCGCGCTCGCGGCGCGCCACCTGCCGCACAAGCAGCAGAAGAACGCCATCTTCTTCGGCAGCGCGGCGGCGATCGTGCTGCGGGTGGTGCTGACGCTGTTCGCGGTCCAGTTGCTCCAGTTCCCGTACCTGAAGCTGGCCGGCGCGGTCCTGCTGATCTGGATCGGCGCCAAGCTGCTGCTGCCGGAAGAGGAGGAAGGCGAGGGCGTGACCGGGGACGGCGGGGGTCTGTTCGGTGCCATCAAGACCATCCTCATCGCCGACCTCGTGATGAGCCTGGACAACGTGATCGCCGTGGCGGCGGCGGCTGAAACCGGTCCCCCGGCGGGGCGCTTCCTGTTGCTCCTGATCGGTCTTGGCCTCAGCATCCCGCTGATCATCGTCGGCAGCCAGTTGCTGCTCAAACTCATGGAGCGCTGGCCCGTCATCATCACGCTCGGCGCGGCGCTGCTCGGCTTCGTCGCCGGCGAGATGGCGGTGACCGACCCGGCGATCGACGAGTGGTTCCACTCGCACTTCGGCCACCTCGATTACGTGGTGTCGGCCTTCTTCGCGGTGCTCGTGGTGGCGATCGGCCTGACCTGGGCCAGGAAGCTGAAGGAAAAGGCGCACCGACATGGATGATGCGCTGGCCTGGCTGGCGGGCCTCGACTGGAGCGCCATCCTCCAGATCATCATGATCGACATCCTGCTCGGCGGGGACAACGCCGTCGTCATCGCGCTGGCATGCCGCAACCTGGCGCCGAAGCATCGCAAGCTCGGGATCTTCTGGGGCTCGTTCGCCGCGATCGCGCTGCGCGTCGTCCTGATCTTCTTTGCGGTGTCGCTGCTCGAACTGCCGACGCTGAAGATCATCGGCGGCCTGCTGCTGCTGTGGATCGGCGTGAAGCTGATCCTGCCGCCTCCCGGCGAGGAACATCACCACATCAAGCCGAGCGACAAGCTGTGGACGGCGGTCAAGACCATCATCGTCGCCGACTTCGTGATGTCGCTCGACAACGTCATCGCGATCGCGGGCGCGGCGGAACAGGCAGACCCGAACCAGCGCCTTGGCCTGATCGTCTTCGGCCTGCTCGTCAGCGTCCCGTTCATCGTGTTCGGCAGCCAGATCATCCTGCGCCTGCTCGACCGGTTCCCGGTCATCATCCTGATCGGCGGAGCCCTGCTGGGGTGGATTGCCGGTGAACTCTTCGTCGGCGATGCGCTGGTGGACGCGCACCTGCCCGATCACCCGGCCATCGTCTACGGCGCGAGCACGCTCGGCGCAGTACTGGTCGTTGCGATCGGCAAGTTCATCGAGCGCCGCCAGGCCCGGGCCGCGGCGCCGTGAGCTTCGCGCTCGATTTCGCCCTCAAGACGCACGCGGGCCTGGTGCGTCCGCTGAACGAGGACGCGATCGGCGCGGATCCTTCCTGCGGGCTGTTCGTGCTGGCCGACGGCCTGGGCGGCTACAACGCGGGCGAGGTGGCCAGCGTGATGGCCATCAGCGCGGTCCTCGACCGCCTGTCGGCGGCACTGGCCGCTTCGCAGGACAGCGAAGTGCCGTTCGCGCCGGACGAGGCGATCTACGACACGGTCGGCGAGATCAACGCGACGATCTACAACGCGGCCTTGAACAGCGCCGCGTTCGAGGGCATGGCGACGACGCTCGTCATCGCGTGGTTTCTCGGCGCGCGCCTGTGGATCGCGCACACCGGCGATTCGAGGCTGTACCGCTTTCGCAACGGCCATCTCGAGCAACTGACGCGGGACCACTCGTTCTCGCAGGAACTGCTCGACGCCGGGATGGTGACCGAGGAGGAAGCGCGGTTGCTGCCGGCCAAGAATCTCGTCACCCGGGCGCTGGGGGCGGCGGCCGACATCGAGCCCGAGATCCAGGACGTCGAGGTGCAGGGCGGCGACCTCCTGCTGCTGTGCTCGGACGGCCTGACGGAGATGGTGGGCACCTACGAGATTGCAGGACTGCTGTCCATCGGCGAAGATGACACGCACGAGACCGCCCGGCGCCTGATCGACCTGGCAAACGAGTCCGGCGGGCGGGACAACATTTCGGTCCTGCTCATTCGCGTCATTGCCGAAAATGGGCAGTGATCGAGTAAGCGGTTGATTGGCAAGCTATTTACGGGCTGGCAGAATTCCTTGAGAGAAGAGAATACGAGCCCAGGGGGAAGAAATGCCTAGGCTGGTCCTGAGTCTGGATGGCGTGGTGCTCCGTGAAGTGGGTCTGGCCAAGGATCGGACCACGATCGGCCGGCGCTCCCACAACGACGTCGTCATCGACAATCTCGCCGTCAGCGGCGAGCACTCTGTCATCTACTCGACGGGCGGCGACGTCTATCTCGAGGACCTCGGCTCGACCAACGGCACGACGGTCAACGGCCAGCCGATCAAGAAGCACCTGCTGCAAAGCGGTGACTCCGTCGAGATCGGCAAGTACCGCCTCAAGTTCCTGGCCGACGGAGCCAGCGGCACCGAGGGCGACGTCGACATCGACACGTCCCAGCCGCTGCGCCGCGAGTTCTACGGCCCGGGGCCGGCGACGATCCAGATCCGTCAGCCCGGCGGCGCCGAAGAGAACGTCGCTGCGGCCTCCATCCGCATCCTGTCCGGGGCCAACGAAGGCCGCGAACTGCAACTGATGAAGGCGCTGACGACGATCGGTCGTCCGGGCCACCAGGTTGCCGTGGTCACCCGTCGTCCGACGGGCTACTTCATCGCCCACGTCGAAGGCGAAGTGTTCCCGACCGTCAATGGCGTGAACCTCGGCTCGGCAGCGCATCCGCTGAAGCACAAGGACGTGATCGAACTCGCGGGTGTGCGCATGGAGTTCGTCAACACGCCGGTGCAAGCGGCCGCGGCGTGATCTTCCCGGCTCATCCGCCCGGATGAGCCGTCCCATCTTCGGCACTCACGTGCCGCGTTTCGTCAGTCCCCTCTGACACATCCGGTCAGATGTCCCGCGAATTGGCGGGAGATTCCCGTCGATCGACGGATATTCCACCTGGCACGGATCTTGGACACTCTCTCCGCATCGGCATGGGGCCGGTCATCTGTTCCAACGTGGAGATTCATTCAATGAAACGTCACATCGCCCGCGCGCAGCGCGGCTTTACGCTGATCGAATTGATGATCGTGGTTGCGATCATCGGCATCCTGGCGGCCATCGCCATTCCGCAGTATCAGGACTACGTGACGCGTTCGCGTTGGTCGGATAACTTCCAGCAAGTCGGGCAGTTGAAGCAGGCGATCGCCGAGTGCGCGCAGAACAACAATGGCGCGTTTGCACGGCTTGCGATGCCGCTGACGCTTCGGACTTGATCGCCGGCGGTTTCGTTCCGTCGTCCTACACGCTCCCGTCCGCGAACGAAGTACTTGACCAGCGCTGCCCTTGGCGCCAGTGGTGTGATCACGCTGACCGGAAACGCCCAGGCGGCAAGCTGTGTCGTGACGCTGACGCCGAGCTAACAACGGGAACTCGATTGTGTGGACTGCGGCAAATGGCGCCGACCTGCGGTCGGTCGAAGACGGGTATTGGCACGTAATAGCAAGAGAGAATGCACACGGGGCCGGCTAGCCGGCCCTTTTCTTTTTGCGCCGGTCAACAAGAACACGCGGTTCATAAGGAATCTGGTGGGCTGGCGTGCAGAGTAGTTTCTGAAGAGGATTGACGTTAGAGAAATCGAGTAACGATCCGGGAAGGTCCTTCCCCTTCGATTCACCGTTGAAGTAATGGGCTACCGTTGGTCAGCACGTAAAGCAGTGCGAGTACCTCCTAATATCGACGATTCTCACAGGGCCGTACGGTGGAAACCTTGACTATTCGTGACCGGCTGGCGCACGTCGGTGTGCAAGCGGCCATGCTGTTTTCCGCGCTCCTGTTTCTCATTCCTTTCATCAGTCCGATCCACCGTCTCCCGTTGCCGACGTTCGATTCGGAGTGCCTCGCGGGGCTTCTTCTTGGCGGCAGCCTTTCGGCGATGTTGTTTGCGACTCCTGTCAAGGCCAGACTGAACTGGCCGTTGCCGACGCTGCTCGCCATCATGATTGCGCTGGCCGCATATCAGTACCTGGCCGGTCGACTCGATTACTCCTATCAGCTCGCCACGCTCGTGCTCTCGGCGGTGGGCATCCTGGCCGCGTACGGCCTGGGCCGCTGGTTTGTAGCGGCGAATCTGGCGTCGACGGTGGTCTACGCGATATGCATCGCCATCGTGGCCGGTGGCGTCATTTCCAATGCCGTGCAGTGGATGCAGGTCCTCGATGTCGGACAGCTTCCATTCTGGCTGTACTTTCCGATGGAGCGCGAACGCGGGTTTCGTGCGGTCGCGAATCTCGGCCAGGCGAACCAGTTAGCCGCGTATTTCGCGATGGGCCTGGTTGCGCTGCTGTTCCTTCAGACCCGCAAGTGGCCGCCAGCGGCGATCCGTCTCCTGGCGGCGCTGATGGCGGGTGGCATCGCCCTGACGCAGTCGCGCATGGGTCTATTAATGGCGCTGCTGCTGGCCGGCGCCTGCTTGTTTGGTCCCCTGCGTGCGATCGCGGGAGAACGCCGGTCGGCCATCGTCTTCTGGGCCATGGCTCTGATCGGCTACGTTCTTGCCTGGATCGCTGGTCCAGCGCTTGCGACAAATCTTGAGCAGACCTTCGCCCCGGATGCGTTGCTGTCCCCGAGTTCGAGTCACATCAGATTGGTGATGTGGGCAGACGCCCTCAAAGTGATCGTCTCTCAGCCATGGCTCGGGGTAGGAGCGGGACAGTACCCGGATGCCCAGTACTGGGTGGCCGGCCGCTCGGCATTCACCGAGGGCACGCCCCACGTCCACAACATGCTTCTCCAGGTCGCGGCCGAATTTGGTGTGCCACTGGGCACTGGCCTCCTCGTACTGCTTTTATGGTGGACGTTTGCTGACTGGAAGCGGCGCCTGACCGATCCTTCTGTTGCCGCGGTATGGTCCCTGGGACTGCTGATCATCCTCCACAGTCTCCTTGAATGGCCGCTGTGGGTGTTCTTCATTGCTGTACCGGGCGGCCTGCTCTTCGGTCTCGGAGAACCCGAATCGCGTGGCGCTGCGATAGTCGATGCGAGAACGGTGATGGCTCCAGTCGGTATCGCCGCGCTCTTATATGTTCCCCTGATGTTCCTTGACTACGATCGTGTGTCGGTCGCAGCTCAGTTGCTCTATCGGGAGCAAGTGGCCGGCAAGGCCGCCTCGCTCGAAGCCCAGGTGGCTGTCCTTGAGATTGGTGATGCCACCTTTTTCAAGCCGCAGATGGATCGCCAGGTTCTGTCGCTCCTATCGCCGCGCAAGCCCGTGGAGGAGTATGACCTGGAACTAGCACGCCGCGTTTTGAGTCGGCTCCCGGATGATCGCGTAATCGCGCGCTATATCACGCTGCTGGCGTTAAGCGGAAGGGTCGACGAGGCAATCCAGCATGTCGATCGCATGCGAGTGTTCTCCCGAAGTGCCGAGCGCTACTTGGAGGCCGAGCAGATAGTGTTGAAGGGGATTGCCGGCGAAGGAACGGAACTGGACTCGCTTCGGCATAGGCTCGCGGAAGCGAGACTGTAAAGTCAGCGGGCTGCTGCGTGTCAGACGGTGCAAAGTTTTCCGTGGTTAGCGGTGTCGTCATCGCCGCGTTCATCGGGCTCACTACGACGATCGATCTCGGCTTGGTTTCGTCTTGGTGGGACGAGCAGCGCATCGTGCTGCTCACGGTCCTGCTCCTTGTTTCGGCCTGGGGATTGACCGTTGCCGAGGGCGGCAGGGTTCTCTCGGTAAATACAGCGCTCGCGCTTTCGGTGGCCTTGGCTTTCGGCCTTGTGTCCGCATGGCACGCGCCCCGCCAGTACCTCGCACTGGTTGACGTGGCGATGTATTCGGTCATTGCCTGCTATATCCTGCTCTTCATCGGTACGCCGCGACGGGAATTAGCGGTCGCCGCGGTCGTGTTCGTCGGGGCGGTTGCTGTGCCCTATCTCGTCGGGGTAGCGGCTCGATATATCTCAGCGCTCGTGCTCTGGATGCCGATAGGCGCCGATACGCTGCTCGTCGGCTTCGCGAACCCGCGGTTTCCGGCCCACCTGCAGGCCCTCACGATCCCATTGTTCCCACTCGCGCTGTCGCTCGCTCGCAGCGAACTGTCGAGGCTCGCGCTGAGCGTGGCAGGAGTTCTGTGGTGGATGTGCGTAGCCGGGTCTGGCTCGCGGACCGCATGGATCGCGTTGATGGCCGCTGCCGCCATCGCAGCGGTTATTGAGGGACTCCGCGGTCAGTGGTTGCGCGCTCAACTCCTGCTCGCCACTGTGGGCACGGCCTTGTACTTCCTCGCCTTCCGGGCTTTGCCGCACGTGCTTGGTCTCGCCTCCACGGCCGAAATCGGCCGGCTCTCCGAGTTCGCATCCGTTGGCGCCCGATTCGAGTTGTGGCTCGCCAGTTCGAGAGCGATAGCCGCCGATCCGTGGCTGGGTCTCGGCCCGATGCACTTCGCGTTCGCCAACAACGGCATCGCGGCTCACCCGCACAACTTCTGGCTTCAGTTCGCGGCCGAGTGGGGTGTTGCGGCGGGGATCATCGTGGCCGGTGCTTCGATCGTTCTCTGGCTGAGAACAATTCGTGTCGCACGTGCAATTCAGCGTCAGTACGCCGACGGCCAGGGAGCAAGTGAGGATGCAGCGCTCGCGGTCGGCATCGCTACCGCCATCACGGCATGGATCGTCGCGATACAGGCCGACGGCCTGATGGTCGTCCCGACCAGCCAGGCGGCTTCCGCGATCGTCCTCGGTCTGGCTTGCGGTCTGGTGGGAACTGGATGGAGCAAACCGTTGCGCCCTGCGATGTCGCGTGCGGTCGTGGCGATCGTCTTCCTGCCGGCCGCTGCGGTTCTGCTTTATCTGCCGTTCACGTCATTTTCGCAAGTGAAGGCGCGCGAAGATGCCTGGATGAAAGCGAACCCCGGAGAAACGATGGCCCCCCGCTTCTGGCAGCAAGGCTGGATCGGACCGGACGATGACCCGACCGCGCGAGGCGAAGTCGTGCCGCGCTGAGGTTCCGTTCTACGCCGCCTTCGCGGGGGAATTGAACTTCAGGTACCACTCAACGAACCGCTTGATGCCGGTCGCGATCGCCGTCCCCGGCTCATACCCCGTCCACTCCGTCAACCGCGACGTATCCGCGAACGTCGCCGGCACATCCCCCGGCTGCATCGGCAGATAACGCCGCTCCGCCTTCTTCCCCAGCGCCGCTTCCAGCGCATCGAGATAATCCAGCAGCCCCGCCGGCCCGTGGTTGCCGATGTTCAGCACCTGGTACGGCGCCCATGAGTGCGCCGGATCCGGTTCGTCCTTGTCGAACTTCGCGTCGCTCTCGGGCGCGCGGTCCATCACGCGCACGACGCCCTCGACGATGTCGTCGATGTACGTGAAGTCGCGCTGCATCTGTCCGTTGTTGAACACGTCCACCGGGCGTCCTTCGAGGATGGCCTTGGTGAAGAGGAAGAGCGCCATGTCGGGCCGGCCCCACGGTCCGTAGACCGTGAAGAACCGCAGCCCGGTGGTCGGGATGCCGAACAGATGGCTGTAGGTGTGCGCGAACAGTTCGTTCGACTTCTTGCTCGCGGCGTACAGGCTCACCGGATGATCGACGTTGTCCGCTTCGGTGAACGGCAGGCGCGTGTTGCCGCCGTAGACGCTCGAACTGCTCGCGTACACGAGGTGAGCGACCGGATGATGGCGGCACGCCTCGAGAATGTTCAGGAAGCCGGTGATGTTCGAGCGCACGTACTCGTGCGGGTTGATCAGCGAGTAACGCACGCCCGGCCTGCGCCGCGAGGTGCACGACGCGATCGAAGCGGTGCCGCGCGAACAGGCCCTCGATGGCCGCACCGTCGGCGACATCCATCTTCTCGAACTCGAACCCCGGCTTGCGCAGCTGTTCGAGCCGTGCCAGCTTCAGGTTCACGTCGTAGTAGTCGTTCAGGTTGTCGATGCCGACGACCTGGTCGCCGCGCGCCAGCAGGCGCTGCGCGACGTGCATGCCGATGAATCCGGCCGAGCCGGTGACGAGGATTTTCATTTGGAAGTGATCGAGTTCAGCGACCGATTATCGCCGAGGGCCGAAGGAGCCAAAAACGTGCGAGGCCGTGCCTGCGGGCACGAATTCGCCGCTTCCCGTGGCTAGCGCTCGACCCGCAGGATCTGGCCGGCGTTCCTGCTGATCAGGTAGATCCACCCGTCCGGCCCCTGCCTCACGTCGCGGATCTCGTGCTGCCCCGCGAAGAACGGCTCCTGGCCGACGATGGCGTTGCCGTTCAGGACGAACCGCCACAGCGTTCGTCCCGCCAGGCCGCCGACGAATAGGCTGCCCTGCCATTCCGGGAAACGCGTGCCCGTGTAGAACGCCATGCCGCCCGGCGCGGTCGACGTCGGGTACCAGAACGCGGCGGGCTCGGTGTAGGGCGCGACGTGCGTGCCGCCACCGATGCGGCACGCCGTGCCGACGGGCGCGCCGTAGTTGCACCCGTACGAGACGTCAGGCCAGCCGAAGTTGCGGGACGCGAGCGCCAGGTTCACCTCGTCGCCGCCCTGCGGGCCGTGTTCGGCCACCCACAGCTCGCCGGTTGTCGGGTGGAGCGCCGCTGCCTGCGGGTTGCGGTGTCCGACGCTCCACACGGCCGCCGCCGTTCCGCCCTGTGCGGCGTACGGGTTGTCGGCGGGGATTGCGCCGTCAGGCTGAATCCGGACGACCTTGCCGAGTTGCGACGTCAGCACCTGCGCCTCGGCGGCGTACCCCTGGCGCTCGCCCAGTGTCACGAACAAGGTGCCGTCGCCACGGAAGACCAGGCGGGCGCCGTAGTGGCCGGTGCTGCCGGTCTTCTTCGGCGACTGGCGAAAGATCACCGTGATGCTGTCGAGCCCGGTCGCCGACGCGTTGAGCGTGCCCCGCGCGACCGCGGTCCCGTTGGCGCCGTTCACGAGTTCCGAGTAGGCAAGGTAGACGCGGCGATTCGTGGTGAACTGGGGATCGAGCGCGACATCGAGCAGTCCGCCCTGGTCGCGCGCGTCGACGGCGGGCACTCCCGTGAGCGGTGCCGAAATCGTTTGCCCGTCAACGCTGACGACGACGAGGCGGCCGTCCTTCTGCGTCACCAGCAACCGGCCATCGGGCAGGAACGCCATGCCCCAGGGCGCGGCCAGGCCAGTCGCGAACGTGACGAGGCGCGGCGATACGCCGCTCGACACCGGCGTTGGCGGGCCGGAAACGTCCAGCGCAAAGGGACCGGCCGGCAGCGGCGGCGACTGAGGATTCGGTGGTGGTGCCGGAGGCGGCGGCGTCGGCGCAGGGGCCGCATTCGGCGTGCCGGCAGGCGCGAGAGCGGCGGCGGGCGCGGGCGCACCGGCGCCGCCACCGCACGCGGTCAGCGTCGCGCCGGCCGCGACGCCGATCGACAGACTCAGAACCAGTACCGCCCGTGGATTCACTCGACCCGCCCGAGAGCGCCCATGCTCTCGTCGAGTCTAGCCACCGCTGGCCGCTTCGATCACTCCGCCGCCCAGACTAACTTCCCCCGTGTACAGCACCGCCGATTGGCCGGGCGTGACGGCCCATTGCGGCTCGTCGAATGCGAGGTCGAAGCCGTCACCATCGACGGCGGTGACGGTGCACGCCGCGTCGCTTTGCCGGTAACGGGTCTTCGCCGTGAACCGCTCGCCGACGCACGGCGGCTCGCCGGCGACCCACGTGGCATCGCGCGCCACCAGTCGCGTGCTCATCAACCACGGATGATCGTGCCCCTGGACCACCCACAACGTGTTGCTCGCCATGTCCTTGCGCGCCACGAACCACGGCTCACCGGAGCCTTCCTTCGTGCCGCCGAGCCCGATGCCCTTGCGCTGCCCCAGCGTGTAGAAGGCCAGCCCGACGTGCTCGCCGACGACCCGGCCGTCGGCATCGCGAATCGGACCGGGCTGGGTCGGCAGGTAGCGGTTCAGGAATTCGCGGAAGGGTCGCTCGCCGATGAAGCAGATGCCGGTCGAATCCTTCTTCTTCGCGTTGGGCAGGCCGATCTCGGCTGCGATCCGCCGCACCTCGGTCTTCCGCAGGTGCCCGATGGGAAAGAGCGTGCGCGCGAGCTGGCCCTGATTCAGCCGGTGCAGGAAGTAGCTCTGGTCCTTGGCCGGGTCGAGGCCGCGCAGCAGCTCGAAGCGGCCGCTGGCGTTACGTAAGCGCGCGCCATCGGGCGCATCCGCGCCCGATTCCTCAAGGGCCCTTAGGCCACCGCCCGGGTTCCAGCGAACCCGGGCGTAGTGACCGGTCGCGATGTGACCGGCGCCGAGCTTCAGCGCGTGGTCGAGGAAGGCCTTGAACTTGATCTCGGCGTTGCACAGAACATCGGGGTTCGGCGTGCGGCCCGCCGAGTACTCGCGCAGGAATTCCGCGAAGACGCGGTCCTTGTACTCGGCGGCAAAGTTCACGGCTTCGAGTTCGATGCCGAGTACGTCCGCGGCCGCCGCCGCATCGATCAGGTCCTGGCGCGTCGAGCAGTATTCGTCATCGTCGTCGTCCTCCCAGTTCTTCATGAAGAGGCCGACGACCTCATGGCCCTGCTGCTTGAGCAGATGCGCCGCGACCGACGAATCGACGCCGCCCGACATGCCGATGACGACACGCTCCGGGCTCACTGGAGAACCCTCCGCGCGTTGCGCCTCGGCATGAGCGCTTCGCAGCGCCCGTGCGCGCTCATGCGAGGACCACCGAGGGGTGCGTGTACACGACATCGAGCGGAAAGCGGCGGCCCGCCAGATAGTCTTCCACGCACTTCATCACGAGCGGGCTGCGGTGCTCGGCGAGGCGGGAGCGGATCTCGTCCGCCGTGAGCCACAGGACGCGCAGGATGCCGTGATCCAGTGCCCGGCCCGGTTCAACGGGACCCAGTTCGCCGGTGAACGCGAAGCGCACGTACGTCACGGCCTGGGCTTCGGCGCTCGCAGCCGAGCGAGCCATGTAGACGCCGAGCAGTGCGGTCGGCTGGAACGTGTGCGCCGTCTCTTCGAGCGCCTCGCGCGCGGCCGCCTGAAGCAGCGTCTCTCCCGGATCCAGATGGCCGGCCGGCTGGTTCAGGCGTATGCCGTCCGGGGTCTCTTCCTCGACGATGAGAAAGCGGCCGTCGCGCTCCACCACGGCGGCGACGGTCACGCTTGGCTTCCAGGGGCGCGGCATGATGCAGTGCAAGGACGTGCGGGACGGGCGGAATGACCGTGCGACGCCCGGGCGCTTTCGCGTAAAGTCGCGATTCTATCTGCCGCCTGCGGGCCTCAAGGCCGTGCAGTGCGTCCCGGGTAAACAAGAGCGACAGGGGACAGCTTCATGAAGATCGGAGTGCCCGCGGAAGTGAGGCCGGGCGAGACACGCGTTGCCGCCTCGCCCGAAACAGTGAAGAAACTTGTCGGCGGCAAGCACACGGTCATCGTGCAATCCGGCGCCGGTGTGCCCGCCAGTTTCACGGACGAGGCGTACACGGACGCGGGAGCGACGATCGGCAGCCCGGCCGACGCGCTCGGCGCGGACATGGTGCTGAAGGTACGCACTCCCGTCGAGCAGGAATTCGCGCTGATGAAGCGGGGCGGCGTGCTGGTCGGCATGCTCGAGCCCTTCAACAACGACGGCATCGCGGCCATGAACGCCGCCGGTCTGACGGCTTTCGCGCTGGAAGCCGCGCCGCGCACCACGCGGGCGCAGAGCATGGACGTCCTCTCGTCGCAGGCCAACATCGCCGGCTACAAGGCCGTGCTGATGGCCGCGAACGTCTACGGCCGCCTGATGCCGATGATGATGACCGCCGCGGGAACGGTGAAGGCCGCGCGCGTCCTGATCCTCGGGGCGGGCGTGGCGGGCCTGCA
This sequence comes from uncultured beta proteobacterium, assembly GCA_963726405.1. Lineage (GTDB taxonomy): Bacteria > Pseudomonadota > Gammaproteobacteria > Burkholderiales > Burkholderiaceae_F > JAOUJD01. The sequence continues at coordinate 68,236 of CAVSCF010000005.1, read as the reverse complement.
GGCCATCGCGACCGCGAAGCGCCTTGGCGCGGTGGTCGAAGCCTCGGACGTGCGCCCGGCCGTGAAGGAACAGATCGAGTCGCTCGGCGCGAAGTTCGTCGACGTTCCGTACGAGACCGACGAGGAACGCGAGATCGCCAAGGGCGTCGGCGGTTATGCGCGCCCGATGCCGGCCTCGTGGATGCAGCGGCAGGCCGCGGCGGTCGGCGAGCGGCTGAAGCAGACCAACATCGCCATCGCCACCGCGCTGATTCCGGGACGCAAGGCGCCGATCCTGATCACCGAGGAGATGGTCAAGGCCATGCAGCCGGGGTCCGTCATCCTCGACATGGCGGTCGAGCAGGGCGGCAACTGCGCGCTGTCCGAACTCGGCAAGACCGTGACGAAGTACGGGGTGCACCTCATCGGCCAGCCGAACATCCCCGCGACGGTGCCGACCGATTCGTCGGCGCTCTATGCGCGCAACGTGCTCGACTTCCTCAAGCTCGTCATCGACAAGGACGGCAACTTCACGCTGCCGCCCGAAGACGACATCGTGGCCGCCTGCCTGATGTGCACGGGCGGCGAGATCAAGCGCAAGAACTAGAACGAACCGAGCGAGCGAGACGACATGGAAGCGGTCAGTCCCATCATCTTCAACCTGATCATCTTCGTGCTGGCGATCTACGTCGGCTACCACGTGGTCTGGAACGTCACCCCCGCGCTGCATACGCCGCTGATGTCGGTGACCAACGCGGTGTCGGCGATCATCATCGTCGGCGCGATGCTGGCCGCGGCCCTCACCGAGACCGGCCTCGGCAAGACGATGGGCGTGCTGGCCGTGGCGCTGGCGGCGGTGAATGTCTTCGGCGGCTTCCTCGTCACGCGACGGATGCTCGAGATGTTCCGGAAGAAAGAGCCGAAGGCTTCTTCGGCCGAGAAGAAGTAAGGGGACGCCATGGAACTCAGCATGAATGTCGTCATCCTGCTGTACCTCGTCGCCTCGGTGTTCTTCATCCAGGCCCTGAAGGGCCTGTCGCACCCGAGCACGTCGCGTCGCGGCAATGCCTTCGGGATGATCGGGATGGCCATCGCCATCGTCACGACCATCGCCCTGATCTACAAGCTCTCACCGCAGATGGCCACGGGCGGAATGGTGTGGGTGCTGGGCGGCCTGCTCGTGGGTGGCGGCGCCGGCACGTTGATGGCGAAGAAGGTCGAGATGACCAAGATGCCGGAACTCGTCGCGTTCATGCACAGCATGATCGGCCTGTCGGCGGTGTTCATCGCGATCGCGGCCGTCGCCGAGCCGTGGGCCTTCGGCATCGCCCCGCGCGGCGGCATGATCCCGACGGGCAACCGCTTCGAGCTCTTCATCGGCGCCTTCGTCGGCGCCATCACGTTCTCCGGTTCGGTGATCGCGTTCGGCAAGCTGTCCGGCAAGTACAAGTTCCGGCTGTTCCAGGGGGCGCCCGTCGTGTTCCCCGGGCAGCACATGATCAACCTGGCGCTCGCCATCGCGATGCTGGTGTTCGGCCTGGTCTTCGCCTTCACGCAGAACTGGCCGGCGTTCTGGGGGATGCTCGCCATCGCCTTCGTGCTCGGCGTGCTGATCATCATCCCCATCGGCGGCGCCGACATGCCGGTCGTGGTCTCGATGCTGAACAGCTACTCGGGCTGGGCGGCGGCGGGCATCGGCTTCTCGCTGAACAACTTCATGCTGATCGTCGCCGGGTCGCTGGTCGGCTCGTCGGGCGCCATCCTCAGCTACATCATGTGCAAGGCGATGAACCGGTCGTTCTTCAACGTGATCCTCGGCGGCTTCGGTGGCGAGGTCGCGGTGGCAGCCGGCCAGACCGAGCAGCGTCCGGTGCGCTCCGGCTCGCCGGACGACGCCGCGTTCCTCATGGAGAACGCCGAGAGCGTCATCATCGTTCCGGGGTACGGCCTCGCCGTGGCGCGCGCGCAGCACCCGCTCAAGGAACTGGCGGACAAGCTGATCGAGAAGGGCGTCAAGGTGAAGTACGCGATCCACCCGGTGGCGGGCCGCATGCCGGGCCACATGAACGTCCTGCTCGCGGAGGCCGAGGTGCCCTACGACCAGGTCTTCGAGATGGAAGACATCAACGGCGAGTTCGGCGAGGCCGACGTGGCGCTGATCCTCGGCGCGAACGACGTCGTCAATCCCGCGGCCAAGGACCCGAAGTCGGCGATCGCCGGCATGCCGATCCTCGAGGCCTACAAGGCCAAGCAGGTGATCGTGAACAAGCGCTCGATGGCGTCGGGCTACGCCGGTCTCGACAACGAACTCTTCTACATGCCGAAGACGATGATGGTGTTCGGCGACGCGAAGAAGGTCGTCGAGGACATGGGCAAGGCTCTGGGCTGAGCCGCGCTCGTCGATGCGACGACGCGACTTCCTGCTGACCGTCGCCGCCCACTCGCTCTTCGTCGGTCGTCCCGCCTTGGCCGCACCCGTCCGCGCCGCCGATCGCTTTCCGTATCTCGAGTCCACGGTCGAGGCGCTGCGCGACCGCATGCTCGCCGGCCGCCTCACGGCCCGGACCCTTGCCGCCTCGTATCTCGCACGCATCGAGGCGCTGGACCGGAAGGGCCCGCGCCTGTCGTCGATCATCGAGCTCAACCCGGACGCGCTGTCGATCGCCGCCGAACGCGACCGCGAACGCAAGGCGGGGGAACTGCGCGGCCCGCTGCATGGCATCCCGGTCCTGCTGAAGGACAACATCGCCACGCGCGACCGGATGAGCACCAGCGCGGGCTCGTTCGCGCTCCAGAACGTTCCGGTGCCGCGCGACGCCTACCTCGTCAAGCGGCTGCGCGACTCCGGTGCGGTGATTCTCGGCAAGACCAATCTCAGCGAGTGGGCCAATTTCCGCTCGACGCGTTCGTCGTCCGGCTGGAGCGCGCGCGGCGGGCTGACGCGCAATCCGTACGCGCTCGACCGCAGCGCGAGCGGGTCGAGTTCGGGCAGCGCCGCCGCCATCTCCGCCAGCTTCGCGACGGTCGCGGTGGGCACCGAGACCGATGGGTCGATCACCTCGCCGGCAGCCGTGTGCGGACTCGTCGGCATCAAGCCGACGGTGGGACTCGTGAGCCGCGACGGCATCGTGCCGATCGCCGCCTCGCAGGACACCGCCGGACCGATGGCGCGCACGGTCGCGGACGCCGCCGCGCTGCTGTCGGTGCTCGCCGGTGTCGACCCGCGCGATGCGGCGACGCGCGATGTGCCCGGGCAGCCCGACTACACGCGATTCCTTGCACGGGACGGCCTGCGCGGCGCCCGCATCGGCGTGGCGCGCGGGTACGTTTCCTCGCACGACGGCGTGCAGGCCGTGTTCGACCGGGCCATCGCCCAGATGAAGGCGCTCGGCGCCGAGATCGTGGACCCGGTGACACTGCCGGATCGAACGGCCTTCGCCGACGCCGAGTTCGAAGTGCTGCTGCACGAATTCAAGGCGGGCCTGCCGGCCTATCTGAACGAGTTCGCCGCCGCGGGGCCCATCCGGAACCTCGCCGACCTGATCGCCTTCAACGAGCGCGAGCGTGCGCGCGAGATGCCGCACTTCGGCCAGGAACTGCTGGTGATGGCGGAAGCGCGCGGCGGCCTAGACAGCGCGGCGTATCGCGACGCAGCCGCCACGGCGCGGCGTGCCACGCGGGAGGAAGGCATCGACCGGGCGCTGGCGGAGCACAAGCTCGACGCCCTGGTCGCCCCGACCGGCGGACCGGCGTGGCTGATCGATCTCGTCAACGGCGACAGCCACTCGGATGGATTCACCGGCCCGGCGGCCGTGGCCGGTTATCCGCACATCACCGTCCCGATGGGCGACGTCGCCGGACTGCCGGTGGGCCTGTCGTTCGTTGCAGGTGCGTGGTCGGAGCCGACCCTGCTCAGGCTGGCCTATGCATTCGAGCAGGCCACGCATCATCGCCGCGTGCCGGGCTTCGCGCGGACGGTGGTCACCGCGTGAGCGTGCGGGCGCCGGCGGCTGCGCTCAGCGCAGGTCGAGTTTGCGCCGGAGCGCTTCGATCCGTTTGCGGTTGACGCCGAAGTCCTTGCTGCCGAGGCGTGATTGCGAGCGCACGTCGATCAGACGCTCGGCCGGGTCCAGCAGGAACTCGGCGTCGTCGACGAACCGCAGCCATCGCGTCTCGAATTCCACGGCGATGTAGTCCGGACGATCTTCGACGATCGTGGCGCCGGGCCATGCCTTCAGCACTTCGCGGAGGCGATTCATCGCAGTGACGGCGTCGCCCGAGAAGCGGATCGGCTCGACCTTCGCGTAGTCGACGGCGTACTCGGTGGCGGGCCACAGCCCCGCCTGGCTGCTGACGCTGTTCGTCGTGCGCGACGGTGGCTTGAGCTTGCCGTCGCGCAGTCCGCGTTCGCTCGGCGGTGAGCCGCGCAGTAAACCGAACTGCCCGACCGCCAGAAGGAGCAGCGGGAAGATCAGGAAGATGACGGCGAGGACGGCCAGCGCGCGCATGGTCTACGAAAGCTTGAACTTCGCGATGTAACCACGATCGATGCGATCTTTCCAGCGCCAGACCCAGTCGCCGGCGAACGCCATCGAACCCCACGAAGCGACCGCGTGCTGGGGGCCGGTCGAGATCAGGTAGAGCGCGCGTCGTTGTGGCCGGTACGTCGTCAGCGGACGGCCGTCGAGGGTCGCGAGCAGATTGGCCGCGAGCGGCGGGCCGGCGCGGACCGCGTAGACGCCGGACTTCGGCCGCGGTGCGTCGACGAACGTTGCGGCGTCGCCCGCGGCGAAGACGAACGGATGCGAGGTCGACTGCAGGTGACCGTTCACGGCAATGAAGCCCCGTTCGTCGCTCGCCAGGCCGGCTTCGCCGGGCCATGCGTCGGCCGCGGCCCCCGTGATCAGCAGCGTCGCGTCGGACGGGAGCGCGGCACCGTCCTCCAGCAGGGCTGTATCGCGCTCGAGGTGCTGCACCATGCCCTCGACGAGGCGCACGCCCTGGCGCAGCAGCGCGTCCTGCATCAGCCGGCGTGCGGAGGGGCCGTGACCGGGCAGGATCATGCCGTCTCCCGTGACGAGCTGCACGCGGACCAGATCGCGCCTGGCGCGCAGCCGATACTTCATCGCGAGCGCGATCTCGACACCGCCGGCGCCCGCGCCGATCACCGTCAGGCGCAACGGATCCGTCGTCGTCTGCGAATGCGCGAGGATCCGCGTCCAGCCCTCGACGAAGTTGTCGAGCGGCCGGATCGGCAACGCGAAGTCGCGAGAACCCGGGATCGCATCGAAGTCGACTGCGGGGCCGGACGCGATCGAGAGCAGGTCGAACTCGATGGCCTCGCCCCGATCGGTCACCACGACCTTGCGCTCGAGGTCGAGCCCGGTCACCCGGCGTTGCATTCGCACGGCCCCCGCCGCGTCGGCCAGCGGCGCGAGGGGGATGGTGAGCTCCGGCAGCGTGTAATGCCCGGCGACCCACCCCGGCAGCATTCCCGTGTAGACGAGCCGATCCGACGGCGTGACAAGCACGACTTCGACGTCCCGGCGCGGAGCGGCGGCGAGAGCACGCAGGACGAAGGCGTGGGCCTGGCCACCGCCGACGAGCAACAGGCGTTTCATGCCGGTGGCCTCATTCCGCCACCAGGGCGAGATCGCCGAACCACGCGGAGGCCTGGCTCTTCGTATTGTCGGCGTCGGTTGCGAACGCCACGGCCGCGACCGCCGGGGTGCCGGCCGCGGCTTCCGCCGGAAACGCCTGCGCGAAGTCGGCGCGCAGGTCGCGGCGTTCGTCGAACCACCGGCCCTGATCGCCGTTGGCTCCGGATCGCAGCACGAGCATGCGGACGCGATTGGTGTAGGCGTTGTCGAGCCAGCGGCCCGCGGGCAGCGTGCGGTCCCACACGTAGCACAGCGTGGCAGCCGGCAACTGCGGATCGAAGAGACGGCGGCCCAGCTGCACCTTGGTTCGTTCGACGAACGAGAGGCGGTCCAGCGGGACGTCGAAGAGGACGCAGACTTTCGCGGCCAGGTCGTCGCCCGCCTTGCTGGTGAGGTCCGAGCCGGCCGGAAACTGATCGACGCGCCATGCGAAGCGCAGGATCGGCGCGCGGGCAATGTCGGCGTTCACCGGATGCACGACGTTCGCGTACGACGCGTCCGCTTCCGCGTGCACGGCACGGCGACCATCGCTCTCGCCCACCGCATACCGGGTGTGGCGGGGAATCTTCGGCAGCGTCACGATGCGCCACGGCGCCGGCAGCTCGGGTCCGCTTGCGCTCGACAACGGCGTCAGCCGCGGCTGCGCGTCGGCGTGTGCGACGGCGCCTGCGTACAGCGCGACGAACGTCAATGCGAGGGCGAGCGTCGAAGTCGTTCTCTTCATGGCTGTTCATGCAACTGGACCAGGCCGAGCGCGAGCGCGCGGTCGAGGTCTTCGCTGCGATCGAGGTCCCAGCAGGTCGGCAGTTCGGCAAGCCGGATGCCGTGTTCCGCAGCGCGCGCCCGGGTCGCCACGAGGACGCGGTCGCTCCCCCATTCGACGCCGCTGAACAGTTCCCGCCGCGGTTCGTTCATTCCGATCAGCACATAGCCGCCGTCCTCGGCCGGCTGGATCACGGCATCCGCGTTCAAGAGCGCGGCAAGCGCGGCCCGCAGGTCGTCGACCGTCTGCGCGGGGCAGTCTGTGCCGATGAGCAGCATCGGCCGCCGACCGTCCAGGGTCTGGCAGAACGCGTGCGCCATCCGCGTGCCGAGGTCTTCGCCGCACTGCTCGCGCACGATGGCGCCGGCGGCGAGAGCAGCGTGCACGTTAGCCTCGTCGTTCGTCCCCGTGGTCCACAAGGTCACGCGGGCGCCCGGCAACGCCATGGCTCGCGCAAGCGAACTTTCGATCAACTGAAGCTGCAGGCGGGCCGCGCCGTGCGGCCCGAGACGCGGGATGAGCCGCGTCTTGGCGTGGCCCGGGACCGGTGCGCGCGCGAATACGGCGATGTCGACGGTCGGCTCAGCGGGCATCTCGATAGACCGTGGCAAGGCGCGCCGGATCCGCGCCGAAGAAGTAGGCAAGCCGCAGCCGCCACATGAGCAACACCGTCCTCACGACGCCGTGGCGCTCCCAGCGTCGTCCGGACGTGACTGCGCGATGGCGCAACGCGATCGGCCACGCGAGCCGCCGCGCCCGGCGCGAGAACTCGATGTCTTCCATCAGGGGCAGCGCCGGAAAGCCGCCGACCTTCTCGAACAGCGCGCGCGTGGCGAACAGGCACTGGTCGCCCGTGCACATGCCCGTGAGACGCGAGCGCAGGTTCATCATCGCGGCGACGAGCGGCAGCGCGCGCGAGCGGCCCTCGATCCGCACGTCGAAGCGGCCCCACGCCATGGGGCGCCCGGTGCACGCGACACCGATCGACTCGTCGGCGTTGTCGGGCAGGCGCGTGTCGACATGCAGGAAGAGCAGCGCATCGACCGCCTTCCCCTCGAGCGCGCGGCGAGCGCCGACGTTCATCTGCGACGCCCGGCCTCGCGGAGCGACCAGCACATGGTCGGCTCCCGTGCGAGCGCGTTCCTCGGTGCCGTCGTCGCTCCCGCCGTCGACCGCGATGACGGTGGCGCCGCGCTGTCGCAATGGTGCGAGCCGGGCGAGGGCCTCGGACACCGTGGACGCTTCGTTCAGGACGGGGACGATGACGGCGAGTCGCATGGCTCAGCGCAGACGGACCTGCTTCGGCAGCGCGCCCGGCATCGTCTCCTCGACGATCAACGCGAGTTCGCGTGCACCGAGGACGTGGATTCCAGGCTCCGCGCGATCCACGGCTGCCAGGATGGCAGCGGCCGCCGTGCGCGCCCTCAGCGCCTGGACCCGCTGCGGCAGCATGATCTCGAGCACCATCCGCGTGAAGGTGCGGACGATGCCGGGGAACCAGCCGCCGGCTGCGGCCGCGGCATCCGCCGTCGGCCGGATCACGAGCAGCGTCTGGAAACCCATCTGCGAGATTTCCACTTCGCTGGCGCTCGACAGCGTGTGCGAGGCGGCGTTCAACTGCAGCAGCGCTGGCAGCGGCGACACGAGCACCAGGCGGCTTGCGCCGCAGTCGCGTGCCGTGCGGGCGGCGGTGACTGCATCTCCGGCCGCGACGCGATGCATGGGCGTGGCCTTCGGCACGAAGGTTTCATCGCCGGTGATGCAGATGTAGGCATCGTCGGCGAGCACGACGCCATCACCCACGACCCACGGCCGGAAGCGTGCCGTGGCCGAGCCGATCGGCTGATCGACGCCGACGTGAACCGTGGCGTAACGACCTCCGCCGACCAGTCCCGCGAGCAATTCTTCGCCAAGCGCGCCCACCACCCCGAGGGCGAGTGCCGAACGGGGACGATGGGGAACGGACAAGGATGGCGCGGCCGGTACGGCGGAGGCGGGAGGGTGCTGCATCGAGCGGAGCTTAGCGGTCGGCCACGGGAATCAGTGCGCCGGCTCCGTGTCCCGATAGGCGGGCCGCCGGTCGCCCGGCATCGCGACCACATGCGCGCAGAACGCTGCCAAGGCTGCCCGCGCCCCGGCGCCACGCCTGCAGGGCCGCCAGTGCGGTCCATTGGCCCTGCGTGACCGTGGATCGCTTCCATACGCCCGCCGCGTACTTGTTCGCTTCGGCGAGCGTCGGGTAGATGTGGATGGTGCCGAGGATCTTGTCGAGCCCCAGGCCGTGCTTCATGGCCAGCACGTATTCCGCGATCAGGTCGCCCGCGTGCTCGCCGACGATCGTCACGCCGAGGATGCGATCCGTCCCCGGCGCGGTCAGCACTTTCACGAAACCGTGGGCCTCGCTGTCCGCGATCGCGCGGTCGAGGTCGTCGATGCCGTAGACGGTGACGGTGTGGGGAACCTTGCGTTCGTTCGCCTCCGTTTCGTTCAGCCCCACGTGCGCGACTTCGGGGTCGGTGAACGTGGCGCGCGGAATCACCCGGTAATCGGCCTTGAAGGTGCGAAAGGCGCCGAAGAGTGCGTTGACTGCCGCATACCAGGCTTGATGGGAGGCCGTGTGCGTGAACTGGAAGGGTCCGGCGACGTCACCGCAGGCGAAGATGTTCGGATAGATCGTCTGCAGCGTGTCGTCCGTTTCCACCGTGCGCTGGGGCGTCGTGGCGATCCCGAGTTCCTCCAGGCCATACCCCGCGGTGTTCGCCACGCGCCCGACCGCGACCAGGATGCGGTCGAACTCGATCGGCACCTCGCGCCCCTCGTGCTCGCAGATCAGTCGTGTGGCGCCCGACTCGCCTTCGACCCGCAGCGCCTTGTGGGCGAGCCGCACGTCGATGCCCTCGGCCAGGAAGCGCTTCAGCACGCACTGCGATGCGTCCGGGTCCTCGCGCACCATCAGCCGTGGGGCCATCTCGACCTGGGTCACACGGCTGCCGAGGCGGGCGAAGGCCTGCGCGAGTTCGCAGCCGATCGGTCCGCCGCCGAGCACCAGCAATCGGGGCGGCAGCGCGCGAAGCTTCCACAGGGTGTCCGAAGTCAGGTAGCCCGCACGCTCGAGGCCGGGGATGCCCGGCACGAAGGGTCGGGCGCCGGCCGCGATCACGATGCTCTTCGTCGTCAGCGTGCGGGGTCCCTGCGCGTCCTGCACCTCCACGGTCCATGGCGTGGTGATCCGGGCCTGTCCTTCGACGCAATCGACGCCGAGTGCGCGGTAGCGTTCCACCGAGTCGTGAGGCTCCACGGTGCGCACGACGCGCTGGACCCGTTCCATCACCTCGGCGAAGTCGAACCGCGCGTTCGCCTCGCCGATTCCGAACTCCTTCGCGCGTGCGATGTGCGACAGCAACCTGGCCGAGCGGATCAGCGCCTTGCTCGGCACGCACCCCGTGTTGAGGCAGTCGCCCCCCATGCGGTCGCGTTCGACGAGCGCCACGCGCGCCTTGGTCGCCGCCGCGATGTATGCGGCGACGAGCCCCGCGGAGCCGGCGCCGATGACGACCATGTTGTAGTCGTACGAAGCGGGCCGCTTCCACTTCGCGTAGACCTGCCGCGCCTTGACGACATCGCGGATCCGCTTGCCGGCCAGCGGCAGCAGGCCGATCAACGCGAAGGCGACGAGCAGGCCGGGGGAGACGCGGAACTGCCCGAGTTGCGTGCCCGCATACACATAGACCATCGTGCCGAGCAGCATGCCGAGCTGGCTCACCCAGTAGAAGCGGAACGTCCCGATCTTCGTCAGGCCCATCAGCAGGTTGATGACGAAGAAGGGAAAGAGGGGCACGAGGCGCAGCGCGAACAGGTAGAACGCGCCTTCCTTTTCGATGCCGGCGTTGATCGCCGCCATCCGTGCCCCGAACCTCGCCTGCACCCAGTCCCGCAGCACGAGCCGCGACGCGAGAAAGGCGAGCGTGGCGCCGATCGACGAGGCGAACGACACCAGCAGCGTGCCGAGCCAGAAGCCGAACAGCGCTCCGCCGATCAGCGTCATGGGAACCGCGCCGGGCAGCGACAGCGCGGTCACCGCCACATAGACGGCAAAGAACAGCGCGACGGTCTGCAACGGATGCGCGGTGTAGAAGGCGTCGATGCGCGCGCGCTGCGATTCGAAGAAGCCCTGGGTGACGTACTGCCGCAGGTCGAAGACGAAGAACGCCGCGATCGCGGCGAGCACGACGAGCAGGACGAGCAGGCGTTTCTTGTGCATTCACAGGCCTCGCGTGGGATGCGGCATGCGTCGCCCGGCGACCGTCGCGGCGACGGAGGCTTCTAGGCGGCCAGCGCCGCGCAGCTCGCCAACTTCGTGCGGCCGAGGGCATCGTCGATGGAAAAGTCCGGCCCGTCAACGATGCGGCGGCCGTAGGACAGGGCCGCGTCCGACCCGGCCGGCCACACCTGCGTGAAGCGCGCGTCGAACGCGGATACGTCGAAACGCACCGCCAACGCATCGACGTGCAGGCCGCCGAAGTCGGCGCCGTACAGGCGCGCGCCGTGCAGCGCCGCGGGCACCGGCAGCGCGGCAATGCGGGTCAGCAGACCGTGTCGCGTGTCCCGGAAATTCGGCAGGCCGGCGGCGCCGTTGTTCACGACGAAGCGATCGCCGATCGCCTTGAGCGCCGGCAGGCAGGTGTGCGTCGAAGCGAAGCCGTCGACTGCCGCCCGCTCGAAGACATCGGCCAGGCGCGCCGATGACGGGTCGCCATGAAGCGCGTCGTGTGCAAAGTGCCATCCGGCCAGCGACCAGGCATCGCCGTGGACGATGCCGATGCGTGCGCCCGCCACGTCGGCCACAAGGTGCATCGGGAGTGCCGCCAGTCGGTGCATCAGCCCGGGCGACGCGCGCTGCGCTTCGCGCGCGGCGGCCTTCAGGCGGGCGAGGATGCGGTTGGAGCGCTCCACGTCGTCGTCCGGCACCGACTCCGGATACGCGCAGCCGCAGCCGTTCGCCGCTGTCTCGCTCGCGATCTCGGTCTCGACGTTGCCGCGCATCGCGGTGTGGCGCATCACGCCCTGATCGATCCTCAGGAAGTCTGCCGGATCGGCGTCGAACCAGTGGAAGTCTCCGTTGAAGACGATGCGGGTCGTTTCCGTCTCCTGCGCGGCCAGGCGTTCGATCTCGTGCAGCGCCTGTGCGTTGCCGTAGAGACCTCCGGCGACATAGAGCACTTCCGCGCAGAAGTCCGGCGCGCGCGCGAACACCGTCGGCGAGTAGCCGTAGGCAGGAGGGCACGCGCGGCCGGGTACGGCCGACCGCGGCTTCATGCGGCGAGGGCCCCGCCGCAGGAGGAGCCCTGACCCGCCGTGCATGCGTAGCAGTGGTCCGCGACCGCGATGGGGTTGTCGGCCAGGTCCCGTGTCAGAAGGTCGCGCAGGTGCAGCGACGCGCCCCGGCGCCCGTCCGCCCGCAAGGGCATGCCCAGCATCTGGTTGAAGTCGCAATCGTGCAGGCCGCCCTGCCAGTCGACCGACACCAGCGAGCGGCACATCACGCCGGGAAGATTCTCGGGCCGGTGAGCGCTGCGCAGAAGCGCCATGTAGTCGCGGAACTGGCCCTTGCTGATCAACGTGCTGCCGAATCGCGCGATCGGCTGGTTGGTGATCGTCAGCAGCTGGTTGAAGCGCACGCCGAAGTTCTCCCCGAGGAGACGCTTGTAGTCCTGCTCCAGGGCGTGCTGCGGCGGCGGGAGCGAGGGTCCCTGCGGGTTGTATACAAGGTCGAGGGTCAGCCCCGAGCCTTCGGCCGCATAGCCGAGGGCGTTCAGCCGGAGCAGTGCGGCGATGCTCTTGTCGAAGACGCCTTCGCCGCGTTGGCGGTCGACGTTGGGCTGGGAGTAACAGGGCAGCGACGCCACGACCTCGACCCGGTGCGCCGCGAGAAACGCGGCCAGATCCTCGTGGCCGGGTTCCTCGAGGATTGTCAGGTTGCATCGATCGATGACGCGGGCGCCGAGTGCGCGCGCGGATTCCGTCAGGCGGCGGAAGTGCACGTTCAATTCGGGGGCGCCTCCTGTCACGTCCAGCGTGGCGATCCCGCGCGCGCGCATCACCTCGATGACCAGGTCGACCGTGTCGCCATCCATCTGCTCGGTCCGCGTGGGGCCGGCGTTGACGTGGCAGTGCAGGCAGGACTGGTTGCACCGGTAGCCGAGGTTGACCTGCAACGTATCGATGGACCGCCGCCGCAGCGACGGGAAGTCGGTGACCTTGAGGAGAGGCAGGGTGGCGTGCACGGGGTCCGGGAACGTGTAGGCGCGGGCGAAGTGGTTTCTTCGGAGTTCGAAGGCAAACCTTACACAAGCCGCACGTCGTGCTCCCGCGCGGTAATCAGGGTCATTGGCCGAGCCGGCGGACAGCGGAGCGCATGAAGGCCATCTGTCGCTCGACACGCGAGCACATTTCGCAAAGCTTCAGATGCAGCCACAGGCGCCACCGTTCCGCGCGTCCCAGCGGACGGTCGAGACGCTCGGACAGCAGGCGGTGCGCGTCCTTGCAGGTGATGCGGACGGGCGACGTCATGCCGGCTCCTGCTGTATCGAACCAGTTCATCTCGAGACATTCGCGCAGGCGCATGCGCGCGCGGTAGAGCATCACGAAGCAGTTGGTCGAGGTGATGCCCAGTTCCTTACAGATCTCGCTCGTCTCGTAGTCGAGCCACTCGCGCATCATGAAGATGCGCGCCAGCGTCGCGGGCAGCCGATCGACACAGGTCTGCAGGACGTCGAAGAACTGCGTCTGTTCGAAATTGCGCTCGGGATCGCCCCAGTCCGCCGGCATGGACGCGCGGTGGCCGTCCGGCGTGAACAGTTCGTCGAAGGTCTCGACCTCGGAGGATTCGACACGCGCGTCGGCGGAGACCTCCCGGCGCGCGCGCCGGAACTGGTCGATGATCTTGTGCTTCAGGATGCCGACGACCCAGGTCTTCAACTGGGACTGTGCCGCGAAGGTGCGCGCGCTTTCGAGGGCGGCGACGAGCGTCTCTGACACCGCGTCCTCGGCCCAGGTCGCGTTGCGCAGTTGCAGTCGGGCGATGGCCAGAAGACTCGGTCGCAGCGCGGCGAGTTGTCGCGCGAACTCGTCCGCCTCCACGGGGCGGCCTTACTTCTTCTTCGCGTTCCGAAGGCGGCGGATCAGGGACGACGTGTCCCAGCGATTGCCCCCCAGTCCCTGCACTTCCGCGTAGAACTGGTCGACCAGCGCCGCGACCGGCAGCGGCGCGCCGTTGTTGCGTGCCTCGTCGAGGCACAGGCCGAGGTCCTTGCGCATCCAGTCCACGGCAAAACCGAAGTCGAACTTGTCGTCGACCATCGTGGTGCCGCGGTTGTCCATCTGCCAGCTCTGCGCGGCGCCCTTGCCGATGACTTGCAGCACCAGCTTCATGTCGAGTCCGGCCGACTGGCCGAAGTGAATGCCCTCGGACAGCCCCTGGACGAGGCCGGCGATGCAGATCTGGTTGACCATCTTCGCCAGCTGGCCGGCACCTGGACCGCCGATCAGCGTGACGGCCTTCGCGAATGCCATCGCCACGGGCTGCGCGCGCTCGAACACGGCTGCTTCGCCCCCGCACATGACGGTGAGCTGGCCGTTCACCGCGCCGGCCTGGCCACCGGATACCGGAGCGTCGATGAAGTGAAGCCCGAGCTTCCGCGCCGCGGCGTCGAGTTCACGCGCGACTTTGGCGGAGGCCGTCGTGTCGTCGAACGCGACCGCGCCCTTGCCCATGCCGGCGAATGCGCCGTCCGCGCCGAGAAAGACGCTGCGCAGGTCGTCGTCGTTCCCCACGCAGGAAAACACGATCTGTGCGCCCGCGGCGGCCTCGCGTGGAGTCCGGGCGGCCTTGCCGCCGTACTCCTCGACCCACTGGTCGGCCTTCTTCGCGGTCCGGTTATAGACGGTGACGTGGTGGCCGGCGCGCGCGAGGTGGCCCGCCATCGGATACCCCATCACGCCGAGGCCGAGAAAGGCCACGGAGTGCGGGGTGACTGCATCGTAGGTTTTGGTCATGGCACGTGCCGGTCGAGTGGACCGCACGATTCTACTGGCGGGACCGAGGCTGCCGCCTCCCTGCCGGTAATCCAGCCGGCGGCGGGTCCTATCCGGCCGCCGCGGCTTCGGGGAACTTCATGCTCATCAGGCCCGCTTCGGAACCCTGCGCCGTCTTCCGCGCGCGGATCTCGTTGACCAGTTCGAGCGCGGTCTTCGTGCACGGCGGCAACTCGGCGTCGCTCGTGCCGAGCGGAGTCACCCGGTCGCCCCACTTCACCAGGTGGGAGCACAGCGTCAGCCCGCCGCCGAAGCCCGGCATCAGTACCAGGTTGCCCGGGTGGATGCGGCCTTCCTCCAGCGCGTCGACCAGCGCCACCGGGACCGTCGCGGCGGACATGTTCCCGTAGCGCTGCACCGTCAGGAACACCTTTTCCATCGGAATGTGCGAGTGCCTGGCGACCGACTCGATGATGCGGAGGTTCGCCTGGTGCGGTACCACGATGTCGATCTGCTCCGCGGTCACGCCCGCCTTGGCCAGGACCTTTTCGGACGCCAGCGCCATGCCCTTGACCGCGCGCTTGAAGATCTCCTGACCATCGAAATCCCAGATCGTGTCGCCCAGCTGGATCCCGCGGTTGGCATAGCTGCAGCCCATGCCGCGGACGCGCAGGATCTGTCGCGAGTCGGCGTAGCAGCCGAGCTGGTCGGCGATCAGGCCCTCCTGGCGATCGCTCGCCTGCAGGACGACGGCGGCCGAGCCGTCGCCGAACAGCACGGCGACGTTGCGGTTGTCCCAGTCCATGTACGGCGTGATGAGTTCGACGCCGATCACGAGCGCGGTGCGGATCGACCCGCTGCGGATCATCGCCGTGGCCGTCGACAGCCCGTACAGGAAGCTGGTGCACGCCGTGTTCACGTCCATCGACGCCGCATTCGTCGCGCCGATGAGCACCTGCACGCCCGAGGCGCTGTTGGGCACTTGCTCGTCGTTGCTGCAACTGCCGTAGATGATGAGATCGACGTCCTCCGCCCGCAGGCCCGCGCACGCGAGGGCGCGCTTGCTCGCCACCGCCGACATCTCGATCGCCGAGACGTGCGACACGCGCCGCTCCTTCATGCCGGTGCGGCTGGTGATCCAGGCGTCGTCCGTTTCGAGGAAGGTGGCGAGGTCGGCGTTGGTCAGCACGGCCGGCGGCATGCATTTGCCCCAGCCGGTGATGGCGGCATACGTCATGAGTGTGTCCCCTGTCCCGCAGTTCTTGTCGGCGCATTGTCCCAAAAACCACGTACGTGCGTGGGCTGGTTCGCCCACTTCGAACGGGTGGCCGTTTGCGCGCGCACAACCCGCCCGCATTGCGGACGCGGGGCCGTACGAAACTCGACGCGAATCAGAAGCCGGCGGCCAGTCCGTCCCGCCGGGAATCGCTCGCGGCCACGTAGCCGTCGACCGCGGGGTCGCCCAGCCGCCAGATGAACTGTCCCGACCCGAAGTCCATGTAGCTGTCCTTCGACTGCGTGATCCTGTGGCCGCGCGCAACGAGTTCGTCGACGACCGCCTGCCCCATGGCGCTTTCGATTTCGATGTCCAGCCCGTGCATGACGCGCCATCGCGGCGCGTCGCAGGCGGCTTGGGGCTGCTGCTGCCGAAGCAGCATGCGCAGCAGCGTCTGCACGTGTCCCTGTGGCTGCATGTTGCCGCCCATCACGCCGAAGCTCATCGCCGGCCGCCCGTCCTTCGTAAGGAAGGCCGGGATGATGGTCTGGAAGGGCCGCTTGCCCGGCGCCACGCAGTTGGGACTGTCCGGCTCGAGCGAGAAGCCGGCGCCGCGGTTCTGCAGCGAAATGCCGTAGCCCGGCACCACCACGCCCGAACCGAACCCCATGTAGTTGCTCTGGATGAACGACACCATCATGCCGCCGGCGTCGGCGGTCGACAGGTACACCGTGCCTCCGCGCGACGGCGTGCCGGCGCTCATCGCCTGCGCCTTCTTCATGTCGATGTGGCGAGCGCGCTGCGCGAGGTAGGTGTCGTCGAGCATCTGCGACGGCGTCACACGCATCGAACGCGGGTCCCCGACGTATCGGTAGACGTCCGCGAACGCGAGCTTCATCGCCTCGATCGCCACGTGCTGCCAGTCCGCGGAATCGAGGGCGCACGTGCCGATCCCGGTATGCCGCAGGATTCCGAGGCAGATCAGCGCGGCGATGCCCTGGCCGTTCGGCGGTATCTCATGCAACTCGTATCCATGAAAGCCGGTGCTGATCGTGCCGACCCAGCCGTTCGACTGCACCCAGTCCCAGTAGTTTGCGAGATCGGCGGCCGTCATGGCGCCGCCGGTGGCGGCCGCGTAGCGGGCGATGGCGTCGGCGATCTCGCCCTTGTAGAACGCTTCCCCGTAGCTCGCCGCGATGAGTTGCAGCGTGCGCGCGGCGCCGGGCAGCGTGAAGTGTTCGCCGACATCCGGCACGCGGCCGCGCGGCAGGAAGTGTTCCGCCCAGCCGGGGAAGTCCTTCAGGATCGGCGCGGCCAGCGTCCACTTCTGCTGCACGATCGGCGACACCGCATAGCCCCGCTCCGCGTAATGCAGGGCGGGTGCGATCACGTCTCCAAAGGGCAGCTTGCCGAAACGCCGGTGCAGCATCGACCACCCGGCGGCCGCACCGGGCACCGTCACCGCATCCCATCCTCGGGTCGGTTTCCTCGCCGCGTCGTCACCGTACTTGCCTTGGAAATACTGGGGCGACCAGGCGGCGGGTGCGACTCCGCTTGCGTTCAGGCCGTGCAGCTGCTCCGTCGCAGGGTCCCAGAGGATCGCGAAATTGTCCGACCCGAGGCCATTGCTGCAGGGCTCCACGAGCGTCAGCACGGCGGCTGCCGCGATCGCGGCGTCCACCGCGTTTCCGCCCCGGTGCAGGACATGCAGTCCGGCCTGCGCGGCGAGCGGCTGCGAGGTGGCCACCACGTTGCGGGCGAAGACCGGCGTGCGCACGGTGGGATACGGGTTGTTCCAGTCGAAGGTCATGGCGCCGGGCGCGGGTGAGAGTTGATCGGGGCGTAGTCCTGCGGCGCTTCACGCCGGTCGTGCATGCCGTCGTCGCGTTCGATTCCAGCGAGCCGCATGCGCCGCGATCTCGAGGTACGCGTCGACGTGGCCCGCGCGCGGCGTGACTTCGAACGGCAACAGGAGCACGTGATGACGTTCCGTCTATTCGCCGGTGATGCTGCGTTCCTTGATCAATCGCGCCCACTTCGCGGTGTCGCTGGCGACCACCTTCGCGAAGTCGGCGGGTGATCCGCCGGCTGCGTCGTAGCCGAGGGCCCGCAGCCTGTCCTGGAACTCCGGCGTCTTCAGGACCGCGTTGATCTCGGCGTTCAGCCGCTGCGTCACTTCCGGCGGCAGGTTCTTCGGGCCGAACACGCCGAACCAGGTGTTCGATTCGAACCCGGGCACCGTATCGGCCACCGTCGGCAGTTGCGGAAGCAGCGGCGAACGCTTGAGCGACGTGACGGCGAGCGCCTTCACGCGGCCGTCCTTGATGTGCGGAAGCGCCGAAGCGACGTTGTCGAAAAGCAGCTGGATCTGGCCGCCCACCATGTCGGGAATCACGAGGGCCGTGCCGCGGTAGGGGATGTGCACGATGTAGGTGCCGGTCATCGCCTTGAAGAGCTCGCCGGTGAGGTGGACGATCGTGCCGTTGCCGCTCGAACCGAAGTTGTACTGGCCGGGCTTCGCCTTGATCTCCGCGATCAGTTCGGCCACCGTATTCGCCTTCACGCTCGGCGCGACAACCAGCACGTTGGTCGCGTTCGCGACGTGCGCGACCGGGGTGAAATCGGTCTGGGCGTTGTACGGAATCTTCGGATTCAGGCTGGGGCCGATCGAATGCGTCGAACTGGTCGCCATCTGGATCGTGTAGCCGTCGGCCGGGGCCTTGGCGACGAGATCGCTGCCAAGGGTGCCGCCGGCCCCCGGCTTGTTGTCGACGATGACCTGCTGCTTCAGCCGCTCGGAGAGCAGTCGCGCGAGTTCGCGCGACAGGATGTCGGTGGCGCCCGCGGGCGGGAAAGGCACGACGAGGCGGATCGGCTTGCTCGGGTAGGACTGGGCGGCGCTGATGACCGGCACGATGGCCAGCGCACCGGCAATGAGGAGTCGGGCGAGTTTCACGGGGAAGGTCCTGAGGCAGACGTACGGGGCACGAAGATCGTACTCCCGCGCGCGCCGGCGCAGCCGTGGCAAGGGGAGCCGCCGTGCGGCTCCCCGCAGGATCAGTCCCCTTCCTGGAAGGCCTCTTCGCGCTTCGACTTGATCTGCGGCAGCGCCACGATGACGACGAGAGCCGCGGCGGCGATCAGCAGGCCGAGCGACAGCGGTCGCGTGAAGAACACGGTGGGATCGCCTCGCGACAGCAGCATCGCCCGGCGCAGGTTCTCCTCCATCATCGGCCCGAGGATGAAGCCGAGGATCAGCGGGGCCGGCTCGCAGCGCAGCTTGAAGAACAGGTAACCGAGCACGCCGAAGGCCGGCGGTCATCAGGACATCGAACGAGTTGTTGTTGATCGAGTAGACGCCGATCGAGCAGAACACGAGGATCGCCGGATAGAGCAGGCGGTACGGGACCTTCAGCAACTGCACCCACATGCCGATCAGCGGCAGGTTCAGCACCACCAGCATCAGGTTCCCGATCCACATCGACGCGATCAGTCCCCAGAAGAGCGTCGGGTTGCTCGTCATCACCTGCGGACCCGGCTGGATGTTGTGGATGGTCATCGCGCCGATCATCAGCGCCATCACCGCATTCGGCGGAATGCCGAGCGTGAGCATCGGGATGAAGGATGTCTGCGCGCCGGCGTTGTTGGCGGACTCCGGGGCGGCGACGCCGCGGATGTTGCCCTGCCCGAACGGCGGCTGCGGGTTCTTGCCGATCTTCTTCTCGACCGTATACGCGGCGAAGGACGCCAGCAGCGCACCGCCACCCGGCAGCACGCCGAGCACGGCGCCGAGTCCCGTGCCGCGCAGTACGGCGCCCGAAGCCTCTTTCACTTCGGCCCAGGTCGGCATCAGCGAGCCCACCTTGTCGGTGAAGACCTGGCGCTTCTCGCCGCCGGTCTCGAGGTTGGCGATGATCTCGGCGAACCCGAACACGCCCATCGCGACGCCGACGAAGCCGATGCCGTCGGCGAGTTCGGGAATGTCGAACGCGTAGCGCGAGACGCCCGAGTTCACGTCCGTGCCGACGAGACCGAGCAGCAGGCCCAGCACGATCATGCCGATCGCCTTGACGAGCGAGCCCGACGCCAGCACGACGGCGCCGATCAGGCCCAGCACCATCAGCGAGAAGTACTCCGCAGGGCCGAACTTGAACGCCAGTTCGACCATCGGCGCGGCCAGTGCGGCAAGCACCAGCGTTCCGACGGTGCCGGCGAAGAACGATCCGAGGGCCGCGGTGGCGAGTGCCGCGCCCGCGCGCCCGCGCCGCGCCATCTGGTAGCCGTCGAGGCAGGTCACCACCGACGAGGACTCGCCGGGCAGGTTGACCAGGATGGCGGTCGTCGAGCCGCCGTACTGCGCGCCGTAGTAGATGCCGGCCAGCATGATGAGCGCCGACGTGGGCTCCAGCGCATACGTCGTCGGCAGCAGCATCGCCAGGGTGGCGATGGGGCCGATCCCCGGCAGCACGCCGATGAGCGTTCCGATCATGCAGCCGACAAACGCGTAGAACAGGTTGCGTCAGCGTCAGCGCCGTGCCGAAGCCGAGCATCAGGTTGTTGATGAGATCCATGGTCGCGCCTCAGTTCTGCATGAACGCGGGAAGGACCGGGATCGTCAGGCCAAGACCCCAGATGAAGACAGCCAGCACGAGCACGCACAGCCCGATCGCGAGCGGCAGGATCTCCTTCAGCTTGAACTCGCCGCTGCCGAAGCTCGAGATGAAGATCAGTGCGATGAGGGCGACAACGAGGCCGCCGGGCCGCAAGAGCAGGCCGAATGCAACCACCGCACCGAGCACGAGCAGCAGCGGCTTGAAGTGGAACTTGTCCACCCGGCCGTCGCCTTCCTCGTGTTCCATGCGCAGGCCCTTGAAGCCGATGAACGCGCCGATCACGATCAGCAACATGCCGAGGACCGTGGGAAAGTAGGCGGGGCCCATGCGCGCGGCGGTGCCCATGTCGTATTGCCGGGCGAAGCCGGCGAAGAACAATCCGAACGCAATGAACATCACGCCGGACCAGAAATCCTTGCCATTCTTGATCTTCATGCCTCTCCCCGAATCGGCGCGCGTTCTAGTCGACGCGTGCACCGGAAAACTTGACCACCTTCTCGTACTTCGCCATCTCCGCGCGGACGAACTGACCGAACGCGGCCGGTGCCATCGGTGCCGGCTCGGCGCCCATGCGCGCCAGCCTTTCGCGCATCTCGGGCGACTGCAGGGCGGCGGTGAAGGCCTGGTTCAGCCGTTCCACCACGGCAGCGGGCGTGCCGGCGGGAGCGAACACGCCGAACCACGTCGAGACGTCGAATCCCGGCAGTCCGCTTTCGGCCATCGTCGGCACGTCGGGCATCGAATCGGAGCGGCGCGCGGTGGTCACGGCGAACGCCCGCAGCTTGCCGGCCTTCACCTGCGTCAGGGCGGACGCCAGGTTATCGAACATGAAGTCCGTCTGCCCCGCCAGCAGCCCCAGCTGAGCGGGTGCGGCGCCTGCGTACGGAATGTGAACGGCCGAGATCTGCGCCTGGGACTTCAGCAGTTCACCCGCCATGTGCCCCGCACTGCCGTTGCCGCCGGACGCGTAGTTGAGCTTGCCCGGGTTCGCACGGGCGAAGGCAACGAGGTCGCGAGCGCTGCGGATGTTCAGTTGCTGCGCACGCTCGGGCGTCATCACCAGCACGTTCGGCACGTGGGCGACGAGCGTGATCGGCGCGAAGTCCTTGATCGGGTCGTAGGGCAGCTTGGCGAACAGCCACGGGTTGATCGCGTGTGTCGCGACCGCGCCGATCACCAGCGAGTAGCCGTCCGGGGCGGACTTCGCGACCTGGTCGACGCCGATGTTGCCGCCGGCGCCCGGTCGGTTCTCGACCACCACGATCCCCAGGGGCTCCTTCACGCGTTCGGCGAGTGCACGGGCGGCGCTGTCCAGCGGCCCGCCGGGCGGGTAGGGCACCACGAGCCGGATGGGCCGGGTCGGATAGGATTGGGCGGCGGCGGGTGAGGCCAGCGCGCAGAGAACCGTCGCGGCACCCAGTGCCACGAACGCACGACGTTCCATCACCTTCCGTCTCCGTCTGGATGTTCGTTCGACCGGCATTAAACCGCAAAAACAGTGAGGAGGTGCGACCGATGCACCGAACCGAGCGCGAGGCACCCGCATGCTGCCGACGTTGAACACCGCCCGCCTCACGGTCGAGCACATGGCTCCCGGGCATGCGGTTGCGCTCGCCGATTTCTTCCGGCGCAACGAACGGCATCTCGCACCGTGGGACCCGCCGCGACCGGCGGGCATCATGGAAAGCGAGTTCTGGCAGGCCGAGTGCGAGCGTGCGATCGAGGATTACGAGGACGGCGCCGTGGTGCGCTGGGTGCTGTGCCTGCGCGGCGATCCCCACCGCGTGATCGGTCGCGTCAACTACACCCAGATCGCACGCGGCCCTTTCCAGTCGTGCATGCTCGGCTATGCCGTCGACGCCACTCTTGAAGGCCGCGGGCTGATGCATGAGGCACTCGAGGCGACCATCGAGCACGTCTTCACGGTCCTTCGGCTGCACCGCATCCAGGCCAGCCATGTCCCGGACAACGAGCGCAGCGCGCGCTTGCTCGAGCGCCTGGGTTTCGTGCGCGAGGGCCTCGCGAAGAACTACCTGTACATCAACGGAGCGTGGCGCGACCATGTGCTGACGGCGCGACTGAACCCGGCCTTCGATACGTCGATCTTCACTCCCAGGCCGTTTCGACCTGCCTGAAGTCCTCGCCGACCGTGGGCTGCAGGCCGGCAAGGGCATCGTCCGACAAGGGGAAGGTTTCGACGGTGTCGACGATCGCGGCTGTCGGCCCGCGCCAGGCCCAGCGCTGCAAGGCGTCCAGCTGACGCTCGTCGCCGACTGCCACCGCTTCCACCGTGCCCTCGGCGCGATTGCGCACCCAGCCGCGCAGGCCGAGCCGCCTGGCTTCGCGGCGGGTCGCATGGCGGAACCCCACGCCTTGCACCACCCCGCGGATCAGAAAGCGGCGCGCCGCCATCAGACGGCGCCGAGCGCCTTCAGGCGGGCGATCTCGGCCTCGTCGAGTCCGCACTCGCGCAGGATTTCCACCGTGTGCTGACCGAGCGTCGGGGGCGAGCGCTCGTAGACGGGCGGCGTGGCGGACAACTTGATGGGGTTGGCCACGAGCGGCACGACGCCCGCCAGAGGATGGGGCAGGTCGATGCGCAGTTCGCGTGCGGCGACCTGCGGATCGGCGAGCGCCTGCGCGATGTTGTTGATCGGCCCGCACGGCACGCCGGCGCCTTCGAGCCGCTCCACCCAGAACGCCACCGGCCGCGCGCGGACGAGCGGCTCGACGATCGCGAGCACCGCATCGCGGTTGCGGACGCGGTCGGCGTTGCGCGTGTAGGACGGATGGCTCGACAGTTCCGGGCAGCCCGCAACCTCGCAGAATTTGACGAACTGGCTGTCGTTGCCCACCGCGATAACCACGTGGCCGTCCGCCGCCTCGAAGACCTGATACGGGACGATGTTCGGATGCGCGTTGCCCGCGCGTCCCGGCGGCTTGCCCGAGGTCAGGTAGTTCATGTTCATGTTGGCCAGCATCGCGAGCATCACGTCGAACAGCGCCATGTCGATATGCTGGCCCTCGCCGGTGCGCTCACGGTGCGCGAGCGCGGCGAGGATCGCGACCGTTGCGTACATCCCGGTCATCAGGTCGGACACCGCGATGCCCGCCTTCTGCGGCCCGCCCCCCGGCCGGTCGTCGCGCTCGCCGGTGATGGACATGAAGCCGCCCATGCCCTGGATGATGAAGTCGTAGCCGGCGCGGTCGGCGTGTGGCCCGTCCTGGCCGAACCCTGTGATCGAGCAGTAGATCAGGCGCGGGTTGATGGCCGCGAGCGCTGTGTAATCGAGGCCGTAGCGCGTCAGTTGTCCGACCTTGTAGTTTTCCACCACGATGTCCGCGCGCTCGGCCAGGCGCCGGACGATGCGCTGTCCTTCGGGATGGGCGAGGTCGACCGTCACCGAGCGTTTGCCACGGTTGGCGGCGAGGTAGTACGCCGCTTCGGTGGTGTCCTCGCCCGCCGCATCCTTCAGATAGGGCGGGCCCCACGCGCGCGTGTCGTCGCCCGTGCCCGGCCGCTCGACCTTGACGACGTCGGCGCCAAGGTCCGCAAGCAACTGGGTGCACCACGGGCCGGCGAGCACGCGGGTCAGGTCGAGGACCCGGAGATGGCCCAGTGCGTTCATTCCCGTTGCATCCATCCCACTGCATCCGTCCGGTCGCGTCAGTGGCCACGAGGTTAGCAAACGCTTCCGCCATCGGCCTTCCGTAGACTTCGCGCATGCGTTCCACTTCGCCGCGCCTCGTCCGGTTCGCGCTGAACTGGTGGTCGCCGTTTCGCGGCGCCGGCATCCGCGTTCGGCATATCGCTCCCGACTTTCGCAGCGCAACGGTGGAGATGCGACTGCGTTTCTCCAACCGCGGCGAGTCGGGCACGCATGCCGGAGGTTCGCTCTACGCGATGACCGATCCGTTCTTCGCATTGATGCTGCAGGCGAACCTCGGCGGCGATTACCTGGTGTGGGACAAGGCGGGTTCGATCGAACACCTCGCGCCGGCCCGCGACCGGGTGTGGGCCCGCGTTGAACTCCTGGCCGCCGAACTGGACAACATCGCGCGGATGACGGCGTCGGGGGACAAGCATCTGCACCTTTTCAAGGCGGACATCAAGGACGACGACGGCATGGTGGTGGCGCGGGTGGAAAAGATGATCTATGTACGGCGCAAGAGCAACGGAAGCCCGGAGCGATGACCGAACGCCACGCATGGCCGTATGCGCGGGTGATCGCCCACCGTGGCGGCGGCACCCTCGCGCCCGAGAACACCCTCGCGGCGATCCGCGTCGGCATGGAGCATGGCTTCCGTGCGATCGAATTCGACGCGATGCTGTCGGGCGACGACACTCCGATCCTGATGCACGATTCCACGCTGCGGCGCACGGCGCTGCGGCCGGGTGCGGTGACCGACTTCAGCGCGGCCGAGCTGGCGCAACTCGACGTCGGACGCTGGCACTCGGCGCGGTTTGCCGGCGAACCGGTGCCCGGCCTCGATGACACGCTCGCGTTCTGCCGGGGCCGCGGTGTCTGGTGCAACGTGGAGATCAAGCCGACCGCGCGCCGCGAGGCCGCGACCGGTCGCCTGGTCGCCGAGCGCGTCGCGCAGGCGTATGCGGATGTGGTGCGTCCCGCCGGCGATCGGCAGGAAAGCGTCGTCCCGGCGGTACCCTTGCTCTCGTCCTTTTCCGTGGAAGCGCTCGAAGCGGCACGCTGCGCGCGCCCGGATCTTCCGCGCGGCTGGCTCGTCGATCGCGTGCCGCACGACTGGCGGGAACGGCTCGCACGACTCGGCGGCGTCGCGCTTGCACGCCAATCACCGGCACCTGTCGGCGTCCCGCGTGGCGGAGATCAAGGCCGCCGGCGCCTGGCTCTTCTGCTACACGGTGAACGAACCGGCGCGCGCGCGCGATCTTCTTGCGTGGGGCGTCGATGCCTTCTGCACGGACCGCATCGACCTGATCGGGCCCGACTTCGCCGCGTCGCGCTGAGCGGCGTGAGCGACCGCGGCTTACTGCGGCGGCTGGGTCTCGGCGAAGGACGGGCGCGCAGCCAGTTTCTCGTAAAGCCGCGCGAGGTTCGGATAGCTGTCGCGCCAGGGGATGTGCGCGAAGCGGAAATCGAGATAGCCGAGCGTGCAGCCGACCGCGACGTCGGCCAGCGTATAGGCGTTGCCGTTGCACCATGGCTTCTCGCCGAGTCCGCGGCTCATTGCGGCGAGCCCTGCGTGGATCTTGCCCATCTGGCGATCGATCCACTTCTGGCTCTGCTGCTCGGCCGGGCGCTGCGTCTGCTCGAGGCGGACGAGGATCGCGGCGTCGAGCATGCCGTCGCCCAGCGCTTCCCAGGTGCGCACTTCGGCCCGTTCGCGTCCGCTCGGCGGCAGCAGCTTGGACACCGGCGTCATCGTGTCGAGGAATTCCACGATCACGCGCGAATCGAACACGGCACCGCCGTCTTCCATGATCAGGCACGGCACCTTGCCCAGCGGATTCGCGTCCTGGATCCTGCTGTCCGGTGCCCACACGTCTTCGAGGTCGAGGTGGTACTCGATGCGCTTTTCCGCCATCACGATGCGGACCTTGCGCACATAAGGGCTCGTCAGCGAGCCGACGAGGCGGAGGCTTTTGGACACGGGGTGGGAACGGCAGGAGAGGTTGACGTTGCAGTATATCGGTGCCCGCCCGCCTCGCAATACCGAGTGAGGGAGATGGAGCGATCCGAATTGCGCGTTTGCTACACTGATTTCACTCTTTTGGTGCCGAATTTCCTTCGGTGCCGATCCGTCCACCGGCATGTCGCTCGAACTTCTCTCCCTGACCGCGCTTTCGCCGCTGGACGGCCGCTACGGGCGCCAGACCGCCGAACTTCGCGACGTCTTTTCCGAGTTCGCGTTCATGCGCGAGCGGTTGCGGGTCGAGACCGAGTGGCTGATCGCACTGTCGTCGCTGGGCCTGCCCGAGCTTCCGCCATTGACGGAGGCGCTGCAGGCCGACCTGCGGCAACTCGTCGTGCACTTCAGCATCGAGGACTGCACCGAGATCAAGGCGATCGAGGCCGAGACCAATCACGACGTCAAGGCGGTCGAGTACTTCATCAAGGCGCGCACCGGCGCGGCGCTCGGCAAGGCGGCGGAGTTCATCCACTTCGCCTGCACCTCAGAGGACATCAACAACGTCTCCCATGCGCTGATGCTGGAGCGCGGGCGCTTCGTGCTGCAGGGTCGGCTGCGCGCGATTCACGCCCAGTTGCGGGAGTACGCGCACCTGCACGCAGACCTGCCCATGCTCTCGCGCACGCACGGACAGCCCGCGACGCCGACCACGGTCGGGAAGGAGTTCGCCAACGTCGCGGTGCGGCTTGGGGCGGCGATCGATTCGATCGCACGGGTGCAACTGCTGGCGAAGATGAACGGCGCGGTCGGCAACTTCAACGCGCACCTTGCCGCCTACCCCGGGGTCGACTGGGAACGGTTCTCGCGTGAGCTGATCGAGGGCCTGGGACTCACGTTCAACCCGCACACGATCCAGATCGAGCCACACGACTACATGGCGGAGCTGTTCGACGCCGTCGCCCGGGCGAACACCATCCTGCTCGACCTCGACCGCGACGCCTGGGGCTACATCTCGCTCGGCTACTTCAGGCAGAAGCTCCGGGCCGGCGAGGTCGGCTCCTCGACGATGCCGCACAAGGTCAACCCGATCGACTTCGAGAACTCCGAAGGCAACCTGGGCCTCGGCAACGCCGTCTTGAGGCACCTGGCGGAGAAGCTCCCCGTGTCGCGCTGGCAGCGCGACCTGACCGATTCCACGGTGCTGCGCAATCTCGGCGTCGCGTTCGGCTATTCGCTGGTGGGCTACGACGCCTGCCTGCGCGGCCTGCGAAAGCTGGAAGTCAACGAGGCGAAATTGCGGGCGGACCTCGACGACGCCTGGGAAGTCCTCGCCGAACCCGTCCAGACGGTGATGCGGCGCTACGGGGTCGAGAACCCGTACGAGCAGTTGAAGGCGCTGACGCGCGGGCAGGGCATCACCCGCGACGCGCTGCACGCGTTCATCCGCGGGCTCGAGATTCCCGCCGATGCGCGCGACCGCCTGCTCGCCCTGACGCCAGCCAGCTACCTGGGCAAGGCCGGGGAACTGGCGCGCCGGGCCTGAAGGCAGATCCAGGTCCCGCGGCGCGTACCCGGGTGGAATAAATTCATGGATCGCGCTGTTACTGTCTGTCAGGTTAGCGCGTCGCCGAGAACGCGACACCCGCCTGCCACCCGACTCCAAAAAGGAGCCCCGAAGTGAAAGTCCGCTTGCTGACCACCGCCGTGCTGCTGGCCGTTGCCGTGCCGGCCTCCGCCCAGTTTTCGAAGCCAGAAGACGCGATCCGCTATCGCCAGTCCGCCTACGTGTTGATGGGCAACCACATGGGCCGCATCTTCACCCAGCTGAAATCAGACAAGCCGGACGTTGCCGCCATCCAGAAGAGCGCCGCCATCGTCGACTTCGCCTCGCAGTTGCCGGGTGAGGGGTACATCCCCGGATCGGACAAGGGTGGCACGCCGCCCACGAAGGCGAAGCCCGCGGTGTTCACCGACCCGAAGGTGAAGGAATTGGGCCGTGCCATGCGCCAGGAAGTGATCAAGCTGAACGAGGTTGCCAAGTCAGGCGATGTCGGCGCCATCCGCACGCAGTTCCAGGCCACGGCCAAGACCTGCGACAACTGCCACGACGACTTCCGCAACAAGTAGTTCTCGCCGCTTTCATAACGCAACGCCGCGCCGGTCGCCGACCGGGCGGCGTTGTTCGTTTCGGCGCAGCCTACAGCGTGACGATGAAAGCCACGCATCCAGCGGCCAGGGCCGCGAGCAGCAGCGCGCGCAGGCGCGTTGCCAGACTGTCGTCCGCCGGTGGCACATCGACGACGGGATGGTCGCCCGTGATCATGGGACGCACCAGAACCGCCTTGCGGAACAGCGAGTAGTACGCGATCGCCGCCACGTGCGTCCCCACGAGAAGATAGAGCGCCCATTCGCCGAGGCGATGAATTGTCGAAAGGCGTTCCCCGGCCGCGCTGCTCACCAGCCGCGCCAGCGGACCTTCGGTGAAGTTGCCGTCGTTGGAGAACAGGCCCGTGCTCGCCTGCAGGAGCAGCATGGCGAGGATCGCGAGCACCGACAGGCCGCCGAGCGGATTGTGGCCGGCGCCGTGCGACAGGGATCCGCGCAGGTAGTCCAGGATGGTGGCGGGCCGGTGCACGAAGGTCGAAAACCGCGCGTAGTGGCTGCCGGCGAAACCCCACAGGATGCGGAACAGGACGAGCGTGAGGATCGCGTAGCCCGAGCGCATGTGCCAGTCCATCCAGAGGCCGCCGAGCTTGACGGTGACGACGGAGAAGGCGATCAGGACGACCAGCGTCCAGTGAAACAGGCGGGTCGGGAGGTCCCAGATCCGGGTGCCGGCCTCCGCGGAAGCGCTGTCCTCGAGCATCCTTTCCCCGGCTGTACGCGATTTACGGGACGACGACCTGCTCGTCTTCCTTCTTGACGGCCTTCACCAGGTCCTCGCGCTTCACGCCAAGGTACATGGCGATCGCGGCCGCCACGAACACCGACGAATAGACGCCGAAGAGGATGCCGATGGTGAGCGCGAGCGCGAAGTAGTGCAGCGCCGGGCCGCCGAAGAAGAGCATCGCGAGCGTCATGCACAGCGTCGAGCCGTGCGTGATGATCGTGCGGGAGATGGTCGCCGTGATGGCCGAGTCGATCACCTCGACCGTGGTGGCGCGGCGCATCTTCTTGAAGTGCTCGCGCACCCGGTCGAAGATGATCACCGACTCGTTGACCGAATAGCCCAGCACCGCGAGCACGGCGGCCAGCACCGGCAGCGAGAACTCCCAGCGGAAGATCGCGAACATGCCGATGACGAGGATGACGTCGTGCAGGTTGGCGATGATGGCCGCCACCGAGAATTTCCACTCGAAGCGGAAGGCCAGGTAGATCATGATGCCGATGACGACCATCAGCAGCGCGAGCAGGCCGTCGTGCGCGAGTTCCTCGCCGACCTGCGGGCCGACGAACTCCACTCGCCGCAGTTCGACCGCCGGGTCCTGCGCCTTCAGCGTCTCCATCACCCGCTCGGCCTGCTGGCCGGACGTGTATCCCTTTTCCACCGGCAGCCGGATCATGACGTCGCGCGAGGTGCCGAAGTTCTGCACCTGGAACTCGCCCCAGCCTTTCTTCTCGATGGCGGCGCGGATCTGCTCGACGTCCGCGGCCTGCTTGTACGAGACCTCCATCACGGTGCCGCCGGTGAACTCGACCGACAGGCTCAGGCCGCGGAAGACGAGGAAACCGACCGCGACCAGGAACGAGATCAGCGAGATCGCGTTCAGGATCAGCGAGTACCGCATGAAGGGAATCGTGCGGCGAATGCGGAAGAACTCCATGGTGCGTCCTCTTTCGTTCCGTCGGCGTCAGACGCCCGGTTTCCAGATCTGCCCGACCGAGATCGACTGCAGTTTCTTGCGCGATCCGTACACGAGATTGACCATGGCACGCGACACGAACACCGCCGAGAAGATCGACGTGATGATGCCGAGCGAGTGCACGATGGCAAACCCGCGGACGGGGCCCGAGCCGAACGTCAGCAGGGCAATGCCGGCGATGAGCGTGGTCACGTTCGAGTCGAGGATGGTCGCGAAGGCCTTGTCGTAGCCCTCGGTGATCGCCTGCTGGGGCGAGCGGCCGTTGCGCAGTTCCTCGCGGACCCGCTCGTTGATCAGCACGTTGGAGTCGATCGCCATGCCCAGCGCCAGCGCGACGGCCGCGATGCCGGGCAGCGTCATCGTCGCCTGCAGCATCGACAGCAACGCGATCAGCAGCATCATGTTCACGGACAGCGCCGCCACCGAGATGAGGCCGAAGATCCGGTAGTAGAAGATCATGAAGATCGCGATGGCCGTGAAGCCGTACAGCGTCGAGCGGAAGCCGCGTTCGATGTTTTCCTTGCCGAGGCTCGGGCCGATCGTCCGTTCCTCGATGATCTCCATCGGCGCCGCCAGCGATCCGGAGCGGATCAGCAGCGCGAGGTCGGTGGTTTCCTGCACCGTGAAGCTGCCGGTGATCTGGAACTGGTTGCCGAACTCGCCCTGGATGCGCGCGACCGAGATGGCCTCGCCCTTGCCCTTCTCGTAGAGCACGATCGCCATCAGCTTGCCGATGTTGTCGCGCGTGATCGCGCGCATCGCGCGGCCGCCGGCCTCGTCGAGCCGCACCGACACCGCCGGGCGCTGGTTCTGGTCCAGCGTGGCCGAGGCGCCGTTGAGCTGGTTGCCCGTCACGACGACTTCGCGCTTCAGCGGTGTGGGCGTGACCACGCCGCCTGCCTTGCGTTCGGGGACGGTCAGCGCGCCCGGCGTGCCCGCGGCCATCGCTTCCTGGTCGACCATGCGGATCTCCAGAGTCGCGGTGCGCCCGATGATCTGCTTGGCCCGTGCGACGTCCTGCACCCCGGGTAGCTGCACCACGATGCGGTCCGCGCCCTGCTGCTGGATCACCGGCTCGGCCACGCCCAGTTCGTTGACCCGGTTGTGAAGCGTGGTGATGTTCTGCTTCAGCGCGTTGTCCTGGATTTCCTTCTGGGCCGCGGGCGACAGCGTCGCGACGATCGAGAGGTTGTCGCCGGCGCCCTCCTCTTTCAGCGTCAACTCGCGGATCTGGCTGCGGATCTCGTCCTCGGCCTTGGTTCGCGTGTCGGCGTCACGGAACCGGATCTCGATCGCGGTCGCCGTCTTGTTGATGCCCGCGTGGCGGATGTTCTTCTCGCGCAGCAGCGTGCGGATGTCGGAGGCGAGCGTGTCGAGTCGCTTGTCGACGGCCGCGCGCATGTCGACCTGCATCAGGAAGTGGACGCCTCCGCGCAGGTCGAGGCCGAGGTACATCGGCAGCGCCCGCAGGCTGGTCAGCCAGCGCGGGGTGTTGGAAACCAGGTTAAGCGCGACGACGTAGGCCGGATCCTCCTGGCTCGGGTCGAGCGCCTTCTGGATCAGGTCCTTGGCTGCGAGCTGCGTGTCGGCGTCGCGGAAGCGCACCCGGATCGTCGAATTGAGCCCGGCGGTATCGAAGTAGATGCCCTCGTGCGCGATCTTCGCGTCCTTGAGCACGTCTTCGACCCGCGAGATGAGCGCGGGATCGACCTTCACGGTCGATTTCGCCGACGACACCTGCACCGCCGGCGACTCGCCAAAGAAATTGGGCAGCATGTACGTCGCCCCGATGACCAGGGCGACGACGATGACGATGTACTTCCAGAGCGGGTAGCGATTCATCGGGGTGCGGCGTCACGGCCTGCGGCGCACAAGCGCCGCGGAACCTCAGGCCGGCTTGAAGGTGTCTTTGGGAAGGATCGTCTGCACGGCGGTGCGCTGCATCGAAAGCTGGACCGGCTGGCCGTTCACGGCCGCCACCTGCACGGTGACGTACTGCTCGTGGATCTCGACGATCTTGCCGACGATGCCGCCGGCGGTCAGGACCTCGTCGCCCTTTTTCAGGGCGTCGATCATCGCCTTGTGTTCCTTCTGGCGCTTTACCTGCGGCCGGATCAGAAGGAAGTAGAAGACCACGAAAATCAGCACCATGAAGCCGATCGACATGAACGAGGATTCGGCGCCCGGCGCCGCGGCCGGCGCAGCCTGCGCATACGCGTTGGAGATCAGGAACATCGACGTACTCCGGAGGTTGTGAGCGCCCGGGCACTGGCGCCCGGACAAACGCGCGATTATAGCGGCCGGTCCCGTGCGGGCCCCGTCAGATACCGCGCCGGCGATCCTGCAGGAAACCCTCACGGAAGGCGTCGAAACGCCTGCCCGCGATCGCCTCCCGCGCCTGCCTCATCAGGTCGAGGTAGAAGTGCAGGTTGTGGATCGTGTTGAGGCGAGCACCGAGGATTTCGTTGACGCGCTGCAGATGGTGCAGGTAGCCGCGGGAGAACGTTCGACAGGTCGGGCAGCCGCAGGTTTCGTCGAGCGGGGCGGTGTCCGCGCGGTAGCGGGTGTTGCGCAGCTTGATGTCGCCGAACCGGGTGAAGAGCCAGCCGTTGCGCGCATTCCGGGTCGGCATGACGCAGTCGAACATGTCGATGCCCGCCGCGATACCGTCGAGCAGGTCCTCCGGCGTCCCGACACCCATCAGGTAGCGCGGGCGGCCGGGCGGCAATCTTGGGGTGGTGTGCGCGAGGATCCGCAGCATGTCTTCCTTCGGTTCTCCCACCGACAAGCCGCCGATCGCATAGCCCTCGAAGCCGATGTCGACCAGGCCGGCGAGCGATTCGTCGCGCAGCGCCTCGAACATGCCGCCCTGCACGATGCCGAACAGGGCATTGCGCCGGTCGCGCGCGGCGCCGAGTTCATCGAACGCGCTGCGGCTGCGCTGCGCCCAGCGCAGCGACAGGCGCATCGATGCGGCGGCCTCGTCCGCCTTGGCGGGCCGGTCGCCGATCGAATACGGCGTGCACTCGTCGAAGACCATCGCGATGTCCGAGTCGAGCACGGCCTGGATGCGCATCGACTCCTCCGGGGTGAGGAACAGGCGGTCGCCGTTGACGGGCGAGGCGAACTTGACGCCTTCCTCGCTGATCTTGCGCATGGCCCCGAGCGAGAACACCTGGAAGCCGCCCGAATCGGTGAGGATGGGTCGGGCCCATCCCATGAAGCGATGCAGTCCGGCGTGCGCATCGATGACATCCAGCCCGGGGCGCAGCCAGAGGTGAAACGTGTTGCCCAGGACGATCTGCGCGCCGAGGTCCTCCAGTTCGGCTGGTGCCATGGCCTTGACGGCGCCGTAGGTGCCGACCGGCATGAAGACGGGCGTCTCGACCGTCCCGTGGTTGAGCGAAAGCCGGCCGCGACGCGCGGCGCCGTCGGTCGCAAGCACCTCGAAGGCCGCCGTCATCGCGCGCGCTCCAGGAACATCGCGTCCCCGTACGAAAAGAAGCGGTAGCGGTCCGCGATCGCGTGCGCGTACGCCTGTCGGATCCGTTCCGTGCCAGCGAACGCGGAGACCAGCATCAGCAGCGTGGAGCGTGGCAGGTGGAAGTTCGTGATGAGGGCATCGACCATGCGAAACGGATATCCCGGCGTGATGAAGAGGGCGGTCTCGTCGGCACCCGCGCGCAGCGTGCCCGTGCTGCCGGCGGACTCCAGGGCGCGCAGGCTGGTCGTGCCGACCGCGACGACGCGGCGCCGCTGCGCTCTCGCGGCGTTCACGGCCGCCGCAGCGGCTTCGCCGATGTCGAACCACTCGCAGTGCATCCGGTGCTCCGACAGGTTGCGGGCGCGGACCGGCTGGAAGGTGCCGGCGCCGACGTGCAGCGTGATCGTTGCCAGTTCGACGCCGCGGGAGGCGAGGTGATCGAGCAACGCGCGCGTGAAGTGCAGTCCCGCGGTCGGCGCGGCCACGGCTCCGCGGCGGGCGGCGTACACGGTCTGGTAGCGGTCCGCATCCTCGCTCCCATCCGCATGCCCGATGTATGGCGGCAGGGGCACGCGGCCATGGCGCTCCATCAGGGCATGGACGTCCTCGTCGAAGCGCAGCAGGAAGAAGTCGTCGCGCCGTCCCTCGACGGTGGCGCGCACGTCGTCGAACAGGAACACCGATCCCGCACGCGGCGTGTGGCTGGTGCGCACCATCGCTAGGGCGAGCGTCGGTTCGAGCACGCGCTCGATCAGCGCTTCGACCCGGCCGCCGGTGGGCTTCGCGCCAAGCAGCCGCGCCTTGACGACACGCGTGTCGTTGAACACGAGGAGGTCGCCGGGCACGAGCAGGCATTCGACGTCGGGAAACGACAGATCGCGCATCCCGTCAGGCGCCACGTGCAGCAGCCGGCTCGCCGTCCGTTCGGGCAGCGGATGCTGCGCGATCAGTTCAGGCGGCAAAGCGAAGTCGAAATCGTCGAGGGTGAGTTGCGTTTCCGTCTGCATTGGCTTTACCGGCCAGTAGCAGTGAGCCTGCGCCGGACGGCGGCGCGGCGGGTGTCACGGTGGTGCCGGGAGGGGGAATCGAACCCCCATGACCTTGCGGTCGCGGGATTTTGAGTCCCGTGCGTCTACCAATTCCGCCATCCCGGCAAGGGCGCTCGATTATCCGCGAACCCGCCGGCGCGTCCAAATGGCTCAGGCCGCGCCGCGCTCAATTCATCATCTTGCCGGGCAGCCAGAGCGCGATCTCGGGGAATGCGGCGATCAGCACCATGGCGAGGAACATCAGCAGGACGAACGGCATCGACCCCTTCAGGACGGTGGGCAGCGGAACGTCCGGCGCCACGCCCTTCAGGACGTAGAGGTTCAACCCCACCGGCGGCGTGATCAGTCCCACCTCCATGTTGATCGTCAGGATCACCGCGAACCAGATCAGGTCGAAGTTGGCCGCCTCGAGCACCGGGGTGAGGATCGGCATCACCATCAGGATGATCGCCACCGGCGGCAGGAAGCAGCCGGCCACCAGCAGGAAAACGTTGATCGCGAACAGCAGCACCCACGGGTTCAGGTTCAGGTCGACCAGCCACTGCGCGGCGGACTGCGTCACGTAGAGCAGCGACAGCATGTAGGAAAAGACGGCGGCGGCGCCGATGATCATCAGGATCATGGTCGACTCGCGCACCGTCTCGCGGAAGATCCGCCACTGGTCGTCGAGCCGCCACTGCCGGTAGATGACCATCACCAGCACGAGCGCCAGGACGGCGGACAGGGCGGCCACTTCCGACGGCGTGGCCAGGCCGCCGTACATCGCATAGCCAATGGCGATGATGATGCCGAGAAAGGGCGAGACCCGCCCGAGGCCTTCGAACTTCTCCTTGGTCGTGTACCGGTGCGTTTCAACCGGCGGCGCTGCGCGCAGGGCGCGCAAGGTCGAGAACCAGGCATACGCGGAGAACAGCACGACGAGGAGGATTCCCGGCACGACACCGGCGAGAAACAGCCGGCCGATCGAGGTCTCGGTCACGATGCCATAGAGGATCATGGTGATCGAAGGCGGAATCAGGATGCCCAGCGTGCCGCCGGCGCAGATCGACCCCGTGGCCATCGCCGGCGAAACGCCGCGCTTGATCATCTCCGGCACCCCGGCCTTGCCGATCGCCGCCGCGGTGGCCGGGCTCGAACCGCAGATCGCCGAGAAGATGCCGCACGCGAGGATGTTCGCGATCACCAGTCCGCCGGGGACACGATCGAGCCATCGATGCAGCGATTCGTAGATGTCCTTGCCGGCCGCCGATGATCCGATCGCCGCCCCGAGCAGGACGAACAGCGGAATGGTCAGCAGCGCGAACGACGCCAGCTCGTCCATCATCAGGATCGGCACGTTGGCGAGCGCGGCCGGGCCCTTGAACAGCAGCAGGAAGCCGACGGCCACGGCAGTCAGTCCCCAGGCGATGGGCAGGCCCGAGAACAGCACGATCAAGGTGACGGTCAGGATGATCCCGCCGATCTGCAGTTCGCTCATGGCTCGCCTGCCATACTCACGGTGTCGCGCAGCAGTTCGGCGACGTATTGGAGGGCGGTCAGGCCCAGGCCGACCGGCATGGCGAGGAACAGCGGCCATTTCGGCGCCGCCCACGAACTCTCCGTCGTCTCCCCGATGGTAAAGGCGTGCAGGGTCATTTCCGCACCGGCCCACGTGAGATAGACGCACACCGCCAACCCGACGACGGCGACCGCGATGTTGACCGGCCTGGCGAAGCGCGCCGGCAGGTAGTGCGACAGCAGGTCGACGCCCACGTGCCCGCGGGTGGCCAGGCAGTACGGCGATGCGAGGAACAGCGAGCCGACCATCATGAAGACCGAGAACTCGATCTCCCAGTACGTCGAATGGCCCGTGGCGCGGTACACGATGCTCCACGTGATCACGAGCGCGGCGATGAGCAGCATGAGCGCGGCCACCGCGGCGCACGCGGTGCTGAGCCGGTACACCGCGCGCACGAAGGCAGGCAGCATGGGTCGTTCCCCTCCCCATTCAAACGAACGACGGGCCGCTTCGCGGCCCGTGTCGTCTCATCTCGTCGTGATCACTTGACCGCGAGCAGCGCGTCGAGCAGGTCCTTGGCGGTCGGCGACTTGGAGGCAAATTCCTTCCACGCCGTGTCCTTGGCCAGTGCGAGCCACTGGTCGAATTCGGCCTGGGTCATCTCGCGCACCTTCGCCCCTGCCTTCTTGTATTCCTTCTCCATGTCACTTACAGCCTCGCGCTGCAGGCCGAGGAAGTACTCGTCGGACTTCGCCGCGGCTTCCTCGAAGATCTTCTGCTGCGCGGGGGTCAGCTTGTCCCAGTGCTGCTTCGACATCACCAGCGGCTGCAGCAGCATCCAAAGGGCGTACTTGCCGGGCAGCGTTGCCATCTTCGTCTGCTCGTACAGGCGCATGCTGACGAAGGTCTCGGCCGAGGTCAGCGCGCCGTTCAGGACGCCGGACTGCAGCGACGGATAGATCTCGGTCGACGGCATGTTGGCGACCGAGGCGCCGGCCGCCTTCAGCATCGTCTCGAACGTCGGGTCGGCGGCCCGCAGCTTCAGGCCGGCCACGCTCTTGGGCCCCGTGATTTCCCGATCCTTCGTGGCGAACGCGCCTGGTGTCCACCACCACGTGACGATGTGTATGCCGTTGGCGTGCGCGAGGTCCTGCAGTTTCTTCTGGAAGGGCGTTCCGCGCAGCTTCATGGCGTGCTCGAGCGTCGGCACGGTCCCCGGCATGATGATGGCCGAGAACTCCTGCGCCTTGCCGACCGCGTACGACATCGGGAACACGGCCATCTCGAGCGTGCCGTTCTGCAGTGCGTCCAGCTGCGCGACCGGCTTGATGCCGAGCGACTGGGCCGGATAGATCCGGAACTTGAGGTTCGGATCGCGCGCGTTGACTTCCTTCACGAACACGCGCGTCGCCAGGTCGCGCGCGTCGGCGTTGGCCTTGAACTGGTGCGAAATCTTGATTTCCTGGGCCGAGGCCGAGGCGGACATCACCGCAGCCATGGCGACCGCGGCAAACCAGCGGGGCAAGCTCTTCATGTCTCCTCCTTGTGGTCCCGTCGTCGGACGAGCCGCGACGCGTAGCCGGATGATCGCTCAAAAGAACGAGATGCCGCCTGCCACGCGCCCGTTTTCCGTGCTGCGGTGCGACGTACGACAACGCAAGCACCGGGCGCGCCCGAGCTTCGGTGCAGACTATTACGGAGTGGTGCCGGCCGAAGGCCGGTCGGACTCAGATCTCGAGGTTGTCGATCAGGCGCGTGGCGCCGAGCTTGGCGGCGGCCAGCGTGACCAGGGGTTCACCGGCCGCGACCTCCTCCGGCGAGGGGGCGTGCAGGTCGCGCTGCCGGCGCAGTGCCACGTAGTCGACCTTCCAGCCGGCAGCGGCCAGTTCGCGCATCGCATCGCCTTCGATGGCGGCCGCGTCGGTGGCGCCGGACTTCACCTTGTCGCGCACCTCATTCAGCACGCGGTACAGGCGCGGCGCTTCCCGGCGCTCGGCCTCCGAGAGGAATCGGTTGCGCGAGGACAGCGCCAGGCCGTCCGTGTCGCGCACGGTCTCGTGGGGAATGATCTCGGTCGGCAGCGCGAACTGGCGGCACATGGCGCGGATGATCATCAGCTGCTGGTAGTCCTTCTTGCCGAACACCGCGACGCGCGGCTGGACGCACGAGAAGAGCTTCAGCACGACGGTGGTCACGCCGATGAAGAAGCCGGGCCGGAACTCGCCTTCGAGGATGTCACCGAGGTCGGACGGCGGGCTCACCCGGTAGCTCTGCGGCTCCGGATACATCTCCTGCTCGTTCGGCGCGAACAGCACGTACACGTGGTTCTGCTTCTGCAGCTTGTCGATGTCGTCCTGAAGCGTTCGCGGGTACTTCTCGAAGTCCTCGTTGGGACCGAACTGCAGGCGGTTCACGAAGATCGACGCCACCACCGGGTCGCCATGCTGGCGCGCCATTTTCATCAGCGCGAGGTGTCCCTCGTGAAGGTTGCCCATGGTCGGCACGAACGCGATCCGGTTCTGGCCGCGCATCTGGTCCCGCAGCGCTTCGATCGAGTGGACGACTTTCATGTGCCGTTGAGGCCAACGAGGAGAGGGACGAGGTGCCCGGGCCGCGGATTGTAGAGGGTGCCGCTAGTAGCCGTGCTCGGGCGCGGGAAAGCTGCGGTCCTTCACGGCCGCCACATAGGCGCCGATCGCCGCGTCGATGCTTGCCTGCCCGAGCATGAAGTTGCGCACGAAGCGCGGCTTGCGTCCCGGGTAGACGTCCAGCATGTCGTGCAGCACGAGGACCTGTCCGGATGTCGCGCCGCCCGCGCCGATGCCGATGGTCGGCATGCCGACCGCCTGCGTGACGCGTTCCGCCAGTGTGGAAGGCACGAGTTCGAGCACGAGCATCGCCGCGCCGGCCGCATCGAGCGCCCGTGCATCCGCCAGCAGTCGGTCGGCCTCGTCGTCGCTGCGCCCCTGGACCCGGTATCCGCCGAGCGCGTGGACCGATTGCGGCGTCAGGCCGAGGTGTCCGCAGACCGGTATGCCGCGTTCGACGAGGAAGGCGACGGTGGGCGCCAGCCAGGCGCCGCCTTCGAGCTTCACCATCTTCGCGCCGGCCTGCATCAGCGCGACGGCGCTGGCGAACGCCTGTTCCGGGCCTGCTTGATAGGCGCCGAAGGGCAGGTCGGCGATCAGCCATGCCGCCGACAGCCCGCGCGCGACGCAGCG
Source organism: uncultured beta proteobacterium (assembly GCA_963726405.1). Taxonomy (GTDB): domain Bacteria; phylum Pseudomonadota; class Gammaproteobacteria; order Burkholderiales; family Burkholderiaceae_F; genus JAOUJD01. Next base: position 29,246 of record CAVSCF010000005.1, on the reverse strand, counting down.
TGTGTGATATGCCATCTCGTCGACCGTGACCGCCAGGGTGTCGCCGCGGCCCTGGATCACCATTCCCAGCGAATCGCCGACCAGGATGCAGTCGACGCCGCAGCGGTCGAGCAGGCCCGCGAAGCTGGCGTCGTAGCAGGTGAGCATCGCGATCGGCTCGCCCTTCGCGCGCATCTCCCGCAGGCGAGGCAGGGTGACCGGCTTGCGCGCCGATGCGGCGGGCGATTGGGGATGGACGCTCACTGGATTGACCTCCGCGCTGCGCGCGCCGGGATGAGCGCTTCGGGACGGCCGTGCGCGCTCATGCGAGATTGAAGTATTCGCGGCGACCGCGCAACTTGTCGATGCGTTCGAGCAGCAGGTCGAAGTCCTCTTCGCGGTCGACGGGATTCAGGTGCTCGGTGTTGACGATCAGCACCGGGGCCGCCTCGTAATCGTGGAAGAAGCGGGTGTAGCTGTCCGCCAGAGCGCTCAGATACGCCTCCGAGATGCCCGACTCGATCGGGTTCCCGCGGCGGGCCACCCGTTCGACCAGGGTCTCGGGGCGCGCCTGCAGGTAGATCACCAGGTCGGGTGAGGCCGTGCCGGGCTTGAGCTGATCGTGCATCTGCTCGTAAAGCCGCAATTCGTCATCGGCCAGCGTCAGCCGCGCGAACAGCCGGTCCTTTTCCAGCAGGAAATCGGACACGATGGTGTTCTGGAAGAGGTCCAGCTGCTTCAGTTCGGCGAGTTGCTGCACGCGCTGGAACAGGAAGAACATCTGCGTCGGCAGCGCGTAGCGCGCGCTGTCCCGGTAGAAGCGTTCGAGGAAGGGATTCTCCTCCGGCTGCTCGAGCAGCGAGCGCGCGCCCGCGCGCTCCGCCAGACGCCGTGCGAGGGAGGTCTTGCCCGCGCCGATGGGGCCCTCGACGACGACGTATCGGTACTTTCCGGCCAGCATGTCAGGCGCTGCGGAACATGAAGTAGACGGCGGCCACGAGGCAGAGCCCGGCCCACAGGTAATCGAGCTTCAGCGGCTCGCGCATGTACAGCACCGCGAAGGGGAGAAAGGCCGACAGCGTGATCACTTCCTGGAGGATCTTCAGCTGTCCCAGCGACGGTTCGGAGTGGCCGATGCGGTTGGCGGGCACCTGCGGCAGGTATTCGAAGAGCGCGTTGCCCCAGCTTGCCAGGGCGGCGATCCACCAGGGTTTGTCGTTCAGGTTGCGAAGGTGGGCGTACCGGGCGAACGTCATGAAGACATTCGATGCGGTGAGGAGGAGCGTCGTCTGCGCGACGACGGGCAGCGACGGCATCGGGCCTACGGTTCCGCGGTCGTGTCCAGCCGTTCGATCCGCTGATCGGAAACGCGTTCCAGGAAGTCGCGCGCGGGGCCCTGCCCTGGAATACGCACGTCGGGCGCGAGGTCCAGCAGCGGCTTCAGCACGAACGCACGCACGTGCAGGCGCGGATGCGGCAGCGTGAGCGGAGTGCTCTGGATGATGAGCGCGTCGACCAGCAGCAGGTCGAGGTCGACGTTGCGCGGGGCGTTCTTCTTCAGGCCTCGCCGCTTGCGCCCCAGCATCAGTTCGATGTCGAGCAGGTGCAGCAGCAGCGCATACGGCTCGAGCTCGGTCGATAGTTGCGCGACGGCGTTCAGGTAGTCGGGTCCCGGCGCATCCACCGGCGCAGTCATGTAGAACGGCGACACCGCCACCAGTTCCGATCGTTCGATCGAGCCCAGCGACTCGAGGGCGGCATTGAGCGACTCGAGCAGTTCGCCCTGGTTCGCGCCGAGCGAGATGTATGCGGTGCGTTTCACGTCGCTGGTTTCAGGTTGGTGGTGTCGGTGGCGTCGTCCGCCACGCTCGCTGATCCGCCGCCACGTCGCCGGCGCCGCCGGCGTCGCTGCGGGCTGCCCGTCGACTCGCCCTCGCTGGTCGCCTCCCGCAACATGCGCTCGCGTTCCTCGTCGTTGGCATGCGGAAAGCGTGTCCACCAGTCCGCGAACGCCGCCGGCACTTCATCCGCCGCCGCCCGCAACATCAGAAAATCATAGCCCGCGCGGAACCGGATGTGCTCGAGCAATCGCAGCGGCGCCTTGCCCTGACGCCGCTCGAAGCGCGGCTGCAGCCCCCAGATCTCCCGCATGTCGGACACGAAGCGGCGCTGGATCGCGAGCTTTTCGGTCTGCGCATCGAGCGTTTCGTCCATCGCCTTCTCGAGGGCCGGGATGCGGTGCTCGCCGCGGGCGACGCGGGCGTTCCACTTCACGAGCACGTCGTGCCACAGCAGTGTCGCGAAGAGGTAACCCGGCGAAATCCGCTTGCCGGCCCGGACCCGCTCGTCCGTTCGCGACAGCGCGAGCATCACGAAGCGCTCGCCGGCCGGCTGCTCGAGGATCACGTCGAGCAAGGGCAGCAGGCCGTGGTGCAGCCCTTCGGCCCGCAGGCGCGTGATGCACGCCACCGCGTGCCCGCTCATCAGCAGCTTCAGCATCTCGTCGAAGAGCCGCGCCGCGGGCACGTTTTCGATCAGCGTGCCCATCCGGTGGATCGGTTCGCGCGTCGCTTCGTCGATCTGGAACCCGAGCTTCGCGGCGAAGCGCACCGCGCGCAGCATCCGCACCGGATCCTCGCGGTAGCGGGCCTCGGGGTCGCCGATCATCCGCAGGCGCTTCGCGCGTACGTCTTTCACGCCGTCGTGGTAGTCGAGCACCTCGCCCGTGATGGGGTCGTAGTAGAGCGCGTTGATGGTGAAGTCCCGCCGCGCCGCGTCCTCGTTCTGCGCGCCGTACGCGTTGTCCGCGAGCACGCGGCCGTGCTGGTCGGTCAGCCGGTCCTCGTTCACCAGGGCGCGAAACGTCGACACTTCGATCGTCTCCTGCCCGAACATCACGTGCACCAGCCGGAAACGGCGGCCGATGATGATTGCGCGCCGGAAATGCTGCTTCACCTGCTCCGGGGTGGCGTCGGTGGCGACGTCGAAGTCCTTGGGTGCCACGCCGAGCAGGAGGTCGCGCACGGCACCGCCGACGATGTACGCGCGGAAGCCCGCCTTCTGCAGCGTCTCGCAGACCCGCAGCGCCGAGCGCGGCACCAGTTCGGCGTTGATGTGGTGTTCCGCCGCCGCGATGCGCTTCGGCTCGCGGGCCTTCTTCGGCTTGCGCGTGAACAGCGTCTGGACCTTCTTGATGACGCGTTTGATCACTCGGCGGCCTTGTCGAAGAGTTGCAGTGTCCGCCAGCCGCGCTGGCGAGCGATGGCGTTCAGCCGGGCGTCGCCGTTCGCGACGACGGGCTCGTTCACGCGCTCGAGCAGCGGCAGGTCGTGGATGGAGTCGGTGTAGAAGGTCGTCTTCACGGCGTGCCAGGCCAGGTCCCTGGCATGCAGCCATTCCTCGACCTTGCGGACCTTGCCCGCCTGGTGCGTCGTCGTTCCCACCCAGCGGCCGGTGAACTTCTCGTCCTTGACCTCAGGCTCGATGGCGAGCACGTGGTCGATGCCGAACTCGCGGGCGATCGGCGTCACGACATACGCGTTCGTTCCGGTGACGAGCGCGAGTTCGTGTCCGCTGCGGCGGTGGTGCTCGACCAGCGCTCGAGCCTCGCGCCGCACGTGCGGTCGCACGTGGATGTCCATGAACTCCGCGTGCCAGGCGTCGAGCGAGGCGCGCGGAAAGCTTGCGAGCAGTTCCATCTGGAAGCGTGCGTAGGCGTCGACGTCGAAAGTGCCAGCCCCGTAGGAGCGGGCGAACTCGCGGACTCGGTCGCCGTAGCCCCTGGCGTCCAGCCCGCCGCGGCGAACGACGTGGTGCGACCACGTGTCGGCGCTGTCGATGGGCAACAGCGTGAGGTCGAGGTCGAAGAGCGCAAGATGCATCGGGCGGATTTTACGCGGCTGCCTGCGCCCACTCGCGCACGAGCGGAACGGTGATCGCGCGCTTGGCCGCCAGCGCGTAGCCGTCGAGGGCGTCGAGGATCGCGACCAGGGTGCGCATGTCGCGCGGCATGTGGTTCAGGAGGTAAGCGATCACGTCGGACGAGAGGGCGAGTCCGCGCGACCGCGCATGCTCTTCCAGGGCTCGCGCCTTCTCGTCGTCCGACAGCGCGTGCACCTGGTACACGAGGCCCCACGCCAGTCGCGTCCGCACGTCGTCGCGCAGGGCAAGCTGAGCGGGCGCAGTGCTGCCTGTCGTCACCAGGGCGGCGCCGGGATGCGCACGGACCTCGTTCATCAACACGAACACCCGCTGATGGGAAGGCGCATCGCGCGCATCGACGTCGTCGACCAGGTACAGCCCCCGCGGGTCGGCGAATTCCGGAATCGCTTCGCCTTCTGCCGACATGGAGGATGCGCGCGCCCCGGCCAGGGCGGTCAGCAGGTGGGTGCGTCCGGAGCCCGGCTCGCCCCACAGGTAAACGAACCCGTCCCGCTGCGCCGTCGCGACGGCCTGCAAGGTCGCGAGCGCCTCCGCGTTGCGGCCGACAACGAAGTTGTCCAGCGACGGCGTCAGGGGGCGGATGAAGTCCAGCGTGAGCTGGCGTGGCGCATTCATGGAGTCGATGGGCGCCGCAGCGGTGTGGCCGGCCATGCGAAGGCGGCCGGCAAACTACAATCGCGCTTTGCCCGTGCTGCGAGAGGCGCAGTCTACCGGCCCGCCGGTGCCGCTCCAGCGAGCCACGCTCCAGGCCGCCCCTTCCGCCAGCCCCTTCCCGCGCCATGAACCCACTCGATTACAAGCAGGCCGGCGTCGACTACAGCAAGATCGATCCGCTGAAGATCTCGGCCCAGCAGGCTGCCGCCGGCACGGCGGGCAATCTCGCCCGCCACGGGCTGCAGGAAGTGGCCGCGTCGCGCGGCGAATCGGCCTACGTCATCGACTGCGGCGAGCACTATCTCGCCTCGATCACCGAATGCCTGGGCACCAAGGCGCTGGTCGCCGACGCGATGCGTGCGATCACCGGGCGCACGTATTACGAGGGCATCGCGCAGGACACGCTGGCGATGGCCATCAACGATCTGATCACTGTGGGCGCCACGCCGATCTCCGTGCACGCGTACTGGGCCACGGGCGGCAGCGAGTGGTTCTCGGACGCGGAGCGCGCGCGTGACCTCGTGGCCGGCTGGAAGGCGGCATGCGATCTGTGCGGCGTGTCGTGGGGCGGTGGCGAAACACCGGCCCTGGCGGGCGTGGTGGCCGAAGGTCGGATCGACCTCGCCGCCTCGTGCGTTGGCCTGGTGCGCCCGAAGTCACGGCTGACCCTGGGCGAGCGACTGACGGCGGGCGATGCCGTCGTGCTGCTGGCGTCGAGCGGCATCCACGCCAACGGCGTGTCGCTTGCGCGCAAGTTGTCCGAGCGCCTGCCCGCGGGATATGCGACGAAACTCGCCGACGGTTCGCTCTACGGCGAAGCGCTGCTCGCGCCGACCACGCTCTATTCGCCGGTGACCGAAGCGCTCGCCGCGAGCGGGATCGTCCCGCACTACTGCGCGAACGTCACCGGTCACGGATGGCGCAAGCTGATGCGACACCCCGGGCAGTTCACCTACCGCATGCACACGCTGCCGGCGGTGCCGCCCGTGCTCGCGTTCATCCAGCAGCACGCGGGGATCGACGATCGCGAGGCCTACGGCAACCTCAACATGGGCGCCGGCTTTGCGCTGTACGTCGCCGCGGGCGAGGCCGACCGTGTGGTCGAGATCGCTCGGGCGTGCGGTGTGGAGGCGTGCGTCGCAGGGACCGTTGAAGCAGGACCGAAACAGGTCGTGATCGAGCCGCTGGGTCTCACCTTCGCCGGCGACGACCTGCACGTGCGGGCGTAGCGAAGCCTCGCGTTACCGCGCACGTGATCGAACGCCGAGGGTTCGTCTCCTGCGCCTGAGCGGGCTGCGGGGTACCTCGACTCCGCGCCCGTCGCGGCGGGCGTCATTCAGCGCGCCGCGCTCCCTGCGGGCCAGCAGATGTCTGGATGGCGTCCGTGCCGCTCCGGCCGCGTTGGCTTGCGGTCAGGCCTCCCGGCCCGCCGTACTTGCGCGCATGGCACGCCCGCCGCCCCGACGGTCGCTGCGCGAGGCACCCCACAACCCACTCAGGCGCCGTGCGCTGCTCACGGAACAAAGGCGCCGCGGGTTTCTCGAGTCATCCCCTTTCCAGAATCAAGGCGGTCGGTCCTTCACGCCGCGACCAGTCAGCCCACCGCTCGGCGCGTCGAGCGCGGTGTGGGGTACCTCGCGGAGCGCGGCTCAGGCGGCGGGCATGGCCATGCAGGGGTTGGCGGGCCCGAGTTGGCGCGGACGCAAGCCACCATCCCAGACGAGCAGACGCGCGCCAGTCGGAAGCCGCGGGCCCGCAGTCGATGCCAGCGGACCGGGTGCCCGCCGCCGAGTCGCGCGGAGTCGAGGCACCCCGCAGCGCGGTCGGCGCGCAGGTGAGCTCGATCACCCGACACAACTAACGCGGAGCCTCGCATCTCGTCGACGGCCGCACGCACCCGCTCGTAGGCATCCGCCGCGAAGGGATCAATCAATGTCGCGCCGCGCATCGAGCGCAGCCACGTGATCTGCCGCTTCGCCAGCTGGCGCGTGGCGGCGATGCCGGCCGCGCGGAACGCGGCGAAGTCCGTCTGCCCTTCCAGGTGCGCCCACGCCTGCCGGTAGCCGACGCTGCGCATCGACGGCAGGTCCGGATCCAGGTCGCCCCGCGCGCGCAGCGCCTTGACCTCGTCGAGTAACCCGTGCGCCAGCATTGCGTCGAAACGCTCTTCGATGCGCCGATGCAGCGCTGCGCGGTCCTCAGGCAGCAGCGCGATCACCGCGAGGTCGAGCGCCGGGCGTTGCTGCGCGGCGTGCAGCTGCGCCATCGGCACCCCGGTCACCTCGTACACCTCGAGCGCGCGCTGGATGCGCTGGCTGTCGTTCGGCTTGAGCCGCGCCGCGGTGACCGGATCGACGCCGGCCAGACGCGCGTGCATCGCCGGCCAGCCCTGCTGCGCGGCCTCTGCTTCGAGGCGCGCGCGCACCGCTACATCGGCCGCCGGCAAGTCGGACAGGCCCTCGCGCAACGCCTTGGCGTAGAGCATCGTGCCCCCCACCACGAGCGGCAACGCGCCGCGCGCGCGCACGGCGGCGATCACGCCCGGCGCGTCCGCCACGAAATCAGCGGCGGAGTACGGTTCGGACGGTTCGCGGATGTCGATCAGGTGATGCGGCACGGCGGCCCGTTCGGCGGCCGAGGGTTTCGCCGTCCCGATGTCCATTCCCCGGTACACCTGCGCCGAGTCGACCGACACGATCTCGGCCTCGCGCTCGCCGGCAAGCCGCATCGCGAAGGCGCTCTTGCCGCACGCCGTGGGACCGAGCAACAGGATGGCGTCAGCCATGGTGCGCGACGTCGCCGTGGCGGCGCACGAGGGTGAAGGCGATCAGCGCGGTGGCGATCGAGCACGCGGCGACCGTCATCGTCAGCGGGTACACGGTGCCGTTGTAGCTCGCGCCCATCCACGCTCCCACGCACGTGGCGATCAGCATCATCGAGAAACCGAGCAGCGCCGCGGCAGCTCCCGCATGGCCGGGGAAGGGCGCGACGGCGCCCGATTGCGCGGGCGGCTGCACGATCCCGTGCGACAGGCCGTAGAAGAACATCGGAACCGCGATGGCGGCGGCGACATGCACACCACCGAGGGCGAGCGCGGCCATCGCGAGGCCGGCGCACACCTGCAGCAACGCACCGGCCGCGATCGTCCTCTGCATGCCGTGCAGAGGCAGCAGGCGGCGGCAGAACAGGGTTCCGACGAGATAGCCGGCCACCATCGTGCTGAACGAGAACGCGTAGGCGGTGGCGGACTGGCCGAGTGTGCGCATCAGCACGAAGGACGACCCCGAGATGAACGCGAACAGGCCCGCGTAGGTGGAGGCCGCGGCGAGGGTGTAGGCGCGGAAGGCGGGCGACCGCAGTACATGGCGGTAGGTGTGCAGCATCGCGCGAGGATCGAGTGCGTGCGGATTGCGGCGCGCATTCGTTTCCTTCAACTTGAGGCCGGCGTAGGCGGCCAGTGTTGCCGAGAACACCGCCAGCGCGGCAAACGCCGCGCGCCAGCTGAAGGCGCCGGCGAGCTGGGCGCCGAGTATCGGCCCGAGCAGCGGCGCCAGGCTCATGAGCGTTGCGGCGCTTGCCAGCATGCGCGCCCCCTCGCTCGGCGTGTACAGGTCACGCACGACGCCGCGGGCGCCGACCAGGCAGGTGCACGCTCCGAGGGCCTGCAGCGCCCGGCCGAGCACCAGCACCTCGATGGACGGCGCCGCCATGCACACGACGCTGGCGACCGCGTACACGGCGGCGCCGAGCGTGATGAACGGGTAGCGGCCAAACCGATCGGTCAGCGGCCCGGCCACCAGTTGCCAGGCGCCGAAAACGGCGATGAACACGGACAACGTCCACTGCACGGTCGACACGCTGGCGTCGAAGTGCGCCGCGATCGCGGGCAGCGTGGGCAGGTAGAGATCGGTCGACAGCGGCTGCAGCATCGACAGGCCCGCCGTCAGCAGCATCACGGTCGACGCCGTCAGCCCGGCCGCGGCCAGGCGCGCGGAGCTGCTCATCGCCCCCGCAGGAAGAGCTTGTCGAGATCGTGGACCGTGAGCTGGACCCAGGTGGGTCGCCCGTGGTTGCACTGGTCGGCGCGTTCCGTCGCTTCCATCTCGCGCAGCAGCGCGTTCATCTCGTCGGCCGCGAGGCGACGATTGGCGCGCACCGCGCCATGGCAGGCCAGCGTGGCGAGCAGCTCGTTCCGGTGTTCGGTCAGCACCCGCGAGCCGCCGAACTCGCGCAGGTCGCGCAGCACGTCCCGGGCAAGCTGGGCGCCGTCGGCACTGGCAAGCAAGGCCGGCACGGCGCGCAGCGCGAGCTGCGTCGGCGAGGCGGCGGACAGGTCGAGGCCGAGCTCCGCGAGCAAGGCGGCTTCTTCCTCCGCGGTGCCCATGTCGGCCGGCGCCGCGCTGAACACCTGCGGGATCAGCAGGCGCTGCTGCGGGATGGCGTGCGCGTCGAGCTGCCGCTTGAGCTTCTCGTAGACGATGCGTTCATGCGCTGCGTGCATGTCCACGATCACGAGGCCCTGGTCGTTCTGCGCCAGGATGTAGATGCCGGCGAGCTGCGCCAGTGCGACACCCAGCGGCATCTCCACGGGCGTGCTCGGCCCCGTGGGGGCTGGCGCCGGCGCCAGCGGCGCAGGGCGCTGCGCGACCATCGACAGGTAGTCGGATACCGTCTGCGCGACGCCGAGCCCCGGTTGGTGCTGCCCGGGACGCGGCGGCGCCGACAGGATCTCCTCGATGCGCTCGACCATCGCGTCGGCCGGGCTCGGAGCGACCTGGGTCGATGCGGCCAGCGCCCGTTGCACGGCGTGCATGACGAGCTGATGCACCGCCGAGGACTCGCGAAAGCGCACCTCGATCTTCGTCGGATGCACGTTGACATCCACCCGCCGCGGATCGATTTCGAGGCTGAGGCAGTACATCGGCTGGCTGGCCCCGTGCAGCACATCCGCGTACGCCGCTCGCACGGCATGCGTCAGCACCTTGTCGCGCACGTAGCGACCATTGACATAGAAGTACTGCGCGTCGGCACGCGCCCGGCTCGCGGTCGGCAGGCCGACCCAGCCGCTGATGCGCAGCCCGGCCGCCGACGACTCCACCTCGCGCTGCGCCTGCGCGAATTCTTCCGGCAGCAGTCGGCACGCACGCTGTCGCGGCGCTTCGGCCGGCAACGACAGCACGGTCTTGCCGTTGTGCATCACCGTGAAGGCCACCGCGGGATGTGCGGCGGCCAGTCGCATCACCTGCGCGACGCAGTGCCCGAACTCGGTGGCTTCCGCCTTCAGGAACTTGCGGCGGGCCGGCGTCTTGTGGAAGAGGTCGATGACTTCGATCCGCGTGCCGACCAGCCCGGCCGCGGGAGCGACCTCCGCGCTGTGGCCGCCGACGGAAAACGCCGTGTCCGCGCCCGGCACGCGCGACGTGATCGTGACTTCGGCCACCGCGGCGATCGAGGCGAGCGCTTCGCCGCGGAAGCCGAGCGACTCGACCGCCTCGAGATCCTCGAGGCTGGCGATCTTGCTGGTGGCGTGGCGTGTCAGCGCCAGCGCCAGTTCGTCCGGAGGGATGCCGCCGCCGTTGTCGGCCACCGCAATACGGCGGATGCCGCCGCCGTCGAGCCGTACTTCGATATCGCTTGCGCCGGCGTCGAGGCTGTTCTCCACCAGTTCCTTGACCACGGAAGCGGGCCGCTCGATCACCTCGCCGGCGGCGATCTGGCTGATCAGGACATCGGGCAGCGGCTGAATGGTGCGGCGGGCGGCGCTAGACATGCGGGGGATTATAGAAAGGGGTTTCATCGCATTCCCGAGGAACGCCCTCGCGTATCATCCTCGCTTCCTGTTCAGGCTTCCGCGTTGTTCGGCGCGTAGTCCCGCGCGATTCCCACGCGCCACCCTCGATGGACGGCATCAACTGGCTCGACCTTTTCCGTGCGGCCGATCGCTTCCTGATCGCGATCGTCGAGCAGAACGTCATCCTCCTCTACGCCATCCTGTTCCTGATCTTCTTCGCGGAGACCGGGTTGGTGGTGATGGCCTTCCTGCCGGGCGACTCGCTGCTGTTCGTCGCCGGGGCGGTGTCCGCCTCGCCGGTTGCACAGTCCAAGGGCCTCAACGTCCACGTGCTCGTGGTCGTCATCACGCTCGGCGCGGTGCTCGGCAACACGTTGAACTACTACATCGGCCGCTGGCTCGGCCAGAAGGTCTACGACGGCACGATCAGCTGGATCAACCAGGACGCGCTGCGCAAGACCCATGACTTCTACGAGCGGCACGGCGGCAAGACGGTCACGATCGCGCGCTTCATTCCGATCGTGCGGACGTTCGCGCCCCTGGTGGCCGGTTCGGCCGGCATGGAAATGCACCGCTTCCAGTTCTTCAACGTGCTCGGCGCACTGGTCTGGGTGATGTCGCTGGTCTACGGCGGCTACATGTTCGGCAACCTGCCGATCATCCGCGACAACCTGGGACTCGTGCTCTTCGTCGGCATCGCGGCGGCCGCCGGTCCGGTGCTGCTCGCGGGCGGGATGCGCCTGCTGCGCTCGCGCCGGGCGTTCCGCTCCTAGCGCGTCCTACGTCAGCGGATTCCGCCGCAGCGGCGGGTTGTTGGCGAAATAGCGCTTGATGCCGATCAGCAGCGCACGCGCCATCTGCTCCTGGTAGGCGTTGTCGCGCAGGCGCGCTTCCTCCTCCGGATTGCTGATGAACGCGGTCTCGACCAGGATCGACGGGATGTCGGGCGCCTTCAGCACCGCGAAGCCCGCCTGCTCGACACGCGGCTTGTGCAGGCGGTTCACGCGCTCCAGTTCACGCAGCACGGAATTGCCGAGCTTCAGGCTGTCGTTGATCTGCGCGGTGGTCGACAGGTCGAGCAGCACGCGCGCCAGGTGCTTGTCGGCCGACGCGAGGTTGATGCCGCCGATCAGGTCGGCGTCGTTTTCCCGGCGGGCCATCCACGCGGCCGCAGAACTCGACGCGCCATTTTCCGACAGCGCAAAGACCGAGGAACCGCGCGCGTCCGGCTTGATCCAGGCGTCGGCGTGGATCGAGACGAACAGATCGGCCTGCACCGCGCGGGCCTTCGCGACGCGCGTGCGCAGCGGCACGAAGAAGTCGCCGTCGCGCGTCATCGCCACGCGCAGGCCGCTGTCGGCCGCGATCATCTCCCGCAGGCGCCGGCCGATCGCGAGCGTCACGTTCTTCTCGTAAGTGCCGCCTCGGCCGACCGCGCCCGGGTCCTCGCCGCCGTGACCCGGATCGATCACGACGGTCAGCAGGCGCTGCATGTCGGGATCGGCCTTGTGGCGCGGGCGGGCAACGCGCTCGTCCGGCGCGTGGAGCGGCTCGCCCGTCGTCGGGTCCGAACGGCTGCTGCGGGGCGTCGTTCCCTGTTCGCGCAGCAGCGCGAGCAGCGGATCCGGCGGATTGATCGGATACAGATCGAGAACGAGGCGATGCTGGTACGGGCCGACGGGCTCGAGCGAAAACACCTGTGGCTTGACGTCTTCCTTCAGCTCGATGACGAGCCGCACCACCTTCGGCCGGTTCTGGCCGACGCGCACCAGTGCGATGTACGGATCGTCCGACTGCACCTTGCCGACGATCTCCTTGAGCTTCGGCGTCAGCTCCATGTCCTCGATGTCGACCACGAGCCGGACGGGACTCGTATCGCGCACCATGAAGTGCGTGAACTTCAGCGGGCCGTCATGTTCGAGCGTGAGGCGCGAGTAGTCCTCGGCGGGCCACACGCGCACCGCAAGCAGCGTGGCGCCACGGGCGATCTCGAAGGGCGTGAGCGCGAGGACGAGCGAGCCTCCGGCGGCGTGAATCAGCCGTCGGCGGTGCGTGCTCGGAACTCCTCGACTGCGCTCGTCAGACATGCTTGGCCCAGTTGGCTTGCGGGGGCGATCGACGCCACGCGTCCGTCACCGTCCAGCCTCAACGCGATCGACAGGTCGGCCGTTGGCAACCGGGGGCCGGCGCGCTCCGGCCATTCGATTGCACAGATCCGGCCGGGCCCGAAGAGATCCCGGAAACCGGACGATCCGAACTCGCTCGGATCGGCAAATCGATAGAAATCAAAGTGGTAGAAGTCTAAGCTCGAAACCGAATAAGGTTCAAGCAGGGCAAACGTGGGGCTCTTGACCGGTCCCGCAACGCCCAGCGCCTTCAGCATGCCGCGTACCACGGCGGTCTTGCCGGCCCCGAGTTCGCCGCTGAGGTTCAGTTGCAGGCCTCGCGCGCGAACGATGTCGAGATGGCGTTGAACGGCGTGCCCGAGCGCGTGTCCGAGGAGCGAGGTGGCCTGCGCGTCGGGCAACGCGAGAGTCACGGCAGGAAACGCAGGTGGGGCCACCTAGAATCGACCGGGATGAAGGCTGTGGATCCTGCGGAGAATACAAGCGACGCGGCACGCGACTGGTCGGCGCTGGTCTCGCGCATCCGCGCCTGGGGCCGCGAGCTCGGCTTCGCGGGCATCGGCATCGCCGACGTCGACGTTTCGGAGGCGGCCGACCGGCTCGACGCCTGGATCGCCGAGGGGCGCCACGGCGCGATGGATTACATGCAGCGCCACGCCCGACTCCGGCGCGATCCGGCGCAGCTGCTCGCGCGTGCAAAGCGCGCCATCGTGGCGCGCATGGACTACTTGCCACGCGATACGCCCGCGGATTGGGTGGAGCGCGAGAACGCGCGGTTGCGCGACTCGGGCGCCGCCATCGTCTCCTTCTACGCGCGCGGCCGCGACTACCACCGCACGCTGAGGCAACGTTTGCAGGCGCTGGCGTCGCGCATCGAAGGCGAGGTGGGCACGTACGGATATCGCGTGACCACCGACTCCGCGCCGGTGATGGAAGTCGAACTCGCGCGCAAGGCCGGGCTTGGCTGGCGCGGCAAGCACACGTTGCTGCTGTCGCAGGAGGCGGGCTCCACCTTCTTCCTGGGCGAGATCCTGACCGACCTGCCGTTGCCGGTCGACGCGCCGACGACCGAGCACTGCGGCACCTGCACGCGCTGCATCGACCTCTGTCCGACGCAGGCGATCACCGGGCCGCAGCAGCTCGACGCGCGGCGCTGCATCTCGTACCTGACGATCGAATTGCCCGGTCCGATTCCCGAGGAAATGCGCCCGCTGATCGGCAACCGGGTCTACGGTTGCGACGACTGCCAGCTGGCGTGCCCCTGGAACAAGTTCGCCAAGACGGCGACGCTGCCGGATTTCGACGTGCGGCATGGGCTCGACCGCGCGACGCTGGTCGAACTGTTCGGCTGGACCGAGCAGGAGTTCAACGAACGTCATGCGGGCTCGGCGATCCGGCGCATCGGCCATGGGCGCTGGCTGCGGAACATCGCCGTGGCGCTCGGCAATGCGGCTTCATCGACCGCGGTCGTCGAGGCGCTGCGCGCGCGCGCCGATGATCCGGATCCGCTCGTGCGCGAACACGTCGCGTGGGCGCTCGACCGTCACGCGGTGCGCTGATAGGACCTAGAGTCGCGCGAAGGTCACCCACAGCGGCAGCGTCACCATCGCCGCGAGCGTCTGGAACGTGATCAGCACCGCGACCGGCGCCGCCAGTCCGCCCATCCGCGCCGCCAGGATGTACGCGCTCGACGCCGTGGGCAGCGCGGCGAACAGCACCACCACCTGCGCTTCCAGCCCCCGCAGCCCGAGGGCCCAGGCGACGATGACGCCGACGGTCGGCATCGCGATCAACTTGACGAACGAGAACCATGACAGCGAGCGCGGATCGTCCTTCACCGTCCTGAAGGCGAGCCCGGCGCCGATGCACAGCAGGCCGAGCGCGAGGCTGGCGGCGCCCATCCGCGTGAGGAAGCTCGACGCGAAGCCTGGCAGCTCGAGCCCGGCCACGTGCGCGACCATGCCGCTCACCGTGGACAGGATGAGCGGGTTGGTGACGAGTTCGCGCCCGAGGTGCGTCTTGCCATGCCGCGCGAGGGTGGTCACCGCGATCAGGTTGGCCAGCGGAATGCACACCGCGAGGATCAGGGCGAGCAGTGCGACGCCGCGCGCCCCGAACAGCGACTGCGCGAGCGCGAGCCCGACGTACGAGTTGTAGCGGTAGGAGGTCTGCACGCAGCTCGCGAACAACGCCGCTTCGGTCCTGAAGAGCGGTCGAGCGAGGAACCCGAGAGCGGCCGCGGACAGCAGGGTGGCCACGGCGGCAGCGAGAAGCAGGCTGTCGGTCGCGAACGAGAACTTCGCGCTCAGGATGGAATTGAACAGCAGCGCCGGAAAGAGCACGTAGTAGACGAGCCGTTCCGCACCATCCCAGAACCCCCGCTGATACGCGAACCGGCGCGCGAGCAGGGCTCCGAGCAGGATCGTCCCGAAGTCCGGGAGCATCAGCAGTGCGTTGTCGAACATCGGCGGGCGGTGACGGGCGAAGCCGCGAGTGTAGAGGCCGCTATCGGGCCGGCCTCGTCCTCCCTCTCAAATTGCCCGCGAGGAGGCCTGCCCTTATAATCCGCCCCCTTCGCTGCTGTAGCTCAGTTGGTAGAGCAACTGATTCGTAATCAGTAGGTCGGACGTTCGAGTCGTCTCAGCAGCACCAGACACCAAGGCGTGGCGCCGTTCCTGTCCCGGATCTGCAACCGATTCGGAGACTGATCGATCGGTTGATCGGCGTGGCCAGGTACGAGTGCAATCAATTGCAGGCAGGAGTTGCGGGAAGCCCGCGGTCCCCGGACGGCGCACGCACCGTGTTGGGACCTCGTCACAGACGCGTCGCACCAAGGGGTACATTGCCTGTTGAGCGCCCGCTGTCCCCGCACGGAGCCCGTACAACCTGGAACTCCCGATGGCGGTGCGGCTGCCTGAGCACAGGCTACGTTCGCTCGGCCAGCAGGGTCTCGTCTCCCGGATATCGTGCTCCTGTGATTCGATGATTCCCCGGCGAAGCTCGGCGTGCACTGCGCCCGAGGGATGAGGGATCCTCCGATAGGAACCGATCATCGATCCCGGCTCGCGTGCGGATCAGGAACAGGAATAGCCCGAAGATCGCAGTAAGTCACTACTTAAGGCTGCTGGGCATGCTCGCGACAATGGGGAGCTTGTGGAGTTGGAGTAAGACGCGACTTGTAAGGCTTCGCCCGCGGCCGCCTTCCGTCGTGTCTTCTTGATGCCCCACTGCGGGGCGTCCGCCACTTGAACGATGAAGGGGTCTTGCCTCGGTTTCGCGTTTGGCCATGCGGCGCGATCTACTGATGGTCCGCAGTTCACAACGTCATACCGTCCTTTTACCCCCGCTCCTGCTGAATCTCGCATAAAGGGCTTGCTGCCATTGCGTCCACGCCGCAAAGGTGGCAACTTTCCGACCATCACCGGCCGCAAGAGCCGGTTCATGAAATCAATGGAGACACGCCGATGAGCCTCGCCCGTAGAAGGCCGCATTCCTCTTGGTTTGCCTTTTTCTTCGCCCTTGTCGCAGCGGTGTTCATCGCTGTCCCACACAGAGCGTATGCCGTCGCGTTGAACGTCACCCACTGGCAGGAGGGCATGTACGGTGTGCCTTTCGCGGTGGCCCTGGAAAAGGGGTACTTCAAGGAAGCGGGCCTCGACGTCACCGGCTTTCTCACGTCGCAGGGTGGTGGCACTACGGTTCGCAATGCGATGGCATCCGAAGTGCCGTACGGCGAGGTCGCACTGCCCGCGGCAATCGCCGCGATCAAGCAGGGCGTTCCACTGGTGATCATTCATGCCGGCGTTGTCAGCGTGGCGGATCTCGTGTGGGTAGCAAAGAAGGACTCAGCCATCGCTTCCTGGAAGGATATGAAGGGCAAGGCCTTGGGCTACAGCAGTCCGAAGTCGGTCACCGATATGGTCTCGACGATGGGGCTGACCTCGGCGGGCATCCTGAAGGACGTGAACCGGAAGGCGATCGGCAACCAGTCGAGCGGCATGACAGCCTTGCGTGAAGGTGCGGTGGATGTCATCTACATGACGGAACCGGTGTACTCGCGCGAGAGAGCCAACCTGAAGCTCGCGTTCCGGTCAACAGACGGACTGCCGAGACTCACCCAGACGGTGGGCATCGTGCACCGGGACTTCCTGAAGAAGAATCCCGGGGTGATCAAGGCGATTATCGAGGCACGCCGCAAGGGAGTGGAGTTCATTCAGAAGAACCCGGCGGAGTCCGCCGAGATCCTTGCGCGCGCCTACAAGCTCGATCCAGCAGTCGCGAAGGCGGCGATCGAGGGCATCATGAGCACCCCAGGGACTTACTGGAGCACGGGGCGCTTCGATTACGAAGGAATGGACGCGATGCTGAAGGGCCTGCAGCTCGTCGGAGCGGTCGAAAGCGGCCCCTTTGACTGGAGCACCGTTCTCGACGAAAGTTTGTTACCCGCGGACCAGCAGTCGAAGCGATAGTGGCCTCGCGTGAACAGCTTTGTAGAGCGGGTCAGAGCTGACGTGGCCCGGGCGGGTGAGACCGCCCACCTCAGTTTCTCCCGTGTCACTCGCTTCTACCGGAGCACATCCGGGAAGGCGCCGTTTCATGCGCTCGGGCCTGTCTCGTTCGAACTGTCCCCCGGCGAATTTTTCTCCGTGGTCGGCCCGTCCGGCTGCGGGAAATCGACCTTGCTGGATGTGGCGGCCGGACTGTCGCCTCCGACCGAAGGCGAAGTTCGCTTCGAAGGCGGAGCAGTGAACGGTGTGGTTCCGGATGGCGTCGCGCTGGTGTTCCAGGAAGATGCTTGTTTCCCCTGGCTGAACGTTCACGATAACGCCGCGTTCGCCGCTCGCCATGCTGGGGTGGCCGAGAGCGAGATTCGCCAGCGCGTCGAGCACGCGTTGGCGTTCATGGGGCTCACGGGGTTCGCGAGTAGCTATCCCGCGCAGTTGTCCGGTGGCATGCGCCAGCGCGTTTGCCTCGCGCGCGCGATGGTGTTGCGCCCGCGGCTAATGCTGCTCGACGAGCCGTTCGGCGCACTGGATCAGCAGACGCGCCTGCTAATGGGCGATGAAGTCTTGAAGCTTTGGCGCGATACCGGCTCCACCGTCATGCTGATCACCCACTCGATCGACGAGGCGGTGATGCTGTCGGACCGCATTGGGATCATGTCCGCGTGTCCTGGAGTTTTCATCGACATTGTCTCGACCGGATGGAAGCGCGACCGCGACAGCACGATCACGGCGGACCCGCGCTTCGGGGTGCTGCAGTCGCGCATCTGGACGCTACTCCGGAGCGAGTCGTTGAAGGCACTCGAGCAGCGGCCATGAGTCGCGTTGGCTGGTGGCGAACTGGGCTGGTGCTGAGCGCAGTGCTGTTGCTGGAGATCGCAACGCGTTGGGGATGGATCAACCCGGTGTCGTTCATACCGCCATCGAAAATGGCCAACGCCGCCTGGGGACTTCTGTCCTCGGGGAAATTCAACAAGGACATCGCCCTCACCGTCGCCGCCGCGTCCATCGCCGCCGTGATGGCAGTCGTGTTCGGTTTCTTCGGGGGGCTGGTGCTCCACAGATTTCCCCGCGCCCTGCGGGTAGTCAATCCCTTGCTGCTGTCCTACTACGCGGTGCCCATCTTCGTGGCGTACCCGATGTTCATCGTGCTGTTCGGCATCAACCGGCTGCCGCTGATTGCCATCGGATTCGCATTCGCGATAGTCGCGATGTCCGTCAACACGCTGAACGGTCTGCAGCGTGTGCCCGGTGTGCTGCGGCGCGCTGCCCGCATGAGCCGGATGACTGCCTTCGACGAAATGCGTCTGATCACGATTCCGTCCTGCCTGCCGTACCTCTTCACCGGCGTGAAGCTCGTTGTCGTCTACGCTTTTATTGCGGTGATCGGCGGCGAGTTCATACTTTCCGGCGAAGGCATCGGGTACCAGATCGCGTTCGCCTACAACAACTTCGACAATCAGACGATGTACGGCCTAATGCTGCTGTTGCTGCTGTTCGTCGGTTCGCTGAATCTGACACTGCATGTGGTAGAGCAACGCCTGTATCAGCGCCGCGTGCTGCGGGAGGCGACGTGAGCACGGTCCTCACGCGTCACGAAGCGCTGGGGCAAGGCGGCGCCGAGCGCGTTTGGCGCCAGCGATGGCAGGACGGATTTATCCTGATTGTCGCGCTTGGCTTTGTTTGGCAGACGGGGACATGGCTCCTGGGGACCGACGTGCTTCCCTCGCCGGCGGCGACCCTCCGGCAGCTGGGCCGCGAGATCGCGTCGCCGGATTTCAAGGGGAGCCTGTTGGCGACCGGGAAAGCGTTCGGCGCCGCGCTGGCGATCTCCGCGCTCGGCGGCATTTCGCTAGGTCTGGTACTCGGAGTGCGGCGCTTCGCTGGCGACGTAATGGAGCCAGTGCTCTTCGCCCTGTATTCGATTCCAAAGATCGCTCTGTATCCGGTGATCTTGCTGATGTTTGGTCTCGGGATGTCGGCGAAAGTGGCGTTCGGCACCATCCACGGGATCATCCCTATCGTCATCTTCAGTATGAACGCCGTGCGCAACATCAGGCCGGTGTACCTGCGTACGGCGGCAGCAAGTCGGCTGACGCCGCTACAGGCCGCGCGCTACGTGCTCGTGCCGGCGTGCGTGCCGGAAATCGTTGCCGGCCTACGGATCGGTTTTTCACTGACGCTGCTCGGGACGCTTGTGGGCGAGATGTTCGCATCACAGGAAGGCATCGGCCACCGGCTGATCGTCGCGATGAACCGCAATGAAGCGACCGTTATCATGGCCGTGGCCCTGCTGCTGTTCGCCTTTGCCACCCTTGTGAGCCTGCTGCTGCTGCAGTGGGAGACGCGGCTTCGGCGGGGCGCACCATAAACACAATCAGAAGCACGCGATCCGAAACAATGGACGTAGGAGTCACATGACCGCACAAGGCAAGTTGAAGGAGATTCTGGCCTCAGGTCAGTTCGTAGCCGCGCCGGGCGTGTTTGACATGTTTTCGGCCCGCATCGCCGATCGCTTCGAATTCAAAGCGCTCTACATGACGGGCTACGGCGTGTCGGCCTCGTACAACGGCTATCCGGACGCCGGCGTCTCGACGTACACGGATTTCGTTCGCTGCGCCGGGCAGATTGCGTCCGGTACGAGCAAGCCCTTGATCGCGGATGCCGACACAGGCTTCGGGGGCTTGATCAACGTCCGCTACACGGTGCGAGGGTACGAAGCGGCCGGCGTCCAGGCTATCCAGATCGAAGACCAAGAAATGCCGAAGAAGTGCGGCCACACGAAGGGGAGGCGCGTGCTTCCGATCGACGATATGGTTCGAAAGGTCGAAGTCGCTGTCGAGGCACGCCGCAGCGATGACACACTGATCATTGCACGTACCGACGCGCGCACCAGTCTGGGCCTGAAGGAAGCAATTGAACGCGGCAAGGCCTACGCGCGCGCCGGCGCTGACATCGTGTTCGTAGAGGCGCCGGAGTCCGCGGACGAGTTCCGCCGAATTGCCGACGAGATCGACGCGTACCTGCTGGCGAACATCGTTCCAACCGGGTTTTCGCCTGAGCTTCCCGGTGTGCAGCTGAAGCAGTGGGGCTTCGACATCGCGATATATCCGACTCTCGGCATGGGGACCGCCACCGCTGCCATGAAGGCCGGGTATGGCTTCCTTGAACGGAACGGTTCCACCATTGACCTGGACGTTCCCTTCATGACGATGGCCGAGCTACACGAGCTGGTCGGCTTCGAGGAAGTTTGGGAGTTCGAGAAGCGCCACGGACTCGCACCGAAGTAGTGACGATGGGCCGTACCGCGTTCGACAAGATCTGGACGATGCACGAGGTGGCGCGGTTGCCGGACGGCACGAGTTTGCTGCATGTGGATCGCCACCTGCTGCATGAACTGACAGGTCTGGAAGCGCTCAAGCAGCTCGAGAAGCGCGATCTTCCAGTGCATAGCCCCGGACTGTCGTTCGCCACCGTTGACCATGTGATCTCGACGCGCCCGGCGCGCGACGAAGCGAGCCTCGGCGCTCGCCCTGGCGATGAGCCGTGGAGCTCGGACATGGTGGAAGGGATGCGCGCAAAGAGCCGCGAGCATGCCATCCAGCTCTTCGACACTGCCGACGGACGCCAGGGAATCGTCCACGTTGTCTTTCCTGAACTGGGGCTATCGCTGCCTGGCGCGCTCATCGTCTGCAGCGACAGCCACACCTGTACGCACGGAGCGGTCGGCGCAGTGGCTTGGGGGATCGGGTCGTCCGAAGCGGTACATGTCTTGGCGACACAGACAATCCGGCAGCGCCGGCCGAAGACAATGCGCGTCACCGTGGATGGACAGCTCGGCGACGACGTCAGCGCAAAGGACCTCGTTCTTTACCTCATCGGGCGGATTGGCGCTTCGGCAGGTACCGGTTACGCCGTGGAGTTCGGCGGGCGCACCATCCGTGCGCTTGATATGGACTCGCGGATGACCGTCTGCAACATGGCGATCGAACTCGGAGCGAAGACTGGCTTCATTGCGCCCGACGACGTGACGTTTGACTACCTGAGAGGTCGTCCGTACGCGCCGACGGGAGCGCAATTCGATGCGGCCGTTTCGCACTGGATGAAGTTAACGAGCGACGACGATGCGACGTTCGACCGCAAGTACCAGATCGATGCAACGGCGGTCCGCCCGCAGATAACCTGGGGCACGAGCCCCGAGCAGGTCATTGCGACCGACGAAAGGATTCCGGATCCGCGCGAGGAGGCGGATCCGAAGCGGCGTCAAGCGATGGAAGCGGCTCTGAAGTACATGGACCTGCAACCGGGCAGCGCCGTCGCAGAGACGCGTATCGATCGCGTCTTCATTGGCTCGTGCACCAACAGCCGGCTGTCGGATCTTCAGGCCGCGGCGAAGGCCGTGCGAGGCCGCAAGGTGGCTTCTCATGTTCGCGCCTGGATTGTTCCCGGTTCGCTAACAGTCAAGCGGGCCGCCGAAGAGGCTGGCCTCGACGCGATCTTTCTCGCGGCCGGATTCGAGTGGCGGACGCCGGGCTGCTCGATGTGCGTCGCGGTCAATGGCGACACCGTTGCGCCGGGGGAGCGATGTGTGTCGACCTCCAACCGCAACTTTGTCGGGCGGCAGGGCCCCGGGGCCCGGACCCATCTCGCCAGCCCCGCTGTCGCGGCTGCGAGCGCCATCGCCGGTCACATCGCCGACCCGCAGATGCTGGCGCAGGCTGGAGCGCCATTATGAAAGCGTTCATCGACTGCGAGGGGCCGGCCGCGCCGCTGCTTCGCGACAACATCGATACCGATGTCATCGTGCGCATCGAGCGGGTGGCTCAGTGCAAACGGGGAGAGTTCGGGCCATGGGCGTTCGAAATCCTTCGTTACCGCCCTGATGGCAGCGAGGACCCGGACTTCATTCTCAATCAGGCGCCTTTCAGGGACGCCAGAGTCCTGCTGGCCGGCTCTAACTTCGGCTGCGGAAGTTCGAGGGAGATGGCAGTCTGGGCGTTAGACGACTTCGGAATCCGTTGCGTCATTGCGGAGAGCTTTGGCGACATCTTCCTCGGCAACTGCCTGCAGAACGGCGTTCTGCCGATCGTTTTGGAGCGGAAACTGATCGACCGGATTGCCGCAGTCGCAGTGACTGGAGCCCGCGTCAGAGTTGATCTGCGAACACAGTCGATCGAGGCGGTAGGTCTCGCTTCGGTCGCGTTCGATATGGCGCCCTCAATCCGGGACGCGTTTCTCGTCGGCCTGGACGAGATCGGGCTCACACTCCGAAGTGGCTCCGAGATCGCGCGATTCCAGCGCGATGATCGGCAATTGCGCCCGTGGATCTATCGCCTTTAGCGGCCCTCGCAAGATTGGAGAACGGCCGCAGTGCCCCCGTTCTCAGCTCGCGGACAGACTGGTCCGCTGCGGCGAATGCAATCGGTGGCTTCCGCTACTCAGCGCTCGACGGTTCGTGCAGTTGATTGCAGTAATGGTTGCAGCTCCTGCCTTTGATAGCGGTCCAATCGCTTGGAAACTGGGCAGTAGTCAGGTGTAACGACCAACGGATGCATCATCAGTTGGTCGGGGCTGCTTGCAATCAATTGCAGAAAGAATGGCTGCGCCCTCGCAATAGCTCAAGCCCTGGACCTGATCCTGTATCAGTTGCTAGGTGGAGGGCCGCTTTCGCGGGCGGGTTCAACCGGTCGATGCAACACACTGACTGCCGTGTAGGCAGAAGGAGTGTTGCAGATGAAGCGCCGGACACGGACGTATTACACGGATGCCCAGAAGGCGTTGATGTGGGAGCGCTGGAAGGAAGGCTGGACGCTCCACCAGATTGCGCAGCTGTTTAACCGACCGCACACGTCGGTGCGGGGTCCTCAGGACGGGTGGCATCCGGCCGCCGTTGCGCAGGCGCTGCCCTAGGTCGCTCACGCTGGCCGAGAGAGAAGAGATCTCGCGCGGCCTAGCGGAAGGCCGCTCGATCCGTTCGATTGCGGTGCGACTTGGGCGAGCGCCGTCCACGGTGAGCCGCGAGATCAAGCGCAATGGCGGTTCATCCGACTATCGGGCTACCGAAGCAGACGATGCCGCCTGGGACCGTGCGCTTCGCCCCAAGCCCTGCAAGCTGGTCGAGAACCCGGACTTGGCGCGCATCGTGACCGACAAGCTTCGGCTGCTGTGGTCGCCGGAACAAATCGCCGGATGGCTCAAGCATACTTATCCGAGCGACGAGAGCCGGCACGTGTCACACGAGACCATCTACCGCAGCCTCTTCATTCAGACACGAGGTGCGCTGAAGAAGGAGTTGTTGCAGTACTTGAGACGCACACGCGGCATGCGTCGGTCTCGGCATTACACGCAGAAGACCGACAACCATGGGCAGATCCTGGACACCGTGTCGATCAGCGAACGGCCGGCCTCCGCCGAGGATCGGGCTGTGCCTGGTCACTGGGAGGGAGACCTGCTGTTCGGCAGCAACAACAGCCAGATCGCCACGCTGGTCGAGCGCCAGACGCGGTACCTGATGCTCGTGAAGGTGGGCGCCAAGGACACGGAGACGGTCGTCACCGCGCTGATCAAGAATGCGCGCAAGCTCCCTCAGGAGCTCTACAAATCGCTGACTTGGGATCGAGGCAAGGAGATGGCCGACCACAAGCGCTTCACGCTTGCGACCGACGTACAGGTCTACTTCTGTGACCCGCAGAGTCCTTGGCAGCGCGGCAGCAACGAGAACACGAATGGCCTGCTAAGGCAGTATCTGCCTACAGGCATCGACGTCTCGAGCTACTCACAAGCCAAACTCAACGCGATGGCGCGACAATTGAACCAACGGCCGAGAAAAACTCTCGTCTACCAGACACCGGCTAAGATGTTCAGCCAAACCGTTGCATTGACCGGTTGAATCCGCGACCCAGAGCGGACTTTGCCTAACTCGCCTAGCAGTCAGTCCATAACTCTTGTTGCTCCGTAGCTCACGTTACAGAGCGAGATTCCGCTTGCCGTCCATTTGTCCCAGGCGACGAGTCACGGAACCGTTTGCCGTGCGAATGGCCCGGCCTGCACGATCGTCCCCACGCCGCCCTGTATGAAGGTGCCGGGAAAGGCATCGAATGCCGCCGTGATCGCTGGACCGCCGGTGCAGTGCGTCGGGCCTACGTAGCGCACACCAAGCGCCTTGAACTCGTCGAGGGTGCGTTTGATCTGGTCCGCATCGAAGTCGAGCATGTGAAAGCCGCCGACGACCATGAGGATCGGTCTGCCGGTTCGCTCTCGTATCTGCTTGAGCATCGTATCGGGGCCGGGATGTGAGCACCCGACGAGCACGACCAGACCGTCGTCCGTGTCGATCATCAATGCCACCTCAGGTGCCATCGGGCTCGACATTTCATGACTGACGGCGATGCGTGGCGCGATGCTCGTCATCGCGGTCACCGGAACGGCTGCCATCCCGGCAGTGGCCAACGCCGCGCGGAACGGAGCCCCTTGTGCCGCGCTGGCAGGAAAGTAGACAGGAAGCCCGTCCCGTCGTCCGAGCGTTGGAATGCCCTTCGTGTGGTCCCAATGCTCATGCGACAAAACCAGCGCGTCCAGCTGCCTGAGGTTGATGTTCAACGCGTCGACGTTCCGTCGAAATATCGCGTCGTCGCCACCGGTGTCGAAGAGCACCCGCTTGCCGTAGGCCTCAACCAGCGCCGAGAAGCCCCACGCAGGCGCAACCCCAGGCGACGCGGCACTGTTGTCGTATAGATAGGTGATTCGAACGGCGGGAGCGTCGGCGGCCAATGCGCCAACCACTACTGCCAAGGATGCCAATGCGCCGAACAGCAGCCGGCCAAGTGTGCGCAAGGATGCGTCGATCATCGGATTCACTCCAATTGCCCGTCGTAACCACTTCAACCTAGACGTGGAAGGGGTGCCGGGTTGGCCTTGGATCAAGCGCGATCCAAACGCGGAACGACCGAGGCTTCGGACGGTAAGCGCCCTGCGCTTGGATTACGAGGGCCTTCTAAAGAGCAGCGCCGAGTGGCTTGTCCGCTCCTGGCCGCTCAGCGACCTTTCGCCAATTGGCACTTTGCGACCCGAAGCCGAACTGCCACACTTCCGGTAGCAGACGCTCGGGGCGAGAGCCCAACGTCGACGTTAAGCGCGTCGGTGCTATTCCATGCTACGGCGCAGTTCGACCAGGACCTTGTCGAATGCATCGACGCGGATCAGCCCGACCCGCGGGAACTCCATGTCGATGATCACGTACACAGAACCGGCGAGCGCGAATGCGAATGTCGCGGAGTGCAGCCAGTGGCGCGACTGCGGCCGGGCCATCGCGCTGCCTGCGAGGAGCGCGGCGCACAGCGCGAACACGAACAGGAGTCCGAACACCACATGAGGTGGATGGGCCTGCGCGGCCATCGTCCGCGTCGTGGTGATGTCGAACATCTCGTTCAGCGCGGGCAGCAGGAGCATCCGTGCGGACTGCGAGTCGGCAGAGTCTGCTACGGCCCGCATCCAGATTTCCTGCTGGATCCGATTTGCGGACGCGAGATGCTCGTTCGCGGCCTCGAGGTCCGGCAGCGCCCGGTATACGGCGAGCCGCGCATCCAGGTAGCGGCGAAACCGATCGCGCATTTCGCCCTGCGCTGCGGCGGGCAGCAGATCTATGCGCAGGTACGCCGTCCCGACAGCGTTGGCCTCATCGACGATCAAATTGCGTCTGTCCTCGAACCGACCCGCCGCTCCAGAGAATGTGAACGCGATAAGCAGGCCAAGCAGCGCAAATACGGCGCCTTCGACGACGCCGACCCCCGCCCCCGCCCCATCTCCTTCCTGCTTGAGGCGACGTAGTCCAATTCGACGCCCGAGTTCCAGGAACAGCAGCATTCCAGCGAACAGGCCGGCAGCCGTCAGTACTGCGGTCAACGTAAAGTTCATAAGTAGGTCGGGTTTGGCTGCGTGAGTGTGAAATCATAGGCGCCACACACCGCGCAGAGTGGCCGCCGCCGCTTCTGGCCGCGTAGCGACCTTCACTCGACGGACGCTTCGCGACCCTGAGCGGACCTTCCAACCCGCTTGATCAACCGTCTCGCCTGTAGATCGTCTTGCCTTCCTTGATGGTCTCGACGACTTTCACGTCCTTGATCTTCATCGCTTCGACCTTTAATGGGTTCTGATCGAGGATCACCAGGTCGGCCAGCTTGCCGGCCTCGAGCGAACCCTTGGACGCCTGCTCGCCGTACTGGTGTGCGACATTGATCGTCATGGCTTTGAGCGCCTCCAGCGGCGTGATGCGCTGATCCGCGCCGATCAGCTCGCCGCCGCGTGACAGGCGGTTAACCGCGGACCACATCATGAACATCTGGTCGAGAGGGGCAACGACGAAGTCGGTGTGATTGGTCGGCACCAAGCCCTTGTCGATGGCGTCGCGCATCGGGCTGATGTACATCGCCTGCTCCCTGCCGCGGTTGGCGATGTGCGCCTCGGCAAAGTAGTAGGTGTGCAGGGTGTAGAACGACGGGCGGATCTTGTAGGTAACGTACTTGTCGAGCTGGTCCTTGCGCACGAACTGCGAGTGGATCATCGTGATGTTCCGGTCCCGGCTCAGATCACCCGCGGCCGCGCTCTCGTGCGCGCGAAGAAACGCATCGATCGCGCCGTCCCCGTTGGCATGCAGGTTCAGTGGCACACCCATGTCGTAGACCGCCTTCACTGCCTTGGTCACGACCTCTTCCGGGAAGGTGAGCTCGCCGCTCCACTTCTTCTCGCCGCCGGGTCCGCCGGTCAGGTAGGGCGAGGTGAAGTAGGCGGTCTTCCCCTGGGGTGATCCGTCAATGGTGATCTTCACGCCGCCGATCTTGAGCCGGTTCTCGTAGGTGCCCCAGCTTTCCTTCGGATACTTCTTGAGGACCGCGTCCAGGTCGGTGATGAACGGGTACGCGATCACGTCGATGAGCGTCGCGCCGCCAGCGGCCGCACGCGCCATCACATCCAGATCTCCGACGTGAGTTGCGCCCTCGTGCGCGGTGGTGACGCCGTGCTGCGCGAACAGCAGCTGCCCCGCCTTGGACCACTCAATCTCTTGCTCGGCAGTCGGCTGCGGCAACGACGCAAAGACCGGCAGGTAGGCGGTCTCCATGATCAAGCCATACGGCTCGTTGGTCCCCGGCTTGCGCACGATGACGCCGCCCGGCGGGGTCTTGGTCTTGGCGGAAATGTTCCACTTCTTCATCGCCGCCGAGTTCATGACGGCACCATGCATCGAGACGTGTCCGACCAGCACCGGGTTTTCCGGCAGCGCTTTGTCGAGATGATCCCGGTTGAGCAGGTCGCCCTTCGGCATGACGTTTTCGTCATAGCCGTAGGCCTGGATGACCTGGCCCGCGGGAATCTTGTTCGCGTCCCGGTACTTCACCAGTTCGGCCACGATGCTGGCGGGGTCCTTGCCTGGCCCGGCGGGTGGCGCATAGACATTCACCTGGTTGGCGACGGTAAGCGAACTGAAGTAGTGGCTGTGGGCATCGAGAAAGCCTGGCACGAGGGTCCGGCCGCCGAGATCGATAACGCGGGTGGACGCCCCCTTGTGCGTCTTCTCGACTTCCGACCACGTTCCCACCGCCACGATCTTGCCGCCTTTGACGGCCAGCGCCTCCGCGCTCGGTTGCTTGTCGTTCAGTGTGACTATGTCGCCGCCGGTGTAGATGGCGTCGGCAGAATCGACCTGCTGCAGCGATGGCTGTGGCGCCACCTGTTGTTGCGGCTTGCCACAGGCGGCGACCAGGCACGCCATGACCAGCGCCAGGATGGGCGCCGAGCGCAGATAGTTCATGGATCTTCCCCTTTTGAAACGCTGTTGTGTTCTTGTGCGATGAGCCGCTCGGGCCTGCGCTTGCCCGGTAACTGAAAAGTAACCAGCGCCGCCGCGGACGCAGGCTACGCGAAGAAAGCTCAATAACCGAGGATTACCCGCGGCCAGACCTGTGTCGTCGCTTCGATCACTATCGAATGGTTTCGACGTGCGTACAGGGCCTACTTCTGCTTTTGGCGGTGGACTCAACCGGTCGATGCAACGGTTTGGCTGAACATCGTAGCTGGTGTCTCGTAGCCAAGAGTTTTTCTCGGCCGTTGGTTCAATTGCCGCGCCACCGCGTTGAGTTTGGCTTGCGAGTAGCCCGAGATGTCGATGCCTTTAGGCAGGTACTGCCTTAGCAGGCCGTTCGTGTTCTCGTTGCTGCCGCGCTGCCAAGGACTCTGTGGGTCACAGAAGTAGACCTGGATGTCGGTCGCAAGCGTGAATCGCTTGTGGTCGGCCATCTCCTTGCCTCGATCCCACGTCAGCGATTTGTAGAGCTCCTGAGGCAGCTTGCGCGCATTCTTGATCAGCGCGGTGACGACCGTCTCCGTGTCCTTGGCGCCCACCTTCACGAGCATCAGGTACCGCGTCTGGCGCTCGACCAGCGTGGCGATCTGGCTGTTGTTGCTGCCGAACAGCAGGTCTCCCTCCCAGTGACCAGGCACTGCGCGATCCTCGGCGGAGGCCGGTCGTTCGCTAATCGATACGGTGCCCAGGATCTGCCCGTGGTTGTCCGTCTTCTGCGTGTGATGCCGAGACCGACGCATGCCGCGCGTGCGTCTCAAGTACTGCAGCAACTCCTTCTTCAGCGCACCTCGTGTCTGAATGAAGAGGCTGCGATAGATGGTCTCGTGTGACACGTGCCTGTTCTCGTCGCTCGGATAAGTATGCTTGAGCCATCCGGCGACTTGTTCCGGCGACCACAGCAGCCGAAGCTTGTCGGTCACGATGCGAGCCAGGTCGCGGTTCTCGACCAGCTTGCAGAGCTTGGGGCGAAGCGCACGGTCCCAGGCAGCATCGTCTGCTTCGGTGGCCCGATAGCCCGGTGAACCGCCATTGCGCTTGATCTCGCGACTCACCGTCGAGGGCGCTCGCCCAAGCCGCAACGCAATCGAGCGGGTCGAGCGGCCTTCCGCCAAGGCGCGCGAGATCTCTTCTCTCTCTGCCAGCGTGAGCGACCTACGGCAGCGCCTGCGTAATGGCGGCCGGATGCCACCCGTCCTCGACAGGATCCCCCGCACCGAGTTGTGCGGTCGGTTAAACAGCTGCGCAATCTGGTGGAGCGTCCAGCCTTCCTTCCAGCGCTCCCACATCAATGCCTTCTGGGCATCCGTGTAATACGTTCGTGTCCGGCGCTTCATCTGCAACACTCCCTCTGCCTACACTGCAGTCAGTGTGTTGCATCGACCAGTTGAGTCCACCGC